>CAVPTJ010000001.1:0-430746 GCA_963708785.1 uncultured Gammaproteobacteria bacterium
CAATTGCTTGCATGCGCTGTGCAGTGGGGCGTCTTTGTTTTGTTTGCGTGCTGCGTCTTTCTGATGACGCTGTCAGTGTACCTTTTCTTCCCAGAGACCAAGGGTGTGCCTATCGAGGACTGCCCTTATGTCTTCAAGCACCATTGGTACTGGAAGAAGTGAGTCCTGCTTCCAAGGCCTTGACATGCCGGCTCATCAAGTGCACGAATGAACAATGAAACATGCTCCTGAAGATGGGGTCCCTGAATTGCTACTGCCTGCGACTATGCTTGGCCGGTGTCTGTCTGGTTGCTGCAGTAGGCTGATGGGTGTGCCTTGCTGCAGGTTTGCCAACATTGAGGACAAGGACGCCATCCAAGAGAAGATCTTAAGAGAAGAAGGTTGCCGACACTGCAGAGAATGTAAGCAACCTCGTCTTGCAGTTCCTGGCATGCACGCATGGTGGTAGTGTGTGGGCATTTGCGGCAGAGGGAAGCGTACCAGTGACGTGCCGCATAGACATTATCAGGCTCTGTACAGTCATATTGGTAATGTATGACTTGACAATACTCACAATGATAGATTCACACTTGTTGCCTGATGCTGCAGGGTGCAGCAGGCCAGCATGCCACCGACACTGGCGCCAAGCTGCAGCAGCCCGCAGAGAACAGGCCCACAGAGGGCGCTCAGGATGGCAGCATTGAGATGAGCAAGGCAGCTCAGCGCAAGTAGCTCAGGCTGGCCAAGATCATATTGGTGTTGCTCCATGCTCTTGTCTTCCATCAATCCAAGCCGAGGCATTTTATGCGTGGATTTTTTTTTAGGGCCAGATGCCATCAGTACAGTCTCGAAGCCACCTCTTTCAGATGTGTGGAGAGGGAAGGTCTGAACAGATTACCCCAGCACAGCTTTGCTTTGACTGCTGTGGCATGGCTGCAGCGTACCTATCATCACATCCAGGCTCTGCTGGCACACCCATGGGCGTGCTGATTTTTTAGGCCACCCCGGAATTTTGGCTAGCCCCCAGATGGGGTTGTACATGTGTCGGCTGTCGTAATTTGAGAAGGGCGCTCCCTTGACTGCACCTGCAGCAGCAGGCTGTCTCCTGTGTGCAGCCTCAGAGCAGCATAGATCACTTGTGGGGCAAAGATGCTGTGCATCCTTCTGGAAGGGACAAGGTCGGCTGAAGAGCATGGATTGCACATGGAGCCACCTGCTGCGCAGCATGCGGACATGTTCAGTTTCACATCGCATTGTGGTGCGCTCCTGTGTTCAAATTAAAAAAGCACTTGCTTCCTGTTCAGCAGTCTGCTAAGATCAAGGATCTTCTGAATTGAAGTATCGAGGAAGCATCCCTTGTGGGACTAGGAAGCCAGTGACAGGCTGTGGTGTCTCATGCTCATGCTGGATCTTGGACACCCTTGATGGATATTCATTTACAGTGGACAGGTTTGAGCCATGTGCAGGCCTTCAGATCATGCACGATCTCTGCACAGAGATGCAGGGGTTGCAGGCGGATGCATTCTGAGGCATGCATTGATTGCGCAAGACTGTGCAGATATCTCTTTGCATTCCCATGCATGCTTTCCTCAACACCTTATTGAAGCAGGTCCAGGTTGCCGCCTATTCCGCAAATTTTCTAATCTTCACAACAGTAATCTCGTGGCTGTAACAGAACAAGGGCATGTTTCCGAAAATCGCTGAGCTTTTGCCATCATATTGGCACCTTGCCATACAGACCAAGAAGGCTTCCCATTGCCTGCAGGTTCCCATTTGAGGCTGGACATGACATTACAACTTTGCAGACTTAAGTCAAGCTTGTCAGAGCAACTGCATGTTCCACATGCTGCAGTCCTCATGATTCCACACACTTTTTTGCACCAAATGCTACCCTGGGGTCTGCCCCTGAGGGTTCACCTATCAGACCACCTCACCCTACCTTCCTCAACAACAGCATCAGGCGCAGGTGCCTCAGCCACTGCTTAGACTCATCACTTGCCCAGGGACACCAATTGCTGGGTATCCTACATCTCAGAGTGCATGCCTACAAGCTGGAACCCTCTGCAGGGATCCCACAATGCAGAGACCACTGCACTGAACCTAGTAGCGGCCCGGCCAGGTGCCCTCCTCGCGCTGCTCGTTCCAGCGCTCGACCCATTCGCCGGGGCACAGCGAGCGGTAGGCGCGCTGGAACACGCTGCACTCGGCCGCGCCCTCGCCCCTCTCCGCCACGCACCGGTGGTACTCGTTGTACCGCGTGTAGCAGTGCCGCGCCTGCGTGCACCAGACAAACATAATTGCCACCACGCTATTTCTCAATGTAATGAGGTCAGAAGACCATCATTAAAACACAGCACTAGGCCTCGCGGGCTGGTGATCTGTGTATGATTTTAGCATTGTCAACTGCTTCAGGACGTGCTCGCTGGCACTGAACAGCCTCGTCCTTGCGTGGAGATGCCAGCAGACCCTCTCAGAGCAAAGCTGGCAGCCTTCAGATGACGGCTGCGCGCAGCAGAGTGCAAAAACGCCTGAAATTTGTGATGCTGACCTGGTTGGTGGCTGGGAAGCGGGCATCATAGGAGGCTGTCTTGATCTCTATGGTTGGCTTCTCCTCCTCTTCATCCTCACCCTCCCCTCCATCCTCGCCGCCATCTTTATCTCCTGCGCACGAAGGTCATCACCACCCTGAGTTGCATTTGTGTGCGTCTGCGAATTCACCAGCTGATCACGCCCACAGCTGTCTGGGATGCATCTGGAAAGACAAGCTGTATGCACCAGGACTGCAGTGCTCATCAGCCCTGATGAGAAGAGCTTTTCATAACACCTCCCCTCTCACACTAAGGTAGGTAGCAACCTGCATCAGCACTCACAAGTCGCAAAACCCTTGGTGGCCAGGAAGGCACTGCAAAAAGCTCGCCTTCAGAGGAGCCGCTGTCGGGATGGAAGTCCTCATCCATGCCGCTCAGCACCTCTTCTGTTGGAGGCAGCGGCTCACTGACATCTGCGTACATCCCGCAACGGCTCAGCATGCGCATACAACTTGAGAATTCCGCGGCAAGCTTCACCAGGGTGTGAAAAATGATTATGCAGCGACATGAATGCCATGCGGATGCAGACATGTGGCTGCAGAGCTGAGCCACTGCTGCGAGCAGGGCTTTGGATGGGCTGGCAAGCGCACCATCTATGGCACTGGCAGAGGCGCCCACGGCAGCGCCTCTCTGCGTGCTTGCGCCGTCATCCACCACCTGCGCAACCGCCACTGCATGCCATCACCCAGCGGTGCCATGCGCATGTCTGGCTCAGCAGCATGAGGCATGCCTCCGTAGACTACATGCCGCACACACAGGCAGAACACCTGCACTGCACATGCGTGCCGATGAAAAGCTCACGTGGCCATCATGAGTCTCCTGCGGCTCCTTCTCTTCAGGCGACCTGTTGTCCTTGGTACCTGAAGAGGAGTCATGGTCCTCGGACACCTTCACCTGCTTGTTGGCTTCTGTGTGGCCTGCACACGTACTGGCACAGTCAAGGGCAGGGCAAGGCCTGTAGTAGACCAGTGCAATGGGGCCCTTACAGCATGCACTGCAGACCTTTGCAGCGCCACACAGGCGGAGCATCCAATGAATCGAGCACAATTGATGAGGCCTGTTGGCTCTTCAGTGCTGCGCTATGGGATAGCAAGGCAGCACAGCAAGGCATGGGCAGAGCAAGCACAATTACCCTTGATGTCGTGCTTGTCGCTCTGCTTCTGCTCTGAGTGCGGCTCCTCCGGCGTCTTGCCTTCTGGCGCCTTTGGCTTGTCCTTGCTGCCTGTGTCGTCCTTCTTTTCACCATTTGCACCACCATTGTTCTTGCTCTCAGCATCCCCTCCTTTGTCCTTCTTGGCCCCGTGGGTTACACGAAGCAACTGGATGTACAGCTGAGACCAAGATGGATGGCTACATGACGATTGCAGATCATGCAAAAATTGGGAAGATAAAGTAATTGACAAGATGGTCCATTTGGCCAGCGCATCGAAGTTGATAACTTCTTTCCAGTAATCGGAACCGTAGAGGATCATGGCATTCTTCGCGAGTTTCTGGGTCTGCACCAGAGTGAGTATTTCGAACAACTCATCCATCGTTCCGAAGCCGCCGGGAAATACGACCAACGCCTTTGCCAGATACGCGAACCAGAACTTCCGCATGAAGAAGTAATGGAATTCGAAGTTCAAGTTCGCTGATATAAGGATTGGGAAACTGTTCAAACGGAAGGCCGATATTCAAGCCGATGGTCTTGCCGCCGGCGTCCATGGCTCCGCGGTTGGCCGCTTCCATAATTCCGGGGCCGCCGCCGGAAGTAATCACGAAAGCGGCAGGTGGCTCGCCGGCGAAGTCTTCGCCCAGGCGGTGAGCAGCGCGCCAGTTCCGCGCGTCGCGATAGTAGTGGCCCAGCGGACCATCTTCTTTGAACGCGCCGACCCGAAAAAGACGATTGTGTCCTTGATGCGCTCCTGCTGGAAATGCGAGAGCGGCTCCAGGTATTCCGAAAGGATCCGCAAGGCCGCGAGCCTCAGGCCCATCCAGAAATTCTTTGTTGCGATAAGCCAGAGGCGGGCGCTGGCCGCGGGATGCGTGTCTTCACTCATGATTCGGGTTCATTTCTTCGATTTTCCCTTTCAATTCGCGCACAGCCCGCACCAAATCCGGAAGTTTCTGGAATGCGGTGATGGCGCGCAGCCAGGTGGCGCGCTCAAAGGCCGGAGATCCGCTGACCACCGCGCCCGGAGCGACATCGCCGCCAATGCCGCTCTGAGCGTACACGATGGCGCCTTCGTGGATGGTCAGGTGACCGGAGATGCCCACTTGTCCGGCCAGCACCACGTTCTTTTCCAGGACGCTGCTGCCCGCGAGGCCGGTTTGCGAGCAGATGATGTTGTCTTCGCCGATCACGATATTATATCAAGCTATTTATATTAAAATATTTTTATAAAATATAAAAAGTATTATATGAAACATATTTACATTAATTATCCATTCACTATCGCATTGGAGGCGAAACAGAAATGGATGTTGAAGATCAACCGACCCAAGAAGAATGGATGAAAGAATATGCGGAAAAAAGAGGAGATGGACATTATTGGTATAAAAATTAGAAAATTAAAAATATTGATTATCTAAATATTTTTTATTTGTTATAAAAATATCATAATATCATTGAACAAATATGATGATTAAAGGATTGGAAAAATAAATATAAATAATTCATATTTTCATAAATTTTGATTACCATAAAATGTTTCTGAGAGATCATACTAAATAAAATATAAAATTAAATTTTACTTTTTTTACATAAATCGTATATTTATATTTGATCTTATTCATAAGGATTATATGACGAAATTCTAACGAAAATCAATATAATACTTCATCAAATATTTTAATAAATGAAGTATATTTCATTGAAATTTTTGTCAGGATTATTTGTTTGAATATTTGTCAAAATATCTGTTGAGATTTATTGGAGAATTTATTGAAGGATTAGTTAAAATATTTGTTGAAGGATTAGTAAAAAATATTTTATTTAAAACTGTTTGAAGGATTAGTTAATGTATTTGTTGAAGGATTAGTCAAAATATTTGTTGAAGGATTAGTCAAAATATTTGTCGAAGGATTAGTCAAAATATTTGTTGAAGGATTAGTCAAAATATTTGTTGTTTATCTATTTTTAAATTTCACATTGAAAAATTACAATCTAATTATCATCTGATAAAAGAACATATAGAAATAAAAATGAATATTAATTGATAAAGGTTTTTTTTTATATAGCCAAAAATATTGAAATACAAACATATTGTTATCATTAATTTATTATCATAACTTATTATTATGATAAAATGAGTCAATCCAATCAACAATATTGGTTAATTAGGTCCTTACAATGTAGGTATAAGGCAATTAGTTTTTTTTTTATATTTAATATTTATTGGCTCAGTTGCGTATTGCTAAGTGTTGCAGCTTCTGCATGGGCACCGCATCGAGAAAGTGCTCGTCGTCAACGACGCGTTTCAGTTGCGCGGGCTGATCGCCGTCAAGGACATCCAGAAAGCACGCGACAATCCGCACTTCGGCCAAGGACAGCCACGAGCGCCTGCGCGTCGGCGCGGCCGTGGGTGTGGGCGGCGATCCGGAGAGCGCGTCGGCGGCGCTCGTCGAGGCCGGTGTGGATGTCATCGTCGTCGATACCGCGCACGGTCATGCGCAGGGCGTGCTGGACCGCGGCGCATGGGCAAGAAGAATTTCCCGAACGTGCAGATGATCGGCGGCGAATCGTAGCCGCCGACGCGGCACACGGCTCGTGAGCTGCGGTGCCGATGGGGTGAAAGTCGGCATCGGTCCGGGATCGATTTGCACGACGCGCATCGTGGCCGGCGTCGGCGTACCGCAGATCACCGCGATGCGCATGTCGCCGAAGGCGTGGAGGGCACCGGCGTGCCGGTGATCGCCGACGGCGGCATCCGATATTCCGGCGATATCGCCAAAGCGATGGCGGCCGGCGCGCACTGCGTGATGATCGGCGGCATGTTCGCGGGCACCGACGAAGCGCCGGGCGAAGTCGAACTGTACCAGGGTCGAAAGTACAAGAGCATATCGCGGCATGGGTCGCTCGGCGCGATGGCAGACAGGGTTCGAAGGATCGTTACTTCCAAGACGACACCGACGCCGACAAGCTCGTGCCCGAAGGTATCGAAGGACGCGTGCCGTATCGCGGTTCGTTGCGCGCGATCGTCCATCAGCTGAGTCGGCGGTCTGCGCGCGGCGATGGGTTACGTAGGCTGCGGAACCATCGAAGACATGCGCAGCCGGCCGAATTTCGTGCGGGTCAGCAACGCGGGCATACGCGGAGTCGCACGTGCACGATGTGCCGATCACGAAGGAGCGCCGAACTAGGGCTGGATTGATCCGGTCGGTATCGTTCATCAGGGGAACGCAATCACAAGATTCCTGAGCGAGCGGGAACCAGGATCGGCCCCGATGACCAACATCCATACCGATAAGATCCTCATCCTCGATTTCGGTGCGCAATACACCCAACTCATCGCGCGTCGCATCCGTGAGCTCGGGGTCTATTGTGAAATCTGGGCGTGGGACCACTTCCCGGCCGCCATCGCAGCGTTCGCGCCGAAAGGCATCATCCTGTCGGGCGGCCCCGAATCGACGACGGAAACGATTCGCCGCGCGCTCCGCAACAGGTCTATGACGCGGGGTGCCGATCCTGGGAATCTGCTACGGCATGCAGACGATGGCCATGCAGCTCGGCGGCAGGGTCGAGGGCGATACTACCGCCAGTTCGGCGCCGCGCGTGTCGCGCTGACGGCCGACAGCGGCGCTGTGGAAAGGTTCGGGCGACGACCGCGGCGATCTCGATGTGTGGATGTCGCATGGCGATCGCGTAACGGCGGTGCCGCCGGGATTCACCACGACCGCGACCACGCACGACTTGCCTATCGCCGCGATGGCCGACGATGCGCGCCGCTGGTATGGCGTGCAGTTTCATCCGGAAGTCACCCACACGCCGCGCGGGGCCGAATTGCTGCGACACTTCGTCGTCGAACTCTGTGGCTGCGCCACTCTTGGACCGCGGCCAACATCATCGACGATGCCGTTGCACGCGTGCGCGAACAGGTCGGCGCGGACCGCGTGCTGCTCGGTTTGTCCGGCGGTGTCGATTCATCGGTGGTCGCGGCATTGCTCGAACGCGCCATCGGCGACCAGTTGATCTGCGTCTTCGTCGACACGGGCCTGTTGCGTTATCGTGAAGGCGATCAGGTCATGTCGACCATGGCCGAGCACATGGGCGTGCACGTCATTCGCGTCGATGCGCACGAGCGCTACTTCGCCTCCTTGAAGGGCGTCGCCGATCCGGAAGCCAAGCGCAAAATCATCGGCCGCCTGTTCGTGGAGATTTTCGAGGAAGAGTCCGCGAAAATCGACGGCATCCGCTGGCTGGCGCAAGGCACGATCTATCCCGATGTCATCGAGTCCGCCGGCAGCAAGACCGGCAAGGCGCACGTGATCAAGTCGCATCACAACGTCGGCGGTTTGCCCGAGCGCATGAAGCTGAAACTCCTGGAGCCCTTGCGCGAATTGTTCAAGGACGAAGTACGCCGCATCGGCGTCGAACTCGGATTGCCGCGCGAAATGGTCTATCGGCATCCATTCCCGGGCCCGGGTCTTGGCGTGCGCGTGCTCGGCGAACTCAAACCCGAGCATGTCGATCTGTTGCAGCGGGCTGACGATATCTTCATCGGCGAATTGCGCGCGCAGGGGCTGTACGACTCGGTCAGCCAGGCATTTGCCGTGTTCCTGCCAGTGAAATCCGTCGGCGTCGTCGGCGACGCGCGCGCCTACGAGTGGGTGATCGCGTTGCGCGCCGTGGAAACGATCGACTTCATGACCGCACGTTGGGCGCGTCTGCCTTATGAGTTCCTTGAGAAAGTTTCATTACGAATTATCAACGAGTTGCAGGGTATTTCTCGTGTCGTTTATGACGTGAGCGGCAAACCACCTGCGACGATCGAATGGGAATGAGCCCGTTCAGCGCCGACGACGAGCGCTGGATGAGGCACGCACTCAGTCTGGCGCGCCATGCGGCCGAGGCGCATGCGGAAATCCCGGTCGGCGCAGTGCTCGTGAAAAATGGAGAAATCGTCGGCGAAGGCTGGAACCGCAACATCCGCGATTCGGATCCGAGTGCGCATGCGGAAATGGTTGCGCTGCGTGCCGCCGGCACCGCATTGGCGAACCATCGTCTGCCGGACACCACCTTATATGTGACGCTGGAACCCTGCGTCATGTGTGCCGGCGCCATCATCCATTCGCGGCTAGCACGCGTCGTCATCGCCGCCGACGATCCCAAGACAGGCGCCGCCGGAAGCATGTTCGACACGTTGCTCTCCGATCGCCACAATCACCGCGTGATCGTGGAACGCGGCTTGTGTGCGGAGGACTCGGCCGAGTTGCTGCGAGGCTTCTTCCGTCAGCGGCGCGGCTCTCGCGCCGATGGCTGACGCGCGGCGTCAAGGTTTGTACAATGGTGAAATCCCTCAACCGGTTTAGGATTTCTACTCAGGCCGTTGTTTTCCCATGCCTTTCCGTAGGCTTCCAGCGCCAAATCACGTAGATTGCACCTGCCGCAATCCAGGATTCGCGCGGCTTCAGGGGGCAACATGAAGAGCTTTAGTGGACGTCGCGTCGCTGCGTTGCTGTTCGCCGTGCCGCTGGCCTGCGCGGCCGTGCCGGCGATGGCCGACGTCGTCGTCACTATCAACGACGCGAACACCGCAACGGCCGTCATCAACCTGCCGACGGCCGCCGCGCCGCAATATTCGGCGACGGTCACCATTCGCTTCGATGCGGCGACGAATCTTTCCGCCGACAGCCTAGGCCTGACGGCCGAACTCGTCGGCCCGCACACGTTCACCGGTTTACCGGCCGGCGTATCGCTGGATCCGAACTTTCCCGTCGTCGTTTCCGTCGAACCGCAGACGTCGATCTTCCGCAATGGATTGGATGCCGACGAAGCCACCGACGGCAACCTTTCGTTCGTCGACAGCTACGAGTTGGAAATCCATTCCGACGAGCATCTGGCGTGTTCTTCCTCGTCGTCGGACTTCCGCCTGTTCAAGGCGCCGCACGACAGCGACGCGTTCGCCGACATCACCGACGCGCTCTATCAGGGCAGCGTTCGCGCACGTGGACGCGGCGGTGCGTTCTCACGGTTCGTGATCGTTCACGACACACGCAATTTCGCGCTGCCGATCCTGCCCGCGCTCGGCCTTACCGTTGCGCTGCTCGGCAAGATTCTCGCTGTGGTCGACGCGATCGCCGCCGCCGGCATCACCGACCCCGACCTCGTTGCTGAACTTACGAATTTCCTGCTTGGACCGACCGGCGTCGTCGCCGACTTGTTGCTGCTCGACGTCACGGGCGCAATCGCGAGCGTGAACGCGCTGCTTGCGGATGTGCTCGCCCACGCGGGCACGGACATCCCGAATTTCTGGAGCGCCGCTTCGCCGACCACGGACGGTGCCGGTCAGATCATCAGTGCGGCCGACACGCTCAATTTTACGCTCGGGCTGCTCAACGGGGCGGCGACGTGTTCCGCTCCGCCGCCCTGAGGCGCTGATGCCTGCGCGTTTCACCGCCTATCCGCCCGATCGAGCGGCGCTGGTCCGCGTCATCGAGGAGGGTTCGATCTATCGCATCGGCCGTTCTGAAGAATGCGAACTGCGCATCGATCATCCGTCGATTTCGCGCTATCACGCCGAATTGAACGCCGCGCACAGCGGCGGCTGGGTGTTGCGCGACACCGGCAGCAAGAACGGCTTGCGCGTCGGCGGTCACCTCAGCCCGCGCTCGGATCTGCGCGAATCGTCATGGTTCGCGGTCGGCGATGTTTACTGCTGGCTCGAGTTGATCGACGTCATCGCCGCGTCGCGGTTCCGCGCGCAGAACGACAGCCGCCGCGCGACGTCGCGCGAACTTTCGGCGCGTTTCTCCGGGAGCATCGACATCGGCACGCTCATTCCGCAGGCATTGGATGTCGTGCTGGAGATGTCCGGCCTCGAGCGCGGTTTCGTATTGTACGCGCCGGCCGGAGAGCCGTTGCGCGTGCGCGCCAGCCGCGGCATGCACAGCACCGACATCAGCAAGGCCAGTTTCAGCGGCAGCGCTGCCGCGGTGGATCAGGCCATCGTCAAACGCGCACCGGTGGTGTGTTGCGACACCCACGAATCGCCGTGGCTGGGCTTGCGTCCCAGCGTCCGCTTGGGCGGCATTCGTGCGCTCGTATGCGTGCCGCTGCGCCTGGGCGAGGGTGCCTCGGGCGCCATCTACGTCGACAGCCGCAAACCGGGACCGCCGGTCACTGAACTGGATCTCGAACTTATCGAGAGCGTGGCGCAACACGCCGCGCACGTCGTCGCGGTCGGACATCTGCAAGGCGAAGTGCGCGGCCTCACCGAGCAGCTCGACGACGTCGCGCCGCGCTGGGACGCACTGCGCTCGCTGTAATCGTGTAGCCGTCCATTCCACCGGCTTTTGCGCGGCTGCAATACGCGCTATCGTGCGGGCATGTCCAACAACACAGCCCTCGGAGCGGCCGGGCCGGGGAGCGGTTCGGCAACGATGACGGGGCAACTCGGCCTGTATGAGTTGCGCACGGGCGATGTTCTGGCCAACCGGTTCCGCATCGTCTCGATGCTCGGCGTCGGCGGCATGGGTGTGGTGTATCGCGGCCGCGATCAGGCGTTGGACATCGACGTCGCCATCAAGCTGCTGCGCCCCGAACTGGCGCGGCGCCCCGAAGCATTCGAGCGTTTCCGACAGGAGCTGTTACTGGCGCGTCAGGTGTCCAGTCCGCATGTCGTTCGCATCCACGATATCGCCGAGCACGACGGCCGCTGGTTCATCACGATGGATTTCATCGACGGCGATTCGCTGGAAAAGCGCCTCGACGGCAACACGAAACTGCCGACCGAAAAAGCGATCGGCGTAGCACACGATCTGCTCGACGGATTGTCGGCGGCGCACCAGCGCGGCGTCGTCCATCGCGACCTGAAACCGGCGAACGTGCTGATCGATGCGCAGGAGCGCGCCTACATCACCGACTTCGGCGTCGCGCGCAGCCTCGGCGCTACCGGACTCACGCACAGCGGCGTGATCGTCGGCACCCCGGAATATCTGTCACCCGAACAGGCACGCGGCGACGTGGTCGATGCGCGCAGCGATCTGTACGCCGTGGGTCTCATCCTCTACGAAATGCTTACCGGCGAATTGCCGTTCAGCACCGGCACGCCGGCCGAGACGGTGATGCAACGCATCGTGCGGCAACCGCCGTCGCTGTCGAAAGTTCGTCCGGATTTGCCGGGCTGGTTGCAGGCGTTCACCGATCGACTGCTCAAGCTCAATCCGACGCACCGTTTCCAGTCCGCGCGCGATGCGTTGCGCGCGATGGAAACGCGCAAGGTGCCGCGACCGCCGATCAATCGCCGCCTGCTGGCAGCGGCGGTGATCGCGTTGGCTGTCGCAATCGGTGGCGCGGCATGGCTGATCCGACATCCGATCACGCGCGCATCCGCACCCGTTGTCGCGACAACACCGCAATGGGCCGTGTTTCCGGTTTGGGCGAACGATCCGTCGCTCGCGAATATCGCGCGTGGCTTCGACGAACATCTGCGCACCTGGATGCGCGACGATGCATCGATTGCCGTGATCCCGCGCCGTCGCATGGAACAGGCGATCGCACGCACTGCGCCGGACGCGGACGCGGCGACGCGCGCGCGGCTGAGCCGCTCGATCGCCAACGCCGCCAATGCGACGCAATGGTTGCGCGGCGAACTCGGCAAGGAAAATGATACGCTGGTGCTGCGCATCGGACGCGAAGGCGTTGCCGACACGACACCGCAAGCGCCGCTCGTCGTACACGGTTCAGATGCTGCGGGGCTGTTCGATGCCTACGTCGCGGCGATGCCCGCGTTCATGCGCGCATCGGATTTGCACATCGGCTTGGCCCCGGCGCTTGGTGCAGCGTCCATCGGCGATTACGGCGCGGCACTCGTGGCCCTCGATCAGGATCATGCGGACATCGCCGCTCAGCATCTGGCGCCGCTTGCCAACGCTCAAGCGGACAGTGCATTGCTCCTCGCCGCCGACTTGCGCGCTCAGGAACAAGCGCATCAGGATTTGCCTGCGCAAAATCTGCGCGAAGCGATCGTCAAGAACTTCGCTACGCATACAGACGCCGCGTCGCGGCAACTGCTGGCTGACGCACTCGTCGGCGCCGGCGAGGACGAAAAAGCCGACGACGTCCTCGCGCAAGCGACGCAAGCGTATCCGCACGACGCTGCGCTCACGCTCGCTTACGCCGACGAACTGCGCGAACGCGGCAACGGCGAGAAGGCGATGCAGTTGCTCAAGGATTATCTGGATACCGCCAACGACGATGCCCGCGCCTGGTTCATGCTCGGCCGCACGGCCATCGGGCAGGGGCGGGCGAGCGACGCGGTCGAGAACTATCTGCTGCACGCGCAGACACTCAACGTACTCGCGCGCGATCAGGCTGCCGAGGCCGAAACGCGCAACGCGGCCGGAATCGGTTACGAACGGCTCGGGCAACTCGACGCGGCCGCCGAGGAATACCTGCGCGCGGTGGCGATGCGCGAAAAGCTCGGCGACCAGACCGGATTGGCGAAGTCGCTGCGAAATCTCGCCATCGTGCAGGCGGAGCAGGGCAAACGCGAAGATGCCGAGAAAACGCTCACGCGCGTGAGCGGCTTGCTCGAATCGCTCGGCGATCGCGCCAGCATCGCCGATCTGTACAACGACCGCGGCGTGGTCGCGGAAGAGGCGGGCGATTTCGGCGAAGCGCTGAAATACTATCGCCAGGCTTATGGGTTGCGTCAGCAACTGGACAATCCGGCCGCGATCGCCGAGAGCCTGAACAACATCGGATTCTGTTCGTATCGCATGGGCGATTTCGACAACGCGTCGGTGTACTGGAAGCAGGCCTTCGAGCAATACGAGAAAGTCGGCGACCACAACGGCATCCTGCACATCCAGCAAAGCATCGGCCTGCTCGATATCGCGCGCGGCCAGTTCGCGACGGCACGCAAGGATCTGACCGATTCGCTGAACTACGCCGAGGGCCATCAACTGCCTGAGGAGGCTGCGGTGGCGCAGGTCTCGCTGACCGAACTCGCCTTGCTCGAAGGCCGTTATGCAGATGCCGTCGCATCGGCGGAGCAGTCCGCGAAAATCTTCGCGCGGCGCGCCGACGAACGCGGCAACGCCGAAGCCGCATTGCTCAAGGCCCGTATCGCGCTGGCGCTCGGCGATCGCGACGGCGCTCAGGTGCTGCTCGGTGCGATCGACGCCAATCAACTCAACGCCGAACAAAAAGCCGAATTCGCGATCGCCCAGGCGCAACAGTTCGCCCTCGCCGACGCACGCAAGGCGCAGGCGGCGAAACTCGACGATGCCGGCAAGGCCGCGGCCGCGGCGCACAGCGGCGTACTGGGTCTGCGCGTGGATTTCGAGCGGATTCGTCTGGCGCTCGCCGCCGGCGACAAAAAGACGGCCGCGGACGTGATGCTGCATATCCGCGATCAGACGATGCGGCTCAACGACGTTCCACTGCGCCTTGCCTGGCTCGAACTGGAAATAGCATTGGCGCTGCAGGACGGCGACTACAAACAGGCCGCTGCGCGCTATCGCGAGGCGTTGCCGATGCTGAAAAGTGTGGATACCTACGCCTACGCCGGCACGATGCATGCCTTGGGCGGACTGGCGCTTGCCAACGACGAACAACAGCGGACCGCTGCGAATACCGCGACGAAAGCGGAAAACACGCGCGTGCTGGCCGCGGCGCCGGAACCGTTCCGCGACTCGCTGAAATCCGAACTTGTTCGCCGCCTCCGCACCGAAACCGGACGCAACGATGTCCTCTGAAGCTACCGACCGCGCGAAGTTGCAAGCGCGCCTCGATGAGGTGCTGCGCCAACAGCGCGAACTCGCCGCGAGCGTCCGCGAAGGGCAGGCCCACTTCAAGCAACTGGCGAAATCCGTGTGGCAAGTACAGGAAGCCGAGCAGCGCAAGATCGCGCGCGAGCTGCACGACGGCATCGGGCAGAATCTCAATGCGATCATCAACCTCATCGATCAAGCCAAACTTGGCCACGGCGACACGGGCGACGTGCTTCTGAAAATGCGCGCGCTGACCAAACAGACGCTGGACGAGACGCGCGCGCTGTCGCGTCTGCTGCGGCCGCAGATCCTGGACGACCTCGGTCTGGAAGCCGCGCTGCAATGGCTGGTGCGCAGCATCGGCGAAACAAGCCATTTAGCCGTATCGCTTGAGATTCCGCAGTCGCTGCCGGGCATCGGCAGCGATATCGCCACCTTGCTATTCCGCATCACTCAGGAAGCATTGAGCAATGCCGCCAAGCATGCGCATGCGCAAGCGGCCTGGGTGACGCTGCAGTCCGCCGAGGGCCGTCTGCACCTGCACGTGCGCGACGACGGCCGCGGTTGCGATGTCGATCGGGCGCTCAATCGCAATCGCACGCAACAAAGCAGCGGTTTGGGCGGAATGCGTGATCGTGTTCGCTTGTATGACGGGGAGATGCACATACAATCGCATCCGGGCGGAGGATTCCATCTGGCTATCGAAATTCCACTGCCGCCGAGCGCGGGAGGCGCCGCTGCATGATCCGAGTTCTGCTTGCCGATGATCACACCGTGCTGCGCGAAGGTCTCGCGCTGGTGCTGCGCGCCGGCGGCGACTGCATCGTGGTCGGCGAAGCAGCCGACGGCATCGCCGCGATCGAGCAGGCATTGGCGCTGCGCCCCGACGTCGCCGTGGTCGATATCTCGATGCCGCGACTCAGCGGCATCGAGGTGGTCCGCCGCATCACCAGTGAGCTGCCGCGCACGCATGCGCTGGTGCTGACCATGCACGATGAAGAAGAATACGTGCTGCAGATGATCCGCGCCGGTGCCGCAGGCTATCTGCTCAAGGACACTGCGACCAACGAATTGCTCGGCGCGGTGCGGACGCTCGCTGCCGGCGGCGTGCACTTCGGTCCGTACGCGGCAAAAGTGCTGGCAGCGCAAGTGCAGAATCCACGCGCGGCGATCGAGGATCCGTACGGCACGTTATCGCCGCGGGAACGCGAAGTGCTGCATCTGGTCGTCGAAGGTCTGACCACGAAAGAAATCGCGATGCGACTGCAGATCACCGTCAAGACGGCCGAGAACCACCGATGCCGTGTGCTCGACAAGCTAGGCGTGCGTAATAGCGCTGAGCTGGTGCGGTACGCCATGCGGAGGCGGCTAGTGGAGTGATGGGGACGGCAACCGTGGTCGTCATAAAGCGGGTGTATAATTTTACATAATATACAAAGGCGGTTGTTCATAGTCACGCTTCGGCGTTTCTGCGCGGGCCAGTTTGCCGATGAGTCACTCCACTCCTGGCGTGGATTTAACGCCCCAGCAGTTCGCGAGTGAACTCGTTGCATCCATAGTCGTTTTTCGTCCTGCTGCCGTCCGTTAGCAGAGGCACCTCGTCGTTAGCATTCCTTACGGACCTTTCGGTCTAAAAGGCAATTTTCTCTAACCACTGAGGAGTCACAATGAAGTTGTTTCACCGAACGTTTTTGCTTGGGGTCTTGCTTGCCACGAACGTGATGGCCAGCGAAACGGTTTCTTTTACTTGCGGCGGCGCAGCTGCCGGCGCTTACCTGAAAGAATGCATGCCGTTTGGACTCGGCAACACGTTTGTCGAGCAAGGCGCTGTCGATACCGCGAGCAAAGATCATCTCAAGATCGGTGATACCGTTATCGAAGACTTCATCATCGACAATGGCGCTTGTACGTATAAATTCCTGGAGTTCTCCGTCGTCAAATCTCCGGTCACCTCGCTTGCCGACTTGAAGTTTGAAGCACGCGGCGAGAACTGCATGTAATTCGTCGACTTTTGCTCCGTCGCCGGTGCCAACACACCGGCGACAATTGTCTTCTTTCACGGCGCGCTCCGTGTACGGGGCGCTCCGTCTAAGGCAGTTGCGCATCAAGCTCCTCCGCATACTGCTTCCACCCGTCCAGTTCACCGAGCACGCCGCAGCGACTCAGGTAGTCGGTACTCGGTTTTGTGCCGCGAGCCAGACAGGACGCGACGTAAGCCACGCTGACCGCACCGAACTCGCGCGGGTGCACACGCCACGGTTCACGCTGGAACGCGACCGCTTCGACTATCGAATTCGGAAGTCCCCATAGGCCCAGCAAATAGGCGCCGGCTTCGACATACGTGTATGTGCCTTCGCCGCGCAGATCGGCGCGGCGGCAGTGCGCTTCGATGGCCGGAATCAGCAAGCCGACTTCGCACAGCAACGCGGCTGTCGAACTTTCGCGTTGAAAGGGCTTGCCTGTTCCGATGCGCTCGGCGAGCAACGCTGCCATCAGCGCGCGCCGCTGCAAATGGGCTGCGGAGCCCTGCCGATCGCCGCAGACGAACACTTCCAGAATCAACACCAACGCGCGCAACTGATCCAGGCCGATGGCTGCCACGGCACTGTGTACGTCGGCGATGGCCTTGCCGCGACCAAAGAATCCCGAATTGGCGACGTGCAGGATCTTTGCGACCAGCGCTGCGTCGCGATCGAGCACCTCGCTGACAGTTTGGGCGTCCACCAGCGGATCGGCAAGGCAGCGTGTCAATTCGCGGTACACGCGGGGCGTCGGCGGCAGCGGGCCGGCGCAGCCGACCACATCACGCAGGGTTGGACTGTCGAGCAGCGAACGCAGTGCATACATCCGTTCGATCACGCTGACGATGCCGATCCCGTCGCACGGCTTGGCCAGGAATTGGTGTACGACGTCCAGCGACGACAGCGCGAACCGATCGTCGCCTTCGCTGGAGAGCATGATGCGGAACGCACCCGGCCAGCGCGCACGCACGTGCGAAAGCAGCTCTCGCCCATCCATGCCCGCCATCCGGATATCGGCGATGACGGCGTCGGCCGGATGGCGCTCCAGTTCCGCCAGCGCACGGAATCCGCTGGTCGCGAACGCCAGATCCCAGGTCACGCCGAGCGCGCACAGCGAGCGCGCCACGCCCTGCAGCACGCGCTCTTCGTCGTCGACGAACATCAGGCGCATAGCAGCGACGTGCGGTCGTCATGCCGGCGAAAGGTGGTAGCGCGCCCTTCCCCGCCGCGCCGCCCTCCCGGCGGGCGCGAGAATCCTGGCGTAATGGCGCGCGCTGGCTGTCGATCGAGCATCGGTGAACGGTACTCCTTGCCACACTGCGGACAGGGCCGTGGCGATACCTCATTTTTCGGCGCGACGGCAGAAATCTTTAGACAGGACGACTTGCGCTTGCGTTGCGCGGCCCGTAAGAGCGAGACTCCACGCATCGGAGCTCCAAAGATCAGAGAACTGGAGCCTGCGGCGGCTTGGATGATCGAGGGGGTTACGCATCCGTCAGCGAGAGGCGGAGGCAGTGGATTCGCGCGGACCCCGCGCGGAGTGAAGGGATGAGTTACAGACATCGCATCGCGGACGCATCCGGACACACCTCGGACGCGTCGGCGTCTCGCATGAGTGGCAGCCGGGGCTGGGTGCTATCCGTATCGCTCGCCCTAGTCGTTTTGCTGGCGGGCATCGTGGTATGGCGCTCGCTGATTCCGATCGAGGAAGATCGCCGGCAGCTGCAGACACAGAAGGCCGGTATCGCGCTGGTGTCGGCGGTCGGCGTCAAGCTGCGCGGACAGATCAACGCCTCATTGCGCCAGGCCGAGCGCCTCGGCCGCGCGGAAACGACACGCTCGGATTTCGAACGCGACGTGGAAATGTTCCTGCGCGATTTTCCGGGTGTGCTGCTGGTGCGTTATTCGCGATCGGGCACGCTGTTGGAAACCGCGCGGCCGGACGCGAACGTCGCGGCGTTGTCGCGCGCGCTCGATGGCGTGATATTCGACTCGCGACCCTCACCCGTGCCGGGCTACATGCAAGCGCTGTCGCAGCCGGTCGATATCGAAGGCCGCACAGTATATTTTGCGACTTTCGCGCACTCCGACGGCGGTCAAACCGTCACGATGACCACCGCGCTGGACCTGCAGAGCTGGCTCGGTGAGCCGCTGGCCCAGGAAACCAACTACCTGTCTGCGCTGTTCGATGGCGACCGCGCGGTTCTCGATCCGGCGCGCATCGCCGATCAGCGCACGACTGCAGAGCGCTTTCCGATCGAGGGCGTCGGCCGACCGTGGACGCTGGTGGTGCTGCCCGGCCCGGCGATGCTGGCCGTCGGCAAATCTTACCTGCCTGTGCTGGTGCTGGCAGGCTCGGTGTTGCTTGCGTTGTTTATCGGCGTAACGACGCGGCTGGCATTGATGGCAGGCGAACACAAAGAACGCGTCGCGCAAGCCGCGCGTCGGCTGGCCGAAGAAGACGAGCGTCGCCGTAACGCGGAGTCAGCGCGCGATCTCGCCCACCGCGATCTCGGTTCCATCCTGGAAAGCATCACCGATGGCTTCGTCATCCTGGATCGGGATTTCCGCTATGTCTACATCAACGACGTCGCCGCGGCGGTCATGGGTTCGTCGACTTCCGAACTCGCCGGGCGCCAACTGTGGGACGTCTCTCCGGAGTTCGCGACGACCGCCGAAGCCGATCTCCTGCGCGCCGCCATGAGCGAACGCAAGAGCATCTCGTTCGAACGCCAGCGCGCGGAGGGACGCTATTTCGCCGTGCGCGCCTATCCGCACCGGGACGGTCTTGCGCTGTACTTCCACGACATCAGCATGCAGCGCCAGGTGGCCGATCGCCTGCGCAAGAGCGAAACCCTGCTCAAGCTCGCGCAGTCGATCGCCAGCATCGGCAGTTTTACCTACGATGTACGAACACACGAGGAACACTGGTCCGAGCAGATGCTGACGATGCTCGGACTCACCCAGGAAGCAGACCGCCGCGGCCGGCGCTTCATGCATTTCGTCGACGGCGAAGATCGCGTGCGGCTGGTCGAGACCGAGGCACAACTCGGCGCGCAAGTCGCCGAGAAGGAAGTGCGCCTGCACGTGCTGCGCGGCTCGGGCGAACGACGTGCCGTGGTCACGCGCATGCGCCTGGAACGCGACAGCGAAGGTCACGCTTCGGTCATCGTCGGCACCGTGCAGGACATCACCGATCTGGAGGCCGCCGAAGCCGCGCGCGCCGCCGCCCTGTCGCAAAGCCGTCAGCAGTCAGCGAAGTTCCGCGCGCTCAATCGGGCGATGCTTCTCATCAGCGCCAAGCTCGGGCATCCGGATTTGCATCGAGTTCTGGTCGAGGAACTGCGCGAGACCGTACGTGCGCACATCGGTGTGCTGCAATTCGAGACGCCCGGCGTAGCGCCGGTCGTGTCGTTATCCGATAAATACATGACTTCGCCGCACGCGGCGAACACGGAAGCTGCGCTGCATCGGCTCGCCGAAGGCGGACGCAGCGGCAAGCCGATGCGCCTGTCGCAGCAGGAGTTGAGCGCGAATTCTGTTTGGTCGGACGTGCATGCCCTGCCCGCCGATCATGCGCCGCTGCGCGGTCTGCTTTCCGTTCCGCTCTACGATCGGCGCGGGGAACGCCTCGGCTTCCTGCAAGCGGGCGACCGCCAGGACGGAGAGTTCACGGCCGACGACGAAGCCGTGGCCGTGCAGTTCGCGCAGATCGCCTCGGTGGCGATCGGCTGGGCACGGCTGATCGACGACCTGCGCAAAACCCAGGCGGATCTCTCGCTGCAACTCGAGGAAGCCGGACGCAGCAGTCGCCTGCTGGCCGAAGCCGAGCGCGTAGCGAAACTCGGCTCGTGGGAAATCGAGCCGCCGCTGACGCAGCCGCTGCGCATCACGTTGTCCGAGGAAGCCGCCCGCATCCTCGAATCCGAACCGGTGATCGCCTTGAACGATCTTACGACCAAGGCGCACGCCGAGGATGTCGAGATGCTACGCCAGCGCGTCGCCGATCTCGTCGCGGGACATTCGCAGATGCTCGACGCAGAATTCCGCGTCAGCACCGGCGTCGGCCAGAAACGCCTGCATATCAAAGCGCAGATGGCGCTCGATCACGACAATGCATCGCACGTGATCGGCAGCTTGCAGGACGTTACAAAGCAACGTCTCGATGCCGAACAGGATCGGCTCAACGCGATTGCGTTCGCCGGCATCGCTGCGGGTATTCCGTTGGAAGATTCCCTCGCCAACGTCATCGCTCTGTACGAGAGCCGCTTTCCAGACGGCATCTGCTCCATCCTGCTCTACGATGCGCAGAAAGGCCTGCGCACCGGTTCGGCCGCCGGCTTGCCCGACGCGTACAACCGAGCGATCAGCGGTGTGTTCGCCGGTCCGAAAGTCGGCAGTTGCGGCACCGCGATCTTCCGCCGCGAGCGCGTCATCGTCACCGACACGCAGAGCGATCCGTTGTGGGCGGATTTCGCCGCGCTCGCTGCGGAGCACGGCCTTGCCGCATGCTGGTCCACGCCGATATTCGACGGCGCACGTAACGCGGTGGGCACCTTCGCCGTCTATTACCGGCGACCGCGGGCGCCGACCCGCGAGGAGTTGGATTGTGTGGACCGGGCCGCGTCCGTCGCCGCCGTGGCGATCGGCGCGCAGCGTTCGCGGCAGCAGATGGAGGACCGCGAGCAGCGATTCCGTTCGCTGTTCACGTATGTCCCGGAAGCCATTTTCGCACTCGACATGGAAGGAAACATCATCGATTGCAACCAGTCGGCCGTGCGCATGACCGGCTACACGCGCGAAGAACTGGTGCACAGCCCGCTGTCGATGACCGTCGTGCCGGAACTGCGCGAGCGGCTGGCCGCGCACATCAAGCTGGCGGCCTCCGGCGCCCCGCAGCAGATCGAACTGCAGCGCCTGCGGCCGGATGGTTCGCGCTACACCACGGTCGCAACCAAAACGCCGATCATGGTCGACGGCGCCTTGGTCGGCATCTTCGACATCGTGCGTGACGTGACCGTCGAACGTGCCAACCGCGTTGCGCTGGAAGACGCGCTGCGCACCGTGAAGGGTCATAACCGCGAACTGGAAGAATTCGCCTTCGTCGCTTCGCACGATTTGCAGGAGCCGCTGCGCAAGGTGCGCGCTTTCGGCGATCGGCTTCGATTGCACCTTGGCAATCATGCCGATTCGGAAAGTCTGGATTACATCGAACGCATGCGCGCCGCCGCCGAGCGCATGCAGCGGCTGATCGACGATCTTCTGGCCTATTCGCGCGTAGCCAAGAGCGATCGCGCCGCCCGGCGACTGGAGTTGGACGAGGTTCTCGCCGGCGTGCTGGCCGATCTTGAAACCAGCATCGAACAAAAAAATGCGGAAGTCGTACACACGCATCTGCCTGCTGTCGACGGCGACGAAACACAGATGCGCCAGGTTCTGCAGAATCTCATTTCCAATGCATTGAAATTCGCGCGCGAAGACCGCCCGCCACGCATTACGGTCGACGGCGAGGTGTTCTGGCCGGACAGTGGTTTCGATCGCCGGCCTTGGGTGCGCATCACGATCGCCGACAACGGCATCGGTTTCGACGACAAATATGCCGAGCGCATCTTCGCCGCGTTCCAGCGGCTGCACGGTCAGCGCGAATACTCCGGTTCGGGCATCGGCCTGGCTATCGTGCGCCGCATCGCGGAACGTCACGGCGGCCACATCCACGCGCATGGCAAGCCGGGCGAAGGCGCCACGTTCGTGATCGAGATGCCGCAGCACGGCCGCGAACTCGAGCCGCTCAATGCAATCGAAGAAACCAAGGAGGCGCACGTCTCATGAACGCCTACGCCCCGCTGCCGCCGATCCTGATGGCCGACGACGATGTCGACGATTGCTCGCTTGCCACCGAAGCGTTCAAGATGGCGCACGTCGACAACCCGCTGCGCTGTCTCAACGACGGCGAAAAATTGATCGAATACCTGCGCGAATGCCTGTCGCGTCAATTGGTGGGCGTGTGTTTCCCCGCGCTGATCCTGCTCGATCTGAACATGCCGCGCATGGATGGGCGCGAGACGCTGCAGGCGCTCAAGGCCGATCCGAACATGCGCGACATCCCCGTCGTGGTATGGACTACCTCGCGTTCGGAGGACGACGTGCGTCGTGCGCGCGCGGCCGGCTGCGACGACTACATCATCAAGCCCTCGTCGTTCATCGAGATGGTCGGCATCGTGCGTAATCTCGGCGAGCGCTGGCTGGCAGCGAACGAAAAAGGCGGACCGGCCGCGTGAAAACCGCCATCCGCGTGCTGCTCGTCGACGACGACGAAGACGACGTCATCCTCGTGCGCGGCATGTTCCGCGAGATTCCCGATTTCGAGGTCGCGGTCGATTGGGAATCGAATTTCGACGGCGCGCTGACGCGCATCGCGCGCGAGGCTCTTGACGTCTGCCTCGTCGATTACCGCATCGGCGCCGATACCGGTATCGACTGGATCCGGCAAGTGCGTGCGCTTGGCATCGGCACGCCGGTGATCCTGCTTACCGGTCAGGGCAGCTACAAGGTCGATGTAGAAGCGATGCAAGCCGGCGCGGCCGACTATCTCGTCAAAGGCCGGCTCGACGCCGCGCAACTCGGCCGCACGATCCGCTATGCACTGGACCGGTCGCGCTATCTGGCCGACATCGCCGACAGCGAGGCGCGCTACCGGCAGTTGTTCGAACACCTGCCGATGCCGCTGTGGGCGTTCGACCGCGAGACATTCCGCTTCGTCGCCGTCAATGACGCGGCGGTCGAACATTACGGTTATTCGCGCGACGAATTCCTGGGCATGACCGTGCTCGACATCCGGCCGCGCGAAACGGTGGAAGCGTTTCTGGACTTCGTCGGCAGCGACGGAGCGCACGGCTACCGATCGGCCGACGTATGGAAACATGTCAGGAAAGACGGCACCGTGATCGACGTCGATATCACCTCGCACGATGTGCAGATCGGCGGACGTGCCTGCCGTCTGGTTCTGGCACGTGACGTTACCGAGGAACGCGAAACCGAGGCGCGCGCACGCCTGCTCGCCCGCGCGTTCGACTCGAGCACCAGCGGCATGATGATCACCGACGCGCGCACCGCCGATCGCCCGATCACGTACGTCAATTCCGCGTTGATGCGCATGACCGGCTACACCGCCCCAGAGGTGATCGGCAGGAACCCCGCTTTCCTCATCGACATGGAGACCGAGGCCGACACGGTGCAGGCATTTCGCGCCGCGGTGAGCCGCAAGGCAGGCCACGAAGCCGTGGTGCGTTGCCGCCGCAAGGACGCTCTCGTGTTCTGGGCGCAGATTACGATGTCGCCGGTTTTCTTCAGCGGCGAGATCACGCATTTCATCCTCGTTGCCACCGACCTTACCGAACAACGTCGCCAGGAGGCCGAACTCAACTTTCTCGCGCGTCACGATCCGATCACGGGACTCATGCGCTTCAACGGCGCTGAAGAAACCATCCAGCCGTTGATCGACGAGGCCGCGAAGGACGACGAACGCCTGGCGGTGTTCCACGTCGACATCGACCGCTTCCAGGGCGTGAACGACAGCGTCGGTTATCGCGCCGGCAACGAAGTGCTGCACACCATCGGTCAGCGCCTGCTGTACATCGCCGGTGATCACGGACGCGTCTGGCGCGCCGGCGGCGACGAATTCATGATGGCGGTGCACTTCAAGTCCGAACAGGAAAATCCGGCGCGTATCGCCGAGTCCGTACGCGAGTGGGCCGAGATGCCGCTCGACTTGCCGTCGGGCAAGTTGTATCTCACCGCGAGCGTCGGCGTCGCCGTGTATCCGGGCAACGCGAGCAACGCGCCGGATCTCGTGCAATGCACCGACGCGGCGCTGCGTCGCGCCAAGCGGCTCGGCCGCAATGCCGCGCTGAGTTTCGCCGAAGGTCATATGGACGAGATGCGCGACCGCATCGCCTTCCGCGGCCGCCTGCGCAGCGCGATCGCCAACAATGAAATGGTGCTGCACTATCAGCCGCAGATCCGTGCGCGTGACGGCTACGTCGTCGGCATGGAAGCGCTGGTGCGCTGGTCGACGGAAGACCACGGACTGCTCGCGCCGGCGCGCTTCATTCCGCTGGCCGAAGATCTGGGCGTGATCGTCGAGCTCGGCCGCTGGGTATTGCGAGAGGCCTGCCGGCAGGCACGGCGCTGGAAGGAAATGGGCCTTGCCGATACGCGCATTGCGGTCAATGTGTCGGCGTTGCAGTTGCACCGCGTGTCGTTCATCGACGAAGTACGCGAAGCGCTCGACGATGCCAACGTGCCCGCCTCCATGCTCGAACTGGAATTGACCGAATCGGCGCTGATGGAAAACATCGACCGCACGCACGATATCCTCAACGGGTTGTGCGAGCTCGGCGTGAACATCTCGCTCGACGATTTCGGCATCGGCTATTCGTGCCTGAGCCAGCTACGCCGCTTCCCGATCGACCGGCTGAAGATCGACAAGAGTTTCGTCGACGGCATTTCGGCCGACGCCGGCGGCGGAGCAATCGCGCGGGCGATCATCGCCATGGGTCACGAGTTGCGCCTGCAGGTGCTCGCCGAGGGCGTGGAGACCGAGGCGCAGCTTGGCTATCTGGTGCAGAACCACGTCGATGAGTTCCAGGGCTTTCTGTTCAGCCGACCGCTGCCCGCCGAGCAGGCCACCGCGCACCTGCGCCGCCGCTACGTCGAGACGGCACTGCTGCAACCGAGCCGTCCGACGCGCGAGATGCTGCTGGTCGACGACGAAGAAAACGTGTTGCGCGCACTGTCCCGCGTGTTGCGGCGCGACGGCTACACCATTCATATCGCGACCAGCGCCGCGGAAGGTTTCGAGATCCTGGCCACGCATCGCATCCAGGTGATCGTGTCCGATCAGCGCATGCCTGGCGTGAGCGGCGTGGAGTTCCTGAGCCGCGTCAAGGAAATGTATCCGGATACAGTGCGCATTATCCTGTCCGGCTACACGGATCTGACTACCGTGACCGACGCCATCAACCGCGGCGCGATCTACAAGTTCCTGACCAAGCCTTGGAACGACGACGAAATACGGGAGCAGGTGCAGGAAGCGTTTCGGCGCCACTCGGCCATCGCGGCGGGCGCAACGGCCTAATGCAGGATTACAGCGACGGATCGATGATGATGCCGCCGTCTTCGTCGCGCTCGACCTGCGTGATGCCGGGGCATTCCGCTTCCAGTCGGCTCGCGGCGATCGCCGAGCGCGACTCGCCCTTGCGGCGCGAACGCAGCACCTCGTCGATGATGGCGCGCAGATTGTCGTCGTCCCACGGCTTGTCGACGAATCGCACGATGCGCGCATCGTTGATCGCGGCCACGATCGCCGAGCGATCGGCATAGGCCGACATCAGCAGACGGCGCGAGGCCGGGTTGATCTCGATCACGCGCTGCAGGAACTCCACCCCATCCATTTCCGGCATGCGGTAGTCGGTGATGACGACGTCGAAGTCCTGCTCTTCAAGGCGCGCCAGTGCTTTCGCGGCGGAGGTGAACGTCTCGACCACTATCGGATCGCTCTCGTCTTTCGATCGTCCGCTGGTGATGCAACGACGCAGCGCGTTGAGGATGTTGGGTTCGTCGTCGAGCAGCAGGATGTGCGACATGGCTTCGGTCTCGTTATGCGGGCGCGGCTTCGCGCGCCGGGCGGTGCACCGGAATGTAGATCTTGAACAGCGTACCTTGTCCCGGCGCGCTGCTTACTTCGAACCGGCCCCCGTGCTTCTTCACGATGCCGTAGGAAATCGACAAGCCCAACCCCGTTCCCGCGCCCACTGTCTTGGTGGTGAAGAACGGATCGAAGATGCGCGGCAGCACGTCTTCGGCAATCCCCGCGCCGTCGTCGCCGATGGCGATGCAGGCTTCGGCGCCCTCTAGCGTCGTCGTGACCGTGATCACGCCGTTCTGTTCGATCGCCTGCCCCGCGTTGACCAGGATGTTGAGGAAAACCTGATTGAGTTCCGACGGAATGCATTCCACGCGCGGCAGTTCGCCGTAAGTCTTAACCACGCGCGCTTTGTACTTGAGTTCGTTCCAGACGATGTTGAGCGTGGAATCCAGACCTTTGTGCAGATCGGCGCGGATCCATTCGTCGCTGGCGTCGCTGCGCGAGAAATCCTTCAGATCCTGCACGATCTTGCGCACCCGCTCCACACCTTCCTGCGACTCGGACAAGAGTTGCGGCAAGTCCGCGCGCACGAATTCGATGTCGAAGCGGCGACGCATCTCGCCGATCTCGGTGATAACGTCGTCGACCGGTCCGCGCGACACGGCCGCTTCGTACGCCTCGATCAGTGCAAGCAGGTGACTGGTGTAGTTGACCAGCGTCGACAGATTCGAATGCACGTAGCCGATCGGATTGTTGATTTCGTGCGCCACGCCCGCGGCGAGCTGCCCGATCGAGGCCAGTTTCTCGGTCTGGATGAGTTGCTCGTGCGCGCTCCGGTATCTTGCGTTCGCGGTTTCGAGTTCGACATTGCGACTTTGCAGCTCGCAGCCGCGCGCGTATTCCTCGCTGGCGTCCCGGAAGATCGCGCCGAAGCGGCAATCGAAGCCATCTTCATTGCCCAGCCGCTTCAACTGCAGTTGCAGCACGATCGGCCGCCCCGATGGCGGAGCGACGAATATCTCGCCCGACCACTCACCTTTCGCCGATGCCAGCGCGATCGCGCCGGCCGGGATCAGGTCGGCGCGCAGATGAGCCAGGCAATCGGCCTGGCGCACCGACGCATCGCGCGCACAGGTGCGCGCCAGCGCTTTGAAACTGCGGTTGAAATAGCAGAATTTTCCGCCCGCGTCGAAAATCAGCGTGGGCTGCTGCGCCGCGTCGGTCAGCTCGCGGATTTCCTCGTCGCAACGGCCTTCGGACGGCACGGCCGCGGCGGCGGGTTCGGGCAGAGGTTCGTCCGGCATCGTCCATAGTATGTCCTGCAATGCCCCCATGCCGCCATCGATCGCGGCATCGAAACCGTGCAAGGAATTCGCGCTGGCGAACATCCAGTTCATGCGACCGCCCGACGGCGGCTGCGGATGTCGTGCGAGCGCAAGACGATCGCGCGACGGACGCGTCCTTTCTTGCGGCGGCGGCGCGCGGCCAGCGCACCGTTGATGCGGTCGAGGTCGGCAAGCGCACTCAGCACACTGGCGATGTGCGCGGACAATTCCGGCATCGTCATGGCAGCAATCTCTCCAGTTCGATCAGCCGATCGGCGATCTTGCGCGCATCGGCCATGTAGGTGCCGCCGCGGATCGCTGCGCGCAGCTTCTCGATGCGCGGACCCTCCACCGGCGCGCCGTACGCGCTGCTCGGGATCACAGGGGGCAGGATGTAACGAATCGTCGACATGGCAATCCCGGTAGTTCGCTCACATCCGGCTTATCGGCGGTCGCCGATCGAACTTTAGGAGCCTGTCCGTTTTTTGACGGCGGCCCCCGATTCCCCTTTCGCACGGTCCGCGAGTGCGTTACCGTCTGCCGCAGCAGTCAAGGAGTTTGTGCGTGCGCGTGTTGCTCGCCGACGATCACACATTGGTTCGCGCGGGCATTCGGCGCCTGATCGAATCGCACCCGGACATCGAAGTCGTCGCCGAGGCCCGCAACGGGGATGAAGCGTTGGAACTGGCTGCCTCGAAACGGCCGGAGGTCGCCCTCATCGACCTGGCGATGCCCGGCAAGAGTGGGCTGGAAGTCGCTTCCGAGTTGCGCGACCGCTTCCCGGACATCGCGGTGGTCATCATGTCGATGCATGACGATCCCGCGCATGTGCGCGCGGCACTCGATCGCGGCGTGCGCGGATTCATCGTCAAGGAAGCGGCGCCGGCCGAGCTGGAGATCGCGCTGCGCGCCGCGGCCGCCGGACAGACGTTCCTCAGCCCGAAAGTCTCCGCGCGCATGATCGCACCCGCCGCGCAACGGAAAACCGACACCGGCATCGACGCACTTTCGCCGCGCCAGCGCGAGATCCTCACGCTGCTGGGACAAGGCAAGGCGACCAAGGAGATCGCCTCGGCGCTCGACATCAGCGTCAAGACCGTCGAAACGCATCGCGCGCGCATGATGGAAGTGCTCGGCGTACGCCGGTCCGGCGAACTGCTGCGCCTTGCCATGAAACATAGCCTGGAGCGCTGAGCCCGGTTTCCGGCGCGCACGCCGGCGCGTGTAGGGTTTTCCCCGACACCGCCTTCCGATCGCCCCGACTCAAGTCACCTCTTCCCCGATCCCGCCGCAGGCGCGCCGCAGCGAAGATGCACTCCACGTTCCACACCGTCGGAGTTCGCATGAAAGCCGCTCTTCACGCGCAGATGAACCAGCAGATCGGGATGACCCCGCAACTGCTGCAGTCGATCCGACTGCTGCATCTCACCGCGATGGAAGTCGAGCTGGAAGTGAACCGCGCGCTCGATGAGAACCCGTTGCTGGAGCGCGTGGATGTGGAGACCGATGCGACCAACGACTCGGTGGCCGCTGATGCGCAGGCGTCGGACGAAGCGATCGAATCCGTCGAAACGCCGGCGGCCGAGGATTTCGACGAATACGTTCCCGGCGAATTTGCCGCGATCTCCTCGCGCGCCATGGCGGGCGACGACTACGATCCGTTCGAAAACATGCCCGGCGCCGACAACGGCGGCGTACGTGGTCTGGTCCGCAATCAGCTCAAACTTGAACTCGCCGACAACGCCGAATTCGCCGCTGCCTGCTGGATTCTCGACAACACCGACGACGCGGGCTATCTGGAACTGCCGCTGCCCGACCTCCTCGACGGCACGGCCAACCGGTTCGAGATCGCTGCCGCAACCGTCGAAGCCATCCGCCAGCGCATCCTGCGTTGCGAACCGGTGGGATTCGCCAGTGCGAACTTGCGCGAATGCCTGCTGGTGCAGCTTTCCGAATCGGAAGATGACGCGAGGGTTGTCGAGCGCGCCATCCTCATCGTCGCCAATCACCTCGACGTTCTGGCGCTGCGCAATGCCGAGGCGATCTCCGAACTCATCGGCGCGTCCGTGGCCGACACCGAGGCCGCGATCGCGCTGATCCACACGCTGGATCCCAAGCCCGGCGCCAGGTTTGCCGATATGTCCGGCGAAGTGATCGTGCCCGACGTCGTCGTCACGCGCCGGGCCGATGGCTGGGCCGTCGCACTGAATGCGCGCGCCGCGCCGCGGGTGCGTGTCGACGCGGTGGCCGAACGTCTGCTCGTGCAGAGCGGCGACGGCGAATCCTCGCGCCGCCTGCGCGACCTGCTCAGCGAAGCGCGCTGGATGAGCCGCAGCCTGTCGATGCGTTACGAAACACTGCTGCGCGCCACGCGGGCGATCGTCGAGCGCCAGGCCGAATTCCTCGAACACGGCGACGAAGCCATGCGTCCGCTGATCCTGCGCGATATCGCCGCGCAGATCGGCATGCACGAATCGAGTATCTCGCGCATCACCGCCGGAAAGTACGTGCAGACGCCGCGCGGTACGTTCGAACTCAAATATTTCTTCTCGACCAAGCTCGACGGTTCGCAGGTGGCCGGTGTCGCCGTGCGCGCCATGGTCAAGCGACTCATCGACACCGAAAACCGCGAAGCGCCGCTGGCCGACGACACCATCGTCGCCCTGCTCGCCCGCCGCGGCGTGCGCGTGGCGCGCCGCACGGTCGCCAAGTACCGCGACCTGATGCACATCGCGCCCGCGAAAGGCCGAAGCCTTCGCGCCGTCCAATCCGCTGCCGCTGCCTGAGGAGATCCGACGATGGAACCCAAACTCACCGTGCTGCTCGTGGACGATCACGAAGGCTTCCTCAACTCGGCCAAGCGACATTTCCGCACCGTGCCGTGGATCGACATTGTCGGCCAGGCGCAGAACGGCCTTGAAGCGATCGCCAAGACCGAACAGCTCATGCCGGCCGTCGTGCTGATGGACCTGGCCATGCCGGAGATGGGCGGTCTTCAGGCCACCCGCCTGATCAAAGCGCAGACCGCACCGCCGTACGTGGTGATCGCCAGTCACTTCGACGACGCCGAACATCGCGAGCATGCCGCCCGCGCCGGCGCCGACGGGTTCGTCAGCAAGCTCAACTACATGCAGGAAGTGATGTCGCTGCTAAGCAACCTGCGCGGGAGCAACGCTCATGTCTGAGTCGCGCATCCTCGTCATCGACGACAACGCGCTCCGAGCCGAACGCATCGGCACGGTTCTCGATTTCATGGACCTCACGCCGAACCTGCACGGTTGCGCCGGCGAACTGTCGCTCGCGCGCCGCACGCCGCAGGACTGGCTCGCCATCGTGGTCGGCGACATTGCCGACGTATCGGCGTGGACTGATTTCCTGCAATGGCTGCGGCGCGATCCGCTGCATCCGCCGCTCCTCGCCTTGCCGATGCATCATCATGACGGCCAGGAAAAATTCGGTCTGAACGACTCGAATTTCTGGCCGCTCGACTATCCGATCCGGCAACCGCAGATCGCCGATCTGCTGCGCCGCTCCAGCATCAAGCATCTGCAGGACGCCGAAGCGGCCGAGATGCCGCGCGGCGGCCCGACCGGTTCGAGCGCGCAGGTGCAGCAGTTGCGCCGGCTCATCGACCAGGTCGCTAAGTTCGATACGACGGTGCTGATCACCGGCGAATCCGGCACCGGCAAGGAAGTCGCCGCACGCGCGATCTTCGAACGCTCGACGCGCTGCAACGCTCCGTTCGTCGCCGTGAACTGCGGTGCGATTCCCGCGGACCTTCTCGAGAGCGAACTGTTCGGTCACGAAAAAGGCGCTTTCACCGGCGCCGTCGCTTCTCGCAAAGGCCGCTTCGAACTGGCCGAGGGCGGCACGCTGTTCCTCGATGAGATCGGCGACATGAGCATGCCGATGCAGGTGAAGCTGCTGCGCGTGCTGCAGGAACGCAGCTTCGAGCGCGTCGGCGGCGATGCGACGATCCGCTGCAACGTGCGTGTGATCGCGGCGACGCATCGAAATCTCGAGGATTCAATCGCGAAAGGCGTTTTTCGCGAAGACCTGTTTTATCGGCTGAACGTGTTTCCCATCGAAATGCCGGCGCTGCGCGATCGTCGCGAAGACCTGCCGATGCTGGTCGAAGCGCTGACACATCAGCTTGCAAGCTCGGGCCGCGGCAACGTCTCGCTGAGCGCCGACGCATCGACCGTGCTCCAGGCCTACTCGTGGCCCGGCAACGTGCGCGAGCTGAGCAATCTTCTCGAACGTCTCGCCGTTCTGCATCCGGGCGGCACGGTGCGCGCGCACAATCTGCCCGCACGGTATCGGGCTCATGTGGAATTGCCGATCGTAGAAGAGATCGCAGTTCTCACCGCGCTCGGCACGGCGGACACGTTGCCGAGCGCGGGTCTCGACCTGAAGGAACACATCGCCGGCATCGAGATGCGTCTGATTCGTGCGGCGCTGGAACGCGCCGACGGCATCGTCGCTCATGCCGCGCAACTGCTGTGTCTGCGCCGCACGACGCTGGTGGAAAAACTGCGCAAGTACGGTCTGAGCCGCGAGTGCGACGGAATTTTGACGCCGCAAGCCTGAGCGCTCGCGGCACACGGATTGCCATTAAAAGATTTCAAGCAAGCGACTTGCCGAACCAGACAGCCGCCCCGCTTCGAGAACCGGAGAACGTCCATGTTGCAGCGTGTATCCCAAGTACCCGATCGCGCTTACGAGCGGCAGGCCGGCAATGACGTGGTTGCACGTCACGGCGAACTGGTGTCCCGCATCGCGCATCACCTGATCACGCGTCTGCCGGCGAGCGTGGACGTCAACGATCTCATGCAGTCGGGCATGATCGGTCTGATCGAAGCATCGCGCAGTTTCGACCCGTCGCAGGGCGCCTCGTTCGAGACGTATGCTTCGATCCGCATCCGTGGCGCGATGCTCGACGAACTGCGCAAGGGTGACTGGGTGCCGCGCTCGGTGCATCGTCATCTGCGTGCCGCGACCGAAGCCACGCGCGCCGTCGAGCAGAAGACCGGCCGCGCCGCGAGCACGCGCGAACTGGCCGCTGCACTGGACATGTCGATCGACGAGGTGGGCCGACTGCTTGCCGATGCGGTCCGCGGTCATGTGTTGAGTCTGGATGCGCACACCGACGACGATGACAAAGCGCCGCTCAAGCTCGTCGAACACGCCGCATCGCCGGCGGATCGTCTCGATGACAGCGAATTCCGTGGTGAACTCGTTGCCGCAATCGACGGCCTGCCCGAACGCGAGAAGCTGGTGCTGTCGCTGTATTACGAACAGGAATTGAACCTGCGCGAGATCGGTGCGGTATTTGAAGTGAGCGAATCGCGCGTCTGCCAGATCCACGCGCAGGCGCTGGTGCGGGTCCGCGCTCGCCTGCAAGACTGGGTCCGTTCGTCCAACTGAATCGCCGGTGACATCCCATGCGCATCGTATGCCTGTCGAATGAAACGGACCGCGGCGACGCACGGACGATCGTCGACGGACTTGCACGCGCGCTGGCGGCGCGCGGTCTCAACGTGCTGATGCTCGATCTGCAACCGGATGCGTTGTTCGCGATGCGGTCCGGACGCACGGAGGTCTTCGATCTGTATGCCGACGAACGTTCGTTGTCGATCGAGGAAACGATCGATCCGACGACGGCGGCGCGAATCGGCCTGGCGCCCTCGCAGGTGCAGAGCGCTGCACTCGAACGCATCGCGGCCGCATTGCCCAACCTGGGTCACACGCTGCTGCGCGCCTTCACCGATGCGCATCTGCCGTACGACTACGTGCTTTTCCATTGTCCCGCGTCGCTACGCGGTCTGGCGATGAGTGGACTTGCGGCCGCCGATCTGGTCATGCTGCCGACGCAGACCGACGCATCCGCACTCGATGCGCTCGACGTCACATTACACACGGTGGCGACGATCGAGCGTTCGCGCGACCAGGCGCTGCCTGCACTCGTTTTGCCAACCTCCCCCGTGACCGAAATCGTGGCACAGAAATATCGCCAGTTCGGCTGCATGCTGTGGCAAAACGAGGCGCACGGTGCGCAAAAGGCCCCTGCCGATGCGCACGAACGGCTTGCTTGCTGGTTGCTCGGCGAAGGCGCCAATGCCGTGCGGGCGGCGCAGCTTGTCGGTCGCGCGGCTTGACGTAGCGCTCCGATCGCCAGAATATCCCTCACGATGTCGTGCTTAAACGCCCAACGAACGGCGCTGCAAGGATTTTTACGTCCTGCCTGTCAATTCTTACAGGTACGTGAGTGGATAACTGGCCGGATATTGTGTTCCCGTGGCCGCACAAGAACTTTTTGAATCCTCGAACATGCCACCCGCTTCGCGGGCCGCCTCGTCTGGGCAATCGCCCGCACTAGTGGGCAGCGATGATTCCGGCGCCGCCGCGTTGCTGGAAATCGGTTCTGAGACCGCGGAGCTGCTGGGCCTGCCCCGACGTCCGGCACTCGAAGATTTCCAGTCCCGCATCCATCCCGACGATCGGCTGACCTTCGACCGCGCGCTCGGTACGCTGGTGCGCACGTCCAGTCCCGTGATCACGCGCGTGCGCTTCGCCGCGGTGCCGAGCGACCGGTTCGTGCTGCGTCTGCGCTATGTCGCCGGCACGGCATTCGTGCGAACGATCCCGTTGACCGACACCTCGCCGCACGATGTGCTCGCTGCGATCTCCGCGTCCACCGCGCGTCGCGAAGCACGCCTGTCGCTGGCTTCTTACGCGACCCGCGATATCGTCTGGGAATGGGACGTGGCGAGCGGCACGTATCATTTTTCGCGGCGTCTGTCCGAAGTGCTCGGCCACGACAAACTACCGCGCCGGCTCGACATGAACGGCTTCGCCGCATTGCTGCATCCCGACGACGTGGTGGCGGAAGAACGCGTGCGCCGGCGCCACATCAGCGACAACGTGCGCTACGACATCGATTTTCGCCTGCGCGACGCGAACGGCCGCTATCGCTGGTTCCGCGCCGTGGCCGAAACCTGTCGCGATGAAAACGGCATGGCGCTGTCGATGGCGGGCACGCTGTCGGATATCGATGCGCTCAAGTTCGCCGAGCGCGAACTGCTCGAACAGCGCAACCAGCTCGAACGCGTCACCCGCGAACTGCAGGATGTGTCGGTGCGCCTGATCAATTCGCAGGAAAGCGAACGCCGCCACATCGCGCGCGAATTGCACGACCAGACTGGCCAGACCCTGACTGCCGCCGTGCTCGATCTCGAATTCTGGCGCGGCAAAGGCGTACCGCCGGAGGAAGTCGAGCAGGTGCTGGCCACGGTCAAGCGCGCGCTCGCTGAAGTTCGCGACATCTCGTTGCAGTTGCGTCCGCCGCTGCTCGACGAGGCCGGGCTGGAAAACGCGCTGCGCGCCTATCTCGACCGCCAGGCGGCGGCCGGCAAGTTCGAAGTCACCTTCGCCAGCGAAGGCCACACGCGCCGGCTAAAGCCGCAGATCGAGATCACCGCGTTTCGCCTCGTGCAGGAGGCGGTAACCAACATCGTCCGGCACGCCAAGGCCGCGTTCGTCGACGTATCGCTCAAGACGAGTTCGTCGGATCTCGTCATCCGCATCAGCGACAACGGCAGCGGTTGCGTGGCAACCGAAGCGCTGACCCACGCCACCACCGGATCGAGCCTGGGTCTGATCAGCATGAACGAGCGCGCCGCGCTGGTCGGTGGGCGCTGCGAATTCATCTCCTCCCCCGGCATCGGCAGCATCGTGCTCGCGCGCATCCCGCTGGACTGAAAAGCCGACTTTCTTCCAGAACTGCGACGTACGTCTCACGTTTGACCCCCGTCGCATCCTCAATGGGCGCTCCGCCAGGCCGATATGAGGGATGTCACTCACAGGGGTCGCGGAAATGTATACACGTATACTTGCACGTACCGCCGGGATCGCGCTGATACTCTCGACCTTGCCGGGCGTAGTGTCAGCCGCGATGGTGATGCAGGGACAACGCCTGCGCGCGGCGAGCATTCCTCCGAGGGGTGTCGGCGCGTCGAGCACCGTGGTCAGCGGCGACTGGATCGCCGTCTTCGGCCGCTCAACGCGCGACGAAGGCGGCGGCCAGGTGGCGTTCTATCATCGCGCCAAAGGCGTCTGGACCTACACGCAGACCGTTTCGCCCCCCGATGCCGAGTCGTGCACCGATGCGCTGGCGATGAGCGGCGACACGTTGTTCGTCGCCTGCCCGCGCGCGCTCGACGCCGATCGCGGGGCGAACATGGGCGTGGTCGCCGTGTACCGGCAATCCGGCGGCCAATGGCAGTGGACGCAGACGATCACCAGCACCACCGGATATCTTGGCACTCCAGGCTTCGGTTCCTCGCTGGCGGTATCGGGCGATCAGCTCTTCGTCGGCTATCCGGGATACGTAGCGCTGCCGGGCACAGCGCTCGTCGGCGACGTGGAGGTTTACGACATCAGCACGTCGTTGGTGACGTACGAAACGCAGATCGTTCCGGACGTGCCGGCCGAGTATTCGAATTTCGGCTCGAGCCTTGCCGCCAAACCGGGACTGCTCGCCGTCGGCGCCAACAACCAGACCGTAGCCGGCATCGGCGAATCGGCGGGTGTGGTCTATACCTTTGCACAGGACAGTCACGACTGGCTGCAGCAATCGATGCTGACCGCGGCCAAGCCGCAGCCCTACGACAGTTTCCCGTCGGCGCTGACGTTTCAGCAATCCCAGCTCGTCGCCGGCAGTGCGACCAGCGGCACGCCCGACGCTGACCGCACGCTCGGTACCGCGTTCACCTACGATGTCACCAACGGAACGATGTCGCTCGATGACGTGCTCGTTCCGAATGAAGCGCAAAGCGATACGCTGTTCGGCCAGTCGCTCGCCGCGATCGGCGACACGGTGTTCGTCGGCGAGCCGAGCGGCGGAATCGGCGGCCATGTGCATGTCTACAACGCCACGGCCGCGGGCTGGGCGCACTCCTCTGCCTTCATCATGCCCACGACACAGGCCGACGACCAGTTCGGCTACGACCTCGCCACCGATGGCACCACCCTCGTCGTCACCGCGCTGCAAACGCCGTCGACCGGCATGGGCGCGGTTTACGTCTTCAACGCGCCGCCGACCGATCAGATCTTCGGTGACGGCAGCGAAATGTGATTGCAGCCGATCGGGCCGCCCCGGCGGCCCTTTTTTTCGACGGCCCGCGCGCCGGCTCGTCGCAAAGATGGGCTTTTCCTTTCTGATCCAATCAATTACAATAATCGGCTACTCCGCCCTTCAACCTGACCGCCGCCATGAAAGTTCTGTCCTCGCTCAAGTCCGCCAAACAGCGCCACCGCGACTGCAAGATCGTCCGCCGTCGCGGCAAAGTGTTCGTGATCTGCAAGAGCAATCCGCGCTTCAAGGCGCGTCAGCGCTGAAGCTGGCGGCAAGCTCGATCTCGAAATCACTTGAACAAGGCCGCGTAAGCGGCCTTTGTATTTACGAAGATCGATCCCGACGCGGAAGCCAGGTCATGGCAATGCCGGGCCGAATCTGTTAAAAAACCCGGCGAGCCTGCGGCCGATGCCGCTCAAGGAGTCCGCTATGAATACGCGTCTTCTCGTATCGATCGGAGTTTTGGTTCCCGCAGTCGCTGCATTCCATATCGCGCCGGCAAAAGCCGACACGCTGCTCGTCGACCGGGTCAAGGAAGAACGCTCGATGGTCGCGCCGCGCCGCGGACTGACCATGGCGCAGGTGGAACGCATGTACGGCGCTCCGGCCGACAAGATGCCGACCGCCGGCGGCGATGCGCCGCTGCATCCGCCAATCAATCGCTGGGTCTATCCCAATTACATCGTGTACTTCGAGCGCAATCGCGTGATCAACAGCGTCGCGCAGCGCGCCACGCCGACCGAACTCGGCGTCAAGACCACACCGCAATAGCATGACCCACGCCTTCCGCCTGCCCGCGGAGTGGGAGCCGCAGGCAGGCGTGCTGCTCGCCTGGCCGCACGCCGACACTGACTGGGCCGAGCGCCTCGCCGACGTCGAAAGCACCTGTACCGCACTTGTCGCCGCCATCGCGCGGTTCGAGCCGGTGCTGCTATGCGTCGGCGATGCGCAGGTTCGCGAGCGTGCGCGAACGTTGATGGAAAACGCCGGCGCCGATCTTGCGCGCATTCACTTCATCGACATCGAATACGACGACACCTGGCTGCGCGATACCGGACCCATCTCGCTGCGGGGAAATACGTCGTTCCGCCTGCTCGATTTCCGTTTCACCGGCTGGGGCGGCAAGTTCGCGGCAACGCGCGACGATCGCCTCGTCGAAGGACTGGCGGCACGCGAGTTGTTCCGTCACGCCGAACATCGCCGCGTCGATTGGGCGCTCGAAGGCGGCGCCATCGAATCCGACGGCAAGGGCACGATCCTCACCACGTGGCGCTGCCTGCACCAGCGTCATCCGGAACTGAGCCGCGAACAGATGACGCGCCAACTTGGCGAAAGCCTCGCCGCCGATCGCGTGCTGTGGCTCGAACGCGGCTATCTGCAAGGCGACGACACCGACGCACACATCGACACCCTCGCCCGCTTTGCGCCGAACGACGCGATCGTGTTCCAGGCGTGCGACGATGCCAACGACATCCATTTCGACGAACTCGCCGCGATGCGCGACGAACTCGCCGCCTTGCGCACCACCGACGGGCGCCCATATACCTTACATGCGCTGCCGTGGGCCCAGCCGATCCTCGACGATGGAAGGCGCCTTGCGGCCTCGTATGCGAATTACCTCATCGTCAACGGCGCGGTGTTGATGCCGGCCTACGGCGATCCGGCGGATTCGGCGGCGGCTGGAGTGATCGGACGCGCGCATCCGGACCGTCAAATAATTGCGGTACCCTGCCGGCCTCTGATCTGGCAGAACGGCAGTCTGCATTGCATGACCATGCAGTTGCCCGAAGGAATACTGGCATGAGCAAAACCTTGCGCGCCGCGCTGTTGCAGGAAACCGATCGCGGCGGGCGCGACGAAAATCTCGGTGCGATCGAAGCCGGCTTGCGCGACGCCGCGCGCCAAGGCGCCAAGCTCGTGCTGCTGCAGGAACTGCACAACGGCCCGTATTTCTGCCAGCACGAAAGCACGCAGGAATTCGATCGCGCCGAATCCATTCCCGGTCCCTCGACGCAACGCATCGGCAAACTGGCCGAGGAACTGCAGCTCGTGATCGTCGCCTCGATCTTCGAGCGCCGCGCGGCCGGCATCTATCACAACACCGCCGTGGTCTTCGACTGTAAAAATGAAATTTGCGGCAAATATCGCAAAATGCACATTCCGGACGATCCGGCGTATTACGAGAAATTCTATTTCACGCCGGGCGATCTCGGCTTCGAGCCGTGTCAGACATCGCTGGGCAAGCTCGGTGTGCTGGTGTGCTGGGATCAGTGGTATCCGGAAGCTGCGCGCCTGATGGCGCTTGCCGGCGCGGACCTGCTGTTGTACCCGACGGCGATCGGCTGGGATCCGTCAGACGACGACGCCGAGAAGAATCGCCAGCGCGAAGCGTGGATCACGGTGCAGCGCGGTCACGCCGTCGCCAACGGTCTGCCGCTGCTCGCGTGCAACCGCACCGGTTTCGAGGCGTCGCCTGACGGCGGCAAGGGCATCGCGTTCTGGGGATCGAGTTTCGTCGCCGGACCGCAAGGCGAATTTCTTGCGCAAGCGCCGATCGACAAACGCGAGCTGTTGATCGTCGACATCGATCTGGGCCGCAGCGAAGCCGTGCGTCGCGTCTGGCCGTTCCTGCGCGACCGCCGCATCGACGCCTATCAGGACCTGCTCAAGCGCTATCGCGACTGAGCATACACATCAAGCCAATGGAAAATACCGTTACCGACCATCTTCCCGAGCTCGTCGCCAGCGATGTGATCGACAAGCAGCCGCTGAAGCGCGTCACGCGCGACGGCGTCGAATACACGTTGCTCGGCACCGCGCATGTGTCGCGCGCCAGCGTGGCGGCCGTGCAGCATCTGATCGAGACCGAACATTTCGATGCCGTCGCGATCGAATTGTGCGAGACGCGCTACCGCGCGCTGCGCGACCGCGAGGCCTGGCGCAATCTCGACTTATGGCAAGTGATCCGCGAGGGCAAAGCCGGCATGGTTGCCGCGAACCTCGCGCTGTCGGCCTATCAGCGCCGCCTTGCCGAACAGTTCGGCATCGAACCTGGCGCGGAGATGAAAACCGCGGCCGATCTCGCCGAGCAGCGCAACACGGCCGTGTGGATCATCGACCGCGAAATCAGCGTGACACTCAAACGCGCGTATCGCAGCGTGAAGTTCATGGATCGCATGGCGATCGTGTCCGGCCTTATCGCCAGTCTGTTCGAGCGCGGCAATGTTTCGGAAGAAGAAATCGAGAAACTCAAGGAGGGCGACATTTTGCAAAGCGCCTTCAGCGAATTCGCCGCGCAATCCGAACCGCTGTTCCGCAGCCTGATCGCCGAGCGCGACACGTACATGGCCGCGCGGCTGCGCGAGGAAGCGGCGAAGACGCCGGTTCGGCGCGTGCTTGCGGTGCTCGGCGCGGGTCATCTCGCCGGCATCGAGCGCGAGTTGACGACCCAGCAATCCGAGCCGCCGACTGTACTCGCCGATCTGAAGACGACACCGCCGCCATCGAGCTGGCCGAAGTGGCTGGCGCTCGGCATCCTCGCGGTGATCGTCGCTGCGATCGCCTACTCGTTCACGCGCGGAACCGCGATCGGTGCCGTGGCGCTGCGCGACTGGATCCTCTTCACCGGTTGCTTCGCGGCGGCCGGCGCGGCGCTCGGCGGCGGACACATCCTCAGCATCATCGTCGCATTCATCGTCGCCCCACTGAAACCGTTCCGGCCGATCGTGCCGTCCGGCGCATTCAGCGCGGGCATGGAAATCTGGCTGCGCCGTCCGCGCGTCGGTGATTTCGAATCGCTGCGCGACGACGTACTCGACTGGCGCGGCTGGTGGCGCAATCGCGTCTCACGCACGCTGCTCGTGTTCATGCTCACCAACATCGGCATGATGATCGGCGAGTACATGGCGGGCATCCGCATCCTGCATCGGCTGTTGTGACATGAAACTCGGCAAACTGTTGTTCAAACCGAAATGGCAGGAAAAAGATCCGGCGGTGCGTCGCATTGCCGTCGCGACCGAAAACGATGCTGAGCTGATCACGGCCTTGCCCGAACTGGCGCGCTCCGACGCAGATGCTTCGGTACGTCTCGCCGCGTTGAAACGCGTGAACGATTACGAATTGTGGCGCGGACGCTCGACCGGTGACGCCGACGCTACGCTGCGTCGCGCCGCACGCACGGCTTACATGCAGCAACTTTGCGCCGACTTGCCCGGTGGTCCGGCGCTCGCGCGACGCATTGCGGAACTTGAGACGTTGTCCGACGAAGAGCTCGAGCAGGTGGCGAGTTCGGCCACGTGGCGCGAGTTGCGCGCCGATGCGCTGACCCGTCTGCGCAAGCCCGCGCTGTTCGCCGATCGCGCGCTGAACGATCCGGATACAGCATTGCGGCTGGAAGCGTTGCATCGCATCGATGATGTCGCCCTCCTCGACCGTGTCGCCGAACGCGCGCGCAAGACCGACAAGATCATCAGCCGGCGCGCGCGCGAACTTGCCGATGGCTTGCGCGTCGAACGTGGCGACGCCGCCACGATTGCCGAACGCGCGCGCCTGTTGTGCGAGCGCATCGAAACGCTGATGCGCACCACCGCGCATCATCCGGACAAGCTCGCCGCGATCGATACCGAATGGCAACGGCTTGGCGCCGCGGTACCCGTCGAGATCGCGCGACGTTACGAAGGTGCGCGCGCGGTCATTCTTGCGCCGCCGCCAGCGAAACGCGAAGAACCGACGCTCGAAGTGCCGGTCGTTGAACCGACGGCGCCCGCGCCGATGCAAACAATCGGCGTCGCAGCCATCGCCCGTTGCGGCGGTGGCGACGCCCACGGTGGAAACAAAGCGACGCCCTCAGCTCGGCGAAGAAAAAGCACGCGAACTGCACGCCTGCATCGCGCGATTCCAGGCCGCCGTCGATGGGGGGGATACGGCGCAAGCCGCGCAAGTCCACGCCGAAATCGATTCGCTCGTGGCCGACATCGAACACCTGCCACCGGCGTTGCACGCAGCGCTCGCACCGCTCCGCGAACGCGAAGCGGAGTTGCAACGCTGGCTGCACTGGTCCAACAACCGTCGACGCAAAGCCATTTGCGTGGAAATCGAATCGTTGTCCGGCACGCATCCGGATGCGCTGTCGAACCGACTGCGCGAGCTGCGCGAGGAATGGCTGCGGTTGTCCACGTCGACCGCGGCACCGCCGGCGCTCGAACAGCGGTTCCAGGGTTTGTCGAATCGGCTGCTGCGCACCGCGCGTCCGTATTTCGACAGGCGCGAGGCGGTCCGCCGCACGCACAGCGATGAAGTGAAGCAACTTTTGATTCGCGCCGACGCGTTTTCCGCCGAGAGCAGCGATGCGAAAACGATGCTCGCGCTGCGCACGGAGTTGAGTGCGGCATTGCGTGGCCTTGATCTCGTCGATCCGCGTGAGCGGTCGGGTTTCGCCAAACGGATCAAGGCGCATATCGATCGCATCGGCGAGCGGATTTCAGCGCGTGATCACGACGTCGAGCAGGCCAAGGCCGCGCTTATCGCTCGCGCCGAGAAACTTAGCGAGACGACCGATGCGCGCAGCGTCGCCAGGCAGGCGCGCGAACTGCAGTCGCAGTGGACCGCAATCGGCAACGGCCGTCGTTCGACGGACCAGAAACAGTGGCGGGTGTTCCGCGCTGCGTGCGACGCCGCTTTCGGAAGGCTCGATGAGCAACGCAAGGAGCGCGACGACAAATCGGCGCAACAGCGCGTGCAGGCCGCGACGATTGTCGAGCAACTGGAAAATGTCGCGGCCAGTGATGCCGAGCCGGACGTCTTGCGTACCGCGTTGCGCGATGCGGAGGCGCAATGGCAGGTGTCGTCGGATCGCACGCTCGAACATCGTTTTCGTGAAGCGCGCGATGCGATCGCCCGCGCCGTCAAGGAGGCCGCGCGCAAGAAGCGTCTTCGCCGCTTCACCTCGGCGCTGCGCAAATACCGGCTTGTGCGTTCGGTGGAACTCGGCCGCGCGACACGCGACGCGGTGGCCGATGAGTGGTCGCAGATCGGTGCGACGAATGCGGATTTCGACAAGTCGCTGCAAGCGCGATTCGAAAATACGCCTGACAACGGCGTCGATGAAGATCGCGCAACCGACACGCTGGTTCGGCTCGAGGCGCTCGCGGGGATCGAGTCGCCTGCCGAGGAGCGGCAGCGGCGGATGGATCTGCAGGTGCGGCGTTTGTCCACGCGCATGCGCGGCGGCGGCAATCAGGAACCGGATGCCGAACTGGCGTCGCTGATGGGCGAATGGTTCGCGCTCGGTCAGTCGGCCGATGCGTCGCGCGACGCGCGTTTCGAACGCGCGGCGCAAGCCGTGATCGATACGCTGCCTTAAGCGGCCGCTGTCGGTTTACGGCGGATCGCGGCCATCGCGTCGCGTACGATGCGCTTGGCCCACAGGCTGGCGTCGTCGAGCAACGAGTAGATCGTCGGCAGCACCAGCACGCTGACCAGCGTCGAGAAGATCAATCCGCCGGCTATTGCGCGTGCCATCGGATAGTACGGCGGACCGTCGCCGCCGATCGACGCATTGGATATGCACAGCGGAACCATGCCGAGGATGGCCGTGCCCATCGTCATCAGGATCGGGCGCAGGCGGTCCTTCGCACCCTGGATGAGCGCTTCGCGCCGCAGCAGCCCCTGATGCCGCAACTGGTTGATGTGGACGATCATCACGATGCCATTGTTGACCACCACGCCCATCAGAATCAGCACACCGATCGAGGCCATGATCGAGTATGTCGTTCCAGTCAGCCAGAACAGCCAGAACACGCCGAAGATCGAAAATACGAACGTCGTCAGGATCGCCGCCGGGTAGATGAGCGATTCGAACATCGCGCACATGACCACGTACACGAGCACCAGCGCGACTAGCAGGTTGAAACCCATCTTGTTGCCGGCGTCGTCGTTGCGGTCGAAGTTCTGGCCGAACGTCCACTTGTAGCCGGGCGGGAACTGCATGCTGTCGAGCACACTCGTGATCGCCTTGCGCGCGTCGTCGGTGGTGGCGCCGTCGGCCAGGTTGGCCTTGATGCCGAGCGAAATCTGCCGGCTTTCGCGTTCGATGACGGACGAAGCATTGCGCGTGCCGACGCTGACTACCGACAGCAGCGGGATCTGGCTGCCATCCGGGCGGCGGATCTTGTAGTCGCTCAGCTCGTCGAGGCTTTGCGCATCCGAACCGCGAAACCTCAGCCACACCGGAAGCTGGCTGTCCTGTCCGTGGAAGTCCTTCAACTGCATGCCGCGCAAGGCGATCGCGATGAACTGCGCCACGTCGTTGGCGGAGAATCCGTATTCCTTCGCCTTGTCGCGATCCACGCGCACCGACAATTCGCGATTGCCGCTGTCCTGCGTGGCACTGACGTCGCGCAGCGACGGCAGACTTTTCAGCGCGCTGATGACGCTGCCCGAAAGATCTCGCAACTCCTGGCCCGAATCGCCGACGAGGCTGACGTTGATCGTGCTGTCGTTGCCGTTGTTGCCGCCGTTGAAATCGAACACCAGTTGCCCGATCGGCACCTTCGGCAAATCCTTGCGCAACTTCTCCAGCACATCGTGCGTATCCGGCCGGCAGAAACCCGACATCAGCCAGCCGAAGTACTTGCAGGCGAACGGCGAGCGGGTCTTGTCTTCCTTCTCGAACAGCATTTGCGTGAACGTGTCGCTGCCATCTTCGGCGTAACGGCTGTAGATGTTGGCGATGTGCAGTTCCTGCCGATGCTCGTTGAGATAGGCCTCGACCTTGCTCACCGACGCCTTCAGCTCCGGCAGCGGATACAGCGCGTTCAGGCGATAACCGATGAACAGACGGTCGCGCTCGCCCTGCGGGAACATGTCCATCGTGGTGTGTTTGGCCGGTCCGATAATGCTAACGATCAGCAGCACCAGCAAACCGATCATCGTCCAGCGCCGGTGGTTGAGCGTGAAGCCGATGAAACGCGCGTATGCGCTCTGCACGCGCGTGATGATGTTCTTTCGTCCGATGAATTTCGGCGGCGGCAGCTTCGACGACAGCATCGGCACGAGACTCACGGCCACCAGCCACGATGCGAGATGCGCGATCGCCATGGTGATCGCAACCTGAGTGAGGAAGATGCTGATGTCGTCCTTCTCGCCGAACACCATCGGCAGAAACACGATGATGCTCGATAACGTGCCCGCTGCGATCGCCACACCGACCACCTGTGTGCCTTGCACCGCGCAGTACCAGGGTTTGTCGGGATGCCGTTCGCGGTAGTGATAAATGCTCTCGACCACTACGACTGCGTTGTCGACCAGCATGCCCACGGCGAGCAGCAGACCCATCATCGACAGGATGTTCAGCGTCATGCCGAACATCTGCAGACAGCCCAGCGTGATGATGAAACAGATCGGAATCGCCAGCGAGACCATCATCGTCGACGGCCAGTCGCGCAGAAAGAAAAACAGAACGACGATCGACAGCAGCGTGCCTTCGAGTCCGGCCTGGCTGAGTTGGCGCAAGCTCTCCTGCACCGACTGCGCCTGATCGCCGAGCGAATAAATCTGAATACCCTTGAGTTCGGGTTCCTGGCGAATGCGGTCGACCTCGGCCATCACCGCCTTGCCGACTTCGACGAGATTCGCGCTGCGTTCTTTGGAGATATCGATGGCGATCGCGGGACGCTGGTCGAGATGCCGCGCGTAAGTAAGGCGGCCCGGTTTTACGTTGACGTCGGCGATGTCGCCCAGCTTCAGGCCCTTGTCGTTGATGGCCAGCGAGCGCACTTCCTCGATGCTGTGCCATTCGCCGACTGGCTGCACGTGATACCGCGTGCCGCCGTCCTTGATCAGTCCGCCGGACGCGGAAAAGTTGGCGGACTTCAGCCGTTCGTATAGATCATTGAGTCCGACGCCGGCGGCGCTGAGTCGGTCAGAATCGATTTCGATCTGTACCTCGCGCGGCGCGACACCTTCGATGCTGACGCGCGCGACGCCGGGAATGCGCTCGAGCGGACGCTTCACTTCGCGGTCGAGCAGTTCGTAAGCGTTGGTGAGATCGTGGTCGGCCGACACGCGCAGGTTGAGCACGGGCTGGTCGGCGGTCGAACCCTTGAAGATGTTGTAGCGCGTGAGGTCCGACGGCAGGTCGGCGCGGATCGCCTCGATCTTCTCGCGCGCTTCGACCGCTTTCACGGCCGTGTCCTGACCCCACTTGAATTGCATGTCGATATTGACGCCATCGGCACGCGTCACCGAATACATGTGCTGCACGCCGGTGAGCGTGGATAGCGCTTCCTCGACCGGGCGCGTAACCGTACGCTCGACTTCCGACGGCGTCGAACCCTGATACGGCAGACTGACTTCGAGAAACGGAAACTGGATGTCCGGCATCGACTCCAGCGGCAGACGGAACGCAGCGATCAGGCCGATCACCGTCATCGACACGAAGGCCATGATGACCGTCACCGGCCGCTTGAGGCTGAGTTCTGCGAGTGTCATACCATCGCACCTTCCGCTTGAAGTTTGGCGGCATCGACCACCGCCTTTCTCTTGCGCTCGCCGCGTTCGCGATAGGCCGCGTCGCTGCGCCGATCGAGCAGCGTGTAGACGACCGGAATCACGACCAGCGTCAGCAGCGTCGAGATGAGCAAGCCGCCGATCACGGTGATCGCCATCGGCGCACGCACTTCGTTGCCGTCGCCGACGCCGATGGCGAGCGGCATGAAGCCAAGCAGCGTGCACAGCGTGGTCATCGAGATCGGACGCAGGCGCGATTCGGCGGCCTGAACGATGGCGCCGATCTTGTCGACACCCTCTTCGCGCAACTGATTGACGCGATCGATCAGCACGATCGCGTTCTTCACGACGATGCCCGCCAGCATGATCAGGCCGATGAACACGACCACGCTCAACGGCGTCACCGTCAGTTTCAGTGCCAGCACGGCACCGACCAGCGCGAGCGGGATCGAGAACATGATGACGAACGGATGCAGCAGCGATTCGAACTGCGAGGCCATCACCAGATAGACGAGGAAGATCGCGAGCGACAACGCGAAGATCAGCGATTTCACCGACGCGTCGAGCTCCTCACTCTGCCCGCCGATATGCGTGGTCACACCGGCAGCGAGCGGGTTGTCGTGGATGAGCCGCTGCACCTCGCTCACGGCGCTGCCGAGATCGCCGTAATGCAGATTCGCGGAAACGATCGCGACGCGCTCCTGGCTGATGCGATGGATTTCGCTCGGGCCCTGACTCGAGATCACATCGGCCACGGCCGACAGGCGAATCGGACGTCCCGTCGTTGCATTAGTATTCGTGCTGTTCGACGTCGCTGTCGCGCTCGTGCCGGTCGATGAAGAATTCGTCGACGCCGTCGAGGTGGCCGACGTGCCATTGGCAGGTGTCGAAGCAACGCCTGTTTGTCCGACGTAGCCGACGATCAGATTACGGATGTCATCGACTGAAGCGCGCTGGTCGGCCTGCGTGCGCACCAGAACGTCGATCTTGCGATCACGGAAACTGTAGCGCGTGGCGACCGATCCTTTAACCTTGTTCACCACCTGATCGGAAATCTGTTTCGTCGTCAATCCGAGTGCGGCGGCGCGATCCTGATCGAACTTGATCTGGATTTCGGGATAGCCGCCTTCGACGGTGGATTTCACATCGGCGAAACGCGGCGACGCATTCATCAGTTGCGAGAGTTTCTTGCCGGCCTTTTCGAGCGAGGCCAGGTCGTAACCGCGCAATTCGATTTCCAGCGGCGTGGCGAAACTGAAAAGCTGAGGCCGCGCAAATTTCACCTCGGTTCCCGGATGCGACACCATCACCGCGCGCAGCGCTTCGGTCGCCTCGCGCTCGCCGCGATTGCCGACGCCGGGTTTGAGCACCACCAGCAGACGCGCGATGTTCTCGCCGGATTCGGTCGGCGTCGCGTCGAGTCGCGTGCCGGTTCCGCTCACACCATAGATCAACGCTATGTTGGGATCGTTCGCACTTTTCTGCTGCAGCTCGGCGACAAGTTTGTCCGTATCCACCAGCGCGGTGCCGGGCGACTGCTTCACCGTCATCTCGAAGCGGCCCTGCGCGAGCGAGGGAATGAGATCCAGACCGAGCGTCGGGATCAGCGCCACACTACCGGCGAACGCGAGCGCCGCGAATGCGAGCACGGCATACGGCCGCGCCAGCGCTTTCGGCAGGAAGGCGTGATAGGCACGCGCCGCGGCGTTGTACGGCATCAGCACCACGCGACCGACAGCACGCAACACCTTGCCGACCGCTCGACCGATGCGACTGAAAACGAAAAACAGGCCTACGGCGATGCCCTTCGGAATCCAGCTAAAGAATGTTTTCGATACGGGCGAAACTGCGCGCTTGATGCCCCGGCCTGCGCTGCTGCTCGGCTGCCAACCGGGAGACGGCTCTTCTTCCTTGTACGCGATCGGCGAACGTCCGCGCAGCGACGCGAGCATCGGAATCAACGTCATCGCCACGACCAGCGAAATCAGCATCGCGAAGGTCACGGTCAAGGCCTGATCGCGAAACAACTGTCCGGCAACGCCTTGCACGAACACGAGCGGGAAAAAGACGGCGACCGTCGTGAGCGTCGAAGCAATCACCGCCATCGACACTTCGCGCGCACCTTTAACGGCCGCTTCCACGATGCCGAAGCCGTGCTCGCGCAAGCGCGCGATATTTTCGAGCACGACGATCGAGTCGTCGACCACCATGCCCGTGGCAAGTGCCAGACCGCCGAGCGACATCACGTTCAAACTCACGCCGGCCTGACCCATGAAGAAGAACGTCGCGATCAGCGAGATCGGCAACGACAGCGAGATGATGAAGGTGCTCCACGAATCGGCGAGGAAGAAAAAGATGATGAGCACCGCCAGCACGCCGCCGATGATGGCGTCGTTGCGCACATCGTCGAGCGAACTCTGGATAAAAACCGACTGATCGTCGATGGTGCTGAGCTTCGCGTTCTTCGGCAGCAGCGGCGTCAGGTGTTCGATCTGTTTGCGCACAGCCGCGGCGACGCTCACCGTGTTCGCATCGCCTTCCTTGTAGACGGCCAGTTCGATCGCTTCGTGGCCGTCGACGCGGACGATGCCTTCGCGCTCCTTGTAGCCTTGCCGCACGTCGGCAATGTCTTTCAGGCGCACCGGCACGTTGTTGTCGACCTTGATGAGCAGATTTCGCATCTCGTCGAGATTGCCGAACTGGTTTACCGTGCGGACGAGATAGCGCTGCGAACCGTTGTCGATACGGCCACCGGATACATTCACGTTTTCGTCGGCGAGGCGCTTGGTGACATCGGCGACATTGAGATTGAGTTGCTGCAAACGCTGCTGATCGATTTCGACGTCGATCTGATCTTCCAGACCGCCGCCGACCTTCACCGCGGCCACGCCGGGCGTAGGTTCGAGACGCTTGCGCAATTCGTCGTCGGCGAAGCGGCGCAGTTGCTTGAGTTCGGCCTCGCTCAACTCTCCTTTCGCCGCAGTGGTGCCGCTCAAGGACAGACGCATGATCGGATCGGTCGAAGGATTGAACCGCAACAGCACCGGTTTCTTCGCATCCAGCGGCAGTTGCAGGATGTCGAGCTTGTCGCGTACGTCGAGTCCGGCCTGATCCATGTTCGTGCCCCAGGCGAATTCGAGGATCACGTCGGACTGGCCGGTGCGCGACACCGAATGGATCTTGCGCAGATTCTTGACGACGCCGATCGCCTCTTCCACCGGCTGGGAAATCAGGTTCTCGATTTCCAGCGGCGCGGCGCCTTCGTATTCGGTGCGCACGGTGAGCGTCGGATAGGTGAGATCCGGCAGCAGATTCACCTTCAACCCAAACAGTGCGATGAAACCGAACAGGACGAACGTAAGCGTGACCATGCCGACGGTAACGCGCCGGCGCGTGGCGGCCTCGACGATGTTCACCCGTTGGCTCCGGGCTGCTTGTTGTCGGCGACCGCTTGCGGTTTGGCGTTCGCGGTCGCGCCGATCACCTGCACGGCGGTGCCGTCGCGCACGGCATTGCGGCCGACCGTGATCACACGCGCGCCTTCGTCGACGCCACTACGGATCTCGATGTGATCGCCGTCGCTGTAACCCACCTTCACCAGGCGGCGATGCGCGACCAGCGCGTCGGCGGGAAGTTTGGTGACAGCCTTGGCTTCCGCGTTGGCGGTATTTTTCGGCGCGGAGGACGCTTCAGGCGTCGGCTTCTCGACCACGAACACCGCGGTCTCGCCGTCTTCTTCGATCAGGGCCGAGCGCGGGATCGTCAGCGCATCGTCGCGGTGGTCGTACACGATATCGATGCGCGCGAACATGCCGGGCTTGAGCGTCGCGGTCTTGTCGTGGAACTGCGTGGTGACGCGGAACGTGCCGCTGCTGGAATCGACCACGGGAGCGATGCGCAGGATGGTGCCGGTGAATTTCTGACCGGGCAGCGCATCGGCTTCCAGTTGCACCGTCTGACTCGGCTTGAGAATGCCAAGCTGCCGCTCCGGCACGTTCAGCACTGCCTGCAGCGGATCCATGCCGACGATGCGGAACACGTTCTGGTTGGCCTGCAACATGTTGCCGACCTTCACCGAACGCTCGGCGATGATGCCGTCGACGGGTGCGAGTATACGTGTATACGCAAGCTGCAGACGTGCGCCTTCCAGCGCTGCACGTTTGTCCTGCAGATCGAATTTGTCCTGTTCGTATTCGAATTGCGGGATGAGCTGTTTCGGAATCGCGGCTTCCGCGTGCGCGAACGTCGCTTCCGACTTGTGCATCTGCGCTTCGGCGGAATTCAGCTTGCTGCGCGCGTCGGCGTCGTCGATCTCGGCGAGGAGCTGGCCGGCTTTCACCGCGTCGCCCTCTTCGACATAAAGCTTCTTGATGACGCCGTTCGTCTTCGAAACCACCTGCGCTTCGTGATCGGCCACGAGCGAGGCCGTGCCACTGTAGTTGGCGCTGATCGGCGCGCGTGCCGCCGCGGCCACTTCCACCGGCACCGCATCGACGGTCGATTGTTTGGTTTGTGCGGCTTTTCCGTCGGTTCCGCACGCGGATAAGGTCAGCGTGGCGACCGCAACGGCGCTGGCGAGCGCAATAGTTTTGATGTTTATCAAGGAGTTGGCCATGGTAGCTCGTGAGCGGAAGTGGCTATTGATTCGGTGTTATAGTTAACTATATCACCATCATAGTAAACTTTCAACCATGGCCTGTGTAGCGATTCTCCGGCAGCCCTAGCAGAGCCGACAGAGCCGGTAGTCATGGCTCATCACAAAAATTCACAGATCCGATGTTGGATGCGCGACGCGCATAAATAGTTGCGCCGCCACCGAGTCGGCGATGCAAGCGGCGTACTGCGGCAGCACGGCTCGCGAATCTGGCGATCACGAATCGCGGCACGTTATACTTCACGAGTTTTTAGCCCTTGTTACTCCGCCCTTATTAATTCTGGATCGCCGGACTGACCATGCCGAGACTTGTGCCTGCCCGTTTCGCCCCGTTTTTGTTGTCTGCACTCTGCTTCGCCGCCCCTGCCCTGGCCGACGACGCCAAGGGCGATCCGAAGGTCGGCCACGCGCTGGTCTATACCTGCGGCGGCTGTCACGGCGTCACCGGCTATCGCAACGCCTATCCGAATTACCGCGTGCCGCGCATCGCCGGTCAGAACTACGACTACCTGGTGAATGCGCTGACCGAATACAAGAAAGGCGAACGCGCGCACCCGACCATGCGCGCGCAAGGCGAAAGCCTGTCCGACGAGGACATCCGGAACGTCGCCGCCTATCTCTCCAGCATCACGCCGTAAGGAAGCGCTCCATGAAACCGATTTTCGTCATCGCCTCGCTCGCCTGCGGCCTGTCGTTCAACGCACTCGCTGCAGAAGCCGGCGCGGCGCCGGGCAAGAACCCCGAAGAGTTGTCCAAGCCGTGCGCCGCCTGCCATGGACCGGACGGCAATTCCACCAATGCGCAATATCCGCGGCTGGCCGGCCAGTACCACGACTACCTCGCGCGAGCGATGCAGGAATACAAGACCGGCGAACGCCAAAACGCGATCATGCAGGGTTTCGTGAAAACCTTGAGCGAAGCGGACATTCAGGCGCTCGCGAGCTACTACGCGGACATGCCGGGCAAGCTCGACGACCTGGCTCATCACGAGCAAGGCTCGGAGAAATAATTCCTATCGAACCGCGGACGCGCCGTGCTGTCCGCGGTAATACGGATTGTGTCCGCTGGCGTGATCGGTCGCGTCGCGCACCGCTTTGATTTCCGGTAGGCGCGATCGCAGCGTCGTCTCGATACCCTGCTTAAGCGTCACGTCGGCCATGCCGCAGCCGTGGCAGCCGCCGCCGAAACGCAGGATCACGATCGAATCCGGCGTGATTTCTTCGAGGCTCACGCGTCCGCCGTGCGCGGCGATCTGCGGATTGATTTCGCTGTCGATGACATGCCGCACGCGATCGGCGAGGCTCGCGCCTTCACCGGGCACCGTTCCTTTCAGCTTCGGCGCGCGCACCGTCAGTTGGCCGCCGGTGGCGTTCGTCTGATAGTCGATTTCGCCTTGGTCGAGATAGCCAATGCTGGCCGCATCGACATAGAACATGAAGCCTTCGCATTGCAGCGCCCATTCGTCGCCGGCAAGTTCGTCCGCACGCGCAGAATTCGAGCTGTACGTCGCCCTTCGGCGTACCGCCGTTGACCGCCTGGATGCGGATGCCGACCTCGCTCATCCCTTGCGAGTCGATGAGCTTGCGGAAGTGGTTTTGCGCGTTGTCTGTGAGTGTGAGCATTGCTTTAGATTCCAAAACAGGACTAGTTTAGTCCTAAATAGAAACCGCGTCATCCCGCAGCGTTATACTGACGCCGCCCGATGCCAAGGAGAAGGTCGTGAAGTTAGATGAGTTGCGCCGGCAAGATTGCAAGCCGCTCAAGGGCAAGCAGAACGCGGTCGACGCGGCCACGGCGCATGAATTGATCAAGGAATTGCCGGGCTGGAAATTCGGCGATGGCGAGGACGTGATCGAGAAGACGTACAAATTTCCGGATTTCGCCACGGCCCTCGCCTTCGTCAACGACGTCGGCGCGATCGCCGAGCGCGAGAATCATCATCCGGATATCGAACTCGGCTGGGGCAAGGCGACGATCAAATTTTCCACGCACGACGTGGGCGGACTGTCGATGAACGATTTCATCAGCGCCGCGAAAGTGGAATCGATCGGCGCGAAATAATCATCGCTTTTTCGGCAATTCGTCCAACACCTCCGCAAGTTCCGGCGCAAGCGGCGCAGAAAAACTGTAGGTCTTTCCCTTTCGCGCGAATTCGAAACGCGCCGCGTGCAGGAACAGTCGGCGCAAGCCGAATTCGCGCAGGCGCTGATTGGTTTCCTTCGATCCGTATTTTTCGTCGCCCGCAATCGGAAACCCGGCGTGCTGCGCGTGGACGCGGATCTGATGCGTACGTCCGGTGTGCAACGTGACTTCGGCCAGCGACGCGGCGGCGAACGTGTCGATGATCTTGAATGACGTCAACGCCGGCTTGCCGGCATCGTCGACGCGCACCATGCGTTCGCCGCCCTGCAGGATCGATTTGCGCAGCGGTACGTTCACGTCGAATTTCGCGCGCGGCGGATGACTGCTCAACAGCGCCAGATACTGTTTCGTCGTGTCGTTGTCGCGGATCAGGTTCTGCAGATCGAGCAGCGCGGCGCGCTTGCGTGCCAGGACGAGCACACCGCTCGTATCGCGGTCGAGCCGATGCGCGAGTTCCAGCGACTCGTCCGGCCGCGCCGATCGCAGCAGTTCGATCGCACCGAAACTCACGCCGCTGCCGCCGTGACTGGCCACGCCGGCGGGCTTGTTCAGAACGAGGTAGTCCGCATCTTCGAAGATGATCGATTCCTCGACACGCTGTACCTGTTTCGTCGGCGCCGGCGCTTCGCCACTCGCCTGCGCGACGCGCACCGGCGGAATGCGCACTTCATCGCCGCCGCTGACGCGCGTATCGGGTTTGGCGCGCTTGCCGTTCACGCGCACCTGGCCGGTGCGCACGATGCGGTAGATCAAACTTTTCGGCACGCCCTTGAGCTGGCCGGCCAAAAAGTTGTCAATGCGCTGCCCGTCGCGCTCGTCGGGCACCTGCACCTTGCGGACGCCGGAACCGGCGTCGGGCTTCGTTTCTGACATGTTGTGGATAAATATCGTGCAAATTGCTAATATGGAAAGGCATTTCGCGCCAGCGATCGATAAAAGACTTCAAGTGAAGTTCGATCCTTGGCGCACGCGGTCGCTGCAGTGCGTCAGCGCCCGGCGCGGGTCTCCGGTAGGAGCGCGTCGAGGCCGCTGCGACATCGTAACGGTTCGCGTCGCCGATTGCCTGCTGCCGTCATGGCGAAAGGAATCGCGGTTGTGCAACAGAAGGGCATTCATTAACAGACCAGGCGCGACAAACAACGCGCCGGTCAGCAAGCGCTCCCGTGGATGCGTACCACGCCCACGGTTTGCGCGACGCCGCCGCCGGTATATCGGCGCGGAGTCGCGGCGACGTTCGCGGTCGAGCGCGTGAGGATTTTTACAATGAAACGTATGTTGATCAACGCAACTCAGCGTGAGGAGTTGCGCGTGGCCATCGTGGATGGCCAAGCTCTCTACGATCTCGATATCGAGATCCCCTCCAAGGAACAGAAAAAGGCCAACATCTACAAAGGCCGCATCACGCGAGTCGAACCCTCGCTCGAAGCCTGTTTCGTCGATTACGGTGCGGAGCGTCACGGCTTCCTGCCGATGAAGGAAATCTCCCGGCAATACTTCCAGCCCGGCGTCGATCACAACCGCGCGGGCATTCGCGAGTTGCTGAAGGAAGGCCAGGAACTGCTCGTGCAGGTCGACAAGGAAGAACGCGGCAACAAGGGCGCTGCCCTGACCACGTTCATCTCCCTCGCCGGCCGCTATCTGGTGCTGATGCCGAACAATCCGCGCGCCGGTGGTGTTTCGCGGCGCATCGAAGGCGACGACCGAGCCAACCTCAAAGAAGTGCTCGACCTGCTCAACCTGCCGGAGGAAATGGGGCTCATCATCCGCACGGCCGGCATGGGTCGCGAAGCCGAAGAACTGCAGTGGGACCTGGATTATCTGCTGCAGGTCTGGAAAGCGATCGACGAAGCAGCGCAATCGCGCCCTGCCCCGTTCCTCATTTATCAGGAATCGAAACTCATCATCCGTGCACTGCGCGACTATCTGCGCAACGACATCGGCGAGATCCTGATCGACAGCGAAGAACTGTTCAACGACGCTCGCGATTTCGTGCAGCAGGTGATGCCGCAGAACCTGCGCAAGCTCAAGATATACAACGACACGGTTCCGCTGTTCTCGCGCTTCCAGATCGAAACGCAGATCGAGAACGCGTTCGAACGCAGCGTGCGTCTGCCGTCCGGTGGTTCGATCGTGATCGACCAGACCGAAGCGCTCACCGCCATCGACATCAACTCGGCGAAGTCGACCAAGGGTGGCGATATTGAGGAAACCGCGCTCAACACCAACCTCGAGGCAGCGGTGGAAATCTCTCGCCAGCTTCGCATCCGCGACGCCGGCGGACTGATCGTGATCGACTTCATCGACATGGACAGCCCGAAACACCAGCGCGAAGTGGAAGACAAACTGCGCGATGCGCTGCGCCACGACCGTGCGCGTGTGCAGATCGGCAAGATTTCGCGTTTCGGTTTGCTCGAAATGTCGCGGCAGCGCCTGCGTCCGAGCCTTGGTGAATCGACGCAGCTCGTCTGCCCGCGCTGCGAAGGCCATGGCCGCGTGCGTGGTGTGGAGTCGCTGTCGCTCTCGGTGCTGCGTCTGGTGGAAGAACAGGCGATGAAAGAAAACTCCGGGCAGATCCTGGTGCAGGCGCCGGCCAGCGTGGCCAACTTCCTGCTCAACGAAAAGCGCAAGGCCGTCGCCGAGATCGAGCAGCGTCACGAGGTGCCGATCATCATCGTCGCCGACGAAAAACTGCACACGCCGCATTTTGAAATCACGCGCATCCGCAAAGCCGATATCGCCGAGGATGTGAAGCCGAGTTACGAACGCCTCACGCCGCTCGTCATCGCGCCGCCGCCGCAAGTGGCCAAGCCCGATGCCGAGCCCGAGAAACCTGCCGTCAGCGGCGTAAAACCGGCGTCGCCGGCGCCGTCGATGAAACCCGATGTCGAAGAAGTCGCTGCTCCCGTTGCGAAACCGAGCGGCGGCGGCGGCTTCATGGCGTGGCTGAAAAATCTTTTCGCCGCCGAACCGACGCCGGCCATCGAAGCTCCCAAGCCACGGCCGCGACCGCAGCAGCGCACGAGCGATGGCGGGAATCGCAACAAGAGCCGGTCGAACGAGCCGCGTCAATCGCGCGGATCGGACAATCGGTCGTCGCACGGCGATCGCAATCGTAATGAACAACGCGCGCCGCAGAAAGAACAGCGCCCGAAGAACGAGGCACGAACCAACGAGTCTCGTCCCGGCCAGCAACCGCGCAAGCCACAGCCACAACCGACACCCAAGCCGACGGCAGCCGTCGAGCCGACACCGGTGCCACGCACGCCGAAAGAGCCCGTCGACGCGGCCAGCGTCACCTCATCCGCAATAGCAACAGCCACTGCGCCCGGCAGCGATGTCGCGGGCGATGAAACGCCGCGCTCGCGGCGTCGCGGTCGCCGTGGCGGTCGCCGTCGTCGCAAGCACGATGACCTGCCGGCAGCGGCGACGCCCGTCGGCAACGAACCGGTCGTGTTCGATTTCGATGACGAAGACGACGATCACGCCAGCGCCGCACGCGCGGAGAAAGCGAAGTCCGCGGTATCTGCAACGATGCCGCGCGGCGAGAAACCGTCCGCGGTTGTGGAAACGCCGGCGACGGAACGCAAGCCGGTAGCGTCGGATACGCCGACTCCCGTGTCCACACCGCGCGTCGTCGTTCCGACGAGCGAGAGCAAAACCGAATCGACGCCGACGCCCGCGGCTCAGCCGCAGGCAACGGCTCCGCCGTCGGTGCCCGCGCATGAAGCGAAACCGGCGATACCGGTCGCCGCGTCCGCAAAACCCGTGGTGCAAGCCGCGCCTGCTCAATCGACGGCGGCTGCTATCGAGCAACCGAAGCCCGCACCGTTGCCGGCCTCGCCGGTCAGCGTTTCGCCGCCCGAAGCGAAGCCCTCACCGGCCTCCGCTTTGTCGGAAACAGCGGCACCGCGGGTCGACAAGTCTCCGTTGCCAACGCCACCCGAAGCGAAACCTGTTGAAGCTGCATCTGCGCCGGTGTTCATGCCGAATCGTCCGCTGCCGATCCCGTCCCGCTTTACGCCGCCCGCGGTGGTGGTGACGCCCAGAGCGACAACACCGTCGACTGAATCAGCCAGTTCGAGCACCCAACTACCACTGCAGATGCCGTCGCAACCGAAACCCGCGGCGCCGGCTGCAATCGCTTCGCCTGTCGCATCGGCTGCGCCCGCCACTTCGCCGCCGAGCACGCCGGACGCACCTGCGCCGCAGCGTCCACCGGTGGTGCACACGCATCCGCCGAAAGACGACGATGCGAAGTCGGCGAATACGTCGACTACAACCCCGACGGCGAATGCATCGAACGCATCGTCGGTGAGTGCACCCTCGTCGAATCCGGTTACGCCACAAAATACGGCGCCGCCGGCGAACACGGATAACGCACAGAAGTAAATCGCTACGCCGGCGGTTCGTACCGCCGGCTAGCGTGCGTGCATCGCCGGCGGTGGTTGCGTAGCGGTGATGCCATGCGTGTTCACCAGATGAGCGAGTGCGACGACATTGTCGATGTCGAGCTTTTCGAACAGCCGGTACTTGTAGGTCGCGACGGTTTTCGCACTCAGATTCAGCCGCCTCGCGATGATCTGCGCGCTGAGTCCTTGCGCCAGCATCATCGCGACTTCGAGTTCACGCGCGGACAGTCCGCTGAACGGCGACTCTTCCGTGCGGTCGCCTTGCAGCGCCAGTTGCTGGGCGATGTCCGCGCCGAGATAGCGCTGCCCGTCGGCCACGCGGCGGATGGCCCTGGTCAGTTCATCGGCGGGACATCCTTTGGTCAGGTACGCACTCGCACCGGCGTCGAGCAGTCGGCGCGGAAACGGCGACTCGTCGGCTACTGTAAGGATGACGATGCGCGTGGCCAGCTTGGCGCGACGCACGCGCTCGGTGAGTTCGACACCGCTGAAGCCCGGCATGTGCACGTCCACGAGTGCGATGTCGGGCGCGAGACGCTTGATGAGCAGCAGACCCTGTTCGCCGCAGTCGGCTTCGCCGACGATGTCCATGTCGGCGTGCTGCTGCAGGATCATGCGCAGGCCGGTCCTCACCAGCGCGTGATCGTCGACGATGACGACTCGAATCATCCGCTTTCCCCTCGCCTCGCTGCGCAACACGGTGCGCGTCCGCGGCACCGACCCGCATTCCATCTTACTCTGCAGTTTCTATGGCGCGAACGGCTTGTCCGCATCGCGTCCGTCGAAACGTGTGATGGCGGTCACGTCGCTTTGGGTGTTTTGCCGGATTCAAACGCCGCGCCGCAGCGCCGACAATACGCATGCCCCAATCATGGATGGTGATGGTGCGCAGGAGCCCGTGCGGAAACACCCCCTTCCGCACGGGCTAGCTTTTTCCCGTCGTCGAACTCGACGGTGCGTCAGTAAGCGCGGACGAACAATCCAACAGTCAACGCCGTGCCGATGACGACGACGAAAAGGCGCAGCAACGTGACGTTGATCCGCGCCAGCAGATAAGCGCCGATTTGGCCGCCAACGATCGAGCCTGCCATCAGCACGACGGCATCGGTCCAGTCCACGTCATGCGAGAAGGCGAATACCAGCACTGCGGCGAAGTTCATCACGCCGGCGAGCAGATTCTTCGTCGCGCCGGCGCTGCGGAATTCCCAGCCTGCCGCGGTCAGCGCGGCCAGCATCAGGATGCCGATTCCGCCACCGAAGTAGCCACCGTAGACGGCGATCGCGAACTGCGAACTCATCAACGCGCGGCGACTCAAATGGATCGGCGCCTCCGCGTTGCGCGGGCGGAAACTCCCCCACGCGAAAATCGCCGTGGCAACGAGCACCAGGAACGGCACCAGCCGCTCGAAGAAATGACTTGGCGTCAGCAGCAGCAACACCGCGCCGGCCACACCACCGATCAGACTGATCACGACCAGTTCGCGCACGCTCAACTGCTCGTTGCCTGCCACCTGCGAACGGCCAGCGAGTGCCGTCGTCACCTGGCCTGGAAACAGGGCGATGGTCGAGGTGATGTTGGCCGCGCGCGCGTCGAGTCCCGCCCACAGCAGGATCGGGAACGTGATGAACGTCCCGCCGCCGGCGAGCGCATTTTGTACGCCCGCCCACAGCGCGACTAAAAACAGCACGGAATAAATCAGCACGAGGCGTATCCGCCAGACAGGAAGTATTCATTGTCGCCGACGATAACGCAGTGCCGCGACATCGCTTTCGTCGAATGAGGCCGCGCGTTCCTGCGTGCAAATCACACGACACGCGATCATGCGCTGTGCGGCTTGCATATTCGTCGAGGCGCAAATCGGCGGCGATGTCGATGAGTCCTTGCTAACTGATGGCATGGGAGTTGCGTCACTCGTGGGTCGTTTAGAACCTAACGCAGGGAATCGCCATGAGCCTTACCACGATGAAAGAAATTCTCTCGCCGCTGTCGTCAGCCAGCGACGCCATGTCCGATGCGCTGCATCAGGCCAAATCCGATCTCGCCGGCGGCCTCGGCGACGCACGGGATTCGCTCGCCGACGGCGCGCAGCGTTCACTGCGCAAAGCGCAAAGCAGCCGCGATCGCGCACGGCGTGCGTGGTCGGAACGCGCCGACCTCGTGCGGAGCCGTTCGCAGGACGCGGCCGATCAGGCCAGCGCGACATATCGTGCCGCGCTCGATGCGTTGTCCGGCACGTGGACGCGCGCGCTCAAAGCGTTCCGCGACGCGGGCGATCAGGCGACCGATCTGGAAGTTCGCGTGCGCCGCGACGCGCGGCAGTATTCGCGGCGCGGCGCGACGTGGGCGCGCAACAATCCGCACATCGTCGCCGCGGCGGTGGCCGTCGCGGGCTACTTCATCATCCGCAGTTATCGCAAGCGCCTCGCACAACGCCTCGAGGACGAGAAGGATCAGGTGAAGCATGAAGTCGGCAACGCGGCGAACGATGAAGCCGTGCCGACGACGCGGTCGGCCTGATCATGGCCGCACGACGTAAACGCGCGGTCGTAGAGCCGACACTGACCGACGATCTCATCGCCACGCGCGAAGTGTGGAGCGAACATATGACGCGGATCGTGCCGAACGCTCTTGCGCTGGCAAGCGATATCGGCAAGATGGCCGCCGATCTCGCGGAGTCGCCGCTCGGATTGCGTGCGCGGCGCCATCCGGAAATCACGTTTGCCGCGGCTGTGATCGTGTTGGGTTTTCTTTCCCGCGCGTTACGCTTCTAGGCAACTTTAACGGCGCTGCGACGCATACCACGTCGCAACCTGCGTCGGGACGAATTCCTTGGAATCGATCTCGAACCAGCGGTAGGCGTCGAGAGCGTCGGTGAGCGTGCGCGTTGCGCGCTCGACGATGAACGCATCGCCCTCGTTGATCGCCCGCCATTGCAGCGACGCCCACTCGAACGTCTGAGCACCCTGTCGATGCAGCATCTCCGCCAGGCGCGGTCGCGGGTCGCACACAACGCCATATCCCATTGCGGAATAGCTTGCGAGAGTCGCGGCGATGACGTCGTAAGCGCCGCGAAACCACTCGGTTTCGCCGCCCGCGTCGTGGCGGATATCCAGCGGCGCCGGCGCGCGATGCTCGACGAGCTGACGCTTCAGCGCGGTTTCTACAGCCCGCGCATCTGCGACGCGCGGCGTTTCGATGAGAATCGCCCGCTCGATGTCGAAAAACTCGAAATAGCGCGGATGCAGGCTCTGCATGCGCGCCAGCGGATCGCGCGAAAACCCCAACTTGAGAAATTCCTCGCCGCGATGCGGCAGCACGTACACCGTCGCCGGACCTCGGCTGAGTGTGCGTCTGAATTCGATCGTCGTGTCAATGCGCGCCGTCATCGGTGAAGTGTAGCGCCGTGGAACTGCTGCAACGAGTCGACGCGCGTTGCGGCGATCAGAACATGTCGATATCGCCCAGCGCGCGGATAAGACGTCGCGCCCGTTTGTCCGGTTTGGTCGGCGGACGTTCGTAGCCGTCGCGCATCATCTTGCGCTGTTCGGCGGCGCGCTCGCGTGCGGCGATGCTTTCCGGCGTCTCGCGGAAACAGGTGCGTGCGACCGGCGCCGAAACGCGACGCCCCGGCAGGTCGAGCACGTCGATTTCGAACGCATCCAGGCCACGTTCCACACGCATCCGCTGCCCGACTTTCACCGACGCCGCCGCGCGCGATGCGTGACCGTCGATCCGCACGTGACCGCCTTCGATGGCTTTCTTGGCCAGCGCTCGCGTCTTGAAAAAGCGCGCGGCCCATAGCCACACGTCCAGGCGTACGGCCTGCGCGGCTGCGGGTGTTGCGGTTGTGGGCGCAGGATCCTTCACGAGTCAGCCGATGGACTTTGCCTTCCTCTTTATACGTCTTCGCGGCCAAAAACGCAGCCCATTTGCTTTCGCTTCGAGACCGGACTATTTTCCGCCCACACTTCCCGACGAGAACCCGCACATGCGTTTGCCTCCGATCCTGCTCATCGTTGCCGTTGCTACGGTTTCCGGCTGCGCCACGGATGGACATCACAGCGGCCGACGGCTTTCGTTCAACTGCTCCGGCGTCGGCAAGGGTTGGGACGACTGCACCCAGCAGGCGGACGCGCAGTGTGGCGCCAAGGGCTACGACATCGTGGCGCGCAACATCGATTCGACGAGCTCGGCATCGGGCACCAGCGAAATGAAACGCGAGCTCGTCGTTACATGCAAATAATGCGGAGCCCGTCGCGCCGGCTGCGACGGAAATTTGCGCTGGTTTTGCTCATCGCGCCGATGGCATTGGCGGCCGCCCCGAAACCGGCAACGCCGCCGGTCGTACACATCGCGGTCGACGCAACCAGCGTCGCCATCGACTTCGAATTGTCGGGCAAGGACGCCGTCGGCTTCATGCGTCGGCAACACTCCGCCGCGGAACAGGAAGCCGTCGATCGCGTGATGCACACCTTGTCGTCCACCTCGGAATGGATCCGCTTCAATCCGCAGGCGCAATGCCTGTTCAGTTCGAGCAGCGTCGGCGCGAATATGTATCGCACGATCGATTCGGATGCGCCACCGTCCAAATTGCCGATCACCAAGCCGGCATTCGAAGCGCACTACGTTTTCCAATGCCGCGCGATCGCCGCGTTGCGTTCGATCGATCTCGCCTTCATCGCGCAGTTTCCCCGGGTGCACGAAGTCGATGTCGACGTTATCACGCCGACCGGCCATCGCGATGAAAAGATAACCTCGCCGAACGCGAGCATTTCGCTCACGCCGAACTAGCGGCACCCAAATCCAGGCGGCCACGCTACACTGCGCGCGTTTTGCGCCGACGAGCGACGCCGCATGCCCACTGACATCCCGACCAAGCGGCGCCTGAGTTTCCTGCACATCTGGAACATGTGCATCGGTTTCATGGGCATCCAGTGCGGCTTCGCGTTGCAGAATTCAAACGTGAGCCGGATCTTCCAGACGCTCGGCGCGGACGTCGATCAAATCCCCGCGCTGTGGATCGCCGCACCGCTGACCGGACTGCTCGTGCAACCGCTGATCGGTTATTGGTCGGACCGCACATGGACGTCGCTGGGTCGGCGCCGGCCCTATTTTCTTGCCGGTGCGATCTTCGCGGCGATCGCGCTCGTCGCCATGCCGAATTCACCGACGTTGTGGATGGCGGCAGCATTGTTGTGGGTGCTCGATGCATCGCTCAACATTTCGATGGAACCGTTCCGCGCGTTCGTCGCCGATCAATTGCCGTCCGCGCAGCGCCCGACCGGTTACGCGATGCAGAGTTTTTTCATCGGCGTCGGTTCGGTGGCGTCGAGCCTTCTGCCGTGGCTGTTCACGAAATGGGGAATCGCCAACACGGCAGCGGCCGGCGTGCTGCCCGACACGGTGAAAATGGCGTTCTACGTAGGCGCGGCGGCCTTATTCGGGACGGTCTTGTGGACCGTGACGAGCACGCGCGAATATCCGCCCGAGGCGCTTGCCGCGTTTGACTCTCCGCAAGAACCGGTCGCTGCGCGTAGTGTCCGCAATCCGGCGATCGCTTCGCTATGGATCGTCGCCGGCGCGTGCATGGTTGCCGTCGTCTATCTGTTGCAGTTCGACCGGCAACTCTATCTGCTCGGCGGCGGCGTGCTTGCATTCGGCTTTCTGCAGTTCGCCGTCGTGCGCATGCGGCGCAACGCGTTGACCGAGATCGTCGACGACTTGTACGCCATGCCGCTCAGCATGCGGCAACTCGGCGTCGTGCAGTTCTTCTCGTGGTTCGCGCTGTTCGCGATGTGGATCTACACCACGGCCGCGGTTACGCAAGTCCATTTCGGCGCCACCGACACGCAATCGCCCGCGTACAACGAAGGCGCCAACTGGGTCGGCGTACTGTTCTCGGCGTACAACGGTTTTTCGATTCTTGCCGCCATCGTCATTCCGTTCATGGTGCGCGCCATCGGCACGCGCATGACGCATCTGGTCAACCTGATGCTCGGCGCGGCGGGACTGATGTCGTTCGTCGTCGTGCGTGATCCGCAATGGCTGATCGCCTCGATGGCCGGCGTCGGATTCGCCTGGGCCTCGATCGTCTCGCTGCCCTACGCGCTGCTCGCCGACCACCTGCCCGCGCGCAAAATGGGCGTGTACATGGGCATCTTCAACTTCTCCATCGTCATCCCGCAGCTGCTGGCGGCGAGCGTGCTCGGCGTGCTGCTGAAGACGTTTTTCCACGGCGCGCCGATCTACGCGATGCTCATCGCCGGCGTCAGTTGGGCGATCGCGGGTCTGTGCACGCTGCGCGTATCGCGCCACGCCTGACGCTCACGGTCGCAACGCAATTTCCTTCGCGCCGGCCGGCACTGCGATGCGTGCGCGCCGCGTCGCTGCATCGAACGTGACGTCGCGCACGGCTTTGCCATCGATCGTCACCGAGGCAGGTGCCGATTCGACGCCGACGAACTCGACGAAAGCGATCGACTGAAAACGCGACGGACCCTGTGTGTCGATGTGCAGTGTCGTGCCTGTCAGCGAGAATGCCGTGCGGCGCGACTCGCCTTTCCGATACGCGTAACCATCGCCGGCATCCTGATAGAGACTGCCGTGGCCATCCGCGCCGACGGCGACCGCTATCGTCAGCGGCACGCCCGCCATCTCGCGCGTATTCTGCACGACCGGCTGGGTCGCGACGCTCGCGCCGGCACGCACGAACAGCGGCAGACGATCCAGTGGCGCCTGGATTTCCTTCTCCTGACCACCCGCGTATCGACGGCCGCTCCACCAATCGATCCACGTTTGGCCGCTCGGGAAGTACACCATGCGCTTGGTCTGCCGCGGATGCAAAACGGGTGCGACGAGCACATCGCGCCCGATCAGGAATTCGTCTTCGCGCAGATACGTCTTCACGTCGTTCGCATAATCGAACCAGAGCGGACGCATCACCGGATCGCCGTTCATCTCTTCCGCGGCGAATGCGGTGTACAGGTACGGCAACAGTTGGTAACGCAATTCGATCGAGGCGCGATTGATGCGTTCGTTGTCGGCCCCGAACGACCACGGCTCGCGCGGTTCGGTGTCGATCGCCGAATGCGTGCGGAAGAAGGGCGTCAGCGCGGCGGCCTGCAGCCAGCGCGTGTAAAGCTCGGCAGATGGCGTTTCGACAAAACCGCCGACGTCGGCGCCGACGAACGGTACGCCGGAGACCGACAGGTTGGTCAGCATCGGGATGGTCATCGCCAGATGGTCCCAGGTCGCATCGTTGTCGCCGGTCCACACCGCGGAGAAACGCTGGATGCCGGCATAGCCTGCGCGCGTGAGCACCAGCGGTCGCGTGTCCGGGCGCAGCGCGCGCAGACCTTCGAAGGTCGCCCGCGCCATCTGCATGCCGTACACGTTGTGATAGCGCGCGTGCGAGTCGGGTTCGCCGTCGCCGAAATGGCGCGTGTCGAGCGGAAAGGTTTTCTTCGGATCGTGCTGCAGCGGCGGCTCGTTCGACTCGGCGTTGAGGAAGACGCCGGGTTCGTTCATGTCGTTCCAGAATCCGCTCACGCCCTGGTCGAGGAACTGTTTGTACAGCGAGCCGAACCACGCGCGGGTGTCCGGACTGGTGAAATCCGGAAACGCGCACAGTCCCGGCCACACGGTTGCGTGCATCTCCTCGCCCTTTGCCGTGCGCGTGAAAGCGCCGCGCCGGCGGCCGTCGAGATAGATCGGATAGTCCTCGTCGACCTTGATGCCGGGATCCACGATCGTCACTGCGTGGAATCCTTCGTCGTGCAGGTCGCGCATCAGCTTTTCCGGTTCCGGGAAATCTTTTTTCGACCACGTGAAGATGCGATAGCCCTCCATGTAGCCGATGTCGAGATAGATCACGTCGGCGGGAATTTTCTTTTCGCGGAAAGTGCGCGCGACTTCGCGCACTTTGGAATCGGGCGTGTAGGAGTAGCGCGACTGCTGATAGCCGAGCGCCCACAACGGCGGCAACGCGCCGCGGCCGGTGAGCGCGGTGTACGAACGCAACACATTGGCGGCGCTGCGCTCGACACCGCCGGTGAAAACGTAATAGTCGAGCTCGCCGCCGGCCGCGCCGAAGGTGTAGCGCGCCGGGTCCGTCGCGCCCATGTCGAAATAGCTGCGATAGGTGTTGTCGAAAAATACGCCGTAGCTCTTGCCGTGCAGCAGCGAGATAAAAAACGGAATCGATTGATAGATCGGATCCGCACCGGGCAGATACGCCGGTGTGTCGGAGTTCCACATCGTCATGAAGCGCTGGTCGCGCGAGATCGGCATGGCCTTTTCGCCGAAGCCGTAATACAGCTCGGTCGCAGCGCGCTGCTTGGAAACCTGCACGGCGCCGGAAACCGGATCGAACACCATCTCGCGTGCCGGATCGTCGGCGAGCACGAGTTCGCCGGCGCTGTCGTAGACATCGATGCGCACGCTCGGCTGCAGCGTCACGACGATGCGCATCGATTCCTGTCCGGCGGCGCGCAGCGAGATCGTGTTCGCGCGTGCATCGCGCTCGACGCTGAGCGCGACCGGTTTGGGTTGCGTCGCGATCGCGTAGGAGAAGTCCCGATCGAAGGCACCCTTGGGCGCCATGCGGATGCGCGCGGTGCCGGTATCGAGCAGCCACAACCGCATGCGCGCACCGCTCGCCGTCGATAACTCGACCACGTCGTTCGCCGAAGGTTCAAGATGCGCTGCACCCAGCGTCTGCCAGGCGGCCTGCACATGCTGCGATACAGCAATCGACAGCGCGGCAGCCGCGAGACGCGTGCCGGGTTTTCGCCAGAGGCGCGAAAGCTTCATGAAGTCTTGATCCCCATTTTTCGATATCCCGAGTTTCGGCCGCAGGTTAGCCGAACAGATGCGTGCCGATAAAAATGTGTTGCATGAATACGTATGCAGCAAATTGTATACAACTGACGCTCCGTCTACCCTAGCCGCACATAGAAGTACGCATCGGCGTTTTAGGGACGCGTCGTCACGGTGCATACCAGCAATACAAAAAAACACTCGGGGAGAATCAGATGTTGAAGCCTAACTTGTTGGCGCTGGCAGTGGTGTCGGTACTGGCTGGTCACATGGCGGCCGCGCGTGCTGACGCGTTGCCCGACGCGGGGACGAACACCGCGCAATCCGGACCGCTGCGCCCGGACGGCGCCGACCAGCCGCAGACGCCGGGTGCGGACACGAAGGACAAGTCCAACGACGAAACCACCGTAAACCTGGGTGAGATTCAGGTCACCGGCGTGCGCGGCGCCATCGAGCAGGCCATCTCGGTGAAGAAGAATTCCAACGAGATCGTCGAAGCGATCTCGGCCGAGGACATCGGCAAGCTGCCCGACAACTCGATCGCCGATTCGCTGGCGCGACTGCCCGGCATCACCGCGCAACGCGTGAACGGTGTGGAATCGCTGATCAGCATCCGCGGTTTCTCCGGCGACTTCAGCGGCACGCTGCTCAATGGGCGCGAACAGGTTTCCACCGGCGACAACCGCGCGGTGGATTTCGATCAGTATCCGTCCGAACTGATGAGCGGGCTGGTCGTGTACAAGACGCCGGAAGCCTCGCTGGTCGGCCAGGGCATTTCCGGAACGATCGATCTGCAGACGGTGCGCCCTCTGGACTTCGATCACCGCGTGATACAGGTCGGCGCGCGCGGCGAGCACAACACCGACGGCAGCGTGAACAAGGACACCAACGACAACGGCTACCGCTTCAACGCGTCGTATATCGATCAGTTCGCCGATCACACCATCGGCGTCGTAGTCGGATTCGCGCGCCTTTATTCGCCGATCCAGGATGAGCGCTGGGAGGCATACGGCTACCCGACCCTCTCCGACGGCGTGACCAAAGTGCTCGGCGGCGGCAAGGCTTACGCCGATTCGCAGGAAGGCATGCGCGACGCCGTGATCAGCACGCTGCAGTGGAAACCGAACGATAAATTCCTGAGCACGCTCGACCTGTACTGGTCGAAGTTCAACCAGAACCTGACCTATCGCGGCTTCGAGGTGTGCACGGCATATTGCGGATCGACGGTGCAGAATCCGAGCATCGGCGATGGCATCGTCACCGCGGGATCGTTCCCGGGCGTGGCGCCGGTGCTGCGCGACGAGCTGGATCATCACAACGACAAGATCACCGAGTTCGGCTGGAACAACAAATACAATTTCGCCGAACACTGGACGGCAACGGCCGACCTTAGCTACGGCAAGGCCAGCAGCAACCAGTCGTTCCTCGAGGAGTACGCCGGTTACGTCGGCACGAAAGATACCTTCGGTTTCACGCTGAATCCGTCGACCGGGCTGCCGACGCTTACACCCGGACTCAACTACGACGACACCGGCGTGGTGAAACTCACCGATCCGGGCGGCTGGGGTCAGGACGGCTATCTCAAGTATCCGAAGGTCACTGACAAGCTCAAGGCCGCGCGCTTCGACGTGGCGCGCGACATCGACAGTGCGGTGAGCAAGTTCGACGTCGGCATCAACTACAACGAACGCACCAAGACGCGCAATTCCGCCGAGTGGTTCCTGGATCTGCCTGGCGGCGATAATCTGTCCGACGGAACCAAGAACTCGCTGGCGATTCCGAGCAATTGTCTGGTCGGCCCGAGCGATCTTAGTTACATCGGATTCCCCTCCACGGTTGCGTGGAACCTCAACTGCGTGCTGCCGCAGTACAACCAGGTGCCGAACTACAACGGCGACATCACAGCGAAGGACTGGAAGGTCGAGGAAAAGGTCGCCACCGGCTACGCCAAGATCGACATCGATACGGAAGTGGCCGGCATGCCGCTGCGCGGCAACGTGGGCGGCCAGTACATCCACACCAATCAAAGTTCAGATGCGTTCGCCACGCTGGGCCAGGCGACCACGCACGGCGGCACCTCGTACAGCAATTTCCTGCCGAGCATGAACCTGGTGCTCACCGTGCCGCAGGACATGATCGTGCGTCTGGGCGCGGGCAAGGAACTGGCGCGACCGCGACTGGACGAAGAAAAAGCGAGCGTCGAGCCGAGCATCTCGACGCCGCCGCCGAACGGGCTGGTCGGAACGACCTGTCAGCCGACCGGCGTGGCGTGCCTGTGGACGGCGACCGGCGGCAATCCGGAACTCAAACCGTTCGTCGCCGATGCGTATGATCTGTCATGGGAAAAATATTGGGACACGAAAGCCTACGTGCAGGCCACGTACTGGTTCAAACAGCTCAAGACGTACATCTACAACCAGGCGCTGCCGTTCGACTTCACCGGCATTCCGAACCCGAGCAACCTGACGCCCGAATCGCCCGAGGGCATCTTCACGCGTCCGGCCAACGGCACCGGCGGCTTCATGCGTGGCTACGAGCTGGTCGCCTCGATCCCGTTCGATATGGTGATCGCGCCGCTGGAAGGTTTCGGCGCGCAGGCGAGCTACGCGCGCAGCGACAGCTCGATCAAACCGAACGGTCCGACCACGCCGTCCTCGCCGTTCCCGGGTCTGTCGAAATACGTCTCGCAGGCGACGCTGTACTACGACCGCTACGGCTTCTCCGCGCGCATCGCCGCGACGCACCGTTCCGACTTCCTCGGTGAAGTGCAGGCGTTCGGCGCGGACCAGTCGTTCGTCAACATCCGCGCGGAAACGGTGACCGACCTGCAGCTCGAGTACAAGATCCAGACCGGTCGCTTCGAAGGCGTCGACTTTTTGCTCCAGGTGAACAACCTGTTCAACGAGCCCTACAAGCAATACCTCGCCGACCATACGCAGCCGGAGCAGTACACGGTCTACGGTCGCCAGATTCTCCTCGGCGTCAACTACAAGTTCTGAGTTTGTTTGGCCATGCCCTGCCTACCCCGCCGACCGGACGTCGGCGGGTTTTCTTTTTTCAGTAGACTGCGGCCATGAACGAACGCGTGCGCGACATCGTCATCGTCGGCGGCGGCACCGCCGGATGGATGACCGCGGCCGCGCTCGCGAAAGCGCTCGGCCGCGACTGCACCATCCGGCTCATCGAGTCCGACGAGATCGGCATCGTCGGCGTCGGCGAAGCGACGATCCCGCAGATCAAACTTTTCAACAGCCTGCTCGAACTCGACGAAGACGACTTCGTGCGGCAGACGCGCGGCACGTTCAAGCTCGGCATCCAATTCGTCGACTGGACGCGCCTCGGCGACCGCTACATCCACGGCTTCGGCAGTATCGGACACGATCGCGGCTTCGTGCCGTTCCACCATTACTGGCTCAAGCAATTCAAGCGCGGCCAAGCCGCGCCGCTCGGCGCCTATTCGATCAACACAGCCGCCGCGCCGCTCGACCGGTTCATGCGCACGGGCGATCTGGGCAACTCGCCGCTTTCCAACATCGCCTACGCCTATCATTTCGATGCCGGACTCTACGCACGCTATCTGCGTGCTTATGCGGAGCAGCGCGGCGTGCGGCGCACGGAAGGCAAGATCGTCGGTGTGCAGCAACGCGGCAGCGACGGATTCATCGAAAGCGTGAAACTCGAAAGCGGCGAGATCGTCGGCGGTGAACTCTTCATCGACTGCTCCGGCTTCCGCGGCCTGCTCATCGAACAGACACTCAAGACGGGTTATGACGACTGGACGCACTGGCTGCCCTGCGACCGCGCGCTCGCCGTGCCGTGCGAGAACGCGCTGCCGCCGACGCCGTACACGCGCTCCACTGCGCGCACCGCCGGCTGGCAGTGGCGCATTCCGTTGCAGCATCGCGTCGGCAACGGCTACGTCTATTCCAGCCGCCACATCAGCGACGACGAAGCGGCCGCGACATTGCTGGCGAATCTCGATGGACGCGCGCTCGCCGATCCGCGGCCGCTGCGCTTCGTCACCGGCAAACGCAAGAAATTCTGGAACAAGAACGTGCTCGCGGTCGGGCTGTCGAGCGGCTTCATGGAACCGCTGGAATCCACCAGCATCCATCTGATCCAGTCGGCCATCGCGCGCCTGATCAGTTTCTTCCCAGAACGCGATTTCGACGAGACCATGATCGATCGGTTCAATCGGCAGGCGACGTTCGAGTTCGAACGCATCCGCGATTTCCTGATCCTGCACTACCACGCCACCGAACGCGACGACACGCCGTTCTGGAACTATTGCCGCACGATGGAAATTCCGGACGCCCTGCGCGAAAACATGGCGCTTTTTCGTCAGAGCGGACGTTTCTACCGCGAGAGCGACGAACTGTTCGCCGTGACGAGCTGGGTACAGGTAATGATCGGCCAGGGCCTGATGCCGCAGAGCTATCATCCGCTGGTCGATCTGCTGAGCGACGCCGACATCAAGGAATTCGTCGACGGCATGCAGCGACTGATGCAGCGCTGCGTCGAGGCGATGCCGTCGCATGCCGAATTCATCGCGCGCAACTGCGCCGCCTGATCAGCGCGCGCCTTCGAACAGCCATTGCACGGCGCGCGGGAATTCCGCACGCCATGCCGTTTCGTTGTGCTGCGCGTCGGGATCTATCTCCACGCGCAGATTTTTTTCGGGGAAGCCGCGTTGTCGCAGCGTCGTCACGATGCGTTGCATGTTCGGCACCATCGTTTCGTGTTCCTTGCCGCCGGCGTAGAAATATAATCGCGCGTCCTTTGGCAACGCGTGGCTGGCGGTGTAGTCGAAAACATACGGCGCGTACCAGTAGGCCGGCGAGAAAATCCCGGCCTTGCTGAACACGTTCGGGTATTCGTAAATCGCGTAGTGCGATATCAGCCCGCCGAGCGAACTGCCCATGATGCCGGTATGTACGCGATTGCTTTTCGTGCGGTAGTGTGAATCGACGTAAGGCTTCACCACCGTAACCACGAAGTCCATGTACTGTTTGCCTTCGCCCTTGCCGTGCTCGGGGTTGTCCCACGGATTGAGTTCGCGCACACGCAGATCGAGCCCGTTGTCGATGCCGACGACGATCAGATCGAGATGCCGCGTCGTCGACAATTCGTTCATTGTTTCGTCGACGCCCCATTCGCCGATGTAGGAGGTCGCGTCGTCGAACAGGTTCTGCCCGTCATGCATGTACAACACCGGATAGCGCGCCTTCGACGATTCATAGCCGGGCGGCAGGTAGACGCGGATCGTGCGTTGCCGAGCCAGTCCCGGCATCGTCAGCGGCGGCAGTACGTGCACGTTCGGTTGAGCGGTGCTCGGTCGGTCCGCGGCGTCGGCGACGGCCGCAGCGATCAGCAGCACGAGCGTGGCAAAAATTCGCATCGCTTATTTCTTCAGAAGCACGGTGCCGCCCATCGGCGGCACGGGAAACGTGATCGACGCATCGTGCGCTATGAACCGTCCGTGCGACAACGCGTCGACGAACGTCGCGTTGCGCAGTTCGTGCGGCACGCCCACGGTGACCTCGCGTGCATCCGACGCATTGTTGGTCGCCGTGATCGCCCATCGGGTGCCGTCATGGCGAATCAACGCGATGACATGTTCATCGATGAACACCGGCGCATCGATCGAGCCGTGCCGCAGCACCGGATTGGCGTTGCGCATCGCGATCAGCCGCTTGTAGTCGGCGAGCAGATTCAGGTCCGGCTTTCCGCCCTCGTCTGCCCATGGGTACGTCGCGCGATCGAACGGATCTTCGCCGCCGGTCACGCCGACTTCGTCGCCGTAAAACACCGCCGGCGCGCCGGGAAAAATCACCTGGAACAACAAGGCGAGCCGCAGCCGCCGCTTGGCGAGTGCGACTGTGTCGGCGCTCGCCTTGTCGTCGCGATAACCGAACGCAAACAGCGCACGCGGCGAATCGTGTGTGGACAGCAGATTCATCAACGCATAGAACGCCTGCGGCGGATACAGCTCGCGCATCAGTTCGATATTGCGATAGCTCGCGCGCGCATCGGCGCCCGCCGCATACGCCTGCACGGCGTCGCGGAAAATATAGTTCATGGTCGAATCGAATTCGTCGCCGAGGAAATACTTCGACGATTCGAACTGCGTCTCGGCGACCGTCAACGCGTCGGGTTTGTGATGCCGGATTTCCGCGCGCCAGTCGCGCCAGAAATCGTCGGCGATCCACGGCACGACATCCATGCGCCAGCCCGCTGCGCCGCGATCGAGCCAGCGCTTCATCACCGAATCCGGCGCGGCGAAGGCGAAGTCGCGGAAACTCGGCGAGGTCTTGTCGAGTTCCGGCAAATCCGTGCCGCCGCCCCAGCCGTGATACTGCTTGTCCGGATCGGTCTGTGTAGTGTCGAAGTGATACCAGCTCGCATACGGCGATTCCGGATGCACGCGGCCGCCGCTGAATGCGCCGACGTCCGGGAAATTGTCGTAGCGGTTGAAGTAGATCGAGTCGCTGCCGGTGTGGTTCAACGATGTGTCGAGCAGCAGACGGATGCCGCGCTTGCGCGCCTCGCGCACGAGACGCTCGAACAGCGCATTGTCGCCGAAGTGCGGATCGATGTTGCGATAGTCGGCGGTGTCGTATTTGTGATTGCTCGCGGCGCGGAAGATCGGCGTCATGTAGATCGCGTTCGCGCCGAGGTCGCGGATGTAGTCGAGCTTCTGGATCACGCCCGCGAGATCGCCGCCGAAAAAATCGTTGCTGTACAGTTCGTCCGATCCGTCGCCGGAATTCGGCATCCACGGTTTGTCGAGCCAGTTCTTGTGGACTTCGACGGATCGGTCACGGAACGTATGCGGACCTGGCTTGGGATCATTGCGCTTGTCGCCGTTGCGGAAGCGCTCCGGAAAAATATAGTAGTACACGACATCGCGCGCCCACGACGGCACCGTGTAGTCGGCGCGGAAGACGGTCTGGCGAAACCGCCGGATGCGCTGCGCGTCGGACGACATCGCCGCGACGACGCCCAATCCATTCGAGCCGACTTCGCGCGTCCAGTACACCGGATCGGCGTTGTCTTCGTAGACGTACGACGTGCCGCCGATGTCGACGACGAAGTAGTAACCGTAGACACCGATCGCGTCGAACCGATAGCTTGCGCGCCACACGTCGTGATCGGCACCCGCTTCGCGCGTCATCGGCACGCGCGTCACCGGCGCGTAGTCAAGCACCTCCTGCGGACCTTCGATGCGGCGCCGCTCGATGACCAACTCGGCGCTGCGCACACCGGGCTGCGCGCTCAATCGCATCTGCACTTCGCTGCCGGCGGTGACGGCGCCGAACGGCGTCTTGTGTGCCGCGTCCCGCGAATCGAACTGCAGGCTCTTCGCGATGGGATCGGCCACGGGCACGTCGGCTGGATCGTGATAACTCTTCGGCCCGATGGTCAGATGCGCACCGTCGGCCGCGAATTGCAGGCGGATCGTATGTCCGCCGGTGAAGTCGAAGTGCAGGTTGCGGTGGCCGCCGCGGCCGGCGTCCGACACGACGACGGGTTCGTTGGCGTGAACGGTTCGCGCTGCCTCGCTCTCGGCACCGATATTCACTTTCGCCGCGGTCGCATCGGTGATGCGGAAGTCGTGCGGACCGCTCAGGTCGACGTTGAGATAGTACGCGTCGCACGAATAGTGGAAGACCAGGTCTTCGCGCAGCGTCCACAGCGTCATCGTTCCGCGCAGGAACAAGGTCGGTTGTGCCGGTGCCGGTTGGCATGAGGGTCCGGCCGGCTCGTGGGCCGTACGCTGTGGCGGCGCATTGCACGCAACGAGCAACGTGACGAGAAACGCGAATGCGGCGTTTTTCACTTCGGCGCAACCATCAGCGCTGCGTCGATCGCCGCACGACGAGCGACACCGGAATCGACTGGTTGTCGACCGACTCGTTGTGGATCAGCTTGATCAGCGTATCGACCAGACTCCGGCCGGCGATTTTCGTGTCCTGCTGCATCGTGGTCAGGCTCGGGTTGACGAACGCCGCGAGCGGGATGTCGTCGAAGCCGGTGACGAGCACGTCGTCCGGCACGCGCAGTCCGCGCGCCTGCAACGCCTTCATCGCGCCGATCGCGATGAGATCGCTCGCCGCGCACAACGCATCCGGGCGGCAGCCGCGTTCGAGCAGCGACATCGTCGCTTCGTAGCCGGATTGTTCCGACGAGATCGCATCCGTCTGCCAATGCGGATCGACCGGGATGCCCGCGTGTTCCATGGCCGCACAATGTCCGCGGTAGCGTTCGCGGAACTCCGGATAGTGGCTGCTCGCCGAACCGACGAACGCGATGCGCACCGCGCCCTGACCGAGCAGGTGCCGCGTGATCTCCAGTCCGCCGACGAAGTTATCGCAGCTCACCGATACTTCGTGCTGCTCCGGTTTCACCGCGCCCCAGCGCACGAAATGGATGCCGCGCGCCATTAGAAACTTGAGCCGCGAGCAGAAATCGTCGTGGTCGCCGTAGCCGAGCAGGATGATGCCGTCGGCCTTATTGCTGTCCTCGAAGCCCGCCTGCCAGTCGTTGTTGTCCGGTTGCTGGAACGAGATCAACAGATCGTAGCCGCGCTGCGCGCAAGCGCGCGTAATCGCGGCGAGCATCGACACAAAAAACGGGTTGATCAGCGAATCGTCCGGCGCCGGATCCTCGAACAACAGCAAGGCCAGTGTGCCGGTGTACTGGCTGCGCAGACCCGACGCGTTCTTGTCCACTTTGTAGTTGAGTTCGCGCGCGATCCTGACGATGCGCGAACGCGTCTCTTCGTTCACGGCCGGACTGCCACGCAGCGCGCGCGACACCGTGGGCTGCGACACGCCGGCCAGGTGCGCGATCACGAGTGAGGTCGCTTTCTCTTTGTTGCGAATGGCCCGCCTCCCGATGCCGCAGAACACGACGGCGGCATTTTTGGCGATTCTGCCAGAGCGGCGCGCGAAAACTGACGGACTTCGATGCTGCGTAGCAACACCGAGACCCTGCATACCTATTCATCTACAACACAGGCGTTCCAGGCACTACACTCGGCGACGACGGTCGCACGCACAGGGCGGCGAACCTACCGAAAATCACCCTTCGTATCCGGGAGAAAAATGATGAATGCAACCGCGGCCGCCGTTTCGGCACCGTTGCGCACCACCGCGATTTTCACGTGCGTCCTCGCTGCCCTCGCCGGCCTGATGTTCGGCCTCGACATCGGCGTGATTTCAGGCGCGGTGCAATTCATCCAGGCCGAATTCAAGATCACCGATCACGATATCGAATGGATCGTCAGCGCGATGATGTTTGGTGCGGCACTCGGCGCCGTTGCCGCGGGATGGCTGTCCTCCGCGCTCGGCCGCAAGCGTTCGCTGCAGCTCGGCGCGGTGTTGTTCGTGATCGGATCGCTGCTGTGCGCGGCGGCGTGGTCGCCGCAGACGCTGATCGTCGCGCGCTTCGTGCTGGGCCTTGCCATCGGCATCGCGGCGTTCACCGCACCGCTGTATCTCGCGGAGGTGTCTTCCGAAACTTCGCGCGGCGCGATGATTTCGCTGTATCAGTTGATGATCACGATCGGTATCTTCGTCGCGTTTCTTTCCGATACGGCATTCAGCTACTCCGGCGCGTGGCGCTGGATGCTCGGCGTGATCGCGATACCCGGTGCGCTGTTCCTGTTCGGTCTGTTCTTCCTGCCCGACAGCCCGCGTTGGCTGATCCTGCGCGGACAGCACGAACATGCGCGCGCGGTGCTGCTCAAGCTGCGCGGCGATCACGCGATCGTAACGCGCGAGGCGGCCGAGATCGAGGAATCGCTGCGCACACCCCAGATCGGCTGGCATCTGTTCCTGCAGAACGCGAACTTCCGCCGCTCCGTCGCGCTCGGCGTGATGCTGCAGATCGTGCAGCAGCTCACCGGCATCAACGTCGTCATGTATTACGCGCCGCGCATCTTCCACGACATGGGCTACGACACGGCCGCGCAAATGTGGTTCACCGCGATCGTCGGATTGACCAATGTGCTGGCGACCTTCATCGCAATCGGTTTCGTCGACCGCGTCGGCCGCAAGCCTATCCTTTACGCGGGCTTCGCCGTGATGGCGATCGGGCTCGGCGTCGTGGGCACGCTGATGAACGCAGGCATCACCGAGCACAACGGGCTGTTCGCGGTGGGCATGCTGCTCGTATTCATTGTCGGCTTCGCGATGTCGGCAGGTCCCCTGGTGTGGACTTTGTGTTCGGAAGTGCAGCCGCTCAAAGGCCGCGATTTCGGCATCGGCTGCTCGACCTTCACCAACTGGATCGCCAACATGATCGTCGGCGCGACGTTCCTCACGCTGCTCAACGGCATCGGCAATGCGCACACGTTCTGGCTGTATGCCGTGCTGAATTTCCTTTTTATCGGATTCACCTGGGCGTTCGTGCCCGAGACGCGCGGCGTGACGCTCGAACACATCGAACGCAATCTGATGTCCGGCGCGCGGCTGCGCGATATCGGCCGATAACCGATCCATCCCGGCGATGCCGCGCAGGCATTGCCGGGCACCGAAGGAGTGTCGCGATGCGCGCAGTTCTCGGCTTCGTGATCATCCTGATCGCATTCGACGTGCGCGCAGCGGATCCTGTCCACACATGGCGCAGCGATGCGTCGCGATTCGCCGACGCCGCGGCACCGTCGCTCCGCTCGAACGACGCCCTGCTTTTCGATGCACCGCAAAGCGACGCGTCGATCTCGCTGCTTGCCTGGCCGCTGCAGCCCGTTCTGGGTTTCGATCAGTTCAACTACAACGGCGTGAGCAACTTCGTCGATCACGACGCGCGCTTCCCGAACTTCGTGCAGGATTACACCTGCGGCACGCGCACGTACGACTTGGCCAGCGGCTACAACCATGCCGGCACCGACTATTTCCTGTGGCCGTATCCCTGGCTGATGATGGACGATCAGGAAATCCGCGTCGTCGCCGCGGGGCCGGGAACGCTGGTGTTCAAGACCGACGGCCACTTCGATCGCAACTGCGCGCTCAGCGGCGAAGGCACGCCGAACGAAGTGGACATCCAGCAGGACGATGGGCTGACGGCGATTTATCTGCACCTGCGTGCGGGCTCCGTCACTGCGCAGCCGATCGGCGCGCGCATCGAAACCGGCGATTATCTCGGCACCGTCGGAAGTTCCGGCAACAGCACCGCGCCGCACCTGCACTTCGAACTGCGCGATGGCTCGGACAATGTCGTCGATCCGCGACACGGCACGTGCAACGCCGCGCCGGATCGCTGGCTCGTCACGCAGGCGTACGAAGATCCGCAGATCGTCAGCCTGACCACGCATTCGGCCGAACCGGAATTCGTCGACTGCGGCGTCGAGAACGAAGCCGACGTGCACGAGACCCCGAATTTCAAAACCACTTTCGCGCCCGGTGACGATCTCTGGGTGTTCGCGTCGTGGCGCGATCAGCGCAACGGCGAGCTGACGACGTTTTCGATAACGCGCCCGGACGGAACATCGTTCGCCGCATGGAACTACGATCTCGCCAGCGCCGGCTATCCGAATCCGTTTTACTCCGGCACCGGCTCGGACTGGAAGTTTGCGCTTCCAGCCGACGCGCCCGCGGGAGGCTGGACGGTGACCGCGCAGTTCCAGAACCGCACGTACACGACTCCATTCACGGTGGCCTCGACGGCGACCGCGCCGTCGATTCCAATCGGCGGGTACCTGAGCGGCAACTGGTACAACGTCGATCAATCCGGCAGCGGTTTGCAGATAGAAGTCGCCCAAGGCGGGGTGATGGTCGCGATCTGGTTCACATTCGAGCCGAGTGGCGGCCAGCCGGTCTGGATCTACAGCCAGGGCACGTACGACAACACCAGCAGCACGGTCACCCTGCCCGCCACGCTGTCGACGGGCGCAAAATTTCCGCCGTCGTATTCGCCGGGCGACAGGACGGTCGCGGATTGGGGATCGCTCACCTTCGCGTTTTCGGATTGCAACAACGCGGTAGTCAGCTGGACATCCAAACTGCCGGGCTATGCGAGCGGATCGTTCGCGATCAGCCGGTTGACGCAAATCGACGGAACGATCTGCCCGGCTTCGCCTTGACGCGGACTCGCCGATGACGGCCTGAGTGCCTCTAGAATGCGCTTCGATCCTACTCGAACGGAAGCGCCCATATGCCGGTTGCAACGATCCTCGGTACCACACTGTTGCTCACCCTCTCCAACCTGTTCATGACGGCCGCGTGGTACGGCCATCTCAAATTCCTGCACGACAAGCCCTGGTGGATCGCGGTGCTCGTCAGTTGGGGCATCGCGTTTTTCGAGTATTTGATCCAGGTGCCAGCCAACCGGCTCGGTGCGACATCGCTGAATCTGGCGCAATTGAAGATCATGCAGGAGATCATCACGCTCTGCGTGTTCGCGCCATTCGCCGTCGTCGTGATGGGAGCGAAGCTCGGCTGGAACTTCGCGTACGCCGGGCTGTGCATGCTCGGTGCGGTGTACTTCATCTTCCGCGGCTGAGCGCGCAATCTCGCGTAGTGACGACACAGGCACATCTCGCCGCGCACTACACGCGAGGTGTGGCATGATCACTCGCGCCGCGACAGCGGCCGATCTTTCAAGCGTCTGGCAACTTCATGCGAGGGGTGCACATGTCGCATCAACTACTGGGTGTCGTCGCAGGTCTGGTTTTCGGCACGCTCACCGTCGCTCTCATGGCGCGGATGAGTTTTCCAGACAAGAGTGCCGCGTTGAGTGCGGCGTTTGTCGAGCGCTTCGCCATCGGGCTTGTGATCGGTTGCGTGCAGCTCACCTGGCCTGGATGGCTGGTCGGCCTAGCGTTTGGTCTTCTGCTCAGCATTCCAAGCGCCATCATCACCAAGGGCTATGCTCCCATCCTCATCGTGGGCTCGCTGGGCGGTTTGCTCATCGGCGGTTTAATTCATGGCTGGACGTGAAAGCATGACGCGATCGCCATGCTGGCTGCGGCGTGCAGAAATATCATCGCACCGATCGGGAGAAAAAATGACGATTGCAAAACGATTCTTTGGAATTTTGTTGCCCTCGTTATTGTTGCTGGCGGCGAGCATCACCGTTTCCGCTGACGCGCCAAGCATGGATGAGCTCTGTCAAACAGTATTGAAGGGGTGCCGTCGAAACGTGACGGTGCAATTCCGACAGGCCGACGGAACCGAATATCGAAAATTCTTCGATGTCATGTATCCGCCCGTTCAAAACAGAACGCTCGTCACCGTATTTGTCGGCGAGACTTTGCGTCTGAAAGCCACCGTCAGCGCTGATCGGATCAGCGAACTGGCGCCGGCGGCGGATACCGACGACGCGTCATCAGTTATCGAGATTTCACTCAAGCAGATGCCCGACAAGCCGGACATGATGCTCGTCATCAGGAATCCGTTCGATCGCCTGCTCAAGTACAAAGCCGCGATGCAGGTGCCGCCGAAGAACGATCCCATCGCGACCTCGACATGCCCGGTCCTGGCGGGGAAGCTCGGCATCGAGACGTGGCCGCATCCGGTATTTCAGGTGCTGCTATCGGATTTCCACTTTCTCCCATCGCTCGAATCGACGACGTGCGACTGACAATATCTGTTGCCGCTGCCAAGACCGGTGAACGCCTTCCACCGCTGGCGTAATCCGGAAGCGCGGCAGCAATCCATTTCGACTGGAGGATTTAACTCATGAGCTGGGGCCACCGTCCTAAACCCGACATCTACACACTCAACAGCGGCGTGCTCGACGATGCGTGTCAGGCGATGCTGAAGGCGGTTCGCGTCGATCGCACGCACGACGTGCCGTATGTCGGTTCCTGCAGCCTGGATGGAAAGACGATCTATGTCGACTACGAATTGCCGACACACTTCGTGCACCGTGGGAAAAAGGTCGATATCGACCGTTACATTGTGATGCACGAAGTCGTCGAAATGCTCTTTGAGCACCATCTGCGCTTCTCCTACGAAGACGCTCACCAGATCGCCCTGCACGCAGAGCGCGCGATGGTCGTGTCCGACGGCGTTCCCTGGGCCGCCTACAATCGGTTTTGCATGCGATGGGTTAAAGTCATCGGCAATCGGCCTCACTATCCGAATCCGCCGCTCGACATCGACCTTCAGCCCGAGCGGGATTGCCACGATCGGGTAACGTTGAATCGGATGAATCTGCCGGCGGAGGCCAAGCGATGGCCGAAAACACCGCGCTTGCGGCGCAACCGGGATCTAGCGCAGCGGCGGCGAAAAGTACCGGGAAAGCCGTAGGATCAGGACGGTCCTAACCGCGAGGTCGCGCCGTCTTAAGCGCTTTGACGGATTCTGGCGGAAGCGGTGAGATTCGAACTCACGAGAGGCTCACACCTCTGCCCGTTTTCAAGTGCGAAACCTTCCAACCGCGAGGAAAGTATACTTCTCCCGCATCAACTCATACAGGCAACGCATAGCACGCCGAACGCCTTATTTTGTTCACTCAAATGCTTCTTCAGGTCGTTTACGAATTTCCAGCGTCCGTGCCCGCGCCTTAGAAGAGCACAACAACAACCCCTAGAAACGCCTGGGACTAGCGCTGCATCCGACCTGATGACAGCACTGGCCGCGGAGAACCTACAATCGCCTCGCCGATCGCGACGTAAGCAGTCCCGACACTCACATTGCCGCATTGAGCTCCATTTGCTGTAGCGGAGAAATACCGAGCCACACTCTGCAGCTACGCAGCGCCTGACGTGATGGTTGAGTTCTTTACGAGCGAATTTGCCAAGCGGGCTAGCGCTGAAGACCTCCACGCATCCATTGCGTTCTACGCATCACCCTCGGGCAAAAGGATTCAGCAAATGACAGTCGATGCGAACGAGATGTTTCAAAAATTCGAACATTGCCTTGATTGCGTTGTGCGAGGTCACCCTTGCGGGTGCGGCGGAACGACAGGACTATTCAGCTTGATTAAGCGAAGGTCTTGATCCTATGCCGCCCGTGGGGGCGGCATAGGTCAATTTCCGGATAACTCGGCGGCGCTAACGCAGGAGAGGTTCCGTTACTGCTTGTCGTACACCGCTTTGCTGCTGACCTTTTTGCCATTCGTGTCGGTGCCGCTCACCGATACTGTGCGGCTTTTGCCGTCGGCAGAGACGACGATGGTTCCGGTAAGCGTGGTTTTACCGCCCTTCTTGTTGGTCAATTCCAGAGTACGGTCGCCACTTTTCTTGTACGACCGCGTGTCGGCACTCGGATCGCCGGTGACCGGATAGTCCTTGCCGTCGTACTTGCCTTTCCATTCGTTGTGCGCTGGCTTCCCGGCACCGTCGACCCCATCCACCGTCACTTGCACTTCGTCGCCGACGGCCGCGTAGACAACCGTGATGTTCTTCGGCGTGCCAGCAACCAATGTGGATTTGGCCTCATTCAATTTCCAGGTGCCGATATTGGCATCCGCGGCATAGCACACTGATACACCGAACAAGCACAGCACCATCGTAAGCAAAATTGCTCTTGCGTTCATATGACCCTCCCGTTTGAGAAACGACTTTCACCCTGAAGCTGGGGCAGTCTACGCCCGATTTGCCAAAAAAGAGTCGGAAGAATTTCACCCATTGGTCGTCAACGGCGCACAGACGGCGTATCGGTTGCTGCAGGTCCATCGCGCAGGACATTGGTCACGGTCTAAAGGTCAGCGATTGCGATCGGCACCGTCAACGACCCAGACGGTGCCCTGGAAGCCTGGAAATTAAAACTCGGAGATCCGACACAGGCGCACGTCAGAAGTCCGCGGCGACACCGATGAATGCACCATCGTTCGCGCGAATGACGTCGTCGAGACTATCCTTCTGCGTGATCTGCGGCTTCGACTTGCCGTCCGGTCCGACGCTGTACAGATCGTAATCCCGGTTAAGCGGATTCAGCGCATGATCCTTCCGCGCGTGTCCTTTACCGTTCGCGGCAATGTTGTAGTACACGTAGGGCCGGCCCCACGGATCGAGTTTGGTATCCAAATTCACGTCGGCCAGGCTTGCGGGATATGTTGTGCCATCCTTGTTTGCTTTCTGGATGACAGCCGACATCATCGCAATGTCAACTTTCGCGACAGCGATTTTCGTCTGATTGATGTAACGCTGATAGGCAGGCAGAGCCAATGCCGTCAATATGGCGACGATCAGCACACCGATGAAGATTTCAATCAGCGTGAATCCGCGGCAAGCGATCAAACGAACGATGCCGGATCGACGCTCCACCCCTGTCACGATCGAGGCCCTCGCAAAGACAAGTCCTTGCATCATTCTAGACCGGTATTGGCGGCACAACACGCAGCTGGAGCGGATCTTCGACAAATTGGCAACGAAGAAACCCGCGTCAATACAGATAAACGTACCGGCGATAGTGTGCTGTTCGCTCATGTGCGAATACCGCTTCACCATCGCGAGCGTCTTGTGTCCAAGGATCGCGTCGACGTCCACGAGCGATGCGCCTGAAATTGCAACATAGCTTGCTGCGGGAATGCCGCAGATCATGGAAGCGAAAGTCGCTCAGTCCCGCTTTATCTCGCGCGGTACGAAACGCGACATCGATCGATTCCGACATCGGAAAGACAGCACCCGCGGGTGACCGGTCTTGTCGCCACGCCTTGATCGTTTCAATGGCGGTGGGCGCGAGAGACACCGTGCGCGATTCACCATTCTTGGTATCCAGAAATCGGACAGTGCGACGGTCGAGGTCAATCCATGTCCACTGCAGCGACTGGGGTCCACCTTTCCTGGCCTCTGTCGCCAGCGCGAGTTGTACAAGCGGAAGAAGACCTTCGCAGGTGGATGCGAAAAGTCAACCGGGACGTTATTGATTCTGGCGGAAGCGGTGAGATTCGAACTCACGAGAGGCTCACACCTCTGCCGGTTTTCAAGACCGGTGCCTTAAACCGCTCGGCCACGCTTCCAGCATTTGTATAGTTGTGGAAATTGCGACACGCGGGGCGTGCGCGATGCGATTATAGCGCGCCTGCGTTCATATCGCAGCGATGCGGCTTTCGATAACGCAAGGCATCTTCTCGGCGAGCCAGTCGATCAGCGCGCGCACGGACGGCAGAAGTCCGCGCCTGGACGGATAGACGCAATGGATGATGCCTTGGGGCGGACTCCACGCCGGCAGGATGATCTCCAGCTCGCCTTTGTCGAGCGCGGCGGTGCAGACGGTTTCGGGAAGGAACGCGACGCCGAGGCCGCCGACCGCGCTCGACAGCATCAGCGGGAAATCGCCGCACATCACGCGCGGGCGATGATCCAGGCGGAATTCGACGCCGTCGGCATTGCGCAGTTCCCACGTCTGCGCTTCGGATTCGCCGATGCTGATGGTGTCGAGCTTGCGCAGATCGTCCGGCGATTCGGGACGGCCGTGCACGTTCAGATACGCGGGGCTCGCCACCAGTACCGAGCGCGTGTTGCCGAAGGCGCGCACGACGAGATCCGCGTCCGTGTCGAGCTTCGCGCGGACGCGAATGGCGATGTCCACGTTTTCGTTGATCAGATCCACACGCCGGTTGGTCGACAACACGAGCAGCTTGATCTGCGGATGCTTGGCAAGGAAATCCGGGATGATCAACGACAGCACATTCTGCGTGATCGCCACCGGACAACTTACGCGCACCAGCCCGCGCGGCTCGGACGTCAGTTGCGCGACGGCATCTTCGGCAGCCTGCGCTTCGGCGATCACGGTCTGACAGTGCGTGTAAAAACGTTGGCCTGCATCGGTTACGGCGAAGCGGCGCGTCGAGCGCTGGATCAGACGTACGCCTAAGCGCTCCTCGAGTTGGGCGATGCGGCGCGACAGCCGCGATTTCGGAATATCGAGCGCGCGCCCCGCGGCGGCGAATCCGCCTTTTTCGACGACGATCGAGAAATAGTAGAGATCGTTGAGATCCTGCATCGGCATCCTCCACCGTCCCATCGATGGAACCAATAGTCCGATTTTAGCGGACTTATCAGCCGATTGTCCCGCCTATAGATTGATGCACGAGAAACGGCGGATGTTCCGCCGCATCGAGAAGCCATCATGAAACTGCTGCATATCGATTCGAGCATTCTGGGCACGCAATCGGCAAGTCGCGAGCTGAGTGCGGCGTGGGTCGCCGGCTGGAAATCGCGTCATCCGGAGGCGTCCGTCGTTTATCGCGACGTAGCCGCACAGCCGCTGCCGCACCTGACGGCGGATGTCTTCGTGGCGCGCTCGGCACCGCACAATGTCGACGATACCGCGCTGCGCGCGCGCATCGAGGCTGAAGACGTCGTGACGCGGGAATTCATCGACGCCGATGTCGTCGTGATCGGCGCGCCGATGTACAACTTTTCGGTGCCGAGCCAGCTCAAGGCGTGGATCGATCGTATCGCCGTGGCCGGCCGCACCTTCAGCTACGGCGCGGATGGACCCAAGGGTCTAGCCGGCGGCAAGAAAGTCGTCGTGATCTCGTCGCGCGGGGGCGTGTACAGCGCCGGTCCTGCGGCGGGTTTCGATCATCAGGAAGCGTATTTGCGCAGCGTGTTCGCCTTCCTCGGCGTGAACGATATCGAATTCATCCGCGCCGAAGCCTTGAACATGGGACCCGAACGGCGCGCTGCGGCGCTTAGCGAAGCACACGAGCGCATCGGCACGCCGATGAAGATCGCCGCCTGAGGCAGCATTACTCGATGCGGTCTTTTTCGTCCATGTAGGAACGCAGCGCGGTCGGGACGTTGATCGATCCGTCCGCGTTCTGGTAGTTCTCCATCACCGCGATCAGTGCGCGGCCGACAGCGACGCCGGAGCCGTTGAGCGTGTGCACCAGTTCGTTCTTGCCGGTCGCCGGATTTTTCCAGCGCGTCTGCATGCGGCGCGCCTGGAAATCGGTGCAGTTCGAACACGAGGAAATTTCGCGATAAGTTTTCTGCGACGGCAGCCAGACTTCCAGATCGAACGTTTTCGCCGCCGCGAACCCCATGTCGCCGGTGCACAACAGCACACGGCGATAAGGCAATTCGAGCTGTTCGAGAACTTTCTCTGCGCAGCGCGTCATACGCTCGTGTTCGTCGAAACTTTCCGACGGTTGGGCGATGCTGACCAGTTCCACCTTCTCGAACTGATGCTGACGGATCATGCCGCGCACGTCCTTGCCGTAGCTGCCGGCCTCGGCGCGGAAGCACGGTGTGTGTGCGGTCATGCGCAACGGCAACTGATCGGTCGGCACGATTTCATTCGCGACCAGATTGGTCAGCGAAACTTCGGCGGTCGGAATCAGATAACGGCGGGTTTCGCCGGCCGTCGCGAAAAGATCTTCCTCGAATTTCGGCAACTGACCGGTGCCCTGCATCGTCTCCGCATTTACCATCAGCGGCACATTGCATTCGAGATAGCCGTGTTCGCGCGTGTGCAGATCGAGCATGAACTGCGCGAGCGCGCGATGCAGTTGCGCGAGTTGTCCGCGCAGCACGGTGAAGCGCGCGCCGGAAAGTTTCGCGGCGGCTTCGCCGTCGAGCCAGCCGTTGCGCGCGCCAAGTTCGACGTGGTCCTTCGGCGCGAATTCGAACGTGCGAGGCACGCCCCACTTTTTCTGCTCGACGTTATCGCTTTCGTCCTTGCCGTATGGCACGGAAGCATCGGCAAGATTCGGAATACCGAGCGCGATGTTGGCGATGCGCGACTGGATATCGGCGAGCCGATGCTCGTTGACTTTCAGTTTCTCGCCGATGCCGGCGACTTCGTCCATCAGGGACGCCGGATCCTCGCCTTTCGCCTTGGCCTGACCGATCGCCTTCGAGCGTGTGTTGCGCAGGTTCTGCAGTTCCTGCGTCTCGGTCTGCGCGGTCTTGCGCTGCGCTTCGAGCTGTTCGATCGCGGCGGTGTCGAGCACGTAGCCGCGTGCCTTGAGCTGTTCGGCGACGCTCTGCAGTTGTCCGCGCAACAGGGCGGGATCAAGCATGGTGAATCCTGATTCGGTGGCGAACGCGAATTATCGCGGCTCGCGCTGATTTTTGCATCCGCGGCTATTCGTCGGCATCGCGCTTGTTCTGCAGGGCCTGCGCGCGAGCCGCACGTATACTTTGCAGCTTCTCGGCGATCTTGGCTTCCATCCCGCGGTCGGTCGGCTGGTAGAACTCACGGCCGACGAGTTTGTCGGGCAGCAATTGCTGGTCGAACGCGATGCCGCCTTCGACATTGTGATCGTACCGATAACCCTGGCCATAACCGAGTTCCTTCATCAACCGCGTCGGCGCGTTGCGGATGTGCAGCGGCACGTCGAGCGTGCCGGTTTCGGCGATCACCCCGCGCACTTCGCCGAAGGCGGCGTAGGCGGCGTTGCTTTTCGCGGTGATGGCGAGATAGATCGCGACTTCGGCCAGCGCCAGTTCGCCTTCCGGTGAGCCGAGCCGGTCGTACGTGTCCCACGCTTCGAGCGCGATCTGCATGGCGCGCGGATCGGCGAGACCGACGTCTTCGATCGCCATGCGCGTCAGTCGCCGCGCCAGGTAAGCCGGATCGACGCCGCCATCGATCATGCGCGTGCACCAGTACAGCGCGGCGTCGGCGTCCGACGAGCGAACCGACTTATGCAGCGCGGATATCTGGTCGTAGAACTGTTCGCCGCCTTTGTCGAAACGGCGCGTACGATCGGCGAGGACTTGCGCGAGCGTGCTGTCGTCGATAATGCCGTCGGTCGCGACATCCGCGGCGATTTCGAGCAGCGTGAGCGCGCGGCGCACGTCGCCGTCGGCGGCTTGTGCGATGAGCCGGAGCGCGTCATCGCCGATCTGTATGTTGCGATTGCCGAGTCCGCGTTCGGCGTCGTCCAACGCGTGCTTCAGTGCATCGACGATCGCGTCGACGGAAATCGCGTCCATCACGTGCACGCGGCAGCGCGAAAGCAAGGCGGAATTGAGTTCGAACGATGGGTTTTCGGTCGTGGCGCCGACGAAAACAATCACGCCTTTTTCGATGTGCGGCAGGAACGCGTCCTGCTGCGCCTTGTTGAAGCGATGCACCTCGTCGACGAACAGCACGGTTCGCATGCCCTGATTGAAGCGCACCTGTGCCTCGGCGAGCGCTTCGCGGACATCGGCGATACCGGACAGCACCGCGGAAATCGCACGAAATTCCGCGTTCGCGTATTTCGCGAGCAACAATGCCAGCGTGGTCTTGCCGCAACCGGGCGGTCCCCACAACACCATCGAATAGACGTTGCCCGCCTCGATCGCGCGGCGCAGCGGCGTGTCCGGTCCGAGCAGACGTTGCTGGCCGACGATCTCGTCGAGCGTCCGCGGACGCATGCGCTCTGCGAGCGGCTTCAGTGCATCGGATCCGGCGGAAAACAGCGGCAGCGTCGGTTCGGATTTACGGCGGGCCATGTGAACATCATACGCGATGCGCCGTCGGCTCCGCGCGCCGTACGATATGATCCGTGCACCATGTCCGGAGCCACTCCCGCGACGCGGATCTGGAGCTTGTACGAGCCGAAACTATGGACGGTGCTTCGCCGCGGCTACGGCTGGCAGGATCTGCGACACGACACGATCGCCGCGATCACGGTCTCGATCGTTGCGCTGCCGTTGTCGATGGCGCTCGCGATCGCATCGGGCACTACGCCTGAAAAAGGTTTGCACACGGCGATCATCGCCGGTTTTTTGATTTCGTTCCTCGGCGGCTCGCGCGTGCAGATCGGCGGACCGACCGCAGCGTTCATTCCGGTGGTGTTCGCCGTGATCGTCAAATTCGGTTACGGCGGATTGATCTTGTGCACGCTGCTCGCCGGCTGCATGTTGATCGCGGCCGGCGCACTGCGCGTCGGCACGCTGCTCAAATACATTCCGAAACCCGTCGTCACCGGTTTCACCGCGGGCATCGCGATCAGCATCCTGTCGAGCCAGGTGAAAGACGTGCTCGGCTTGCGCATGGACGCGGTGCCCGCCGACTTCTTCGCGCGATGGAGCGCGTTCATTGAGCATCGGGCCGACTTCACGCCGTCCGCTGTCGCGCTGGCGGTGGGATGCGTCGTGGTTATCGCCGTGTTGCGACGCTGGCGCCCGCTGTGGCCGGGCTATCTGATCGCCGTCGGCGCGGGCACGTTGATTTGCGCCGCGCTCAGTCTGCCCGCCGAAACCATCGGCAGCCGGTTCGGCGCGATACCGTCGACCTTGCCGCAGTTCGAGATTCCGCATATTCCGTTCGAGCGCACGCTGGAACTGTTTCCGAGTTCGTTCACGATCGCGTTTCTTGCCGGTGTGGAGTCGCTGCTGTCCGCGGTTGTCGCCGACGGCATGATCGGCGGCCACCACCGCTCCAATGCCGAACTCGTCGCACAGGGCGTGGCCAACATCGGCTCGGCACTGTTCGGAGGATTGCCGGCCACCGGTGCGCTCGCGCGCACGGCCACGAACGTGCGCGCCGGGGGGCGCACTCCCGTCGCTGGAATGCTGCACGCCGCGTTCCTGCTTCTCTTCATGCTGGTGCTGGCGCCGTGGATGCGCTACGTGCCGCTGGCCGCGCTGGCATCCGTGCTTCTGGTGGTGGCGTGGAACATGGCCGAGATCGAGAGTTTCCGCCATCTGATGCGCGGGCCGATCGGCGATCGCGTCGTGCTGCTGCTCACCTTCGTGTTGACCGCCGTCATCGATCTCACCGTCGCGATCGAAGTAGGACTCGTGCTAGCCGCGTTCCTGTTCATGCACCGCATGAGCGAAGTCGTGGAAATGCAATCGCACGTGTCGCTCATCGAGGAAGATCGCGCCGATTCGCTCCTCCCCGAAACCGATCAGCGCGCGCGACTGCCGCGGGGCGTGGAGGCGTTCCAGATTTCCGGACCGCTGTTCTTCGCCGTGGTCGGCCGGCTCGACGACGTGCTCAATCAATTCCCCGATCCGCCGCACACGTTCATCCTGCGAATGCGGCTCGTGCCGCTGATCGACGCCAGCGGTGCGGCGGCGTTGCAAGGATTTGTCGATCGCTGCCGACGTCACGGAACGCGTGTCATCGTCTCCGGATTGCGCGAGCAGCCGAAGAAAATCCTGACACAGATGCACATCGTGCCGGACGGCAAAGGGTTTTATTTCGCAGACGACTTCGCACAAGCCGTTACGCTCGCTCAACCGACCTGAGCAAGATTATTGCTTGATCGGAAACGCCTGTGCGGCGGGTGTCGGATCGCCGATGACGTCGACGCCTTTCGGCGGCGTGAACGTGAATGCATCGGGTTTGAGTTTCGGATCGCGCTGCCAGTCGGCGAAACGGATTTCCGTGGTATTGCCGAGCGTATCCTCGAAGCGCATCCGCGCCAGATCTTTCGCGTCGAAACCCAGATCGCAATAGGCGAACTGCGGCTCCTTGTCCTTGGACTTCAAACGAAGCCAGGTCAGTCCGTCGCGTTCGCCCTGCTCGCTCGTCGTGAAATCGCGGTCCAGTTGCGATACATCGGTGAGCACGGTCAGCGGACTGTGCGCTTCCTCGGTACCCTGCGAGCGGACCGTCACCTGTTCCAGATCCGGATCGTAAATCCAGACTTTCTCGCCGTCGGCGACGATGAGCTGTTTGGTCGGCGAGGTGGTTTCCCAACGAAACAGGCGCGGCGCTTTCAGGGCGAGCGTGCCTTGCGTGATCTTGCCTTTGCTCTTGCTGGTGAAAATCTGCTGCTCGAAGGAAGCGGAAATCGATTTGACGCCGCCCGCGAAGGCGTCGAGTTTTGCGCGTGCCGTTTCGGCAGCCGGGGCCGGCACAATGAAAATGGCGAGCAGCGCAAGTCCGCCCAGGAGATTCGTTTTCATGAGCAAATTATCGTCCTTGATCGACTGAATGCAGTCTGTCGGCGCTCAAAGTTCCGGCGGCGGCGGCGCCAGCACTTCGCGATTGCCGTTGTGCTGCGGTGGGCTGACGATGCCCTGCGACTCCATCAATTCGATTAGACGCGCGGCGCGGTTGTAGCCGATCTTCAGGCGGCGCTGCACGCCGGAAATCGACGCGCGGCGCGATTCGGTGACGATGCGCACGGCTTGGTCGTAAAGTTCGTCGTAATCGCCTTCGGGCAGTTCGCCGTCTTCGGGCAGACCGGATTCGCCGATCACACGGCCGTCGCCCAGCGTCTGCACGTCGCCCAGCACGCCTTCGATATATTCGGGCTTGCCCTGGTTGCGCAGGTGCGCCACAACCTTGTGCACTTCATCGTCGCCGACGAATGCACCGTGGACACGTTCCGGCGTCGCCGTACCCGGCGGCAGATACAGCATGTCGCCGTGGCCGAGCAGCGTTTCGGCACCGGATTGATCGAGGATGGTGCGCGAGTCGATCTTGCTCGACACCTGGAACGCGATGCGTGTCGGGATGTTGGCCTTGATCAAACCGGTGATCACATCGACCGACGGCCGCTGCGTGGCGAGGATCAGATGCACACCGGCCGCGCGCGCTTTCTGCGCGAGACGCGCGATCAGTTCCTCGACCTTCTTGCCGACGATCATCATCATGTCGGCGAATTCGTCGATGATGACGACGATGTACGGCAGCGGATCGAGCGTCGGCACGACCACGGGTTCGGTCGTGTTCTCCGGACGCTTGAACAGCGGATCGGGAATCGGCCGGCCGCTTTCCTCCGCGTCCTTCACTTTCTTGTTGAAGCCGGCGAGATTGCGCACGCCGACCGCGGCCATCAGCTTGTAGCGGCGCTCCATCTCCGCGACGCACCAGCGCAGCGCGTTCGCGGCTTCCTTCATGTCGGTGACGACCGGCGTCAACAGATGCGGAATCTTGTCGTACACCGACAGTTCAAGCATCTTCGGATCGATCATGATCATCCGGATATCGCGCGCGGTGGCCTTGTACAATAGGCTCAGCACCATCGCATTCAGCGCCACGGATTTACCGGAACCCGTCGTTCCGGCGACGAGAAGGTGCGGCATCTTGGCCAGATCGACGACGACGGGACGGCCGCCGATGTCCTTGCCGAGCGCAAGCGCAAGCGGCGATTTGATGCTGTCGTATTTTTCCGAGCGCAGGATTTCCGACAGATACACGATCTCGCGGCTAACGTTGGGGATCTCCAGACCGATCACCGATTTACCCGGGATTACATCGACGACACGCACGCTGATCACGGACAGACCGCGCGCGATGTCCTTGTCGAGATTGCTGATCTGGCTGCCCTTGATGCCGGGAGCCGGCTGCAATTCGAAACGCGTGATGACCGGACCCGGATGCGCGCTGACCACTTGCGCATCGATGCGGAAATCCTTGAGTTTGAGTTCGACCTGCCGCGACAGCGCTTCGAGCGTTTCTTCCGAATAACCTTTGACCTGCTGCTTCGGTTCGTCGAGCAGCGACAACGGCGGCAGATCGGAATCGGCGATGCCGGAAAACAGCGGAATCTGCTGTTCGCGTTCGGCACGCTCGCTTTTTTCGACGGCGGCGAATGTCGGTTCGATCTTGACCGGCTCGCGCCTGGACTGCTTCACCGTCTCGACTTTGCGCACTTCCTCGCGTGCGCTGCGCGCGACGCGCGCGGCGCGAATCTCGGTAGCCTTCTTCGTACCGGAGCCGATCCAGCCGAAGGCGACAAGCACCCAGCGGCCGATGCCGTCCATCACCTTGAACCACGACACGCCCGTCGCGAAGGTCAGCGCGACCAGAAAGATCGCGAGCAAAAACAGGCTCGCGCCGAGTTGTCCGAAAGCGCGCGTGAGCAAGTCGCCCATCAGCCGGCCGAGCACGCCGCCGGCGCCCATCGGCAACTGCATCGGGTCGGACGCGTGCATCTTTGCCAGTCCGGTGCCGGCGATGAAGAATGCGACGCCGCCGGTCAAGCGCAGACTCGGTTCGAGCGGCGACACATCGCTGCGTTCGCGGCCGCGGAAGAGCGTCCAGCCGAAGATCAGCAGCAGCAATGGAAATGCGTAGGCGAGATAGCCGAAAAGGTAGAACGTGAGGTCGGCCACCCACGCGCCGACGGTTCCGCCGAGATTGTGCACGCGCTGCGACGCGCTCGCCGCGTGCGACCAGCTCGCGTCACCGCTGTCGTACGTGATCAGGCACAACAGCAGGTACGCGGCGATCGGCGCCAGCAAAAGGAACGCGGCTTCGCGCAGGCGACGCTGCATCGCTTCGCCCGAGTCGATCGTGGATTTAAGTTTGGCTTCCCGCGCCACCGCGTGAATTCACTTGAGATAATCTCGTCAGTCGACTGATTATATTACAGTTTCATGCCCTTGAGTGCGGGATGGATGAGCTTACCGTTTTCGGCGTTCACGCCCTTGGCCAGCGGTGCGTAGTTGCGCCATTTCTTGTCGCCGGCCAGACGCTGCACGTAAGGCAGGATCGCCGCGCAGATGGCCTGCGAGGATGTCTGCGGCACCGCGCCCGGCATATTGGTCACGGCAAAGTGCGTGACGCCGTCGACGACATACGTCGGCTCGGCCCACGTCGTCGGTTTCGAGGTTTCGAAGCAGCCGCCCTGGTCGATGGAGATGTCGACGAGCACGGAACCGGGCTCCATCGACTTCACCATGTCACGCGTCACCACGTGCGGCGCCTTGGCGCTCGGAATCAGCACGGCGCCGATGACGAGATCCGCCGTCGCCACTTCACGCGCCACATATTCTTCATACGGATACAGCGCCGTCACGTTGGTGCCGAGCGCCATCATCTGCGCGAGACGATCCGGACGCTTGTCGAATACCACCACGTTCGCACCACCGGCCGCGGCCAGCGCCGCCGAGTTGCCGCCCGCCGCACCCGCGCCGAGCACGACTACCTTGCCGCGTTCCGTCGACGGCAATCCGCCGAGGAGCTTGCCCTTGCCGTGCATCGGCTGATGCAGATAGTGCGTACCGACCTGCACACCGATGCGGCCGGCGATGATCGACATCGGCGCAAGCAGCGGGAGTGAGCCATCGGATTCTTCGACGGATTCGAAGGCGATGCCGGTCAGGCCGATGTCGAGCAGTTCCTTGGTCAGTTTGGGCTCCGGCGCAAGATGCAGATAGCAGAACAGCAGATGATCCTTGCGCAGCAGTTTGAGATCGCCCTTGATCGGTTCCTTCACCTTGACGATCAGTTCGCCGACTTCGTAGAGCTTCTTCGCTGTCGGCACCAGACGCACGCCGACGCGGCGGTATTCGTCATCCGAAAAACCGCTCTTGGTTCCCGCGCCTTCCTGCACGACCACCTCGTGGCCGCGGCGCACGAGATCGGCGCAGGCGGCGGGCACGAGCGCGACGCGCCCTTCGAGGGTTTTGGTTTCGGAAGGAACACCGATACGCATGAAGCACTCCTGAGAAGTTGTTACGATTCACACGAACGGCACACGCCGTTCGCTACCTTGATTCACGGTGCGTTACGCCCCATTCTTGCGGTCTGTTTCGATCGCGCGTGTGCGCGGGATTGCACGTTTTTCCGGCCGCAAAACCACAGAGATTATACATGAGCCAAACTACGCATTCGCGATTGATCATTCTCGGTTCCGGACCGGCCGGCTACACCGCCGCGGTCTACGCGGCGCGCGCGAATCTCAAGCCCATGCTGATCACCGGCCTGCAGCAAGGCGGTCAGTTGATGACCACCACCGAAGTCGACAACTGGCCTGGCGACGTGGAAGGTCTGCAAGGTCCTGGGTTGATGGAACGCATGCTGCGCCATGCGGAACGGTTCAATACGAATATTGTCTTCGATCATATCCACACGGCGGAGTTGACGCGGCGTCCCTTTCGACTGGTCGGCGACAGCGGCGAATACACCTGCGACGCACTCATCATCGCCACAGGCGCGACGGCAAAATACCTCGGCATTCCGTCCGAAGAGAAATTCAAAGGCCAGGGCGTCTCGGCGTGTGCGACCTGCGACGGATTCTTCTTTCGCGATCAGGATGTCGCTGTCATCGGCGGTGGCAACACGGCGGTCGAGGAAGCGTTGTATTTGTCGAACATCGCCAAAAAAGTAACCGTCGTGCATCGCCGCGAGAAGTTCAAGGCCGAAAAAATCCTGCAGGACAAGCTGTTCTCGAAACAGCAAAGCGGCAATGTCGAGATCGTCTGGAACCATTCCGTCGATGAAGTGCTCGGCGACGATTCCGGCGTGACCGGCGTGCGCCTGAAAGGTACACAGGCTGCCTCGTCGCGGGACGTGAAAGTCAGCGGCTTGTTCATCGCCATCGGCCACACGCCGAACACGGCGCTGTTCGACGGTCAGCTCGCGATGAACAACGGCTACATCAAGATCAGGGCCGGTCTCGACGGCGGCGCGACGGAGACGAGCGTGCCCGGCGTGTTCGCGGCGGGCGACGTGGCCGATCAGGTGTATCGGCAAGCGGTGACGTCCGCCGGCGCGGGCTGCATGGCGGCGCTGGATGCGGAGAAATATCTCGACAAGGTCGGCGTCGTGCGCGAGGGAACGTGGTGAACGCATGCCGGCGTCGCTGACCGCGCGCGCCCACCAACGCCTGAGCGAAATCGACGCGGCCGCGTGGAACGCGCTGCTGCCCGACGACAATCCGTTCGTCGATCACGCGTTTCTTTCCGGACTTGAGGAATATGGCTGCCTGCACGCGCGCCGCGGCTGGCAGCCCCATCATTTCGCCTTGTACCGCGACGACAAGCTCGTCGCCGCGGCGCCGTGCTACGTCAAAGGCAACTCGCACGGCGAATACGTGTTCGACTGGTCGTGGGCCGGCGCGTACGAGCGCAATGGACTCGACTACTATCCGAAGTTGCTGAGTGCGGTGCCGTACTCGCCCGTGACCGGACCACGATTGCTGGTCGGCGATAACGAAGAGTCGCCTTTGCTGCGGCAGTTGTTGATCGAGCTGTTGAAGTCTCAGACCGATTCCGGCGGCGTGTCATCGATGCACCTCAACTTCGCCAGCGAAACCGACGCGGCGACCTTCGCCGACTTCAAGGAATGGCTGCCGCGCTTCGACTGGCAGTTCCATTGGAGCAACGCCGGCTGGGGCGATTTCGGCGATTTCCTCGGCGCGATGACCTCGAAGAAGCGCAAGAACATCCGGCAGGAACGCGATCATGTCGCGCGCGCCGGCGTGACGTGCGAAATCCTGCACGGCGATGAGATGAGCGCGCGCGACTGGCGCACCGTACACAACTTCTATGAAGCGACCTTCGACGAGAAAGGGAACTATCCGGCGCTGACGCTGAAGTTCTTCGAGCATCTCGGACGTGCGATGCCGCGGCGCGTGCTGACGGTGATTGCACGTCGCGGCAACGATCCGATCGCCGCGGCGCTGCTATTGCGCAGTTCGGATACGCTGTACGGCCGCTACTGGGGCAGTTCCGAAAACGTTCCCGGACTGCATTTCGAAGTCTGCTATTACCAGGGCATCGACTATTGTCTCAAGCACGGCCTGAAGCGCTTTGAGCCGGGCGCGCAAGGCGAGCACAAGCTCGCGCGCGGATTCCTGCCGACGATCACGCGATCGTTCCACTATCTGGCCGATGCGCGATTCCGCAAGGCGATCGGCGATGCGTTGCGACGCGAAGCGATCGCATTGAAAGGCTATCGCGACGAACTGATGTCGCATTCTCCGTTTTCCCGCGCACCGTGATCCGCATCGCCATTCTGCGCGCGGGTTCGGCCGATCCGTTTCCGCCGGTCGAGCACGCGCTCGACGATCCGGAAGGTCTGCTCGCTGCGGGTGGCGATCTTTCGCCAGGCCGACTGCTCGATGCGTACGCGCACGGGATTTTCCCGTGGTTTTCCGAAGGCGACCCGATCCTGTGGTGGTCGCCCGACCCGCGAACCGTTTTCGAGACCGACAAAGTCCACATTTCCACAAAGTTGCGCCGCTGGCTGCGTCACTCGGACTGGACGATCCGCGCCGACACCGCGTTCGCACGCGTGATGCGCGAATGCGCCGCACCGCGCGCGACACAACGCGGCACCTGGATCACGAAAAGCATGCTGCGTGCGTACGAGCACCTGCACGAACTCGGTTTCGCGCATTCCATCGAAGCCTACGCAGGCGATGAACTCGTCGGCGGTATTTACGGCGTGGCGCTGGGCCGCATGTTTTTCGGCGAATCGATGTTCAGCGGCGCCACGAACGGCTCGAAAGTCGCCTTGATCGCGCTGTGCCGCATGCTGCACGGCAACGGTTTTCCGCTGCTTGACGCACAGGTGGCCAATCCCCATCTTGCCTCGATGGGCTCGATCGACGTGTCGCGCGACGACTTCGTCAGGCACGTCGCCGAGCACACCGCCATGCCGGGATTGTCCGGGAGCTGGCAATCCATATGGCCTCTGCAGTCAGTGCGTGATCTCGCACAAATGCCGTTTAACTAACGCCGCGCACCCAAAACGTGGCAGAATCCCGCGCCTCGCCGCTAACCAAACCGAGCGAACAACCGAATAAATGGCAAAAGACGATCAAATCGAAATGGAAGGGACGGTGCTTGAAACCCTTCCCAACACGATGTTCCGCGTGAAACTGGAGAACGGTCACGTCGTGACCGCGCACATCTCCGGCCGCATGCGCAAGAACTACATCCGCATCCTCACCGGCGACAAGGTCAAGGTGGAGATGACGCCGTACGATCTGACCAAGGGTCGGATTACCTACCGCATGAAGTAATTTGCGCGAGTCGCAATAAAAAGGCCGGATCGCTCCGGCCTTTTTTGTTTCCTCCGAGTCGTCCCGCTTATTCGACCACCGCCGGTAGTTTCTCGTCGGCCTCGACGGTAACGTCGAGCTTGCCATCCTTGACGCTCAGATTCACTTTGCCGCCGCCGGACAGCTTGCCGAACAGCAGTTCGTCGGCGAGCGGCCGCTTCACGTTTTCCTGGATCACGCGAGCCATCGGGCGTGCGCCCATCTGCGTGTCGAAGCCGTGTTCTGCGAGCCAGCGGCGCGCTTCGGAATCGACGGTCAGACTGACGTGCTTCTCCTGCAACTGCGCTTCGAGTTCGATGAGGAACTTGTCCACGACACGCAGGATGTGATCAATGTCCAATGCACCGAACTGGATGATCGCGTCCAGACGGTTGCGGAACTCCGGCGAGAACGCGCGGCGGATGACTTCCATCGCGTCGGTCGCGTGGCTCTGTTCGACGAAGCCGATCGAGCGGCGTGCGGCTTGCGCGGCACCGGCATTGGTTGTCATGACCAGCACGACGTTGCGGAAATTCGCTTCGCGGCCGTTGGTGTCCGTGAGTTTGCCGTGATCCATGATCTGCAGCAGGATGTTGTAGACGTCCGGATGCGCCTTCTCGATTTCGTCCAGCAACAGCACGCAATGCGGATGCTTGGTGATCTGTTCGGTGAGCAAACCGCCCTGGTCGAATCCGACATAACCCGGAGGCGCACCGATCAGCCGCGACACCGAATGCGCTTCCATGTATTCGGACATGTCGAAGCGGACCAGTTCGATGCCGAGCTGCATCGCGAGCTGACGCGTGACTTCGGTCTTGCCCACGCCGGTCGGGCCGGCCAACAGGAAGTTGCCGATCGGCTTCTCGGCGTTGCCCAAACCCGAGCGCGCCATCTTGATCGATGACGCGAGCGCTTCGATCGCCTTGTCTTGGCCGAACACGACCATCTTGAGGTTGCGTTCGAGGTTGCGCAGCACATCGCGATCCGACGCCGATACCTGCTTGGCCGGAATGCGCGCCATGCGGGCAACGATCAGTTCGATCTCAGGAACGTCGACCACAGTCTTGCGCTGATCTTCCGGCATCAGCCGTTGACGGGCGCCGGCTTCATCGATGACGTCGATGGCTTTGTCCGGCAGCAGACGGTCGCCGATATGTTTCACTGACAGATCGACCGCGGCCTTGATCGCATCATTGGTGTATTCGACCTTGTGATGCTGTTCGAAACGCGATTTCAGACCGTTGAGGATTTCGACGGCCTCGGCGACGGTCGGTTCGACGACGTCGATCTTCTGGAAGCGCCGTGCCAGCGCGCGATCCTTTTCGAAGACGCCACGGAATTCCTGGAACGTCGTCGAGCCGATGCAGCGCAGTTCGCCGGAGGCGAGCACAGGCTTGATCAGGTTCGACGCATCCATCGTTCCGCCCGAGGCCGAACCGGCACCGATGATGGTGTGGATTTCGTCGATGAACAAAATGGCGTGCGGTTGTTTCTTCAGTTCCGCGATCACCGCCTTCAAACGCTTCTCGAAATCGCCGCGATATTTCGTACCGGCGACCAGCGCGCCCATGTCGAGCGAGTAGATGACGCAGTTCTTCAGGATTTCGGGCACGTCGCTTTCGACGATGCGCTTGGCCAGACCTTCGGCCAGCGCCGTCTTGCCGACGCCGGCTTCGCCGACATACAGCGGATTGTTCTTGCGGCGGCGGCACAGCACCTGGATCGTGCGTTCGATTTCCTCGACACGGCCGATCAGCGGATCGATCTTGCCTTGGCGCGCCAGATCATTGAGATTGCTGGCGAACTCGGTCAGCGGATTGCCACGCGGTTCGTCGCTGCCCTCGCCTTCCTTGTTTGCTTCGCCGCTGCCCTGTGCGGCCGGATCCTGACCGATCTTGGCCACGCCGTGCGCGATGTAGTTGACCACGTCCAGACGCGCCACTTCCTGCTGGTTGAGGAAGTAAACGGCGTGCGAATCCTTCTCGCCGAAAATCGCGACAAGGACATTGGCGCCGGTCACTTCTTTCCGGCCCGATGACTGCACGTGATAGACCGCGCGCTGCAGAACGCGTTGGAAACCGAGTGTGGGTTGTGTATCGCGTTCGTCGCTGGCCGGAAGAACAGGCACGGTCTCCAGGATGATCGCCTTGAGATCCTTGCCGAGCTTGGTGACGTCTGCCCCACACGCTTTCAGCACCGCCGCGGCCGATGGATTCTCCAGCAGCGCCAGCAGCAGGTGCTCGACCGTCATGAACTCGTGGCGCTGCTCGCGCGCCTCTTTGTAGCACTGGCCTATGGTGAGTTCGAGATCTTTACTGAACATTGAAATACCTTTGCTTGAAGCCTGAACTCAATGTGGGGGACGAGACCAGCGATTCAATTGTCGTGCCGGACCACGTGGCTGCCATCGCGAATCGAAAAGGTATCGGACCGCTTTCGATTCGCGATGGCATCACGCTTTCTCCAGAGTACACAACAACGGGTGCTGATGCGCGCGTGAAAATTCATTCACCTGGGTGACTTTGGTCTCGGCCACCTCGCGCGTGAAGACGCCGCACACGCCCTTGCCGCGCGTGTGGACATGGAGCATGACCTGGGTAGCCAGCTCGCGATTCATATTGAAAAACGTTTCGAGCACCACCACGACGAAGTCCATCGGCGTGTAGTCGTCGTTGAGCAGAACCACTTGATACAGGGGCGGCCGCGCCACCTCCGGCCGGGATTCCTCGACGACCAGACCGTGCTGCATGCCGGAATGTTTTTCGGGCTTGTTCGCCATTTACCTGTTCGATCCTTCCTGAAACCGATTTCACCATAGCGCTGTGTTGCGCCGCAATGGCCGGAATTCAAGTCGCGGCTCCAATGCACCGCAGGACGCTCGTGTAACATTCTCAAAGCATGAACCGTACCCTCTCCAACCCGCTCGAAACGACGGATATCTGGCGTCCGGACGTCACCGTGGCCACGATTGTTCCGCGCGATGGCAAATTTCTGCTCGTCGAAGAAAGGGTACAGGGTCGGCTGGTGCTGAACCAACCGGCCGGACACCTCGAATCCGACGAATCGCTGCACAGCGCCGCCTGCCGTGAAACGCTTGAAGAAACCGGCTGGACGGTCGAACTGACCGGTTTCGTCGCTGTTTACCAGTGGTCGAACGCCGCGGGCACCGGCCATTTCGTGCGCTTCACCTTCGTCGGCAAACCGGTCATGCACGACGCGTCACGCCCGCTGGATACCGGCATCGTTCGCGCATGCTGGCTGAGCCGCGACGAGATCGCAGCGCGCTCGGCGGATCTGCGCAGTCCGATGGTATTGCGCGGCATCGACGATTTTCTGACCGGCCGGCACCTGCCGCTGGATACGGTGATCGCCATTTCCAACGGTGCTCAGACGTGAGCGGATCGCCGAACATTGTCGTGGGGGTATCCGGCGGTGTCGATTCGTCGGTCGCGGCTTTGCTGCTGAAACAGTCCGGTTGTGACATCGCGGGCATGTTCATGCAGAACTGGGAGGAAGACGATCGCTCCGGCGACTGCCGCGCGGAAGAGGACCGCGTCGATGCGATCCGCGTCTGCGGCAAACTCGATATTCCGTTCCACGCGCGCAATTTCGCCGCGGAATATTGGGACCGCGTGTTCGAGCATTTCCTCGACGAATACCGCGCCGGCCGCACGCCGAATCCGGACGTGCTGTGCAATCGCGAAATCAAGTTCAAGACGTTTCTTGATCACGCGCGTGCACTCGGCGCGGAGAAGATCGCGACCGGACATTACGCGCGAACCGATGAAGTCGATGGACGTCATCGCCTGCTGCGCGGCAAGGATGCGAACAAGGACCAAAGCTATTTCCTGTACACGCTTGGGCAGGAGCAGCTTTCGCATACGCTGTTCCCGGTCGGCGAGTTGCCCAAGCCCGAAGTCCGGCAGATCGCGCGCGAAGCCGCACTTCCGACGCATGCGAAAAAAGATTCCACCGGCATCTGCTTCATCGGCGAACGCGATTTCCGCGAATTCCTGGGCCGCTACATCCCTGCGCAGACAGGCGAGCTGCAAACGCCCGACGGCGAACGCATTGGCGAACACGACGGCGTGATGTACTACACGCTGGGCCAGCGCAACGGGCTCGGCATCGGCGGACGAAAAGATGCGTCGAACGATCCGTGGTATGTGGTCGGCAAGGATGTCGCCAACAACATCCTGTTCGTCGCGCAGGGCAATGAAACGAAGTGGCTGCACTCGACCAGACTCGCGGCAAGCCGGTTGAGCTGGACTGCCGGCGCCGCACCCGGCGAGGATTTTGCCTGCGTCGCGAAAACACGGTATCGGCAAGCCGATCAGGTGTGTCGGGTCACTCTGCACGCCGACCAATGCATCGTCGAATTCGATGAACCGCAACGTGCCGTCACGCCCGGACAATCCATCGTTTTCTACCGCGGTGAAGAATGCCTCGGCGGCGGCGTCATCGACGCGACGGACGCTCCATTCGGCGGCGGAGTGTCGTGAGAGAAGGCCGCGTTATCGCGCTGGCCGGTGTGATGCAGGCGCTGGCGCTGGTGCGATCGATCGCCTCGCGCGGCAGTTGCGATTTCATGCTGATGCGCGCGAGCCTCGCCAGTACGTTGCGCATCGATGCCGACAGTCCCGAGGCGGTCTACGGCGGCTTGACCAACTTGAAGCTCGGGCTGGAAACGCTGATGCTGCAGTTCGATCCGAAAGTCAGTCGCGATCTCGGGCTGACTCGCATGGCGGTGACGGTGTTGCGTCTGGAGCGCGCGGTGTCGAAACGCCCGGCGGTGAAAAATGCGCTGCGCGCGGGACTCGAAGAAATGGCGCCGATGATCGAGCAGCTCGAAGCGGGCAATATCGATCTGTGCGCGCGCATGGCCAAGCTTTACACCGACAACATCTCGCCGCTGCGTCCGCGCATCATGGTCGAGGGCAATTCCAATTTCCTCAAGCAGCCTATCCAGGTCAACCAGATCCGTGCATTGCTGCTCGCGGCGATCCGCTCGGCCGTACTGTGGCGTCAGCTCGGCGGCAGTCCGTGGCGGATGCTGTTCCGGCAACGCGAATACGCCATGCTGGCGCGCGGACTCTGCGCGGGATGCACGCTCGACCGCACGTGAAACGGCGCGCCTGACTCTTTTGCTGCGTTGCGCGATAATGCACGGCCCCATAGTTCCGGCCTCGGCGCAAAAAGCGCCCAGCCAGCCACGGATTCGCATTCCAGGAGCCAGTCATGACCGATTCCTTCGCGACGCAGACGACCCTCGAGGTCGATGGCAAGCGCTATAAATACGCCAGCCTGACCAAGCTCGGCGAAAAGTACGACATCAAGCGGCTGCCCTACTCGATGAAGATCCTCCTCGAGAATCTGCTGCGGCACGAGGACGGATTGAACGTCACCTCGAAAGAGATCGAAGCCGTCGCCAACTGGGACGCGACGAAAGAACCCGACACCGAAATCGCCTTTATGCCGGCGCGCGTAGTGCTGCAGGATTTTACCGGCGTGCCGTGCGTGGTCGATCTGGCGGCGATGCGTGACGCGATCGTGCGCCTCGGCGGTGATGCCAAACGCATCAATCCGCTGATTCCGTCGGAACTGGTCATCGATCACTCGGTGCAAGTCGACGTGTTCGGCACCGCCGGTTCGCTCGATGCGAACGTGAAAATCGAATTCGACCGCAACAAGGAACGCTACGGCTTCCTGCGCTGGGGCCAGAAAGCCTTCAACAATTTCAAAGTGGTGCCGCCGCGTACCGGCATCGTGCACCAGGTGAACCTCGAATTTCTCGCCCGCGTGGTCATGGCGGGTGAAAAGAACGGCGAAACCTGGCTGTTCCCGGACACGGTTTTCGGCACCGATTCGCATACCACGATGATCAACGGCATCGGCGTGCTCGGCTGGGGCGTCGGCGGCATCGAGGCGGAAGCGGCGATGCTCGGCCAGCCTTCGTCGATGCTGATTCCGCAAGTGGTCGGCTTCCAGCTCACCGGCCGCTTGCCGGAAGGCACCACGGCGACCGATCTCGTGCTCACCGTCACGCAGATGCTGCGCAAGCACGGTGTGGTCGGCAAGTTCGTGGAATTCTTCGGCGATGGCCTCAAGCATCTCTCGCTCGCCGACCGCGCGACGATCGCCAACATGGCGCCCGAATACGGCGCGACCTGCGGCATCTTTCCGATCGATGCGGAAGCGATCAATTACCTGCGCCTGTCCGGCCGCGAGGAAGCTCATATCAAGCTCGTCGAGCAGTACGCGAAAGCGCAAGGCTTGTGGCACGACGACAACACGCCGCACGCCAAATTCAGCTCCAAGCTCGAACTGAACCTGGCCGAGGTGAAGCCGTCGCTGGCAGGGCCGAAGCGTCCGCAGGATCGCGTGCTGCTGAGCGACGTCGCGAAAAGCTACGAAGAATCGTTCAAGGCGCTCACCGCGAATCGTCCGACCAAACAGCAAGAAGCGCGTTTCGCCAACGAAGGCGGCGCCACGGCGGTGGGTCACGACAAGAGCGTGAATGCAACCGGCCAGCGCGTGACGCGCGACGGTGGCGATTTCGATCTGAACGATGGCGCTGTCGTCATCGCGGCGATCACCTCGTGCACCAATACGTCGAATCCAGCGGTGATGCTCGGCGCCGGTCTGCTTGCGCGCAATGCGGTTGCGAAAGGCCTGAAGGTCAAGCCGTGGGTGAAAACCTCGCTGGCGCCCGGATCGCTGGTGGTCACCGACTATCTGAAGAAGGCCGGCGTGCTCGGCGATCTGGAAAAACTCGGCTTCTTCCTCGTCGGCTACGGTTGCACGACGTGTATCGGCAACTCCGGTCCGCTACCGCCGGAAATCAGCAAAGGCATCGCCGACGGCGACCTGGCCGTGGCCTCGGTGCTCTCCGGCAACCGCAACTTCGAGGGCCGCGTGCATCCGGAAGTGAAGATGAATTATCTGGCCTCACCGCCGCTCGTGGTGGCGTTCGCACTCGCGGGCACCGCCGACATCGATCTGACCACGCAGCCACTCGGCAACGGCAGCGACGGCAAGCCGGTTTATCTCAAGGATATCTGGCCGTCGAACAAGGAAATCGGCGACGTGATCGCGCGGACCATCGGCCCGGATCTGTTCAAGCACAACTACGCCGACGTGTTCAAAGGCGATGCGCGCTGGAACGAAATCGCCCCGCCCGAAGGCGAGCGTTACGGCTGGGATCAGAAATCCACGTACATCAAGAATCCCCCGTACTTCGACGGGATGAGCATGCAGGTCGGCAAGATCCGCGACGTGCAAGGTGCTCGCGTGCTCGGCCTGTTCGGCGATTCGATCACGACCGATCACATCTCGCCCGCCGGCGACATCAAGGCCACCTCGCCCGCCGGACAGTTCCTGCAGGGACGCGGCGTGACCAAGGTCGACTTCAATTCGTACGGTTCGCGCCGCGGCAACGACGACATCATGGTGCGCGGTACCTTCGCCAACATCCGCATCAAGAACCTGATGCTCGGCGGCGAGGAAGGCGGCAACACGCTGCACTTCGGCCCCGGCGGCGAAAGGGAAAAACTGCCGATCTACGACGCGGCGATGAAGTATAAAAAGGAAAATGTTCCACTTCTCGTCATCGCCGGCAAGGAATACGGCACCGGCTCCTCGCGCGACTGGGCGGCGAAAGGCACGCTGCTGCTCGGCGTCAAGGCGGTGATCGCGGAAAGTTTCGAGCGCATCCACCGCTCCAATCTGGTCGGCATGGGCGTACTGCCGCTGCAGTTCCGCGACGGCGAAAATGCGCAGAGCCTTGGCCTCAAGGGCGATGAGGTCTACGACATCGTCGGCCTGAATGACGGCACGGCCAAGGAAGTGGATATCGTCGCGAAAGGAGCCGGCGGCGAAAAGAAATTCAAAGCCAAGGTCCTGCTCCTGACGCCGAAGGAAATCGAGTACTACCGCCACGGCGGCATCCTGCCGTTCGTGCTGCGTCAGCTCGCCGGCGGAAAGAAGGTGGCGTAACCGCTACAGCTTCTGGTCCCACGTGGCGGCAAAGCAGATCCAATCTTTGCCGTCACGTCGCCAGCCGCTGTTGATCGAATAGATCGCCCCGCGCTCCGGAATCAGGCCGCCCTGGCCGCCGGTGAGGGTCGCAATCAGTCTTGCCGTAGCCCGATCGCCCTGGACATCGATGTCGATCGGCCCCAGCGTCACGCCCACTTTTTCGTTACGCAGCACGATCATACGAATGAGGTTGCCGAGGTCTTCGCGGTCGAGGCCACCCTGGTTTCCACTAAAGTCGGATGCCACATGTTCGAGGAATTGCCGAGGATTGCGCTCTTCGGCGGCGCGTTGCATGGCCTGAATATCGGCGCGGATGCGCTGATCGTCGGGCGTACGGGAACACGCCACGAGCGCAATCAGCGCGGCGCAGACGAAAGTCGTTCGGGCGGCCATGAGTCATCCTGCCGCGTTGGGGGAAACATCGCAATGCAGCTTGCCCACCATCGGGCCGCAAGGTAAAACGTGCGTGCGTACGCCTTCGTACTGTCCTGCAAGGTTGAGGGATGACTGACAACCAACGCCCATGGCTGGCGAGCTACCCGCCGTCGATTCCCGCCGACATCGATCCGAACGCGTACGCGTCGATCGTCGAGTTGCTCGAATCGGCGTGCGACCGCTTTCGCCATCGCCCCGCCTTCGCCAACATGGGCCGAACGCTCAGTTACGACGACGTCGACCGGCTCAGCAAGCAATTTGCCTCGTACCTGCTCAACGAACTGAAGTTGAACAAGGGCGACCGCGTCGCGATCATGCTGCCGAACGTGCTGCAGTATCCGATCGCGTTGTTCGGCGTGCTGCGCGCCGGGCTGACCGTGGTCAATACCAATCCGCTTTATACCGCGCGCGAACTGCGTCATCAGCTGCACGACTCCGGCGCGAGTGCGATTATCGTGCTCGACAATTTCGCCGCGACGCTCGCCGAGGTACTCAACGACGTGCCGGTCAAGCACGTGATCACCACGGGCCTGGGCGATCTCATCGGCATGCCGAAAGGCGCGATCGTCAACTTCGTCGTGCGCCACGTGAAAAAAATGGTGCCGCCGTATTCGATTCCGCACGCGGTGCGTTTCAACCAGGCGCTCGCCATCGGCGCGCGCAAGGCACCGCCGAAAGTCCCCGTGACGCACGACGACATCGCCTTCCTGCAATACACCGGCGGCACCACCGGCGTGGCGAAGGGCGCGATGCTGACCCATCGGAACATGGTCGCCAACATGCTGCAGGCCTCGTCGTGGATTTACTCGACGCTGCGCGAAGGCGAGGAAGTCATCATCACGGCGATTCCGCTGTATCACATCTTCGCGCTGACCGCGAACTGTCTGGTCTTCATGAAGACCGGTGGATTGAATTACCTGATCACGAATCCGCGCGACATGAAAGGTTTCGTCAAGGAACTCGGCACGGTTCGCTTCACCGCAATGACCGGCGTGAACACGTTGTTCAACGGACTGCTCAACACGCCGGGTTTCGACAAGCTCGATTTTTCACCGTTCAAGTTCACCATGGGCGGCGGCATGGCCGTGCAGCGCGTGGTCGCCGATCGCTGGAAAAAAGTGACGGGCGTGACGCTCGTGGAGGCTTATGGCCTTACCGAGACTTCGCCGGCCGCATGCATTAATCCCCTCGATCTTCCGGCGTACAACGGTTCGATTGGTTTGCCCGTGCCGTCCACCGACGCGACCATCCAGGACGACGACGGCAAGCACCTGGCTGTCGGCGAAGTCGGCGAGTTGTGCCTGCGCGGGCCGCAGGTGATGAAAGGCTATTGGAACCGGCCCGACGAGACCGCCAAGGTGATCACGCCCGACGGCTGGCTGCACACCGGCGACATCGCAAAGATGGACGGGAACGGTTACTTCTATATCGTCGATCGCAAGAAGGACATGATCCTCGTTTCCGGCTTCAACGTTTATCCGAATGAGATCGAGGATGTGGTCGCGCAAATCCCCGGCGTGCTCGAAGTCGCCGCGGTCGGCGTGCCGGATGAGAAGTCCGGCGAAGCGGTGAAAGTTGTCGTGGTGAGGAAGGATCCCAATCTCACCGCCGAGGTCATCAAGCAATATTGCAAGGACAATCTCACCGGCTACAAGCATCCGAAGTACATCGAGTTTCGCGATGCGTTGCCGAAGACGAATGTCGGCAAAATCCTGCGCCGCGAACTCCGCGACGCGCCGAAGGTTTTCTGATCAGTCGCCGATTACCTCGAGCGAATCGGCGTAGCCGCCAAGCAGGTTCCATAGCGGCACCTCCTTGTCCTCCGGAATGCTCGCGTAGGCGAAGCCGAGGTGCGAGCGCGTGATGCGCGCAACGGTCGCCTCGAGATGGATGTGCAGTTCATCGCCGAACATCAGATCGAGCGTATAAAGGTCGTCCGGGCACCCTTTCCATTTAAAGGGCCGTTCGACCAACAGACCGGTCGAGGAGATGTCCTGCAACCGACTCGACCACGATTCGCCGCCGTGCATCATAAGCACGTCGCAGCTCACGCGTTTGCGCGCATGACGATGCCGAACTTCGGCGCCTTCCGGGTGCATATCGGGCTCTCCTCGAAGCCGCCATCCTCGCGCAGGACGGGCGGCGGTTCAATCCGGTTTTCGTGACGAGCGTCTCTTTGCGGACGTCCAAACGTCAATTTCTTGGCGGTTTTCGGTACACATGTGGAAAATTTGTCCTGAGGGGAAAACCCATGGCCGTTTAGGGGTGCTATATTCGGCCCGCCCGGCCGCGCACTCCTTTCAGTGCTTGGGCTTTTGACCATCGCGTCAGCGGTCGGCAGGTGGTCGCAAAGGTTTGACGAGGACCTTCCCCATGACCAACGTACAACTGTTGCACCGAGATTTTGGATACAGCACCCTCCGCGTCCACGAGGATCCGAGCAACAGCACCCATTGGTGCCACATGCACTCCCGGCGTTTCCCGAACGATCTCGCATATCGTCCGTGTTTCTCCACCACGCTCCTGAAAGAACTGCGCGATTTCCAGCTTCGCACCGCCGAAACGATGCGCCGCCCGGAGAAAACCCAGAAGTCGCACGTGCTCAATCACGTGGTGGTGGCGTCCGAAGCCGACGTCTACAACCTGGGCGGCGACCTGGATCTCTTCTGCCGGCTCATCCGCGCGCAAGATCGCGGCAGCCTCATGGCGTACGCACGTCAATGCGTCGAAGTCGCTTACGCGTTCTATCGTCATCTCAACGAAGATGCGCACACGGTTGCCCTCGTGCAGGGCGACGCACTCGGCGGCGGTTTCGAACTGGCGCTGTGCTGCCAGACAATCGTCGCGGAAAGCGGCGTCGGCATGGGCTTCCCGGAAGTATTGTTCGATCTCTTCCCCGGCATGGGCGCGTATTCGTTCCTGCGCCGCCGCATCAGCTCGGCCCAGGCGCAGCAGATGATGCTCGATGGACGCGTCTACACGAGCGACGAACTCCACGAAATGGGCGTCGTCGATATCCTGGTTCCGAAAGGTGAAGGCGTCGCGGCGGTGGAAGACCTGATTCGCCGCAATCAGCGCATCGGTCACGCGCGCTTGGCCATGAACCGTGTGGAATCGGTGTGTCATCCGGTCAGCTTCGAAGAACTGATGACAGTCACCGAAATCTGGGTCGACACGGCATTGCAGCTCGGTGAGAAATCGCTGCGCGTGATGGAGCGTCTGGTCCGCGCGCAACTGCGCCGCAACCAGCACGTCACGCCGGTGCGCCAAGCCGAGAACGAAGTATTGCCGATGTCAAACGTCGGCTGACTCTACCGCTTTACCTCTCGTCAAACTCGTCCGGATTCGCCGCTGCCTTTTGTGGCGGCGGCGTTTCCGAGCAGCTTGTCCAGGGCCGCGCTAGCGGTCTCGAGGCTCTCGCGAAGCACCCGGTTGCGCGGACGCCATTCGCGGGCCAACTGCCAGTTCGCAAGCTTCATTCCCTCGGAGGCGAATGAGGCGAGGACGCGTGCGCCGACGTTGCTGGCCACGCCCTTGAGCGCGTGGCAGTTGTCGCGGTATTTGTCCCATTGCATCGAAGCGCCGTTGACTTCGAGTTCGGCCATGCACTTGCCGGCATCGCGCAAACATTCGTTGACGAACAGCTTCATGAAATCGTTGTCGAGATTGAGTTCCCGCAATTCCTCGATCACGGCTTGCGAGATGATCTCGTCGGCGCTCGCCTTTGGTGCCTGGGCGATTTGCGCGGGCGTCTGCGCCTCGCCGGAGGCGATTTCCGCCAGCGTGTCGAGCAGTGACGGCACCGCAACGGGTTTCGACAAGAACGTGCGCGCGCCGGCTTGTTCGCTGTCGCGAATGGTTTCGGATGTCGCGTCCGCACTCAACACGACGAACGGGGTGCGATCGCGTCCGGCTTCCATGAAGCGCGCCTGCTTGATCACTTCCATGCCGTTCAATTTCGGCATGTGCAGATCGATGATCACCGCATCGAACGATTCGACTTCGATCGCATCGAGCACTTCCTCGCCGTTGTTGGCTTCGACCACGGCATGGCCGGCTTTTTCCAGGATGCGGCGCAGGACCAGCAGGTTCGCCGGCTGATCGTCGCCGATGAGGATGCGCATCGGCTTGATACGCGCGCGATGACGGACGAACGGGTCGTCGAAGGCGATAACGTTGACCGATGCCGGTTCCATTTCCGCCGCCGAATCGGCTACGCGCAGCGGAACGTCGACCCAGAAACGCGAACCCTGACCTTCTTTGCTTTCCAGCGAGATGCTGCCGCCCAGACGCTCGACCAGCGCCTTGGCGATCGTGGTGCCCAGGCCGGTGCCGCCGAAGCGGCGCGACTGACTCGAATCGGCCTGCTCGAATGCACCGAAGATGCGCGCCTGCGCTTCTTCGGAAATGCCGATGCCGGTGTCTTTCACGGAGAAGCGGACCGTAGCCTTGCGTTCGTTGCGGTTGATAACGCTGACGTCCATCGCCACCGAACCCTTCTCGGTGAATTTGATGGCGTTGCTCAGCAGATTCGTGAGGATCTGGCGCAAATGCCCCGCGTCACCCACATAGCTTGCGGGAACCGACTCGGCGACATTCATGGTGAATTCCAGGTTCTTTCGGGTAGCAGTCGGCTGCAACATGATCTGAATGCCGCGCAGCAGCTGATCCAGGCTGAATTCGGTGTCGACGCGCTTGACCTTTCCGGCTTCGATGGCCGAGATGTCGAGCACGTCTTCGATAAGGCCAAGCAATGCGCGCGAGGAGGTCTGGATGACTTCCGCGCACTCGCGCTGTTCCGGCGACAGTTTGGTGGTCACCAACAGTTCCGACATGCCCGCGATGCCGTTGAGCGGCGTGCGGAACTCGTGGCTCATGTTGGCCAGGAAACGGCTCTTGGCGACGTTGGCGCGCCGCGCGTCGTCGCGTGCGGAGGTGAGCGCGCGAAGCAGCGAAGAAAGATACGCAGGAATCGCGATCATGCCGATCAGCAGGCCCCAGGCCAGCGGTGCGTTGCTGGACCAGTAGTCGCTGGTGGTGATCACGTACAGGAATGACGCGCCCGACAGCGCGATCGCCGCGTACAGGAAGCGTGGTCCGTAACGAAGGCCGTTGCCTATCGTCGTCCATAGATACACGACGAACAACGGCGCCAGCGCGCGGTCGTACAGCGACATCATCGCCGCAAGCGTGCCGTAGTCGGCGAGCATTCCGATGACGCGCCGCACGGTGCTGGGCTTGGGGTTGATGAAGATCGCGACCACCAGCCCGAGTCCGAGCAAGGTTTCCGCGAAAATCACACGGGAAGCCCAGACAAGCCCACGGGAGTTTTCGGTATCCACCGGCGCAGACCAGACGCCGAGCATGTAAACCAGAATGACTGCCGCGATTACCAGACGCACGATGGCCTGCTCGTGCTCGCTGTCTTCACGGCCGCGGAGCCGGCTCAGGATGCGGTTGAACATCGCGCGCATCGACTGTCGCCGCGTCAGAACTGGAGAGACGTCGGCTCGATCATTTTCATGTTCTCGATCTGCCGCACCTGCTCGATGTCCCTTAGCAAGGCCGTTACGCATGCGGGATCGAAATGCTTGCCGCTTTGCTCACGGACGTACGCAACTGCGTCATCATGTGACCAAGCCGGTTTGTAGGGGCGCACGGAAATGAGCGCGTCGAACACGTCGGCGAGCGCGACGATTCGTGCGTAAATGGGGATTTCTTCGCCTGCCAGCCCATCGGGATAACCTGTTCCATCCCAGCGTTCGTGGTGTCTTAATGCAACCTGCGCGCCAATTTGTACAAATTTGCTCTGGCTGTCGCGAAGAATCTCAAAGCCGATATGCGGGTGCTTACGCATCACGGCGTACTCTTCTTCGCTCAATCGGCCGTTTTTCAGCAGAATCGAGTCCGGAACGCCGATCTTTCCTATGTCATGCAAAGGGGCGGCAAGTTCCAGCGTCCGTACGTCTTCGTCCGGGAGATGCAGACCTTCAGCAATTAACCCCGCGAATCGAGCCATGCGGATCAAGTGCAGCCCGGTGCCGAAATCGCGGAACTCGATGGCGCGCGCCAACCGGTACAGCGTCTCGCGCTCGCGCTCCTCGACTTCACGCAAGCCTTCCAGCACCTGCCGTTCCAGCGAGCGGGCGCGCTCCTTGACCGATTCACCCTGCTGACGAAGCAGCAGCAGATTGCGCAGACGCGAGCGCAGCTCGCGCGGACGCACCGGTTTGACCAGGAAATCGATGACCCCGGCGTCGAGCGCGGCCTGCCGCACCGGTTCGTCGCCGACGACACTGATCAACACGATCGGCACGTCGCGCTTGACCAGCGGCCGACGGAACTGGCGCGTGAACTGCAGCCCATCCATGTCAGGCATGCGGTAGTCCAGCAGCAGCATGTCGACGGCGTTGCGTTCCGACCACTGCAGGGCATCGACCGGGTTTTCGAAATCGGTCACGTTGATGCCTGGGCTGATGCCCTCGACGACATGCCGCAGCATGGTGCGCGCGGATTGCTGGTCGTCGACGATAAGAATGTTCATGACCCGTCCTTACAGGGGATTGAGGCGGCCCCGCCAACCTGTTCCAACCTGGCGCGCCGGGCAACCGCTCCCCACCGTCGTCCGCCACGACCACGAGCAACTGGCGCCGAGCCTATCACAACTTCCCGCCAATAGAAGAGCTTGGAGCGATCTCAGCTATATCGGCTAAAAAACTGATTTCTTGAGCTTTCCCGACACAAACCTGAAGCAAAATTTCATGCTTCCGGCCGCATGTACGGGAACAGCAGGACATCACGGATCGACGGCACGTCGGCGAACAGCATAACCAGCCGGTCGATACCTACGCCGAGGCCGCCAGCCGGCGGCATGCCGTATTCAAGGGCGCGGATGTAGTCGGCGTCAAAATGCATGGCCTCGTCGTCGCCGGCATCCTTCGCAGCCGCCTGCGCCCGGAAACGGTTCGCTTGGTCTTCCGGATCGTTCAGTTCGGAAAATCCATTGGCCAATTCTTTTCCGCCGACGAAAAGCTCGAAGCGGTCGGTGACGTCGGCGTCGCCGTCGTTCGCGCGCGCCAGCGGCGAAACTTCCGTAGGATACGCAGTGATGAAGGTCGGCTGCACCAGCGTGGGCTCGACCGTCTTCTCGAAAATTTCCAGCAGCAGTTTGCCCCAGCCGTAACCCGGCTTGACGGGAATCTTCAGGCGTTCGCAATGCGCGCGCAGGGCAGCGACGTCGCGCAACTCTTCGACGCGGATATCGGGATTGTGTTCGCGCACCGCCTCGTCGAGGCGCCAGCGCCGGAACGCCGGTCCGACATCGATGTCCCGACCTTCCCACGTCAGCGCGGTCTTGCCGAGCGTGGCCTGCGCCGTTTCGCGGATCATCGCTTCGGTCAGATCCATGATCTCGTTGTACGTGGCGTAGGCCTGATACAACTCGAGCATGGTGAATTCGGGGTTGTGCCGCGTCGACACGCCTTCATTGCGGAAGTTGCGGTTGATTTCGTAGACGCGCTCGAAGCCGCCGACCACCAGACGCTTCAGATAAAGCTCCGGCGCCACGCGCAGGAACAGGTCGATATCGAGCGCGTTGTGATGCGTGACGAACGGCCGCGCCGTCGCACCGCCGGGGATGATGTGCATCATCGGCGTCTCGACTTCCATGAATCGCCGCGGCGGCGCCTCGAGCCACTGCCGCATGAATCCGATCATGCGCGAGCGCAATTCGAACGTGCGCCGCGATTCCGGCGTGACGATCAGATCAACATAGCGCTGGCGATAACGCTGCTCGACGTCGGAAAGCCCATGCCACTTATCCGGCAGTGGGCGCAGGTTCTTCGACAACAGACGCAGCGCGTCGGCCTTCACCGACAGCTCGCCCGTCTTCGTGCGCATCAGCGGACCTTCCGCTGCGAAGATGTCGCCGATGTCCCACGATTTCACGCTCTCGTACGCGTCGCCGACATTGTTCGCCTGGATGAAAAGCTGGATACGGCCGGTGACATCCTGAATTTGAATGAAGCTGACCTTGCCCTGTCCGCGCTTGAGCATCACGCGGCCGGCCACTTTCACACGACGATTCGCCGCTTCGACAGCCGCGGCATCCTGACCATCGAACTCTTTCTGCAGATCGCCAAGGAACGCATCCGGCGCGAAATCGTTCGGGAACGCGATGCCCTTCTCGCGCAGCGCGCGCAGTTTCTCGCGGCGCTCGGCGATCAGGCGGTTTTCGTCGGGCGGCTGCGAACTCGAATCAGTGTCGTCGGTCATGGGAAGGCTCAAAAGGATTGTGCGTCTTCAGGGCGGGGAATCGCGAGAAATCCCGGTCTGCAGTCCAGAGTTCGTTGAAACCGTGCGTGATGCAGATTGCCGCGATCCGCGCCTCGTGGATCGCACCCCCGCGCACGCGCCCCTTCGCGATCAAACCCGCCAAAATCTCCAGATGGTCGATGCCCTCGCCGATGATTTGGACACGGGGCGAATTGGCGATGTCTCGTATCACGCGTCCACCCGTTTCGCGCCCGCATCGAGCCCGGACTTGAGGCTGGCTTCGATGAATTCGTCGAGATCGCCGTCGAGCACGCGTTGCGTGTCGGTGCGCTCCACGCCGGTACGCAGATCCTTGATGCGCGACTGATCGAGCACGTAGCTGCGGATCTGGCTGCCCCAGCCGATGTCGGACTTGGTCGCCTCCAGCGCCGCCTTCTCCGTGTTGCGCTTCTGCATCTCCATTTCGTACAGCTTCGCTTTCAGCATCTTCATCGCGCGATCGCGGTTGGCGTGCTGGCTGCGTTCGGTCTGGCAGGCGACGACGATGCCGCTCGGCATGTGCGTGATGCGCACCGCCGACTCGGTCTTGTTGACGTGCTGGCCGCCCGCGCCCGACGAACGATACACGTCGGTTTTCAGGTCGGCGGGATTGATCGTGATGTCGATGTCGTCGTCGACTTCCGGCGAAACGAATATCGACGAGAACGACGTATGTCGTCGATTGTCCGAATCGAACGGCGACTTGCGCACCAGACGATGCACGCCGATCTCGGTCTTGAGCCAGCCGTAGGCGTAGTCGCCTTCGACGCGAAACGTCGCACTCTTGATGCCCGCGACTTCGCCGGCGGATACTTCGAGCAGTTCGGTTTTCCAGCCTTTGTTTTCGGCCCAGCGCAGATACATGCGCAACAGGATTTCCGCCCAGTCCTGCGCTTCGGTGCCGCCGGCGCCGGCCTGCACATCGACGAAGGCGTTGTGCGAATCCATCTTGCCGGAGAACATGCGCTGGAATTCCAGCGCCTCGACTTTCTTCGACAACGAATCGACATCGTCCGCCACCGCCTGCGCGGTGCTTTCATCCGATTCGGATGCGGCCAGTTGCAGCAGCTCGCCGGCGCCTCTCAAGCCGTCGTCGAGCGTGCGGATGCCATTGACGATCTTGTCCAGCATCGCGCGCTCCTTGCCGAGCTGCTGCGCGCGTTCCGGGTTGTCCCAGACGTTCGGGTTTTCCAGTTCGCGGCTTACTTCTTCGAGCCGCTCGCGTTTGCTGTCGTAGTCAAAGATACCCCCGTAGCGAACCGACGCGGGCGGTCAGGTCGGCGATGCGGGACTGGATGGCGTTGATTTCGATCATGGTTGAAAGGCGCTGCAAAAGTGGTGCATGGTAACAAAGTCGGATCGAATGATCATTCGCCATGGATCGCAACAACACTACCGCCGCGGCTTCCGCCGATCGACTGCAGACGGCCTGGACCGAACTGCGCCGAGGCGCTGTCACCGCGGCTGAAGCAATCGTCGCAGCTGTCCTCAACGCCGCGCCGAACGACGTGCAGGCATTGCACCTGGCCGGTTCCATTTGCGCGCATAAGCGCCAGCCGCGGCGTGCCGCGGAATTCTTCCATCGCGCCGCGGCCATTGCGCCCGGCGAGCCGGCCATCTTCATCGCGCTCGGCCGCGCGTTGCGCGAACTCGGCGACCACGCCGGCGCCGTGGATTCGCTGCGCCGCGCCACCGAGCTCGCACCCGCATCGGCTAACGCGTGGTTCGAATACGGCAAGGTGCTTAAGGCCGACAGCCGCATCGATGAAGCGCGCGACGCACTAGAAAAATCGCTGCAGCTGGATCCGGCACTCCTCGCCGCACGCGGATCGCTCGGCGACGTGTACCGATCGGTCGGCGACATCGAACGCGCGGCAGCCAACTATCGCGCGTGCCTGTCCGATCCGATGCAGGCACCGCGCGCGTGGCACCGCTTGGCCAATCTGAAAACCATTCGCCTTTCGCACGACGACGCGAAGACGCTGCAAGCGCTTTACGACGCGCCGACGCTGGCCGAAGCCGATCGCATCGCCGTCGGCTATGCGCTGATGAAAGCACTGGAAGACCAGCGGCGGTACGAAGAGGCGTTCGCGCAACTCGATCGCGTCAGCCGACTGCAGCGCTCGCGGGTGACATGGGACGCGTCTGCTTTCAGCGATTCCGTCACGCGCATCCAGACTGCATTCGAGACGATCGATCCGCTGGACTCTGCATTCGGATCGGAAGCGATTTTCATCGTCAGCATGCCGCGCGCGGGCTCGACGCTGCTCGAACAGATGCTCGGCAGTCATCCGTCGATCGCTGCGGGCGGCGAGCGCCAGGAACTCGAGTTCGTGCTCGATGCCGAATCGCAACGGCGCCGTCTGCCGTTCGCGCGATGGGTCACGCTGGCAACGGACGACGACTGGCATCGTCTCGGCGCGGAGTATTTGCAACGCACCGAACGTTATCGCGGCAGCAAACCGCGTCTCACCGACAAAGGCCTCAACAACTGGTTTTATGTCGGCGCCGCCGCGCGCATGCTGCCGGGTGCGCGCTTCGTCGATTGCCGGCGCGATGCGCTGGAAACGTGCCTGTCGTGCTACCGGCAATTGTTTTCGCTCGGCAATGCGTTCAGCTACGACATCGCCGAACTCGCCGCGTATCGCCACGACTATGATCGTCTTACGCGGTTCTGGCACCAGCGCGATCCCACGCGGATGTTCGCGTTGTCCTATGAAGGGCTGACGCAATCGCCGGAAGCGCAGACGCGCGAGCTGCTCGACTTCCTCGACCTGCCGTTCGACAAAGCCGTGCTCGACTTCCACACCTCGACGCGGCCGGTGCACACCTTCAGCGCGGCGCAGGTGCGACAACCGTTGCAAAAGGACACGGCGCGCGCGGCGCGCTACGGACGTGCGCTCGATCCGCTTCGCGAGGCGCTTACGCGACATGCCGCGTCAGGCGGGCTGCAGATGCGAGATCAGCAAGCGTAGTTTGCGCGATCCGTTCCACTCGTTGATGTCGAGCGAATACGCGGCGCGGATGCGCAACGAAGGTTTTTCGAGCCGCGCGTTGAACATCACTGCATCGATCGGCACGCGCTGGCCGTCGCGCCGCAAGGTGAATCGCAAATGCGCTTCGCCCATCGCGCGGCAGTCGTCGACGAGGAACGTGCCGTCGAACAGCGGCTCCGGAAACGACTGACCCCACGGTCCGCCGAATCGGATCTGCTCGGCGAGTGCGAGATGGAAATCCTCGGCATCGAGTTCGCCGTCCGTGAGAATCACCGCATCGAATTGTTCGGGCGCAATGCGCTCTTTCGCCACCGCGGCAAAGGCGTCGGCGAAGGTGCCCAGATCGTCGCGATGGATCGACAATCCGGCCGCCATCGCATGTCCGCCGAAGCGGCGCAGCAGGCCCGGCATGCGCGCATCGATCACCGCCAGCGCGTCACGCAGATGGAAACCGGCGATCGAACGTCCGGAGGCTTTCACTTCGCCGTCGTCAGCCGGCGCGCAGGCGATGACCGGACGGCGCAACGATTCCTTCAGGCGCGATGCGACCAGACCTACGATGCCGTGATGCCACGACGTATCGAACAGCACGACGCCACACGGCAACTCGCCCCCGTTGGCGCGCAACCATGTCGCGACCGCACTTTCCGCCTGCTCGACCATCGCCGCCTGCAGATCGCGGCGTTCGGCGTTGATCGCGGAAAGTTTCTCGGCCAGGTCACGTGCGCGCAGCGGATCGTCGGCAAGCAGGCAATCGATGCCGATGCGCATGTCCTCCAGACGCCCCGCCGCGTTGATGCGCGGCGCGACAGCGAAAGCGAGATCGCTGGCGACGACGCGCGCGGCTTCGCGTTTGGCGCAATCGAGCAGCGCGCGGATGCCCCAGCATGCGCGGCCGGAACGGATGCGTTTGAGACCAGCCGTGATGAGCGTGCGATTGTTTTCATCGAGCGGCACGACATCCGCGACCGTGCCGAGCGCCACCAGATCGAGCAGGCACGACAGATCCGGTTCGTCGGCGGCGAACGCGCCGCGCTCGCGCATTCGAGCCCGTGTCACCAACAGCAGATAGAACATCACGCCGACACCGGCCAGCGCCTTGCTCGGGAATGCGTCGCCGGGCAGGTTCGGATTCACGATCGCATCGGCGTCGGGCAACGTGGCGCCGGCGAGATGATGATCGGTCACGATCACGCGCATGCCGACCTCGCGCGCACGCGCCACACCTTCGAGCGCCGCGATGCCGTTGTCGACAGTGACGATCACTTCCGGTCGCATCGTCGACAATTCGTCGACGAGACGCGCGCTCAAGCCGTAGCCGTGCACGAACCGGTTCGGCACCGCGAAATCCACATGCCGCGCGCCGAGCAGCCGCAGACCGCGTACGGCCAGCGCGGTGCCCGTCGCGCCGTCCGCATCGTAGTCGCCGACGACGACGATGCGCCGGTCTTCGCGGATCGCATCGTCGAGCAACCCGGCCGCGCAGTCGATGCCGCCGAGCGATGTGGGCGAGAGCAGCGTGGCAAGCCGATGTTCGACGTGCGCCGCGCTTGCGATGCCGCGTGCCGCGTAGACTCGGCGCAGCACCGGATGGATGTGGTCGGGCCAGTCCGACGACGACGCGGCGACCGGACGGCGTTCGACGCGAACGGTCGTCACGGCGTCTTCGACGTGCGCCAGAAACGCCATGCATGCGACGGTTTGTACGTGGCGCGCGTGCCGTCGGCGCTCACGATGCGCAACGAAGTCACGTAGCGCCGCTTCAGCGCGGCCTCGATGTTGCCCAAATGGACGTCGAGACTCTGCGCGTCGTTCGCACTGCCGAGATCGAGCAGGATCGTATCGGCGCGGTTGGCCGGGTCCTCGGCGTTCCAGCCGCTGTCGATATGCGGGACTTTCGCCCGGCGCGCGAGCGCGACGACGGGTTCATCGGCGGAGATCACGCGCGTCAGCTGCGTGCGCACCCATTCCGGCAGCGCACCTTCGCCCCAGAACCAGACACTGTTGGCCGCCGCCAAGCCGCGTTGTACACGCGCGGCGTTGAGCGGATGGTTGTGCAAAATCACCTGCGCTTCGTTGAGCAGGTGGCGCCATTGCCGTTCGTTGTCGCCACTGGGCAGATGCCGCGCCATGTCGTCGCCGAGCACCGCCGACGGTGGCGAAAATACGGGCAGCCGCGACGCTTTCGGACAGCGCAGCTGCCAGCGCCCGGCGGGCGAAACATCAAGTGGAAATCCGGCGTCGCCGAACAGCAGCTTGAGTGGCTTGGCCAGTTCGCTGCTCTCTTCCGGCGAGAGGCCCAGCGTGCCGCACGCAAGCATGCGTACCGTCACCGCGTCGGCGATCACGTGCGCCGGATCGGCGTTCACCCACACCGCATCGGCGGCGTCGGACCACACCAGACTGCGCGTCAATGCCGCGTGCGGAAAATGGATGCCGGTGAATTCGAACAACTCGCGCAACGCCGTGTCGCGCCCCGGTTTGGCATCCGCTGCGCGATCGCCGCGCGCGAGCCAGCGTGCAAGACGGCGCGGCGCATCGAGCGGCGCAACGCGGCGCAGCTCCGGCAACAACAGGATGAGCGAACTCACGACGGACTTATTGATAGCGGACCGAGACGATCTCGTAGTGCCGCATGCCGTTGGGCGCGCTGAATTCGACGTTGTCGCCTTCGCTCTTGCCGATCAGGGCCCGCGCCAGCGGCGAGGTCACCGAAATCAGCCGCTGCTTGATGTCGGCTTCGAGCTCGCCGACGATCTGATAGGTGATGTCGTCGCCGCTGTCTTCATCGGACAACTCGACGGTGGCGCCGAACACGACCTTGCCGTTCGGCGAAAGACGGCTGACATCGATCAACTCGGAATTGCTCAGCGCCGCTTCGAGTTCCTTGATGCGACCTTCGACGAAACTCTGCTGCTCGCGCGCGGCATGATATTCGGCGTTCTCTTTCAGGTCGCCGTGCGCGCGTGCCTCGGCGATCGCGGCGATGATGCGCGGACGTTCCACGCTTTTCAGACGTTCCACTTCCGAGCGAAGACGCTCAGCGCCTTTGGACGTCATCGGTGCCCGCTTCATGCCAGTTCCTTGTGTAGATCCTGCAGACTGTGCACGTCGCCGTCACCGCGGAAATCCAGCGAATGCAGCAGCGCGCGTGCGCCGGCAATGGTAGTCGAATACGTGATGCGATGTTGCAGCGCTTCGCGGCGGATCGAGAACGAATCGGCGATCGCCTGCTTGCCTTCGGTGGTGTTGACGATGAACACGATCTCGCCGTTCTTGATCAGATCGACGATGTGCGGCCGTCCTTCGAGCACCTTGTTAATGCGTTCGCAAACGATGCCGTGATCGCTCAAGTATCTGCACGTGCCCGACGTCGCCACGATGCTGAAGCCGCGCGCGATCAGTTCCTTCGCAACCGGCATCAGACGCTGCTTGTCCGGATCGCGCACGGAGATGAACGCCTTGCCCGCGCGTGGCGGATTGATGTTCGCCGCCTCGTGCGCGCGCGCGAACGCGGCACCGAAACTGCGGCCGACACCCATCACCTCGCCGGTCGAACGCATTTCCGGACCGAGGATCGGATCGACATTCTGGAATTTCAGGAACGGGAAGATCGCTTCCTTCACCGAGAAATAATCCGGGATCACTTCGCGTGTCGCTTTCTGTTCGGCAAGCGATTGGCCGACCATGCAGCGCGCCGCGATTTTCGCCAGTGGCACGCCGGTCGCCTTCGAGACGAACGGAACGGTGCGTGACGCACGCGGATTTACTTCGAGGATGTAGATCGTCTCGCCCTGCACGGCGAATTGCGTATTCATGAGGCCAACGACGTTCAGCGCCTTGGCCATCTGCGTGACCTGCACGCGCAACTCGTCCTGGATTTTCTTCGGCAGCGAATACGGCGGCAGCGAACAGGAGGAGTCGCCCGAATGCACGCCGGCTTCCTCGATGTGTTCCATGATGCCGCCGATCAGCACGTTGCCCTGGCTGTCGGCGATGATGTCGACGTCCACCTCGACAGCGTTGTCGAGGAAGCGATCGAGCAGAACGGGCGAATCGTTGGACACCCGCACCGCTTCGGTGATGTAGCGTTTCAAATCGGCGTCGCCGTGCACGACTTCCATCGCGCGGCCGCCGAGCACGTAACTCGGTCGCACCACCAGCGGGTAGCCGATCTCGCGCGCGAGGACCAGCGCTTCGTCGGGATTGCGCGCGGTACGGTTCGGCGGCTGCGTGAGCTGCAGTTTTTCGATGAGTTTCTGGAAGCGCTCGCGGTCTTCGGCCAGATCGATCGAATCGGGCGACGTGCCGATCACCGGCGCGCCGTTCGCTTCGAGCGCACGCGCGAGTTTGAGTGGCGTCTGTCCGCCGTATTGCACGATCACGCCCTTGGGTTTTTCCTTGGCGATGATCTCGAGCACGTCTTCCAGCGTCAGCGGTTCGAAGTACAGACGATCCGACGTGTCGTAATCGGTCGAGACCGTTTCCGGATTGCAGTTGACCATGATGGTCTCGAATCCGTCCTCGCGCATCGCCAGCGCCGCATGCACGCAGCAGTAATCGAACTCGATGCCCTGGCCGATGCGGTTGGGTCCGCCGCCGAGCACCATGATCTTGTCGCGCGAACTCGGGTTCGCCTCGCATTCTTCTTCGTAGGTCGAGTACATATACGCGGTGGTCGTCGCGAACTCGGCCGCGCACGAATCGACGCGCTTGTATACCGGATGCACGTCGAACGCGTGACGCAGGCGGCGCACCGCATTCTCGTCGGTGCCGACCAGCGTGGCGACGCGCGCGTCGGAAAATCCCTTGCGCTTGATCGCGAACATGCGTTTCGCATCGAGCGCGCCGAGTCCGCCGGACTTGATATGCGCCTCGATCTCGATCAACTCGGCGATCTGATCGAGGAACCAGCGGTCGATATGCGTCAATGCGTAGATTTCGTCGAGCGTCAGTCCGGCACGGAATGCGTCGGCGACGTAGAACACGCGATCGGGGCCGGGTTCCTTCAACTCGCGCTTGAGATTTACGAGATCGTCGTCCTGCACGCCGTCCAGGCGCGTCGGATCCAGGCCGGTCTTGCCGGTTTCAAGGCCGCGCAATGCTTTCTGCAGCGATTCCTGGAACGTGCGTCCGATCGCCATCACTTCGCCGACGGATTTCATCTGCGTGGTCAGACGCGCATCGGCGGACGGGAATTTCTCGAACGCGAAGCGCGGAATCTTGGTGACGACGTAATCGATGCTCGGCTCGAACGACGCCGGCGTCTTGCCGCCCGTGATCTCGTTGCGCAATTCGTCCAGGGTGTAGCCGACGGCGAGTTTCGCGGCGACCTTCGCGATCGGAAAACCGGTCGCCTTTGACGCCAGCGCCGACGAACGCGACACGCGCGGATTCATCTCGATCACGACGACGCGCCCATCTTCGGCATTCACGCCGAACTGCACGTTCGATCCGCCGGTGTCGACGCCGATCTTGCGCAGCACGGCGATCGAGGCATCGCGCAGGCGCTGGTATTCCTTGTCGGTGAGCGTCTGCGCCGGCGCCACGGTGATCGAGTCACCGGTGTGCACGCCCATCGGATCGAGGTTTTCGATCGAGCAGACGATGATGCAGTTGTCCGCGGTGTCGCGGACGACTTCCATCTCGAATTCCTTCCAGCCGAGGACCGATTCCTCGATCAGTACTTCGTGCACCGGCGAAAGTTCCAGGCCGCGCGCCACGATTTCGAGGAATTCTTCCTTGTTGTAGGCGATGCCGCCGCCGCTGCCGCCGAGCGTGAAACTGGGGCGGATGATGGTGGGATAACCGACCTTGATCTGCGCGACGAGCGCGTCGTCGAGCGTGCGCACTACTTCGGCCTTCGGGCATTCCAGGCCGATGTCGATCATCGCCCGGCGGAACAGCTCGCGATCCTCGGCCATGCGGATCGCTTCGCGCGAGGCGCCGATCAGCTCGACGTCGTACTTTTCCAGAATTCCGTTTTCGGCGAGATCGAGCGCGCAATTGAGCGCGGTCTGGCCGCCCATCGTCGGCAACAACGCGTCGGGCTTTTCTTTCGCGATGATGCGCTCGACCGTCTGCCGGTTGATCGGCTCGATGTACACGGCGTCGGCCATTTCCGGATCGGTCATGATCGTGGCCGGATTCGAATTCACCAGCACCACGCGGAAACCTTCCTGCTTGAGCGCCTTGCACGCCTGCGCGCCGGAGTAGTCGAATTCGCACGCCTGCCCGATGACGATCGGGCCGGCGCCGATGATCAGGATGGTCTTGAGGTCAGTTCTTTTTGGCACTGTCGCTACCTTGCGGTTCTTCCGGGGCGACCGGAACATCGACGCTCTTGATGGAGTCGCGCGTGAACGAAAGCTGCGCGCCGCCATCGAGAGTGATGTCGATCTGCGATTGCGAATAATGCGTCAACGTGCCGGTGCGCACGGTGCCGAGCATGCTGTGCACGATCACGCGCTTGCCGATGAAACGGCCGAGGTCGGCGTATGGAATCTCGCGTTCGATTTCCTTGGCCGGCGCCGCGGGTTTCGGCGGCGTCTTCGGCGCGGCTGGCTGCGCGGCGTACGCCGAGCCCGCGGCAATCAGACCGAGGAAAAGAAATTTCAGCGTCGTCATTGCGATTGTCATAGCGTTTACGCCGCGGCAGCCGCGTGCGCCTCCATCGAGCGGATGAAATGGTCGAACAGACCGCCCACGTCGTGCGGACCGGGGCTGGCTTCCGGGTGACCCTGGAAACTGAATGCGGGTGCGTCGGTGAGACGGATGCCCTGATTGGAACCATCGAACAGCGAGCGGTGCGTGATCTGCACATTCACAGGCAACGTCGATTCGTCCACAGCGAAGCCATGGTTCTGGCTGGAGATCATCACGCGGCCGCTGTCCAGATCGATCACCGGATGATTCGCGCCGTGATGTCCGAACTTCATCTTGACCGTTTTCGCGCCGGCGGCGAGTCCTAGAATCTGATGGCCCAGACAAATGCCGAACAGCGGAATCTTGCGACGAATGAATTCGCGCGCGGCGGCGATGGCGTAGTCGCACGGCTCCGGATCGCCCGGGCCGTTGGCAAGGAACACGCCGTCGGGTTTGTGCGCGACGACATCGGCCGCCGGTGTCTGCGCGGGCACGACGAGCACGTCGCAGCCGCGGTCGACGAGCATGCGCAGGATGTTGCGCTTCACGCCGAAGTCGTAGGCGATGACGCTGAATTTCTTCGTCGGCTTCGCGAACGTGCCGCTGTCGAGATCGAAACTGCCTTCCTCGAAGCGATAGGATTTCTTCACGCTGACGACTTTCGCCAGATCCATGCCTTTCAAGCCGGGAAATGCGCGTGCGGCGGCGAGTGCGCGTTCATCGGAAATCTCGCCGCCGGCGACCAGGCACGCGTTCTGCGCACCCTTGTCACGTAGGATGCGTGTCAGGCGGCGCGTGTCGATGTCGGCAATGCCGACGATGCCATTGCGGCGCAGGTAGTCGCCGAGCGATTCCTTCGAGCGCCAGTTGTTGTAAAGACGCGGCAAGTCACGGATGACCAGACCGGCCGCGTAGACGCGATCGCTTTCCTCGTCGGCGGCATTGCAGCCGGTGTTGCCGATGTGCGGATGCGTGAGCGTGACGATCTGCCGCGCGTACGATGGATCGGTGAGTATTTCCTGATAGCCGGTGATGGCTGTGTTGAACACCGCCTCGCCAACGGTTTCGCCCTCCGCACCGATCGAAATGCCGCGGAAGAGGCTGCCGTCTGCAAGTGCAAGGAGTGCTTCGGTCATCGCGTCGCCTGAGGTCGAAAAAGAGCGCAAACTTCGGATGCAGGCCGACCCGCGGGCCGGCGCCGAGCCGGTCCGTGGGTGAAGTGTGCGGGCGAGCGAGAATGATACCGGCGCATGACCTTTTCTGTCCACCCGCGCGGCACGGCGTTAGAATGAGTGCATGAACGCCGCCGTGCCGCTGCCCGCCTCGCCTCGCCTGTTCGATCCGGCGCATCTTGACCGCGCCGACACGCAGGTTCGCAGCGAGCCGTTCCGTTTCTTGATTGCGCACGACCAGCTTCCGCACGACGCGGCGCGCGAACTGGATCGCGATTTCCCTAAATACAGCGGCGCGGGCTTTTTCCCATACGAGGAAAAGGACTGCGGGCCGTCCGTCAACCGGCTGGTCGGCGATCTGACCGATCCGGCCGTCGCGACGGCCGTCGGCGCGCGTCTGGGCATCGACAACCTCGGACAGTATCCGACGCTGGTCACGCTGTGCCGCGCACTCAATCGCCGCCATGGCACGATCCACACCGACAGCAAATCCAAAGTCGCCACCGCCCTGCTCTATCTAAACCAGGACTGGCCGGACACGAGCGCGGGCTGTTTCCGCTTCCTCACCCGCATCGACAGCATCGACGATCTCGCGGCGCCGGAAATCAAGCCGCTGTTCGGTAACCTGGTCGTGTTCAAGCGTGCGGACAATTCGTTCCACGGTCATCTGCCCTACGAAGGCGAGCGGCGCGTGATCCAGGTCGCGTGGTTGACCAGCGAGGACGAGAAACTGCGCAAGACCAAACGCGGAAAACTGTCGCGCCTGTTCAAGAAGCTGTTCGGGTCGGTCGACAAGCGGATCGGCGCGGACCGCGCCGACAACGCCGCTCACAAAGACTGAAAAATCACGGACTGAAAAATCACACCGCCGCTTCCGGCATGCGGCTGGAATCGCTCTGCCACACGAGGTGCCGGTTGGTGGTCGCCGCCATGCCGCCGATGATGCGCGCATCGTTGTTGCCGTCGGTGTCGATCACCACCAGCGTGTGACCGGCCTCGATCTCGTTGCGGAATTTCCGACGCAGCTTGTTCGGCACCGAAGCGCCGATCATCGAGGCGCTCCATGTTCCAATCAGCGCACCGCCGATCAGAAACCCGACCAGTTCAAACACGCTGATGTTCAGCCCCACGGCCGGAACCAGCGGCACGATGATGCCGATCAGCAAACCGGTCGCCGCGCCCCACACCGCGCCGCGCTTGACCGAAGGCGTGAAATCCATCGAGACGTTGAGCAGGCTGTCGGGCAATTCGTTCTTGTTGATGTCGCCACGCGCGACCAGCGAGACGTGCTGTCCCGCGATGCCGTTCGCGCCGAGATACTCGACGGCCGACATCGCCGCATCGGATGTATCGAACGCATAAACGTAACGTCCCATGGGTTCACCTCGCGCATTCGTTGCGTGTCGGGAGATTCCAGTTCTGTGCCAAGGCATGACCCTGCGAAAACCGCATTTGCGGGGGCGCGACGGGGCAAAATGCACAGTACCGATGCTGCGGAATCGCGATTTGCGAATGTCAGCCGCGACGTTGTCGCGCATGTTTCCGCAACAGGCGGCGCAACGCCTTTTCCTCCGCCGACAGCGCCACCTTGGGACGTTTGCTGTGCGGCAACGGCGGTGGAAGATCCAGCGCTCCCGTGGCGTACACGTCCAGCACCGCCGGGTGCACGTAGCAGGCTCGACACACGCTCGGCGTATTGCCCAGACGCTGCGACACCTCGGCGATCGCAGCGTTGATGCGCGATTTTTCGTCGCCCTTGGTGTCCGCCTTGCCCGCCGCGCTCAGGGCACGCGCGGCGAGCAGCGTTCCCGCCCAGGTGCGGAAATATTTCGCGCTGAATTCCTCGCCGGCGATGGTGCGGATGTAATCGTTCACGTCGTTGGAGTCGACCTCTTCGACGCCGCCATCCTCATTGCGGAAACCGAACAGTTTCTGCCCCGGCAACTCCTGGCAATTGCGCACTACGCGCGCCAGACGCTCGTCGTCGAGTTCGATCGAGTGGAATTTTCCACTTTTACCGCGGAACGAAAATTCCAGACGCTTGCCGCGCACGTGCACATGCCGGTTGCGCAGTGTGGTCAGCCCGTAGGATCCGTTCGCACGCGAATATTCTTCGTTGCCTACACGGATCAACGAACGCTGCAGCAGCCGCACGAGCGCGGCGAGCACTTTGCGGCGCGGCAATCCGTCGAGTTTCAGATCCGCATTCACTGCGCGGCGCAATGCGGGCAATTTGTCGGCGAACTCGGCGAGGCGCTCGTATTTCGCCGCGTCGCGCACCATGCGCCAGCCGGCGTGATAGCGGTATTGCTTGCGGCCGCGCGCGTCGCGGCCGGTCGCCTGCAGATGGCCGTTGTCCCGAGGACAGATCCACACGTCGGTGTACGCCGGCGGAATGGCCAGGCGGCGGATGCGCGCGACCACTTTCTCGTCGCGCACGCGCTTGCCTTCGGTGTCGAAGAAAATGAAATGCTTGCCCGCCTTGCGCCGCGTGAAACCAGGCTGCTCGTCGCTCACGTAAACCAGCCCGGCTTCCTTCAACGTGCGCGGCTCGACGGCGAGTGCTTTCGCCAATTCGCGCGTCGCGTTACGGATTTCTGCCGCGTTCGCCGCCATCAGTGCGGCAGCCGTTTCAGGCGTTTCAGGTCAGCGACGAAATCCGCGTACGCCGCCTCGTAGCCGCCGCCGATCCGGCTGCGGATCACGAACGACGGATGCACCGTCGCCAGCGCCCAACGGTCTTCGCCGAGCCGGATCCACTCGCCGCGCTGCGTGTGCAGCTTGAACGCGCGGCCCATGATCACACGCGAAGCCAGCGCGCCGAGACACACGACATACGGCGTCTTCACCGCGTTGAATTCACCCTGCAGCCATTGCGAACAGATGTCGATTTCCGCGGCATTGGCGCGCTTGTGCAGTCGCCGTTTGCCGCGCTGTTCGAACTTGAAATGCTTGATGACGTTGGTGACATAGATTTCGCCGCGGTCGATGCCGGCCGCGTCCAAGGCTTCGTCGAGCAACTTGCCGGCGGGACCGACGAACGGTTTGCCGACGCGGTCTTCCTGATCGCCGGCCTGTTCTCCCACCATCAGCAAGCGCGCGTCCGCAACGCCTTCGCCGAAGACCGTCTGCGTCGCGTTGCGCCAGATCGGACAGGCGCGGCAATCCATTGCGGCGCGTCGAAGCGTCGCCAACGATCCACTGGTTTTCGGCTGAAGTGTCGGCATCGTTCGGATACTGATACGACGAAGCCTGAACGCAACGATCGTTCGTCGCGCCCAGGCTCGTTGCGCACTCGGGTTTACTGCTGCGCCGGCGGCGGATTGTTATGGGTGCACGCCTTGAACTCCGACCACGTCAGCTTGCCGTCGTGGTCCGTGTCGCACTTGGGATAGTTCTGCGACAGGAACGGGTCGCCTGACACGTCGTCATTCGTCAGGTAACCCTTGCTGCCCTTGTCGAGACCTTTGAAATAGGCGTGCTGGCGTTTGGTCACGTCGCCGTCGGCGGCCATGCGGTTCTGCGTGTCGGCGTTGTCGCGCATTTGCGTTTCGGTCGGCTTCGGCGCCGGCTGCGCGAACGACAGCGAGGCCGCCAGTGCGAGCGATGCGCCGATCATCAGCGGGAATGTCCGTTTCATGGTGTCTCCTTCGTTAGGGTTGACGCGGAAGAAAGGCAGAGACTATGCCAATGACGACCGCGCATCGCACCGCAACCGATGGCGCCGCGTGCTTGCATTTTGCCAACCGCGCCTGCGCACATTGGGACATTTGCACATTGCTGCACCGACGATTGTTTACATTCGCACGAATTTCACGCGCGGCGCATGGCACGGACGTTGCGACAGCGACGCGTCGCAACGACAGGAGAGATTCCGATGGCACGTGGCAGCAAGGCGTCTTACAGCAGCAAGCAGAAACGTCAGGCGTCCAAGATCGAAAAGGGATACGAGAAACGGGGCGTCTCCTCGGAGACGGCAGCCGCTCGCGCATGGGCGACCGTCAACAAGCAGACCGGCGGCGGCAAGAAGCGCGCGGCCAAGAAATCTTCGGGCAGCAAGACCGCCAAGAAATCCGCCGGCCGCAAGACCGCTGCGAAGAAAACCGGCGGCCGCAAGAAGACCGCCAGTCGCAAGTCGGCGGCGAAGAAGTCATCGCGCTGATAGCATGGCGCATGGCACTCAGGGAATATCGCCGCAAACGTAATTTCGGCAACACGCCCGAACCGAGCGGCGGCGGTTCGGGCGGAAAGCAACTGATTTTCGTGGTGCAGCTCCACCACGCCTCGCACCGACACTACGACTTCCGTCTCGAATGGGATGGTGTGCTGAAAAGCTGGGCGGTGCCGAAGGGGCCGAGCTTCGATCCGAAAGTGAAGCGGCTGGCGATGGAGGTCGAGGATCATCCGATTTCCTATGCCACGTTCGAAGGCGATATCCCGAAAGGAAATTACGGCGCCGGCCATGTCGACGTGTTCGATCACGGCACATGGGAACCCGAAGTCAGCGCGCGCGAAGGGCTCGCCAAGGGCGATCTGAAATTCACCCTGCACGGCGACGTGCTGCGCGGCTCTTGGGTGCTGGTGCGGACGCGCCGGCAAGGCACCAAGAATCAATGGCTGCTTATCAAGCACGCCGACGGCTATTCCGGCCCGCGCGAGGCCGACGATTTTCTCGACACGAAAAAAGATCGCCCGCTGTCGCCCGCACGGCGCAAGAAAGTGTGGCCGAAGGCGCCGCCGCCCGGCAAGAAAACCGTCGACGACGAGACGGCGGGGAAAAAAGAAACCATAACCGGCGAAGCCTTCGCTCCGGAATTGTGCCGCACGCAGACCGCCCCGCCGAGCGGCGACGACTGGCTGCATGAGGTGAAGTGGGATGGATACCGCATGCTCACCACCGTCGCCAAAGGCAAGGTGCGGCTGTGGTCGCGCAACGCGATCGAATGGACCCATAAACTGCCGGAACTGGTGAAGGCTATCCAGTCGCTGAAACTCAAGAGCGCGCAACTCGATGGCGAGATGATCGTGCTGCGCGACGGGCGCGACGATTTCAACGCACTGCAGGCGCGGCTCTCGGCGGAGAATCAGGATCCGGCGATGCTGCTGCTGTTCGACATGCCGCATCTGAACGGTTATTCGCTGCGCGATCTGCCGCTGGTCGACCGCAAGCAGGTGCTCGAAACGCTGCTGGACCAGCACGATCATCCGCTGCTGCGTTTTTCCGCGCATCAGGTGGGCAACGGCGAAGCCGTATTCAAGGAAGCGGTCGAGGCGAAACGCGAGGGCATCGTCAGCAAACGCGTGAACAGCAGCTACGTCGGCACGCGCAACGGCGACTGGGTCAAAGTGAAAGGCCGTCCGTCCGACGAATTCATCGTCATCGGCTTCACCGAACCCAAAGGCAGCCGCAACGGCATCGGCGCGTTGCTGCTGGCCAGACCGCAAGGCGACACCCTCGTCTACGCCGGCCGCGTCGGCACCGGTTTCAACGACGAACTGCTGCGCGATCTGCGCAAGAGGCTCACGCGCATGGAAACCCGTGAAACCGATGTGGACATCAGCGTGCTGCCCGCCAAAGATCGCTATGGCGCGCACTGGGTCAAGCCGCAGATGGTGATCGAAGTGTTCCATCAGGGCATTGGCGGGCAAGGCCTGTTGCGGCAGCCGGCGTTCAAGACCATCCGCGTCGACAAGGGCGTGCAGGATCTCGGCGAATCGCCACGCGCGAAGAAAGCCGGCACCCGAACGCCTGTCGGAAAAACCGCGGTGCGCAAGACGGCGGCCAGGAAAACCGTCGCGAAAAAATCCGCGACGCTGAAAGTCTCGCACGCCGAACGCACCGTGTTCGGCAAGGCAGGCATCAGCAAAGGCGACGTCGCTGCGTATTATTCCGCCATCGCGCCGTGGATGCTGCCGGAAGTCGCCGACCGGCCGCTTGTCGGTGTTGCGTTGTCCGAACGGCGTCGGCAAACCGTGTTTCGTGCAGAAACATGTCAAGCCCGGCATCGGCGATCACGTTTATCCGGTGCGCATCCGCGAGGAAGGCGAAACGCGCGACTACATCAGCGTGCGCGACGAACAGGGCCTGCTCGAACTGGTGCAGATGAACGTGCTCGAATTCCATCCGTGGGGCGCGAAGGCCGACGACGTCGAACACTGCGATCGCATCGTGTTCGATCTCGATCCGCATCCCACCGTCGAGTGGAAACGCGTGATCGCCGCGGCGCGCGACCTGAAAGAGCAACTCGAGTCCATCGGCCTGGAATCGTTCGTGCGTACTTCAGGCGGCAAGGGATTGCACGTGGTCGTACCGCTCGATCCGCCGTGCACGTGGGACAACGTGCGCCACTTCACCCAAAGCGTCGCGCAGGCGATGAGCGCGTTGCGTCCGAAGGAATATGTCGCAGTCGCCGGCGAACGCAATCGCGAAGGACGTATCTTCATCGACTGGCTGCGCAACGGCCGCGGTGCGACCAGCGTCGGCTCCTACTCGCTGCGTGCGCGCGATCGCGCCGGCGTGGCGATGCCGCTGGCGTGGAGCGAACTCGGCCGCATCCGCAGCGGCGATCAATTCACGTTCGAGAACGCACTGGAGCGCGTGAAAAGCAAACCCGATCCGTGGAAAAGGATCGGGCGCGTCCGGCAGTCGCTGCCCGATCTGTGACGCTCAGGCGCGCCTGCGCCGCGCGTGCGAACGTTTCGCCGGCGCTTTCTTCGCCGCGCCCTTCGAGCCGGATTTGCCGGACAGGCTCTTCTTCAGCAACGAAACGAAGTCGACCACATTGGTCGCTGCGTTGTCAGTCGGCTCCTCGGCCTGGTTGTCGATAGTCAGCGTGCCTTGCTCCTTGTCCACACGCTGCTGGATCATCTTGCGCAGCTTGTCGCGGAATTCGTCCTTGTAGGAATCCGGCGCCCACTTGCCGGCCATCGACTTGAGCAAGTCTTCCGCCATCTTCATCTCCGCAGCGGTGATGCGGAATTTGGTCAACGCCCCGGACGGAAACGCGAATTCGTCCTGCGCGATGATCTCCTGTGGAAAGCGCAGCAGATTCAGCACCAGCGCGTCGTCGCGCGGGAACATCATGGCCAGATACTGGCGCGTGCGGATGACCACGCGCGCGATCGCCACCTTGTCGGTTTTCTTCAGCGCCTCGCGCAGCAGCACGTAACCCTTCTCGGCTTTTTTCACCGGCACCAGGTAATACGGTTTCTCGAAATAGATCGGATCGATCGCGGTCTGGTCGACGAAGGTTTCTATGTCGACGCTTTCGGTCGCCTCCGGTGCGATCTTGCGGATTTCCTTCTCGTCGACGACAACGTAGTTGCCTTTCGAATATTCGTAAGCCTTGACGATTTCCTTCCACGGCACTTCTTCGCCGGTCTCGGCGTTGACGCGCTCGTAGCGTATCGGCTTCTTGTTGCGTGCATCGAGCATGCGGAAATGCAGGTCAACGTTTCGCGCCGCCGTGAACAACTGCACCGGGACGTTTAGCAGTCCAAACGAGATCACTCCGTTCCAAACCGGACGCGCCATTGCGTGCTCCTTTGACGATCAGTGACGCTTGAAGTATTGCACGGCGCGCTCGTGCTTTTCAGCCGCCGCGCGGCTGGGAAACGTGCCGAGGTTGCGCCGCTTGCCGGATTTGGGATCGGCCTTGCGGGAGTACAGGCGGTATTCGCCGGATTTTAGTTTGCGGATCATGTCATCGTCCTCGTCACGCGTTCAACAGTGCATCGGGCGTGATCGGCAGATCGCGCAGGCGCTTGCCCGTCGCGTGATACACCGCGTTCGAAATCGCCGCGGCCACGCCGGTGATGCCGATCTCGCCGATGCCGCGCGCGCCAAGCGCGTTGAAGATCTGGTCGTTGTCGTCGATCCACGCGACGTCGATATCGACCACATCCGCATTCACGGGCACGTGGTATTGCGCGAGATTCGCGTTGACGACACGCCCCGACGGCGGATCGATCAGCGTGTGCTCCATCAGCGCCATGCCCAGGCCCCACACAATGCCGCCGATGAACTGGCTGCGCCCGGTCTTCGCGTTGAGGATCGTACCGGCGTCGTACGTGGCGACGACACGGCGCACGCGGAGCTGCGCCAGCGGCTCGTCCACTTCAACTTCCGCGAACACGGCGCCGAAGGAATGCATGGCGAATTGTTTTTTCGTATCGTCGCCGAGTTTCGCTTCGCCATTGCCCTCGATCGGTTTGCCGCCCGCGCGCGCGATCACCGCAGCGAAAGGTTCGCGCTTGTTCGCATCGGATTTGCCGCGCAGCCAACCATCATTGGTCTCGACGTCGCTCCCCGCCATGCCGTGCAGCGGTGAGGCTTCGTCGGCGATGGCTGTCGCGATCAGCATCTCACGCGCCTGTTTCGCTGCCGCTTGTACCGCAGGCGTCGTGCTCGCCGCGGACATCGATCCGCCGGACACCGGCGCCTGTGGCAAGGCCGAGTCGCCGATTTCCACTTTTATACGATCGATCGGCAAACCCAGCGCATCGGCCGCGACCTGCGCCAGGATGGTGTACGTGCCGGTGCCGATATCCTGAGTGCCGCACTGCACGAGCGCGGTACCGTCGGCGTTGATGCGCACCAGCGCCTTGCTCGGCATGCGGTTGGCCGGATACGTGGCCGTGGCCATGCCCCAGCCGATCAGTTTTTCTCCGTCGCGCATCGAACGCGGTTCGGCCGAACGGCGCGACCAGCCGAAGCGTTTTGCCGCATCCGCGTAGCACTCGCGCAGTTTCTTGCTCGAGAAAGGTTTCCCGCTTTCCGGGTCCTTGTCGGCGTGATTGCGCAGGCGCAACTCGACCGGATCGAGCTTCAGCGCGACCGCCAGTTCGTCCATCGCCGTTTCGATCGCAAACGAGCCGGTGGATTCCCCGGGCGCGCGCTGGAACGTCGGCGTACCGAGATTGAGTTTGACCAGTCGATGCGTCGTGCTCACGTTCGGGCACGCATACAACATGCGCGTGACGACGGCGGAGGATTCCGTCCAGTCCTCGAAGGTCGATGTCGGCGAGATCACGTCGTGCTTGATCGCGACAAGCTTGCCGTCGCGATCCGCACCGAGCGCGATGTGCTGCTGCGTGCGCGGCCGGTAGCCGACGGGTCCGAACATCTGCGTGCGTTCCAGCGCCAGGCGCACCGGGCGGCGCAACTGGCGCGCGGCCATCGCGGCAAGCACGACATGCGACCACGCCGATCCCTTGCAGCCGAAACCGCCGCCGACATACGGCGAAATCACGCGCACTTTTTCCGGTTCGACGCCGAGTTTCTTGGCGATCGCATTCTTCGCCGCACTGACACCCTGCGTGGAATCGTGCACGGTCAGCCGGTCGCCGTCCCACACCGCGAGTGTGGCGTGCGGCTCCATCGGATTGTGGCTCTCCATCGGCGTGGTGTATGTCGCCTCGTGCTTTACGGCAGCGGAGGCGAACGCGTCATCAGCATGCCCCCACGACGAATCAGGCTCGCCGCGCGTCAGGCTTTTCGGTGTGTAGACCGACGACCGCCCGGCGTTGAAATCGATCACCGGCCTCTCGGCGGCGTAGGCGACGGTGACGAGTTCCGCGCCATGTCGCGCCTGCTCCAGCGACTCGGCCACCACCACTGCAATCGGTTCGCCGTTGTAGCGCACCGTCGCATCCTGCAACAGCGACAGCGCACGCTCGCCCGGCGGATTGGCCTGTTGTGCAGACGCAGGCAGTTTCGGTGCGTTTTCGTGCGTCATCACCATCAGCACGCCGGGCAACGCCCGGGTACGCGATGCGTCGATCGATGCAATCCGTCCCTTCGCGACAGTGCTTTGCACGAGCCACGCATAAGCGATTTTCGATGCGTCGAAATCGGCGGCGTACTGTGCCTTGCCGGAGACCTTGTCGAGGCCGTCGACACGCGTCAGCGGTTGTCCGACGACGCTCATGCGGCCTCCACTGCGGCGCGCAACGCCCGTTCGACCGCGTTTTTCGCCAGCGGAATCTTGTAGCCATTCTGCGGCAGCGCCTTCGCGTCTTCGACCGCAAGCACGGCGACCGACGCATAGTCGATACCGTCCTTCGCCTGGCCGGCAAGCGCGGCGGACGCCTTCTCAGCGAACCACGGTTTGTGCGCTACGCCGCCGAGTGCGATGCGTCCGCTGTCGATGTGGTGATCCGGCACATTCAGTGCGACGGCGACCGACACGAGCGCGAATGCATAACTGCTGCGCTCGCGCAGCTTGAGATAGTGCGCGTTGCGCGTAGCCGTTGCTTTCGGCAAATCGATCGAGGTGATCAGTTCGCCGTGCTTCAACGTCGTATCGATTTCGGGATGATCTCCCGGCAAGCGATGAAATTCGCCGATCGGAATTCGACGCGCGCCATTCGGGCCCTGCACGTTCACCACGGCGTCTAGCGCGACGAGGGCGACGTTCATGTCCGACGGATTCACCGCGACGCATTGATCGCTGGCGCCCAGTATCGCGTGCAGCTTGTTGAAGCCCTGCAGCGCAGCGCAGCCGGAGCCCGGCTTGCGCTTGTTGCAGCGATCGAAGCCCGTGTCGACGAAATAGTCGCAGCGCGTGCGCTGCATCAGGTTGCCGCCGACGGTCGCCATATTGCGCAGTTGCGCCGACGCGCCGGATAGAAATGCCTGGCTGAGCAGCGGATAGTTTGTACGCACTAGTTCGTGATTGGCCGCATCCGTGTTGCGCACGCCGGCACCGACGCGCACGCCGCCGTCCGGCGTCCGTTCGATCCGGTCGAGACCCAGATGGTTTACGTCGACCAGCTTTCGCGGCTTTTCGACACCGGCCTTCATAAGATCGAGCAGGTTCGTACCGCCGCCGATGAAATACGTGTCCGCCGACATTGCGGCCAGTGCGGCGTTTATGTCGGCGGGTCGTGTGTATGTCAGCGGCAGCATGGCGTCAGGTCTGGTTGGACGCTTTTTTGATTGCGGTCACGATGTTCGGATACGCGCCGCAGCGGCAGATGTTGCCGCTCATGCGCTCGCGGATTTCGGCGTCGGAAAGTTCCACGCGCGGGTTGCGCGCGAGGTCCGGAGTGACGACACTGGCTTCATTGCGATGGATTTCGTCGAGCAGCGCGGTCGCCGAACACAATTGGCCAGGCGTGCAGTATCCGCACTGGAACGCATCGTGTTCGAGGAACGCAGCCTGCATCGCACTCGGCGTGCCGAGCGTGGCCAATCCCTCGACGGTCGTGATCGCCGCGCCTTCGCACATCACAGCCAGCGTGAGGCAGGAATTGATGCGCCGTCCATCGACGATCACCGTGCACGCGCCGCACTGGCCGCGGTCGCAGCCCTTCTTCACGCCGGTCAGATGCAAATCTTCGCGCAACGCATCCAGCAAGGTGGTACGCGCATCCACGCGCAAGTGATGATCGGTGCCGTTGACGCGCAGCTTGACATCGCTGACGAGATCGCCACGTGGCGTGGACGAAGGCGCCGGCTGCGAACCGTTTTCCGCAGACGCGCCAAACGGCAGACCGAAGCCCGCCGTCATCGCACCGCCCGCCATCGTGCCGAGGAACAGGCGGCGCTGTGCGTCGCATTCTGCCGGCGCGTCGCGCTTGGGCATGTTCAATGACCCATGCAGGCCGAAACTTCTGCTTGCGATAGACGTCCGTCCGAATTGGTGTCGCAACGCTTGAAGTTGTCCGTCAGAAACTTGTTCGACGCGACATCCGCCGAACTGAGATAGCCCTTGTGATTCGGATCGAGCGTGGCGAACACTTGCGGTGTTGTCGCCGTACGTCCCGCCGCGTTGAGATCAAGGCTGTTCATCGTGGTCGCCGACTGCGGCACGGCCGACGCCGCGCCCGTCACGCCGTTTGACGGCGTTGTGATCGGTACGCCCGAGGGTGTGTTCGCCGGCAGTGTGCCGTTCACGGATCCATTCGTCGTGTTGGTGATCGGCGACGAATTCGGATTCACGATCGGTGTCGAGTTCGGATTCGGCATCGGCGTGGTCGTGATGGGTACGCCGCTCGCCGAAGTCGTGCCGCTGGTCGTTGCCGACGGATTGACGATCGGGCTGGAATTCGGATTTGGATTCGGATTGGAATTGGGATTCGGCGTCGGTGAACTCGTCACCGGGGGTGTCGCGGCGGCCGGATTTCCGGAAGCGCTAGTCGAGGTACCCGCTGCGGTGTTGTTCGCCGCTGCGGGATTACTGTTGCCGGCAGGCGCGGTGCCGCTGCTGCTGGGCGTCGAACTGGGGGTGCCGCTCGAGCCGTTCGATCCGCTGCTGCCGCCGCCCGTGCTTTGGGCGAAGGATACGGCAGCAACCGAACCGATCAGCAACGCGGCGATGGTTTTGGAAAGAGAAACGCTCATATCGCCTCCTTGCAGACGTGCACACTCAAAAGTTGCGCGTACTCAAAATACGTGCGTGAACAGATAAATCAGGACCAGCAAAGTCGCCGGTACACCCAACAGCCATGCGATGAAGTACTTACCCATAACATCCTCCGTGATTGATAGTTATCCGTTGTCGAACTTCCGCCGACGGATTTAGCAAGCGTTGTGCCGCTCCCGTTTCCGCGCCGACGCGACGACTTTTGCATCTTGCGTCGCACAGCTAATGCAATTTGCAACAACGCGGCGCATACACTGTGCAGAATCGCGGAAGTGGGACTTCGCCACGCGAGCGGACTTCACGGTTCGCAATGGCATGGTTGCTGCTCCGCTGGATGCATTCATGGAGGATGCAATGCCTGCGCAGCATGTCGACGCCGCCGCGCACTACGCGCCGCTTGGCTCGATTCAATCCTCGGCTCCCGTCGCCGCGTTGCTGGCGACGCTGCAGGCCCTGCGGCCGCAATGGCACGTACGTTTCGTACCCGTGCCGACGGCCGGCGTTCCGCGCTATCGCGTGGAAGTGGACGACACGTTGCAGCCGACCGACGTCAACATCGACGCATGGCTGCACATCAAAAGCGCGCTGATGGCCGCATACCCCGCCGACAAGCCGGACGCCGTCACGGCGATCGATCCGTGACTGTCGCACGGCCGGCGTGAAGGATCTGCGGTGAGCCAGATCTTCGGTCGGCATTTCGATCTCGTGTTCCGGCTGGCGATCGTCGGTGCGATCGCGCTGGCCGCAGGCATCGTCGCGATGTGGCGAATGGCCACCACGCCGGCGATCGGCGCGCCGGTCGAGCAGCCGGTTGCTTTCAGTCACAAGCACCATGTCGGCGATGTCGGACTCGATTGCCGCTACTGCCACAGCACGGTCGACACGCTTGCCTATGCGGGCATGCCCGCGAGCGAAGTCTGCATGAACTGCCATTCGCAACTGTTCACGACGTCCGCGATGCTCGCGCCGGTGCGCGACAGCGTGCGCGACGGCAAGCCGCTGCAGTGGAACCGCGTCTACCGTCTGCCGGACTTCGTGTATTTCGATCACGCGATCCACGTCAGCAATGGAGTCGATTGCGCCAACTGCCACGGCGATGTCGCACGGATGCCGCTGACCTGGCAGGCCACGACACTGCAGATGCGCTGGTGCCTGGACTGCCATCGTCATCCGGACGCGGCCGTGCACGTCGCATCGAATGCATCGACGAAGCCGACACTCCGCGAAGCCGCACAACTCACCGAGTGCTCGACATGCCATCGCTGACCACGCGGAGCATCGACGACAGCGCGGCCATCGAACGGCGCCGCGATTTCCTCAAGCTGCTCGCACTGTCGGTGGGCGGCAGTTCGCTGATCGGCTGCGCACGCGCGCCGGACGATCCGATCGTGCCGGCCGTCGCGGATCGTCCCGGCGAAGACGTACCGTTGTTCTATGCCACCGCACTCACCCGAGGCGGGTATGCCGACGGCGTGCTGGTCAAGACGCGCTACGGTCATCCGGTCAAGGTCGAAGGCAATCCGTCGCACCCGGCGAGTCTCGGCGGCTCGGACGTGTTCGCTCAGGCAAGCATTTACGCGCTGTGGAGCGAGCAGCGCACGCGCAGTCCGCGGCATCGCGGAAAACTGTCGAGCTGGACGGCGTTCGGCGACGAACTCACGGCGCGCCTGCTCGCCTCGCGCGACGGCAGCGGCGTGCGCGTACTCGCCGAGCCAGGCACATCGCCGACCGCGCAGCGGCTGCGCAAGGCGTTCCTGCAACGCTATCCCGCGGCGGTCTGGCACGCCTATCAAGCGCTCCCGCGCGACAATGTATACGCCGGTGCCAGACTCGCGTTCGGCGAAGCGCTGGAGCCCCGCTACGACTTCGCGAATTGCGACATCGTCGTCGCCCTGGACGCCGACTTCCTCACCGCGCTGCCCGGCAGCGTGCGTTACGCGCGCGACTTCGCCACGCGGCGCGGCGCGTCGACGCCGACGCGGCTCTACAGTGTGGAAACGTCGCCGAATCCGGCCAGCATCCTCGCCGATCACCGCCTCGCGCTTCGGCCCATGGAGCTTTACGCCTTCGCTGCGTCGCTGCTCGATGACGAGGCGCCTAACACACCGCTCGCGAAGTGGCGCGACGCGATCGTCGCGGATCTGGCCGCGGCGCGCGGTCGCGCTGTTGTCGTCTGCGGCGATCACGCGCCGCCTCAACTGCATGCGCTGGTCCACGCGATCAATGCGCGCTTCGGCAACGTCGGCAAGACGGTGCTCTTCGGCGAAGCGTTGCTCGACGAAACCGATCAGTTCGCTTCGCTTCGCGCGCTGACCGACGCGATGCGGGGTGGCCACGTGAACACATTGCTGATCGTCGGCGGCAATCCCGCTTACGGCGCGCCGATCGATCTGGCCTTCAGCGCCGCGCTCGCCCAGGTCGCGTGGAGCGCGCATCTTGCGCCGGAGGACGACGAAACGTCATTGCACTGCGACTGGCACCTGCCGCAGTCGCACGAACTGGAATCCTGGGGCGACGCGCGTGCGTACGACGGCACGGCGTCCATCCGACAGCCAACCATCGCGCCGCTGCACGACAGCAAGTCCGATGTCGAATTGATCGCGATGTTGCTCGGTGAAACGGCGAACGCGCACGATCTCGTCCGCGAAACCTGGCAGGCATCGAGCGATGAGGAATGGGAACGCGCGCTGCGGGCCGGCGTGATCGGCGAAGCGCCACCACCTCATCCGACGCCGACGTTGCGTTCCACTGCAACCAAGTCGCCGACGCACCCGACGGAAAACACACTCGATTTTCTGTTTCGCGCCGACGCAACCGTCGGCGATGGCGCGCACGCCGCAAACGCCTGGCTCCAGGAACTGCCCAAGCCGTTCACGCAACTGACATGGAGCAATGCGGCGCTGATCGGCCCGGAAACCGCGAAGCGATTCAAGCTTGTCGACGAAGACGTGGTGCGGCTGCGCGCGAACGATGCGTCCGTCGATGCGCCCGTTCTCATCCAGGACGGACACGCCGAAAATTGCATCACTTTGCCGCTCGGTTACGGCCGCACGCGCGCTGGCGAGCGTGCTTCCGGAATCGGCTTCAACGCCGGCGCGCTGCGCCGCAGCGACGGGTTGTGGCAGACGAACGGAACGCTCGAGAAAACCGGGTTCGTGCGTCCGCTGGCGCGCACGCAGCGGCACGCCAGCGTCGGAAGCGATTCGCCTGTGCGCGTCGTCGCAGCCGGATCGGCACGCACGGCGGATGCGCAACATCCGACGTTGTTTCCTGCGCAGCAGCGCGCCAGCGGTTACGCGTGGGGCATGGCCATCAACCTCGATGCCTGCATCGGCTGCAACACCTGCACGATCGCGTGCCAGGCGGAGAACAACGTCCCGAGCGTCGGCGCCGATCAGGTCCGGCGCGGGCGCGTAATGCACTGGATCCGCGTCGATCACTATGTCGAGACCGCAGCGCAGCCGCGACTGCACAGCCAGCCCGTTCCCTGCATGCATTGCGAGAACGCGCCGTGCGAGGTGGTGTGTCCCGTCGGCGCGACGGTGCACGATAGTGAGGGCCTCAACCTGCAGGTTTATAACCGCTGCATCGGCACGCGCTTCTGCGGCAACAACTGCCCGTACAAAGTGCGGCGATTCAACTTTCTGCAATTCACCGGCGAAGCGTCACGCGATTTCGCCAATCCCGACGTCACCGTGCGCAATCGCGGCGTGATGGAAAAGTGCACCTACTGCATCCAGCGCATCCAGACCGCGCGCATCGCGACGGATGCGCACGGCCGGACGCTGCGCGACGGCGAGGTGCTCACCGCGTGTCAGGCCGCATGTCCGACTTCGGCGATCGTGTTCGGCGATATCAACGATCCGGATAGCGCCGTTTCGCGCGCAAAATCCGATCCGCGCAACTACGCATTGCTCGGCGAACTCAACACGCGCCCGCGCACGACCTATCTCGCCAAGCGCCGCAACGCGCGCGCGGAGCTCGACGAATGAGCGCACAGAACCCCATCGCCGCGCGCGTCGTCGACATCGCGCAACACACGCGCTGGCGGACGCCGGGCCGTATCGCGTCGTTGATCGCCGCCGTACTGCTGGTCGCGTTCGTCGTCGCCACGGCCATGCTGTTCGCGAAAGGCACCGGTATCTGGGGCCTCGACCGGCCCGTGATGTGGGGCTTCGCCATCGCCAACTACGTGTGGTGGATCGGTATGGGCATGGCGGGCACGTTCATATCCGCCGCGCTGCTGTTGTTGCGCCAGGACTGGCGCGCGACGGTGAATCGTTTCGCCGAAGCGATGACGGTGTTCGCGGTGTCCGTGTCCGGTTTGTTTCCGATCTTGCACCTTGGCCGGCCGTGGTTCTTCTACTGGGTCGCGCCATATCCGAACAAGATGGGCACCTGGCCGCAATGGCGCAGCGCGCTGACCTGGGATTTCTTCGCCATCTCCGCGTACCTCGTCGTCTCGATACTTTATTGGTACATCGGCATGCTGCCCGATCTCGCCACGCTACGCGACGCGGCCACGACGCCGCGCAGCAAATTTTTCTATGGCGTGCTCGCTTTCGGCTGGCGCGGCGCCGGCAGACAATGGCGCGCGCACAGCACGGCCGCGCGCCTGCTCGCCGGCGTCGCGGTGCCGCTCGTGTTCTCCGTGCACACGATGGTTGCGCTGGATTTCTCGCAAGGCATCGTGCCGGGATGGCATTCGAGTCTGTTCGGTCCCTTCTTCGTCGGCGGCGCGTTGTTCTCGGGTTTTGCGATGACGCTGATCCTCGCCATCGTGCTGCGCCGCGCCTTCGCACTCGACCGGCTCATCACCGACGCCGATCTCGATCGGCTCGCCAAACTACTGCTCGCCGTCGCGATGTTCGTCACGTACTGCTATGCGATGGAAGTGTTCATACCGTTCTACAGTGGCGACGCGCATGAAATCGCCGCAACGACCGCGCGCTTCCACGGTCCGTACGCGTGGGTGTATTGGCTGACGCTGGCGTGCAACGTCGCCGCCCCGCAAGCGCTGTGGTGGCCCGGCGTGCGGCGCAATCGTGCGGCGCTGCTCGGCATCGGCGCCATCGTCGTTGTCGGCATGTGGCTGGAGCGCTTCATGCTGATCGTGACGAGCCTGTACCGGTCGTACCTGCCGAGCGCGGAAGGCCGTTACTGGCCGACCGTGTGGGACTGGCTGCTCCTGCTCGGATCGATCGGACTGTTTCTCGGCATGTTCCTGCTGTTCGTGCGGCTGTTGCCCGTCGTCTCGGTATTCGAGTTGCGCAAGCGTCGCGAGCAACCGGCATGAGCACGCGTGGGTTGCTCATCGAATTCGACAGCGCCGATGCACTGCAGCGCGCGCGCACGGAACTGTTCGACGAAGGCTGGATCGAACTGGATACCTTCACGCCCACGCCGTTGCCCAATGACGACGAAACAGCACCGGCGCTGTATCCACGTTCGTTGCCGTTGGCGGCGCTCATCGGCGGATCGATCGGCGGCATCGGTTGTTTCGCGATGGAATATTACGCAGCCGTGTTCGATTACCCGATCGATGTCGGCGGGCGGCCGGACGCCAGTCTGGTCGCGTTCGTGCCGCCGGCGCTGGAGATGACGCTACTCGGTGCCGCGCTCGGCATCGTCATCGCATTCTTTTTCGCAGCGCGGCTGCCGCGATTCCACCATCCGCTGTTCGACATCGAAGACTTCGCCCACGCCAGCGATCATCGCTATTTCCTGATGATCGACGCCCGCGACGGCCAACGCGAACGCCTGCACGACACGCTGCGCTCGCTGCACGCCGTTTCGGTCCACGAGGCACGCGACGATGACTGAGCCATCTCGCGCCGCGGTCCTGCTCGTTGCGCTCGCGCTCGGCGCGTGCGAGAGCGGCATGCGCGACATGTACGATCAACCCAAACCGCATCCGGACGCCGCCGCGCCAAGCCAGGCCGACGGACGCCAGCCGCGTCCCGCGCCGGCCTATTCGATAGCGCGCACGAGGGGCGTGCTCGCGTCGTCATCGAGTGGACGCAGCGACAACGTCACGTCCGCGCTGTCGGTACGCGCGCGTCTCGATCGCGGCCGCGAGCGCTACGACATCTATTGCGCGCCGTGCCACAGTCCGATCGGCGACGGCGACGGCATGGTCGTGCGGCGCGGTTTTCCGCGGCCGCCGAGTTTCCATACCGATGCGCAGCGCGCGCTGCCGGATGCGCGCATCGAAGCGGCGATCGTCGACGGTGTCGGCGCAATGAAACCGATGGGCCATCGCATCGATGCCGACGACCGCGCGGCGATCGCGGCGTACGTGCGCGCCCTGCAGTACAGCCAGCACGTCGAGGCGAATGCGCTCGACGCATCCTCGCGCGCGCTGCTCGAACGGAGCGAGCGCTGACATGCCTACGCAATCGACACGCGTCGTCATCCCGAGTGCCGTCGGCGCGTTTGCCGCAGCAGTGTTCGGCCTGTTCGCGCCGCGCGTCGCGCTGGTCGGCTGGTTGACCGTGGTTGCGCCGCTCACCGCGGCGGTGATGGCCGGTGCGATGCTCGCCTGCATGCTCAAGCTCGGACGCAGCCGCCTGCTCGATGCGTGGCAAGCACCGCTCGCCGCTGCTGTCCGCTGCCTGTGGTTCATGCCGCTGCTCTGCCTGCCCGTCGTGTTCGGCGTCCATACGCTGTATGGATGGGATACCGATCCGTCCTTCGACGCGCAGCGCGGGTACCTCAATGTTCCATTCTTCGTCGTCCGCGCACTGATCTACTTCGGCGTATGGATCGGCGTCGCGATCGCCTTGCAGACATCACAGCGCCCGCTGCGTATCGCGCTGACGCTGCTCATCCTGTTCGCGGTCGCGAACCTGACCGGCATCGACTGGATCATGGCGCTTACTCCGACGTGGCACTCGTCGGATTTCGGTCTGCGCTGGTGCCTGGACGGCCTGCTGATCTGCGCGGCCGCGGCGCTCGCGTGGCATGCGCTGCGTGTGCGCGGCACTGGCGAAGACGATCTGCGCGCACGCATCGACGGCGCAACGATGCTGTTCGCGCTCGACCTCGGCTGGCTGTATCTGGCCTTCGTCGATTACGTCACCGCGTGGAGCGGCAACCTGCCCGACGAGGCAATGTGGTACGCGCCGCGAATCGCCGGCGCGTGGGGCGGGATTGCCGCGGGCATGATCGGCGCCCACGTCATCGTCGCAGCGCTGTTGCTGTCGCGGCTCATCAAACGGTCGCCAGATGCATTGTGGAAAATCGCCGCGTTGGTGATCCTTGCGCAGTGGGTCGAGACGTTGTGGAGCGTAGTTCCCGGATTGCGCGTGAATGCTGCCGTGGTCGTCGGCGTCTCGCTGGTTGCGCTCGCTGCCATCGTGGGCGTGTCGCTGGCCGCTGGCAAAATGCTGCGCCGTTGGACTGAAGCGAGGACAGCGCATGGCTAGGCGCCGGTCAACCGCCGAGCACGAGCCAGCCGAGTTTGCCGCGCGACGCATCGCGTCGCTCGGCGCCGGCTTGCTGGCGTCGGTGGCCATTCTGTCGACGACGATCCTGGCGGTCGTCCATCGGCCGCACTCGGCGGAGCGCAACGCCGTCGGCGGCGCCGACGTGCCGTCGCCGCGGTTGCAGGTCGCACCGATTGACGACTACGCGCACTACCTCGCCCAAAAACGCGCGCAACTCGACAGCACCGGCTGGATCGATCGCGAACACGGCATCGCGCACATTCCGATCGAACAGGCGATGGACGATATCGCGAAAAAAGATGAGGCGGTGCACCGATGATGCGCGTCATCTGCCTGCTCGTTTTGCTGATCGTCGCAGCACCGACGCTCGCAGCCGACGCCGATGTCGCCGGCTTCGACGATCGGGGCGGCGCCTTGTTACCCGACGTCGCCTTCGTCGACGACAGCGGCGCGCCGGTGCACACCTCGCAGTTCTTCGACAAGCCGTTCTATCTCGCTTTCGCGTATCACACCTGTCCGCAACTGTGCGGCTTGGTACTCGGCCGTTTCGCCGCCGCACTGCGCGAGGTGCCCGGACGTGCCGGTGACGCATTCGATGTCCTTGTCGTCAGCATCGATCCGAACGACACGCCGCAACGCAGCCGCGAAGCCCGGCAGCGCTATGCCGCCCGCTACGGCAGCGACGGGCGCGGCTGGCATTTCCTGACCGGCAGCAGCGCCGCCATCCGCACGTTCGCACAGGCGGCGGGTTTCCGCTTCGTGTTCGATCCGATTCGCGACACTTTCGTGCATCCGGCGGGCGTCTTTTATATCGATCGCGGAGGCGTGGTGCGCGGGCATGTCGACGGCACGGATTTCTCGGGCGCGCAACTTATGGTGGCGCATGAAGCGGATGTCATGCCGTCGGCGTGGAACCGCCTGTGCGGTGCGCTCGGCATCGGCAATGGCGCGCACTCAGCAGCCGTCATCGCGACGTTGCGCGCTGTCGTCATCGCTGCGTTGCTGACTTTTGCCGCGTTCGTCGCGTGGCGTGTGCGCAAATCCGGAAATGGACAATGAGTGACCCAGCGGCGAACGGCTTCGATTTCTCCGTTCCGGCGGCGACGACGATCGCGCCGTCGATCGATGTGCTGTTCTACACGCTGCTCGCGTTGAGCGTGGTGGTCACGGTCGCCATCGTCGCCGCCGTCGTTTATTTTTGCGTGAAGTATCGCGCCGCATCGCCGGCGGACCGCAGCGACGCACACGCCAGCCGTCTGAACATCGAAGACATCTGGATCGCGGTGCCGCTGGTGTTGTTCATGGTTTTGTTCATCTGGTCGGCGGTGCTGTATGCGCGCATCTTCACTCCGCCGCCGAACACGACGGATATTTTCATCGTCGGCAAACAGTGGATGTGGAAAGTGCAGCATGGCAGCGGACGCCAGGAGATCAACGAAGTGCACGTGCCGCTCGGCGTGCCGGTGCGGCTGGTGATGACCTCGCAAGATGTGATCCACGCCTTCTTCGTGCCCGCCTTCCGGCTCAAGCAGGACGTGCTGCCCGGCCGCTACACCGCGTTGTGGTTCCAGGCCACGAAGGCCGGCGTATATCCGCTGTCGTGTACGGAATTCTGCGGGACGGATCATTCGCGCATGGGAGGAACGGTCACCGTGATGGCGCAGGAAGACTACGAACGCTGGGCCGCGCAAAAACCACCCGCTGTCGAGGAGACGCCGCACTCATGAACGCCGCGATCGATCGCAGTTTCCTGAGCGACGGCACCACGCTGCGCTCGTGGCTGATCACGCGCGACCACAAGCGCATCGCGATCCTGTTCTCGATCGCCATCACCGCGTTCTTCTTCGTCGGCGGGCTTGCCGCCACGCTGATCCGCATCGAGCTCGCCACGCCGCAGGGCGACGTCGTTTCCGCCGACACCTACAACAAGCTGTTCACGATCCACGGCATCGTGATGGTCTGGTTTTTCCTGATTCCGTCGATCCCGACCACGCTCGGCAATTTCCTGCTGCCGATCATGATCGGCGCGCGCGACCTCGCCTTCCCGCGGCTGAACCTTGCGAGTTTTTATATTTATATACTCGGCGGCATCTTCACGCTCGTCACCGTGATCGCCGGCGGCGTCGACACCGGCTGGACGTTCTACACACCGTACAGCACGATGTTCTCCAACAGCTACGTGCTGTTGGCCGCGGCCGGCGTGTTCATCGTCGGCTTCTCATCAATCTTTACCGGCCTCAACTTCATCGTCACCGTGCACACCATGCGCGCGCCGGGCATGACCTGGTTCCGCCTGCCACTGTTCGTGTGGGCGATGTACTCGACCAGCATCGTGATGGTGCTCGCCACGCCCGTGCTGGCGATGACGCTGGTGCTGATCGCTGTCGAACGCATCGCGGGCATCGGCTTCTTCGATCCGGCGCTCGGCGGCGATCCGATCCTGTTCCAGCATCTGTTCTGGTTCTACTCGCATCCGGCCGTTTACATCATGGTGCTGCCGGCGATGGGCGTCGTGAGCGAGATCATTACCTGCTTCGCGCGCAAGCGGATTTTCGGCTACAAGTTCATGGTCTATGCGATTGCTGCGATCGCCGTGATCGGCTTCCTGGTATGGGGCCATCACATGTTCGTGTCGGGGCAGTCGATGTATTCGGGCCTGGTGTTTTCGCTGCTGAGTTTTCTTGTCGCCGTGCCGTCGGCGATCAAGGTGTTCAACTGGACGGCCACGCTTTACAAAGGTTCGATTTCGTTCGAAGCGCCGATGATCTACGCGCTCGGCTTCGTCGGCCTGTTCCTGATCGGCGGTCTGACCGGCCTGTTCCTCGCTGCCGCGGCCGTGGACGTGCACCTGACGCAAACGTATTTCGTCGTCGCGCATTTCCACTACATCATGGTCGGCGGCGCGGTGATGGCGTACCTGGGCGGCATCCATTACTGGTGGCCGAAGATCACCGGCCGGCTGTACCACGAGGGCATCGCGCAGACCGCGGCCGTGCTGATGTTCTGCGGTTTCAACCTAACTTTCTTTCCGCAGTTCCTGCTCGGCTATCTCGGCATGCCGCGGCGCTATCACGAATACGCCGACCGTTTCCAGATGCTCAACGTGCTGTCCAGCGCCGGCGCGGTGATCCTCGCGGTCGCGTATATTTTTCCACTTCTGTACCTCGGCTGGTCGTTGTTGCGCGGCGAGCGCGCCCCGGCCGATCCGTGGAAGGCGACGGGACTCGAATGGACGGTGCCGTCGCCGCCACCGACGCACAATTTCGCGCACACGCCGACGGTCACGGACAAACCGTACGACTACACGCCGGAGGCCGAATGAACAGCGCCGCCGCGACGCTGCACGAACAGTTCGACAATTCGCGTCAGCAGCTCAAGGCCTCCAAGCTCGGCATGTGGACGTTCCTCGCGACCGAAATCCTGCTGTTCGGCGCGATGTTCTGCGTCTATTCCTTCTATCGCGCGCAGTTCGGCCAAGGCTACGCACTGGCCAGCAAGCACACGGACATCGTGCTCGGCACGATCGAAACCGCCGTGCTGCTCACCAGCAGTCTGACCATGGCGCTGGCGGTCCGCGCGATCCGTCTCGCGCAGCGTCGTGCAGCCGTCGCGCTGCTCGTGACCACGGCGATATTCGGTCTGGCATTTCTCTGCATCCACGGCACGGAATACCTGCACGAATGGCATGAGCACCTGGTGCCCGGCGCGCGTTTCGACGATGGTTTGCGCAGCGTGTCCGGCACGGAGATGTTCTTCACGCTTTACTACGTGATGACCGGCTTGCACGCGATCCACGTGACGATCGGCGTCGCGGTGCTGCTCGTGCTTGCGGTGATGTCGCAGCTGCAACGGTTTTCGCCGAACTACTACACGCCGCTCGAACTCGGCGGACTGTATTGGCATCTCGTCGACATCGTCTGGATTTTCCTGTTCCCGCTGTTCTATCTGGTATCGCGCACATGAGCTCGGAAGCGACGCGCACGTTGCGCACCTATCTGGCCGTTTGGGTTGCGCTGCTCGTGCTCGTTGCAGTCACGGTGGCGAGTGCCTACGTGAAACTCGGCGGATTCAACCTCGCCGTGAGTCTCGCTATCTCCACGGCGAAGACAGCATTGGTGATGGCCCTGTTCATGGAATTGCGCCGCGAACACGGCACGACCCTCGTGTTCGCACTGACCGGATTCTTCTGGCTGATCCTGATGATCGCGCCGACCGTGGCGGATATCGCGACGCGTTGACGCGTCTTTCTATTGCGACGTGGCTACGTCCCGCCGCACTTTGGAAACGTTCGAGGCCGACACCGCCCCCGCACGATTGCCCCATGCGCTGCGCACGTAGGTCAGCAATGCGGCGATATCATCGTCGCTGAGCTTGCCGCCGAACGCGGGCATGGCGAAACGGTTGGGATTTTGCGCTGTCGACGCCGCGCGGCTGCCGCTCAGCACCAGGTGGATCGCCGTCGACGGATCGGGCTGCTGCACGATCGCACTGCCTTTGAGCGACGGGAAAATGCCAGCCTGGCCAGCACCGTTTTCCATGTGACACGCGGTGCAGTTGTCGTCGACGTACAGATCGCGTCCACGCGCGGTGTCGTGCGCGGCGTCGGCGGTTTTCTTCTCCGCGACGCTCGCGCCGTTCGGCAGATCCTTCAGATACGTCGCGATCGCCTTGGCGTCGTCCTCGGTGAGATGCGACGTGGACAGTTCGATGACTTCAGCCATTGGACCGGTAGCGCGCGTGCGGTCGTTGACGCCGTCGCGCAGGAATTGCGCGATCTCATCGAGCGACCATTCCGGAATGCCGCCGAGCGTGCGGCCGGTGAGATCGGGCGCCAGCCAGTTTTCGCCTTCGCCGCCTTCGAACGCATCGCCCTTCTTCACCGAACCGAGCAGATTTTTCGGCGAATGGCACGCGCTGCAATGTCCGGGACCTTCCACGAGATACCCGCCGCGATTCCACTCCGCGCTTTTATCCGCGTTCGGCTGCCACTCGCCGGGCTTGAAGAACATCGAGTTCCAGACCGACACGAGCGAACGCCAGCCGAGTGGCCAGTGCAGTTTGTTGGGCGGGATCTGCTGGCGCACGGGCTCCAGCGAATCCAGATACGTTTTTATCGCGCGCACGTCGTCGCGCGTCAGCTTCGTGTACCACGGATACGGAAACGCGGGATACAGGTGCGAACCGTCGCGGCTGATCCCTTCGTGCATGGCGCGATAGAAATCCTCGTCGCTCCAGCCGCCGATGCCCGTGGCGGAATCCGGCGTGATGTTGCGCGAGTAGATGATGCCGAAGGGCGTCGGTATCGCGCGCGCTCCGGCGAAGGGCGGACCGTTCTCGTCGGTGTGGCACGACTGGCAATCACCGGCCTGCACTAGGTATTTGCCGCGCTCGACGTTGGAGAAGTCGCCGGCGAATGCGCGCAATCCGAACGCGATCGCGGCGACCACCGACACTGTGCGCAACGCGTTCACGCCAGCGCCCCGGGATTTTTCAGATAACGCGATTTGATGGCGTCAGCCGCCCAGAACGTCAGCGCGCCGACCGTCCCCGTGGGGTTATAGCCCGGATTCTGCGGAAACGCACTCGCGCCCATCACGAATAGATTCGGCACATCCCATGACTGGCAATATTTGTTGATCACGCTGTTCGACGGATCGTCACCGATGATGGCGCCGCCCGTGTTGTGCGTCGTCTGGTACTCGACAATCGTGTAGTGGCCTTCGCGCGGACGCACGTTGTAGCCGCGATTGCCCTTCACCGCCTTGGCGATGTCGACGGCGCGATCGGTGACGTATTTCACCATGTCCAGATCGTTCTTCTGGAAATCGAAGGTTAGGCGCATCAGCGGATTGCCGTAGATGTCGCGGTAGGTCGGATCCAGATCGAGATGATTCTGGCGATAGCCCATCACGCCGCCGTGGATTTGCATGCTCGCCGAACGCAGATAATTTTCCTTCAGCGCCTTCTTGAAGCCGCTGCCCCACTTCGGCGTCCCGGTCGGCGTGTAGTGCTGCAGGATCGGGCGTCCGCCGGTCTGCCACATGCTGATGTACGCGCCACCGAGAAAGCCGAGCGGACCATGATCGAAGTTGTCGCCGTTGAAATCGTCGACGACTTGTCCGAGCGCACCGGCGCCCATGAACGGATTGACGATCTCGTCGAAGAACACGTCCACGTACGCCGACATCTGGTACGCGTAATTCTTGCCGACGACGCCGGTGTTGCTGTCCGCGTCATAGGGTTTGCCGATTTTGGAGACCAGCAGCAGATGCGTGTTGTGCAACGAGTACGCGCACAGGATCACCATCTCGGCCGGCTGCTCGAACTCGCGGCCTTGCGCATCGACGTAAGTTACGCCGGTGGCTTTTTTTCCGGTCGAGTCGAGATTCACCCGCGTCACGTACGCGTTGGTCCTGTAGCTGAAGTTGTCCTTGCGCAGCAGCACCGGCAGGATCGTCGTCTGCGGACTGGCCTTGGAATAATTGCCGCAGCCGAACCATTCGCAGTAACCGCAGTACGTGCACTGCCCGAGTTTCACGCCGAGCGTGTTCGTGTAGGGCTGCGAAGCGTTCGCGGCAGGACACGGGAACGGGTGCAGACCAATCGATTTCGCCGCTTCGTCGAACTTCACGGTCGATGCGCTGCGCTTGAGTGGCGGCAACGGAAACTCGCGTCTGCGCGGACCTTCGAACGGGTTGCCGCCGTCCTGAATCGTGCCGTTGAGATTGCCTGCCTTGCCGGAGATACCGCACAGGTATTCCCACTTGTCGTAATAAGGTTCGAGATCGTCGTACGCGAGCGGCCAATCCTGGATAGTCATGTCGTCGGGCACGAATTTCTTCCCGTAACGCTGTTCGCTGTGGCTGCGCAGCTTGAAGTCCGTCGGCATGAAGCGCCAGTTCTGTCCGTTCCAGTGCACGCCCGCGCCGCCGACGCCGACGCCCGGCAGGAACGATCCCAACTGGCGCATCGGCAACGCGGTTTCGCCCACGTTGTTCCGGAACGTCAACGTTTCGCGATCGGGTTCCTCGAACGTCGCTTTGCGCACGGCGTAGCGCAATTCGTCCTGCGTCTGCGTCGGCGAAAAATCGGGCACGGTGTCGCGGAACGGCCCACGTTCGAGCGCTACCACTTGCAGGCCGGCGTCGGTGAGTTCCTGGCCGATGATCGAGGCGGTCCAGCCGAAGCCGACCAGCACCGCGTCGACTGCTTTCAGGCGCGTGGCCATTACGCCTTCTCCGCTTTTTCGCGGCCGAGCTTGAGACTAACCGGCGGCAGCGTATAAGGCTTGCCGTATTGCTCGATCTCATCGACGTAGTTGTAGCGCGGACCCGGAAAACCGATCAGCTTCCAGCCGATGAAATCGCGGTTGCCGCCGTACATGGGATCGGCGAAAAATCCTTCCGTCACGTTCTGCAGCAGCATGCCGAAGAACGTTTTCGCCGGAACGTCGGGCAGATCGATATCGCCTTTCTCGAGCGTGGCGAGGATTTTGTCCTGCTCCTCGGGTGCGAGCTCGGCGAATGCTTTCTTGTATTGCTGGTTGCAGTGGTCGTCGATATTGCGAATGGCGTGACGATACATCTGCGCCGGCGTGAATTTGAGCTGGTAGCCTTGTTGCTCGCTGCCTTTCGTCCAAGGACCTTGCATGTACCACGTGCTGGCCTGACCGAACGGCCCGGCCAGTTGACGATCGATGAAATCCGGAACGCCGGCTTCCAGCGCGCCGGGACCGAGATCGTCTTTGGGGATGATGCGCGCGCAGGCGGCATTGATGAAACGTCGTTCGCTCGCCTCGAAAAATACCGGCGCGTCATTGCGCGTCTGTTCCGGGTACTCTGGTGGCAGTGTGTTGGGGATGCGGCTGCACGCTGCTGCCGATGCCGTCGCCGAAGCGATGAGGAAGTTGCGCCTGGACAGTGTCGGCATGATCGCGCCTTGAGAATTCGCGCGCAGCAAACGCATCATTCGTGCCACGAACGTGTCGACCGGATCGTACGAAGATGTCGGCGCTGACTCCTGCGAATTCGTGCAGCTTGCGGAATACGCGGCCGCGCATGCCGCAATTTGCACGCACCGAAACATCGCGGCGGCGACCCTGCATCGTGTGGAAATGGCAGATTGCTTGCTACCGACATGTCGGCAACGAGACCAAGGAGGACGCAATGCCCGCGCTACAGCGATCCGGTACGAAACGATTGGTCGACAAGCAACGCAAGCTGCAGAAGCAGGTCGCGGCTGCCGACAAACGTCAGCCCGCCAAGAGCGAAAAGCCTGTGCAACTCGGCAAACGCAAACAGCCGGAGAATCCGCTGCCCGCGCAGCATCAGCAAAAGCCGGGTCTCGAAAGCCAGCTCGATCCGGCGCCGCGTTTTCTTGCGCCGGGTTACAAAGGCAGCGAAAAACTCAAGGACATGGTCGCGATCATCACCGGCGGCGATTCCGGGATCGGCCGCGCCGTCGCTGTGCTGTATGCGCGCGAAGGTGCGGATGTCGCCATCGTTTACCTGAGCGAAACGGAAGACGCCGAGGAGACGCGTCGGCACATCGAGGACGAAGGCCGCCGTTGTCTGCTCATCGAAGGCGACGTACGCGACGCGGCATTCTGCGAAGAGGCGGTGCAACGCACGCTCGAAAAATTCGGCAGGCTCGACATCCTGGTCAACAATGCGGCGTTCCAGTTGCACACGAAGAAGCTCGAGGACCTGAGCGAAGAACATTTCGACCTTACGATGAAGACCAACGTGTACGGCTATTTCCACATGGCGAAAGCCGCCGTGCCGCATCTGAAGAAAGGCGGCGTCATCATCAACACCGGGTCCGAAACCGGCATCTTCGGTTCGGAAGAATTGCTCGACTACTCCACGACCAAAGGCGCCATCCATGCCTTCACGCGCTCGCTGGCGGGAAATCTGTTGCCGCGCGGCATCCGCGTCAACGCCGTGGCGCCGGGACCGGTGTGGACGCCGCTCAATCCGTCGGATCGCGATGCGAAAGACGTGCGCAAGTTCGGTGCGCAGACCGGCATGAAGCGGCCCGCGCAACCCGAGGAAATCTCGCCCGCATACGTGTATCTCGCAGCGCCCGCGTGCTCAAGTTACATCACCGGAACGGTTCTGCCGATCATTGGCGAAGCTGCACCCGGCGGCTAATCCGGAAATGCAAATTGCAGTACGTCGCAACGGCGTATTGCAGCCTGCACGGCGGGCGAAAACATGAATTAAACGTAGCGTGCAATCGGCGAATCGTCGTCGCATACTCCGCCGCCTGTCCTCGTTCGGGAACGCTATGCCGCGCCGCGCCCTGCTGGTCGAAGACGATCAGAGTCTTCAAGTCGCCCTGCGTTATCTGATGGAAAATCTAGGCTTCGACCTGATCTCGGCCGAAACACACGACGATGCGACGCGCCGAATCGCCGATGGTCCTTACGACATCGCTATCGTCGATTACTACTTGCGCAATGTTCCTTCCACCGGCCTCATCGCGGAGATGCGCCGTCTGTATCCGCAGATGCCGATCATCTGCTCGACGGCCGCGCGTCGCGAAACTCTGGATCTCGACAGCGATGAATTGCGTCCGGACGCGTTTCTTTATAAACCTTTCGAAGCGCGCGAACTGCGCGCGATGATCGAATCGCTGCTCGCCTGATTGCTACGCGGCAACGGAAACCGCATCCGCCGCATGCAGGGCGCCATTGATTGCGCGCAGACGCGGATAGGCGCCGACGGCAACGGAAAAACGCCAGCGGCCGGGTGCGGTCGTTTCGCATTCGAACCAGATGCCGGCGTCGACAAGCGCCGAGGCCAAACGTTGCGCGTGTGTGCGCGATTCAGCGATGACGGCGCGGTTGCCGGCGTGCGCATGATCGTTGAGTTCGTCGATGGCGCGCGCCACGTCGCCACCGGCGATGGCCAGCGCGTGTACCGCGTCCATCGTCGACACAGCGGTCTGACTGCGCACTTGGTCGATGCGATCCTGAGTAAGCATGGAAAATCTCTGAGCGGCCGCGTCTGGCCCGACGTGCTCAAAGCAGCCGCTGTGCCAACGCCGCTTCAGCCGCCCGTGCCCGGAAAACGCAGCTCGACATGCAAACCGTTCGGTGAATTCGCACGAAAACAAACTGAGCCGCCGTGCTTTCGCACGAGTTCACGCACGAGCGTGAGGCCCAGTCCCATGCCGCCGGCGGCGCGCTTGCTGGAATGTATCTGCGTCGCCATGCGCTCGATGCCCTTCGCATCGAGTCCGGCGCCGTTGTCGCGCACGTCGATGACGAGATCGCCGTCGGCCTCGTGCGCGGACAGATGCACATCGCTGGCACCCGCTTCGGCGGAGTTGCGCAACAGAGCCACCACGGCGCGCTCCAGCGCGGCGCGGTCGCCGGTCATGCGCAGATCCGTCGCATCGATGGTGAACGCGGGCAACGCGCCCGAATATTCGAACACGATATTCGAGGTGGAACCTTCGATGAGTTCGTGCACGGAGAAGTCGGAATGATCGCGCGTTTCCACGCCCGCCCCGAAGTTCTGCATGCCGCGGATAAGTTTTACGCAGCGCGCGCAATCGGCCAGCAGCCGCGTCAGCGCTTCGGTCGCGCGCTGGGCATCGCCGCGATCCACGAGCGATTTTGCCATCTCGGCATTCATCATGATCGCGTTCAACGGATTCGCGATTTCGTGCGCGATGTGGCGCACGAACCCGCCCAGATCGAATTCGCTTGACGCGATGTCGGTTTGCGTGGTCTTGGTCGGCATCGTTCGAACTCCCCCAGCGTGGTGATCCATTGTGTCCATTTCAATGACTGACATGGCGAACTTCCTGTCGATTTCCTAGATCGGTTTCTTCGGCAGCGACTGGCGCTGCGTTGCGAATTCGGGCCACGGGTCGCGTCGCGTGCGCTTCAGCCGCGCGGGCACGTTGGCCAGCGTGAAGTCCGCCGCACTCCGGAGTTTGCGCACTTCTTCCCAGCGCAGCGGCATGGCCACGGGAGCGCCAGCGCGCGCACGCAGCGAATACGATGCCACGCTGGTCGCGCCGCGCGAATTGCGCAGATAATCGATGAAGATCACGCCGCCGCGCTTGGCCTTGCTCGCCGTCGCGATGAACGCGTCAGGCTGCGCCGCGACCATAATCTCCGAGAAGCGGCGTGCGAAATCCTTTGCCTTGTCCCACGGCACGGCCGGCTTCAGCGGCACCACCACGTGCAATCCCTTGCCGCCGGAGGTGCGCGCGAACGCATCGAGACTGAAATCGCCGAGCCGCTTGCGCAGCAACTGCGCGCCGGCAACGACATCCTTCCAGGCCACGCCCGGACCCGGATCGAGATCGAACACCAGGTAGTCGGTCAGCTCGGTATTCTTTACGGTACTTGCCCACGGATGGAATTCGATCGCGTTGAACTGCACGAGTTCGAGTACCTCCTCGGGTGTGCGCACATACAGATACGTGCCTTCACCACCGCTCTCTTCGCGAAGGTTGATGGTGTGCACGCGTTTGAGTCCGCTCAACGTGTGCTTCTGGAAAAAACAGCCCGACGCCGCGCCGTCGGGACAACGGATGATCGAAAGCGGCCGGTCGCGGATACCTTCCAGGAGCGGCGTCATCACGGCGCGGTAGTAGTCGGCCACGTCCTGCTTGGTGTAGCCCTCGGCGAATACGACGCGATCCGGATGCGTAATCCGCACCTCGGCGCGCCCCGGTCGCGTGGCAGCGGTCGCGGCAGCGGCGGTCATGCGTCCGCCGGATCGGGCAACGGCACGAAACGCGCGAACGGTATGTCGCTCGCGCCGAATCGCGTCTGCAGTTCCTGCAACAAATCGCTGCGCATGGGTCCCATAACGTCCGCCTCGCTCCAAACCTGGATAGCAAGAACGATACCGCGTTCGGTGATATCGGATACGGCGATCGATGGCATCGGGTCCTTGCGGATGCGCGGATCGGCCTCCACGGCGCTCCTGGCGATGTCGAACATCTTTTTCATGTCCACCTCATGGGCCAAGGTCAGGGTGATGTCCGAGCGGCGTTCCGTACGCTGCGAGTAGTTGAAGATCGGCGCCGCGACGACCGCGCTGTTCATGAAGACGATGTCGCGGTTGTCGAAGGTATGCAAGCGCGTCTGGAAGATGAAAACGCCGTCGATCACCCCTTCCTGTCCGCCGATCTTCACCGAGTCGCCGACACGAAACGGCCGCAGCACGATCAACAGCACACCGGCAGCGATATTGGCCAGCGAATCTTTCAGTGCCAGACCGACCGCAAGGCCCGCAGCGCCCAGCGCTGCGAGCAGAGAAGTAGTCGGGAAGCCGGTCATCTCCAGCGCGCTGACAATGATCAGCGCGAGCAGGATCGCGTAGCTGACGTTGCGCAGGAACTCGGCGAGAATGCGATCCACATGCGCGCGCAGCAAGACCGAGCGTTCCAGATCGGCCATCCAGCGGCCGAAGCGGATACCGATCACGATCAGCAGCAATCCACCAATGATCTTCAGCGCCGGCAACACATACGGCTCGCTCAGCGCGTCGCGGACCGCCGAAGGTTCCGGCACAGCGGTCGCCGTCAGCGCACCGGCCAATGCGGGCAAGAGTCCGAGCTCGATTCCCATCGTAAACGACAATCAATAGATGAAAAGTTGCCGCCCCACCCGCACACTCACGCCGACAGGGCATTGAGCGCCAGCGCCAGCCAACGTCGTGCCGCGGGCGGTCCGGACAGCGCAAATTCCGCCTGCGTGTAGCGGTCCACACCGACGGCAATGCTGATGCCGCCCAAGGTATTCACTGCGGCGAATGCGGATTCATCGGCGAAGTCGTCGCCAACGAACACCGGCGTGCGCCCGCGGAACGGCGCCTCGGCAAGGAACGCACGCACCGCCGCGCCTTTGCTGCAACTCACCGGTTTGATTTCCTGCACCAGCGCGCCGGGCTGCACTTCGTAGATATCCTGCAACGGCGCGACGATCGCAGCCGCCGCCGCGGCGATGGCATTGCCGAGTTGCGGCGCGGCGCGGTAATGCAAGGCGATCGAATAGCCTTTGTCTTCCACTTTCAAGCCGGGGAAACGCGTGAGCAATTCATAGGATCGCTCGCGAATGGTCTCGGCGACCGAGGCCTCCGGCAGGATCACGCCATGCAATGCGCCGTCCGCATCGCGGCGCTCCATGCCGTATTGCCCCGCACTCGGCAGCTTGAGTGGCGCGAACAGATGATCGAGCTGCTCCAGCGTACGCCCGCTGACGAACGCGAGCGCACCCCCGAGCACGTGATGCAGTTCGGAAACATTCCTCAGGAGCGCATCGGGGATGCGCACCATTTCCGGCAACGGTGCGAATTCGACGAGACAGCCATCGACATCGAGGAACAACGCCCAGCGATCACCGCGTGCCGGCAGCGGCGCGGACTTGCGCGGAAATTCGGCAAGCATGCGTTTCAAGGCAACGGCGCTCATCGCCGCTGCCCGCGTGGGTCGGAGTCGGCGATGCGCTGGGTGGAGTCCATTCGGCGAGCGTTCTTGTCCATCGTCACGCTGTTTCATGCTGTAGATAAAGCAAGAGCCGGTGTCCGGACAGACACCGGCTCTTATTCGGCGACGGCTGCTGGGGAAGGTAAATGCAGGCCATCGCCTAAACCATCCCTGGAAAATCCCTGTTCCCTCCGGAACCTCGACGTGACACTCCTGCGATCCTCATGAATCCCTTCAATTCGTGCGCAACTCTCCATTCGCGCCTGACGCGGTGGCTCCAAGTAGCGTGCCAAGGCGCAGCGCGACTGGAACCCTTTCAACGCTCGCTCAACCGGACGGTGGCGTTGCAGGATGCAGCGGTTGAACGGTGCATTCTTGCGAGTTGCACGATGGTTCTCCTGACAGGCATCCGTGGCACACCCGATGCAATCGACGCGGCGCCAACCACGGAGGAGTATCGATGAAACGACGGAATGGAATTGCCAACGCGCTACTGATCGCCATCCCACTCGCTTTCTCTGCGCACGCGCAGGTGAAGACCTCGAGCATGCCGCAACAGAAAGGCGACAGCCCGGACGCCACCTTCGTGCAGAAGGCCGGCGAAGGCGGCATGGCCGAAGTGGAACTGAGCAAGATCGCCGAAGGCAAGGCGAAATCGGCCGACGTGAAAAAGTTCGCCACGCAGATGGTCCACGACCACACCGCGAACAACAAGGAACTCGCCACCATCGCGGCCAAGGAAAATATCCAGGTGCCGAAATCGCTCGACAGCGATCACGCCGCGTTGCGCGACAAACTCAACTCGCTCAGCGGCACCGATTTCGATCATGCCTATATCGACGCGATGCGCAACGATCACCAGAAAATGATCGACCTGCTGAAGTCCTCCGAAGCGACGGTGAGCACCGAGGAGTTGCGCACCTTCATCAAGAAGACCGAGCCGGTGGTCGAGCATCATCTGACCATGGCGCAGAACCTCAAGGACTAAGCCATGCCGGACCAAGCTACGCTGAAACGGGTGCGGCGCGATCGTCGCGAGGGCAAGTCGTCCAGCACGCAAGCCGGCGAGTTCGTCAAGCAGGAAATGGATCACATCCGAGCGGGCAAACATGGCGCGCGCTCGACCAAGCAGGCGATCGCGATCGGCCTGTCGGAAGCGCGGCGCGCCGGTGTCGACGTGCCGGCGCGCAAATCCACCACCAGCGCTGCCACGCGGCGCAAGGCCGCGCAAGACACCGCCGCCGGACGTCATCCGCACGCGCCGTCGCGTACACGTTCGCGCGCGACCGAAGGCGCACTCAAGCGCGAGTCGCGCAGTGCTGCATCGAAGTCGTCGCTGTCGCGGCAAGGACGCAGTGCGGCGGCGAAGCGCAGCGCATCGAGCCGCTCGGCGTCCGCGAAGAAAGCCGCGCGCACCAAGGGTGCGTCTGGCCGATCGGCGGCTGCGCGCAAGGCCGCTCGCACCCGCGCTCGCGGATGATGATGTTCTGGGCACTGAGGTCGACGACGGCTCGCAAACGCGCGCGCCGTCGTCGCACTGATCAGCATTGACTCGTCGCCCGCCGCTCACTTCTCGCGTTTGCGCCAAACATTAAAAAGCATTCAGTACGCGCTCATGCAATTCGCGCCGGGCTCGCGTGCGCGTCCGTGCAAAATGCGGACAACCCACGGATACAAATGGCGTTGTTGCTAAGCATCATTAGTGCGCGCGCATTGGCATATCCCTTGCGATAACACGCCATGCAGCGGGGTTTCGCTGACGCAAATCGAAAATCCCAGGGAGCGGATGATGAGCAACACGCACGGCGAAGCACACCTTTTGGAGGACAGCGATCTCGACGCCGCGCATCCGCGATCATCCGATCCTGCCTCGCGCTCCTGCGTCACGAGTTTTCTGCACCCCAACATCGGCGCCGTGACATGCGACGGAGACGCCGGTGGCGGACGCCTCATCGTGGTTTCCAATCGCGTCGCGTTGCCGAAAGACATTCGCGCTGGCGGACTCGCCTCCGCGTTGAAAGGCGCGCTCGCCGAACGCGGCGGCATCTGGTTCGGCTGGAGCGGTGAGATTTCCGAGGAACCGCGCTTCGACGTGCAGAACGATCCGGTCTATCCGATCAAATACGCGTTGCTCGATCTGGACCGCGACGATTACGAAGGCTATTACACCGGTTTCTCCAACCGCGTGTTGTGGCCGCTGTTCCACTACCGTCTGCACCTGCTCGATTTCAACCGCGAGACACTCGCCGCGTATCGTCGCGTGAGTGCGAAGTTCGCCGATCGTCTGGTGCAATTGATCAGGCCCGACGACACCATCTGGGTGCATGACTATCACCTTATTCCGCTCGGCGCTGCACTGCGCTCGCGCGGCGTCACCTGCCGCATCGGATTTTTCCTGCATACGCCGATGGCACCGCCGGAACTGCTGGCGTCGCTGCCGCATCACCGCGACCTGATGTCCGCGTTCACCTCGTACGATCTGATCGGCTTCCAGACTGAGAACGACAAACGCTCGTTCACCCGCTATTGCGAGCAGGAGCTTGGCGCGTTCGTCGAGAACGACACTACGCTGGAAGTCAACGATCATCGTTTCCAGGTCGGCGCGTTTCCGATCAGCATCGACACCGCGCACCTGGAAACGCTCGGGCAGCGCGCGGCGAGTTCGCACACGACGCGGCGTTACAGCGAAAACATGGAAAGCCGCGTGATGCTGATCGGCGTGGATCGCCTGGATTACTCCAAGGGACTGCCCGAGCGCTTCCACGCGTTCGGTCGCTTGCTCAAAGAACATCCCGATTTGCAGCGCCACGTCTCGCTGTTGCAGATCGCGCCCACCAGCCGCGGCGAGGTGCCCGAATACCGCGACCTGCGCAAGAAACTGGAAAACATCGCCGGCGCGATCAACAGCGAATTCGCCGAACCGGACTGGGCGCCGATCCGTTACGTCAACAAAAGTTATCAGCAGGCCCGGCTCGCCGGTTTCTATCGCGCCTCTCGCGTCGGCCTGGTCACACCCTTGCGCGACGGCATGAATCTCGTCGCCAAGGAATACGTCGCAGCGCAGGATCCAAACGATCCGGGCGTGCTCGTGTTGTCGCGCTTCGCCGGCGCGGCGAACGAGATGACCGACGCACTGCTGGTCAATCCGTTCGATGAGGAACAGGTCGTCGGCGCAATGCAGCAGGCGCTGATGATGCCGCTCGGCGAACGCAAGCGCCGCTGGCAGCGCATGATGGATTATCTGCGCAAGCACGACGTCAACGCCTGGCGCAACAAGTTCCTGACCACCTTGAGGCAGTGTCCGCCGGACGCGGACAGCAGTACTGCGGACACGAAGCATGGTCTTGCCAAATCCGGCGCCGCGTGAACGTCCGGTGGCACGAGCGAAATCCAGCGCCGGCCGCTCCGCGCCGCCGGTCGATGCCAAGCGCACGACCGCACGCCTGAAGAAAACCGTAGTCGAATCGCCGCGCCTTCTGCAGCGTCACGGGCACGCTGTCTGAGGCGGTGTTCTCGCGCGCGCTGGCGCTGGGTTTCGATCGCGTGCTCGCCAGGATCGGAGACGGCACCGCGGCATTCGATACGAGCGCGCTGCGAGCCTCGGTGAAACTGGCCGCGTCGCACGGCGTCGGCTTGCTGCTCGATATCGAGCTGCACCGCATCGGCGCGGATTGGCCGCTCACGCAGACCGTTCCATCGTGGTTCCGGCGCGTCGTCGCCGGCGGCTGGCCGGTCGATCCGCGGCGCGATCTGCACGCGCGTGAACTCCTGCCGCGTTTCGATCACGCGATCGCCGCCGAGGGACTGATCGCCGCGTTCGCCGAACAACTCGTCGGTGCCGTCGAACTCGGTGTCGCTGGCTTTGCGATCAACTGGCCACAACGCATTCCTGCGCCGGTGCTCCAGCGCATCGTCGCCGAAACGAAGCGCACCAAGCCCGCGACCTACTTCATCGCATGGGCGCCCGGACTTACGCAGGCGCAACGCGCAGCACTCGCCGACGTCGGCTTCGATGCGTATTTCTGTTCGTTGCCGTGGTGGGATTTTCGCGCGCCGTGGTTCATCGACGAACTCGCCGATCTTCACCGCTGCGGAAAAATCATCGCTCCGCTGGCGGTGCCGCAGGATCAGGATCGTGAACGCGCCTCGCGCATCCTGCAGCGCGCCGCCGCGACTGCGACGCTTTGCGCGGACGGCTGGATGCTGCAAGGCGATGCGGACGCGTTGTCCGAACCTCTGGTCAAGCGCACCAACGCAAGCTTTTCCGGCGCGCCGCGCGTTGCGCCCAAGCCGGTCAGCGCACCTTGGTCGCGCGTCACCGCGTGGTCGCGCGCGATCGACACGGGCATGCAACTCACGCTCATCAACAGCGATACCGATCATCACGCATCGGTTTCGATGGGCGCGTTGCACAGCTCGATCGGCTCCGTCGCGGACGACGACGCGCTGGTGCTCGCACCGGCCGAAGTGAGGACGATCGCCGTCCCGGAAGCGAAAACGATCGTCGTTCCGCAGCCGGAAAATGCGCTGAAAAAAGCGGTCGTCGCGCCGCGCGTGGTGATCGAATCGGTCACGCCGTCGATCGACGACGGCGCGTTCGCGGCCAAGCGCGTGGTCGGCGACAGTGTGGTCGTCGAAGCCGACGTGTTCAGCGATGGACATCCCGTACTCGCCGTGCACCTGTTGTGGTGCACCGCCGACTTCGAGGACTGGAACGTCGTGCGCATGCGCGCGCTCGGCAACGATCGATGGCGCGCCGAATTCACGTTGCGCCGGGAAGGTCTGCACTTCTACACCATTGAAGCGGGCATCGACGAGTTCGCCGGCCTGCGCTCCGGCGTGGAGAAGAAGGTCGCCGCGGGGCAGAACGTCGCGCTCGATGTCGAAGAGGCCCGCCGGTTCATTCTCGATGCGCAGAAAAAAGCGCCGGCGGAATTCCGTTCGCGCCTGCGCGCACTCGAACACGAAATTTCCGCCGCGCGCGATCCGGCCGCCAGGCTTCTCGCACCGGACTGCGCCGAACTGATGTCGCAGGCCAGCGCGCCGGCGTTCCTGTCGCGCGCGCCGAAAACGTATTTCGTGATCGCCGAACGACGCGCCGCGTGTTTCTCATCGTGGTACGAACTGTTCCCGCGTTCGCAGGGAAAAGACGGTGCGCACGGCACGTTCGCCGATGTGATCGCGCAACTGCCCCGCATCCAGGCGCTGGGTTTCGACGTGCTGTATTTTCCGCCGATCCATCCCATCGGTGAAAAAAATCGGAAGGGCAAGAACAATTCACTGACCGCGCAACCCGGCGAACCGGGCAGTCCGTACGCCATCGGCGCGAAAGCCGGCGGGCACGACGCGATCGACCCGCAACTCGGCACGCTCGATGACTTCCTCGAACTTGTCGCGGCCGCGCGCCGGCACGGCATGGAACTCGCACTCGATTTCGCCGTGCAGTGTTCGCCGGATCATCCGTGGATCAAGCAGCATCCGGAGTGGTTCGCGTGGCGGCCGGACGGCTCGATGCGCTACGCCGAAAACCCGCCGAAGAAATACGAAGACATCGTCAACGTCGATTTCTACGCCAGGGACGCGAAGCCCGCGCTGTGGATGGCGCTGCGCGATGTCGTCGCGTTCTGGCTGAATCAGGGCGTGAAGATTTTCCGCGTCGACAATCCGCACACCAAACCGCTACCGTTCTGGGAGTGGCTGATCGCGGACATGCGTTCGATCGATCCGGACGTGATTTTCCTGTCCGAGGCGTTCACGCGGCCGAAGCTGATGTATCGCCTGGCCAAGATCGGTTTCTCGCAGTCGTACACCTATTTCACGTGGCGCAACACGCGCCATGAATTGGAAACGTATCTCAAGGAACTCAACACGGCGCCCGTCAGTGATTTTTTCCGGCCGCATTTCTTCGTCAACACCCCGGACATCAATCCCTATTTTCTGCAGACCTCCGGGCGACCCGGATTCCTGATCCGCGCGGCGCTCGCCGCGACCCTGTCCGGTTTGTGGGGCATGTACAGCGGCTTCGAGTTGTGCGAAGCCGCCGCCCTGCCCGGCAAGGAAGAATATCTCGACTCGGAAAAGTACGAACTGCGGCCGCGCGACTGGAACGCGCCCGGCAACATCAATGCAGAGATCGCGCAGCTCAACCAGATCCGCCGCGCAAATCCGGCGCTGCACACGCATCTGGGTATAACTTTCTACAATTGCAGCAATAGCAACATTCTGTACTTCGGTAAGGCGACACTGTCGCGCGACAACGTCGTGCTGGTCGCGGTGAATCTCGATCCGCACAACGCGCAGGAAGCCGACATCGAAATCCCGCTTTGGGAATTCGGCCTGGCCGACAGCGCCGCGCTCGTCGCCGAAGAACTGATCGGCGGCGACGGCTTCGACTGGCGCGGCAAGCAGCAGCGCATCCGTCTCGAGCCGCAGAATCCGTACCGCATCTGGCGAGTCCGTTCGGAGAGGGATCGCTGATGACCGCGCGCACCGCCCTGCCGCTCGATCCGCTCTGGTACAAGGACGCGGTCATCTATCAATTGCACGTGAAGTCGTTCTTCGATTCGAACAACGACGGCATCGGCGATTTCCCCGGTCTCACCGCGAGACTCGACTACATCGAACGTCTGGGCGTGACCACGCTGTGGCTGCTGCCGTTCTACCCTTCGCCGCGGCGCGACGACGGCTACGACATCGCCGACTACACCGACGTGCATCCCGACTACGGCACGATGGACGACGTGCGCGCCTTCATCGACGCGGCGCACGCGCGCGGCATCCGCGTCATCACGGAACTCGTCATCAACCACACCTCCGATCAGCACGCGTGGTTCCAGCGCGCGCGCAATGCGCCGGCCGGATCGCCGGAGCGCGACTTCTACGTGTGGTCGGATACCGATCAGAAATATTGCGGCACGCGCATCATCTTTCTCGACACCGAGAAATCGAACTGGACCTGGGATCCGGTCGCCAACGCGTATTTCTGGCACCGCTTCTATTCGCATCAGCCGGACCTGAATTTCGACAACCCGGCGGTACTCGAGGAAGTGTTGCGGGTGATGGAATTCTGGCTCGACATCGGCATCGACGGGTTGCGTCTGGATGCGGTGCCTTACCTCGTCGAGCGTGACGGCACCAACAACGAAAACCTGCCCGAAACGCACGCCGTACTCAAGCGCATCCGCGCCGCGCTCGATAGGAAATATCCCGGGCGCATGCTGCTCGCCGAAGCCAACCAGTGGCCGGAGGACACGCAGGAATATTTCGGCAACGAAGACGAATGCCACATGGCGTTCCACTTTCCGCTGATGCCGCGCATGTACATGGCTATCGCCAAGGAAGACCGTTTCCCCATCACCGACATCATGCGGCAGACGCCGCAGATACCGCCGACGTGCCAATGGGCGATCTTCCTGCGCAACCACGATGAGCTCACGCTGGAGATGGTCACCGACAGCGAGCGCGATTATTTGTGGGAAGTCTATGCGTCCGACCGGCGCGCGCGCATCAATCTCGGCATCCGCCGTCGCCTCAGTCCGCTGCTCGAGCGCGACCGACGCCGCATCGAGCTGATGAATTCGCTGCTGCTGTCGATGCCGGGTACGCCGGTCGTTTATTACGGCGACGAGATCGGCATGGGCGACAACATTCACCTCGGCGATCGCGACGGCGTGCGCACGCCGATGCAATGGTCGCCCGACCGTAACGGCGGTTTCTCCCGTGCCGATGCCGAGCAGCTCGTGCTTCCCGCGATCGCCAACCCGTTGTACGGTTACGCCGCGCTCAATGTCGAATCGCAGACGCGCGACGCGCACTCGCTGCTCAACTGGATGCGGCGCATGCTCGCGCTGCGCAGCCAGCACCAGGTGTTCGGCCGCGGCGCGCTCGAATTCCTGTATCCGCGCAATCGCAAGGTATTCGCGTATCTGCGCCGCGACGAAAACCAGACGATCCTGTGCGTCGCCAACCTGGCGCGCTCGCCGCAGGCGGTCGAACTCGACTTGCGCGAATTCAACGGCCGCGTGCCGGTGGAGATGACCGGCGGTTCGGCGTTTCCGCCGATCGGCGAACTCACGTACCTCCTCACGCTGCCGCCGTACGGTTTTTACTGGTTCGATCTGCGCACCGCCGACAACGCGCCGGAATGGCACGCCAAGGCGCCGGAAATGCTCGGCGAATATGCAACACTCGTGATCCGCCGCGGCATGGCCGATATCGCCGGCGACGCGATCCGCATGCAACTCGAACACGACGTGCTGCCCGGCTATCTGCAGGCGCGCCGCTGGTTCGCCGCGAAAGACCGCCGCATCGACAGCGTGCGTCTCACGCCGCTGGCCGCGCTCGACAACACGCCCGAGGCGCCGGTGCTTTTCCGCGTCAGCGCGCGTATCGGCGAAGAGGAGCAGCACTATCTATTGCCGCTCGGACTGGCCTGGGAAAATGAGGATGCGCCGGTGCTCGCCAAGCAGCTCGCGCTGGCCAATGTGCGCCGCACCTCGCGCATGGGCGTGCTCACCGACGCCTTCGCGATTCCCGCCTTCGCGCGCATCCTGATCGATCTGCTGGCGCGCAGCGCCACCGTGAACTCCGGCGGAACGACGCTCAATTTTCGCACCGAGCCCGACGTGGATCTGTCCGGCCTCATCGACGCGCCGTTGCGTTGGCTTTCCTCCGAACAGTCGAACAGTTCGCTCGTCTACGACGACCGTGCGGTGCTCAAGCTGTTGCGTCGTCCGCAGCCGGGTGTGCAGCCGGAAACGGAATTGGGGCGTCAGCTTCGGCGTCGCGGCGTAACGCACGTCGCGCCGTTCCTCGGCGACATCGCGCTCGACAACGGCAACGGGACGATCACCACCATCGGCATCCTGCACGGCTTCGTGCGCAATCAGGGTGACGCGTGGCAGTTCACGCTGGACTACCTCAGCAGGCTCGTCGACGAACACGTCATCACCGCGCAGGCCGACCCGGCGAACGGCGATTTTTTTGCCGAATACGATGTCTTCGCCACCGCCATCGGTCGCGCGCTCGGCGAAGTGCATGCCGCGCTCGCCGCGCCCAGCGATGATCCTGCGTTCGCGCCCGAGCAGGCGTCGGCGGAAGACCTGGAACGTTGGCGCGACCTGGCGCTCGCGCAGATCGATCGCGCATTCGCGATGCTCGACGAAGCCAAAGCTTCGCCGGCGATCGAGGAACTCGCCGCCAGGCTGCGTGCGCAACGCGGACGTCTCGTCGATGACGTGCGCGCGCTGCATCATGCCGGCAGCGCGATCAAGACGCGCATCCATGGCGATTTCCATCTCGGCCAGATCCTGGTCTCGAGCGGCGACGCGATCATCGTCGACTTCGAAGGCGAACCGCACGTTGCGCTGGACAAGCGCCGCGCCAAGGCGAGTCCGCTGCGCGACGTCGCCGGGCTGCTGCGTTCGCTGCACTATGCGGTCGCCTCAATCAATGCGCGCGACGATGCGCGCCTCACGCCGGCGATGCGCGACGCGCGCGATGTGCTGCTGCGACGTTTCCTGCGTGCCTCGCAAGCGGCGTTCCTCGGCGCGTACAAAACGGCGCTGGGCGGAGTGGAACTCGATGGCAGTCTGCTTACGCTGTTCGTCATCGAGAAAGCCGCTTACGAACTTTGCTACGAACTTGCCAATCGTCCGGACTGGGTGCACGTGCCGTTGCGCGGACTGATCGAAACACTCGACACGGAGCGGGTCGCATGAAGGCGCCACGCTCTGATGATTTCGGCCTCGACGCCGGCACCATCGACGCCATCGTCGGCGGACGCGCCTCGGATCCGTTCGGCGTGCTCGGTCCGCACGACGTCGGCAAGTCGCGCGTCGTGCGCGTGTTCCTGCCCGGCGCCTCGTCGGTGGCGGCGATTTCCGTCAGCGGCGAAGTGCTCTCGCAACTGCAGAAGATCCGCGACGAGGGACTGTTCGCCGGCAAGCTGCCGCGCAAGCAGCCGTATCGTCTGCGCATCCACTGGCCGGGTGCGATCGAGGAAGTGGATGACGTCTATTCGTTCGCGCCGGTGCTCGGCGAACTGGATCTGCACCTGATCGGCGAAGGCACGCATCGCGCGCTCGCCGACGCACTCGGTGCGCACGTCATGACTGTCGAGGGCGTTCAAGGCACGCACTTCGCCGTATGGGCGCCGAATGCGCGGCGTGTTTCGGTAGTCGGCGATTTCAACGCCTGGGACGGCCGACGGCATCCGATGCGCGCGCGGCACGATTCCGGCGTGTGGGAGATCTTCCTGCCGCGCGTCGGCGCCGGTCAACGTTACAAATACGAAATCCTCGGCGCGCACGGCGAACTGCTGCCGCTCAAGGCCGATCCTTGCGCGCGCCGGGCCGAAGTGCCGCCGGCGACCGCCTCGATCGTGCCGTCGCCGCAACCGTTCACGTGGACGGATGCGAACTGGCTGGTCGAGCGCGCCGCGCGGCAGGCCACCGATGCGCCGATGTCGATCTACGAAGTCCATGCCGCCTCGTGGATCAAGCACGACGGCGATCTGTGGCTCATGCTGGCGCAACGCCTCGTGCCGTACGTGCGCGCGCTCGGCTTCACGCACATCGAACTGCTGCCGGTCGCGCAGCATCCGTTTTCCGGATCGTGGGGCTATCAGCCGCTCGGTCTGTTCGCGCCGGCGGCGCAATACGGCACTCCGGAGAATTTCGCGGCGTTCGTGGACCGCTGCCACGCCGAAGGCATCGGTGTGATCGTCGACTGGGTACCGGCGCACTTTCCGACCGACGCACATGGGCTGGCCCGCTTCGACGGCACCGCGCTGTACGAACACGCCGATCCGCGCGAAGGTTTCCATCCGGACTGGAACACATTCGTATACAACTTCGGCCGCAACGAAGTGCGCGGCTTTCTCATCGCCAGCGCGCTGGAGTGGGTGGAACGATTCCATGTCGATGCGCTGCGCGTGGACGCCGTGGCCTCGATGCTGTATCGCGACTACAGCCGCAAGAGCGGCGAGTGGATTCCGAACGTGCACGGCGGCCGCGAGAATTACGAAGCGATCCATCTGTTGCGCGAGACCAACCGCACGCTGCACGAGCGCGTACCGGGCGCCATCGCCATCGCCGAGGAATCCACGGCGTGGCCGCAGGTCAGCCGGCCGACCGAACAAGGCGGCCTTGGCTTCGGCTACAAATGGAACATGGGCTGGATGCACGACACATTGCGCTATTTCGAGAAGGATCCGGTCTACCGCAAGTGGCATCACAACGACATCACGTTTGGCCTTCTATACGCCTTTTCGGAAAACTTCGTCCTGCCGTTTTCGCATGACGAAGTCGTACACGGCAAGCGCTCGCTGCTCGGCAAGATGCCGGGCGACCGCTGGCAGCGCTTCGCCAACCTGCGCGCGTGCTACGCGCTGATGTGGGGCCATCCCGGCAAGAAGCTGCTCTTCATGGGCTGCGAGATCGCCGAGATCCATGAATGGAATTACCAAGGCGAAATCGACTGGGGCTTGCTCAACGATCCGGCCCACGCCGGCGTGCAGCGGCTGGTCGGCGATCTGAACCGCATCTACCGCGCCAAGAAAGCGTTGCATCGCCGCGACACGGAATCACATGGCTTCCAGTGGGTCGTCGGCGACGACAGCGCCAGCAGCGTGTACGCGTTCGTGCGTCACGGCAACGAAGACGATGCCGACGTGCTCGTCGTCGCCAACCTCACGCCGATGCCGCATCGCGGTTATCGCGTCGGCGTGCCGCGCGGCGGCTTCTGGTCGGAAATCCTCAACAGCGACGCCGACATTTATGGGGGATCGAACATGGGCAACAACGGCGGCGTACTTGCCTCGCCGCAGGCAGCGCACGGATTCGCGCAATCACTGGAACTGACTTTGCCGCCGCTGGCCGTCGTCTTCCTGCGGAACGAACGATGAAGGCCACGGCAACCGCGACCGCCCGGCTCGAAACCGGACGCCCCTATCCGTTGGGCGCGCACTGGGATGGACTCGGCGTCAACTTCGCCGTTTACTCCGCGCACGCCGAAGCGATGGAATTGTGCATCTTCGACGTAGCCGGCCGCCGCGAAACCGCACGCGTGCGTCTGCCCGAATGCACCAACGACATCTGGCACGGCTATCTGCGCGACGCGACCTTGCCGCTGGTCTACGGCTACCGCGCGTTCGGTCCGTATGAACCGGAGCACGGCCATCGTTTCAACCCGCACAAACTTTTGCTCGATCCCTACGCACGCGAGCTGGTCGGCGGCGTGCGCTGGTCGGACGCGTTGTTCGGTTACCGTCTGCACTCGCCGCGCGCCGACTTGAGTTTCGATCGCCGCGACAGCGCCTCGGCGATGCCGAAGGCCGTGGTCAGCAATGAGACGTTCAACTGGGGCGACGATCGCCCGCCGCGCGTACCGTGGACCGACACCGTGATCTACGAAGCACACGTGCGCGGCTCGAGCATGCGCCGCAAAGGCGTGCGCAATTACCAGCGCGGCTGCTTCGCCGCACTCGGCGATCCGAAATTCATCGATCACATCCGCCGCCTCGGCGTGACCGCGGTGGAACTGCTGCCGATTCATGCTTTCCTGCAGGATCGTTTCCTGATCGAGCGCGGCCTGTCGAACTACTGGGGTTACAACACGCTGGCCTACTTCGCACCGGAACCGCGTTATCTGTCCAGCGGCAGTCCGAATGAAATCCGCGCGCTGGTGCGCCGGCTGCATCAGGCCGGCATCGAAGTGATCCTCGATGTGGTCTACAACCACACCTGCGAGGGCAACGAAATGGGACCGACGCTGTCGATGCGCGGTTTCGACAACGCGTGCTACTACCGGCTGATGCCGGACAAGCCGCGCTATCACATCAACGACACCGGCACCGGCAACACGATCAACATGGCCAACCCGAAGGTCGTGCAACTGGTGATGGATTCGCTGCGGCACTGGGTGCAGTCGTACCACGTCGACGGATTCCGTTTCGATCTGGGCACCACGCTCGGCCGCGAACCCAACGGCTTCGATCAAGGCAGCGGATTCTTCGACGCACTGCTGCAGGACCCGGTCCTGTCCAACGTGAAGCTGATCGCCGAGCCGTGGGACATCGGCCCCGGCGGCTACCAGCTCGGCAATTTCCCGCCGGGATTTTCCGAATGGAACGACCGTTTCCGCGACGGCGTGCGCCGCTTCTGGCGCGGCGATCCGAATCAGGTCGGCGATCTGGCCGGCAGGCTCTCCGGTTCGGCCGATATCTTCAACCATCAGCATCGGCGGCCGATCGCATCGGTCAACTATCTGGCCTCGCACGACGGCTTCACGCTCGAGGACATCGTCTCCTACGAACATCGCCACAACGAAGCAAACGGTGAGAACAACAACGACGGCCACGGCGAGAACTACAGCAGCAACTGGGGTGTGGAAGGTCCGACGGACGATGAAAAAATCCTTGAGCTGCGCGCGCGCGTGAAGCGCGCCATGCTGACCACGCTGTTCTGCGCGCAAGGCACGCCGATGCTGCTCGCCGGCGATGAACTCGGCCAGACTCAGAACGGCAACAACAACGCTTACTGTCAGGACAACGAGACGACGTGGCTCGACTGGAGCCGTCTCGATCGCCAACCCAACCGCGCGCTGTTCGAGTTCGTGCAGAAACTGACCACGGTTCGCAAGCAGCACCCTGTATTGCGATCGCGCAACTTCCTCGACGGTCACCGCGAGATCGCGCCGGGCCTCAACGAGATCGCCTGGTTCGACGTGCACGGCAACCCGATGGCCGACGAAACCTGGCGCGATGAATCCATCCGCACGCTCGTATTGCGCCGGGCGTCGCGCCACGGCGATGACGGCGAAGTGCTGCTGTTGCTGCTCAACGCCAATGCCGACGACACCGCGTTCGCATTGCCGAAACCGGACTACGCGTGGAAGGTGATGATCGACAGCGCCGAGGTGGACGGAAAAACGCGCACCGTCGATGCCGGACGCATCAGCGCCGGCGCGCACTCGGCGCTGCTGCTCGCGGCAAACTTCACCGTCGACGAGGCCGCCTCGTGAGTACATTCGCATTCGATTTCGGCTTCGGCGCGCAACTACGCGATGACGGCTCGACGCACTTTCGTCTGTGGGCGCCGGATTGCACTTCTCTCAGTCTCGAACTCGGCGACGCACGCACCATGCCGATGCATGCGGTCGGCGAAGGCTGGTTCGAGCTGGCCGTCAACGCGCCGGCCGGCACGCAGTATCGGTATCGCCTGCATCGTCCCGACGGCGACACCGTGCCCGACATCGGTTCGCGCGCGCAGTTCGGCGGCGTGCACGGCTGGAGCGTGGTGGTCGATCCACGCCACTACGCGTGGAAAACCGGCGACTGGAAAGGTCGGCCATGGCGAGAAGCGATCATCGAGGAAGTGCACGTGGGACTGCTCGACGGCTTCGACGGTGTGCGCAAACGTCTGCCCTACTTCGCCGACACCGGCGTGACCGCGATCGAGCTGATGCCGATCGCCGAATTTCCCGGCACGCGCAACTGGGGTTACGACGGCGTGCTGCCGTTCGCGCCCGATGCGGTGTACGGGCCACCGAGTGCGCTGAAGCGCCTCATCGACGAGGCGCACGAGCGCGGACTGATGGTGCTGCTCGACGTGGTCTACAACCACTTCGGTCCGGACGGAAATTATCTCGGCAAGTATGCCTCGGCCTTTTTCCGCAAGGACACGCCGACGCCATGGGGCGATGCGATCGACGTGAAGAACAAGGCGGTCAGTGCGTTCTTCATCGCCAACGCGCGCTATTGGCTCGAGGAATACCGCTTCGACGGACTGCGCATCGACGCCGCGCACGCGATCATCGACCAGAGCTGGCTGCTCGACTTCGCCGCAGGTGCGCGCGCCGGCAGCGACGGCCGCCACGTGCATCTGGTGCTCGAACACGACGACAACGCCGCCAGTCTGCTCACGCACGGATTCGACGCGCAGTGGGATGACGATTTCCATCACGTGATGCATGTGCTGCTGAGCGGCGAACGCGGCGGCTACTACGCCGATTACGCCGGCACGCCGATCGCCATGCTCGCGCGCGCCTGGAACGAAGGTTTCATCTGGCAGGGGGAAGCCTCGCCCTATCGCGAGGGCGCCAGGCGCGGCGAACCGTCCGCGCATCTGCCGACGACGGCATTCGTCGCCTTCCTGCAGAACCACGACCAGATCGGCAACCGCGCTTTCGGCGACCGCCTGGCTGCGCTGGTTTCCGCCGAGCGCAACCACGCCGCGCTCGCGTTCCTGCTGCTCGCGCCGTTCGTGCCGATGCTTTTCATGGGCGAGGAATACGGCGAAAAAAATCCATTTCTATACTTCACCGCCTACCAGAACGAGCTGGCCACCGCCGTCCGCGACGGACGCCGCAAGGAATTCGCCAAGTTCCCGGAATTCTCCGACGCGTCCAGACGCGCGCGAATTCCTGATCCCAACGACTCGGCGACGTTCACCGCATCGCGTCCGGCATTCCCGGCGCAGTCGCCGCTGCGCGAACGCGTGCAGCAACTCATCGCACTGCGCAAGCGCGAGATCGTGCCGTGGCTCGACAGGAAATCCGAACGCCGCGCCGATGTCCTGGGCGACCGCGCCCTGTGCGCGATGTGGCGGCGCGACGATGGCCGCACGTTGCACGTGTGCATCAACTTCGGCGATGACGCCGTGACCGCGCCGGCCGTGCGCGACTCGTTGCTGTACGCGACGACCGACACTGCCGCTGAATCGATTGGCGAGGGGCGCCTGCAACCGGCGAGTCTCGTTGCCTGGCTCGGCTGACGTGCGCGACCGCGATCTCGAACGCCGCGCCGAAAGCGCCGGCCTGTTCATCCAGTGGCGCGATGCCTTCGGCGCTCCGCGGCGCGTGGCGCCGGACACGCTGCGCGCGTTGTTGGCGACGATACATGCAGACGCCGAAAAAAAGTTCCTGCCGCCGCTGATCATCGTCGATGCGGCAGCGCCGTCGTTCGCGCTGCCGTTGCGCCACAGGCCGCGCCGCGCACGCCTGTATCTCGAACAAGGACAGCGCCGCGACTGCAATTTGCGTTCGCGCGGCGATCGCATCGAACTCGGCGTCGGCTTGCCGCCGGGCTACCACACCCTCGAAATCGGCACGCAACGCATCACGCTCGCCGCAGCGCCGTCGCGTTGTTTTTCCATCGCCGATGCGACCGACAGCGACGCGAAACTGTGGGGCATCGCCGCGCAACTGTATTCGTTGCGCCGCGACGGCGATCTCGGCGTCGGCGATTTCACCGCGCTCGCGCAGTTCGCTGCATCGGCTGCGAAGCGCGGCGCGTCCGCGGTCGCGCTGAGTCCGGTGCACGCGATGTTCTACGCCGATGCGCGACGGTTCAGTCCGTACAGTCCATCCAACCGCGCGTTCTTGAACGTGTTGCATGCCGATCCGCAGAAGCTGCTCGACAGCAACGACCACCACGCCACCGCAAGCGCGCGGTTGGTCGACTGGCCCGCATCGGCGACGCGGCATCGCGCGTTGTGTGAGTCCGCGTTCCAGCGCATGGTGGACGGCGACCTCCCGGGCGCGGGCGACTTCGCCGCATTTCGCCGCACGCGGGGCGACGCACTCACACGTCACGCACTGTTCGAATCGCTCGACGAACGCGGCGGCCGCAAGCCGAGTGTCGCCTCCGCGGCGGCACGACGATTCGCCGCCGAACATGACGACCGCATCGCATTCCACGCCTTCCTGCAATGGCGCGCGGCGCACGATCTGTCGGCAGCGCAAGTCGCGGCACGTGAGATGCCGATCGGATTCATCGCCGATCTCGCCGTCGGTGTCGACCCGAACGGCAGCGAATGCTGGACGCAGCCCGACGCCATGCTGATCGGCGCGACCATCGGCGCGCCGCCCGATGCGCTCAACGCGATCGGTCAAAGCTGGGGGCTGACCACGTTCTCGCCGGCCGCGCTGCGCCGCGATGGCTTCGCCGCATTTCTGAAAATCCTGCGCGCCGCGATGCGCCACGCCGGCGGCGTGCGGCTGGATCACGTGATGTCGCTGATGCGCCTATGGCTCGTGCCGGATGGCGCGCGACCGGTCGATGGCGCCTATCTGCGTTACCCGTTCGAGGACCTCGTGCGCCTGGTCGCGCTCGAATCGTGGCGGAATCGCTGCATCGTCATCGGCGAGGATCTCGGCACCGTGCCCGACGACTGTCGTGCACGTCTGGCCCGCGTCGGCATTCTCGGCCTGGATGTGCTGCCGTTCATGCGCGACGGAAATGCGTTTCTGGCGCCGCGCCGCTGGCGCGAAAATGCGGTGGCGATGACCTCGACGCACGACGTCGCACCCATCGGCGGCTGGTGGCAAGGCCGCGATCTGGACTGGCGTCGGCGGCTGCGTCTGTTCGGCGAGCGCGGCGAAGCGTCCGAGCGCGACGAACGCATTCGCTCGAAGGCGCAACTGGCCCGCGCACTGTCGCGCAGCGGCAAGCGCGTATCGCCGCGTGCGAGCGAGGCGGGCATCGTCGACGCGGCGATCGATTTCGTCGGCGCATCGGCATCACCGCTCGCCATCGTGCCGATCGAAGATTTGCTCGGCGCCGCCGAAGCACCAAATCTGCCCGGCACCATCGACGAACATCCTAACTGGCGCCGCCGCTATCGTGCGCCGGCATCGCGCCTGCTCGATACGCCACGCGTCGCGCGCCGGTTGCGCTCGCTCGCGCAACGAAGGAAACGAACATGACGCCGCGCGCCACCGTACGTTTGCAGCTCACGCGCGACTTCACCTTCGACGACGCACGCCAACACGTCGGCTACTTCGCCGCACTCGGGATCAGTCACTATTATCTGTCGCCGATTTTCCGCGCGCGCGAAGGCTCGACGCATGGCTACGACACGGTCGACTTCACGCACGTCAGCGACGAACTCGGCGGCATCGAAGGGCTGCGCCGGCTGGTCGCCGCGCTGCGCGCGCGCGGCATGGGCGCGATCCTGGACATCGTGCCGAACCACATGGGTGTTGCCGGCAACACGAATGCCTGGTGGAACGATGTCCTCGCGAACGGACGCGACAGCGCATACGCGCGCCACTTCGACATCGACTGGATACCCGAGCAGCGCTCGCTGCACGGCAAGGTGCTGCTGCCGTTCCTCGGCATGCCGGTAGCCGATGCGCTCGCAGACGGACAGCTCAAGCCCGTGCGCGAGGACGATACATGGAAAGTCGCCTACTACGACGCGCGCTGGCCGCTGGCGCGGCGCGACGACGACGCGATTTCCGAAACGATGGGCAGCGAAGAAATCGCCGCGCTGCTCGACCGTCAACACTACCGGCTCGACGACTGGCATGTAGCGCCCGAGCGCATCAACTGGCGCCGCTTTTTCGACATCAGCGAACTGGCCGCGCTGCGCATCGAGGACGAGCGCGTGTTCGAGGACGTGCACCGCACGGTGTTCGCGCTGTTCGAGGAAGGACTGATCGACGGCGTGCGCGTCGATCACGTCGACGGGCTTTCCTATCCGATCCAGTATTGCCATAAGCTGCGCGACGCGCTTGAGGCGCGCCGCGCGATGCGTCCGCAGAATCTGCGCGATGCACCGGCGTATGTCGTCGTCGAGAAAATTTTCGCCTCGCACGAACCGCAGCGCGACTGGGGCGTCGCCGGGACCACCGGCTACGACTTCATGGACCAGGTGTCCGCGCTGCTGCACAACCCAGCCGGGCAAGGCACGCTCGACGTGCTGTGGCGGCGCGTGAGCGGACGGCCCTGGGAATTCCGCGGTGCGGTTGCCGATGCGCGGCGGCAGATTCTCGGCGACAGCTTCAATGCCGACTTGAGCCGCGTCGCACGCGGCTTGCACGCGCTGGCAACGCAGACGGCGGAAAGCGCGCACCTGACTTACGCCTCGGTCAAGCGCGCGCTGGTCGAATTGACGGTCGCGTTTCCGGTGTATCGCTGCTACGGCATGCCGGGTGCGCTGCCGCCGGAAGACGCCGCGATCTTCGCCTTCGCGCTGGAACGCGCCACACGCGAACTCAAGCCTGAAGACTACGCCGCACTGGATTTCATCGCCCGCGCATTGCGCGACTTGCTCGATGAGAACCTGCAAACGGCGCAGTTCGAAATCGCGGTGCGCTTCCAGCAGCTCACCGCGCCGATCGCGGCGAAGGCGATCGAGGACACGGTGTTTTACCGCGAAATGCGGCTCGTGTCGCGCAACGAGGTCGGTTCGGACCCCAACGCGTTCTCGATGGGCGCCGACGAATTCCATGCGGCGTGCGCAGCGCGTCTAAGGAGATTCCCGCACAGCCTGCTGGCCACGGCGACGCACGACCACAAGCGCGGCGAGGATGCGCGCATGCGACTGGCCGCGGTCAGCGACGACGCGGAGCGCTGGTCGGAAACGGTGTCGCGCTGGATGACGGCGAACGTCGCGCACAAGCGCATTGTCGCCGGAGCCGCCGCGCCGGACGCGATCGACGAATTCGCGTTTTATCAGACGCTGGCGAGCGCATGGCCCATCGACGGGCACCGCGACAACGGTTTGCGCGACCGCATCTCGCAATGGTGGACCAAGGCGTTGCGTGAATCGAAACGCCATACGAACTGGATCGCGCCGAATGCGCTGTACGAAGAAAGCTGCCTGTCGTTCCTCGATGCCACGCTGGCCAATGCGGCATTCGTGGATGATGTGGCCGCTTACGTTGATTCGATCGCCGCCGCCGCCGCACTGGCCAGCTTGGCGCAGACGTTCCTGCGTCTGACCACACCCGGCGTGCCCGATCTTTACCAAGGTACGGAATTCTGGGACTTCAGCCTGGTCGATCCCGACAATCGCCGCGGGGTGGATTTCGCTGCGCGCGGGCGGTCGCTCGATAACGTGCAAGCGCCGGCCGATGCGTTGCGCGATTGGCGCGACGGCGCCGCGAAGCAATCGCTGATCGCGTGCGTCTTGCATCATCGCGCCGAGTGGCCCGCACTGTATGCGTCCGGGGACTATGTGCCGCTGGCGATCGGTGGCGCACGCGCCGCGCACGTGATTGCCTTCGAGCGTCGGCTGGAAGGCGCGCGAATGTTGTGCGTCGCGTCGCGCTGGGCGCACTCGCTCGTTGGCGAGCCGTTGCGCGAACCGTTGATCGGCGCGGCATCGTGGGAAGACACTGCGATCGCACTCGATGCGGCTACTTTCGTCGACACATTGAACGGCGGCGAAGTATCGGCGACAGGTGGTACGCTGCCCGTCGCCGATGCGCTATCGCGATTCCCGGTGGCGCTGTTCTTCAGCGCCGGCTGAGCGTCACTTGCGTTCGGCGGCCGAGGCGTCACGCGTCGCGCGGAATTCCGAATCCTGCGACCAGTTCGGCCACTTCGCCGAATCGGCGAGATCCAATCCGACCTTGTACAAGATGGCAAGATCGTGCTGCATGCCGGCGAACGTCCAGTCGGGCTGCCATTCGTCGGCCGGTTGATGATAGCGATGCGCGATGTAGTCCTTGCGTTTGGCCTCGCCCGCGATCTTGCCGCCGTCGACCAGATCGTCACCCGATTCGAACGACAGCGCCGGCACGCCGCGCTTGGCGAACGAGAAATGATCGGAGCGGAAGAAGCTCCCGCTTTCCGGATGCGTGTCGGGCGAGAAGTACAATCCGCCCGCCTTCGCGTCGGCGACGAGCAGGTCGAGCAACTCCGATTTCGCGCTACCCGATTGCGAGAAGTTCTTCGCCAAGCCCATCGGGTCGAGCGAATCCATGTTGATGTCGGCGACCGTTTTGGCCAGCGGGTACAGCGGTTTGGCCGCGTAATACTCCGAGCCCAGCAGTCCTTTTTCTTCCGCGGTCACGTTGAGGAACAGCACCGTGCGTTCGGGTTTCGGACCTTGCGCGAAGGCGCGGCCGAGCTCGATCAGGGCCGTCGTGCCCGAAGCGTTGTCGATTGCGCCATTGTATATTTTGTCGCCTTTTGCGTCGGGCGGCCCGATGCCCAGATGATCCCAGTGCGCGGTGTAGATCACGTACTCGTCCGGCCGTTTCGATCCTTCCACCTTGCCGAGGATGTTGTGCGAGACGATCTGCTTGGTGTCGACATTGAAATTGGCCGAGAAGCGCGTGTCTCTCAGCGTCACCGGCCGGAAGCCGCGGGTCTGCGCCTGCTTTTTCAGCGCCTCGAAATCCAGGCCGGCGTTCTTGAACATCTCCACCGCGAGATCGCGCTGGATCCACGCCTCGACCGTGGTGTGCGCCGATTTCGGATTGTCGCGCACGATATCGAACATCGCATTCGTGTTGGAGTTGCGCACGGTCTGCCAGCCGTAGGCGGCCGGACCCGTTTCGTGGATGACGAACACGCCGGCCGCACCGCGTCGCGCGCCCTCCTCGTACTTGTAGGTCCAGCGGCCGTAGTAGGTCATCGCCTTGCCGCCGAAATCGCCCTCACCGGTTTCGTAGTCGGGGTCGTTGACCAGCACGACCATGATTTTGCCGTGCAGGTCCGTGCCTTTGAAGTCGTCCCATTTGCGTTCCGGCGCGGTCACGCCGTAGCCGCAGAAAACCAGCGGCACGTCCTTGAGCGACACCGTTTTCGATCCATCCAGCGAAGCGCGCACGGAAATGTCATCGCCCTGGCTGAGTTTACGCGTCGTGCCGGCTTCGCTGATCGACAGATCCGGCGTACCAGCGATTTCGGCGCGCGTCAGCGGCACGTCCTGCGTCCAGTCGCGCTGTCCGTCCTTCATGTCGCCCGCGGGCAGCAGACCGGCGTCTTTCATCTGAGCCGTGACGTACGCGATGGTCTTCGTCTCGCCGGGCGTGTCCGGACCGCGGCCTTCGAAGGCGTCCGAGGACAACGTCTTGTCTTCCTCGGACATGCGCTTGGGATCGAACGTAGGCGCGGCGGATTTATCGGCGGCGAAGGCCGCGGCGGCGAGCGAAAACAGGATGGCCGCCGACAGCACGTCGGCGCGAATGCGTGATCTCACATAAACTCCTAAATCGAACCTGTCGAACGATGGTAGGTTTCGGACGCCTAAACGTCCATCAACGGATGGCACATGCAGCCGGCAATCACCACTGCGTGGGTTTCGGATTGCGCTCGTCGAAGTCGCGCTGGTGCCAGTAGGGATAGACCGGCGTGCGCTGGCTTGCTTTGTCGAGCCGCTCGATGTGCTCGGCGTCGAGCGTCCAGCCGAGCGCAGCGAGGTTGCCGCGCAACTGTTCTTCATTGCGCGCGCCGATGACGATGTTGGCCACCGTCGGCCGCTGCAGCAGCCAGTTCAGCGCGATTTGCGGAACCGTCTTGCCGGTGTCTTTTGCGACCGAGTCGATCGCCTCGACCACGTCATACAGATAGTCGTCGTCGACGATTGGCCCGCCCGCCGCTCCGCCCTCGTGGATGCGTCCGGATTTCGGCGCTTCGCCGCGCCTGATCTTGCCGGTGAGCCGGCCCCAACCGAGCGGACTCCACACCATCGTCGCCACGCCCTGGTCGAGCGCGAGCGGCATCAGTTCCCATTCGTAATCGCGGCCGATCAGCGAGTAGTAGCCCTGATAGGCGACGTAGCGCGCCAGGCCGTAGCGTTCGGATGTGGCGAGCGACTTCATCAGATGCCAGCCGGAAAAATTCGAGCAGCCGATGTAGCGCACCTTGCCGGCGCGGACGAAATCGTCGAGCGCGCGCAGCGTTTCGTCGACCGGCGTGAGCGCATCGAAACCGTGCATGAAATAGACGTCCACATGATCGGTGCCGAGGCGCTTGAGACTCGCATGCAGCGCTTCGACCAGATGGAAGCGCGACGAGCCCTTGTCGTTCGGGCCTTTGCCGGTCGTGAAAGTCGCCTTGGTCGCGATCAGCGTCTGCTCGCGACGGCCCTTGATCGCCTGACCGAGAACTTCCTCGGAAGTGCCCGCCGAATAAATGTCGGCCGTATCGAAAAAGTTCAAGCCGGCTTCCAGGCAGATGTCGACGAGCCGCCTCGCCTCGGCCACGCCCGTCGTGCCCCACGTCGACATCTGGCCGACGCCGCCGAAGGTGCCGGTACCGAAACTCAAGACGGGAACTTTCAGGCCGGAACGGCCGAGCAGGCGATATTCCATATCCATTCCTTTGCTGAGTGTCAGGCGCTGCGCAGAGGCTTCACGGTCGGCGGCGCGTCGTCGTGCATCGCCTTGAGGTATTGACGATCGAACGCGGCGAGCTGGCTTTCCAGTTCGGAATACGGCCCGGCCTGCCAGGCGCGCGAGATCACGCCGCGATACGCGTTGACGCACAAGTCCCAGTCCTGGCGATTGGTGGTGTCCCAGAATTCCACCGCAGGCGACGGATCGAATCCCGGCGCGGCCATCGCATCGGGATGGAAATACCATTCACAGACGATGCGCGTGCGGTCGATGGCGAGCGGCTGCACGCGGTGCACCATCACATAGTCCGGATGGAACGACAGGAACGCGCCGGGAAACAATGTGTAATAGTATACGCGGGCGCGCTGCTCGGCAGACAGCGCGGCGAACGGCGGCGCACAGCGTTCGCCGGTCATGCTCATGCTGCCGTCGCGGTTGTTCATCCACATCGGGCCGCCGAGTACGCTGCCTTCGTCGAGATCGTTTTCCGAATTGCGAAACGGCGTGAGCCTGTTCAGTTGCGGATGCGCCAGCGGACAGTGGTAGCACTCGCTGAAGTTGTGCACGAACATTTTCCAATTGGCATCGACCTCGTACACGCGGCGATCAGCGGCGTGCAGTTCGGCCGGCTGCCATTGCTTGAATCGTCCGCTCAGGCCAGGCAGCGCCTGATCGAACGGCACGGGTTGCGCGGCGAAGTTGAGGAACAGGAAGCCTTCCCATTGGTGCAGCGCCACGCCATGCAGCGGATAGTCGGCGGCGTTGAAGCCCGGCACCTCGCTCATTGCCGGCACGTTGCGCAGCGTCCCGTCGAGGCTGTAGCTCCACGCGTGATACGGACAGACCAGCGCATTGCCGATCGTGCCGTGCGCTTCGCGGCACAGGCGGCTGCCGCGATGACGGCAATGATTGTGGAAGGCGCGGATCGTCCCGGCGTGATCGCGCAGCACGACCACGCTTTCGTTTTCGAGTTCGTAGAGAAAATAATCGCCGGCGCCGCGCAGTTGCGAAACGTGACCGGCCAGAAGCCACGAACGGAAGAAAATGCGCTCGTGCTCGCGCGCGAATACTTCAGGCGAAACGAAGCATTCGCGATCGAGCGTATGTTGACCGAACGAGGAGCGTTGTTTCATGGCGGCCGGCGCACAATCAAGGCCGACAGGTTAACTCACTTGGCCGTCCAAATGCGAAGGCTGCCGATGAAGTTGAATTCACGATCGCGCCGCCGCGCGATCGCTTCCGCGTCAGCCGTCGAAACCGTCGGAGAAGATGACGTCCGGATCCTTGGCGCCGGCTTCGAATGCGCCGATATCTGCCAGCGGATTCGCACCGCTACCCACCGGACGGCCGAAGCCGCGCTGGTCGGTGCCGACCGACGGCGTCGCGCTGGCCGCATCGATGGCGCATGAGCCTGCGCCCAGCGCCATGGTCTGCGTCGGCCCGCCGTTGTCGGCAAGGGCGACGAGTTTCGGATCGCAGTTGATCCCCGTCGCAGTCACGCTGCTGGCCTCGATGATGTTGTATTGGCCGGTTGCGGGGGCTGCGCCAGCGAGGTCCTGCGGCGTGTTGGCGTACAGAATGGTGCCGCCGATGGAGGCCGACGAGCTGAAGTTCGCGCCGCCACCCTCGCCGGTCGACTGGTTATCGGCGATCGTGTCGTAACTCAGCGTAAGCACACTCGCCTGCACGCCACCGCCCGTACCGCTCGCAACGTTGCCGGTAAACGTCGAATTCTCGATGTCGGCGCTACCGCCGAAAAAGCCGCCGCCGTTGCCTTGCGCGGTGTTGTCGCTGAATGTCGATTGGCTCACGCTGACGTTGGTGCTGTTCACGTTGGTATACGCGCCGCCGCCCGAGCCGGCCATCGCCGTGTTGCCGCTGAGGGTCGAGTTGGCGATATTCGCTCCCGTGGCAGCATAAACTCCACCGCCGGTCGATGCGGAGGTGTTGTTCACCACGTCGCTGTTCACCACCTTGAGGAAACCGGTAGCGAATACGCCGCCGCCGCCGTTGACGGAGGTGGTCGCGCCGGCCGTGGAATTGTTCTGGATCGTGGAGTAATAGATGGAGACGCTGGATTCCCCGTCGATACCGCCGCCCGCGTTCCCAGCCGTGTTGCCGCTGATGATCGAGTTCCTCACTGTCAGATCCTGCGTCGCGGAAACGCCGCCGCCGGCACTGTCCGAACCGTTGCCGGAGATCACGCTGTGAAGGATCGTCAATGAATCGCCGCCCAGCACACCACCGCCCGAATACACGCCGGAATTGCCGTTGGTGATCTGCAAGCCGTCGATGGTCAGCGGAGCGGAGTTATGGATGATGCCGAACGCGGACGTGCCGCTCACCGTACTGCGCGTGAGCGTAACCAGCGGTGCGCCGGTGGCATCCAGCGGCGCGGATATCGTGGCTTGTTTGTTGAGCACCAGCGCGTGACTCTGCATGGCACCGGTCGAAACGAAGGTGATCGTCGTCGCCGAGGTAAACGAGTTGAGGTCGATGGTGTCGTTGTTGCCGTCGCTGCCGATGCAATTGTTGACCTGCATCCCCGAATTCAGCGCAGCCACCGCGTCGACGATTGTGCACTTGCCGACTTCCGAATCCGTACCGGCGCTGTCGACGACGATCGTAGCGGCGTGGACGTTGCCGACGCCCAGCGCAATTGCAAGAGCGAGTGGCGCTGGATAAAGCGACTGGCGCAGGCGCGACGAAGAATGAGTAACCTGACCGATCCGTGACATACCGCCTCCTAAAAAATTCAGATGTCTTTTACGTCGCACTAACGAACGCAGGCAGCATATCGGCCTTTTCGCCTGCGTTGATTAAGTGCGCTCTCACCGGTTCAGCGGGATTCATCAGCCCGACTGGCACATAAACGGCGCGGGGCAATTCACAGTCGGTACAGCCGGGGAACCCCGATCGCGTCAGGATGCGAATCCGTATTCGGCCAATACCGGCCGCAGCGCTTCGATCCAGATCGCGTAGCCGGCCGGACGCATGTGCAGGCCATCTTCGAGGAGCAGGTCGGGACGCGGCCGACCTTGCGCATCGAGCATGCGGCTTGCCACATCGACCACGCGCACCTCCTTCTGCGTCTTCGCCCACGCGGCGATGCCGTCGTTCGCGGCGCGCATCTGCGGCCACCATTTCCAGCGCGAGGTGCTCGGCTTGATAGTGATGTAAACGATCGCGGTGCGCGGCAGGTCACGGCGCACGCGCGCGACGAAACGCTGAAAATCTTCGACCACCTGCGCTGCGCTACGGCCTTCGTTGATGTCGTTGTCGCCGGCGTACAGCACGATCACGTTCGGCTGATACGGAACGATGATGCGATCGGCGAACAGCGTGGAATCGGCGAGCTGCGAGCCACCGAAACCGCGATCGATGACGGGCACGTGCGGGAAGTCGGACGCGAGCGTGGGCGCCCAGTTCTTGACCGACGAACTGCCGACGAACAGCACGCCGTGCTGCGGCGGCGGATGGGTCGTGTCCGACGCGGTGAGCTGATCGATCTCGTTTTGCCATTGCGCGCGACGGTCGGCCTGCGCGAACGCGACGGTTGAGAAAAGAAACAGGAAAAGGACGAGTGCGCTGCGGCTCGGCGTCATGCGCCGCTCAGCGTAGCTGGCTGTCTTTGCTGCCGCGGCGGTTGTATCCGCTGAACGAGGTTTCGTCGCGATCGTGTTCGGTCTGGCATGGCACGCACAAGCCGCACTCCGGGCACAGCGCGGCGCCGTGCCTCGGGAATCTTCGCGCCGCACTCCTCGCAATGCGTCAGGCTCGGGCCTTTCGGCGCGCGCGCGCGAACGCGCTGGATCGCGTCCTTGACGGTCGCGTCGATCTGATCGTTGACGGCGTTGTCGCCTGCCCATCCGGTAGCCATGACTCAAATATGCGGCCGCGTCCGCCCTGATGCAAGCAGCTCGCCCAGGCGTAGCGCATTCGGCACGGCGAAGCCGTGCGCGGTGTTGTCGAAGATGCACCAGACCGCGCGCGACCGGCGTGCGGATTCGCGCATCCGCTGCGCCACCGTGTCGAGAAAGGCGTCGTCGTAGCTCGAAAAATACATGCGTGGCGATCCGTGCAGCCGGAAATAGGCAATGCGCGGATCGCCACCCGGCAGAGCCGCCATTTCGTTCAACGCCGGATCGGCGGCGACGCGGCCGACGACGAAATCTCGCAGCAGCGCGTCGGCGCGCGCATCGAACCAGGAAGCGTGACGGGGTTCGATCACCACAGCGCCGTCGAAACGGTCGCGCAGCAGCGCAAGGAAGCGCTTCGTGACGGCGCGATCGAAGGCGAAGCTCGGCGGCAACTGCATCAGCACCGCGCCAAGGCGGCGCCCCAATCCGCCGATCTGTTCGAGGAATTCGTCGAGCGCACGAGCGCTGCGCCGCAAGCGCAGCGTGTGCGTGATCTGCTTGGGCAGCTTCACCGAAAAACGGAATGTCGCTGGCACGCTGCGCGCCCAGCGCTCATACGTTTCACGCCGGTGCGGCTTGTAGAACGACGAATTGATCTCGACAGCAGCGAATACGGCGGAGTACCGTTGCAGGTGCGAGCCGTCGCGCGGAAAGGCCGCCGCGTGGGCGCCCGGCAGCGTCCAGCCCGCGCAGCCGATTCGAAACGCAGACCTGCTCATGGAGGAGCGCCATGCCGGAAGGACCCAGCATCGTCATCCTGCGCGAAGAAACGCGCAAATTCGTCGGCAAGATCATCCGCAACGCCGAAGGCAACAGCCGTCTCGACAAGCAGTCTCTGATCGGCCAGCGCATCCGTTCGATCCGCAGTTTCGGCAAGCAGTTCCTGATCGAACTGCCGAAGCTCACCATCCGCATCCATTTCATGATGTTCGGCAGCTACGCCATCGACGCGCGCAAGGAAGGCCGCGCAGAGCGTTTGCGCCTGATCTTCGCACGCGGCATGCAGATGAACTTTTACGCCTGCTCGGTGCGGTATATCGATGGCGACCTCGACGCGCTGTACGACTGGCGCACCGATGTGCTGTCCGATGCGTGGGACCCGCGCCTCGCTCTGCGCCGCTTGCGCGCCAAGCCCGATACGCTGGTGTGCGACGCCTTGCTCGATCAGGACATCTTTGCGGGCGTCGGCAACATCATCAAGAACGAGGTGCTGTTCCGCACGCGTATCCATCCGCTGTCGACGGTCGGTGCACTGTCGCCCGCGAAACTGCGGCAGATGGTGAAGGACGCGCGCGACTACAGTTTCCTGTTCCTGGAATGGAAGAAACGCTTCGTCCTGCGCAAGCACTGGCAGGCGCACAACAAGTCGGTGTGTCCGCGCGATCACGTCAAATTCCACCGCGCCTACCTCGGCGTTCGGCAGCGGCGCTCGTTTTACTGCGAGCTTTGCCAGAAGCGGTACACGCGCATCGCGTAGCCATCATTGCCCTCCGTGGCAGATCGTGACCGATCCTAGATCGCGCCGACTGAATCGCACATGTCAGCACGCGGCAGGAGATGTCGTAACCCTCGCTGACAATCAGGGGAAACATCATGCGCGCACACGCCGTCGTGCTTTTTGTTGCCTGCTTCACGGCCTGCTCGCAGCAGGCGCCGCCCGTCGTGGCGGATGCCAATGCGATGGCCCAGCAGAATCCGCTCGGCGATGCCTACAAAGGACCGCCGACACCGTGCGATCGCGAGCTGTCGACGAAAGACGCCGGCGAGCTGATCAACGTGCCGGTGTCGATCAACCATTATTCGATGAGCGCCTCGACGCCCGGCGAAGGTTGCGAACTCGGCGCCGGGAAATCGTTCAGCGCGATGATCGACATCGCCATCAAGAAAGGCGGCGCGCCGTATTACGCGATGCTCACGCAAAGCGGCGCACTGAAGCCGGTGCCGAATGTCGGCGAAGGCGCGGTCACGACCGGCACGATCGACTCGAACATACCGGGCGGAAAGGAGATCGACGTATTCGCGCACAGGGGCGACTGGGTGTGCATCGCCGAACTCATCCACAAACCCGGCGACGGCGACAAGGTGCTCGTGTCGTCGGGCGACGAGGACATTGCCCGCAAGCTCGGCGCGTTGTGCACCAAACTTTTTGCCGCGCGTCCCTAACGCACGGCCTGCATGGCGAGTTCGAACGACCGCACGCGCAGCGCGTGATCGAAAATGTTCGCGGTGAGGATGAGTTCGTCCGGCCGATGCCGTTCGACGAAGGTTTCGATACCGCGCTTCACGGTTTGCGGCGCGCCGATGACTGCGCAGGCCAGCGCGCGATCCACGTTCGCTTTTTCCTGCGGCGTGCAATAAGTATCGATTGCATCGCCGGACGCCAGCGGCGGTGGCACCAGCCCGGGCTTGCCGCGGCGCAGGTTCACGAAGGCCTGCTGCTGCGTGGTGAAAAGTCGCCGCGCGTCATCGTCGGACTCGGCCGCGACGACATTCAGCGCGAGCATCGCATGCGGTTGCGCCAGCCGCGGCGATGGTTTGAAGGTGCTGCGATAAATCGCCAGCGCTTCTTCGAGCGCATCCGGCGCGAAGTGTGAGGCGAATGCGTACGGCAGTCCGAGCGCCGCGGCGAGCTGCGCGCCGAACAGGCTGGAACCCAGAATCCACATTTCCACATCGATACCCGCGCCGGGGACAGCGCGCACGGCTTGGCCCGGCTGCACCGGATCGAAGAAGCGCAGCAGCTCGACGACGTCGGCCGGAAATTCGTCCGCGCCCCCGTAGTAACGCCGCAATGCACGTGCCGCGGCCTGATCGGTTCCCGGCGCGCGGCCGAGGCCGAGATCGATGCGGTTCGGATACAGGCTCGCCAGTGTTCCGAACTGTTCGGCGACTTGCAGCGGTGCGTGGTTCGGCAACATCACGCCGCCGGAGCCGACGCGGATCGTTTTCGTGCCGCCGGCGACATGGCCGATCAGCACTGCCGTCGCCGCGCTGGCAATGCCCGGCATGTTGTGGTGTTCGGCGAGCCAGTAGCGTTTGTAACCGAGGCGCTCGGCGGCACGTGCCAGATCCAGCGTGTTGGCAAACGTCTGCGCCGCCGTGCTGCCTTCGGTGATCGGCGCCAGATCGAGAACGGATAACGGAATCATCGCGGCGTTCCTTGGGGAGTCGCCGTGATGTGGGGGCGCAGCGCGCTATTTCACGATCGGTTCGATGCGCAGCACCGTGCTCGGCGCTGACGAGGCCACGTGCTCGCGCGTGCCCAGGCGGTGCCCCGCGACACCCGAATCGGCCAGGCATTTCGCGATCGCCGCGGAATGCGCTTTCGCCGACTTCAGCGCCGACGTGTCCGCACTGCTGGCGCCGGCTTCGGCGACGATGCGCGTCATCTTGTATTCGATCAGCGCTTTTGCGATCGGCGCGAGCGCGGCGCACGCGCCCGCCGGCAGCGGTGCGTCGTCGTCGCCGAAACTCACGCGACGCGTGATATCGACGGTGATGTGGCCGTCGTTGCGCGTGACGACAATGTTCGGATCGGCGACCTGCCGCAGGCGGCCTTGCAGGGTATCGAAGTAATAGCCGACCTGTGCGCGCTCGATGCCTTCAGCAGGCGTCGGCCCGGCCGGTGGCGCGGGTGTCACGTCGGTATCGCTGGTCTCCGCTTTCGGCGCAACGGGCTTGGGTTTCGGTTTTGGCTTCGGCGCCGGTTGGGGCGCAGGTGCGGACGGACTCGTCGCGGGTGTGCTTGCTTCCACCACCGGCGCGGGCGGCGTTTTCTGTGCTGGCTGCTGCGCGCAGGCGGCCAGCGCTGCGGCGGCCGCGAGCTGACATAGGCGAAGGAGGGTGATGCGCAAGCGTTCAGTCCTTTTTGCGACGGGCAAGGAAGAATACAAGGAAATCTCCGAGCGTAAGAGGCTTCGCGAACAGGTAGCCTTGCGCGCAGTGCACGTCGTGTTCGATCAGCCATTGCGCCTGCTGCACGGTCTCGACGCCTTCGGCGACGATGCGCAGGCCGAGCGACTTGGCCATGTCGATCACGTGCACGATCACCTGGCTGGTCGCGGCACCGGTGCCAATGGCATCGACGAACGATTTATCGATCTTGAGCACGTCGAGCTCGAACGACTGCAAGTACGACAGACTGGAATAGCCAGTGCCGAAATCGTCGACGGCGACTTCATGTCCGCGGTTGCGCAACTCGCCGATGAGCTTGCGCGCCGAGTCGGCGTTTACCAGCGCGCGTTCGGTGATCTCCAGTTTCACCGCGTTCGGCGGCAGGCCGGCCGCGCGCAGCGCTTCCTCGAGTTCGTGTCCTACGCGATCGTTCTGCAGATCGTCCGGCGACAGATTGAGGTTCACGCTGATCGGCGCGCTTTTGTAGATGCGCTGCAGATCCCTCACCACCACACGCATCACGGCGATGGTCAGTTCCTGGATGAGCCCGGCCTTCTCGGCGATCGGGATGAACACGTTCGGACTGATCCATTCTCCGGCGCTGTTCTTCCACCGCGCCAAGGCTTCGGCGCCGACGCATTTCGAGGTGCGCAGGTCCATCACCGGCTGATAGAACACCGCGATCTCGCCCGCCGCGATCGCCTGCCTGAGTTCCGTACTCGGTTCGAGCTGGCGACGCGACAGGCGCGTCACGATGTCGATCCAGCCCAGCACCGTCATGATGCCGAGCACGATGCCGATAGCCAGCAGCGCGCCGTGCCGCGTCCAGAAATTGCCGATCGGTTCGCGCGCCATGACGTCGATCGGCAGGATTTCATTGCGCGAGAAATGCGACAGCACCACGCCCGCGTTTCTGTCGACGTTGACGCCGATCGGCACCGTGGCCGGGTCGGGAAACGGCGCGTCCACCGGCACCGCGGACAGGCGCAGGTTCTCCACCCACAGTCCCGCCTGGCGCTGCGGAGACGAGGCCAGATCGAGCAGAAGGCGCGGATCGACGGCGACGTCATGATCGCCGTAGCGCACCAGAAACAGTTGAACGCCGCCGACTTCGGTTTCCTTGCTCGGCCACCAGGCGACCAGGCCGTTGTCGTAGATGTGGTCTGCATGAGAGGGCTTGAGCCCTTCCTGCGGCAGGAAGCCGACGCCGCATAGGCGTTCGGTCGCTTCCCAGTAACCGATGCCGCGCACGTACGGGCGCGACACAGCCGCATCGCGCAGCGCCTGCAGGTGCGCGGGCGAACAGCGTTGCGCATCGAGTTTGTCGAAACCGGCGAGCATGTCGCGCAGATCGGCGAAGATGTTTTCGGTGCGCTCGCCGAGTATTGCGGCAAGCCCGCCCTCGTACGCTTCTTCCGAGGCCATCGATTCGCGCCAGAACAGCCAGACGATGACGGAGAAAAGCACCGTCACCCCGACCAATGCGGCGAGCACGCCCGCGGTCAGCACTTTATCGCGACGCCGCATCATGATTGGCAAGGCGTCGCGCCGACGCGGTTGCCCGCTCGCTGCGACCGGCCCGAACCCCCGTTCCTGTCCTGTCGGCCGCCATCATAGTCGGAACGCCGCCCGCAAGTGGAGCCCCCTGCCCCTTCCGGCGGGCAGCCGTCGCGGCGACGAAATTCCGCTAGCATCGGCCTCATGCGCAAGCGAAGCTGCGGCATCCTTTTATATCGATACGCGGGTGATGCGTTGCAGGTTTTGCTGACCCATCCGGGCGGCCCGTTCTGGCAACGTCGCGATGTCGGCGCCTGGACGATCCCGAAAGGCGAATGCGACGACGGCGAAAGCGACGAGACCTGCGCGCGCCGCGAATTCCGCGAGGAACTTGGCGTGGACGTCGCGGGCACGCTCGAACCGCTCGGCGAGATCACGCAAAAAGGCGGCAAGCGCGTCGCCGCGTTCGCCGCGGCGGGCGATTTCGACGTCGCAGCGCTGGGCAGCAACACCTTCGAGATCGAATGGCCGCCGCGTAGCGGACGCATGCAGCGTTTCCCGGAAATCGATCGGGCCGAATGGATGCCGATCGCGCGCGCCCGCGAAATGCTGTTGCCGGCGCAGGTCGAATTGCTCGACCGGTTGATCGAACGTCTCGGCCAACCCTGACTATCGGCGCATCGCCAGGCCGGCGCGATTGAGTATAGTTGCCGATCGCAAAAAGGAGGATTCCGCGATGCAGATTCGTCGATTGGCCGTTGCCGTCGTTGCCGTGCTCACCTTCAGCGCCGCCTGGGCGGCCGACAAGAAACCCGATGCGAAAACGCAAGCCGCGCCGGCATGGGTCGAGCGCAGCAACGCCGATGCACAGGTGCTGCTCAAGGCCATTGCGCAGTTCCATCCGGAATTCGCGACGTTCACCGGCTTGCCCGGATACGACGAAAAAGCGCTGGACTTCAGAGCCGGCGTCAACCAGCGCCAGCGTGCCGCCCTCGAAGCCGCACGCGCCGACCTGCAGAAGAAACTCGATGGCGAGCAAGACGCGAACGTGAAACAGGACCTGCACATCCTGATCGCCGCCGCTACGCGCCGCCTCGAGGACAACACGATCGATGAGAAATACTTGCTGCCGTATTTCGACGTCGGTGAGACGATCTTCCAAGGCGAGTTCACGCTGCTGCAGGATCACGTGCCGGCCGAACGCCGCGCGCACGCGCTCAATCGCCTGAAGTGCTATCTCGGCACCGCGCCCGGCTGCACGCCGCTGACCAAGGATGCCGAAGCGCGCTTCGAGGAAAAACTCGCCGACAAGAATCTGCTCGGACCGTACAAGGCCGAAGTGGAGCAGCATCTGTCGAACACGGGACGCTACGTCGACGGCATCGGCAAGCTCTACGCGAAATACAAGATCGCCGGCGCCGACGCGACGCTGTCGGAACTGAAAAAGCAGCTCGACGCGCACGACGCCTGGGTGCGCTCGACCGTGCTCGCCCACGCGCGCCCCGATTTCCGGCTGCCGCCGCAGGTTTACGCCAACAACCTGAAAGACGTCGGCCTGGATATCTCGCCGCAGGAACTGATCAAGAAAGCGGAACTCGAATTCGTCGAAACGCGCGCGACGATGGAACTCATCGCGCCGGCCGCGGGCAAGGAAGCCGGCGTCGACACGACCGATTATCGCGCAGCGATAAAGGCGCTGAAGAAACAGCAGCTCGACAAGGATTCCATCGAGCCGTATTACCACGACGTGATCGGCAAGATCGAAGCGATCATCCGCGAGCGCAAGATCGTGACGCTGCCGCAGCGCGCGATGATCATGCGTCTGGCGTCCGAAGCCGAGAGCGCGTCGGAGCCGGCGCCGCACATGCAACCGCCGCCGCTGATCAACAATCACGGTGAACGCGGCAGCTTCATCTTGCCGCTCGGCAATCCGCCGACCGGCGACGGCAACAGCGAGGTCTACGACGACTTCACCTGCAAAGCCTGCGCGTGGACGCTTACGGCACACGAAGGGCGCCCCGGCCACGAACTGCAGTTCTCGGCGATGGTCGAGCACGGCGTGTCGCTGGCGCGTTCGCTGTTCGCGTTCAACAGCGTGAACGTGGAAGGCTGGGCGCTGTACGCGGAGTTCATGATGGTGCCGTACGAACCGGCCGGTGGGCAGATGATCGCGCTGCAACTGCGCATGCTGCGCGCCGCGCGCGCGATGCTCGATCCGATGCTGAACCTCGGACTGATCACGCGCGAACGCGCGCACGACATCCTGGTCGACGACGTCGGCCTGTCCGAAGCGTTCGCGCGCGAGGAGCTGGATCGTTTCACGTTCCGTTCGCCGGGTCAGGCGACGGCATATTTCTACGGCTACACGCGGCTATTGGAATTGCGCGAACAGGTGGAAATCGCCGAAGGCAAATCGTTCGACCTGCAGGCGCTCAACGACTACATCCTCGCGCAGGGATTGCTGCCGCCGGATCAGTTGAGCGAAGCGGTCACCGCGAACTTTCTGAAGAAGAAATGATGCGTTCCAGACGGCGGCCTGCATGGGCCGCCGTCGATTTCCGTTCCTGCGAATCTATTTCTTCGGCGCGTGGTACGTCAGCTCGTCGCTGTAGCTGTTGACGTGCGATGACACGTCCTTGACGGCATCGTTGATGGACTTGCGTACCGCATCGGATTCCTGTTTGCCGTTGGCGTTCTCGAGCATTTTCCACACGGCGGGATTGGGCCCGTTGCCGTAGTCCGCCCAATTCTTGTAGGGACTCACCAGAATGTAGTCCGGCGAATCTTTGTCGGCAGCGCGCACGCGATACAGCGTGTACTCCAGCGACCATTTGGTCTTCTCGGCGGCGGCCGTGATCTTCTTGAGACCGTCGGTAAACGCATCGTCGGCGTCGCGTCCATTGTTCAACGTGAAATAGGTGACGTTGATGAGCGACTGCTTGGCGTCCTTGTCTTTCGGCATGCGGCTGAGTTCGGGCAACGCGACGAGGAACGCGCTGGTCTCGCTCTTCAGATGCGCGTTGCCTTCCGAGCGCCAAACTTGCTGACACGGCTTGCCCACGTCCTGCAGCGTATCGACATCGGCCCACGTCATCGGTCCTGCCACGTAGGAATAGCGATACGTGTCTCCGGTTTCGTGTGCCCAGGCTTTCCAGGAAATCTTGACGCCGTGCTGACCGAGACACTTGTTGAAACTCTTGATGGCGGTTTCGTACGCCTGCTGGTCGGCGGGTGCCACCGAATCGTTGAACACCCAATTGACGTTCGCTTTGTCCGTCTCCGCCGCAGACGCACTTCCCATTCCGAGCAGCGCTACCGCCGCCGCAACGCACGATGCGATCTTCTTCATGTGACTCCCCTCATGGATGAATGGACGACGCTCCCTTCGCGCGCCCCCCGCAAACAGGCCCGCAAAGCCGTGCAAGTATGCGCGTCGTGCGCCGAGCGGGCGACGGATTTATCAACACGCTGATTTACATGACTAATCGCCTGCCGTGTCGGCACGTTCTCAGTCAAACCGCCCCGCTCGGATGTTTGCGCGCAGCGACGGTTCGAGTAGACGCGGCGGCGCCAGCGTCGCATCGCGCGATGAACGGAACGCGATGTAATCGCCCTGGCTGGTGCGTTCGTTCAATTGGATATTGCCGTTCTTCTCCGCACCGATGGTCGTTTGCGCCAGCGGTTCGGCGTCTGCACGCCGGATAGTCGTGACAGAGGAAGACACGTGTCGCATCCGGCAGCGTGTAAAGGCGTTTGATCGAACGAAATTGAGTGGCCGCGTCGGCGCCCGGAAAATCGCAACGTCCGGTGCCGCGCTCGGGCGCGAACAGCGTGTCGCCGACAAAGACTGCGTCGCCGATGCGGTAGCTCACGCCGTCGCCGGTGTGGCCGGGCGTCGCGATCACTTCGATGTCGTAGCGTCCGAGTGCAACGCATTCGCCATCTGCGAACAGGCGATCGAACTGCGAACCGTCGGTGCGGAACTCCGCACCGAGACCGAACGCTTTCGCGAAATGCTTCTGCACATCGACGATGCCCACGCCGATCCCTGTTTTCGCCACGCCGCCGAGTTCGCGTTTGAGCCAGTCCGCCGCGGTGAGATGATCGGCGTGCGCATGCGTTTCCAGGATCCATTCGATGCGCAGGTTATGCCCGCGCGCGTGCTCGAGCACGTCTTGCGCCGACGCGCTGCTCGCGCGACCTGTGGCGACGTCGAAATCGAGTACCGGGTCGATCACGGCCGCGGCACGCGTGTCGAAGTCGCTGACCAGATGCGTCCAGGTGCCTGTCGACGGATGGAAAAACGAGCAGACGGCCACGGTCATCGCGAACTTCCCCATACCTGCCGGGCAAGTCTAATACGATACCGCTCGCGCACGATGGAACGGCGCGTAAGGTATTGTCACCTTGCCCGTTCTCGTTTATGTCATCCGATCGTCACTCCAGGAGTACTTGATGAAACCGCTGCTCACGTTGGCCGTCGCCGGCGCCCTTGGCGCCTTGTCGTTCGCATCCGTCTCGATGGCCTCGCTGAAAACCGGCGACAAGGCGCCGGATTTCACCGCACCGGCCTATCTCGCCGGAAAGTCCTTTACGTTCCATCTCGCCGATGCGCTCAAGAAAGGCCCGGTGGTCGTTTATTTCTTCCCGGCGGCCCACACGTCCGGTTGCAATGTGGAAGCGCACCTTTTTTCCGAATCCATCGACCAGTTCAAGGCGCAGAACGTGACCGTGATCGGCGTGACCGCCGGCAACACCGATCAGCTCGCCGACTTCTCGAAGGAAACCGAGCATTGCAGCGGCAAGTTCCCGGTCGCCGCCGACGCCGACGCGAAGATCGCCAAGGAATACGATTCGCTGCTGCCGATGAAGCCGGGCTGGTCGGATCGCACTTCGTACCTGATCGCGCCGTCGGGGAAAATCGCCGCGGCGTATTCGGCGCTGAAGCCCGACGAGCACGTCAAGGAAATGCTCGCCGCGGCGAAAACGCTCAAGCAATAAAGATGCATCTCGGCGGCGCCGTGCGCGCCGCCGCGTCGTTCACTTCGCTTCGTTACGGCGACGCGCCGAGCTTCTTCAATCCGTCGATAGCCGGCGGATATTTCGCGTCGATCTTCAACGCGGCCTCGTAGGCCGCTTTCGCCTTGTCATCGCGATGCGCGTCGGCGTATGCATCGCCGAGTGTCGCTTGCGCATCGGCCGATGCGGGGAAATCGGCCGCGTTGCGTTCGTAAAAACGCATCGCATCGTCGTGCCGGCCACTAGATGAGACGACATAGCCTGTCATGGCCAGCACGCCGTCAGTGACGTTCTTGGTTTGCTTCGGATCGGCCTTCGCTTCGGCGTAAACTTTCATCGCCGCATCGGCACCGTCGAGCAGATCGATCAGAACCAGGCGCCGTGGCAGCGCACGGGCTTCGGGTATGCGCGGCCATGCATATTCGGTCGCGATGCTGCGCAGCACGTCCCACGCGAGCAGCATGCCGTTGTCGGAGTTGGCCATGACGACCGCACCCTTTCCGGTTTTCGCGTTCATGACGAAGCTGGCGCGGAATCCCTCGTCGGCACCGTCGTGGGAAAACTCGCCCGGCGTTTCGGGGTCAACGAAAAATCCTATGCCGACGGCGCGATCGGTTCCCGGTTGCGCTGTGAGGCGTTCGCGCGTCAACGCCGTCGACAGGAGCTTCGCGGATCTGCCTTCTTCCGCGAGCGCGGTTTCGATCGCGAAGTTCGCCAGATCGGTTGGCGTCGTCCACAAACCCGCGGCTGCCATTTCCGGATAGACGTGCCACCGGCCTTTGACCAGCGTACCGTCGGCATGCGTCGCGTGCGCGGCATGCGCGGCGCGATTCGCGGGCAACGGTTGTTCGTAGGTGCTGTCGTGCATGTCGAGTTTTGCCAACACCGATCGGCGCATCAGATCGGGAAATGCAATGCCGGTGACATCGGTCATCACGAGCTGTTCGATCGTCACGCCGCCGCCGGAATAACGCATCTTCGAACCTGGAACGAAATTCACGCGCACGGCCGGCGAATTCGCGGGCGGCATCCCGTTGAGGATTTGTGCAATCGTCGGCAACGGTGTGTCGACTTCGTATCCCTCGAAGCCGTGCACCGTCGTGCCGGCGGTGTGGCTGGCTAACCGGCGCAGCGTGACCTTTTCGGTTTTCGTGAATTCGTTTTCGGGCAACTTCCACGTCTTCAGGTACGCGTTGACGTTTTCGTCGAGCGACACCTTGCCGGCTTGCACCAGTTGCAGCATCGCCGTCGCCGCGACGGGCTTGCTGATCGATCCGGCCTGGAACAGCGTGTGGCTGTCGATCGGCCGCGGTTCGTCCGCGCCGACGACGCCGTATGCTTTCGCCCACACGATGCGGTAATCGTCGATCACCGCGATGCTCAGTGCCGGATCGTGATAAGCCTTCATCAATGCCGCGATGTCGAGCGCCAGCGGATGTTTCGCATCGTCGATGACCAGTGGCTCGATGCCGTGTTCGACGCGCGCGATCCGCGCCGCATCGGCGCCGGCCGCGTTCGCCACGCGCAACGTCGCGAGCAGGCAGAGCTGTTGCGACTTTCATGACGATACTCATGCGGTGGATGCGCGCGGCCGTAGCCGAAACAGCACGTTGATCGCGAAACACAACACACCGATTGCGATGACGATGCTGCCGACACCGGCCACAGGCGCCATCGACGTCTGCCCGCGCATCAGCAGGAACAAACCGATCATGGCGATCGGCAGACCGAGACTGTGCAGCCAGAAGTGCGCCGGCGCCAGCCAATGGTTCTGCAATCGTGGAAACACTTCGTAGGCGATGCCGCAAATCGCCATCGATGCCCAGCCAAGCAGATTGACGTGTGCGTGAACCGGAATCTGACCGTGGTCTTCGGACATGGCCATATAAATTCCGAAGCCCAGACCGATCACAAAGTAGATGACCGCCATTTGCAACAGACGAATTCCCATACCAATGCCTCGTGACGCGGCTCCCCGCCGCGACCACAGTGTACGACTGCTGCCGACAGAATCCTCGTGCGTTCCCATGCATTGCCTCCATGCAAGCTACCGTCTTGCAGCGCAACGAAACGAACGAGACTATTCCGTCCGCTGCACATGCATCGCGCACGGCAGTTGAATTCCGCTCACATCTGCGTTCAAGAAACCTCGCTTTTTGTTTCGCCGCCCAATCCTTATCCTTGATGCATGGACACCATTGCGAAAATCAACCTTCACGAGCAAGCCGCGCGCGTCGCCGGCGACTGGGAAAACTTCCCGCTGGCGCAGGTCAACGACCACGTCGTGCGCCTGAGCGTGATGACGCGCGACTTCCACTGGCATCGCCACTCCAATTCGGACGAAGTGCTGATGCCGGTGGAAGGTAGCCTCGTGGTCGATTTCGAGGATCAATCGCTGACGCTCGCCGTCGGCGAGTTCGTGCGCGTGCCGCGCGACGTGCTGCACCGCACGAGGCCGGGTGGCGACAAAGTCGTCACGCTGTCGTTCGAGCACAAGGAAACGTCGGTCACTGGCGACTAAGGCGCGGCTCTTTTTCCCGCCGCGCGATCGGCTACTATCTCCACGGCCAATCCGCCGAGGAGTTTTACAATGATCGCCGCACGCCTCACGCTTGCCGTCGCCGCTGCGTTGTTCACCGCACCTATTTGCTTCGCCGCCGACGCGAATACCGACGCGATCCAACGCGAAATCAGCAAGCGCCACGACGAAGCCGTGAAGCGTTTGCAGGAATGGATCGCCCTGCCCTCCATCGCCGCGGAAAACCGCAACTCGCGCGAAGGCGCCGAATACATGGCCAAGCTCGCGCGCGATGCGGGCTTCCAGAAAGTGGAGATCGTCGAAACCTCGGGCAAACCCGGCGTCTTCGCCACGCTCGATGCCGGCGCGAAGAGAACGGTCGGCCTGTATTTCATGTACGACGTGAAGCAGTTCGATCCGGCCGAGTGGACATCGCCGCCGCTGGAAGCGCGGCTGGTCGACAAGCCGGGCATCGGCAAGGTGATCGTCGGCCGCGGCGCGGTAAACCAGAAAGGTCCGGAAGCGGCATTCCTCGCTGCACTGCACGCGATCCGCGGCGCGGGCAAGAAGGTGCCGGTGAACCTGGTGATGGTCGCCGAGGGCGAGGAAGAAATCGGCTCGCCGCACATCGCGCAACTCGTGCTGCGGCCGGACGTGCAGGCGGCGCTGAAGAAAACGGTCGGCGTGTTCATGCCGGCGGCGTCGCAGGATCTGGATGGCGGCGTCACCGTTTCACTCGGCGCGAAAGGCGTGGTCGAACTCGAACTGGTGGCCAGCGGCGAGAAATGGGGACGCGGCCCCTCGCACGATGTGCATTCGTCGCTGAAGGCGATGGTCGACAGCCCGGCCTGGCGCCTGGTGCACGCGCTCGATACGCTGGTGTCTGCCGATGGCAACACGATCACCATCGACAACTACCCGGCGGCGCCGCCGATCAGCGCCGAAGACAAGGCGATGGTCCAGGCGGCTTCGGCGAAACGCGACGAAGCGAAGTCGAAAGCGCAACTCGGCGTGCAGCACTGGATCGATGATCTGAACTGGGAAGCGGCGAACGAGCGACTGGTGTCGCAGCCGACCGTGAACATCGAAGGACTGGTCGCCGGCTACACCGGACCCGGCGGCAAGACCGTACTGCCGCATCGCGCGGTCGCGAAAATCGACATGCGCCTGGTGCCCGGTCAGACCAAGGATGCCGCCGTCGCCGCGCTCAAGGCGCACCTGGCCAAGCACGGTTTCGGCGACGTCGAAGTCAATGTCAGCGGCGGTTACGACCCGACCAGCAGCAAAGCCGACGCATCGCTGATCAAGGCGCAGATCGCGGTGCTCAAACGCGCCGGGCTCGACCCGATGCTGTGGCCGCGCAATGCCGGATCGTATCCGGGTTTCGTGTTCACCGACGCGCCGCTGAAACTGGCGGCCGGCCATTTCGGGCTCGGCAACGGTACCGGCGCCCATGCACCCGACGAGTATTACCTGATCGAGTCGAGCAATCCGAAGGTGCAAGGCTACGACGGTGCGGCGATGTCGTTCGTCGACTATCTCTACGAACTGGCCAAGTAGACGCGGCGACGAACCGATTCCGTCACTGCGGCAACAATCCGAGTTGCCGCAGAATGCTGGCCTGATCGAATTCGGACCACTCCTCGCGGATGCGTCCGTCGCGCATGCGCCAGAGTGTCATGCCGCGCAGTTCGCCGCTCTTGCCGGTCGCCGGTAATCCGTTGCCTGTGCCGGTGTTGGTGCCCTTGCCTGTCCATAGCACGCAAACCCGGTCGCCCTCGGCAAGGATCTGGTCGACATGCATCACCAGGTCGGGAAACGCCTGCTTCCATCCGCGCGCAGCCGCCTGGTCCTCGGCGAGACCGATGTCGCGATGCAACCCGTGGTTGACGAAATCCGGCGCGTAAATGGACGATGCCGCATCGAACTTTCCCTGATTGAAGATTTCCTCGAACACGCGCCGCGCGAGCGCCTTGTTGGAATCCTGCAAGGTTCCGGCCGAAGCCGAACCGGCCAGCGCTACGAATGCAAACAGCCAGGTGGGAAAGTGCATGGAGCATCTCCTGTGTGATGTGGGATAACCGTAACATGTGTTACATTTATCGCCAACATGCCATTGGTCACTGCACGAAACTCCGCTCATGCCACGCAACCTCGATACCGCCAAGCGCGACACGCTACGCCGCGCGGCCGGACGCTATCTCATCGAACGCGGCCTCACCGCCTTTTCACTGCGGCCGCTGGCGGTGGAGCTTGGGACCAGCGCGCGCATGCTCATCCATCATTTCGGCACGCGCGAACATCTACTGCGCGAGGCCATCGAATCGATCCGCGAATCCGAACGCGCCGAACTGGACGCCTACCGTCGCCGCCACCGGCTGGCCGACGCCGACGTCGCCACGGCACTGCGCTGGCACTGGAAACGGCTCACGTCCTCGCCGATGCGCGCGCGGCTGCCACAGCTTTTCGAGCTGTACGTCGGCGGGCTGGGCGACACACAGGTCGCGTCGTGGCTGTTCGAAGCGCCGCTGCTGTATTGGCGCAACGTATTGGCGGACAACGGTGTGACGGCGCCTCGAGCGCAGGCCACCTACGCCACACTGATCCTGGCCACGCTGCGCGGCTTGTTGCTCGACCTCACCGCAGGTGGAAACAAAACGCGCGTCGACCATGCCTTCCGCCTCTTTGCTGTCGAACTTGCCAACAAGCTCGATCGTTGAACTTCGCCACTTGACTGACCGATCAACTGTGCTAGATTGCGCTGGGTTGATCGGTCAATCAAACGCATGTCTCAAGCTGGCACCCGCGAAAGACTCGTCTTTGCCGCCCTGCAACTGTTTGCGCAGAAGGGCTATGGCTCGACCAGCGTAGCCGACGTTCGCCAGGCCGCCGACGTGCACAGCGGCAGCCTCTACCACTTCTTTCCGGGAAAGCAGGACCTGCTGCTTGCGGTGCTCGAAGCCTATAGCGCGGGCATCGGTCCGATGCTGCTCGAGCCTGCCTGGCGCGGCGTCGACGATCCGATCGAAAAGATTTTCGCGCTGCTCGCGCAGTACCGCCGTTCGCTGACCATGACCGAATGCCAGTACGGCTGCCCCATCGGCAGCCTGGCGCTGGAACTGCACGAGCCCGATCCACCGGTGCGCGAGATGCTGGCGAAGAATTTCGAGGCGTGGGTACTCGCCATCAAACGCTGCCTGGACGAGGCGCGCGAGCGGCTTCCGTCGTCGTTGAATCGCCGCGAGCTGGCCGAGTTCATCCTCACCACCATGGAAGGCGCGGTGATGCAGGCGCGCACATATCGCGACATCCGCCGCTACGACCATTCGGTGCGGCAACTGCGCGCGTATGTCGATTCGTTGTTGCAGGACGTTGAGCACGAGCCCCGGCGCCCGCGCCGGAAACGCAAGACACGATGATCCACGAGGACATATTTTCCATGCGCACATTTCCGATTCTGATGAGTCTGTTCGCCGTGCCCGCCGCCATCGCCGCGGAAACAACCGCGTCGCCGTATGCCCCGCTCGATTTCCTCGCCGGCCATTGCTGGAAAGGCAACCTCCCCGGCGGCCGCGGCGAAGATACGCATTGCTTCAACCGCATCTACGGCGAGCACTTCGTGCGCGACGTGCATGTGGTGCGCGCCGCGTCGCATCCGGATTATCGCGGTGAATCGATTTACTATTGGGACAGCATCGCGAAACAGCTCAAGTATCTGTACGTGGAAAGCGACGGCGGCTCGAGCGCCGGCGCGGTGAACGCAAGCGAGGACACACTGGTGTTCCCGCCGACCGAGTATCAGCAGGACGGCAAGACGCAGGTTTATCGCAGCCGCTGGAAAAAGAATGGCACGGAAGCTTACGACGTGATCACCGAATTCAAGAACGGCGAAAACTGGGCGCCAGGCTGGAGCGTGCACATGGAGAAAGTGGTCGCGAAGTAAAATCGCAATGCGGCCGCAGCACGGTTCACCATCCTTGCGCGGCGCTTTACCATGCCGGCTACATGATCGAAACAGAGACACAATCAATGACGCCATCCAAGCGCATCGACCAGCTCATCGCAAAACTAGACGACTGGCGCGGCGAAACGCTCGCCGGTGTCCGCAAAGCCATGCTCGCGGCGGACCGCAACGTCTTCGAAGAATGGAAGTGGATGGGAAGTCCGGTGTGGTCGTGCGACGGAATCATTGCCGTCGGCAACGCGCACAAGGAAAAGGTGAAGGTCACGTTTGCGCAGGGCGCGAAGCTCGCCGATCCCGATTCGCTTTTCAACGCCGGCCTGGAAGGCAATCGATGGCGGGCGATCGATTTTTTCGAGGGTGACAAGATCAATGCCGCGGCGCTGAAAAAACTCGTGCGCGCCGCGGTCGAATTCAATCGGGCCGCGAAAGCCAAGAAAACGGCCTCGCGTGTCGCGGCAGGCATCCGCAAGAAAAGTACCGGCGTGAGATCAACGTCGAAAAAGTAGACACAGGCACGCTTGCCGATCGCTCGACGGCCGATTTATGCTCGGCGGGAAACAGGTCGGCTCTTGATAAATGTCGCGGATTTTCTTTTTTGCAGTTGCATCAGGGTTGTTACTGGCCGGTTGTGCCAGCCCGCCGAAAAAACTTTCGCGCGCGCCCGAGCAGGTGCAGGCGCAGGTCGTGCAACTCTTGCCCGCACGCGCGGAAAACCGCGATGCGTGGGCTTCCGCGATCACCGACGCCTTCTTCGCGCTGCAAATCGATCCGACCAGCGCGCACCTGTGCGCGGCGTTGGCCGTGGCCGAGCAGGAATCGGGATTCGTAGCCGACCCGCCGGTCGCCGGTCTCGGCAAGATCGCGCGCGCGGAGATCGACCGGCGCGCGGCGGCGCATCACATTCCGCAGTTCATGGTGAACGCCGCGCTCGATATTTCGTCGACGAACGGAAAAACCTACGCCGCGCGGATCGCGGCCGCGCGCACCGAGCGCGAACTGAGCGAAGTCTACGAAGACCTGATCGATCGCGTGCCGCTCGGTCAACGTCTGTTCGCCGAGTCCAATCCGATCAAGACCGGCGGGCCGATGCAGGTAAGCGTCGCCTTTGCGGAACAGTACGCGCACGATCATCCGTATCCGTATCCGTTGCTGCCGCACGAACCGATACGGCGCGAAGTGTTCACGCTGCGCGGCGGCGTGTATTTCGGAATTGCCCACCTGTTGGGTTATCCGGTGTCGTATGACCGTATGATTTATCGCTTTGCCGATTTCAATGCTGGCTTTTACGCAAGCCGCAACGCGGCATTCCAGAATGCGGTGACCATCGCATCCGGCCAGCCGCTCTCGCTCGATGGCGACCTGATCGATTACAGCGGCGCTGTCGGAAAAACGGAAACGGCGGTACGTTCATTGGGACGCGATCTCGATCTGAGCGATTCGCAGATCCGCGACGCACTCGAACTCGGCGAAAGCCTCGACTTCGAGAAAACCTCGTTGTACGAACGCGTTTATGCGCTGGCGGACAAAAAACGCCGCGCGCCATTGCCGCGCGCGATGATTCCGCAGATCGATCTGTCCAGTCCCAAGATCACGCGGAAGCTGACCACACAGTGGTATGCCGATCGTGTCGAAGGGCGATATCGCAATTGCCTCGCGCGCGCCGGAGCGAAATCGAACTGACGTCGCAAAACGTCAGCGTCTCACGGCAGGCCAAATGCGCGATTGGAAACATCAACCGCGCAGCGCCGCCTCGATCGCAGCGATGTCGATTTTTCTCATCTCCATCATCGCGTCGAACGCGCGCTTGGCTGCGGCGGGATCGGGATTGGTGATCGCTTTGGTCAGCGCGATGGGCGTGATCTGCCACGACAAACCCCATTTGTCCCTGCACCATCCGCACGCGCTCTCCTGACCGCCATTGCCGACGATCGCGTTCCAGTAGCGATCCGTCTCTGCCTGGTCGACAGTTGCGACCTGAAATGAAAACGCTTCGCTGTGCTTGAACATCGGTCCGCCGTTGAGACCGAGGCAAGCGACACCCTGCACGGTGAACTCGACGGTCAGCACGTCGCCTTTTTTACCGGACGGAAAATCGCCCGGCGCGCGGTGCACCGCATTGACGGAGGAGTCGGGAAAAGTCGCAGCGTAGAACCGCGCCGCGTCTTCAGCGCCGCCGTCGTACCAGAGACAAATCGTGTTCTTGGCGGGCTTCGACATCATTCGTCTCCGGCCTGGTCTCAAACGTTACGGCGTCGTTGCCGGATGAGCGCCGTCAGGATCAAGCTGCCTGTCAACAGAGCGAGGCCGGCTGGACCGAGCGTCGGCGTCGCCACTGGCGGCGCAACCGCGACGACGGAAACGTCGTCGAGCAGTGAACCCACACCGTCACAGGCATCGACATTGCGGATCGCGAGCGTACTCGATCCGGCAGCGCCCGGCGCAGCGTAGGAGTGGCGGGTCCAGACCACGTTGCCGGACTGACTGCTGCCGTCGGCGCTGGCGGTGCCGATCACCGTGCCGTTCCAGAGGACTTCGATCCTGTTGTCCGTTACCCCATCGCGCGGCGCGTAGGCGAGCGAGACGCGATAATTGGATTGCGAACTGGTCGGGATGGTCTGCGAGATTGTCGTGCAGCCGCTGACGTCAAGCTCGATGTACTGATTGCCGTCGGCAGCGGGTCCCTGGAATTGGTTCCAAAACTCGAACGGCGCCGGCGTGCTGGTCCAACCCGGAATCGTATCCGGATAGTTGACGCTGTCCGGAGTAAACGGCGGATCCTCGAACGAGCCGTTGATCAACAAGTTCTGGGCGTTGGTAGCGCCGGCCGCGAGCAACGTGCCGCTGAACAGCCAGGATAGAACACGGACCACATTCATGATTGATCCCCTCCTGATCAAAATCAAAAGAGTCGCGCCGTAGTTAACGCGCTCGGGCCGACGATTGCAAGATGACGTCGGCCAAGCGTCGTTTACAACGCCATCCGTCCGTATGCGACGAACACCATGACGAGGCCCGGCACGGCGCTCATGACGATGGATTAGGTCTCGCGGTACTTCACGTGCACGCCGACGAACACGAGGTTCTCGATCGCCAGGACCGATGCGGCCACGGCCGTCGACGCCGCGTTCGCCCGCCGGGTGTTTTCCCCGACCTACATCCCTTTGGTTTCAACCACCCTCGCCTGCTTCGATTGCATCAACGCAACGATGTGCAACATCGCGAACAGCGGCACCATGAACGCGGGTATCAGCACGAGCGGCAACTGTGCCATCGGTGCCATCGAAGGCGGGCTGTCCGTAGCGATCGTCATCGCGCTGATGGTGGCTGTCGTGAAAGCGATAACGAAATCGAGAATGCCCAGTGCATTCCATAATCTGAATCCACGACTCGCAACTGCGTCGGGATTCCTGATCAACCGAGCGATCCACAGCGGCGCGGCAACGCCGATCGCCATGTCGCCGAGGCCGGCCGGCCATGCGAAGAGTCCGGGCAGGACGTGAGCCGCATACAGTGCGATGAAGCCGAAGCCCGCGTAACGCCAAGCCTGGACGGCGGCGATCACGCGTATGTCCAGCGCCAGCAGGAACTCGCGAAAGGCGCGAGATGTGCGCCATGCGGTGGCAAACAAGATGATCGGAACTAAGGCGCCGGCGAACACCGGAAGCGGAGGTTTTCCGGGCGCTGCGACAAAACCGCCGACCGCAGCCAGCACCATTACGGCGACCCACCACACTGCCAGCGCCGCCTTGATGAGCTGCCCGACTCTCAATCGTGGATCGACCGTGAACGTCGGGACACCCTGCAAGACCGAGTTTGACACAGCACGTCTCCTAGTTACTTGCATTTTGCAAGTTTGTGTACGAAACGCTACCATCGCGGCTTGCACTATGCAAGTGACTCTATGAAAACAGCAAACCGTGCAACAACACCGCTGCGGCGTTCGGCCTGCGCGATCGCGAACACGCTTGACCGGGTGGGCGATAAATGGTCGCTGCTGCTGGTGCGGGACATGCTGGCCGGCAAGTCGACATACGGCCAGTTCCTCGAATCGCCGGAAGGAATTCCGACCAACATCCTCGCCGATCGTCTCAAGCGCCTCGAGCGATTCGGCCTCGTCACCCGCGCCGCATACCAGGAGCGCCCTGTTCGTCACGCCTATTCGCTGACGACCGAGGGAAAGCAACTCGGCCGCGTGCTCCGAGCGATGGCCGATTGGGCACTGCAGTACATTCCCGGCACAAAAAAGGAAATCGTGCCGGGTTCGTTTGTCAAGTAGGATCAAGATCAGTTGGCGGTTGTGATCGGGACCACGAAACGCACCGTGTCGGAGGCGGACGATAGCAACGTCCGACGACGAGGCGGCCGACATGATCCGCAAATCTTTGCAAGGACTCATCGAACTGACATCGTTCCTGCTGATGATTGCGGCGGTGAATGTCCATGCCGATCCTTCCGATTGCGGTCTTGCCAGTCCCGCCTTCTGTGAAACGTTTTCCTCGCCGCAGTCCACAGGCAATCGATCCGGCGATCTCAACGGCACGCTGTGGGGCGTTTCGCGGCAGCTCGGCGCAGTCAATTTTGGACAAGGGCAGTACTACGACGTAGCACCGACGACATTGCAGCTATGCGGCAGCGATGTCGTCGTGCAGTCGCCGCACGATGTCGCCATCTGCAACGGCCAGGCCGTGGAATCCGTGTCCGACCAGCACGGCGTCACATCGCTGGCGATGTATCCCAAGCAACCGTTCGACATTGCCGGGCGCACCGGCACGGTCACGTTCGATGTCAGCGACGACAGTCACGGCAGCCATCGCGCCTGGCCGGAATTCTGGTACACCGATCAGCCGGTACCGGCGCCGTTCACGCATTTCAGCTCGCTGCAATCGGTGCCGAGAAATGGATTCGGCGTTCGCTTCGCCGCGTATTGCCCGCCGGATGTTCCCGGCTGCGGCGTGCGTTTCGTGTGCCCCGACGAACCGGCTGATGTCGGCGTCATCACGGTCGATTCGGCCGTGGTCATCAACAACTACGTGAGCGATGATTCCTTCACCGATGTGAACGTCGGCACGATTTCCGTCACGCCTGTCGATTGCGTAAAGGCGTCGTCCGGACCCGGCGATCTGAACCGGTTTCAGCTCAGGATTTCGCAAAGCGAGATCGACGTGTACGGAACCGATGCCGGCACGACGTCCCCGCTGAAGAAGATCGCCGTGATCAGCAACATGACGCTGACGTTGACGCGCGGTCTTATCTGGATCGAGGACGTGCATTACAACGGCGACAAGGACGGCCCCGATCAGGGAACCCACACCTTCACGTGGGACAACGTCGGTTTCGACGGCCCCGTCCTGCCGCGCGATCTCGCCTTCGATGTGCTCGACAACCTCGCGCCGATCGCGGGTTACCCGGGTCTGCTCAATCTCGGCTGGGCCCTGTTCCCGACCGACGCCGATCCGCTGACGCTGACAATTCCCAATGTATACAATGTCGACCACGCAGTTGGCGCGTTGCTCACGTTCAACTATTCGACCTACAATCCGGTGACGATCAGCTACCGCGTGAACGGCGGTGCATGGCGAGACCAGCCCTGGCCGTTCGGCGCGTGTTACACGCAGAACGATTTTGTCTCCTGCGGCGCAAAAACCATTGCGGTGCCAGTAGATCTGGCCGACGTTCAGTCCGGCACCAATACGATCCAGTTCAAGTCGACGGATGCCACGGCGATCGCCAACGTGGACCTCGTGCTGCAAGGCGCCGGAGGCGTCGTCGATACGGATGAAATTTTTGGCAGCGGGTTCGACTGAGCGATCCGCACACCGCCGAGGAAGAATGGGAAGCGTCACGGACGGCATGTCCTGCTTCACTATCGCGGGCACGATGGCAACTCCGGCCTGCTCCGAACCGAGCCCGCGTTGGTCGATTGTCGTAGCTAGCGCGGCAACCTCCAATTTCCAGAAAGTCACACCGCGTCCGCGCGATGCATCACTTCTGTCGGATTGCCTGGCAAGTATTCAACAGTCATCGGAGGCACGCTAAGCATGCGCGCTCCAACGCGCACGACAAAACCACGAGCAACTCCTGACAATGTGGGATCCAACAGAAGCACGAAAGACCAAACGTTGTCGCGATGCGCTACAAAAGCCATGCTCTCGACATCATTCGAAAGCAGGGTTTGGCCAAAGCACCTGAAGCGCTCTCCCAGTCGAATCCCCTCGATCCAAATTAACCGATTTCCATCGGGTATCCTTGTACAGATCAAGGCGCTAGATCCATTCCGGGTCACATGTCCCTCAACCACAAAGTTCGATGGCAAACGCGGCCAGTGCCTGCGACCCGCATCTATCGCGTCTGCAATCAGCCGTTCGATCGTTTCGCTATCGGGCTGGCCGGTCCACCTTCGGACAGTGCGATGGACATCGGCCAGCAGACGACCGCGGTCTAGCGAATCACGCGGTCGCAGATACCTTTGCGCCGATCTCCATGCGCCCTTCGTCTGTCGGCGCCCTTCCGGCGAATGTCCGAAGTGTCTGCGAATGGCGCGATCCACTTCCTCGATAGTTCTTGCTTCTTGTGAATCCGGGAACTTCGGCGAATGCGCGCTATTGCCGAGCCAGGCTGCAGCACTCGCCGCAGCGCATCGCTCCTTCACTTTGCCGAACTCGTAGACGATGCGTTGCTTCTGCTGTTGTTCGAAATATCGGCGCACTGGCGCCAGAATGGCCTCGCCAGCACGCGATCCTGCCAGAACTTCGAGGTTCCACATCTTCAAGCATTCGCGATCGAAGCATTTCCCATGAGTGCGGTCGTAGCATCGCATAAGCGTTTCCTCATCCGGTCGATTGGAGTCGCCATCGGTGTATTTCCGAAAGTAAAAAACAAGCGATCCGATCATCCGTCTGATGATTTGCCTCTCTTCTCCAAAACCGGGCGTATTTCCCAACACCGTCGCCTTCGACCAGTCGGTTAGCGCATGCATGTTGCCGAAGTCCAGCAACGCGGCAGAAATGGAAATGTTCGACGAAAAATAGCCGCCATTGAACAATCGGTTGACTTGTCCGAATGCCACCTGTTCGGCCAGCCGGCGTACAAAGTCTTCAATCGTGGGTACGTCATGCAATCGATTCAGGCTCACTTCGTGCCAGTGACGTACGACATCGCGGGTGCGTTGGACGTCGGCGGATTGGCTATTGACGTAGCCTGAAATGGATTTCTTGAAAAATGGCGCGCGCTCCGCATGCGCGGCGCGTATCGTTGAAGGACGAATGACAATGCAGCGCCGCGCTCCCTGGTCGAATATTTCGGTTGCGTCAGGACTGGAGAACGTCAAACCTGTATCGAGAATCGCGATCATTGGGATTGAACCGTGCGGAAACTCCTGCGCGCATACTTCGGAATAAATCGCCTCGCGGATTCCATCTTCCAGCGAGCAGCAACCGTGAGCATGCCCGGCATGAGCGCCGACGCCCACCAATGGCGTCACTCCGATTCCCTTTGCCTGGAAACAACCGGATACGACTGCGCGTCCGCTGCCGCCATGCGGTGACATCCCGCTGGTGCTGCCATAGCGGTCGGCATGCAAGGTGCGGGTTCGATCTGCGAACGAACCGGGCGGGTCATCCGCGCGCGGATTCGCATAACCAAACTCCGCAACCAACCAACGGATTACGCGACGTTCGATGCCCGTGTCTTCAACATCGATCTGCCGTCCGAGAAACCAGCGTTTGTTGAGCCAGACCACACGCGCACCAGCGAGCCTCCGCAGTTCGACGGGAACAAGCATCTCAGCGCTCCATTCCTCGAGACGAGGCAGACCGTTTTCGAGGCTTGCGACTTCTTCCGGCGAAAAGAACCGGTGGATCAAAGTTCGATCGGACGGCTTTTCCATGTTGTCATCTTGCGAACCACGCCGTTCCGATCACGACGAACTGACTTTGCACGCGTGATTTCCGGGAATAACGAATAGGCCTGTCTAATCGCGTTGTTCGCGTCGCCATTGACCACGACAAAATCCAGGATCCAGAGGAAATCGCCCTCGTTCCATTCGCTGATGTGAATCAAGAACTCGGGATCACGGAGCAGCCGACGCTCCGTATCCTCGGCGAGCATGGCCCACGTCATGTAACCGACGAGGTTGCCGCCGGTATCGTGGAAGAAATGGATTTGCTCGTGCGAGATTGCAGGTTCGATCCAGAGGGCGAGACACGCAATCGGGTACTGACAGTACCCGTCTGAGCGGGACATGATGTAGGCCACCATGCCGAGCTTCTCGGAAAAAGACGCCACGAGGAAACGGGTCCGCTGCCCCTACATCGACAACGCGCTAGGGTAACTACAGACATAAGGAACGTCTGATTGCACGGGAGTATTGGCGAAGTATTTCTCAAACATGTCCTGTGCCCATGCGTCGGCTATGGCAGCATCTTCGTCTTTTACTGCGGTAATCGGATTGGCGAGTGCGGCGACATTCGGGTCCTTACTCCTTAACCCCCGAAGATTTGAATCGATGAGCCTCGCATACATGCCCGTGGCGCTCATGCGAGCCAATTTGAATAGGCTGTATTCCAGAAAGCGAGGATCATCCGCTGTATTTTTAAGCCCGGGAAAGGCCTCAGCCAAATACTCTTGCTCCAGATTCATCGCTACGTACGCGATGATCCGCTCGTCACCTCTCTCGAAAGCTTGGTGTGCCCACAGAATAAACTTATCTTTCTGCTCCTCATGTTCATCGGGCGTCATCTTTTCTTCCAGCGGTGCCAAATCCACGGCATCGCGATCAATGAAACAAAGCTGAGCGTCGTGATTACCGGCGAGCGCTGCGGCGTACATCGCCCGATAGTATCGCTCGCTAATTTCCTCACGCGATGAAGCGCAATCGGCCTGCGCCAAGCTTGTCACGTGAGGTAGTCCTTGCGGAAACGTCGTGTGCACTCGCTGGCAGAAAGCGACCGACCTCGGATCTTTCGAACTAGCTGCAGATCCCGCAGAATTCGAGATTACGCTTGGCGATTTTCGCGGCGAGCATGCCGTCAAAGCAATTCTTTTCCTCTACAAACATTCGGCTAGCTTGTGCTGCGTTGTCTTGCACGCCTGCAACGGTAAGACTTGCAGAAGAACCGCGTACGTTCGGCTCTGGAAAGCCCGTTGCATGTTCCTCTTCTGCGAGCATTCCGTTCGTTTGACTGAGCCCACCTGCATTGGTAGACGGTCGTACGTTCGTGTCGGATTTCAGATATAAAACAACAGCGACGACCGATGCGCTCAGAACAATGACGCTCAGTAGTAGAACAACGGGTAGTCTTGATTTTTTATTGAACTGTTTCTTTTCCATAAAGTCGCCATTTCGACTGATCAGTTGGAGCATCACCGCACGCTTGAATCAGACATCTATGTCAACAAATCCCACTAGGTACATTGCAGTGGTTAACAGCCAGTCGGACTCAGAAGATAAGCGTTTTGAGCATCATTGCCCTTGGCCCTCGCCTCGAGTTCGTTGGCACCGTTCTGATGTGCAATTTCATGAGCGGTAGCGTTAATCAAGCGATCTATCCCATTGTCCAGCGCGTCTCTGAATATAGTGGAGCCTGTGGAGTTTGTAACTCCACCGAATCGAATCCAAGTGAGATAGGGGAACGGAGGGCCGCTGCTGGGCATGGGAGCGTTATAGCTCGTCACATAACCAACCACGCCGCCGGTGCCATCGAATCCGTAACCAAAGCCATACTGCATCGTGAACGTAACCGGGTTCTTCGGGACGTTCCAATTAAGATCGCCGTAGTTAATGGCGCAACCATACGCGCGCTCGACCATGCTCTTTCCGCTGCTCGTCATCGGATTGCCGTAACCGATATAGCTAGTGAAGGTCACCGCTCCAAGATTCGCTTCGAACGAGCCGGGATTTATGTAAGCCGCAGTCACGCTGATCGTGTCCAGCTCCGTTTCGTCAGCGTGTACGATTCCATTCCCGACGATCATTGCCCCTATAAGAAATTTTATTTCCTTCGCCGACGGCTTTCTCAAAGCAACTCCTCCCTTGCTTTCGTGCGTGAATCGCACGTACGGAGGAGAACATGCGCGAGCGCGCGGCGTCCCGCCCGCTATGCGGACAGGAAGCGGACGCTTCTAAACCGGAAGCGCCGATAAGGCTGTGGCTCTGTAATGGGATGAGAACGAACCCGAGCGTGCACGGGTCGGCGAGTTCAGTACTCGCTGAAACATGAAAGACCAATCACGACGGCGGCGCGTGCCTGTCGCTATCCCTCGCGACGAGCCTGCAGGAGATTTTGGATGGCGAAGTCGGAGTGACCTATCGGGTCTGAACCCGATGTCGAAGCAGGAGGTCAGAGTGCATTTTTCGATGCACTCTGACCGGATGTTCGCCTACCGAAACGATGAGAACATCGACGAGCGCGGCGTGAAAGACGAACGCGACGTCGTGTAGTTGGTGTCCAGGCGGGTCTGCCGGATCAGATTGCGCGCGCGCATTTCCAGTTCGACCGACTGGTACATCGCACTGCCGCGTTTGCCGCTATGAACGAAATCCAGATACTGCTTGACGAGATCTTCGTCGGAAGTCTGCCGTAAATCGGCTTGGTCTACCGTACTCATTGCTACGCCCCCTTTCGATGTCATGGCGCTCGTTCGCCGAGGAGGGACTCTGCATAGCGGGTGCCAACCGTCGAAAACGGCTTTGTAGAGCCATTGCATCGTGTTCAGCACCGGTCATAGCGAATGCTGAACTGCCACGCACAAGGCCGCAAACTGGCATTCTTGGTCAGTGTCGGCAAGGGGAAGCGGACAAAGCACAAGCGCAATCAGCGTACGTTTTCGCTCATTGCGAACCCGACCGATCTGCGCCTTCGTCGCTGGACGCCTCGACGCGCTCTTTGCGAAACGGAATCAACGACCGCCACCGGGCACGCGAATCGAGTTCAACAACTCGGCTGCCGAAACCCATTTCGTAACGCGCGAGATTCAGTCCGGCGATATAGGCGACATATGCGACGGCCAGCCAAATGATCGGGCCGTGCCCTTTGTCCGGCCACCACGTGAACCAGATCGCCGCATCGACAAGGTTCGTGATCTGGCCGGTTATCTGCTGGGTGATGAGAGAGACCAGTCCGTTCTGGAACATCTGCTTCACGACCGAGGGGTGGAGAATGGCGCCTATGATGCCGCTCGCTTCCATGTAGATAAGCGTCCAGGCCGCAGCCGCTCCGTAGAAACCACCGCCGAACTTCATCCATTTTGTGTGCAGCACGCTGTCCGAGGTTTGCGCCGATTCTTTCTCGGTCTTGCGCATTGTCTTGAGACTCGCGTCGATAGCCTTGTGGTCCGCATCGCGCGCGAGATCGCCGCGACTGTACAGGCGATAGAACAGCAACCAACTCAAAACCGCGACTGGCAAACCCAGTTCGAGGATGGCGTGCAGAAGCTCGTTGAGAGTACGGTCAGAGAACATATTCGCTCATAGAATTCGGAAATTTCGTGCAAGAGTTGCAGCCGATTGGCACGGCCCATTCGCTCCCCGATAGATCATCGCATGCCGCGCAAACGACGTGTCGATGTCGCTTTTCCGGACAGGTCAGAGCAAAAAGACCTGCGGCCACGGTAGTGGAGTAGGATGCATGTCCAACCGATTCCAACGGGTGGCGCTAATGAAGATGTCGATCAAAGCCTGCTTCGCTGCCGCATTGCTTGGCGTCGCCGCTGGCGCGCTCGCGTCACCGACGATCGAGCTCAAGGACGGTAGCCGCATCCAGGGCGAGATCCAGAGTATCGACAAAGGCGTATACACGATCCAATCGGCGAGCATCGGCACCGTGCATGTCGCGCAGTCGAACATCGCGCGAATCGTGTACAGCGCCGACGTTCCGAAAGCTGCGGATTCGTCAGATAAACCGTCGACGCATGACGACGCCCTTGCACACGAAATTGTGCAACTGCAGACGAGTCTTGCGAAGGATCCGGCGGCTGTGCAATCGATCATGAGCCTGCAGTCAGACCCGCAGATACAAGCCGTCCTCAACGATCCGGCGATTGCCAAAGCCATTCAGGAGGGAGACTACGCGAGCCTGATGAGCAATCCAAAAATCCAGGCGTTGGAAAACGACGAGCGTTTGAAGCAAGTGGTGCGGCAGCAGGCGCATTGACCAAATAAAGGGCCGCACTTTGCCCGCTTTTTTTGAAGTCGCGCGATGAACAAAACCGCCGGGGTTCATGATTATTGATCGTCCGTGATCTCGGCATCGTGCGCGTCCTGATCCCCTGGGAACAAGGGTGGCGGAGAAATTCAGCGTATCGAACGGAAAATCTCCCTGCCCCCTTTTTTCCTATTTTCCCAAATTGACCGCGAACGTCAGCGTAAAAGAATACGGTGGAACACTCTTCACCACATCCATAACTTTCGTTGTCGCAATCGTTCCCTCCATCCTGGAATCATCGAGGCGCGTTATAACGAGCTTGACGTTTCCGTCCTCGACATTTCCCATCCCAACTTGGCCGTGCCCTGGAATATGCAGTGCCAGCATGCCGGAGTGCGGGAGCGTTCGATCCTTCGTGGAAACCGAAAACACGATGGCGTGAATGTTCTTTTCAGTGACCAGCTTTTCCGGAACGAACGGGATGGCCGTCTGCGGCAGCGGCTGATCGGAAAGAACAACGACGGGTTCCGTCGGTTGGGCGACATCAACGTAGGCGTATTTAAGCTGGATTTTTTCGTCGCCGAGATTCAATGATCCCGACACCTTGTCTTCCGCCGCCAGGCTGCAGGCGGACACGAGCAACGCGGCGCAGCAGCACAGGCGGACCGCAAGAGCCGAATAGACTTGCATGGCAATCTCCTATAACTCCGGTGAGTAGCAGGCGCAGGCAGATCAAGACACGCGCAATCGTCAACGTTGATTCCTCGTTCCGCTTTTTAGGAAACGCTTGATCGGCTGGTAAGCGAACAGTGAAGATGCATCGCGTCGAGAGGATGCATGCCGGAAGGTGGCGCGGGAGGACCTTCGACGCTCATAGTGCTATCCCTTTGAACAAGGGACAGGAACGAAAGGGACGGAAGAATTTAGCACTTCCAATGACTAATTCCTCCGTTCCCTTTCTCACGGCTATCCGCGTCGGGAAAATAAACCTGACCCGCTTCCGCGCTTATCGACGCGACGGAACCAGCGTGACGAGAAGTTCGTCCAGTTGATCGAACGACTCGGACAAGCCGTCCGCGGCGCCCGCGCCCGCCTCGAAGGCTTCCTTCGAAGGATAGCGTTCGTGCAAGACGAGCAGCGTCTTGCCGTCTTTTTCCTCGAAAGTCAGCGTGGTGACGGCGCCGTCGGCGCTCTCCTCGTTGGTCCACACCAGCCGCGACGGCGGCACGACTTCGAGATACTTTCCATGGAACGCCATCGATCCCGATTCGCCATGGCGGAACACGAGACGGTACGTCCCGCCGGCGCGAACATCCTGCTCGCAGGAAAGAAGCTCCATGCCATAAGATTTCGGTACCCACCATCGCTTGAACAGTTCGGGCCTTGTCCACGCCTCGAACACGATGCGCGCTGGCGCGTCGAAGATTCGCGACACGACGACTTCGCAGTCGGACTTGCGTTCCACCTGCGTGCGCCCTCTGGCAGACGTAGCGTCATTTTCTTTTCTTGCGGCCACCAACCTTCTCCTTTCGTTTTAGTTCTTCGACGACTTCGTCGAGCGCGTCGAAGCGTGCATCCCAAAGCTGCCGGTACTTTTCGATCCATGCCGCCTCTTCTTCCAGACGGCGCAGGCCGAGCTTGCAGGTCCGCACGCGCCCGACTTTCCGGGTGACGACCAGACCCGCCTGCTCCAGCACGCCGACATGCTTCTTCATGCCCGTGAGGGTCATGTGGAACTTGTCGGCGAGTTCGGTGATGGAAGCATCTGCGCGCACGAGCTGCTCCAGCACACCTCGGCGGGTGGCGTCCGAGAGCGCGGAGAACGAGGTATCGAAACGGGTGTGCGCGTACTGAACCATATGGTTCAGTGTATGAGATCTACCGGCGATGCGCAATAGTCAACGTGGAAGATGAGATCGGCCGGGTGGGGATGGAAGTCTTAAACGACCCGCAGACAAAGGGGCGGCGCAAACGAACGTCAGCCTCTTTTCATACATCCCGCGATCTCGTAGCCGATCTTTTTTTCCTCAGCTGAGCTCATCACGCACATACGCGGTTGTCTGCGCGCGTGTTTCTACGTGGCGTTGCTCGTAGTATTTGGCCACGCGAAGATGCCGTGAGAACGCGTAGCTCATCGCGGTTAGATAACCGTATGTCCCGAGCATGAAGTGCCGGCGAAGGAAGTAGGCTTTGAAGAACGCCAACGGCAACTCAATGAAGACTCTCCAAATAGGAATTCGAATACCTCGCTGCTCAAGGTCGCAAACGAGGGCATCGGTGTATTCATTGATTTTGCTCAGCTCAGCCCCGAGCGTTTTTAGTGAATAGTGGTAAATAGCTTGCTTGAGCGGTCTAACGCGCAGCCCTTTGTTTACCACAACGACATCATGCACCGGCGATTCGGAAAATTGCCCTGCGTCCCTGTGATAAAGCCGCACATTGATATGCGCGTACGCGAACGGAGCCGGTTTCTGATGTCCTGGCATCACGTCGACGATACGGATCGAATAGGCGGCGACGCTCAGGGATTCCTTGAACAGTTGCAGGATTTCAGAGCGGAGGGTCGGGCTCACCACTTCGTCGGCATCGAGATTTAAACGCCAGGCGTACCGACATTGTTGCTCGGCGAACCGCTTCTGCCGTCCATATCCGGCCCAAGGGTGATGGATCACTTTGGCACCCAGACGACGCGCAATCTCTTGCGTTCCATCGGTAGAGCCGGAATCGACAACAATAATATCGCCTGTCAGATCCGCGACGGAGGAAATCGTTCGTGCGATACGTCCTGCTTCGTTGCAGGCAATGATGAACACTGATAGTGGCAGTGACATGTGAGTTCTATCTTCGGCGTGCCCACGGATGGCCGGCGAAATGAAAATGGGCCTAGCTGGAAGAACAGATATCACGGCGCTTATTGGCCAGTCGGACGGGTTCCGCCCGCCAGACGGACATCGCACAGCAAAGGGGGTCAAAGTCCCTTTGCGCACGTCCGGCCACGCGGGCGGCCGAAGAGCGGTCCGCGTGAGGAGTAAGTGAACCTGACCCCTTTTCCCCCTTTTTAGCTGCTCAAACTCTCTCGTCGCAGCGCCTGATTGACCACCTTGCGAATCAGGCTCGGATAGGAAATGCCGGCCTTCAATGCCGACTGCGCCAGTTCGTCGTCCTTGGCGATGCAGGGATTCGCATTGGGTTCGATCACGTAGACGTTGCCTGCCGAGGTTACGCGCAGATCGAAGCGTGCATAGCTGCGGATATGGAGCGCACGATAGGCGCGCCTGCAGACATCCTCGATGTGTTTCTGCAGGTCCGGCTCCACCGCCTTCGCGAAATGATTCTTGATGCCCCACCGCTTGCGATAGTTGTCGTCCCACTTGGCCTTGTAGGTTGCGATGCGCGGCTCGTCTTCGTCCATCTGGCCGAACGTCATCTCACGCGCGGGCAGGATGCGCAGCGCGCGATCGCCGATCACGCTGACGTACAGTTCGCGTCCATCGATGTATTCCTCGGCGATCGCGTCGAGATTCATGCGCTCGTGGATCATCGCGATGCGCGCGAGGAAACCCGCTTCGTCGTCGACGATCGATGCCTGCGAAATGCCTCGCGATGCTTCCTCGGTCAGCGGCTTGATGATGCACGGCAATTTCAGCGCCTTGGGCAACCACACTTTGTGTCCGCGATAGAACGTATGGAAACGCGCCACGCGCACACGATGGAAGCGCAGGATTTTCTTGCACAGCCCCTTGTCGTTGCACAGGAACAGCGCGCTCGCACTCGCGCCGGTAACCGGCACGCCGAGCAGCTCCATCGTCGCGGCGACGTTCTTGTCCCAGTGCGTCGTGAGGTTGAAGGTCTCGCACAGGTTGAAGATGACATCCGGCTTGATGTCGCGCACCGCATCGAGCAGCGGCCTTATGTCGTTGAACAAACTTAAGCGATGAACCTCGTAATCGGATTCGAGAAGCGCCTTGTAGACATCGTTCTCGGTGTAGCTGCCGTCGGGATCGGCGAATTCCGAGGCGAAATCATAATTCGCCGGAACCGAGTACGGAAGATCGAATACCATCAACACGCGCGTCGTCATGTTGTCCGCTTCCCACGCAGGCTGGTCGTGTAGCGATAGTTCATGATCAGCGTAGTGAGATACGTCGCGAGCTGCAACACGGCGACGCTGTCCGCATCCTCGGTAACCAGATGCAACGCGCGGCTGCGTTGCAGTACGGCTTTGTAGACCTCGTTGACCATGAAGCGCCGCTCACCGGTCAAGCTCGATACGTTGGCGAGCAGCGATTTGCGATGCTGCTGCAGCAACCGCGCGACCGATTGCCGCTTCTCGCCTTTCGCCTTGCCTTCCGCGAACATGCGGCGCAGATGGTCATCGTGGAATTGCGGGAAATTCTCGGCTTCGACGAGCCGACGTTTCTGGTAATAGTGCTTGAGCGTGCTGCGGATGCCGGAGACCTTCCACAATTGGCGGCCGGTTGCTCGTCGTGGCTGCTTGCCTGCGATGCGCGCCATCAACTGGTCGACAAACACGAGTTTGTCGAGCGCCTTCCAACCCGCGTATTGCTTGCGCCAATCCAGGCCCGGCGTCAGCCAGACCGCGAAGGTTTCGGAGAAATCCTCGTCCGGATGGTACTGCGCGTAGTAGAACTCCAGATGCCGCACGAAACTCTTGCTGTACGGACGGAAGCGATACGTTTCCTCGTACGCTTCCGACGAATGCCCGAACACGCGCTGCCAACTGCGCCGGCGATTGAGATCGTACGCGTAGCTGATCGCGTGGCCGGCTTCGTGACGCAGCAACTGCATGCACCACTCGTTGGTATCGCCTTCGGCTTCCAGCATCATCTTGCGCTGCAGCTCGATCAGCCGCGGGTGCGCCAGATAGAACGGAATACCGATCACCGGCTCGCCTTCCGGCGTCAGCCATTCGTCGGCGAGATAGCAGCGCGGGTGGAACGGAATGTTCTTCGCGCTGAATTCGTTGTGCAGCTGCGCGACGCGCGTCTGGAGCCAGGTGCCTTCGATGTGCACCGGCAATTCCGACAGGCGCAAGTCGAGCAGTTGTTCCTCGGGGATGGTCGCCAGGTCGATCGCCGGTTGGACACCGGGATCGGGGGATAGCTTCGAGTCCTTTTTGGTCGACATCCGCCGATAGTATTGGCTTGCGAAACTACCCGTCCAGCGGTTCGACGGTATCGCATCAGCGAAGATTCAGCCCTGCTTGGACGTCTGAAAAACGAGAAAACGGCGCGGGGTAACCAAATCCGAGAGGTTAATTGCCTCCTTCCCCTTTTCCCCGAGCCGACAAATTAGGAAAGTGCGCTACGCAAAGAACGCAATAACGTTTCTGCGTCATCTATTTTTTTTAGAATGTGAGGATCTCCTTTCAACTCCTGCAATGCGGTCCACGGAACACTCTTCATAGCCTCGACTACAGCGTCGAGATCGCCAGTTAAGCCACCTTTGACCTTCTTTTCAGGTGTTGCCAATCGCAGCATGGCGGAATCGAGATCGCCGCCCTCACTGAGGAAGTGAGCACGAGCAATTGGATCGGGAAGTATTGTCCGCAATTTTCGTAGATCTTTGGAATTTGTAATTCGCTTCCGATTAACGTTCTGCACTACTGCTTCGACAACGCTTGGCGTGAGCAGCTTCTTGCTTACACCCATCAGTTCGCGCGCCCAAGTAATGGCTGCGCTTGGATCGCGAAGGCTCGTAAATTTCTCGGAAAGGTGGAAAACATCGACTAGCTTGTCGAGTTCACGGATCGTAATTCCGAGAATGTTGGCTGCGCTCGCTCGACCCATTAGGTCGACTAGGCGGTAGGCCACCATTTCTTTTTCCTTAGTATCCCATTCTTTGCGCTGGCGATGAATATAAATCCAGACGCGAAGGCGATCCTCGTCAGATAGCGTGCGATCCGTTACCTCCACCGGGATTCGCCGGTAATCTTCTTTACCCTGGTCCACGAGCGCGCGCGAATTAGTCCAACGCCTATCGCCGTCGATAATCCGAAACTTATTGGGAAAATCGGGATGGGGCTCGACGAGCAGCGGCTCAAACAATCCACCATTAGCTTCGATTTGCCTTTGCAGTTCCTCGTCAGTCTTTGGACCTAACCGTGGCTGTTTGTCATTCGGTACTATCTCGTCAATGTCAACTTTGGTGCGGTAAGTACGCAGCACGGTGCGATCAAGCCTCCGCTCCTGCAGGTTGACAACAACGTCCCGTTCACGTGTAGCAAAGGAGCCGTTCATTCGGCCACCCCAGCAGCTTCACCTGTGCCGATGATGACATCAATTTCATTGCACAACTCTGCTCGAACTTTCTGGACTGATCGAATCAGTTCTCCCTGACGTTTCCACGTAACTTCGTGAGTCTTTTTTTCCTTCAACTGGACCTCGAGGAGATCTTCAGCGTGCGTGTCGATTCGCACCAATAGGTCCGCGCACCGTTCGGACGTGATGAAGTTGTAGAGCATCGCCGTCTTCTGTGCCCTTGCCTCGTTACTCACGCGCAGTGTGTGGGTTTGGACGACGTGCTGACGGACAATTTGAACGAGTGCAACAACGCGCGAGGGACTGGCCAGAAGAACCCCGTCCTGTACGTGCAGATGGTGTGCACCAGCGGGAAACTTGCGGGTCGACAGAATTGCGTGTTCAGCCTTTGCTGCCATTTGGTCCGCGGCGAGTTTGGTCACGAAATCGTTGCGCCAAGCATTGTGGTTCTTGGAGTCATAAATAATCTTTCCGCATTCTTTTCCGTTGTGAATGACCGTGTGAAGAATGTCAGCCCCAGGCTGCCCCTTGTTCACACGCTCGATCCGATCTCCCTCAAACTCAGCCTTAAGCGATTCGAAAAGATCGATTTCTGCTCCCTCGCCAAGTTCCTCCGCCGACTTTTTATCAACGGCGCGCTGAAGCTCTTCGACCTTTGCGGAAAGCTTCAACTTTTCTTGGAACGCTGCTGACTTTTCTGCATTGACAGCGTCAGTTTGTGCCCGTTCCAGCACTTCACGTTGCTCTTGCAGACGCGAAGACAGCTGAGCTTCGTGAGCTTCCTGAAGAGTGCGAACCTGCTGCTCTGCGCCAGTAACCTTGGCCTCCGCATTGATACGAGCCTGGTCGAGAACGGCGATCTTTTCCTGCACCGCCGCTTCTGCGGCGGAAGCCGCTTCCAAGCGAATTTCATTCTCCCTGACAACGGCATCTTGCTTTATCTTCTGCACCGCATCGTCATTGTCGCGTTGCACCTTCTCGAGCTGCAATAAAAGATCTGAACGGGCTCTTTCTGCGGCAGTGCTCACAGATTCTGCATGTTCAACACGAGCTTGAAGAAACGCTTCTGATTCCAAGCGACTCTGTTCAAGCTCAGTCAGTTTTGCCTGCATGGCGGTGTTGGCAGATCGCACGGCTTCGGAGCGAATGTTCGCTTCCTTCGTGACAGCGTCCTTCTTGAGCTGTTCGATCACGGATTCGGATTCGATGCGTTGCTGATCGAGTTGCGCTTTGGCGTTTGTCTTCGCTAATTCTCTTTCTCGTTCGAGTAGGCTGGCCGCCTCGCGCTGCGCCTGTGCGAGTGCCTGCGCCTTCTCTCGTGCGAATTCCTCTTGTAGTTTCGCCGCAACTTCAGACGCCTGCGCGCGCTGCCGTTGCTCGATCCGTTCATTGATTTCGTCGAAGTGATCATGGGGAATCGCCTGTTCGCAAACCGGGCAGATATCGTGATTCGCACTATCTGCGTGCTTAGGCGCTGGATGCACAGTCGATTTCAAGAAAGTTGCTGGCGACGCGGACATGTGGAATCTCCTCGCTAAAGTAGGTCCTAATATATCCTACTTGATCCTAATGTCAATCGCTGATATATTTTCTCAGTGGGGCGCGAACGGGAACCGTTGTGGCCCTCGCTATTTCAGGTGCAATCATGACCAAAACTTTTAAGCCTGGACAAACAGCCCCAAGGTCGGGACAGTATGGCATTCTCGGCCCACGAGGAGGCGAAATTGGGACCGAGCGAACTGTAACGAGGGGGGAACCTCTGCCCCCGACACCAAAGCCAGGTCAGAGTTACAAGTTGGTGGATCCGACGAAAAATAAGAGCGGACGTCCATAGCCCAGAAACCAGGTGGCGGCAGGACGAGCCACCTTTTTTTTTGCGTGCGGTCATCGTCATCGATCACGCTGGAGATATGAACCTGAGCCGGCCTAAGACCCCTTTGACCCATGTTTTACTTTTTTGATCCATTTTTCGGACCCACTCTGCCTACTTTCGCTAATTAGACACAGTGAATGCGTGATCGAACTTAGCGCGTCGTCAATGTCGGCGTATGGCTGTATCTTAAATACTGACGGCAATCCAAGGGGGCAAAAGCCTATGTGAAGGTGAGCTTCCGAACGCCGAGGGCAGGAATCACATTCACTTGAATCAAAATGTTCTTATCGAAATAGGAGCAGCTATCGCGCTATTCAGAAAGCGCGTGATTCTTCAAGTAGAGAAGGGAGTGTCGTTGCCATCAAACCTTCAAGGTTTCTATCGCTGCGAATACGAAGACGACAAACTCGACTACGATGTAACAGTGAAGATGCTTAAGACGTTTAATGAGTTCAGAACGCCATAGTTTGAAAGTGTTGCGATAGTACCTACTACTTCATAGAGGTAGCCCACCGCTTAAAATCGGTGGCTACCTTTCGCGCTGCCGATTTCTTTTGCGCAGTTTTCTTCGACGCAGCCGTTGACGTTCTTTTACTTGTCTGCCGCCTATTCTCCGATGCCCCATCGGGATTTGACGACTCCGCTACCAATGACTTCAAAACGAGGTACGCATCTGGTGAAATTTTAGCCTCATTGGAAAGTGTCCGTATGAGACTAAGAACATCACCACGCGACATGGAAGTCTTTTGGGCGATAACAGAAAGTAAGTTGATATCGCGATTGCTCAGTATTACACGCTTAGTCACATTGATTCTCAATTTAGTGGATGCACGCCACATAAAACGGGAGTGCTTGCGACGCCTCCGTCCCACCTACCATCAATACTATGCTCTTCCGAGATTTCAAACTGGAGATTCAAGATCATCGCCGTTTGATCGATCGCCAGTTCAAGAGGCACAAAGCTGCCAAGCGAATCCTTCCAAGAAGCTACCACGCGCGAAGGCTTGCAACCCCGAGGGCGGGATAATTGCACCATTCCTAAACTTGAAACCGTTAAAACGGAGCTGCCAGGATCATCGGCCAAGACCGTAGCGTATCGAGCAGACCAACGGTGATCCAGTTGGGGTCCGTCCATTAGCAGTGCAATCACCAAATTCGGACCAACTGCCCTGACGATCTCGCCCACAGGATCTTGCCTAGCTAAATCTTCACAAATGAGCGGACATATCACCAAATCTGGCCCGATCGCAAAGAAATTGAGCACTCGATCCTTGATTTCAATATTCTCCCACCACGACTTGCTGCGCTGAAGTGTTCCACCTAAGCCGTATGTGGTGATCTGGTCTTTCTCGATTTGCCATCGATGATGTTTATGTTGAACAGACTCTTCCTGCCACGGATATGGCACTTTGAACCGAAGGGAATTCTGGCCGGGCTGCAAATTCAGACCTCGTTTGCGCACTCCAGCGATTACGCTGGCATTGTTTGTGTTCGCTACTTTGGCTACAGAATGCCATTGCGATTCTGTCAACGCGCTTTCAGGAAATACAACGAGATCGATGTCCTGACCGATCCTCTTGGCGTTTAAAAAGAGGCTAGCGAGCCATCTGCTCGGCGCAAGTGTTCTCGACGACTTATTAGGTGAATAGTCAAAATAACCGAATTTATTGCTTTGTTTTGACTGCCGCGATGCGGCCATGAAGTCACTTGAGTTTGTCGCAAGCGGCCACGGAGCAACGAGTACGTTATACGAATTTCGCGCGGCTCGAGGGGCTGGCGTCTGGGTCCAAATTGGAAGAACCTCACTTGCCGTACACAACGCTAAGTGATGCGTCAGCGAGCGCAGGTTGAAACCCGAACGCGGCGTGTGTTGCTTTGGAAGTACCCGCAACGAATCTGTTTCAATATATCGACACAAAGTCCCACTGTTTACTCGTATTTCCGATAAAAGCTCAAATACGCTGGTGTTGTCATCTGATGACGGAATTCCCAAACCAACACACGCTACATCCGAAGCCACAATCAGAGTCAAGCAGCTTTCCACGAACTGCTTATCGTCCTTCAAACTATCAATCGGCGCGGAAACTCTTGATCCAATCAGTTTCCAAAGATCAAAAATGAGAGATGGAAATTTAGAGGCGGGGGGATCAAGGTCGAGATCTAGCAGTGCTCGCCATTTACGTCCAGCTTGCTCAGCTTGGGTAACGGCGGCACGCAAGCTGTCCGGCGTCTTCCCATAGACACAGTAGCATCCGCTCAATTTTGCAAACAAAGCGCAGACAGCAAAAATGTCGGGCGGCGAATTCAGCGCGACATTCTTAGAACGCCTCTTACAAGTTCGGTACAAACGCTCTAATTCGTGCATAGAAATTGATGTGTGCTCGGCTGCCTACATATTCCGCCGATACTCCCCACCCACATCATATAACGCATGTGATATCTGCCCTTCACTGTTAAATTTGACAGCTTCCATCAGTTGGGCAAACACATTCTTCCTATCCCGCGCCGCCTGCTGTAGCGCTTTCAGCGACTCCGGCGCAATCCCATTCCGGTTCGCGCGGAACGCCTCGACGTTCGCAATCTGCTGACCCTTCTCCTCCTCCGTCGACCGAATCAGCTCGATCGTCGTGGCCACTTCGCCGGCGTGTTCCTTCGGCAGGAACGTGTTCACGCCGATCAGCGGCAGCGAGCCGTCGTGTTTCTTGTGCTCGTAGTACATCGATTCTTCCTGAATCTTGCCGCGCTGGTACATCGTGTCCATCGCGCCGAGCACGCCGCCGCGTTCGCTGATGGCCTCGAATTCCTTGTAGACGGCTTCTTCCACCATGTCGGTGAGCTTGTCGATGATGAAGCTGCCCTGCCACGGGTTTTCGCAGAAATTCAGACCCAGCTCGCGGTTGATGATGAGCTGGATCGCCACCGCGCGGCGCACGGATTCTTCCGTCGGCGTGGTGATGGCTTCGTCGTAGGCATTGGTGTGCAGCGAGTTGCAGTTGTCGAACAGCGCGTACAACGCCTGCAGTGTGGTACGGATGTCGTTGAACTGGATTTCCTGCGCGTGCAGCGAGCGGCCGGAGGTCTGGATGTGATACTTCATCATCTGGCTGCGCGGTGAGGCGCCGTAGCGTTCGCGCATCGCGCGCGCCCAGATGCGGCGCGCGACGCGGCCGATCACCGAGTATTCCGGGTCCATGCCGTTGGAGAAGAAGAACGACAGGTTCGGTGCGAAGTCGTCGATGTTCATACCACGCGCTAAGTAGTACTCAACGATGGTGAAGCCGTTGCTCAGCGTAAAGGCGAGCTGCGAAATCGGATTCGCGCCGGCCTCGGCGATGTGATAACCCGATATCGACACCGAATAGAAATTGCGCACCTTGTTGTCGACGAAATACTGCTGGATGTCGCCCATCATGCGCAGCGCGAATTCCGTGGAGAAGATGCAGGTGTTCTGCGCCTGGTCTTCCTTGAGGATGTCGGCCTGCACGGTGCCGCGCACGGCGGCCAACGTCGCCGTTTTGATTTTCGTGTAGGTTTCAGCGTCGACGACCTGATCGCCGGTGATGCCGAGCAAGCCCAGACCGAGTCCGTCGTTGCCCTCCGGCAGCATGCCGGTATACATCGGGCGTTTTTTACCGTTGTATAGTTTTTCGATTTTCTCGTGCGCGGCATCCCAGCGTTTGGAATCTTCGCGCAGATATTTTTCGACGGCCTGATCGATCGCCGTGTTCATGAACATGGCGAGGATGATCGGCGCCGGTCCGTTGATCGTCATCGACACCGACGTGCTCGGCGAGGACAGATCGAAGCCGGAATACAGCTTCTTCATGTCGTCGAGCGTGGGAATGTTGACGCCGGAATTGCCGATCTTGCCGTAGATGTCCGGGCGCGGATGCGGGTCTTCGCCGTACAGCGTGACGGAATCGAACGCGGTGGACAGGCGCGTGGCCTTCTGTCCGTGCGACAGATAATGGAAGCGGCGGTTGGTGCGCTCAGGCGTCCCTTCGCCGGCGAACATGCGCAGCGGATCTTCGCCGGTGCGGCGGTACGGATAGATGCCGCCGGTGTACGGATACGCGCCCGGCAGGTTTTCCTTCATCAGGAACGTGAGCAGTTCGCCCCAACTCTTGTACGTGGGCGCGGCGATCTTCGGCACTTTCTGGTGCGACATCGACTCGACGTAGTTGTTGCCTTCGACCGCCTTGCCGCGCACTTCGTAGGTGTAGTGTTCGTCGGTAATCGATTTCAGGCGCGTGGGCCATTCGCGCAACAGGCTGATGCCTTCGGTCGACAGCGCTTTCACCGCATCGTTGTACTTCTGACGCAGCACATGCAGGCTGCGATCGTTCGATCCGGCGCCGGTGCCGATTTGCGCGAGCAGATCGGTGGCTTCATACGTATCGAGCTGCTTCGGTAATTTCGCATCGCCGATTTCGTGCAGCGCCTGCCACAACGCCTGCGCGCGATCGGCCGCTTCGGCCTGTTTGCCGATGCTGCCGTTGATGCCGCGTCCCTGCTCGGCAATTTCCGCGAGATAGCGCACGCGTGCGCCGGGAATCAACACCGTGGCGCGCGGTTCCTTCAAGGTGGTGTCGAGTTGCGGCGTCCACTTTTCCGGCGGTAGATGCAGCTTGTCGCGCAGCAGACGGCACAGATTGGAAAACATCCAGGTGACGCCGGGATCGTTGAACTGGCTCGCGATGGTCGGATAAACCGGAACCTGTTCGTCGGTCAATTTGAAGGCGACGCGATTGCGCTTCCACTGCTTGCGCACGTCGCGCAGGGCGTCTTCGGCGCCGCGCTTGTCGAATTTGTTGAGCACGACGAGATCGGCGAAATCGAGCATGTCGATTTTTTCGAGTTGCGAGGCCGCGCCGTAGTCGCTGGTCATCACATACATCGGGAAATCGACGAGATCGACGATTTCCGAATCGGACTGGCCGATGCCGGCCGTCTCGACGATGACGAGGTCGTAACCCTGCCCTTTCAGGAACGCGATGCAATCCTTCAGCACAATGCTCGTCGCCGCGTGCTGGCGGCGCGTCGCCATCGAACGCATGTAGACGTTTTTCGAGCGCAGTGAATTCATGCGGATGCGGTCGCCGAGCAGCGCACCGCCGCTGCGGCGGCGTGTGGGATCGACCGCGAGCACCGCAATGTGCATTTGTGGAAAAGCGTGCAAAAAGCGCAACAGCAGTTCGTCAACGACGGACGATTTGCCCGCGCCGCCCGTACCCGTGATGCCGATCACCGGCGTCTTGCCGCCGGCGAGTTGCCATTCCTTGCGCAGGCGCGCGAGTTCGTTGTCGTCGAACGTGCCTTCTTCGATCGTCGTCAGCATTTGGCCGACGGAGATTTCATTGTCGAGCGTTACCTTGTGCGGACGCTCGGTCTTGATGCGATGGTCGTTGGCGCGGCGGACCACGTCTTCGATCATCGCGGTGAGGCCCATGTGCATGCCGTCGTTCGGGTGATAGATGCGTTCGACGCCGTACTGTTCGAGTTCGCGGATTTCCTCCGGCGTGATCGTGCCACCGCCGCCGCCGAAAACGCGGATGTGTTTCGCGCCGCGTTCCTTGAGCATGTCGACCATGTACTTGAAGTATTCGACGTGGCCGCCCTGGTACGAACTCAACGCGATGCCGTCGGCGTCTTCCTGCAGCGCGGCGCGGACCACATCTTCGACGCTGCGGTTGTGGCCGAGGTGGATCACCTCCGCGCCTTGCGCCTGGATCAGGCGGCGCATGATGTTGATGGCGGCGTCGTGCCCGTCGAACAGGCTCGCGGCGGTCACGAAACGCAGCGGTGTGGCCTCCGCGGCGGACGGTTGAATCGGCAGGTTCTTGGCAGTCGTGCTCATGGCGCTCGCCGGGTTCTTGGCTAGGCCGCCATTGTACGCTTTGGCGTGTTTTTGCCCGAAACCGGCGCGGAAGACGTTGTCAGTCTCGCCGTCGGGTGGCCGCCTCACCGCAGCGTTTTCTCGAACCAGTGCTGCGCATAAGGGTTGTCGTTGAAGCGCGCGATTTCGCGATAACCACTGGATCGATACAACGCGAGCGCTTCGTCGAGCGTTGCATTCGTATCCAAACGGAGGACGTGGAATCCGTGCCGCTTCGCTTCATTTTCGAGTTCTTCCAGCAGACGGCGGCCGAGTCCGAGACCGCGCGCATCCGGCGCGATCCACATGCGTTTGAGTTCGCCGACGTCGCTCGCGAGCGTGCGCAGCGCACCGCACCCGATGGGCTGACCGTCAAGGCGGGCGATGAGCAGACAGCCGTTCGGCGGCGTGAAATCCGTCTGACCGGAGTCGCCGCCGTAGGCGCCGGCATCGAAGCCGCCGTGAAAGCGCGCGTCGAGTTCGGCGAAATAGCGTTCGAAGCAATGCCGCGCGTCTGCGCCGGCGGGATCGGCGATCCGGAAATCGATATCCGCTGCACGCGTCCGGCGTTCCTTTTCCGTCATGCGCGGACTGTAGCGTCAACTCACACGCTTTAAAACGAAGTCGTGACCTTCGCGGCGGCTGATCAGGCCGGTAACTTTCCCGCTTGCGTCGCGCTGGATGATGCGGCGGAGCGTCGGCTGTCCGGGCGTGACGAGCACGTCGCGCAATTCGGCTTTGATGACGTACGGCTTGCCATCGTTGGTCGTACCGACCAGACCGTCGCCCTCGCGCGCGATGCGCATCTTGAACGCCGGCGTGGCTTCGTACGTACCGACATATTCGTCGAGCGTCGCCGGAGACAGCGGGACGGTTTTCGGATCGTCGGGCATCGTCATGGTCTGGCTGGAAATCATTTTCCAGGCGTTGCCTTCCTTCATCCACACTTCCGTGGAGAGATATTTGATCTTCAGCGTCTGGCCGTACAGTTGCTGATCGAGGTTGTCGGTGAACGACGTCACCGCCACATCGCCGTGCACCTCGACCTTGAAATCCGACTGCGTGAGTTTGCGCTGGACATTCTTCGGCGACGGCTGCGTGCTTTCGACGATGCCCTTCTTGTCGCCGATCTCGCTGGTTTCGTTCATGAAGATCACGCGGTCGTCGAGATATTTCGCGATGGTCGCCGCATCGCCGGCGGCGGACGCGTCGGAAAATTCCTGCGACTGCCGCTCGATCAGCGTGGCCACGTCTTCCGCGTGCGCAGCGACGCCACTGGTGAGCAGCATCGGCAAAGCAATTGCGGCGATTCGCATGACATCTCCCGAAAGGACGATGCGATCATCGACCGATGCACGCGGTGCGGCATGTGCCGCTGGTCACATCAGACCCGGGCTGCCCTGCACGTGATCGCCGACGATTTCGCCGCGCGCGAACGCGAGCGCGGCATCGATCACGCGTGCGTCGTCGACGATGCGATTGTGTCCGAGACCTTGCGTAGTCAGCAGACGCGCACCGCTCCAGTGCAATGCATAACGTTCGCCTTCGCCCCACGGCACATCGCGGTCGTCGACATCGTGCACGACGAGCCCCGCTCCGCCGAGCACGCGCAAGCGCCGTTCGACATTCAACGTGCGCGCATCGACGCCAGTGCGGCGCTGATGCCACGCGTAGAAGCGGCCGCGCAGATGATCGCCGAGATGCAGGAACCGGAAGAAACGATCGACCGCCGCCGTCATATCGGCCGTCGGCGCAATCAGCACGATGCGTTCTGCGCGCCAACGCTCGCCTTGTGCGAGCATCAGCGCGGCGCCGCCGAGCGAGTGGCCCACTGCGAACGCCGCATCGCCGAACTGTTCGCCGATCGCGCTTACCGCGGCGGCGAATTCCGGCAACGTCGCGTGCTTGCCGTGACTGTTGCCGTGCGCCGGTTGATCGAAGGCGATGACTGCGTAGCCTGCAGCGCGAAGTCGCGCGACCCAGGACGCAAAGCGCAATCCGAAACTCGACCAGCCGTGCACCAGCAGCGCGTAACGCTCACGGGTCGGATCGCCCCACGTGTACGTCGACAGCGTGCGCGCGCCGACGGAAATCGAACCGCGACGGAAATCGGCGCGCGACACGACATCGTTCGATTCGAACGCTCGCGCACGGTTGCGGCTGCTCGCGAATGGCGTCGCGAAGAGCCGTGCGGCGTGGTCGGCCGTTGCGCTCGGCAGAAACACACCGCCGAGCGCGAACAACGCCCGCCATGTCGCTATTTCCAGATATTTACGAACGTTCGTGCTTTTTCTATCGGCAGCGGATTTCATGTCTTCCACCTCATGCAAACGATTTGGTTTCGCTAGGCGCGGTAGGAATCGAGCAGGCGCTGCATCGATTTTTCGGCACGCGCTACAGCGTCGCTCGGCTTGAACAGACGCGAATCGTGATGCAGCGCGAGTTCGATCGCGAAGATCTCGAACGCAAGCTGGTCGGCATCGCAATCGGGCTTCATTTCGCCGGCATCGATGGCCATGCGCACGGCGCGCGCCAGCTCGCGGCGCAGCTTGATCTGGTACTCGACCACGCGGTCACGGATCGGACCGGGACGATCGTCATACTCAATCGCGGCGCTGACCATCGGGCAGCCGCCTCCTTCGTTGCGCAGCCAGGAAACCCAGTTGCGCATGATCGCGCGCAGACGCGGCAACCCGCGCTTTTCTCGGATCGCCGGCGCGAAGACGTTGTTGGTGAAACTCTGCGCCGCGGCGTCGAGCACGGCGAGCTGCAGATCTTCCCGCGATCCGAAGTGCGCGAACACGCCGCTCTTGGACATGCCGACCGCTGTCGCGATGCCGCCGATGGTGAGACCTTCAAAGCCTCCGGTACGTGCCATCGAAAGCGCGCGTTCGATCACCGTCTCGCGCGTGGCGGCGCCTTTGTTCGTTGCTACGGCAGCTTGCATTTACGCAAAATAGCACGATCGTTCGTTCATGTCCAGACGGCCTCAGGGCGGCGACATGGCGGTGATGCGCACGTGTTCACGGCGAATTCCATAGCCGATCAGCCTCGCCGGAATGTGCCGCACGAAGCGGAACCTGAGCAGAAAACGAATCCACGCGGGCAACTGCGTAACGTCGTGCGTCGTCGCCAGCGCGCGTGAGATCACACGCTTTTGAATCTGCCGCTGCAGCCCTTGGGTGAACTTGGTCGGAAACTCGCGCCGCGCCTGCACGCGCGCGAGCACCGACTCATCGGGCTTGCCGCCGCCGCGCAGCGCGGGCGCGAGCACGTTCGCCGCGGCCACCGCATCCTGCACGGCGAGATTGATGCCGACGCCGCCTACCGGCGACATCGCATGCGCCGCGTCGCCGATCAGCAGCAATCCCGGCTTGTACCAGGTCGGCAAACGGTTCACTTTCACCTCGAGGAATTTCACGTCGTCCCACGACGCGAGCACATCGAGCCGATCCTTGATCAGCGGCGCGACGCCGGCGACATCTTCGCGAAACGATTCGATCGGTTTCGCACGCAGCTTTTCGTTGTCGCCTTTCGGCACGACGAACGCGCATTGCCAGTAGTCGTCGCGGTTGAGCATCACCATCATGTGCCCGCGCGAGACGCGGCCGAACACATCTTCGGTATCGTCGGGCTTGCGCGGCACGCGGAACCACAGCACGTCCATCGGCGCGCCGTATTCGATCGGCGTGAAACCGGCGGCATCGCGCAACGTCGAGTGACGGCCGTCGGTGCCGACGACGAGATTGGCGCGAATCACGATCTCGCCCGCAGCCGACTGCGCGCGCACGCCGACAACGCGTCCGTTCTCTTCGATCAATCCAGTGGCCTGCGTGCTCATGCGCAGATCGAAATGCGGATACTCACGCCCTGCGCTGGCGACGAGATCGAGGAAATCCCACTGCGGCACGAGCGCGATGTAGTCGAACGGTTTCAATCCGCGCAGTTCGACGAAGCGCTGCATGTGATCGCCGAACGCGATCGAAAGATCGTGCGCCTTGTGCTGCTTGAGTTGATCGAAGCGTTGATAAAGGCCGATCTCGCTCAAGATCTGCAACGTCGACGGATGTACCGTGTCGCCGCGGAAATCGCGCAGGAAATCCTTGTGCTTTTCCAGAACCGTCACGCGCACGCCGGAGCGCGCGAGCAGCAAGCCGAGCATCATCCCCGCCGGTCCGCCGCCGACGACGCAACATTCAGCGGAAACGTTTTCAGCCATGGGCATCCTTCTCCGGCGTCGCGCGCCGCGCAGGCTCACGGCCGTGCGGCACTGTCATCGTCCGGATCATCCCGCTAAACTACGCGCACTTTCAACCGGCCGCGTTCATCGCGGCTTTTGCTTTTTGTGCGATCCGCCGCCCGGCCGCCGATCGCCGCACCGAATCTGGAGCCTCATTCAATGATCTTCGAGACGTTCGCCACCACCGGCCACGAACAGGTCGTGTTTTGCCACAACAAGGATGCGGGCCTGAAGGCCATCATCGCCATCCACAACACCGTGCTCGGCCCGGCCCTCGGCGGCCTGCGCATGTGGCCGTACAAGAGCGAGCAGGAAGCGATCAACGACGTGCTGCGTCTGTCGCGCGGCATGACCTACAAGAACGCGGTTGCGGGCCTGAACATCGGCGGCGGCAAGGCGGTGATCATCGGCGATCCGGCGAAAGACAAATCCGAAGCGCTGTTCCGCGCATTCGGACGTTTCGTGAATTCGCTCAACGGTCGCTACATCACGGCCGAAGATGTCGGCATCGACGTCAACGACATGGAATGGGTGTTCCGCGAAACCGAATTCGTGACTGGCGTGCATCAGGTGCACGGCGGCTCGGGCGATCCGTCGCCGTTCACCGCGTACGGCACGTTGCAAGGCTTGATGGCCGCGCTGAACGTGAAGTATGGCAACGAGGACATCGGCAAATATTCGTACGCCGTGCAGGGCGCCGGACATGTCGGCATGGAATTCATCAAGCTGCTGCGCGAACAAGGCGCGAAGGTTTTCGTCACCGACATCAATCCGGAATTGGTGAAACAGGCGGTCGAGGAATTCGGTTGCACAGCGGTCGGCACCGACGAAATTTACGACGTCGAAGCGGACGTCTACAGCCCGTGCGCGCTCGGCGGCACGGTGAACGAGCAGACGCTGCCGCGACTGAAAGCCAAGATCATCTGCGGCGCGGCGAACAACCAGCTCGCCAACGACGCGATCGGCGAAGCGGTCGAGAAGAAAGGAATCCTGTACGCGCCGGATTACGCGGTGAACGCGGGCGGCGTGATGAACGTGTCGCTGGAGATCGACGGCTACAACCGCGAACGCGCCATGCGCATGATGCGCACGATCTACTACAACGTCGGCCGTATTTTCCAGATCGCCGAACGCGACAAGATCCCCACGTTCAAGGCGGCCGACCGCATGGCCGAAGAACGCATCGCGGCGATCGGCAAGATCAAGCTGCCGCACATGGGCAATCACGGACCGCGTTTCCTGGGCCGCATGCGCGGCCACTGAGAACTACGGTTCGAAACTCGCGGCGAAGACGCCTTCCTTCAGATCGCGCGTGATGCGCGCGACGAAACCGTCTTCGCCGTTCGGCGAGCCGGGCGCGGGCTGCGCGCCCGTCGCGGTTCCGGGGAACGCGTTCGCCGTCGTGGTGCCGGCGACGTAGACATCGTTGTTCACCGAACTGATCGCCAGCGCGTGCGCAGCGTTGTCCTGCGCACTGCCGAGATAGGTGGATTGCCGAAGCGCCGTCAGATCGGGACTCAATCGCGCGACGATCACATCCGAAGAACCCAGCAGCGTCGGCTGCCACGCGAATGCGATCCCGGGAAATGCATGCGAACTGGTTTGTCCTGCGATGAACACGTCGCCGCTTTTCGCATCCAGCGCCAGCGCCGAACCGTAGCTGTTTCCGTCCACGCCGAGATACGTCGCCTGGCGCAGCGTGCCGAGCGTCGAGTCCAGACGCGCCACGACGATGCTCAGATTGCCGGCGCCCGCGAACGACGACTGATAGCCGCCCGTGGTGCCGGGAAAATCGCCGGACGTTGTTTCGCCGGTGACGAAAATGTCCGACGACACCGGTTCGATGATCACGCCGCCGATGTACTCTTCCACCATCGAGCCGCCGAGATACGTGGCGCCGCGCAGCGTGTTCAGCGCAGGCGAGAAACGCGCCAGATAAAAATCGGTGTTGCCGCCGCTGCTGCTGCGCGCGCCGCCGGCGGTGCCGGGCAAATCGATGGACTCGGTTCGTCCGCCGAGCACCACATCGCCGTTATTCGGATCAATCGCGAGGCCCGCATTGTCGGTTTCGTTGCCGGTGCCGGCCATGTACGTGGCATGCTGGACGGTGGTCAGGTCGCCGGTCAACTGCGCGATGAACGCGTGAGTGCCGGCAGTGGCGGTGGTCTGCGCGCCGTCGGCAGGGAAATCATTGCCGGTGTTGCCGGCGACATAGACGAGCCCGGCCGTACCGATCGCGACGGCCATCGGCTGCGGCGACTTCACGCCACCGAGATATGTCGCCTGCAACAACGTCGTCAGATCCGAACTCAACCGCGCGACGTAGGCGCCTTGCGTATTCGGCGTGGGGTCCGGCGGATTCGGCAGTGCGCCGCCGGCCGTGCCGGGAAAGTCCTTTGAATACGTGAAGCCCGTAATGACGATGTCGCCCGTCGATGGATCGATGGCCAGTGCCGCAGCTTCGTCGTTCGCGCTGCCGCCGAGATAGGTGGCCTGGATGAGCGTGGTCAGGTCGGGGCTGTAGCGCGCTACGAAAGCGTCCTCGAATCCGCTGCTGGCGAGCGCGGCTTGTGCACCACCCGATACGCCGGGGAAATTGGCCGAGTTGGTGCGTCCGGCGACGACGACGTCGCCCGTGTCCGCATCGATCGCGATCGCATAGGCATCATCCACGTGGTCGCCGCCCGCGAATGTCGCGCGCACCAATGGATCGATCTCGGTCGGCGTGTGAGCGTCATGCGCACCGAGCGCGAACGAATACGTGCGCGTGCCCGTCAACCGATAACGCACGTCCACCGCGCGGCGGACGCCATCGATCATCTGGTATGCGACGGGCGACGTGAACGCGATGTCGCCACGCGCCGTTTCGGCAATTAGCGCGCCGCTTGCGTCGGTGCGCAGACGCGAAGCGCCGTCGACCGTCATGCGAATGCGGTCGGCATCGACGCCCGCACCGAGCGTGTAGATTTTTTCGACGTTTCGGCTGCGCATCGCGAGATCCACGGCGATGCCGCGCCACGGTTCGCCAACGCGCACGCGATCGAACGTCGCGATGTCGGAACGCCAGCGTCGCGTGTCCACGCCGAGGAACGCCGATACGCGTGTGGTGCTGCGCTCCGCGCCTCGCGGATGCGACACGCGTGCCTGCGCGAACGATTCGACGAGGCTCCAGCCGCACGCGTGCGTTGCGCAGGCCGGATCACGGACGGAATAGACGATGCGTCCATCGGAGGTGACGAATACATTGGCCAGTGCCGAGCGCGCCGCGAAAGCCACGCGCGGGTCGTATTGACCGTCGTTGCGTTCGAACGGTACAGCCACCGTGGCGAAGGCATGGCTAGCTGGAAAAATCGCGCAGCCTGCGTATAGCCAGCGCGCTGCGACACGCATCGAATCCCGGTAACGCATGGCTGCGCTCCGCCGAGTGGGTGCGGTCAAGCTACCCACGCGCTCGCGCCGTTTCTATCGCATGATCATGCGGGTTTTTTTGTGGCGCTGCGCAACGCGTCGCGCAGCGGATCGAGCAGCGCGCCGTAACGCTTGCCGGCGCTCGCCGGACGCGCGATGGGCCTGCGCACCTGCGCCGCGCTCGCCGTGCGGATGGTCCGCACCGCATCATGCGAATGAAGGCAGGCGATCTCGAAATCGAGTCCGCAAAAATCGAGCAAGGCGCGCGTCTGCCCTTCCGGGTCGTCGACCAGCGCTTCGTAACTCTGGATGCGTACGTTGCGCGGGTAGCGGCGCGCGAGTTCGTCGCAATGATCTTCGCAGCGGCGCAGATAGGCGGCGATGTCGTCGAACGAACTCGACCACGGCATGCGCCCCGGCGCAAAGAACTGCCGGAAGCACGACCAGCACGTTTCCAGTGCATCGCGGCGCACATGGACGAAGCGTGCAGCGGGCAGCATCGCGATTGCGGCCTCGGCCTGCATCCAGTTGCCTGGCGATTTGTCGGTGAAACGCGGCTTGTGCGTGCGCCAGCGCGCGGTGGCCTCCAGATAATCGGCGCCGATGCGTTGCCAATCCTGCGGGGTGGTTTGTGGGACCCAATGCGGAAACGGCTGATTGCGCCGCCGCGATTCGCGTTCTAGCGTGAGGGTCAGGTCCGGCAGCTCGCTGGCGCCTTCCACCTGCGAATGGGCTGCGAGAATCTGCTCGACCAGCGTCGATCCCGCGCGCGGCATGCCGATGATGAAAATCGCTTCGCCGCCTTGCGTGCCGCTCGCAACCACAGGTTGCGGAAACGCAGCGCGCACCGAATCCACAAAAGCGCCGAGCGCCGCAACGCTGGACGGATGAGCGGCGCGTTCGATGCGCGCGGCTTCGTCGAAGGCATCGAATGCGGCGGTGTAGTCGCCGTTGTCCTCGAATGCCTTGCCGAGAGCGTGCAACAGCGTCGCGCGTTCCATGCCGGTGAAACGCGGATTTGCGCGCAGCTTCCTGAGCGCGGCGAGATCGGCGGCGTCGAATGGATGCGTCTTCATTTCGGCAAGGCCGTACCACGCGCTCGCCAGTTCCTGTCCCGATGCGATCAGGCGACGGAACTGTTTTGCCGCTTCGTCGGCGTGGCCCGTGTAGAACAGATCGCGCGCGTATTGCAGTCGTGCCGGCGCGTGTTTCGGATCCTGTGCGAGCGCGCGCCTGAAGACCGGCACGGCCGCATCGAGCTGCGCGTTATATTCGAGCATGCGACCGTAGCGATAATTCGTCTCCGCATCCGGACGCAATTCCGCGGCGCGGCGCACGGGTTCGACGGCAGCGGAAAATTCGCCGGCGTCGGCCATCGCGGCGCCGAGCGGGATCAGAATGTCGGGATCGTCGGGGCGCAATTCGTTGGCGTGTCGTAGCGCCTTGACGGCCTCGTCCGCTCGACCGCCGCGATGCAGAAGCAGACCGAGCAAGCGTTGCGGCTCTGCGTGCGTCGGCGCGTAGGCGAGCATCAATGTGACGGCGCGCTCGGCATCCGAGAGCCGTCCGCGCGACAGCGCCGCCGTCGCCTCGCGCGCGAGCGCTTGTGCGGGCGCGGGAAGTCCGTCGAGCCGATGAGCGGGTTTGGGCATGCGTTCGTGATCGGCGAAAGCGCCGTAGGATAGCAGCCGCCATCACTTCATGCGGTTTGGGCTATGATTGACGCAACGACTTGAACGGAAAAGCCTTATGCGTCCCTTCCCGCTGGGCGAGGAACTGGATCTGCTGCGCGAATCCGTGCGCGCCTTCGCCGAGAAGGAGATCGCGCCGCGTGCCGATCTGATCGATCGCGAAAACGCGTTTCCGGACGATCTGTGGAAAAAGTTCGGCGAAATGGGTTTGCTCGGCGTGACCGTGCCGGAGGAATTCGGCGGATCGGGTTTGGGTTTTCTCGCTCACGTCGTCGCGATGGAAGAAATCTCGCGCGCATCGGGTTCGGTGGGATTGTCGTACGGCGCGCACTCGAATCTGTGCGTGAACAACATCGCGCACAACGCCAGCGACGCGCAGAAGAAAAAGTTCTTGCCGAAACTGTGCAGCGGCGAATTCAAAGGCGCGCTCGCGATGAGCGAACCGGGTGCCGGTTCGGATGTGGTCGGCTCGATGACTTGCCGTGCGGAACAAAAAGGCGACGTGTGGATCGCCAACGGTTCCAAGATGTGGATCACCAATGGCCCGGATGCCGACGTGTTGCTGGTCTATATGCGCACAGCGCATCGTCCGGCCGGATCGCGCTGCATGACGGCGTTCATCATCGAAAAAGGCATGAAGGGATTTTCCACCGCGCAGAAGCTCGACAAGCTCGGCATGCGCGGCTCCAATACCTGCGAACTGGTGTTCGACAATTGCGCGATTCCCGACGCCAATCGCATCGGTGAAGTGAACGAAGGCGTGCGCGTGCTGATGAGCGGTCTGGATACCGAGCGGCTGGTGCTTTCCGGCGGACCGATCGGACTGATGCAGGCGGCCATCGACGCGGCGTTGCCGTATGTGCGCGAACGCAAACAGTTCAACGCGCCGATCGGCACGTTCGGCATCATGCAGGCCAAGATCGCGGACATGTACACGGCGCTGCAGAGTTCGCGCGCCTACGCCTACATGGTGGCGCAGGATTACGACCGCGGACGCAAATCGCGGATCGATCCGGCCTCGTGCCTGCTGCATGCGTCGACCAGCGCGGTGCAGGTGGCGCTGGAGGCGATCCAGTGCCTGGGCGGAAACGGCTACATCAATGAATTCCCGACTGGCCGCATCCTGCGCGATGCCAAACTTTATGAAATCGGCGCCGGCACCAATGAAATCCGGCGCATGCTGATCGGTCGCGAGCTGTATCACGGCAAGTGGTAAAAGATGCCCCGGTTGGGGGGTCGCCCGTTGCATTTGTCCCCTTTTAAAAGATTCCACATTGGAACTTTTTCTCAGGAGTGCATATTCTAGGCGCTCGTTGCGTGCGTCTAGAAATGATAAACCGTTGAAAATCCAACGGTTGCATAACTCACTGGAGGGAGTTCATGAGCAAAGCCAAGCCCAAAGCGCGCCCGGCAGCGCCAAAAAAACCGACGCCGAAGGCGTCCAAGCCGGCCGCGAAGGTATCTCAGAAACCCGCGCCGAAAGCGGCTGCGAAACCGGCGCCAAAACCCGCCGCGAAGCCCGCGCCCGCGCCAGCCCCGAAAGCGGCTGCCAAGAGCGATCCGACCGCATCGATCATGGAATCGGCGCAGCACATCTGGCTGGCCGGCCTCGGCGCGTTCGGCAAGGCGCAGGTCGAAGGCGGCAAGCTGTTCCAGAGCCTGGTGAAGGAAGGATCGGCGCTCGAACAGAAGACTCGCCGCATCGCGACCGGCGCGGCGAACGACGTGCGCGGCGCGGTCGGTAGCTCGGTGACGCAGGTGCGCGAACGCACGCAGGAAACGTGGGATCGTCTGGAGCACATGTTCGACACGCGCGTGACCGCGGCATTGGCGAAACTCGGCGTGCCTTCGCGCAAGGACATCGAAGAGCTCACGCGCCGCGTTGAAGAGCTGAGCAAGGACATGCGCAAGCACGCCATCGGCATGGGCGTGAAAACCGGCTTCAGCAACGTGATGACCACGACCGTGCGTCGCGCGCGCGACGACTTGAGCGATCTGGCGCGCGAACTCGAGGAAGCGCAACTCGCTGCGAAGCAGTCCGGCAACAGGCAGCCGGCGAAGAAGGCGGCGGGTCGCAAGTAGCGGACCGCGCGCTCCCGGCGCGCGCGTTCTCGCTTTCCGACGTGGCGACGTTGAGAACGAAACAGATCGCGATCGGACGATCTGTTGTCCATTTCGACGACTCGGAATCCGTTGCGATCGTCGCGTTGACCCTGCATTTTGGCCGTGATACACAGTGCGCTGCGTCATGGGGGCGAAAGCGCAATGTCGGATCTGAAAGCGAAATTCACGCAAGCCGCCGAAGACGTGAAGCATCTGGGCGAGCGTCCCGACAACGACACGCTGCTCAAACTCTACGCGCTGTACAAGCAAGGTTCGGACGGCGATGTCTCCGGACCGAAGCCCGGCTTCTTCGATTTCGTCGGCACCGCCAAGTATGAGGCGTGGTCCAAACTCAAGGGCATGAAGACCGACGAGGCGATGCAACGCTACGTGGATCTGGTGAAGAAACTCGGCGCCTGATCGAAGGCCGCGTGTGACCAGGCAGACGCGCGCGGAAATCCTCGACACGGGCCTGGCGCTGTTCAATGCGCTCGGCGAGCCGAACGTCACCACCAATCACCTGGCCGACGAGCTGGGCATCAGTCCCGGCAATCTCTACTACCACTTCCGCAGCAAGGACGAGATCGTCGCGCAACTGTTCGCGGATTTCGAAGCGCGCATGGACGAGGCACTGGCGCGTCCGCGCAAGCGGCTGCCGACGTTGGAAGACGTGTGGCTGCAACTGCATCGCGTGTTCGAATGCATGTGGGCGTATCGATTCCTGTATCGCGATCTCGTCGACATCCTCTCGCGCAACCGCAAGCTCAAACAGCGCTTTGCGCGTCTGCTCAATCGAGCCGCGGAGAGTGCCGCACACGTGCTGCGCGGATTGGTCGATGCGCAAATCCTGTTCGCGACGCCGGACGAGATTCACGCAACGTCGGAAAACGTGCTGCTGGTCGCAACCTTCTGGCTCAACTACAACACGGTTCGCGGCGGCAAGGCGGAGCCGACACAGGCCGAACTCACGCAAGGCGTTTATCAGGTGATGCTGCTGATAGCACCGTTCATGCGCGACGCCGAACGCGTGCATCTGAACTCGCTCGTGCAGGCCTATCGGCGCTGAGCATCAGCGCATGCGGATGTGGCTGCGGTCCTGCTTGCGGTCCCACGCGCGCAGCTCGTCGCGCAGGTGCGCCACGCGTTGCCGGCCGAGCGCATTGCGTTCTTCGTCGAGCACGGTCGCGTCCATGAGTTCCGCCAGGCGTTGCGCGGTGGGCAGCATCGCATCCCACGCGTCCAGTGCGGAAACCGGTCCGGGCAGCGTCATGAAAAAACTCACGCCGGGCGTTTGCACTTTGTCGATATCGCGCATATCGAAATTGCCGGGCTTGACCATGTTGGCCATGCTGAAGATCGGACCGGCCTCGGGCTTGCCGGAAACCAGGCGATGGAAGATGCCCATGTCGCCGAAGGTCATGCCGGCCTTTTCGGCGGCGACGACGAGATTCGCGCCGTGCATCAGTTCGCCCTCGCGCGAGGCGACGAACAGCGTGACGATGCGTTCGATCGGCTGCTCCGGACGCACGCCCGCCGGCGGCCGCGACGGCGTGGCGATTTTCGGCGGCGGCTGGCGCTGCACCGCCGGTTTTTCGGAAGGTTCCGAATCGGTCGCGGAAAAGCTGATGTCGAGTTCGGCCTGCTCGCCTTCGACCGGCAGCTCGCCTTCGCCGAAGGTCGGCTCGATGCGCTCCGGATCGCCCTCGCGCACGATCGGCGTGCGGCGACCCTGCTTCGGACGGCGCGGTTTGCCGAACAGCCAGATCAGCGCAAACACGACGACGCCGATAATCGCAATGAGGATGCGCAGTTCGTTCGCGGTCATCGCGACATTCCCTTGGTCTCTCCGCCCGAAGCCGGCCGCGCGATGTTAGCGCTCGATTCCGGGGCGCGCAGCATAATTTCGTTAAGCCGCGCCGGCGAGCTTGGCCGCTTCGGCAAGATCGACCTGCACCAGCCGCGACACACCCGCCTCGCGCATCGTCACACCGCAAAGCTGGTGCGCCGCTTCCATGGTCGCCTTGTTGTGCGTGACGAACAGGAACTGCACGCGCTCGCTCATCTCGCCGACGAGCTGTGAGAACCGGCCGACGTTGGCCTCGTCGAGCGGTGCGTCGACTTCGTCGAGCAGGCAGAACGGCGCCGGATTCAGGCGGAAGATCGAGAACACCAGCGCGACCGCGGTCAGCGCTTTCTCGCCGCCGGACAGCAGCGTGATGTTCGATACACGCTTGCCCGGCGGACGCGCCATGATGGAGACACCACTGTCGAGGAGATCTTCGCCGGTCAGTTCCAGATACGCGTGACCGCCGCCGAACAGGCGCGGGAAGAGTTCCTGCAAACCGGTGTTGACGCGATCGAAGGTTTCCTTGAAACGCGTGCGCGTTTCCTTGTCGATCTTCTTGATGGCGCCTTCGAGCGTTTCGAGCGCGGTGTTCAAGTCGGTGAGCTGCGCGTCGAGATAGGTCTTGCGCTGCGATTGTTCCTCGTGTTCCTGGATCGCGGCGAGGTTCACCGGTTCCAGACGTTTGATCTTTGCGTCGAGCGTTTCCAGTTGCTGCTGCCACTCGACCGGATCGGCGCCGCTGGACAGCGTTTCGAGCAGCGCGGCCACGTCGTGTCCGGCCGCCGCGATCGCTTCTTCGAGCTGCTGCGCGCGCAGCTGGTGGCCCTGATGCGCAAGCCGGCGTTCGGCATGCGCTTCGCGATGCTGATTCAAATTCTGCTCGACGCGATGACGTTCCTGCTCGTAGGCGCGGAATTCCGTGTCGCGTTCCTCCAGCGCCTTGCGCGCTTCGACAAGTTGCCTGTCGATGAGCAGGCGCTGATTGAGATACGTCTGCCGTTCTGCTTCCAGACCGGTCAGCGGATCGCCGCCCTGTTCAAGCTGTTCAGCGATCTCTTTCTTGCGCGCCTGCAATTGCGCCAGTTGCACGTTCATGCGGCCGAGCGCCTGTTCCAGCGACGCGACGGATGAACGCCGCGATTCCAGTCCGAGCGCCATCTGATGCGCGCGGTCGGCGGCTTCGCGCGCGTTCATGCGCGCTTCCTCGCGTGCCTCGAGCAGACGGCGTCGTTCGCTGTCCAAATGCTGACGTTGCTGTTCCTGATCGCCCATGCGCGACACGGCGTCTTCCAGACGCGTGCGTGCGGCGCGCGATTGCTCCTGGTCGGCGGCGACGCGTGCTTCGAGCTCGCGGATTTCCGATTCGACTTTGCTCAGCCGCGCCTGCGCCGTCTCCATCTTGCCGCGATGGCTCTGCAGTTGTCCGGCCAGCTCCGCCGCGCGGCGATGCGCTGCGTACAGATCGCGTTGTGCGTCGTCGCGCACGCGCTCGGCTTCGGCCTTGCGGGATTTCAGTTCCTCAATGTCCTTGCCGAGCGATTCGGTGCGCGTGTTGGCCGCGTCGATCTGCTCGCGCAGCGCGTTGATGTCGCGCTCGCGCGCGAGCACGCCCGCCTGCGCGCCACCGCGGCGCAGCACGCGCGCGAAGCCCGCGCCGAGCCATTCGCCGCTGCGGGTGATCACCGATTCGTTGGCCGGCAACGACGCGGCGATGCGTCGCGCATCGTCGATCGATTCGGCCGCGTGCACCTGGCCGAGGATGCCGAAGATCGCCGTCGGGCCTTTTACGTGCGCGGCGAGCGTGCCGGCGCGGCCCGCATCGCTTTGCTCGGACGAAATCAGCGCGACGTCGGCTTCGCGCACATTCGCCAGTTCGTTCGCATGCGCATGCGGCGCGTCGGTCAGTACGCCTTCCAGCAAACCGGAAAGCACCGTCTCCACGGCCGTATCCCAGCCGTCCGACACGTTCAACGCTTCGCCGAGACGGCGCGACTTGTCGAGACCCAGCTTCGCCAGCCAGTCGGCCGCCGGCGATTTTTCCTGACCGAGCGCGGCGTGCTGCAGCGCTTCGAGCGACGCGAGCCGTCCGCGCAAACGCTGCAATTCCGTACGCGCTTCGTTCAATGCCGATGCATTCGTGCGCTCGGCTTCGAGCGCCTGCTCGTGCGCGGCGCGGCGTTCGTCGAGAAGCCTGGTGAACGTCTCGACCTTCTCTTTGTGCGACTCGTGTTCGGCGGAAATCTGCGCGGACTGATCGGACAACGTCTGCACGTTGGCCGCTTGCATTTCTTCGCGGAGGATCTCAAGACGACGCGAGTTTTCCAGCGCCTGACGATCAAGCAGATCAAGACGCGTGCGCTCGACTTCCGCCGCCTGCGCCGCTTCCGCGGAAGATTTCGCGTAGGCATCCCACTGCGTTTGCCAGTCGACTATCCGGGCTTCCGCATCGCGCAGCGCGTCGGCCGTGGCGGTCGCGTTGGTCTGCAGTTCGGCGAGTTTCGGCTCGCCTTCGCTCATGCTCGCACGCAACGATTCGAGCTGGTCGTGATCGCCGCGGATGTGTTCGCCGACTTCGGCAAGTGCTTTTTCGGTTTCGACGCGATTGCGTTCGAGACGTTCGCGCAGTTCGCGGTTGTGCTGGATCTGCTGCTCGACGCGCGCGATCTCGCCACCGACGCGATAAACCTCGCCCTGCACCTTGTTCAAATTCTCGCCGGCGGCCTGATGCTTTTCGCGGTGGCCTTCGATCTGCGCTTCGATCTGGCGCTGCTCGGCGACCAGCGCTTCGATACCGGTTTCGCCGTGACGCAGCGCCGCGGTGTGTTCGTCGAGTTCGGCCGCGATCACACGGTAATGCAGCGCACGCAGTTCCGCCTCGCGCTTGCCGTGCTCGTTTTTCAGGTCCTGCCAGCGCGCAGCGGCTTTGGCTTGACGATTCAGGTGTTCGAGTTGTTTTTCGACTTCCTCGCGCACGTCGTTCAGGCGTTCGAGATTTTCGCGCGTGGCCTTGATGCGGCTCTCTGTCTCCTTGCGGCGCTCTTTGTACTTCGAGATGCCGGCCGCTTCTTCGAGATAGCCGCGCAGTTCATCCGGATGCGCGGAGATGATCTCGGAGATCATGCCCTGTTCGATGATCGAATAACTGCGTGCGCCCAGGCCGGTGCCGAGGAACAGATCGGTGATGTCGCGGCGGCGGCAACGCGCGCCATTGAGGAAATATTGCGACTGCCCGTCGCGGCCTGCGGTGCGCTTGACCGAAATCTCGTTGTACTTCGCGTATTCGCCGATCACGGTGCCGTCGGAATTGTCGAAGATGAGTTCGACGGTCGCGCTGCCGACGGGCTTGCGGCCGGTCGATCCGGAGAAGATCACGTCGGTCAGCGAATCGCCGCGCAGGCGGCTGGCCGCGCTCTCGCCCATCACCCAGCGGATGGCATCGATGATGTTGGATTTTCCGCAGCCGTTCGGACCGACGACGCCGGTCATGTTGGTGGGCAGGTGCAGGACAGTCGGATCGACGAAGGATTTGAAACCGGACAGCTTGATCGTGGTCAGTCGCATCAATACATCTCGCGCGGTCGCAGTGAACCGCTATGTCATAATGTTGGTTTCGGCGGCGCGTACGCCGCGTGAGTGTTGCCGGACTTCGAGTTCATCAGGATCAGAATGAGTACCGCCCCGAGCAAGACGCTGGAAACGTTCCCCAACCCGCAACCGGATCGCGATTATACCATCCGTATGCGCATACCCGAGTTTACCTGCTTGTGCCCGAAGACGGGCCAGCCGGATTTCGCGGTGCTGAACCTCGAATACGTGCCAGCAAAAACGTGTGTCGAATTGAAATCGTTGAAACTTTATATCTGGAGCTTCCGCAATGAAGGCGCGTTCCACGAAGCGGTGACGAACCGCATCCTCGACGACCTGGTGCGCGCCACCGAACCGCGTTTCATGCGCCTGACCGCCGAGTTCCTGGTGCGCGGCGGCATCTACACGACGGTGGTCGCAGAACATCGCGCATCCGGCTGGACGGCGCCGGCTGCCGTCGCGCTGCCCTAGCCTTTTTTCTCGGCGGCAGGCGCTGGCGAGCTGCCGGCGGGATATTCGATCTTCGCCGATTCGCGCAGTTTCTTCATGCGCTCCTGCGCGATCTTCACCTGCGTGCTGCGGCGCACGCCTTCCTTCACCTGCTCGAACGACGGCGGCGTGTACGGATTGACGATGTCCAGATGCACGACGTGATAGCCGTACTCGGTTTTCACCGGCACCTTCGTGCTTTCGCCGTCTTTCAATGACGCAAGCGCCTTGGCCAGCGGTTCGGGGATCTGGTCCGGACGAACACGCGTGAACACCTTCGCCTGTTTGGCTTTGGCGCGATAGGCGTCGAATACTTCCTGGAAGGATTTTCCGCCGATGAGATCGCCTTCGGCCTTCAGCGCGTCGGCCTCGTCGGCGAAAAGCAACTGTCCGAAATCGTAGACGCGGTCGCCGACTTTCGAGGACTCCGCGTCGTATTCGGCCTTGAGCATGTCGTCGCTGATCGCGGTCATCCTCTCGTACTGGCCGAAGGTCGCGTCGGCCACCGCTTTCAGGCGCGCGGCTTCGACATCGGCCTGATATGTCTCGTCGGACGCAAACGATTCGTGCTGCGCCGACTGCGCGACGATGACCATGTCCGTGAGCAACGTCAGCGCCTGCTCGCGCGCGCCGGGTTTTTCCAGACGCAGATTGTGCTGGCGCGCCACCGCTTCGAGCAGTGACTCGGGCACCGGCGTGCCGTTGACCGTTTCCACGATCCTGCCCGACGTCGACATCTGCACCGCGCCGGAATGGCCGCCGGACGAACAGCCGCCGATGAGTGCGGCGATTGCCGCGACATGAAACGTCTTATGCATGATTGTCTTCCCTGGCTTCCGCGGGTGCGCGTGCATCGATGGAGAGTGCGTGGATGTCGGTAGTCATCATGTCGCCGAGCGCCGCGTAGACGAGCCGATGGCGCGCCAGCGGCATTTTGTTTTCGAACGCGGCGGCAACGATCTGCACGCGGAAATGCCCGCGTCCGTCCGCGGCGCCGGCGTGGCCTTTATGACGATGACTCTCGTCTTCGATATTCAGATGCGACGGCGACAGTTCGCGCGCCAGCGCCTCGCGCATGCGCGTGATGCGATCGCTCACGGCAACACCTTGCGGAACGGTTTGACGGTCACCGACTCGTAGACGTCAGCGGCGATATAGGGATCGTCATTCGCCCAGGCCTGCGCGCTCGGCAGATCGGCGAACTCGGCGACGATCAGGCTGCCGCTGAAACCGGCCGGACCCGGATCTTCGGCGTCGATGGCCGGGAAAGGCCCGGCGAGCAACAACCGGCCGGCGCTGTTCAATTCGGTCAGACGCGCCAGATGCGCCGGCCGCGCCTGCTTTCGTCGCTCCAGACTGGCGGCCTTGTCGATGGCATAAATCGCATACCACATCGTGCGTTCCTCGCGGGTGGTCGATGCAATCATGGTAACGGAAGGTTGTGAACATTGCGTTCGCACCATCAGTTGTCGTAGCGTCCGCGCGCATGCTGGAAACACTTTTCGTCAAGGACTTCGCCATCGTCGGCGAGGCCGAAATCGCATTCGGCAATGGGCTGACCGTCGTCACCGGCGAAACCGGCGCGGGCAAGTCGCTGATGGTCGATGCGTTGCTGCTGCTGTCGGGCCAGCGCGCGGATGCGGGCGTCGTCCGCCACGGCAGCGAGCGCGCGGAACTGGTCGCGCAATTCGCGCTCGGCGACACGCACGCGGCGCGCGCGTGGTTGAAGAACGAAGAGTTCGACGACGGCGATCAATGCCAGTTGCGCCGCGTGATCCGCAGCGAAGGCACATCGCGCGCGTGGATCAACGGCCGGCCGGCGACACTCAGCCAGATGCAGGAACTCACCGCGCATTTGATCGAGATCCACGGCCAGCACGAACATCAGGCGCTGCTCGACCGCGCCGCGCAACTGGAGTTGCTCGACGCCTTCGGCAGTCACGCGGATTTGCGCGCGCAGGTGAAAAGCGCGGCGAACGCGTGGTCGGCGATCGACGCCGAAATGCGCGCACTCGGTGCCGAGCGGGATCAGTCCGACCGCATCGCACTGCTCGAACATCAACTTGGCGAACTGGATCGATACGCGCTCACGGCGCAGGAAGTCGATGTGCTCAACGAGATGCACAAGCGTCTATCCAACGCCGGCGCGCTCATGCAAGGCAGCTCCGCGCTCGCCGAAGCGCTGGACGGCGACAGCGACTTCGCCGCCCTGCGCAGCGTAAGCCGCGCGCAGAACGAACTGGATCGCCTTGTCGATCTCGATCCAAAACTGCAGTCCGCACGCGATTTACTCGAAGCGGCTTCGATCCAGCTCGGCGAAGCCAATGCGCTGATCGCACGCTATCGCGACGAGCTCGATCTGGATCCGCAAAAGCTTGCCGAAGCCGAGGCGCAGATCGCGAAGCTGCATGAACTTTCGCGGAAACATCGCGTGCCGACCGCGCAATTGAAGGACTTCGCCGATTCGCTGCGCAGCGAACTCGATGCGCTGCGCGGCGCCGGCGACCGGCTGGTCGAACTGGAACGCGCGCGCGCAAAATCAGCGGACGAATATGCCGGCGCCGCCGCCAAGCTCACGCGCGCGCGCGAAAAAGCCGCGAAGAAGATCGGCGCCGAAGTCAGCGCACTGATGGGCGAACTCGGCATGACCGGCGGACGATTCGAGGCGTCGCTGGAATCCTTGGAAAAATCCACCCCCGACGCGCTCGGCCTGGAGCGTGTGGAATTCCTGGTCAGCGCCAATCCGGGCCAGCCGCCGCGGCCGTTGCGCAAAGTCGCGTCCGGCGGCGAACTGTCGCGCATCAGTCTTGCGATCGAAGTGGCGGCGCTGGGTCTGGATGAAGTCGACTGCATGGTGTTCGACGAAGTCGATTCCGGGATCGGCGGCGCCGTCGCCGAAGTCGTCGGGCAGAAACTGCGTCGGCTCGGCGAGAAACGTCAGGTGTTGTGCGTGACGCACCTGCCGCAGGTCGCCGCGCAAGGACATGCGCATTTGCGCGTCTCGAAATCGACAGATGGCAAACGCACCGAAACGGCGATCGAAGAACTCGACGCCAAATCGCGCCGCGACGAAATCGCCCGCATGCTCGGCGGCATCGACATCACGCGTGAGACGCTCGCGCACGCCGAGCAGATGCTCAAACGCGCCGGACGCTGAGTACCCATATCGACATTCCCGCGAAAGCGGGAACGAGAAACTAATATTTACTTCTTTTTCTTCGGCCGCACGTACAGAACGAGGCTGTGATCCTCGATCTGGTAGCCGTATTTGTCGGCGACGTCGCGCTGCAGCTTCTCGATCTCGTCGCTGGTGAACTCGATCACCTTGCCGCTTTCGATGTCGACCATGTGATCGTGGTGCTTGCCGCGGTCGATCTCATAGACGGCCTGGCCGCCCTCGAAGTTGTGCTTGAGCACCAGGCCGGCGGCTTCGAACTGGGTCAAGACGCGATAGACGGTGGCCAGGCCGATGTCGTCGTGATGCTCCAGCAAATCCCGATAAATATCTTCCGCGGTCATATGCTTACCGTCGGAAGCTTCCAGGATTTCGAGGATACGCACGCGCGGATGCGTGACTTTGAGGCCGGCCTTGCGCAGGTCTTGGGTTTCCATGGTCGCGTACCTTGAGCCCGTCCGTTCTGGGGCAGCGAGTTTGTCTAACGAGTTCGAAATCGGGCTTAGTGTATCATCGCGCGCTTTCCATCCGACGGTGCGGGTCCATGCCCAACGTTTTGCCCAAAGTACTGCATGTCGTTTTGCGTTGCGCGGCGATCGCGGCCGCCGGTTTCGTCGTCACCGCGTGCAATCCGATCTACACGCTGGACATCCAGCAGGGCAACCTGTTCAGCAAGAATCTGGTCGACTCGCTCAAGCCGGGCATGTCCAAGCGCCAGGTCACGCTGGTGATGGGCTCGCCTTCCATCGTCAACGCCTTCAACCCGAACCGCTGGGATTACATCTCCACGCTGCGCAAGGGCAACGGCCGCATGGAGCAGAAGGATCTCACGCTGTATTTCGACGGCGATTCGTTGTCGCGCATCGAAGGCGATTATTTCGCCGAGAATCCGCAGGAGCTGATCAAGGAAGCGACCAAGTACAAGCGCCAGTATCCGGACGACAAGCGTCCCGACGACGACAAGAAGAAGCAGCCGTCGGATCAGTCGTAAGCGTCAGCGTTGCGCGCGGCGGCGGCGCGCTTCCTTCGGGTCGATCTGCAACGGTCGATACAGTTCGATGCGATCACCATCGCGCACGCGATGGTTTTCCTCGACGAGCAGTCCAAAGATGCCGATCGCCGTCGGCGCAAATCCAGCGGGCAGCGATTCGGCAATGCGGCTCGCGCTGATCGCCTCGCCCACCGTCGAACCGACATCGACTTCGATCCATTTCTCGATCTGCACCGCGGGATCCGCGTACACCACGCCGACGCGAATCCGCTCAGCCATACAACCGGTCGGCCTCGGCGGAGAATTCATCGACCATGCGATCGGCCAGTTTCTGGAATCCGGCGCGGATCACCGCAGCCATCAACACGCCGGAATAGACGAAGTCCAGCGCAAGCGCCACCTTGCAGCCGGCCTCGCCGAGCGGCATGAAGTCCCACGAACCGCTGAGCTGGCGAAAGGGGCCGTCGACCAGGGCCAGCGTGATGCGCGTCGGCGGCTGCAATGTGTTACGCGTGGTGAACGATTGCGAGAATCCGGCGACGCGCACTTCCAGCCGCGCGGTGATGTGCGTGGAGTCATGATCGAGCACGTCGGCGGCCGTGCACCAGGTGAAACGTGTGGGATACGAGGCGACGTCGTTCACCAGCTCGAACATGCGTTCGGCGCTGTGCTTGACGATGGCGCTGCGGCGAATCTGAATCACGGCATTCCCGATAGCGGCGCCCCGCTCCGTCGGGGCACGGCATAATATCCACATGAACAAAGCGAAAGACAACAAGGCCAACGGCAACTCGACGGGCAATTCGACGATTGCGCTCAACAAGCGCGCGCGGCACGAGTACTACATCGAGGAGCGCTACGAGGCCGGTCTCGCGCTGCAAGGCTGGGAAGTCAAGAGCCTGCGCGCCGGCCGCATCAACTTCGGCGACTCGTACGCGCTGGTCAAGAACGGCGAGCTGTTCCTGTTCGGCGCCTCGATCCCGCCCTTGATCTCCGCCTCGACGCATGTCGTCGCCGACGATCGCCGCACGCGCAAACTGCTGCTGCACAAGGAAGAGATCGACAAGCTGGTCGGCGCCGTCGAGCGCAAAGGCTACACGCTGGTGCCGACGGCGATGTACTGGAAAGCCAATCGCGTGAAAGTGGAGATCGGTTTGGCCAAAGGCAAGCAGGCGCATGACAAGCGCGCGGCCGAGAAGGAACGTGACTGGCAGCGCGAGAAGCAGTCGGCGATGCGCGCGAAAAACCGCCTGTCGTAGTTGATTCCCGCGCGTTCAGCATCACTTGATATACTGCAATGCCGCTGTCGTAGCGGTGAGTGTTTTCAAATCTTCCGGGGGCGATCGGCTTCGACGGGGATCACGAAATCACTTGGTGCATGCCGAGGGGGCAGCTTTCCTCGTTAATCCAGCCGCAAACTTTAGTTGCCAACGACGACAACTACGCTCTGGCCGCTTAAGGCCTAAGCCTCGAAACCGCGTGTGCCTGTGCGTGCGGAGGTAGAGTCACTTACACGGGATCGCTGGTGACCGCCGCCCGTCGGTTATCGGCTAACTCGAAACGGACTGGTCTTGCGGTGCGCCTCGCACGCTGTGTTGCCGCAGGATGAGATTGAACAGCGAGCTATGCATGTAGAGCCGGGGACGTAGGATCTTCGGACGGGGGTTCGATTCCCCCCGCCTCCACCAGATGGGCTTCCGGGCGGTTCCGAGAACTTCCCAGGGATGACACATAACCCCTCGTAATTGTGGGGCTTTTTGTTAAATAACCTTCCGGAAGGCTCCCAGTACTTCCGAGCCAAGCGGGAGCGGATTTGACAGTAAGTCCGGCAGTAACTACCGTCACTGCATCTGAGTTACTGTCAAAACGATGCCACTTACCGAACTGCTGATCAGAGCCGAGAAGCCCTCCGAGAAGACGAAGCGGCTCAGCGACGCACACGGCCTTTATCTCCTTCTCAACCCAGACGGGTCGCGCTGGTGGCGGATGGACTACCGCTTCGCTGGCAAGCGCAAAACGCTTTCACTCGGCACCTATCCCCACGTCAGCCTCAAAGACGCGCGCGCGAAACTCGAAGATGCACGAGGTGACGTTCGGCGTGGTGTCGACCCCAGCGAGAAGCGTCGCGCAACGAAGACATCGGGCAAAGGCGCGAACAGTTTCGAGACGATCGCCCACGAATGGTTCGGCAAATTCAAATCGAGTTGGGTCGATTCGCACTCCGAACGAATTCTGCGCCGCCTTGAGCGCGACGTCTTCCCGTGGATCGGCGAGCAAGATGTTGCGAGGATCAAGGTGCAGGAGCTTCTCACGGTGCTGCGCAGGATCGAAAACCGGGGCGCCGTCGAGACCGCACATCGCGCGCTTCAGAACTGTTCACAGATTTTCCGCTATGCAGTCGCCACCGGCCGCGCCGAGCGTGACGTCACCGCCGACCTGCGCGGCGCGATCCCGCCGAGCAAGGCCAAGAACCATGCTGCAATCACAGAGCCTGAGCGCATCGGCGCCCTACTTCGCTCGATCGACAGCTACGAAGGCGGCCTAATTACTCGCGCGGCTCTGCGTTTCGCGCCACTCGTATTCGTACGGCCTGGCGAACTCCGGCACGCAAAATGGAGTGACATCGATCTCAAGTCAGCGGAGTGGCGCTTCGCGTCGAGCAAGACTAAGCAGCCGCATCTAGTTCCGCTGTCTGATCAGGCCGTGTCTATCTTGAGAGAGATACAGCCCCTCACCGGCGAAGGGGCGTATGCTTCCCAGGCGCTCGCAGTTCGCAGCGCGCGATGAGCGAGAACGCAATCCTGGCTGCGCTGCGACGAATGGGATATAGCAACGACGAAATGACTGGGCACGGCTTCCGCGCGATGGCACGCACGGTACTCGACGAAGTACTCGGCCAGCGCGTTGACTGGATCGAACACCAGCTCGCCCACGCGGTGAAAGATGCGAACGGCCGCGCGTACAACCGCACTGCTCATCTGTCCCAACTCCGCAGAATGATGCAGATGTGGGCAGATTATCTTGATCAGCTGCGTGAAGGCGCGGCGAACGAAATTCCGGCGAAAGCCGGATGAAGCGGCCGGCGGTGTGATTGCACCACGTCGCCAGCCTGACCACAACGTTCCTATGGAGAACATCATGGCGGACTTAAACATTACCACCATCGCTGATACGAGTCTCTTTACCGGTGACGTCAATAATGCATTGGGAATCCGTGCTGGCCTGAGTTTCGTCGATAGCTACAAATGGTTTGCGATGTTTGGCGACGCAGTGCACTCCCGCGTAGGCAACGAAATTCCCACGATAAGGCAGATTGGTCACTTGCGTCTCGTGCACTGGGTCGACTGACGTGGCAGCGCGGAAACCAAAGGGCGCCGCGCAGGGCGGCCGTTCCGCGGGGGCTGACGAACGTGCGCCGATTTTACGAATCGCCGATTGGGCGCCGCTGGATGCACGTGAGTATATGTCGAAGCGCGCGAAGATCCCTGCGGCATTGTGGAACCGCTATGTAAGGCTACTTTCCGATCACCGGATGCGTGAAGCGTGGCAGTGGTACGAACGAATTCGAACGGAAGCGCCATCGTCTTCGCCACTTCGGTTTGAAATAAGCGACTTTCTCGCCAAGATTGATCGCGCACTCAATTTCCCAAAGAAGCCTGCGGACCTGACAAACAAACAGCGCGAAAAATACTTCGAGAGCGTTCGAAAGCATGCGGAGTCATTGGCTGAGCTGCTTGAGGGAACACGTTTCTCGGATACCGCGGTGCACTTCGCCAAAATGCAGGTAGTCGAATTTGAAGATGCAGCTTCTGCCGCTGCCGACGCCGCATCAGAGCTTAAACCGCACTGCTTAGAAGATTACGAACACGTCGTGACATACGTGGTCGGCGAAGACACGGTTCAAAAGATGCCGGCAACGTATCCTCTATCAAATCTATATGATCTGCTCGTCGACGTGGTTCGTTGGACGTATTCGAGCGACGGCTGGAATCACGAGTTGGTCACCAGCAAATATATCGAAAGCGCGCACTCCGACACCAAGGTTGCCGAACACTTCGTGTTGCATCTGTATTTCGACTATAAGAGGATCGGCATCGAGATACCACACGCGCACCTGGCGACAATCGCCAGCGTGGCGCTGGAACTCCCTGCATCACGAGAGCTTGACGCCGAATCTGCGGGACAAAAGATCAAGCGCTACAAAGTGAAACTCGAGAAAGACCGGCAAGACGAGGGCATTCCGTTTTAGCCGGCCGCGCCGCGGACAAAAATTTCGTTTTCTTGATTTTTTTGTACTTCCACTCCGGCGCTGTAGACGCCGATCATTGACCTCGCTCTATCCAACCATGCGAGGACTTCCAAATGAATACCGCCATGGCGGCTGACGCAATCGCTCCGACGATCAGGTTCCTGCGGCTACCTCAAGTCAAGGACCGCACCGGCGAAAGCACCAGCGCCGTCTATGCCGGCGCCGCGGCCGGCACGTTTCCGAAACCGTTGAAGATCGCATCAAACACAAGCGGATGGCTTGAGCACGAAGTTGACGCCGTTCTTCGGGCACGCGCCCGCGGTGACTCGAAAGAACAGATCCGACAGCTTGTCAGCGACCTCGTCGCGCAAAGGAGCGCGCTATGAGCGCCCCAGGCTGTATTCCCCTTCACCGCCGCATTGGCGACGCGCGCCAGGCAATCGAACGCCTCAACACAGCGAGTCGTAGCTGGTCCATGTTCGCGCCGGACGTGGCCGCCATCGACGCGGCAATCGCACAGGCCGACGCCGTCGCGCGTGGTCTTCGTGAGCTCCGTCCGACGATCGTCGCGGAGTTCGCGCCACAGCCACCATGCGCTGCATGATTATGACGAACATGGTCGCCTGCACGGATGTCGCCGCGAGGTCGGTTGAGCAGATTGGCGAGGCTGTAATCCAGCAACTACGAATCGCCAACTGCCACGCCAAATCGTTCACGCAGGCGGCCGTTAAGATCGGTGAGTTACTCACTGCAGCCAAGGCTCAGCTTAAGCACGGCGATTTCATACCGTGGCTCGATGAGCATTGCAGCCTGCAGCTTCGCACGGCGCAGGGGTATATGCGCCTGGCTGAGAGGCTTCGGCAGATGTCTTTCGAAGACGCGCAACGCGTTGCGCATTTGTCGGTTCGCGAAGCCATCAAGTGCATCGCTGGACCGTCTCAAGAACGCCTTGCTCATACGCGCATCGCACCGTCCAAGACGATGGACGCGGGGCCGCTCACCGATCTGCAAATGATCCTGTACGGCGTTCAGAAAATAAACGATGCCATCGGCCTGAACGCGCACATCAGCCGCGCTCAGATTTCTAAATTGCGTAAGGCGTTTCGGATCGCATCCGCAAAGCTGGGAGAGATCGAGCGCGGTTCCGCGGGGGTAATTACTGATGCCGCCTGATATCCAGAAAGCCGAACGCCCGGCGGGCACCGGGCGTCAGGTTGAACAAAATGCGACTGGACATCGCGACCGCGATTATAGCGCCGTTTCCGTGGATCCGGTTGCACGATTGCTGTCGCGCCTTGAGCGCGTACGCCGGTGCGGTAAGGGTCACATTGCCCGTTGCCCGGCGCACGAGGACAAAACCGCGTCGCTGTCCATAACCGAAGGCGAAGGCGGAACTTGCCTCGTGCACTGCTTCGCCGGCTGCAGCGCCGCCGATCTTGTCGGTGCGCTTGGCCTGGAACTGTCCGATCTGTTCGTGAAGAAGCCGACGACGAACACCGCGTTCGCCGAACGTGCTGCCCTCCGTGAACATGCCCGTCAAGCACAGTGGCGCGCGGCGCTCAACATGATAGCGTACGAAAGCACGATCATCGTCATTGCAGCACGCATGCTGAAGCGCGGCGAGCCACTCGACGCTTCTGACGAGAACCGCGTCGACCTAGCGCTCGACCGCATTTCCGCCGCGAAGGAGGTGCTCAATGCGCGCCGGAATTGAGGTCCTCGCCGAAGAAGAAATCGAATCCACGCAGTTCATCAAACCGATACGAACGCCGCGTCCGCTCAAGACGCCAGCACCGACAGTACAGAACGCCGGCGATCTGCTGACCAAGCATTTCGACCCGATCCGGTGGGCGATCCGAGACATGGTGCCGGAAGGCGTCTCATTGCTTGTAGGGCCGCCCAGGTGGGCAAGTCTTGGCTGACGCTGCAGTTCGCCATCGCGATATCGAACGGATCAGTCGTGTGGAACGGACGCCCCGTAGAAACGTCCGGAGATGTGCTCATGCTCTGCCTCGAGGACAACGACCGCCGCATTCGATCCCGCGTGAGGAAATTGCGCGCCGCCGGTGCCGACATTCGCATCCACAAAGGCAGCGTGGAAGGTATTACCGCGCCGGACGTTTCCCGCCTGCACTTTGCCACCAGTGGCCGCGCATGGACAAAGGCGGACTTGAGCACCTAGACGAATGGCTTTCCGCGCACCCACAAACGCGCATGGTCGTTGTCGACACCTTGCGGCGATTTCGTCCACCGGAAAGTGGCCGTGGCAGCGCCTATCAATCGGACTACGCGATCGGTGCAGCACTGAAACCGATCGCCGACAGGCATAACGTCGCCATCGTGCTTGTACATCACACGCGGAAAATGGCGGCGTCCGATGCGCTGGACACGGTGAGCGGGACGCAAGGATTGACTGGCTCGGTGGACGCCGTCCTGGTCCTCAAGCGAGAACGCGGACAAATGGACGCCGCACTTTATGTTACCGGTCGCGACATCGAGCACGAGGAAGATTACGCGCTGAAATTTGACGCCAGATCCTGCACATGGTCAGCGTTGGGATCAGTGCACGAAGCGACGCGAACGCGCGAGCGGCAGCAAATCGTTGATTTCATTTCCAGAAATGGTCCGTCGAAACCGAAGGACATAGCTGAAGGAGTCGGTAAGAAAGGCCCTGCAGTGCGTCGCCTGCTGCAAAAGCTGCTCGCGGAAAAGGACATCCGACTCGAAGATGGTCGATATTTTCTGATTCACACATCCAGTAACAGTGGTAACAGTAGTCACGAGGGTCACAGTGGTGACGGCGGTGACACTACGGTTACCTTTGTGACTCCTGTAACCAATGTTACCGGTGTTACCACTCCCACCAGCGCCGAGAGCAACGAAGTATGACCCTACTTCCTGACTGCTCGTCCTGGCATGTCGTTCCCAGCCTTCTGCAGCTCGGGGGCGGCTTTCAGGGATGGCAGACCCGTGACTGCGCTCAATGCTTCATCGGCACGGTCGAAAGCAGGTCGCACGTTGATACCCAAATTTACGAGCGACATCGGAATATCAATCGGTCGCTTCTCAATATGCTCGTCGCTAAGCCTCAGCTGACGGTAAATGATGTCGGACATCGTGAGAGCAGCGGCGATGTGCTTGCCAGCTTCAGCGCTAAAGCATCCGAGCTCGTTGATATTGTCCCGCAGGACAGACGTCAAGACCCGTTCCCTATCGTCACGAACTTCCTTGCAAATATCGGAAGCACGTTCCTCGACATTGGCATCGGCTTCACCTTTCGGGAGTTCGTCAAACAGTTCTCTCAGTCGCTCGCAGAATCCTACAGCGCGGTGAATTTCGGACTGAATCGCGAGAGCCAGTGGGATTGCATCGCGCCGCTCGCGGTCTTGAATGCGAGCTGCATTGTTAGCGTCGATATCGCGCGCCGCTTTGATTGCGCCTATCGATGCCAACAACGCGCACGACGCGATCACTGCGCTTACGCCAGAAGCGACGGCTCCAACCATCGCCCAGAAGTTTCCGTCGAAAGCGATTTGGCTCATTTGGTAGCTCATTTCGTGCATTTCAGCACTTTACCGGGATTCGTGGCATGACCCTCGCTGATGAGCCGGCTCTGAATGACGAAACAGCACAAATCGCTGCTCGCTGGGAAGCTCGCGGGAAAGAAGTATCGTCCGATTTTTCGGACTGTAGCGATGTGTAGCATTCCGTCGCACGGTGTAGCGATACCTCTCGTTTCGGTAGGTATCGAAATGTGCTCATTGCGCGGCCGACGATCGTGCTCGATGTGGACCGTCGAGTCCGCTTCGCGGCGCTCACAGGTCACGTTTGCCTGGCGCTGATGGCGCTGGTCCACGAACCGCATCGCGAGCGTGGCGACGATGAGCGCGACCACGAAGTAAACGGCTGGATTCGAAAACGGTATCTCGGCGTCCGCCACAATTCTTTCCCGCACGCTCGGCGTGGCGAGATACTGGTCGACGGCGCCGAGAATGTAGCCCGCGCGGAAGGAGACATACGCGACGAGAATGGGAATGCCAAGTCCGATCACCAGTTGCGACATTGCGCGAAACAGCGTCCGGCGCTTGGCGAAGGCGATGATCTCAGCGATGGCAAGCAGCAGGATCGCAACGCATTCGACATAGGTGCTCAAGGAAATCCCCGTTCAGACGATTTCGTTAGCTTACTCAAGTGGCGCATGATGGGCGACCACCCCCGCTTGGCCTCAGTCGATCAACTTGTATCGCACTCCGAGTGGTGTGCGATAAAAATCGTGGCCTTCATCAATAAGTTGCTCGCCGTCCTGCCCATACAGTTTCGGCGGCGCGAAATACTTCATCCCGCCGTCGGGCACTTCAACGAGAGTCCGAGTCCTGGCGTTCAATGAGTTCAACGGTGTGACCAACCAAATCGATTGCCCGTCTCTTGCGCTCGTACATGACCATCTCCCGACGCGCACCGTCGCGCACGGTCTAATACGACAAACCGTACAGCCGGGTGTCATCCATAGGAATTCGCATTTAGTCGTGTCCTTGATCCGACGGTGGGTGGCCGCGCCATGAGCGAAGAGAAGCCTACGATTCTCTAAGCGCTCTATATCGATTCCGTCCTCTGGATTGATGACAGTGGAGCAGACGGCTGCGTATCTGGGAATGTCGAAGAGACAATTTTACCGACTGCCCGTACGGCCACCCGAGAGCAAAGTCGTGCCGCACAGATACTTGATCGACGACGTCAACGAGTCGTTACGCGACGCCGCTTGACAGTGCGCCAAGTGTCAAGTTGTGCCAATCAGTGCCAAGTTGTGACAAGGACGAGTGAAAGTATAGATATCCACAAATGTTCATGGTCTGCTATGGCCATGGACACACATCGCCCGCTCCAAATTATGTTGCCTTCGCACGCGCACCAGGCGTTGCGTCTTTTCGCGATCACGCGAAACAGGACGCTGACACAAGTCGTCATCGAGGCGATTGATCGCGCGTATCCGGAAGTGCGAGCGAAGAACGCCACGCGCGACGATTCGCTCGTGCTTGGCCGTGAGGACCGTCAGTGGCACGCACCGTGACCAGAGACGCAACACGGCGAGCCGCTTCTAACATTGTGGACCTACGAGGGTCGCGAGAACGTGCTCTACATGGAGACCACGGTCGTCGGTGGAATGGGTAGAGCGATCATCATTCACACGCCGGTGGCCGACGAAGCAGAAGCAGTGAAAACTATGAGATTCATGGCGCACGCAAACGAAGATGGGCGCCGTAAACTTTGCGAAGTGGAAGCTCGAACGCGAACAACCATCCGCCGAGGAATCCGATTCGACCTCCGCGTCCGAAATCGGGTCCGCCGAACGTGTCGGGCGAAGTGGCAACTCCTGCAGAGACAACATGCAGAAGAGCTAGCTGATTTTTTGCCGCAGGTCGGCAGATACATTCTGGCGAGCCTTTGTAGCAGCGGGTGCGAACGACCGCCCCGGGGCACCAGATTCACCAGATTTTGCAGTACCACCACAACGATTGGGCAACGATGATTTCGCGAGATTTGGACGCTTAGCGGCTTGGCCACTGAACTCGGCCTTGATCGTCGTGCTATGGCGCGTGCGCTGGAGGGTTATCCAGCCCATAACGAGATAAATGTCGTTAACCGCACCGAGCAGAATATACAAGATGGCCGCCGTTGTCGCGCACAGTGATACTTCGAGCGCGCCGCAAATTGACCTTTCGAGCGAACGCGCGAAACTCGCGGGTGTGCTCCAGCAGGAGAAACTCACCCTCGAAATGCAGAATTGCGCGGGTGGCTCGTGGCGCCAGGAAGTCGAGGAACGGTGGTCCGACGCGATGGCGACGATGCGCGCCAAACTGCTCGCGCTGCCCACAAAGCTCGCCATAGCGGTTGCGCCGCGGAACGCGTGCAGGTCGCGCAGGATCGGGCGCAATCGCTGAATCACGAAGTATGGCCGAACTTTCGGAGGGCACTGACGATGGCACTGAGCCCTCGATCAGGCGTTGGCCAAAGCGCGTAAAGCACTGCGCCAGCCCACGCTTCACGATTTCCGAATGGGCTGAAGAAAACCCTCGTCTTGTCTGCGGAAGATTCTGCGGAACTCGGCCGCTACCGTCTCCATTGCGCGCCATTTCAGCGCGGAATCCTCGACGCCATCGGCGATGCCGCGAATCATGGCGTGGTAGTCATGTCATCGGCGCAGGTCGGCAAGTCAACGCTCGCCAAAGCGGCGATCGGGTACTTCATCGATCAGGTTCCTTCGCCCATCCTGTTCGTCGCGTCGACACTCGTACAAGGCCTATCCTTTAACAAATACCGGCTGGCGCGAATGTTCCGTGACAAAATGCGCCTGTGATGCAATGTTGGTGATCATAATACGCGCGACTCCGGTTTCATCATCCTGCATCGCCTCGTTCCCCAAATGAAATATCACCATCGTCGGTGAATACGCGCCGGGCGGGGCTGGCATCGCGACCGATTCGCGTCGTGATCTTTAATGTAGTTCATCGTTACCTGCCAAGTGCGGGAATGCAGGGCCACCACGGCAACGTCGGCCGCGCGACAATGAATACGTTCCTGATACAGCGGCGAGGTGCCGATGACCCCGCCGGCCGACTCGACACATCGGAAGCCGAGCCTGCAGTTGAGGCAGAGCGAGCAGCGATGCTTTTTTGTGCCGTGCACGCACAGCGGCCGACTTCAGCAACTGCAATGGTCGAAGGCCACCTGCATCGATTGAGCGCCAAGGACCCCATGCTACGCGCGCGAGCACTACGGCGCACTGTGGACGGATGGCCCCCGTCTCGACGCCATCCAGTACGGCGACTGGAACGCTGAACTGCCCGCCAGGCGGATTGCCCGGCTTTCACCTCAACGAAGCTGGATTAACCGAAATGAAAACGGTATGAAGTCGCGGCTCATTTCCTCGCGGCAACTGACAAAGAACGAAACACGGGCACGCCTGTCTACACCATCAAGCGCCAGTTGTGGAAGTCGAAGAAGGAGATAAGGTTGACGCGCAGGACCTGGTCGAGGGCGGGTAGGCTTGACGATGCCCCGCCGGCTTGTGTGATCCTGATCACCTTGCATTTCGATGTGCAGGACGACCTTCTCCCAGCGAGTTGCTCGGTTGATGATGTGGCAAGAAATAGTGAGGGCATCGAACTCAAGGTGATGCGCGGCCATCACGGCGACCAAGCGCTGCTGCAAGCGCGCCACGACGGCCTTTGCCGAACGTTTCGGCGCGAGGACGGTGCAGTTCTGCAAGTCAGCGGGTGTGCGATTGACTCCAGGCGTCAATCCCCAGATGACGGCGGTGTATCAATGGAGATGCCAGCATCAAGGCTGCAATTAACCGCGGCGGAGTAAAAAGGCGGCGCAGGCAAAACGCTTGTCAACTTTCGAAGCGGCCGCGCTCGGATCATGTTGTCTTGATGTTGGATGCCGCGGCGTCGATGCGGCAAAGGAATTGTTCCTGATGTCGAGGTTCAAGATCACACAACCAGGTCCCGGTTACTGTCACTGGCCCGAAGACGGTGATTAGCCGATCGATTACTTCGAACAGTCTGACAGCCGAGCGTCGTGTACTTACTTATTCGCGCGGACGCCCCGTGCAGCGAGTGGGTGCTGAAAAAAGGTGAGCGCAACGAAGCACTTGACTGCGCGTTTATGGACTTCGCTGATCAGCATTCTCGACCGCGGTGGAAATCGATCGCGCAACGCATTCGTCCCGGATACGTTCCAACGGCACAAGCGGCGTACGTGCGCGGCGCGCAGAGTTCGCAGCCGGGGCATCAGCGTCTGGTAGTCGACAGGGTCGCCAAAAAAATGATGAATGGAGAAATCCTGAAATTTATCTTGAAGACCGAAGGATCCAGCGATGTCGCCGCGCTCGCAAAGACATTTTTCGATGTCGCCTGTCGGGAACAGAAGCAGCGCTCGAAAGTGCAGGCGCTGCTCGCGGAAATAGCCAGGCTCGCTGAAAATTCGCAGACGCCGAGCGGTTTGCCGGCGCGTCGCAAGACAGTTGATTCACACGTTATTGCTGTTTCGGCGCCATAGTTGGAAAGCGCAACCTCCCGTCAGCCGCCAGCGCGACGAAGCCTCGCCACCGATCCACGACCGGCTATTCGCCATTTTCGGGTTCACGGCAAAGCGTTGAGGTGGCGGCACTAAGGATGACAAGCGGCTGTACTCTGAAACTTTTTCGATGGTGCGTCGACGAACCAGTAAGCGACCAAAATTTATTGTCCGCTCAAGCGCATACCCACGCCGGGCGAAGGAACATCAGGGTCACTGCATGACAAGACGCGTAAGCCGTCGTTGACTTAGGCAACGCAACCGCATCAACCACGACGCAATGGCTCGGCGCCTTGTCGTCGATATGCAGAAGAAAAGCAAAACGATCGTCTCCCGTGCGCTGCGGATATGCTTCGAATCCGTTGAATATAATCGGCAGAAATCCCGGAATAGGTTCAAAGCCAGCCAGGGGCGCATTGGGGGAACACGACTTACCAAGGAGGGATTGTGCACGCGTCAGCGCGACCTCTGATGCGTGGAAGGGTCGCGTTTCCTCGTGGATTGCAGGGCTAGCGGCATGCAAGCTTTGCTCGCGAAGCGACTGCAAGCGATTTCTGTAGGCTGCCTCGATGCAATGCGCATATGAGCATGCATCTCGGACTTTTGTAACCCAGTCATTTTCTTCACGCCGCAAAGCCCGTGCGTCAATCCCACCCTGGTGAACGGTCTTGTTGAAGACCTCGGCAAGGTTCCGATCAAGTGCAGCCAGGCCGGCGTCAGCAGATCATTTTCTCGGCATTCGTCTTCGCGTAGGGGTAGTTGAAGCTGGGTTCATTCGTCGCGAGTGACAGGATCGCCAGGGCAAGCATCGGCAAAGTCATTAGATTCCTCATTCACGCTTCGGGGCGCATTACTGAACAAACACTAGCCTTCGATGCACCGCTGCCAAATCGCTCTGTCGGCCAGTCGCGTACAAGTGCGTTTTGGATTCCAAAGGTCAACGTGTTTATAACTGTAGAGGAATCGCGATGAAACTAATCAATAGCATCCTTGCTGGAGCTGTTCTGACAGCTACGCTGTCGGGTTGCGTCTATGAGACCAGGCCGCCGGTTGTTTACTCTGACGTGGCAGTGACGGATGTGGCGCCTCCCGTTCCTCGCGACGAGGTCTATGGTGTTGCGCCTGCGCCAGGATATTTTTGGGTCGGTGGCATATGGTTTTGGGAAGGTGGGGGTCACGTATGGCATCCGGGATATTGGCAAGGGCCACGCCCGGGTTACCGTTGGGTACCTCACACTTGGGTTCGGGTGGGTGGCGCATGGCATCTTCGCGGCGGTCGCTGGGAACGTCACTGACGATTTTCGCCTCGCATCGGATTTTATCAATTTTCCGCGCCACAACGACGACGTTTGTCTGCCGCTCCACGCACTCAGACGTCGGTGCGCGGCGCTGCGAAGCATAGCACTGGCGCGTATCGTCAGCGCAAGATGTTAGGCTAACAAACACCGCAAAAAAATAGCGGCTGCGGGGTGCAAGTGAACGCCCATTCGCTGAGTCCCTGGGGCGCTGGCTCTGCCGGGGCAACACTCCCCTCCAACCAGGTCGCGCTTATCGGGGTCGGCAGCGGCCCATGGTGGACCCCGACCGAACACTGAAACCGCGCTGTGCCGTTTTTCGTTGAGCCGCTCAAAAGCGCGGAGAAGATAGTCTTCGCAGTAGCCGTTTTCCCCGGGACTTCCCGGGCCGGACTGGGTGGCTGCTGTGTCTGACAATGCCACCGCGTGTGGTCGCACATCTAACGTCGGCCGCGCTACAATCGTATCGGTCCGGTCATTGAGGGCGGAAGATTATGAGATCAATCACGACAAAGTCTCCCGCGTACCCACTGCTTGATCGTCCAACTCCTACTTGTACTGATTTTTCTACCCCAAGTTTGTTCCTTCGTTGAGGCAGATGCGTTAACGGCGGACGCAAGTCTCGCACCAAGTTTCGCCGCCCAACAGGTATTCACAACGGGATGTGCTCCGTTCTCTGTCGCAGCCGCTGACGTTAACGGCGACGGCAATATCGATCTTGCAACCGCCAATGCTTGCAACACCAATGCGTCGGTACTGCTCAACACCACTCAGCCGGTGCGACAACGCAAGTTTTGGTACACGACAATCCTTTACGACAGGGACACAGCCGCTCTGGATCGTGACAGGAGATATTAACGGCGACGGAAAACCGGATTTAATCGTGGCGATTATTCCGCCAATACGTTCTCGGTCCTGCTCAATACCACAGCAATAGATGGGACAACCCCCACGTTTGCCTCGCAGCAAACTTTTGCAACCGGCAGCGCCCCCGCAGCGGTCATCACAGCCGATGTCAATGGTGATGGCAAACCAGACCTAATCGTCACCAATTTCAACGACAACAATGTCTCGGTGCCACTCAACACCACTGCTAAGAACGCGGCCACAGCGAGTTTTTCTGTCAGCAGACGTTTAGCACGAGATGAGGATCTGGTCCGATCTCGGTGGTTGGCCGACGTCAATGGCGACGGCAAGACGGACCTGATCATTGCCAACCAAAGCGGGAACACCGTTGCCGTTTTGCTCAATACAACAGCAATAAATGCGACTTCCGCGAGCTTCAATGCCAACAACTTTCCAGGCAGGAAGCTTTCCCGGGTCGGTTGCAGCGGCAACATCAATGGTGATGGCAAGCCTGATTTGCTCGTCGTAAATGCTCTCGACAACACGGTGTCAGTGCTGCTCAACACCACCGCCACCGGAGCAACCACTGCAAGCTTTTCAACGCAACAAGCATTTGCGACGGGTGTGTTTCCTGAGTCAGTAACTGTTGCGGATATCGATGGAGACGGCAAACCCGATATGATCGTGGCGAACACCAGCGACAAGACAGTTTCGGTTTTAATCAACACCACCTTGCCTGGTGACAGTGTCCAGTTTGCCACCCAAGAGACTTTTGCTACGGGCCTTAAACCTTCTGATGTCATCACCGTTGACATAAACCACGACGGCAAGCCCGATATGGTTGTGGCCAATACTTCGGACAGCGCCGTATCGGTGCTGCTAAATACGACTTTTTTCGATCATATTTTTGCTAACGGTTTTGAGTCAAATTGAGTCGATCAGGAACCCACAAAATCCTGGCAACTCATCGAGATGAACCTGGAGGCGCACTTCACTACGCTAAAACAAAAACTTTTTCGTGCAAACCAAATTTGAGCGTTTCGCAGGAATTTTCACCGTTTGGTCGTCAACGGCGCGCAGACAGCTATCGGTTGCTGCAGGTCCATCGCGAGGATTTGGTCACGGTTAAAGGTAGCGATTTCGAGCGAGCAGTTCCGTCGACGACCCAGACCGTGCCCTGGAAGTCCCGAAATTCATTCCCGAGATCCTCTCGACGACCAGCCCATACATGCCATAGATGAGCTCGGCCTCTGAGTCGTCCATGGCAGACCGAGATGGATTCGGCACAGCGATGATCGTCGCGCGCTGCCCCTTGGCATTGACCACCACTAGTTCCCGCTCAGTTGCCTCGCGCCCCACAATCTTCTCCCTTTTTTGGGCGGATCAATGAGCATACCGGAGCTGTCAAGCCTTCCTGGTAGAGAGCCTGATATGCTGATGGATGTCGAGTTGCCGGTGGTACAGGGCGAATTGAGGGGTTGCGCCATGTCTTCGGCAACGCCAGTGGATCGGAATACACCGCTCCAGTTCCTGCGCTAGATCCTCGGCCGCAATCGGCTTCTCAATGGCACCGCAGGCATCCGTTTCCCGTTGGGGGCGCAGCTCATTGATCGGCAGGGCGGACAGGATGACGACCTCGGGCATGCGAATCCGCGCCTTCCGGATTTCCGGGATGAGACGTTTCCCCGCGCTCGTTGCCCAGGTCCAGATCGAGGACAATCGCGTCGAACCGACCGTTGGAACTCTAGCTCGGTGCATCGCGGCTTTGATGGTCGCCGCTAAGGTCGTCCAATGCCCGGATATCTCCAGTGCCTCAGCCGTAATGGGGCCAAGCACCGGATCATCTTCGACCAGCAGCAAAACAAACCCGCGTCTCATGCAGACGCAGTTGCACGTTCTGAGCCATCACGCCTAACTCAAAGTTAGCGACTAATAGCATTGACGTCGACAGTCCAGATCGTGCCTTGAAAGCTCGCGATATTCGAGCGGGGAGATCCTGTCGACCAATCAGCAGTTGCCGATGCCGTATACCAGTCGCGTTTCGGTGTTGTGGTCTGAGGACGATGGGTGGGGTACGGCAATAACGGTGGCCCGTTCGCCTTTCGGACCGATCACAGCGATTTGCACCTCAGCCGTCTTGCAAGTCACCGTCTTCTCCCCGAAGCTTACCGATCCACCAGATTAGCAAAGCCCCTCAATAAAGATTGGATCGGGACGGGGGCTTCTGCTCAGTCACCCGTCCAATACGCTCCGCACCTTTTCTGCCAAGCCAGCCAGACTAAAGGGCTTGGTGAGTAGGTGTACACCTTTGTCGAGCCGGCCATGATGAATAATCGCATTGCGCGCATATCCGGTTGTAAAGAGAACCTTCGTCCAATGACTGGCGTAGGTTGCGTGAGCGGGGGCCGCCAACGTCGGCTCCGGGCTGATACCGCCCGGTAGCATACGTCGGTGAACAGAAGATCGATCTTGTTGCCTTGTTCAATAAACGGCGCGCAGCGCCGAGGGTCCGTCGGCGGCTTCAAGAACGTGATAGCCCAGATCACGCAGCGTGTCGGCGGAGATGAGACGTACTTGCTCATCGTCCTCCACGACCAGGATCGTTTCTCCTACATCGCCCTCCGGCAGCGGGAAAGCAGCGGTGACGTCGGCTTCGGCAGCTTCCTTAGTGCGCCGCGGCAGGTAGATCTTGACGGTCGTGCCGTGCCCCACTTCGGAGTAAATCTTTACGTGGCCGCCGGATTGTTTCGCGAAACCATACACCTGACTAAGGCCTAGGCCAGTTCCCTGGCCGGGCGGCTTGGTGGTGAAGAATGGTTCGAACGCACGAGCGATCGTCTCGTTATCCATTCCTTTGCCGGTATCGGAAACGGAGATGCCCACGTACTGGCCGGTCAGTACTTCGGCGTTGACGGAGACGTATGCATCATCGATGTGGATGTTCGCAGTTTCGAGGGTCAGGCGTCCGCCTTCGGGCATCGCATCGCGCGCATTGACCGCGAGGTTCAATATCGCCGCTTCCAGTTCGTTGGGGTCGGCCTCCACGGTCCATAGCCCGGCACCTCGTACCGTCTCAACGGCAATGGTCTCGCCGAGAGAGCGGTGAAGTATCTCTGACATCCCGCTCACCAGGTTGTTGACGTCGATGGGTTTCGGGTCGAGCGGCTGACGACGCGCGAAAGCTAGAAGGCGCTGTGTAAGAGATGCGGCGCGCTGCGCGCCGGTCATGGCATTACGCCACCGGGGGCTAACCCAGCCTAATTCGAGCGGCAGGACCCGTTGTAGGACTTCCAGGTTGCCGGTGATGACCTGAAGAAGGTTGTTGAAGTCGTGCGCGATGCACCGGTTAGCTGACCCACCGCTTCCATCTTTTGCGATTGCCTAAGTGCGGCTTCGCTGGACCACGGTGCATGCTGGGCGGTCCGCCACCTGCTGCTCAAGCGTCGCGTTGAGTTCCAACAGCGCGGCCTGGGCCCTCTTGCGCTCCTCCAGTTCGCGATCACCGATTCCGCCAAGCGCGTATTGTCGATGGCCACGGCCGCCTCGGCCGCGAGCGCCTGCGTGCGCGCTCGGAGCGTTGGGTAAAGACACGACCTCGGCATGTCCGCAGAACAGGCCGCCAGATCCTTCGCCCAGTCGCGGGAAATCACCGGCACAGCAAGATAGCTGCGCACCGGTAGATGCCCTTCGGGCATGCGGAAGCGGCAGTCTTGCCGTAGCGCAGAAACTTGGTGATGTCGTGGCTCGGACCCAGATGCCCTCGCCGGCGTGAAGGTGGGTGCGAGACAGGAGTATTTACGGCATCGGAAACTTCGGGATCGCTTCCAGCGGCGCGCCGGCAAGTGTGTAAAGCATGTAACTCTCGCCGTCCATTTTCAGGACGTTGTCGAAAATTGCGCCGAACTGCGCACGCACAACTCCACGCCGACGTCGGTCACGATCTGCACAAGCTCTTGTTCGAGCTCCGAGATTACTCCGCCGCCAATGCCGAGCCGGCACGATTCAACAATTCCAGAGCCCTGCGTTCTTCGCCGCAGGGCCTCTTCGGCTTGTCGCTGATACGTACGATTGCGAAGAATTTTTACGAAGCCGGTGACTTCGCCACGGTCGCCGGTAATGGGGGTGACTTCTCCCGCAGCCCAAATCCGCGAACCGTCCTTGTGCAGACGCCAGTTCTCTTCGCCACCGCCGCGCCCTTTAGCCAAGGCGTCAGCGATCTCGCGCGCCAGCATGTTGGAACTTTCGCCGCCTGGGAATATGCGTTCCAGCGATTGACCGAGCATTTCGTCTTCAGTCCAACCGAGGATGCGTTCGGCTCCGCAGTTCCAACTGGTGACGTAGCCGTCGCGGTCCGTACTGATGATGGCTGTTTCGAGGGCACTATCTACAATCTGCCGCCATTCGGAAGCCGTGATAGCTGGTCGCTTAGGCACGTCCATTCACCTGACTCAGGAGAAACAATGGTGACTGACACAGCGGTCGTTGCGCAAGCCGCGACGCCGAAACAGGGGTGACCGTGCGGATGCTGTCATTTGGCTCAGGATTGCTGGAGCGCGCGGCTGTCAGGCGCTATACGTCACTCGACAAGTCCACCGTGTCGTCCTGATCGATGCGCTGTGCAATCTCACGGTCGGGCACTGTTTCCCGCTTACCTGCGTTCGGATATCGGACAAGAGATGATTTTCAAAGACTTATGGCGTCGGTGACCTGACCGTGGATTTGATCCAGGTTGATAGAGAGTTTAGTGGATCATTTGGGTTGTTTGCAGTGCTGTGATTTTTGGGTAAATCGCTTGTGGTGCCGGCGCTCGATAGCCCAGTGACGTGTGCGGACGGCGTTGGTTATAGTGCACTCGCCATTGCTCGATCACGATCGTGGCTTCTTTCAGGCTGTAGAAGATTTCTCCCTTGAGTATTCGTCGCGGAGCTTGCCGTTGAAGCTCTCGAGTAGTCGTTTTCCCACGGGCTGCCCGGTTCGATGTACAGCGTCTTCGCACTGATATGCTGCCAACCACTGGCGCAGCCCTTGGGCCACGAACTCCGGCTCCGTTGTCGGAACGGATGTGCTCCGGCACACCCTTGATCACCATCACGTCGGCCAGGGCTTCGATCACCCTGGCCGAAGACCAGCGCCGCTCCGCACGCACCAGCAGGCCTTCCCGCGTGTGCTCGTCGATCAGGTTCAGCATCCGACCGTCCTCCGTCGTGCGTTCGCGCGCTCACGAAGTCATAGCTCCACACATGGTTCTTGCGCTCCGGCCTTAGCCGCACGCACGATCCATCGTTGAGCCACAACCGCCCGCGCGGCTTCTGCTTCTGTGGAACCTTCAGTCCTTCCTGTCGCCAGATGCGCTTGCACTCGATTACGATTTACCTGCCAGCCGTTTACCTTCAGCAAGGCGGTAATACGCCGGTAGCCGTAGCGGCCATACTGGCTTGCCAACGGAGAAGATCGGCCCGCGTGCAGCCCGTCCTCATCGTTCGCGCTGCCTCGTGAACATATCGCTGCGTACCGCGCCGCTACCCACGGCCGGCAAGCGCGCCGTTCCGAAAACCGGGTACGTCCTGCTGCATGGCTCTAAAGGGCAGCCCCGCCGTTCCGGGCTTAGAAGTTTCCCGATGCGCTGTCCTTCAAATCAGTCTTCTCTAGCCGTCAACTCTGCTACCACCCGCTTTAAACGCGAGTTCTCATGTTCCAGATCTTTCATGCCGCCGCGCCTGCTCCACCTTCATACCCGCCATACTCCTTGCGCCAACGATAGAACCTCTGCATCGACGATACCCGTGGTAGGCACGCCAGCGACACCGACTTGCCATTGGCGAACGCAACTTCGATCTCGCCAGCTTGAGCACGATCTGTTCCAGGGTAATTCTTTCTTCGGCATAACCAGCTCCTTTTGTTCCGCGGAGATCGTCTCTATTACCCTGGTTCAAATTTCGCCGGTCGGGCAGTCTGCGACGAACCGAGCTTCTCCAGCAACACCATGGTATCGGCCGGATTGCCGCCGAGCGATGCTGTCGGCATCACGCTGATCAGAGGGTCCGGAGATGCTGCTCAATACCGATCCCGCTCCGGCGACCGTCTTCGGAGATAATTTCTTCGTTGCCATCGAGATTCCTACCGCGATAAACCGGTGGGGGTCGGGAGCAAGGGTCGTGCCGCTGCTACGTCGTTCTGTTGGCGAGCTCGCGCTGGCCTGCCGCACGCGAACGTGGCCGATGCGCGGCGACGCGCGGTGCCGGATTTCAGTGCGCCTCTGCGCCGCCGACGCCCGGAAGAAGCGCCAGAACTCTGCGGCTGCGTCGGGGCAGGTTTCGCCACCGTGTGCAATGGCCGCACGTCGCCGCCGGACCAGCAATGTGTTGCGCCGCGGATCGTCAGGTCTTTCGATGACTCCTTTGCCGTTGGTCGTTTTATGGATGACGCGATCGCAAACACATCCGCCGTCGGTGGTCTGTTCCGCGACAGGATTCGCCAGCGGTTGCGGTCGCGACCACTCGGCCTGCCACTGCCTCACCAGTGCATCGGCATTGGAATGATCGACCGTCGTGTCGTGATCGCCATGAAAGACGATCGCCGGCACCAGCAGATGAATGCGATGTCAGCGCGCATCGTGACGATGAACTAAGGCGCGCGCGTTCTTCATCACCGCCAGCGCCGGGAACGAGGCGCATTCTTCGCGCAACGATATGGCAATCACGGAATGCGCGCCAATAGCGGTGAACAGTTCAGAATGCCGTCAGCACCGCGACCATCGCCGCGCCGGCCGACATGCCGGCGGCAAACACGCGCTTGCGGTCGATGCGGTAACGCGCGGTCAGATCGCCGATAATGCTAGCAATATCCGGCGGGCTGGCCGCGATCGCGCACCTGGTCTTCCAGTGGGAACCCGTTCCAGCGCTTGGATGCGTTAGCGCTCGCCGACTGTTCCGGGTACGCGACGATAAATCCATGCCGCTGCGCCAGCGCGTTGGTGACTGTGCCGAGTGCGAAATCGTCCGGGTCCTGCGTGCAGCCATGCGGCTTCACCAACAAGCGGCACCGCAGCGCCCTCCGCGTTATAACTGCTTGGCAGGAATACTTTTGTAATCGGCTGCGCCGACGATTCGCCCGAGGTGTTCCCAGAAGAAGTGTTTGCCGTCTTCGGTCGCGTCGCTGGGTCGGCCATAAGGCCGCGTCAACGGCTCGCCGTCGCGCCTCATCAAACCAGCAGCAGCAGCGCATCAGAAATGACCGCCTGGATGCGAGCCGGCTGCGCGGCATTCTTACGTCCGGCGCCAGCTTGGCCGCGCGGCGGAGCCAAGCGCCCCAGCGCTTCATCACGGCCTCCGGTAGTGTTGCTGGTGTAAAAAAATACCGTCTCCTTCGAATACACAAAACCAACGGCTCCGCTCGATGCGGAGCCTTCACGGATGCCGTCAGGTGATGTCAGCGCACCAGACAGTGCGATGGGGATTCTGGCGATTCGAGATCGGCGCGCCCAACAAAAGCAAGAGTAGCGAACACTTGGCGCAACTCATTAAGCTGCTGTGTCAGTTGGAAGGGTGACCAGTGAAGATCGCGGCGGCGGCCGCCGAGCGTTGCAGCGAAACTGGCGATGAAAGCGCCGATCATGAGCGGCCCCGAACATCCACAACGCCGCATCCGCCGCGGCTTTCCGCGCATTGTCCCGAGCCTGTTTCGCCGTGTTCGGCGATGTCCATCGCCGTCTTAGCCTTGTTGAACGTATGGGTGACGCGCCGTATTCGCTTCATCCGGCGAGAGGCCGGTTTAAACGCCACGACGCCGGCCAGTTATTGGCAGTAGTGGTAGCAAGCTGGCCGTCCTTCAATCCACCGCGAAGATCCGCCACTGCTTCCTGGTGCGATGACGCAGGCGCGGTCTTGCCGGGCGGGTCGCGGCATCCTTGCGATACAGCGCATCGGTGAAGTGACCGAGGTGCTGTAAGTATTTCCGGCGCGGCCGCTGCGGCAACCGGTCGCTGCAACAGCAGCGCCGCCCGGTACGCAGCAGCGCCGACCTTGACACCCATATCCAGAATTGCCGCCAGCGTCGAACCAGAAACCGGCGGTGAGCCAGCGAAGCAACAGCCACGCCATGAATCCGTGCGCGGTGTCGCCAAAGTATACTTCATCGCGCTGTACAGCGCCTTCCAGCCAATACGAGGACGCCCGGCCGAATAACCGCCGACGCCCCGATGCCGCAAACTGCGTGGAACCAGATCCAGAGTACCGTCGAAATGCCGAGCGCGGCGGCTCCGGCACCGACACCCGACCACGGCGATACCGCCGACAAATCCCAAACCAAATCCGAGAACGACGAGAACGAGCGACAGTGCTGCGGCTGCGGCGGCTCGACGAAACTCGCAGCCCACGACACTGCACTGGTCACGCAGAATCAGTCCCGGCGCGCGCAACGGCGGCGGGTGATATCCTGTCGTTGATGAATGACTTCCCTGTGAGTGTGGATGGCAAAGGGAGAACGACCGCTACGGCATCGGCGGTTCGAACACTGCGCGAAAGGATGCGGAGGGCGAGGAGCGTGCCACCCTGCGCCAACCAGAGAATGCTAGTGCAGGCGCTGAAGAGGCCTCCACCGCTGCGCGCTTTGACTCACCCCCCCGACCGGCCAGGCCGCACAGTGCGTTATGAAAACGCGTGACCGCGGGTATAGCGGGAGCAAGCTCAAGACCCGCAAAAAAACTCGCTCCCTTTCATGTATAATTCGAGACTGGGTATTATGGCTGTGCAAAAAATCGGAAGACTGCCTAAGAGAAAACGCCGACTGTCCCGGTGGGCAGAACTCCTCGCCGCTGCGCCGGCAGTCCTGACGCGCGATGCCGTTTGCGCCTGCTACGTCTGCGACCGCACGGGTCTGATCGTGAATTACAACGACGCAGTTTCGGCGCTGTGGGGACGTTCGCCGGATTTGCGATCAGGGCGACGGGGGTTATTGCGGGGCCTATGGTGTGGGTTGCGCTCCACGGGAGGGGATAGCGATCAACGCGTCACGCAGTCCCGTAGCCGAGCTGGTCAAACCAGCACCGACCGCAAGAACGTTGAACTCATCCTGGACCGGGCCGACGGCGCCGGCGTCCCGATATCGTCGCGTTCGTTTGCTTAAAGATACGATGGCCGCTCCAGAGACGTCGCGGTGTTCCAGGAATCACCCTGCCAGCGCGTCGTTCAAGGGCAGGTGCCGGATGCCGATCAGGATTGAGAAGATTTTGAGAACGGTGGGATCGGGCTGCACATCGTCAGCGGAGAAGGGATAATCCTGCGCGCAAACAAGGCCGAACTCGCCTTGCTCGGCTATTCGGCAGATGAGTAGTCGGACGGCATATAGCCGAATTCCATGCCGATGCGACGATCATCGGCGATATATTGAAAAGGCTGTCCTGCGGTCAAAGACTCGAGCGGTATCCGGCGCGGCTGCGAGCCAAAGATGGTTCGATCAGCATGTCCAAATCACGTCAAACAGTCGCTTCAAAAACGACAAGTTCGTCAAGACGCACTGCTTCACGATCGATGACGCGCCTCCCCACGCGGCGGAGAAAGCGCGTCGCGAGATCGAAGAGCGATTGGCGGCGACTTACGAGGCCGCAACGGTCGGAATATCCGAGTCGGATAGAAACGGAAATCTGCCGCGAGTGAACACGACGTTGACCGCAATCACTGGACGCGCGCGCGAAGAGCTGCTCCGAGTTCGTTCCTCGACTACACGCACGAAGAGGATCGGCGCGAAGACGCCGCGTTGTACGCTCGGCAGGTGGCCGGTGAGAAATCAGCTACACGATTCGCAAACGGGTCATGCAACGCGACGGAGCGATCAAATACGCCGACGTCCTAGCTCATCGGTATCCACGAAGAAGGTAATTTTCGATACGGCGTGCGCGTGCTGCAGGACGTGACCGAATCGAAATACATGGAAGATCGTTCCGCGAACACGAACAGCGGATGCGGGACTTGCTCGAGGCATTGCCCGTGGCGGTCTACACCACTGACGTCAGCGGCGCATCGACTGCTCCAACAAGGCCTGCATTGCGATGGCGGGGCGGACGCCCAAGCAGGGGAGGATGGTATGTACCTGGCGGATGTACAAGGCCGACGGCTCACCCCTGCCGCACAGCCAATGTCCGATGGCGATCGCCCTCAAGGAAAATCGGCCGATTCGCGGTGTAGAGGCCATCGCCGAGAGACCTGACGGGACGCGCGTTCCCTTCATCCCCTATCCGACACCGTTGCACAATGCCAATGGTAAGCTCATCGGGGCGATCAACATGCTCGTCGACATTACCGAGCGCAAGAAGGCGGAGAGCCAGCCGAAGGGTCTGATGGATGAACTGAACCACCGAGTAAAGAACACGCTGGCGACGGTGCAATCGCTGGTGCGCCAGACCGCACGTCAACCCGGGACGACCGAAGATTTTCCTAGAGAGCTTCGAAAAGCGCTTGATGGCGCTCGCGCGTGCTCACGATCTGCTGACGGTACGGCACTGGCAAGAGGCGCTTTCGTCGAGCTCGTACATGACGTGCTCGTTCCGCTTACCGGACTGTTGGACAGCGCGTGCAGCTTCAGGGACCTTGAGTGGACGTCGATGCGCTCACCGTCCTGGAGTTTACGCTGACCTTGAATGAACTGGCGACGAACGCGACCAAATACGGCGCTCTTTCCACTCCGGGCGGTTCGCTGACCGTCTATTCGGCTGTGCTTGACCAAGAAACTCCCAAGCGGCTCGCCTTGCAGTGGCGCGAGCACGATGGTCCGATCGTGAAGGCGCCCACGCGACAGGGTTTTGGCAGCCGCCTGATGGAACGCTGCATCAGGGAGAGTTTGGCGGAACTTCGATCTGGTGTTTGACGAACGTGGCGTTCGGTGCGACATCTGCGTTCCGTTGCGCGAAGTTCGACATCGATTCGAGCTGGCGCCTCTTACCAGCGTCACGGCCAGCTCTGGCCATCAAAGATGCGCAGTCTCGCGGTCTACGCATTCTGCTTGTGGAGGATGAGAGTCTTCTGTTGATGATGCTTGAAGACACTCTCGCCGAGCTGGGGCACGAAGTCGTGGCCGTGGCCAGTCGCGTAGCCACGGCGATGCAGCTTGCGCAGACCGCGGAAGAGACCTCGCCATTCTCGACATCAATATCGATGGGGAGCCGAGTTATCCCGTGGCCGAAATACTGACGGCGCGCTGCATCCCGTTTCTTTTCACAACCGGCTACGGTGCGCAAGGAATCGATGCGAATTTTCGCGATGCGCCGGTTCTGACCAAGCCCTTCACACGAAGCGACATCGAGGAAGCATTGGCACAATTCGCGTCCCGCTGAGGCGGGTTCATCACGCGGTGTTTTGACGACGACAGCGGCGGCGCTCGTTCCCCATGATTCGATTGCCGCTGCGATTCGACATGTTACAGCAGCCGCATCAACGTCAGATCGGATACGCAGCTGAGCACGCGCATCGCGGCATCACCGTCTCGGTTGCCAACGTGCGCTAGAGCTTGCGCACCCATCACGTCGCCCGCCGCACTGCCGAGGCTCCCGCCGTTAGCACGCCATCGCGCATGGGATTCGCGCGAACGTGTGTACAAGTCCACATTTTTAAAATTACCCCTGCGATGACCGCCCCCAGCGCTTGAGTTATTACCCCTCACGTCAGTCCTCTTAAAGCCGAAAATAGCGCTACAACGTTTTTGGATGAACCCAGCCGCAGGACTGTCCTGATCCATCGGCGTCTTGAGAGAAGATCATGCAATCGAAGCTGAGCATTGGGCGCACGTCTCATGCAGTAGTGATGCAGATGAACGGCAGCCCCAACGGGCTGCCGGATTGGAAAATGGATTTTGCGGGGCGGCGGATGAACTGCGCCGAAGCCGCCACTATCGATTCGGCTGTATTCCTTACTGGAGAGATTTCTCATGCGATCGCAAGCCATCGTCGCATTGACCGAACACCCGCAGCGGGAATTCGGCAATACAACCGCCGCCCGGTTGGCGCAACCGACGCACAAGCGTGCTCAACGTCGCCGTCGCGAGTCCGTCACTGTCGTGAACAACGTCTTGCGTGCGCGCGCCCGGGAACACGACCTCGGCACATGGACGCTCGAGGCGCATCACGCAGGCGACGTATCCTTGATGCTCGACGGCAAGGAAGTCGCATCTATTCGCCCAAGCACGCCGGGCCGATGGTTGCCGGGCAGGCGTGCCCGTACGTCCGTGCGTCGGAAATCATCGCAGCTTTGACCAGCGGCCTCGCCATCGAGATCGGCGCACGGACGCGCGGCGAGTTGGAGGTTCTGCTGGCTCGATGGATCCCGCTTTATTTCGACCTATGAAACAACCGCCGGTCGGATCGGCAAACATGCGTTGAACACGATCAACCTTCGCTGCGAACAGACCCGGTCATCAGTGGTGGCTGGCCAATTGCACCGATTCAGATTAACATCGGGCATCAGGAGCCGCGATGTCGATCCGCCACCGCAATAACGTTCGCATACAGGGCGCTGGCAGCCGTCCAAATGGTCTTCGCTCACGGTTTCGGCTCGCCATCAGAACATGTGGCGCTTCGTGGCGCCGGCTTTCGAGCCATACTTCCAGACCATCCTCTTCGATCATGTCGGCGCCGGCCGATCCGACCTGGCCGCCTACGATTCCGGCAAGTACGGCTCGCTCGACGGCTACGCGGCCGACCTGATCGAGATCGGACAGGCGTTGGAACTGCGCAACGCCGTGCCTCCGGCATTCGGTGAGCGCCATGATCGGCGTCCTGGCCGCCCTGCAAGCGCCGCAGCTGTTCGAAAGCCTCGTCCTCGTCGGCCCGTCGCCGCGCTATATCGACGATGAGAACTACGTGGGCGGATTCCCCAAGAGCAGATCGATGAATTGCTCGATTCACTCGCCGACAACCCCATGGGATGGGCCGCCGCCATGGCGCCTGTGATCATGGGCAACCCCGACCGTCCGGAACTCGGCGAGGAATTGGCGAACAGCTTCTGCCGCACCGACCCGGAAATTGCCAAGGAATTCGCTCGCGTTACCTTCACATCGGACAACCGCGCCGACCTGCCGCGAGTGAAGACCCGTTCGCTGATCCTGCAATGCCGGGAGGACGTCATTGCGTCGGAAGCGGTGGGACTCTATGTCCACCGACATCCCGACAGCCGGCTTACGATCCTGAATGCGACCGGCCATTGTCCCAATCTGAGCGCGCCAGCCGAAGTGATCGCGGCCATCCGAGACTTTGTCTGATCCGCAGCTCACCGGCATAGCGTCAGAGGATCTCGACGACCTCTACGAGCACGCTCCTTGCGGTTACCTGTCCCTGCGGCCTGAGGACGATCGTCAAAGCGAACGCCACGTTCTCCGGCTGGATCGGCTTCACGCAGGCGGAGTTGGTGGGGAAAAAACTGCACGACCTGTTGACCGTCGCTGGCCGCATTTTTCGAGACCCACTTTGCGCCGCTGCTGCGCATGCAGGGGTACTTCAACGAGGTGGCATTCGATTTCATTGCCAAGGACGGCACCAAGATTCCCGTCTTGGCAAACGCCATGGAACGTCGCGACGACCGGGCAACCTGATATTCACGCGAATCACGATCTTCAAGGCCACCGACCGCAGACGCTACGAACGCGAACTGCTCGATGCCCGTGCGGCGGCCGAAGCGGCGAAGCGTGAACTCAAGGCGCTGAACGCAACGCTGGAAACGCGGATACGTCACGCGGTGGAGGAACGACTTGCGGCCGAGGAAAGCCTCGTCGCGAACGCGAGATGGCCGAACTGCGGGAGCAATTCATGCCGTGCTCGGACACGACCTGCGCAACCCATTGGCTTCGTTCGCCGGCGGATCGCCATGCTGCGCAAGGAAAACCTGAGCACGCGCGCGGAGAAAGTGCTCGACCTGCTTCATGGCAGCATCCTGCGCATGTCGGGCCTCATCGATAACGTACTTGATTTCGCGCGCGGCCGTCTCGGCGGCGGCATCGGTCTGGATGTCGATACCGCCGAGCCGCTGCAGCCGGTCCTCGAGCAGGTGGTGGGAGAACTGCAAGCCGCCATGCCGGAGGCTGATCAAAACGCATTCCTCCATCCAGTTGCTGTCCCGTGCGATCGCATGCGCATCGCGCAACTGGTCTCGGACGCCCTGGCAAATGCGCTTACCCACGGCGATAAAAGCCAACCTATCAGAGTTCGGGGGTTTGCTCGGCACGACGATTTGTTCTCTCGGTTGCCAACGCTTGAGTTCCATTCCACAGGCGACCGTGCAGCGTCTGTTTCAGCCCTCCGTTCGCGGCGAAGGCCGCCGTAGTCAGAACGGGTTAGGCCTCGGACTTTACATCGCCTCAGAAATGCCAACGCGCACGGAGGCGCGCTGACAGTGGAGTCATCCGTCGTGGAGACGCGGTTCACTTTTCAGATGCCTTTGCGCCGGCCTGCCAAGTTGTAACACCAAGAGTAGGGCCGTTGCAGCCCGCCCTTTCGACGTCTGAACTTGTTCGGTCACGACGTACGTACGAGCAAGCCCCGAAACTCATTGACCGCGGACGAGGCTGCTGTACTGAAAATAGACACAAATTAGCATTTGTGACGTCTTGCGATGACAAGGCCAGGAATGAAAAGCCCAACACTGGCTTGCAGCGTGGAGATCATTTTGGATTTCTTTTGTTCGACTCGTCGATGCTCAGCACCGAACGGTCGGTACGGCCGCTGCGGACAGCTACTCCTCTTGATCCGAAGAAGCCATTTTTTCGCGGCGGCCGGGTCGCGAAACGTGCGCAGGGGATTCCGTGTGCCCCGGCGAAGTCTGCTAGCAGCATCTTATCCATGCGATCGATTTTCATCCACGTAGGCAACCTTCATTCCGATACCAGCGGCGTTTTCGCTGCCGTCGCGCACACCCTGATACACGTTGAGCATGCTTAAGTCGGGCCCAGTCAGTTCGACCACGACGAGGACGCGAGGCTGCTTTAGGCGCCGGCGCGCTTCCGAGGTTTCCCTTGTGTAGGTCTGTAAGGTTTGCAACGTATTTTCGCCCGAAACGATCACGTGGAGATAATCAGCATGCGATGTGACTTCGATTTGGCAGGTCATGGGAGAGTGCTAAGCGGTGACGGCGGTAGTGTATCGAGAAAAAACGCCGCGCACCTTTCTCCCTCCACGCCAGCATGTCTGTGTACCGGCTTTTATACAGTCGATACAAAATACGTCGCAACGGTTACCGCGCCGCAAAAATTCCGTCCAACAACAAGTCGCGCCGTTAAGGTCCAATCGAAACGAAGTGTCCACTTACGAAACAGCGGTTCAAAACCATTCGCGACGATCAGGTACAGCGGTATTAATATGCAGGCGAACCCTCACTGCCGTGGCATTCATGCCATCGTTCGTAGAAAGTGAATGGGCAGGTATCGAGAAATTGTAGGCGCACGGCGTCGATGCCGTGACCGACACCGCAATGGAGCACGCGCCGTTCGCCGGATCTTCGCGTCGCTGGACAGGAAAAGGCGCTGCCGTTCGGTGCGATACAGTGTCGCCCACACACGTCGTCGCGAAGCAGCAAACGCGCACCACTCTAACGGGCATCGTCACGCAGCGTTATGACAAGGCCTTACCTGTACGAATTCAATTATTCGCTCTTTTTCTCCTGAATCGATCGGCACGATAAAAGTTTGAAAGCGCGGTCGTTTTGCCAGTTGAACCTTTAGATATCGCCTGCTTCCTCCTGCAAACGGATCGCCTGGTGGCATTCGCGCGATGGTTCTCGGCAACTCCATACCCTCAGTGGCTGATCCAGACTTGATGTCGCCCATCACCTCCATGTCATATGGAGCGGCGAAATGGGCAAATCGTCGAATCATTTTCGAAGCGTGCTCGCCCAATAGGCGATCTCGCTAGCCGCGAATCGGCCCGTCAGCTTCGCGAGTAAGGCCGCCGTCGAAGGCGCTACAGCCTTTCTTGGCGTCTCTAACCAGTTTTTGGCCGATGTCTTGTCGGGCTTGTCGATTCGATTTGCCCTTGGGTTTCAAACGTTCAGCAATCAGTGCACGCGCTTGAACAAGTGTCAGCAGCATGCGCGCCCCTTGCTGATTTATGAGCTCCTTAACGTCTGTTGCATGGATTTTTGAATGTCGAGCCATTCCAACTTAAAGGCTCGTAGAGCGAATTTCGCCAACAGACCGAAATCTCGCGGGATAGTCCGCAAAGCAGCGTCGACGGTTCCTCACCCGCAGCGCTTCCTTTGAATGTTTCTGATGTTTGTCGCTCCACGGCATGCGCCTAAATATGAAATCAGTTTGAACGTCGGAGCACGATGGCCCCCATTTGCCATAAACCCAAACATCGGCGTCCAACGTCCACCGACTCAACGTCGGCGCCGGCGTCGCCGTTCCCAGCAGCGGTGCGGCCTGCAGCGTACCGGTCGCCGCGGCCGAACGCCGCGCCGGTGTGTTCGACGGCGCGCATGTCGCCTGCGCCGAGGACGCCACCGACGCCGTGTTGACGATGCTCGCCGGCGGCGTCGCGGCGACGGTGGCTGACGGTGTAGGTCAGCGTGCCGCCGACCGGAATACTCGGAACCTGTCGGCGAGCGCGCCGCTGCCGGTCGTCGGACAAGTCGCACCGCCCGTGTTGTTCCAAGTCCACGCGAACGCGACGATGCCGGCCGGCGACAAATCGCTGATCGTGGCATTGGTCACCGCCACCGTGCCGGTGTTGCTGACGGTAATGGTGTAGATCACCGATCCGTTCGGCTGCAGCGTGTTCGTGTTGGCCGTCTTGCTGATTCGCAGCTGCGCTGCTAGCAGCGGCGGCGTGGTGACTGACGTCGTGACGGATACCGTGCACGGCGGCGCGCTGCCGGCCGGTGCACACAGACCGCCGCTCGGCAGCATCGCGTCGCGGTGTTGGTGATGCTCGCCGGCGGCCGGCAGTCGCCAGTGCCGTGACGGTGTCGACCGCCGACGCGCCCCAGCCGGGAACGCTGCTGCGTGCCGACGATCGCACCGCTGCCGCTCGCCGTGCACGTCGCGCCACCACTCGGTGCGCAGGTCCAGGTCTGGCTCGCGATGCCGGCGGCAAGCGCATCGGTGACCGTCGTACCGTCCGCATCGGCGGAACCGGCGTTGGTCACCGTAACGGTGTGATGGATCGTGCCGTTGACCATCACCTGGCTCACGTCGGCGTTCTGGTGATGCCGAGCTGCGGCCGCGCAGAGATAGCAACCCTCGCGCTGCACGGCGCGGCCGTATTGCCCGGTTCGCAGACGCCGCCAGCCGGCGGCGTCGCCGTCGCGGTGTTGCTGATCGTCGCCGGCGGCGTGGCGCTCACATGCGCGACGACGGTGTACGTCACCGCGCTGCCGGCCGGGAACGACGTGATCGGTCGATCACGCGACGGTGCCTGCGCCGGCGCACGTCGCACCGCCGCTCGTCGAGCAGGTCCACGTCTGGCTGGCGACGCCCCTCGGGATCGGGTCGCTCACGCTCGTGCCGTCGGCGTCGGTCGCGCCGGTGTTGCTGACCGTGACCGTGTAGGTGACGGTGTCGTCCGGCACGATCGTGCGGTATCAGCGCTCTTGGTGACGTGACCTGCGCGGCGACGGGCAGCATCGACTCGCCACACACGGCGGCGCATTCGACGGCGCGCGCAGCCCATTCGCCAGCAGCATCGCAGTGGCCATCTGGTGATCTGCGACGGCGGAGCCGCTGCGACGATCGCCGTGATCGTGTACGTCGCGCTGCTGCCGCCCGGGAACGCCACCAGCGTGTCGTTGATCGCGCCGCTGCCGCTCGTCGCGCAGGTGGCGCCACCCGTGCCCGCACAGGTCCAGGTCTGGCTCGCAATGCCGGCGGCGATGGCATCCGCCACCACCATTCCATTCGCGGCGGCGGTGCCGGCATTGTTTACGGTGACGGTGTAGTGCACCGTGGCACCCGGCGCGAGCACCGTCGCATCGGCGCTCTTGGTGATCGGACGCGCGGCACCGGCTGCGCCGTCGTCGTGCTCGCACACGGCGGCGCGGTATTGCCCGGCGCGCACACGCCGCCGCTGGGCGGAGTGGCGCTTGCCGTGTTGCTCACGACAGCGGGCGGGTTCGCGCTTACGGTCGCAACAATCGTGTAGGTCACGAAGCTGCCGGGCGGGAACGTCGCGATCGTGTCGGCGATCGCGCCGGTGCCGGCGGCCGTGCACGTCGCACCCGCGTTCGCGGTGCAGGTCCACGATTGGCTGGCGATGCCGCTCGCGATCGCATCGTTCACGCTGGTGCCGTCGGCGGCGACCGATCCGCTGTTGCTCACCACGACCGTGTACGTGATCGTGCCGTTCGGCGTGACGGTCGAAGTGTCGGCTGTCTTCGTGATACTGATCTGCGGCACCGGCGGAACGGACGCAGTCGCGGTGCACGGCGCCGGCGTGTTCGTCGGCGTGCACACACCGGCGGGCGGTGTCGCGCTCGCGGTGTTGGCAAGGTTTGCAGGCGGACTGGCGCTCACCGCCGCGGTGATCGTGTCGACGACGTAGCACCCGCGGGGAATGTGGCGAGTGTGTCGGCGATGGCACCGGTGCCCGAGGCCGTGCAGGTCGCGCCGCCGCTCGGCGTACACGACCAGGTCTGGCTCGTGATGCCCGCGGCGATTGGATCGCTCACAGTGGTGCCGTCGGCGGCGACTGAACCGGTGTTGCTCACCGTCACCGTGAAGTGGATCGTGCCGCTCGGGACGATCGTCTTCGTGTCGGCCGTCTTGGCGATGCCGACTTGTGCTTGCGGCGAGACTGTCGCTGTCGCGGTGCAGGGACCCGGCGTGTTCGCCGGTCCGCACACGCCGCCGCTCGGCGGGGTGGCGCTCGCGGTGTTGCTCACGACCGCGGGCGGATTCGCGCTCACGGTCGCGACGATCGTGTACGTCACGAAGCTGCCCCGCGGGAATGTCGTGATCGTGTCGGCGACCGCACCTGTGCCGGATGCCGTGCACGTCGCACCACCCGATCCGGTGCACGTCCAGCTCTGGCTCGCGATGCCGCTCGGGATCGGATCGGTCACCGGCGTTCCGTCGGCGGCGACTGGACCCGTGTTGCCACCACGACCGTGTACGTGATCGTTCCGCCTGGCGTGAGTGTCGTGACGTTGGCCGTCTTCGTGATCGTCAGCTGTGGCACCGAGGCGACCCTCGCGGTGGCCGTGCACGGCGCGGGCGTGTTCCCGGTGTGCCGATGCCGCCCGGCGGCGGATCGGCGCTCGCCGTGTTGTCGATCGAGGCCGGCGCGTTGCCGGCGACGTGGCGGTCACTGTGTAGGTGACGAAGCTGCCGGACGGGAAGCTGGCGAGCGTGTCGCTGATCGCGCCGGTACCTGATGGCGTGCAGCTCGCGCCCGCGTTCGCCGCGCACGTCCAGCTCTGGCTCGCGATGCCGGTCGGGATCGGATCATCGACCTGGGTACCGTCGGCAGCGACCGGTCCGGTGTTCGTCACCGTGATTGTGTAATGGATCGTGCCGCCGGGCATGACGGTCGTGGTGTCGGCCGTCTTGGTGATGCTCACCTGCGGGTTCGAGGTGACGTTCGCGGTCGCCGTACACGGCGGCGGCGTATTGCCCGGTGTGCACAGGCTGCCGGCGACAGGCGTCGCGGTCGCGGTGTTGCTGATCACGCCCGGCGGTGTCGCGTTCACGGTCGCTGTCACTGCGTAGGTCAAGAAGCTGCCGGCGGGGAATGTCGCCAGTGTGGTGCTGATTGCGCCGCTGCCGCTCGCCGTCGGACACAGCGCACCGCCGGAGGCCGTACACGTCCAGCTTTGGCTCGCGATGCCGCTCGGCACCGGATCGCTCACCGGCGTGCTACTCGCGTCCATCACGCCCGTGTTCGACACCACGATCGTGTAATGAATCGTGCCGCCCGGAATCACCGTCATCGTGTCGGCGGATTTGCTGATGCCGACTTGCGGGACCGGCGGCAGACTCGCCGTCGCTGTACACGGCGCGGGTGTGTTCGCCGGCGCGCACACCGCGTTGGCCAGTGCGGCCGAGGCGGTGTTCGTCACGTTCGTCGGTGGCGTTGCGCTGATGGTCGCGCTCACCGTGTAGGTGACCGAACTGCCCGCCGGGAAGGCGGCGAGCGTGTCGTGCACCGCGCCGGAGCCGCTGGCGGTACATGTCGCACCGCCCGCTCCGACGCAAGTCCAGGTCTGGCTTGCGATGCCCGCCGCGACCGGATCGGTGACGAGTGTGCCGTTCGCGTTCACCGAACCGGGATTGCTGACCGTGATCGTGTAGTTGACATTGCCGCCGGGCACGAGCGTCGTCGTGTCGGCGGTCTTGCTAATGCCGATGACCGGTTTGATCGTCGTCGTCGCCGTGCTCGTGTTGTTGCCCGGCGTCGGATCGGTGGTTCCGGCCGGCGGCGTTACCGTGGCTGTGTTCGAGAGTGTTGCGCCGCTGCCCGCTGACGTCGTGCCGTTGATCGTGATCGTCACCGAACCGCCGACCGGAAGTGTAGCGATCGTGCCGCTCACCGTGTTGCCGGCCACGCTCACCGAACCCGGGCATACCGCCCCGCCCGTCGCGTTGCCGCAACTCGCCGTCAACCCGGTAATCGACGCCGGCACCACATCGGAGAACGTCGTGCTGTTCGCGTCCGAAGGCCCGGCGTTGCCGATCAGCAGCTGATAACTGATTGGGCCGCCCGCAATGACGGAAGCCGGGCCCGTCTTCACGATCAACACGTACGTGCTCGCGTTGCCGTGTCGCTGTCGCTAGCCGAACCGGTCGCGCCACTCGGCACGTCGGTCGCGTTAACCGTGTTGACAAGCGGATCGGTCGTGAGGTTCGATGCGAACGTCACGGGCACGGTGAAGGTGAGCTGGTTCGCTGCGCCGGTCGGGATCGTCGCGCCGGTTGCACCGAAGGTCGTCTGCCCTGCTCCGCCATTCACGGTGCCGCACGTCGCGCTGCCCGCCGCGGCGCAGGTGACCGTACCGCTCAGCGTCACGCCCGCCGGCAACGCGTCGTTGACGTTGAGTTGCGTGGCGTTCGCCGGTCCGGTGTTCTTCACCGTAACCGTGTACGTTGCCGCGCCGCCCGGCGTGTATGTGGAGCTGCCGTCGGTCTTGGTCAACGCGAGTACGACGCCGGGAACAACCGTGTCCGTATCCGAAGCCGAATTGTTGCCCGGCGTCGGATCGGTCACGATGCCCGGCGGCGTCACCGTCGCCGTGTTCGTGATCGACGGACTGCTGTAGCCCGGTGCGACTTGTGCCGTCACCGTGTACGTGACGGTGCTGTTCTTGTTGATGTTGATCGTGTCGTTGATCGCGCCACTGCCCGAGGCCGCGCCACAGCTTGCGCCGCTCGTTGCCGCGCACGTCCAGCCCGTGATGGTCATGCCGCTCGGCGACATGTCGAGCAGCTGGGCACCGATGACGTTATTCGGACCGGCGTTGCTCACCACCATCGTGTACGTCGTCGACGTGCCGGTCGCGACTGCTGTCACGCCGTCGGTTTTCGTGATCGCGAGATCGGCGGAGCCGGTCACCTGCAGCGTGGCCGTGCTCGGCGCGCCGTTGGTCACGGCCTGACGCGTCGTCACAGCACCCACCGGCAGTGTGTTGATCAGATTGCCAGCGGCGGTACCGACGACGTTGACTTTGAACGTGCACGTCGCTCCCGGCACGATGGACACGCCGGAAACACTGACCGTCGACGCGCCTGGCACGGCGCTCAACGGTCCACTGGCGCAGCCGGTGCCCGTGAACGACGCGGTGGCCGGGTTCGCGACCGTCATGCCGGTTGGCAGGTTGTCGGTGATCGTTCCGCCGTCGACCGTGAATGCACCGGGATTGGTGTTGAGAACCTGGATCTGCAGTTGACTCGCGGTTCCCACCGCGACGGTCGCCGGTGCGAACGACTTGTTCAAATTGAGCGACGAGGTTGCGACGACAACCGAGCCATCCAATGTCGCGGCGTTCAGTGCGCCCTGATCGTTGGATACTGATCCGGGCGGAATGGGCAGTACGAATGTCTGGTTCGGCGTTCCTGCCGGGACGAGCACGTCCACATCGAACTCGCACGTCGTTTTAGGTGCGATCGACTCGCCGGAAATCGTCAGCGTCGTTCCGCCGGCCGCCGCTGATCCAACGCCGTTGGTGCAGGTCGTCGTCGTGTTCGGCGTCGGTGCGATGACCAGGCCGCTGGGCAGCGTGATCGTGATCGGTGTCGTGATGTTCGTGTACGTCGTCGTGTTCTCGTCGTTCCAGAGCGTGATCGTCAGACGGGTGAGTCCGCCAGCAGCCACGGTCGTTCTCGTGAAGTTCGCCTGGGCGCGGAACGATCGCACGACGTTCACCTGGCCCTTGAAGCTCGCGCCGTTGTTGCCCACGCTCGTCTGCACGGCGTTCGCGGCGATCGTGTTGTCGTCCCAGAGCGCTCCGCTGACGCCGTCGGTGGCTGGCGTACCCGGGGTGTTCGGTGCGGTCTGCAGACCAAACGTGACCATGCAGCTGCCCGGTGCACCGCCGCCGCTGCGGGCTGGAATCGCGCCGCTTGTCATTGAGATGACGGTCGCGCCGACGGGCGCATTGACAGTGCCACCGCATGTTGTGCTTGGGACGGGGGTAGAGCCAACCGTGAACCAGTCCCGATCCACCCATCGACGTCAGATCGTCGGTGAAGGACGTGATGTTGGCGGTTGTCGTCGTCGAGTTGTACAGCGTGATGGTGACGGGCACGAGATCGCCGGCATAGATGCCCTTGCCGTAGTAGAAATTGACCGTCGTACTGATGTCCTTGGTGCGGTAATGCCGAGCGGATTGATGATGAGCGTTGTGCTTCCGCCCTCAATCTGCACGCCGCCCCAAGTTCCGCCAGCGATGCTGTTGGTGATGGTGACAGCGCCCGGATTTGTATTGGTGCCCAGCACATCGACCGAAACCGCACACGAGGCCACACTTGCTCCGGTGGGCGGACTCGCGGGCACGGTTCCGCCGGCGAGCTGGATGCTGCTCGATCCGGGCACCGCAGTAACCGTGCCGCCGCAGGTATCGTTGACATTGGGCGTAGCGGCGACGGTGATGCCGGAGGGTAGCGAGTCCGTCAGGTTCGCAGGCGAGATCGGCGCGGCGTTGGAGTTGTTCAGCGTGATCGTCAGCGTCGTGACATCACCGCTTACGATTGTCGACGGTGTGAATGCCTTGGTGACGGATCCGCCGGATCGGGTATAAAAGTACGCAGGGAAGTATAGGTTTGTCGCGCCCTGTGTGGTGGTGAGGCTGCCGGCGGTGATGCTGTTGTAGGTGTAGTAATGATAGACAACGTTCGGCGCGCCCTCGATGAGGTCGAACTGGATCGTGCACGTGCCGTTGGCTGGAATCGTTCCGCCCGAGAGTGTCGCGGCGCTAGTACCGAGCGTGACCGTTCCGCAGGTCGAACTGAGATTGGACGGCGTTGCGAAAGCCTGTTGCGGCGTATTGATCGGAATAGCCAGTCTGGCATTCGTCAGCGCGATCGAGTTGGGATTGGACAGCGTCACGGAAAACGTGACCGGCGCGCCGTAGCCGACGAGATTGATGTCGCCTCCGCTGTAAGTTCCGGTGATCGTGACGTTCTGGATCGCGATCATCGCGAGCGTCGCCGATGCCGCCGACCCGTTGCTGCCCTGCGAAGTTGTGACCGCGCCGATCGGAATCGTATTCGTGTAGTTGTTCGTCGTGGTACTCGTGACCGAGACCGTCACGGTGCACGATCCGCCACTCGCGGCGATCGTGCCGCCGGACAGCGAGAACGATCCCGCGCCGGAAGTGGCCGTCAGCGCGCCGCCGCACGTCGTCGCGGCGTTGCTTGGGGATGCGATGATCAACCCGCTCGGCAGCGTATCGGTGAATGCGGCATTCGTGGCGGCCGTCGCACCGGTATTGCCAAGCGTCACGGTGACCGTCGACATGTCCCCCACCGTCACGGTTGGGGCGTGAAGGTCTTGTTGACCGTGATGGCGGCATGCGTGGCCGAGGCAACAAATGACAGAGTAAGTAATGTCGCTGCAACGAGACGGTGCCAATCGGCACGCTTTTCAGATGCGTGATTCGGACTGATCTTTGCCAGGTAGCAACGCATTTTTGCCATCCCCCTCGAACCCCGATGGTGTCCGCGACGACAAGTGCCGCGCGCCCTTCCGCCTTACGCAGAATTACTTGCTTGCGCAAACCCTCTCAAGGAAATCCGTCACAGATTCCCGCCACGCATTAGGACTACTTGCGGTATATCCCAGGAATGTGGATTGTCAACCGGTAAAATTACGAGGAGGTGTTTGCGCTGAGGGTCAGCGATTGGCATATGCAGTGGAAACCCTCACTCATCAATTTTATCGCGCTCGACTTTTTCAGAACGTCGTGCCAAACACTTTGCAACCAGGCACATGTGCAGTAGCGCGCGGGAAAATGAGTTTGAGCGGTTCTGATACCCGTTGATGCAGCACCGTTTCATTGCCTAGCTGCCTGCTCGCCCTTTAGCAAAGCGCGTTGAGCAAGACACCCGTGATGCGTCGCTGCGCGAACGGGAACTTTGGCCCCTAGGTCGTTTAAACTTCTCAACGACGAAAGTAGCCCGGATAGTGGATGGTCCATGCTGGTGCGCAGGAGTTGCGGCACAAGGGCGTTCAACTTATTACGAAGCCGTTTACGCTAAATGCACTCGCAGAAAAAATTCGCGCTGTATTGGACGAGCGAAGTTAACTGGCGCCCGGCGAAATTGCCTTTCGAATAGAAGCATGTCGATTAGCTGGCTAGTTCTCGGTACGAGCAACGCCGTCTCAAACGACGTTCATTCGATAGAGCCGCCGCCAACTTGGAGCCGGCACCAGCGATGGCGATGTTTGCGTGCACAACGGTCAGCAACTCAGACAGCGCAACTTGCTCTAATGGCAGTCAATGTTAGACGCCAGCTCCCCAATGCTGCGATGGCCAAGAGAACGAGCGTGGCTTCGGCGATTGCCGACAAATCTGAATGTGAATGTGGCGTGTTGGGGCAATGCGCCTACGCTCGCCGCCCAACATCGAATGGTCGGCTGTGGGTCTCGCATGCTAATGCGCTACAAGTTTGGAAATTCAGGGTGGGTCGCTTTCGACTAGGTCTGAACTGCAGGTAATGCTCAATTGAAGGGTACCTCTCGCAGAGCATTTGTCGACAGTAGTGGAAGTCCCTTATACGGCGAAAGGTAACACCCCGATAGCAGGCACAGACAGAGTCTGCCAAAATTCCTGGGCGTAAACGGTTTCATTATTGTTCTCAACAAATCAACGAACTGGGGATTCGAGATGTTGGACGGTAAGACGACATCCGGCGCTGCCGGAGGCGCGATGAAATGGAGCATTCATCTGTTTGCTCAGTGCTCGCACTGGCAAGTGTCGATGTGCTGGCCGAGGGCAGCCGCACACTGTTCCCGGCCAACTATCCCGCGGGCGGTTTCCGCGCGGATCTGGATTTGACGCTCGATTCGGCTCCCACTGCACCCTACGCCGGTGTAACCGCGCGCCGACAGTTCATTTACGTCTATGCAAACGCGGGCGAATACATCCTGCTCGGATCGAGCAATCGCGCCAACGGTGGCGATATCCTCGTGTTCAATCCGCAGTCGTTTGGCGCCAAGGGCAGCGAGACGCTTCCCGCGAGCGCCGATTTCACGTGCAGTTCCGCGTCGGCGCCTGCGGGAGTTTTTCCGGCGGCGTACGCGGCACGATCTCGGCGCGCGCCAATGAGCTTGCCGGGCCGAACAGCGCAGACAACTCGAGCACCGTTTTAAACGGCTATGCGCCGTGCGCATATCTGGCCCCGACCACAGGCATCTACGGCGTGCGTTTCACGATAGCGACCTCCGGAGGCGGCGGTCCTACCGGCTCGATCGGCACGCTGCACGTCGGCAACGCCACGGTTGCGGCGTGGGAAGTCCAGGTGCGCGCGACGGCGACAACGACGGCGGACACCGACGGCCGCGTGTTCACGTATAGCTACGTCGCATTTACCGGCGGCAACGGCCGGCCGGTCTTTCATACGTTGTTCTACGCAACGAGGATGGGCAGCGCTACCAGCAAACGATGCAGGGCTTCGATCCCAACGGCTATGCGCTGTGGAGCAACATTTCGGGCTTCCTCGACAATGGGCAGCCGTTGTACAAGGACATCCGGGGCGGTGGCGCGCAGTTGACGCCGGGTACGGGTTTGTTCGTCGCAGAACTTTCTGCTCAGTCGCCGCAGTTTCCGATCTTCTTCAGCACGATCGATCCAGCAGGACCGAACGCGACGGAAGCAGCCTCGGTGCTCACGGCACTCGGCATCCCACTCAGTCCCGCGTCCCCGACGATCAACAACCCGACGTTCGACGGTCAACAAAGTGGCAATCAGACCTACGTCGGCGGCGGCGGTACGTTTACGTTCACCGCATCCAACGACACGTCGTTCCAGATCGTGATCAGCGCCGATGGCGCGGACTTCGATCCGGCGAATCCAGCGAACGCGACGCTCACCGGCCTCGCGCCGGATGGCAATAACGTCGTGTCCTGGAGCGGAAATGCCAACAACGGTACGCCGTTTCCGATCGGAACCTTCACCTTTCAGATCATCGGCCGCAACGGCGAAATCCATTTCCCGATGGTCGATGACGAGGGTAATCTCAACGGCGGCCCGACGCTGACCAAACTCAACGGCACGCCGAGCGGTGATCACACCGTGTATTTCGACGATCGCGGTTACGTGACGAGCGGAGGCACGAATGTCGGTGCACTCAATGGCCTTTTGTGTCCCGCCAATCCGCCGGTACCACCCACGCCGGATCATTCTCTGCTCGGTATCGACTCCAGTGCGCAAACGCTGTCGGGCCCGAACTGCAACGGTGGCACCGGCACCTGCTATTACCGGTACTGGCCAGGCAATGGCAACGCCAACAGCGATTGCGCAGCCGCTGCCGGATTCGGCGACGCAAAAGGATTGGACCTCTGGGCGTTCCAGCAATCGCCGGTGCAGTCGCGCACGCTGGTGATCAACGCCGTCAACATTACGCTGGCGAAATCCGGGCCGGCCACCGCACCGCTGAACACGCCGTTCGACTACACGATCAACCTGGGCGATGCGGGCACAGCCGCCAGTGGCACCACATTGACCGTCGCCGATACACTGCCGGCCGGTGTGATCGCCAACAGCGTGAGCCCTGCGGCCGGCGTGAGCAGCATCAATTGTGGACCCTTGCCCAGTGCGGCGGGCGCGACGCTGTCCTGCACCGTAACCCTGACGGCGCCGCTGCCGGCGAGCGCCGCGAACGGCGCCGCTTCGTTCACCATAAACGCTACCGCAATCACGACCGGTTCGCTCATTAACAACGCCTCGGTGGATTCCACCGGTTCGACCAATCCGCCACCACCAGGCTCGGGCTGCACGCCGGCGGCTAGCTGCGGGAGCGCGACCGTCACCGTGCTAGCGCCGCCGACCATCGCGAAGGCGTTCGGTGTAGCGACGATGCCCCTCGGCGCCACGACGTCGCTGACGTTCACCATCACCAACCCCAATCCGGCCAATCCGCTCAACGGCGTCGCGTTCACGGACAACCTGCCCGCTGGCATGGCGGTCGCCGCCGTCCCGAACGCGAACAACACGTGCGGCGGCACATTTGCGCCCAGCGCCGGAGCGACCACGTTGACGTTGAGCGGCGTGACGCTGGCCAGTGGCGGCAACTGCACGGTCGGAGTCGATGTGACCGGCACGACAGCAGGTATGGAAAACAACACCACGGGTCCGGTGAGTTCGACGGACGGCGGCATCGGCAATACCGCGTCGGCTTCCGTCGTTGTAGTTGCACCGCCCTCGATCGCGAAGTCGTTCGCGCCGACAGCGATTGTGCCGAACGGGCTCAGCACGCTCACGTTGACCGTGACCAATCCTGCGGTGAACGGCGTCGCCCTGACCGGCGTCGCCGTAACCGACGCGCTGCCCACCGGCATGACGGTCGGCTCGCCAAATGGCTTGATCAATACCTGCGGCGGCACCGCCACCGCGACTGCCGGCTCGGCCAGCGTGTCGCTCAGCGGCGGCACGCTGGCAGTGAACGGTACCTGCACGCTGTCTTTGAACGTGACTGCCGCGAACACCGGCACGTACCTCAATACGACATCCGTGGTGAGCTCCACTAATGGTGGCACCGGCAACACGGCGAGCGCTACGTTGAACGTCAACGCCGCACCGCAGCTCAGCGTGAGCAAGACCGCCACGCCGAATCCGTTCGTCGTCGGCCAGACGGCGAGCTACGCGATCACCGTGACAAACACGGGAGGCTCTCCGACCAGCGCCAATATCGCGCTGAGCGATACGTTGCCAACCGGCATCACGCTCACCGGAACGAGTGGAACGGGCTGGAACTGCACGGGTACGACGGCGTTGTCGTGCACGTACTCCGGCGCCGCGCTCGCAGCGGGCGCGAGCACCACGCTGACATTGAACGTGAGCGTCGGCGCGAGCGCCACGAGCGGCGACAATAGCGCGACGGCGAATGGTGGCGGCGACCCGACCTGCCCGGCGGCGAGCAATTGCACGGGCATCGTCATCGTGCCGATCACGACGTTGTCGGCGGACTTGCACATCACCAAAGTGGGACCGGCCACGGCAAGGGCCGGGGGCATGGTCAGTTACGCTCTCACGGTGACGAATGCGGGCCCGGACAGCGCGACCAACGCTATCGTTACCGATCCCGCACCGCCCGGCCTGACGTTCGTTTCGGCAGGCGCGCCGTGTGCCGGTGGCTTCCCGTGCAATCTCGGCACGCTTACCTCAGGCCAGAGCGTGCCGATCCCGAGCGTCGTGTTCGCCGTGGCGCCGTCGTTCTCCGGCACCATCGTTAACACAGCGAGCGTTACGGCCGATCAACCGGATCCGACGCCAAACAACAACAGTTCGAGTGTGAACACGACGGTGCAGGGCGCCGCCGGACCCATCGCATCGACGCCGATCAATGCGCGGTGGATGTTGCTTCTGTTGCTTGCGAGCGTGCTAGGAGTGGCCGTGATTCGTTTGCGTGGAATACGGAATCGATAGACCAAGTTCGCAAAGCGCCGGCATCGCAATGATGCCGGCGGCAACGCTTCGCGTGCGGCGCTGCCGACAAATAGGTCGAGATCCGCTTCGGTTCGAGGAGCATGCCTGTCATAGGCGCCTGGTCGATCGCCATAACTGCCTTCATTCGACGACGGGCGAAGCATCCCTGATGATGTCGGCGTTCGATGTGTTCAAAGGCGCGCACCGTGTTTCCCCTCGCAGCGCTCTGAGGCAGCTTGTCAGATCACCTATGCGAACTTCCCAATAATTGCTGGACCGATCCCAAATTCCAGAGTGGATTAGGTTTTCAGTCTGTGTTTCGCACGGCGCTTTTCATTCTCCAAATAGTAATACAGAGCCGACCCCGACCAGTTGCCGAAGGCGGGGATGTGTTCCAAGGCTTGTGCCGTCGAATCGACCTGATCGTCGAATTTGCCTCGCGTAAATGACGCCAGCTCGTGCAGGTATTCATCGAGCGCAGGCATGACCAACAACGATACGCGGCCAGCGTTGCGGGCAGCTATATTGCGAACGTTTTAACGAGCGGACCTGAGGTATCTACGGGTCCCGACTTAGCCGGGACCGTCCACCTAGATTCGAACTAGCTATATAACTAACAAAATGTCTTGCCGCACACGGCCGCAAGATCGAGACTCGCCTCGTAAGTCGTGGGCGTGCGACCGGTGACAACTTCCTCTGCGTAGATGTCCCAGAAGCGATCATTTATCGCGTTTGTAGAGATGTAGCAGAGCGATGTGGCGCAGTTGATGGGGTGAGTTGTGCCTTTGTCTTCGTCGTAATAACTCCACGTGTAAGACGACACCTGCGGATTAGGAACCTGTAGCCGAACTTGGTACTCCGGCGCAGGGACGTTGCTGCTGCAGCCACCAGCGGTTCCTGGTGAAACCGTACATGCGAGAGGAGGATCACTGGCCACCGCGGTTTGTGTTGCAGATATTCCGCAAAAAGCCAACAAGGATGAAGCTAGTGCGAGATAGACTTTCATTTCGCTCTCCGTTTCGATGACCGCGGCTGCAATCGCGTCGCAACCTGCGCCATCCCCTGCGCGTCAACTCTGGCTCGCCTCGTTGCATCTTGAAACTGACAGATTTGCTAGGTGACACCATTTGGTGCTCGTTATCGTTGCGGTGGTCGCGTGATTCAAGCTCGCTTCGTCGTCGAACCCCTTCGGCACGTCGGCTAAGATATCCACGTCGAACGGATCAGCCGGCACCGGTGCTGGATTCTTGCCCGGCGCGCCGACTTCGATCACGAAGTCGCGGCCATCGGCGTTGAGGCTGTGTTGGAGATCGCGCACTTGATTATTCACAACTACAATCCTCATCAATGTCGCGCTCGTGAGGCATTTTCATGGAGTAGATAGCTCTCTACTCAGCCGCGATCCCATCGTAGGTGGAATCGAATTGGGCGAAGAAAATCGTGTCCCGCAGGATTGATGCATCCGCGACCAAGACACGGAACGGCGGCACGTACGGGGAACTTGAAATATGCGTGATTGCCGGATCGGAACGGGCCAGCGGAAGAGCAAAAGCATTCTCGCCGCCGGGCGTCATGGACGTCACGTCAGTGGCTCTTTCGGATTCGAGTGCAAGCCACGTCGGAGTTGCGTCCAGCACCGCCTAGAACAGGCCCTCCGCGTTTGAGTCGCTGATAACAAAACCGCCGTAAAACGGAATTGCGGGCTGCTCTGATCGTGCCTGCGGAGTTCCGGAACACGTCGTGTTGGCGTAATAGATTCCTCTCACGGCGTATTGGAATGGGGCCCGGTTCAGCGTTCCTTCGACCTTTCCGGTTTCTAGGTCAATACAGGCGCTATAGCCCGTGTCCGTTAGTACGCCGAAGTCATCGCCAGTGTTGAAACGTGATCCAGTCCCCATGTAAAACCCTATACCATAGCCCTGCGAAATTGATAAGGATAACGTCGCTCGCAAATGTTTGTCCTGTGCCCGCAAAAATAAAGGCGCATACGAGCGCAGTCTTTTATTTGAACATATGGGCAGCCTCACGTTGGCGTTTCCTAAACTGCCGGCATCATACCCTCGCTCGTCGCGGCCGGTGAGAAGCCTCGGCCTATCATTTACGGCGCGGCTTAGTTCGCGAAGATCGCACTGAAAGAGGTTCATTTGCTCATCAGCTGATCGAGTTTGGCGTATCGCCGACATAGGACGACGCCAAGCCGAAGCTATCGATCGGTCGCTCGCGATGAAACTTTTCTGATCTGTGACAGGGCGGTTACGCGGTTGTTAAAAACCTCGCAATTCTCACAGTAGGCAGTTGTCGATTCGCCGACGGATTCTTGTGGCGCAGGGGCCAATCTTTGTCGAGTTCGATGAGATTTCTTTGCTGCAATTCTGCATCGAACGCGCAGAGTTAAGCACGAACAAGGGAAATGAACATGAAGAAGCAGATTCTTATTCTTATCGCTGGCGTTGCGTTGTCATCAACGGTGTCGGCTGCGTACCTTGAAACAGAGTGCGACACCTGTGGTGCGAATTATCCTGCACCGGGGCCGCAGTGGGAGGCAGTGGCTGAAAGCTTTGCGAGTTCACATGGTGCTCAAGTCGGCGACACGATTGAAGTTTGCAAACAGCGCAAGGATGGCATCGGGTTCTATGACCTCTGGACGGTCAATACATCGCCTGTAACGAATGATTCCGATTTGACTTTTCTAGGAACGGGATCTGACGACGGCGGTTGCTAACTGCTGCGGCTCGTCAAATCGGGTTGGCGTGGCGCGCCAGCGGAGTGGCGCGCCACGCCTGTGCAGCAACTTGCTTCAAGCCGCCATCCGATATTCGTAGTACGGCCGCGCCCGATCCTCAAGAACCGTCGGCAACGCATCTAGGTCACTTACGCTTTCGCTGCCTGATGCGCGCATACCCATGCAAGCACAACATCGCCCTATTCGCATTTCGATTGTTTCAAAGCCGCCCGTAGTTCTGAAAACGCTTGCTGTTCTGCATCAGAGACACCGGTATTGGCGTGAGTACTAATGAAATCGGCGACGGTTCGCCCTGTTCCATCCTTGAGGCAGGGATTTGCGCCGGCCTTTAGCAGCAGAAGCGCTGTACGGAAATGGTTGAGTCCAGCGGCATAGGCCAGCACACTTTCCCCGAAACCGCCGACGAGCGCATTGTCAGCTTCCACTGCGTTGATGTCTGCATGATGGTCTAGCAAAATTTGTATATTTTGCGTTTGGTTGAAGAGTACGGCGACAAACAAAGGCGTTCTCTGCACAGCGTTGTCCACTACGTTTGGATTTCCGCCGTGGCTGAGGAGCGCGCGAAGATATTGCGAATCGTCGATCGCCGCAGCGATCGGCATGGGGCTTAGCTTCAAAGCTTTACCGTCACAACAAGAAACGACATTCGGGTCAGCTCCATTTTCCAGCAACCATCGGAAGCCTTCCGGACTTCGTTTGTTCAAAGCCCACAGTAACGGGGTCAGTCCAAGTTCACCCACGCCATTGATCGAAGCGCCTTGGTTTATCGCGCGCTGCATGCCCGTTGCATCACCGCGTCCTGCGGCCTCTGCAAGCCTCCCGGTTTCCACCATGCCGAGGAAGAACAAGTCTTCCACCTTGCCGTCAAAACTACCGTGGATGATCTGAACGCCGATCGCTTCGCTTTCGGAGTGTCGGATTGTGTTTTCGCTAGACATACTGCACGCCGACTGGCAGAGCACCGACATCAGAGCAAACACCTCCCATCGAGCCGAGAGACCGAACATGCAAGTTCCTTGGTTGCCGCAAGTTTGTAATCGAGTGCCGCTCGAATTGGGTGATCGTAACATTGGGTCGCGACTGATGAGACGCCGCCGCCTATCCTTCCGGGATGAACCGAGAGTCAGCCGAGCAGTGGAACGCGAGATACCCGAAAGGAACAATCGTCAGCGGGAGCCAGCGCGTCGGAGAGACGATTTCTGCGGCGACGGCGACTCAAACGCGCAACGGTGGGGCGAACTCGCGCCCGTGAAGCTCGGACGCGGCAACAACTCCGCCTACTGTGGGCAGGACGTGCCCGCTATCGACGTCAACCTACTAATGGACATGGACCCGGGTGTAAAACCCGAACGTGTGGGCGCCCAAGCTGCGGTGCCGTGGTTGCAATCAGAAAATGTGAATGTCAGCGTTCCCCAGCTGTCCACGCTGACATCGCCGGAGTGGAAGCCGGGTGGAAAACTCGCCCCGTGCGAATAGAAAGCCGGTAGCGTCACCGCGTTGGAAGTGGGATCGTAAGGACCTTGCGCGTAAATCCAGATGGGCGTGCCGGTGCCATCCGCCGCGAAGGTGAACCAGATAGCGAGGAGCGCATTCTGCTGGGCTGTAAATTCCAGCTGAAATCCCTCACCGCTATTCGAGGCGTCGTACCAGTTTCCACTCATGTAGCCGCCGAGCATCGTCGCTGGCGACGTGGCAAACGACAAGTTATCAAAATCGACTATCAGCGCTGGGTCGCCGTTTTGGCCAATGGAATCAACTTGTGCCGAGACGCTGCACCGCGCAGATTGCGCGTTGCTTGGAAGTGTGCCCGCGACGTTTCCGAATGACCCAAACGGTTGCGTGTAGTCAATCGAGCCCGATGTCCCAAGGCTCACGCCGGTCCCGCTGCAGTCGGTTGTAGTGAAATATGAGCACGAGAAGCTGGCTTCGCCGAATGTACCCGGCCCAACTACCCACGTCGACGCATATTCACCGCCAATAGAAAATCCCAAGCCCGGTTGTACGGAAAAACATACCGAGTTGGCGGTCACTGCCGCCGTGTCCACGTTGCTGAGTTCCAAACTCCCTGACGTCGAGGAGTGTTGCGCGTCATTGGAGCTATACGAGAGCGAACCAGAAGCCGTCGACAGCGACCAGCCGCTGATTTGCGATCCGCTGCTGAAATCGCCATTCGGCAATAGATTTTGCGCACTCACGTTTGCACAAAGCGCTGCAACGGCAAGCAACCCAAAGATTGTCGCTTTCCTCTCTATAGTCTTCATCTTCAGTGCCTCTGCTCAATTAATCGTGTCGAGTGCTCACAAACTTATTCCGTAGGATACCGCAGCTAGCCCGCAGCCAAGTCGCCACATAGCGGGAAAAGTAACTCGTTACCATCTGGGTCGCGGACGCGCACGACGTCGTAGCCCCACCAAATTTGATCGTGAGGGATTGAACGATCGGTAGCTTTTTGCTTGAGGTCTCGGAGGCCTTGCGCATCGAGCGACACGAACAAACGAGCGCGGTCCTTCCGACTCGATTCTTCGCAAAGAATTATTTCGCAACCTGCCTGTTCAACTTGGTATACCATGCCCGCGCCATCATCCTCATGCCACGCCTTTGAGAAACACATCGAATCGACATAGAACTGCAGAGCGCGTTGCACATCAGCAACGAACAAAACAGGCCGAGAGTACCATCGCCTCATAGGGCATCAGTTTTGCTGCCGCGACGCGCGCGATCATGCCACAATCTCCAATCCGCGAGATTATTCGGCCGACGTTCTGCGATATGCCAGAAGATTCCGCAAGGATCGGTGAGAAATGCTACGCGAAGATCCACGGCTGTATTTGAGGGGTACGGGGCTTCGGGACGCCAAATGTATTTTCGGGGTCAAGCGTATCGATGCGTTGCCAATAGGCGTCAAGATCATTCACCATCAACTGCATCATCGTGTTCTCGACCCAATCTAGCTCGTAGCGTGCCTGCAGGATGTGTTCTCGACCCAATCTGGCTCGTAGCGTGCCTGCAGGATGTGTTCTCGACCCAATCTGGCTCGTAGCGTGCCTGCAGGATGAATGATGTTGAGTCAACGCCGAATATGACCACATCTCCGTCGAGCAATTTTTTAAATCCCAGCGCTTCATAGAACGCTCGGCTTTGAGCAAGATCCCTCGTGGGAAGAAATGGCCTGCAGATTTCGTTGGGTACCGGGATCACGAGAACCTCGTCCGTCAAAAGTTCACGCCACAAAAAAGAGCAACCGATCATCTCACGTCGCGATCGGCGAGAGGACCACGCTCAATCCCATGGCACCACATCTAGCCCCCTGAACCAGTCGTCGGCGTGCCGCATCGCCTCCGTGCGCGTCGGATAGACGGCGTGCGCGCCGGGTGCGTGGAAGGGAAGGCGGTTCATTCGCACCGCCCAGCCCGCGGGACAACCCATCACGGATGCTTCCTCGTGTCGATCGATCACCAGCGAGTCATGCGCGCAGCCGCAGGAGCGCGCGACAATCCATCGCATGCGTTCGGAGAAGGGGCGCTCTGAGTCCATGCCGGCATGGTAGCGAAGGCATCTCACGCGGAGCGACGCCGCAATTACGCGTGATGATCATCATTCTGGTGCGCCCTGATCGCCGCCATGCGCCGGTGCTGCATCAGCCAGTTCACAACGCGACTATTGAATAGGTCGAACTCCGGATCCTGGATCGTCTTCGGCAGCGCGGCCCGTGCCTGTTGCTCGAGGTCGTAGGCCAAGCTGTGAACGTCGTCGTCGTCGAAGTCCTTGGCCTGGCATGCGTCACACGCGATAAAGATCCCTGGCGGCCGGTGCTTGGCCACGAGATCGCCATCGTTGGTGCAGACGACGTGAACGGTGTAGATAAGCCCGTGGTCATCTAGCATGCATTCGAGATCGGCCACGGACGTCGGTTCAGGTCCAAATTTTTCGACCATCTAGCTACCTCGTGCACTCAGTCGGGGTGCGAGGCCGGAGTGTACTTTCTTCGCACTGCCCTACAGCGACTTCAGGTTCACAGCAACGAGCTCGCCGCAGTCTATTTGGGCATTTATGTGATGACGACGAGAAGATTCTGAAGCTGGCTCGAATATATCCGCAAGCTCGGGCGTGGAGGGTAGCAATCGGTCACCGTCGTGAGCCTCGAAATTGAAGAGGTCGATTTGAAGCGACAGTAACTCTGACAGTAACTTCCCTCGCCTACCATTCGGAAACGGCTACAAATTAGCCATTTCTCGCGCAGTTCAATTCCCCCCGCCTCCACCATCTAAGAAATTCCCCGAAATTCGCCTATGCTGGACACGCGGATTCGGGGCTTAACTTGCAACAGAAGTCCAAAAATTGCTGCGGCCCTCATACGGCGCAAGGGTTGCGCAGCAACTTCTCAGGCGAGCAGTCTAGCCGCACCGGCCGAATGATAGGCATCGCAAAATGCGATTGCTCGCCAATACGCGTCCGAGTATTGTGCGCCTTGAGGATAAATTTGCAGCGCTGTTGTGGACTCAGCATATCGGCCGCCGGCAGTAACGTAGACGACACCACACCGAACGAGTAGCGCGTGCACACCGGCGTCTCGTTTAAATCCCGATCTATACCGGCCTATGACCCTTTCGTTGGCGAGTAAGTAGTCGCGAATTCTCGCGTGCAAGCTGTGCATAGCACAGGCAGGATCGTTGACAATTTCGACCTGCAAATCTGGATTCATGATCCTCGTCAGGTCGATAGCCACAATGCCGGTACCAGTTTCTCCGTTGGCGCGGTGCGTTTGAAATTGAACCGAGGCTTCTTTGAGCTTCCTCGCAAACCCTGATGTGGTCTTGGGTCGTTTGCATTCGATTAGAAACCGATCTTGCACCGTTGAAGCGACCACGTCGGCTGGCGCCTCGAACTCAACAGAAGTCCCGGCTCTTTTAAGTGCCGCACCCACCAACATCTCGAACGCGACATCGCGGCCTTGATCCTGAGCGTCGTCGGCGACCATGTTGTAGAACGGTACACCGTCACGAAAGCGCCGCAGCTTTTCCGGGTACCGACTCCGAATGCGAGTTTATGCAATGCACTGCTGACGCTGCCATCCGATATTCGTAGTACGGCCGCGCGCGTGGTCATAGGGAATTGCTTGCCTAGCATCTAGACTGGTTGGGCCAGACGCGGTCTGATCGATCCTGCGCATAAGTTAACTTCTTTAGTGGCGCGATTGCCGTGATCCGATCTTGAGCGCGATGTAGAACGGCGATTCCGGAGGCTTCGGATAGGTCTTACCGAGCATTTCACTTTTGAAACACTGAACCGCTTCGCTGTCTGGCGATGGCAAAAAGTCCGTAATGGTTCCGGCATCGTCAATGACCAAAACGGTGCGCAACATTGGAACTCGCTCCGCCTTCAGTTGCGGCATGCACTTCTTCGCTATGGCAGGCCAGTAAGTATTTTGGACAGCAAGCCATTGACGATTGTAAGCATGACCTTGGGACGAATTTGTCATTCGATCCGCTCGATCCCAGAGCTTTTGCCAACTTATTTCCTTGGATTCTTCGTCAGCGCATTGGGCTACCAAACCCGTTAAATAAAATCCAATTGAAAGAACGGCCGCGATTGTGCGCTTCACAAACTGATCTCACCCACTGTTGGTGAATTCAATCATGCCACATGTCGCGCCCGGTGAGAGGCCACCGACTATCGTGCCGGAATGGCCCGAGAATCAGCCGTTGTTCGGTATCTGAACTTTGGTGCGTTTCTCGATGTATCGCCAAGGGATGCCACCTCCCTATAGGGATCGGTTGAAAGATGACCCGTCATAAGTTTTTGGAAATTGCTGCCGTGATCGCAGCGGCTCATTTTTGCGTAGTGCTGCTGGTTGCAATCTTTCCCTTTCCAGGCAAAGCGGCAATGCTTGACGCGCTTCTGGTGCCGATCGACCTAGTGTGGTTCCCGACGCACAGTACGTCTATTGCGGAAGGCTGCATGGTTGTAGCTGCGGACAGCCTAATTTGGGGCGTTGTGCTTGCTTCAATTGTTGCTGCTCGCAGGCGTTGGATAACTAGAAACCCAATGTAGGCACCCCATCACTCGACGTGTGAGTCCTGCCTTCGCACATCGGTCGAAGTCGCAGTGCGCTAACCGCCGCTGCCGCTGCAACCCTTCGTGTCGAGGCAATACGTCAACTTCAACCAGGCAGCACGACCGTTGAGCAGATAGAATGACTCGCTGCCGAATTCGCTTGCCGTCACCGGCGGCCGGCGATCAGTAAGGTTGCTTCCTTCGAATGAAACGGCATAACGATCGAAACGGTAACCGACGGTCGCCGCGATGGTTGCGTACCCGCCGACTGGCGCTGTGTTCTCCTCGTCCAGGTAACGTCGGCCGACATAGTTTCCAACGAGAGTGGCATAGAGTCCTGATATTGGTGTGTAAAGAACACCTGCTGACGCTAGCTTGTGTGGCGAGAGCGGCAATGCTTTGCCGGCGACATCCACGTCGTTGCCACTGTCCGGATCGGCAAACAGATATTGCGTGTAGTACGCGTCGTGGTACGCGAGGCTGCCTGCGATCGCGAGGTCTTGGGTCAGGTGAAGACGGGCTTCGAGTTCCGCACCCTTGAGCCGCTCACCGCCGGCATTGACCAGAAATCCCGAACTGGAAGGAACCACGAGATTGTGGAAATTCTCCACGAACACCGCGGTTTGCCAGTTCAGGCGACCGTCGATCGCTGCGCCTTTGACGCCAGCTTCGTAGCTTTGTGCTGTTTCCGGCAGCAATACGTCGGGCTGGTAGTCAGGCCCGAAGTCGAGCGCCGCCGGTTTGAACGCGTTGCGGAAATCTGCGTAGAACACCGCCTCGTCGCGGCCGTTCTGCCAGAAGCGGTCGCTGGCTCCGAGTGTTTCGCTGAGCCGGACCACATTGCGCTGATGCGATTCCGACACTAGCGGATCGGGATCGGCGAGATCGGACGAAAACTTGTCTTCTCGGGTTTCGTTCAGTCGTAGGCCGGCGACGACGTCCCACTGCTGATCCGGCTTCCAGTCCAGTTGCGCATACTGTCCAAAAAAATCACGCCGGTCGTCGACGGTGCCGATCTCGTTGACCGTGATGGACGTCGTAGGTGGCGGCAACACGGAGCCGTCCAGCGGGACATTGTACGCGCCGTTGCCGTTGAGCGTCGTTTGCGTGCCGTGTCCATACAGCGCATCGGCGCCGACGATCACGTTCACGGTGTCGCCGACATGATGCGTCATATGCGTGTCGAGGTAGTCGTCGTCGATCTTGCGATGTTGGTTCTGCGTGTCGGCGTCGCCACTCAAATCCGGATGCAGGAACGCGCGGATATCGGTGATGTTGGAGTGCGTCGTCGACACCAACGAGCTCCATTCACCCCATCCGGTGTTGCGCGTGTATCCCAGCGCGAGGTGATATTGGTCCTGGTCGATCTTGGCGTCCGCCGGATTGAAGTTGGCATCGGTCGGTATCGCGGCGCTGAGTGCCGTGCCGTCGCGATTCACCGGGCTCGGCGGAACATCGCGAACGATTGTCGCATTCGCATCAACGGTGATCGTGCTGTCATCGAGACTGAGCTCACCGCGATAGAGCGCTTGTCCGTTTTTGACTTCCTCGCGGCGGTCGGAAAATCCGAGTTCCTGTCCGTCGACCGCGAACGACTGCTTATAGTCGCCGGATTGAGGGAGCGCCATCGCCGCTGATGCGCTCCATGAGCCATGATTGCCGTAAGCGATGTCGATTTGATTGGAAGCCTGCCCCGCCGGGTAGTGCAGTGCTTGCACGACACCGACAAAGGACGTTGCGCCGTACATGACGGGCGCCGACCCTTTCAACACTTCGATACGCTCGACGTCGTTCAAGTCGAACGTTGTAATCATCGGATTGAATGCGCCGCCCCAAGGCACGCCATCGACGACGAGCAGGAATGCATCGAACTCGTGCAGCCCCCAAAAGGAAGGCACCGCGCTCGACGGGCCCGCGTCACCGCCGGCCGGTGCTTCGACGCCGGGAACGAGCGCGAGCGCGGAGGCCATGTTCGATGCGCCGCGCTCTTCGAGTTCATCGCCGCCGACAACGGAGATCATGGCGGGAACTTGCGTCACGGGCTCGGGCGTTTTGGATGTCGTGACTTCGACAACCGGCAACGTGTCATCGGTATCGACCGCGTTCGCTGAGGCGCAAACGACCGACGACACGACAAATAGAAAGAATCGCATGAGAGACGGCCGCCCCAATGGTGCGAGGCATTCTACTGAGGCCGGCAATTTTCTAAGTCGGCCCAAAGATGTACATCTACCGCGTCTCGAGGAGTACGCAATCTAAGACTATGGGATGAGACGAGCGCTAGGCGCGCGGTACGACCCCGTTCTCGCTAGCGTAGTCATGCGCGATCTCAACATAGCGCTCCTCGATCATGGGCGGCCGCAGCGACGCGCGCGACATGCCGTAGGCCTTTGCATCAATTGCTCAATCGCCTTGAGGCGAACCGCCGATGAAGTCGGCTTTGCCGCCGAATTCCTTATGCCATTTCTCGATGGTCTGGAGGAGCGATTCGCCGCCGGGGCCGATCACATCGCCGACGAGCCAGCAATCGGTGGAAGACTGACGTTGAAGAACCAACGTTGCGTGCCGCTGCTTGCGATGCGACTTGTCCAGGATGAAGGGATACGTCATTGACACGTTCGCTTCAACGCCCGTGTTGTTCACGATCGCAAATTCGACGGGCTTGCCGATCGTTCCATCCTGCGCGTCCGTCCACGGATCGGCTTCTATCGCGCAAACATCGCCCTGCGCACATTTGTACTCAAGGTCCAAGGCGGCGAAGAAACGTGCCGTAACGTTCGTTTTTATCTTTGCAGGATCTTCAGAAGAAAACTCGGCGTGCTTTGAGAAAAACGTTTTCGCGACGGCGACGGGATCGTCCGTCGCACAAGCAGCGTATGCATGGCACGTCGCCGCGGGTGCCAATAAGAAAATCAAAGTCCTGGCGCGCGCAAGTTTCATGCTGTTTCCCCGATGTCGAGATAAGCGGCCGCTGCCGCGATGCGCGCAATGATGCCATGTCGCATCCGTGGGCGTCCCCAGCAAGACGATCCTGCCGTCCTGCAGCACGATCGCGTCATGCAAGTCTGCGTAGTTCGGCAAGCCGGCAAAGTGGTCGAATCGAACATAGCCGACGCCGACTATCCTTCAGGCATGGAGATCGAGAATCAGCCGGGCAGCGGAACGCCAGGCATGAGAAAACAATTGTAATGAGCGTGCCACGACGAGCGGAGAAACGATTTCCGCTCCGACCGCGACTGATCCCGCGCCGGTGACGTCCTCAGCCGTTGTGGGATCGCGGACAACCACTGCATCGACGATCGCAGTTCATCCGGAAAAGTAGCGACGAGTTCGCGTGTCGAAGGAACGTCCGATGGCGCGCCTCGACGCGCCATCGGCACCGTGTTACTTGTGTACGAACGCGCTGGCTTCGTTCGAGGCTTTGCTGCTGCCGCCGCTATTGACCGCCTTGACCGTGAAGTAGTACGTGTGGTTGTTGGCCAGGCTGCCGACGATGATGCTCGTGCCGTTCGTGGTGGCAATCGGCGTCGACCCTTCTGCGCCGCTCGCCTTGCCCTGGTACACGGCGTAGCTCGTGGCAAAATCCGCCGCTGTCCACGTCAGCGCAACCTGCCCGTTGCCGGCCGTGGCGGTCAAGCCGGATGGCGCTTCGTCGGGCGGGCAACTGATCGACGGCAGCCCGGCGTTCACGGCCGCGATATCGAAGCTGCCAAGTCCGGTCGTGAAATCCCAACCCGGCGTAGCCGGATAGAGGAAGTTGTCGCCGAGGATCACATCGTGGAAATCCTTCGCCGCGCTCGGGAATGGCTGCCCGAACGACGCGTAGAAGATCGGCGCTGCGAAACCGTAGCAGTTGCCGTGCGCGGACTGCAGGCGCGCCCACGTTCCCACGGCCAACGGCGATGACAGGCTCGTGCCGCCGATGCCGGTGTCCGCACCGGAGACGACGACGTCGGCGCCGCCGATGTTGGGATCGCCGACCATCGCGACGTCCGGCACGGCGCGCATGCCGCCGGTGGTGTTGACCGGCGGAATGACGCCGCTGGTCCAGATGCCGGGCACCTCCCAGAGGCTTGTGCCGCCGCCGCCGGAGACCCAGGCCGTTTCGAGGTCATACGTGTAGTCGCTGTTGGTCAGCAGCGAGGTGCCGCCGACGCTCACGACATACGGCGATGACGCGGGATACTCCACGGAACCCAAGAGGACCGGCTCGCCGGCATTCGCGATCAGCTGGCACGAAGCGCCGCCGTCGCCGGAAGAGGCGAAAAACGTGATTCCTTCTGCCGCACCCTGCTCGTACGCAAGATCGGCCAACAGCATGCCGCCGCTCAGATACTCGATCGTCTCGCAGCCGCCGAACGACATGTTCACGGCCTTGACGCGGTTTTCGCTGACGATCTTTTCGTACGCCGGGATGAGGTCAGCGTCGCCGAGCGATCCGGCGTTGTAGAAGATGATTTTCTTGAGGTTACCCGCGATACCCGATGAAGACTGGCTGTCGAGATCCCATTCGTCGGTTCCGGCCGTGTCGCTGGTTTGCAGGCCGGTCGGCACGATCTCATAAGGGACTTGCGGCAGATTGAATTCCGCCTCGTACTGCCGGAGGTCCTTCGGCACCTGGCTGATGTCGCCTTCGGTGACGATGCCGATCGTCGTGCCGAAGCCCGTCGACGTGGCGCCTGCATCATAGGCGACCTGGTATTGCGGGCCGGAATACGGCGGCGTGGTGAGCGGATCCTGTGGCACGCCATCGCGGCGCACGAGCGGAGTGGTCATACCGCCGAGGCTCTGCAGGCCGACAACCGCCGAGACGGTAGTGCCCAATGCGGCGGGCACCTGTGCCGGCGCGATGTTTGCGAACACACTTCGCCCAAGCGACAGGAACGCGACGAGCTGCGTGTTGAAGGCGCTCTCGACGCTTGCGGCACTGCCGTAGGCGCTGACCGTGAGATTGTTCGCCGACGGTTCGATATTCGTGAAGCCCTGTCCGGCGAGATAGTTCACGACGGACTGCACCTGATCCGCCGTCGGTGCATAGCTGGCGAGAAATTCGTCCGGCGTAATGGTCTGACCGAATTGCGCGCTGCCCGGCGTGGAAACCGCGGCCGCCAGCGCATCGAGCTGGGCTTTGTTGCGCGGTGTCAGGCCGACCACTACATGGATCTGCTGCAACGGATTCATCGGCAACGTGCCGACCGCCGGCACCGGTATCGCTTGTGTCGCGGTCGTTGTCCAGCTACCGGCAGCGTGAGCTGCACCGGGTCCAAACGTACCGATGCCAAGAACTGAAGTTAGGGCTAACGACAAAACATTGCGAGAGGCGCGAATGGACATGGGACTTCCCTGTGTTGTGTGGATATCGCCGGCAATCCTTTGCTTGCTATTCCAAACACTGTGCCGGAATGGTTTGGTCGCCGTGCCCACAACGAGCGTCGCCGCTCGATGCGAAATCGGTATGGCGCGTGTGGAATGCTAGAGGTCACCCACGAAATTGCATATAGGGCGAACCCTCAGCAGAAAGGAGAGAAGTTCCCGTCATGCTGTCCGTTCGGACGAATGCGATTCCGCGCAGCGCTACCGCACTATCATGACGCGATTTTTAGCGGGAATATTCTCGTTACTCGACGCGCACGTCTGCGAAGGCAGGCGGCCGCGAACGGAATGATTTGATCGGACAAAAACACGTTAGTGTCGCGGCGCGCATCATTGCAATTCTCGTGATCAACGGCCGCGCGTCGTGTCCGAACCCTTCATTCAAACCCGTTCTTGAAAATAGAATCGGAAACGAAAAGACTGACCACGCCGCTCAGCGGCTGACCGACCACCAGCAGGTCGCGTGTTGCATCATAATCGTAGGACATATAAGTGCCCTCCTCCGGCGCTGTCCCCAACACGCTGTTCGCCGTCGATACCGGACCGAACGTGCTGCCGTTCGCGCGGCCTTCGGTCACTGCGCCTGCATCGGCGATCGCGCCGTTGTCCCAAAGAAAACTCACGACGAGATAGTTGCTGTTCGGTAATGCGAGGATCCGATCGAAGCCGAGCGAATCGTTGTCACTGCTGCCGACCAGCGAATTCGCGGCGGATACAGTGCCGACGAAACTCTTCGAGCCATCACCCCACGTCGCCGCGCCTACCCTTTGTGCCGCGCCGTTCCAACTCGTGCTCGACACGACGTAATCGCCGTTGGCAAGCGGGAAGACGCCGGCGTTGCCGACTGCGTCGTTATCGTTGGAACCCGTCAGCGAATTTGCCGTCGACACCGCGCCGGACAATCCCGTCGTGCCGCTTGCCCAAGTGACAGCACCAACTTTCGGGTGCGCGCCGTCATTCCATTTCTCGCTGGCGACGACATAGTTTCCGTTGGCGAGTGCCGCGATGCCACGGCTGCTGACTGAGTCGTCGTAAACCGTTCCAGTCAACGAGTTTGACGTCGACACGGTTCCCGAACGCGTCGACGAACCATTCGCCCATGTCGCCGCGCCGACGTATAGCGTTGCGCCGTTGCTCCAGGTCGGACTGCCGACGACATAGTTGCCGTTGCTCAGCGCAGTGACGAAAAAACCCACCTGGTCGCCTGCTGTCGATCCAATCAGCGAATTGGCTGGCGCGACCGTGCCGACAAGACCGGTCGTGCCATCGGCCCACGTCGTCGCGCCGACCTGACTGGACGAACCGTTGTTCCACCAATAACTCGAGACGACGTAGTTGCCGTTGCTCAATGCGGCCACGCCGCCGTAGCCGACGAAATCGTTGGCGGCGGTGCCGACGAGGGAATTCGCCGTCGTCACCGGGCCCGACAAACCGGATGTGCCGTGTGCCCACGTAGCGGCGCCGGCAGAAGTGGCCGATCCGTTGTTCCACGATGGACTGAACACGACGTAGTTGCCGTTGCTCAGCGCGGCGACGCCGGGAACGAGGTTCGCCCCACTGCTGACATAGTCGCCGCTGGTGGTGCCCACCAGCGAGTTGCTGGCCGACACGACGCCGGCGGTTCCGCTGCTGCCGTTGCCCCACGTCGCAGCACCCGCGCCGGTTGCGCCGCCGTTGTTCCACAGCGGGCTCGTGACCACGTAGTTGTTGTTGGTCAGCGCAACCACGCCGCCGAAACCGACTTCATCGCCGCTTGAACTGCCGACCAGTGAGTTCGCACTGGAAAGCGCGCCATGAATTCCTGTTTGCGCGTCGATCCACGTCGCCGCTCCCGCATTTGCGGTCGAACCGTTCGCCCAAAAGAGGCTTGTGACGACGACGTTTCCGTTGCCGAGGAGCGTGACGCGTGGCCCGATGTCGTTGCCCAATCCGACTTGGTCGTCCTTGTGCGAACCAACCAGCGAATTGCTCGCCGATACGGCGCCCTTGATACCCGTACTTCCGTTCGCCCACGTGATTGCGCCGGCGTACGCAGCCGCGCCGTTGGACCAGGATGAGCTGAGCACCAGGTAATTGCCGTTGGCCAGCGCAACGACGCCGCCATTGGAGCCGATCTGATCCGCCGCGGTACTGCCGACGAGCGAGTTCGTCGCCGATACCGTTCCGGACAATCCCGTATTTCCATCCACCCACGTGGCGGCGCCCGCGTTGGTCGCCGTGCCGCTGTTCCAGTCGGGGCTGCTGACGACGAAGTTGCCGTTGGCGAGCACCACGATCTGCTCGCCGACCTGGTCGTAATCCGAACTGCCGGTCAAGGTGGAGATCAGTTGCCCATTCGGCGTATACAAATATACCGCGCCCACTTCCTGCGCCGAACCGGTCGCCCACTTCGGATCGGCGACGACGATGTTGCCGTTCGGAAGTGCCGCCACCGATGCGCCGAACAGAACGCTTCCTGTCGGGCCTGTGATGTCGGTTTGCGTGGCAGAAGCGCGGTCAACCGGCGCCAACGCCATCAGAATCACGAGCGCGTTGAACGACCATATCGGCTTGAGCAACCGCCGTATATTCGCCATGGCTGCAGCCTCGCTATGTCGCGTCGAGTGTCCCACAGCAAGATGGTGCGCACAATCGAGCGCTGTCGGCGAGCGCCGATTCGCTGTAAGGTTTGCGCCCGCACACGCCGCGCACGAGAAACGTCGCGCATTCCATCGCATGCACGCAGACGACCACGCATTTCGACAACTCACCCGCGATCTCGCCTGGTTGCGCCTGATCGCGGCCGCTGGCCAGGCGCTCGCGATCCTAGCGGCGGTCTACTGGCTCAGGCTTCCGATTCCGATGGGCGCGCTCGGCGCCGGCGTCGCCGCACTCGTCGCAGTCGGAATGTTGGGACATTGGCGCGCGCGGCAATCGCGCCGGATCGGCCCGACGCGTGTCGTCGCTTATCTCGGTTTCGATATCGCCGAACTCGCGTACATGCTGTATCTCACCGGCGGTTCGTCGAATCCGTTCATTGGTCTGTTGATCCTGCCGATCGCGTTGGCGGCAACCGCGTTGCCGATGCGGCACGTCGCGATCGTCACCGCGCTCGCGGCGGCCGCGTATGGATTTCTCATCGTCGCGCACGTGCCGCTGCCGATGCTGCATCAGCACGATGCGACCTCCGAATTCGGAGCGCATCTGGTCGGCATGGCGGTTACCTTCGCGATTTCCGCCGCGCTGCTCGCGTTTTTCGTGGCGCGCCTGGCCGCCGCTTTTCGCGCGCAGGGTCTCGCGATCCAGCGCGAGCGCGAACGCGCATTGCGCGACGAACGTCTGCTCGCCGTCGCCATCCAGGCGGCCGGCGCCGCGCATGAGCTGAACACGCCGCTGTCGACCGTCATCACACTGGTGGCGGACATGCGCCGTCAGCACGGCGGCGATCGCGCGTTGTGCGAGGATCTCGAACTCGTCGCCACGCAGGCGGATCGCTGTCGCGACATCCTGCGCGAACTCGTGCGCACGGGAACGCGGGAATTCCACGACGTCGCGATCCCGCTCCGGCTCGACGATTTCGTCACGGACTGCGCCGACCGCTTTCGCCTGCTTCGGCCGAGCGCAGAACTGGACGTGTCGCTCGCTCCCGCTGCGTCGTCGTCGAAAATTCGTGCGACGGACGACTTGCGCTACTCGTTGATCAATGTACTCAACAATGCGTGGGAAGCTTCGCGTGCGCGCGGCGACGATCGCATCGAATTGCGCGCCGGCACCGACGAAGCGCGCGCGTTCATCGATGTGCGCGATTTCGGCGAGGGATTGAAACTCGACGGACGCGCGGCGTTCTACACGACGAAGGAACACGGACTCGGGCTCGGCCTTGCACTCGCGAGCGCGACGGCGGAGCGGCACCGCGGAGAACTGATCGCTGAGCCGGCGGCGGGCGGCGGCACGCGCACGCGACTGTCGCTTCCCGTTGCGGGGGACGCGTGATGCAACGCCGCCTGCTGCTCGTCGACGACGACGCCGTGTTCGTAAAGGTATTGGGCCGCGCGTTGTCGGCGCGTGGATTTTCGGTGGTCACCGCACTCGATGCGGCTGCCGCCTTGCACGCACTCGGCACGCAGACGATGGATTTCGCCGTCGTCGATTTGCGCATCGGCCGCGCGAACGGTCTGTCGTTGATTCCGGAACTGCTGAAGCGACAGCCGCATCTGCGCATCCTGCTGCTCACCGGTTACGCCAGCATCGCGACGGCAGTCGAGGCGATCCGGCGCGGCGCTCACGACTATCTCGCCAAGCCCGTGGATGCCGATGCGGTGGTCCACGCATTGCTCGACGATCATCCGCGCGGCGAGAGCACGGATGCCAGTGACGAGAACGTACCACGCCTGAAACGGCTGGAATGGGAGCACATCCAGCGCGTGCTCGCCGAATGCAACGGCAATGTGTCGGAAGCGTCGCGCCGTCTCGGCCTGCATCGGCGCACACTGCAGCGCAAGCTGACCAAACGTCCCGTACCGGAGACACCTGCCGAATGATCTGCGGCATTGTGCCGCACGCGACGCGGTTGAGATCTCGCTAGCATTCGCTCCTTGCAATCCGGGAGCAGTGCATGCGACGTAGTGTGATTCGAAGTGCTATAGCAGCAGTGTGTGCAACGCTGCTCGCGCCTTCCATCTCGATGGCGTGTTCGGCGTGCGGCTGCACGCTCAACTCCGATTGGGCGAGCCAGGGTCTGGTCGCCAGCGGCGGTTGGCGATTCGATCTGCGCGACGACTATTTCGATCAATCCCAGTTGCGCTCCGGCACGAACGCGGTATCGCGCTCATCGCTGCAAACTCCGAACGACGACGAAATCCAGCAATACACGATCAACCGCAACGTCACGGCGTCAGTCGATTACAGCCCGAACAAGGATTGGGGCGTCAACGTCTCGTTGCCCTACTTCGACCGCTCCCACGCCACCATCGCCCAAGGCGACACTGCGGTTTCCACGTCGCACGACAACGGCATCGGCGACTTGCGCATCGTTGCGCGCTACTCCGGGTTCGATGCGCAACGCAGCACCGGATTGCTGTTCGGCATCAAGCTGCCGACCGGCAACTCCGACGACCGTTTCGAAACCGGTCCGCAGACGGGCGAGATCGTCGATCGTGGTTTGCAACTCGGCACGGGCACGACGGATGTTCTCGTCGGCGCGTACCACTTCGGTGCGTTCTCGCCGGACTGGGGCTACTTCGGCCAGGTCATCGCGCAGCAGGCGCTCAATTCCGACAACGGTTTCAAGCCGGGCACCGGACTGAACGTGAATCTCGGCGTCCGCTACATGGCGTCATCGACGTTCGTGCCGGAACTGCAGATCAACGCGCGCGCCGAAAAACGCGAACAAGGAGTCAATGCCGATGTGGAGAACAGTGGCGCGACCCTGATCTATCTCAGTCCCGGGTTTAGCTGGACGCCGGCGCACGGCGTATCGCTGTTCGCCTTCGTGCAGGCGCCGCTGTATCAGCGCGTGAACGGATTGCAGCTTGAGGCGACGCGGTTCGTTTCGGTCGGCGTGCACTACCACTTCTAATCGGAATTGGCAGGTACAAAAAAGCCGCGGCATTTCGACCGCGGCTTTTTGTTCCCAGTGCTCGCCTAGAGACGGCCGAGCAACGCGAGGATGATCACGATGAGAAGCAACAAGCCCAGGCCGCCGCTGGGGTAATAGCCCCAACCGCTGCTGTAAGGCCATGTCGGCAGCGCGCCGAGCAACAGCAACACCAGGATGACGATGATCACCAGCCGCATGAGACTCTCCTTCTCGTTAGTGCACAGTCCATCGATTCGGTTGAGCAACGGTCATGCCGACGTGAAGACGCTGTAAAATCGCCGCAGTTGCGCCCACCGCACCATGCAATGCGCAGGAAAGGTGTTGCGGAGCCATGCATTCCGCATGGAAAATCCGTTCACTTTCCCCGCATTGCATGCTGCAGATCCGCTGTTTCGTTGCCAACCCGCTCGACCAGCGAACACAGCTGCAGCGGCGTCAGTCCGAGCCGGCGACACCACAGCGTGACGTCGTCCGGATTGCGGACATCGATGCGGCTGCGCACCGGCTTGCGGATACGGATCTGTCCGATAGGCGAGAACGGATGATCGACTGACTCGAACATAGGTTGCCCCTCAGCGCTTCGATGCCGACTTCTTGCGCGCGGCAACCGCTCTGCGTGGCTTGCGCGCCGTCGCGCGCTTGGCCTGCGAGGACCGTTTCGCGACGGGTGTTCTGCCTGGCGTGGCCTTCATGGTACCGACACCACCCATCAGCAAATCCGCTTTCGCACGCTTGAATTGCGCGCCCATGGTTTCGAGCTTGTCCCGGCTGAAGTGATCGCCGAGCAGCGCGAATGTGTCGGATTCTTCTTCTTCGATGTGATGTTCGAGAAGTTCGTACAGCACTTTCGCGTGCGCTTTCCACCGGTCGCCCGACATCGGAACGGATGCGAGGGTCGCCAAAAGTTCGTCGACCAGCGAATGCTCGACATATCCTTCATCCGCTATCTCGTGCGACTCGTCGGCGGCGCGCACGCCCAGCAGTGCCTCGTACACGACTTTCTCTTCCGCGCGCGAATGCGCGGTGAGTGCCGGTTTGAGCTTGCTCAACAATGCCATGCGACGCGGCGCCGACTCCGCTTCCTGCATCTGTTTGGCGAGCGCCTTGGCTTCTTCGTGATCCTTCGAGAGCAGCGCGCGGACATCTTCGGCATCCATCGTGGCGCGTGCGGTCAATGATTTGACCTTGTTGACGATACCCATGTAGCACTCCTTTGCAAAAGTCCGCGTGACTTTAGCAAGCGTCGTGCCGCATGCTAAATCGTTCATGCGCACGATTTGGCCGACGCGTGCGCGCAACTTGCCTAGCCCGCGCGAATGGACTGTGCATTTCGCATCGGTGACACGCGAGTGCGGGAATGGATAGACGAAGTGTCTTCAGGCGCGGCGCAGCGCGACGCTGCTTTCCGACTCCCCGGCTTCGGCGGTCGGCGCGTGCTCCGCGGCCAGCGTGAAGCGCTCGAACGCGAGAGACGCCGGCGTCGGACGCGCATCGATGATGCTGAGGAATTCCTCGAAACGTCCAACGCGATCGAGCATGGCGAATCCGAACTTGGCCAGACGTCCGTCGCGATCGGCACGCAGCCGGCGGTGCAGATCGTTCAACTCTTCGAGCGACACATCGATCTCGTTTTCCAGATCGGCGTAGGCATTCAGAACTTCCGGCGGAAACGCGGTGAGTTTGCCTTCGTAGCGTTTGAGCCGCGCGCTGGCCGCGATGATCTGTTTCTGCGCTGATTCAATGGTGGGCCCGACGAGATTCCGCTCGGAATCGACGGTGAAATGATGCGCCAGGTCGAGCATCGCCAGCAGCGCGTGATCGAAGTTCAGGCGAATGGCGCGGCGGCTGCGGTTCACTTCGCGCTGATCGTTGACCCACATCAGCAGCAGCGCGATGCCGAGCGTCGAGCCGACCGCGACGAACCAGCCAAGCGCGAGCTGGAGGATTTTCGGAATGTGGAGATTGTCGAGCTGCTGCCAATAGGCGACGACGAGCGCGACCAGTGCCGCGGCCAGCGTTGCCGACGCGATCATTCCGGCCGCAACCGGATGTGCACGCGCGAAGCGAACACCCCGCGACGAAGCATTGTGAAAATTCCGGCTCATGTTTTCCCCGTCCGAACACACTGTGCTGATCGGCACCGCCGTCGAAAACTTTAGCGATGGACCGTCACGTAGCGGAGAAGGTGCCGCACGCCTCATCGCCCGTCAATTGCAAACTTTGACAGCTCGTCGGGAATCCCTGCTCCAGCGCAATTTCTCATCACCCTTATTCGGGACTAGCGGGCCGCCCGGCGCACGCCCAAACCGCTCACACCGAGGCAGTGCGATGGTGAAATCATTTGACGTATCTGCACAATTTCCCTACCATTCCGCCTCTTTCCCGGGGCCATAGCTCAGCTGGGAGAGCGCGACAATGGCATTGTCGAGGTCATCGGTTCGATCCCGATTGGCTCCACCACTTCAAGTCCTGGCAACCGGCTTCGGCGTCCCCATCGTCTAGAGGCCTAGGACATCGCCCTTTCACGGCGGTAACGGGGGTTCGAATCCCCCTGGGGACGCCACAACCAACACTTGGGCCAGCAGCAATTCGCTGGCCCAAGTTGTTTTGGTACTTTCGGGGGAATTCCCACGCGCCGGCGGTTTTCGCCAAATCAAACACCGATCAGTTGGCGAACCGCGCTTCGTGCGCTACTCGTACCGCACATCGAAGGCGATACCGGTTCGAGTCGGAACGGCTTTTCTAATCGCCTGCCTCGATCTTGAAACGCACCGCACCGGCTGCGACGCCGTTTATGAACAGATCGACCCGATACTTGCCGACCGGCCATCCGGCATTCGGCTTACTGAGTGAAAATGTCGCGACGTTGGCAATCGAGCCGACCGTGAAGTCGACGCTGTCTATTTTGTAGTTCGCAGGAGCGACACCATTCGTGTCCTCGGCAATCCACGTGGAGCTAAGCTTTGCACCGCTCGGCACATCGACCAGCGCCGCGTTGAGATAGATCTTCGCCGTGTCCGGGGTAAACGAATCTGCGGCATCGCCGTCGGAGCTGTCGGACAGTTTCATATCCGCGTAGTGCGGGGATCCGGCATGGACGCCCATGACCGTCAAAAGAAGAAACAGCGCTACGCATTTCTTGAGCAGAGGCAAGTTCATAATCGTCCACGTGTGTTGGCTCGAAGTTCGCGCTTCGTGCGTCAGTGAAAAGCAACAATGGGTGTTCAATCCATCGTATACGAGATCGGAAAATTGTTGTAGTTGCCGATATGTCGATATGAAACGGCGCCTCAAAACGGAGCAGCTCGGATAGCGCCTGCAGTCCGCTCGAGCGCGCGACGATCGCGCAGCCGCGCGATTTCTCATGTCGTTTCCGCCTCGCGTCGAATTGCACTTGCGACGAACTGACTGAACCGCTCGCCAAGCCGTGTGCACCTGCCGGGCTTCGATCCGTATTCTTTGTGGCGCGCCGGAACGCCGCGCACTCCTCGCCACAACGACATAGGGAAACTCATGATTCGCCACGCCGTCGCCGCCGCACTGACGATCGCTTCCGCGCCGCTGTTCGCCACGACCTATACGCTCGAACCGAATTACACGCAGGCCGTCGTGCATTGGGATCACCTGGGTTTTTCCACGCCATCGGCCACGCTCGGCCAAGGCACCGGCACGCTGGAGTTGGATCAAGCCGATCCGGTCCACTCCTCGATCAAGGTGACGATCCCGCTGAGTTCTTTGAATACGAATGTTCCCGAACTCGATGAACATCTGCGTTCGGCGGATTTCTTCGATGCGGCAAAATTCCCGACATCCACCTTCACCAGCACGAAGATCGAGAAAGGCGGCGCGGCGAATCAACTCGTGGTCACCGGTGACCTCACGATGCACGGCGTCACCAAACCCGTGACCTTGGCCGTCACCGTCGTCCGCATCGGCGTGAATCCGCGCAGCAACCTGCCGACCATCGGCCTTGATGCCACCACCACGCTCAAACGTTCCGACTTCGGTCTCGGCAAGTTCGTACCGCAGGTCAGCGACGCCATTCCGATGCACGTGATCGCGCAGGCGGTGGATTCCAAGGCGCTTGCAGAACAGGAGAAAGCCGAAGAAGCGGCCGCTGCAAAGAAGCAGTAGATTTTTCGAATGAAGTAGATGGCGCGCGTCCGAATCGATGCGGCGTGTGCCGGCCTTTGCATTTTTTCCGCGCACGCGGCGGTAGACTTGGCGCTGGATTTTGCAATGAGTCGCCGGCATGGCCACCGCTTATCTCACCAACGAATGGCGCACCTGGATAACCGACAACCTGGCGCGCGGTTGCGATCCGAAATCGCTGGTCGCGGACATGATAAAGGCGAGTTTCGATCCGACGTTCGCCAGCGCGGCGGTGTTCGGATATTTCAGCGGCAAGACGACGGCGCCGCTGACCTCCGGCTACACCTACGAGCAGCCGCGCATCGCGCCGGGGAATCTGATCCGCACTCCGGATCGCGCCGTGCGCGTGACGCTGCGCATCGAGCAGCCGGTCGTGGTGTTTCTGGATGATGTGCTCAGCCACGCCGAGTGCGACGCGCTCGTGGAGCGCTCGCGCGATCGGCTCACGCGCTCGACCACGGTCGATCCGGCCAACGGGCAGGACGCCGTGATCGATGCGCGCAGCAGCGAAGGTACGTTCTTCCCGCTCAATGCCGATCCGCTGATCGCGACGATCGATGCGCGCGTGTCGGCAATCATGAATCTGCCGGTGGAAAATGGCGAAGGTCTGCAGATCCTGCACTATCACACCGGCGGACAGTACACGCCGCACTACGATTATTTCGCGCCGTCGGATCCCGGCAGCGCCACGCACGTCGCCAACGGCGGACAACGCGTGGCTAGTCTGGTCATGTATTTGAACGATGTCGACGATGGCGGCGCGACCGTGTTCCCCGAATTGCGCCTTACCGTGGGCCCCAAGAAAGGCGGCGCGGTCTACTTCGAATACTGCAACAGCCACAACCAGCTTGATCCGCTGAGCCTGCATGGTGGATTGCCAGTGCTCAAAGGCGAGAAATGGATCGCCACGAAGTGGATGCGTCAGCGCCGATATTGCCAGGCACCGTGATGTCCCGACCGGCGAACCGGCCGGGACATCCTTTCCAGGCGCGCTGGATCAGCGGCCCAGATCCGAGAGGAACCGCTTCGTGTATTGCACCGGTGTCGTGCTCGGCACCGAATTGCACGTCGGCGACGCTGTCCCGTTGTTGCACGGCGTGTCGCGATCCAGCGACCAGAAGTGCAATCCGACCAGTCCGTTCGATGCGGCATAGCTGACCACCGTATCGACGTCGGCAATCGTGAACGTTTCGCTGGATACGTCGTTCACGCCGATCATCGGTGTCAGCTCGATGCGGTTGAACGGCGTGCCGTAAGTGTGGCGCAGATTGGTCACGGCCTGTATCGCCGACTGGCCCATCTCGCACACGCCGCCCTGCACGACGCACACGCCAGCCGACGGTCCGCCGTAATCCATCACCATCAGGTTGACGGTGTAATTGGTCAGATGCGCACTCGCGATCGCACGCATAACGCTATCACCCAGGCTGTTGACTCCGCCGAAACTTCCATCGGATGCCGCCAGCGTCGCCAGCGTGAACGAGAAGCGCAGATTCGGATAGGCGCTCTCGGCCCAGGCGACCTGATTGACGAGATTGCTGATGTCGCCCGTGGTCTGTCCACCTTCGATGTCGAAGTCGATGCCGACCAGGTGTGCGGAATTGTATTGATTGATGAACGCCTGCATGCCGCTCTGCGACGAACAGGTGAACGTGCCGGCTTGTCCGCCGGTCGAGACGACATAGTTCACGCCCGCGTTCGACAGCGCCTGGATGTTCGCCGCGGCGAATCCGGTGCGCGTGACGCCGCCCCAATTTTCCGCGCCGCATTCGCCGGTCGCAAAAGCGAGTGTGATCGCACCGAGGTTCGGTACCGTCGTCTGCACCAGGCTGCCCGATCCGACGACCGGAATCGTGGAACCCGTGATCGCCGTCTGCATCACGTCGGTGTTCCAGTTGAGATTGATCGTGATGTCCTTGTACGGACTGAACAGCAGACCCGGTGAAGGTGTGGGTGTCGGAGTTGGTGTTGGTGTCGGAGTTGGCGTTGGCGTCGGAGTGGGTGTCGGCGAGGCGCTGCAATTGCCGATCGAAGTCCATGGCTGGCCGCTGCCGGCCGGACCATTGTGCGTGGCCGGATCGTCGCCCTGCGTCCACCAGTTCGCCTGATAGTTCACGCCGTTGCGGCCGACCTGTGCGCCGCCGTTGTAAGCGGTGGACGCATTCCATGCCGTATCGCAACTGCTCGGCGATGGCGTCGGTGTCGGAGTTGGCGTCGGAGTTGGCGTCGGCGACGGCGAACCGCCCGAGCACGCGCCGTTCGACGTCCACGGCTGGCCGCTGCCGCCGGGACCATTGTTGGTGGCCGGGTCGTTGCCCTGCGTCCACCAGTTCGCTGTGTAGTTGGTGCTGCTTTCGCTGACCTGATTGCCTTGCGTGTACGCGGTCGACGCGTTCCACGCGGACGCGCACGCAGCGGCTTGCGCCTCGTTTGCGGCGAGCGCGTTGAAAAACGTGGCAGCGAGTGCGGCGCTCACGGCGCCGGCCAATGTCAGTCGATGGGAGCGACGCTTGGGGTGCGAGAAAGAAAATTCCGTGTTGGCAGACATCGAAAACCTCCAGGTTGTTGTATGAGCAATCCTGGCCGCTCGACCAACGAGCGGCGGACGTGATGCTCCAACCGGAATGCCTCGACGGATGCCACCGCCGACGCCGCGTTATTTTTTAAAGCTGCGGCGGCTGCGAAACGTAGCAGACGCTCCGTAAAAAACAGTGAACTGCGACACGCTGTGCTAAGTTTTACAGGTGCCTTCTCTGCGAGGAAACGCAATGCGATCGGTTGCGCGCTGGATCGTTGCGGCGGTCATTGCGATGATGCTCGCGGCGTGCGGCGGCATTGCGCGCCGCGACTCGCAGGCGTTCAAGATAAGTTCCGGCGACTACGCCGCGATCGCGCACGAAGCGCTGCGTCTGCTCGAGCGTACGCGCAGCATCGACATCATCGTCGTCCCCGCGACGATGGATCCGGCCGCGCGCGCCGGATTGAAATCGCAACGCAAGATCGTCACGCGCGAATCGCTGCCGGCACACGCGTTACTGCCGCGCGACTACCTCAACATGCGCCGCTTCGAGATCGACGACGACGGCGTAGCGATTTTCGAAGGCGAGATCAGCACCGACGCGGAAGACGCATTGCCCGCGGGCAGTGTGGATTGCGGATTGATCTTCGCGGTGCGTTACGAACTCGTCGGCGACGACTGGCACAGCGATTCGTACAAACTCACCGATTGCACGCAGGAGCGCGTGTGGTATCCGAAGGACTCGTGAGCGCGAACGCAAACTAAACAATTTTTTCGAACGTAAACGTTTTCAAACGTTGCGCAGATGCGCACGTTCGCCCACCATAACCGTCGTTCGGCGACCTGCAAATCGCAATGCAGCCGTCGTGGCGGTCCGCCGTTTTGCACACCGCCTGCACGAACGATTTGCTGCTTGCGCAGCACGGAGCAAGTTGAGCCACGGGTGGCATATCCATTGCTGAAAGCGCTTTTGTACAACTCGGATTTTTTGCGACCGCGCATCAGCGCCGGCGGCGCGCGTGTCTGGATGGAACGAATGAAAATACCTGCACGCCTGCGCCTGCCTTCTTCGTGGCGTCTTGCGTGTTTTCTCGCGGCCGTTCTGATCGCGGCCAACGCGCACGCGTTCGGTTTCAAGGATGTCGATGCGCGCGCGCTGCAACGTGCGTCGGCGGGATTCAAACCGCCGGAGCCCGTCGCACCGGAAGCGTTCCGCGATCTTGATGAGACGCACTATCACGCCATCCGCTTCCAGCCCAAGGCGACGTACTGGCAGTCGGCGAAGACGAACTTCACGCTGCAATTCTTCCATCCGGGCTGGCGCTTCGTCGATCCGGTAAAGGTGAATGAGATCGCGCCGAACGGCGTGCATGAAATCCTGTTCTCGCCGGCAATGTTCAGCTACGACGGCAGCGGCGTCGCCGCAGAAGCTGCCAAGGACGCGCGCTTCGCCGGCTTCCGCATCCACTATCCGGTCAACAGTCCCGACAAGAAGGACGAAGTGCTGTCCTTCCTCGGCGCAAGCTATTTCCGCGCACTGGGCAAGGATCAAGCGTACGGACTTTCCGCACGCGGACTCGCCATCGACACCGCGCTCGCTTCGGGCGAGGAATTCCCGCGCTTCGTCGAATTCTGGATCGAGCGACCGAAAGCGAAGTCGACGTCGCTGACCATCTACGGCCTGCTCGATTCGCCGCGCGCCACCGGCGCGTATGAATTTGTGCTCAAACCCGGCGTCGACACGACGATGCACGTGCGCGCGCGCCTGCACATGCGCGACAAAGTGACCACGCTCGGCGTGGCGCCGCTGACCAGCATGTTTTTCTTCGGTTCAAACCAGCACGCCACGCACGACGATTACCGTCCGGAAATCCACGACTCCGACGGCCTGTCGATCCACGGCGCCGACGGCGAGTGGATCTGGCGCGCGCTGGTGAATCCCAAACATCTGCTGGTGACTTCGTTTGCGCAAACCGATCCGGCCGGTTTTGGCCTGATGCAGCGCACGCGCGCGTTCAACCGCTATGAAGACCTCACCACGCCGTACGAAGCGCATCCGAGTGCGTGGGTCGATGCGGAAGGCAAATGGGGCGCGGGCCGCATCGAGCTGGTCGAAATCCCCTCGCCCGACGAGACCAACGACAACATCAGCGCCTTCTGGGTCTCGGACAATCCCGTCGCCGACATTGCCTACACGCTGCACTGGCAGAAGGACACCGAGACGCATCCGCCGTCGGCGTGGGTGATGCAGACGCTGAGCGGACAAGGTTTCCCGACCAAGCAGGATGGCGCCATGGGTTTCGTGATCGACTACAGCGGACCGATGTTCGCCGACGGCGCTGCCTCGCAGCCCGTCGAAGCGCTCGTTTCCGGCGACGCCAACGCCACCATCGTCGATCAGAAAAACGTGCGCAATGCCGGGATCGACGGCTGGCGCGTATTGCTGCGCGTGAAACGCCATGACGATAAAAAATCCACCGAGCTGCGCGTGGCGCTGCGGCGCGGCGAGCAGTCGAGCGAGACGTGGAGTTATGTGATTCCGCCCGAATGAGCACGCAACGATGAATATGGATGCCGGCGGCCGCGGCGAGGACACCTACATCGCGCGGGCCACGCGTTATGCACGCCTGGCCAGTGATGAAACGGACGTCCAGACGTCTGGGCGTCCGGCCATGCTGCGCGCGCACGAGCGCATCGCCGGCAAACCGCTCGACGACGGCAACCCCGCGCTCGGCTCGCTGAAGGCGCGCCTGCGCCTGGCCGGCTTCGATCCCGCCGAAAGCGCGCGCCGCGCTCTGCGGCGAGCATCGACGCCGCCGCTCGTGCGCACGCCGATCGCACCGAAACACTGGCCGCTATCGGGCCTGTTCACCGCGCGCCGCGAGCGCAAACGCCTGCCGCGCAGCCGCTGGCAGACCACGGCGAAGATCCGGCGCCGCGTGCTGCTCGTGCTGCTGCTGGCGCAGACTTATCTGGCCACGTCGTTCATGGCGCAGGTGCTGCCGTATCACGGCCGCAAGCCCATGGAGATGGCGATCCTGGCGTTGTTCGCGGTGCTCGTCGCCTGGATTTCGGCGGGCTTCTGGACGGCAATGGCCGGCCTGCTCGTGCTGCTGCGCAAACGCGATCCTCATTCGATCGCCGCGACCATCCGCGGTGACGAACCGATCGACGAACACGCGCGCACCGCCATCATCATGCCGATCTGCAACGAAGACACCACGCGCGTCTTCGCCGGTATGCGCGCCACCTACGAATCGGTCGCCCGCACGGGCTTGCTGGAGCGCTTCGATTTCTTTTTCCTGAGCGACACCAGCGATCCGGACACGCGCATCGCCGAGCGCAGCGCGTGGTTCGATCTGTGCCGCACCACCGGCGGTTTCGGCCGCATCTTTTATCGCCTGCGCCGGCATCGCATCAAGCGCAAGAGCGGCAACGTCGCCGATTTCTGCCGGCGCTGGGGCAGGAACTACAAGTACATGGTGGTGCTCGATGCCGACAGCGTGATGAGCGGCGCCTGTCTCACGGCGCTGGTGCGCATGATGGAAGCCAACGACGACTGCGGCATCATCCAGACCGGTCCGCGCGCGTCCGGCCGCGAGACGCTCTACGCACGCATCCAGCAGTTCGCCACGCACGTCTACGGTCCGCTGTTCATGGCCGGCATGCATTACTGGCAACTCGGCGAATCGCACTACTGGGGTCACAATGCGATCATCCGGGTCGAACCGTTCATGCACTACTGTTCGCTTGGTCGGCTGAGCGGGCGCGGAGCCTTGTCCGGCGAAATCCTGTCGCACGATTTCGTCGAGGCTGCATTGATGCGCCGCGCCGGCTGGAGCGTATGGCTCGCCTACGACCTGCCCGGCAGCTACGAGGAAATGCCGCCGAACCTGCTCGACGAATTGAGCCGCGACCGCCGCTGGTGCCAGGGCAATCTGATCAACTCGCGCCTGTTCTTTGCACAAGGACTGCACGCCGCACACCGCGCCGTGTTCTTCACCGGCATCATGGCCTACGTGTCGGCGCCGCTGTGGTTCCTGTTTCTGATGCTGTCGACGGCAAATCTCGCCATTCACACGCTGGTCGAGCCGGAATATTTCACCGGCCCGAGCCAACTTTTCCCATTATGGCCGGAGTGGCACCCGGATCGCGCCATCACACTGTTCACGATGACGGCGCTGCTGCTCTTCCTACCGAAACTCGCCAGCGTTGCGCTGCTTTATGCCGGGCGGAAATCGCGCCAGTTCGGCGGTCCATTGAAGCTCGCGCTCAGCATGCTCGCCGAATTCGTGTTCTCCGCGCTGCTCGCGCCAATCCGCATGTTGTTCCACGCGCAGTTCGTGTTGACCTCACTGCTCGGACGTAAAGTGGTATGGAAATCGCCGCCGCGCGACGATTCGCAGACGCCATGGTCGCAGGCGCTGCGACGTCACGGCGTGCACACCGTGATCGGGCTGGCCTGGGCGGGATTCGTCTATTGGCTCAACCCGTCGTTCCTGTGGTGGCTGTTGCCGGTCGCCGGCGCACTGGCCTTGTCGATTCCGATTTCGGTGTTCTCCAGCCGCGTTTCGCTCGGGCGTCGTGCGCGCAGTGCGCGGTTGTTCCTGATTCCCGAAGAGTCGATGACGCCGCGCGAATTGCGCCGCATGCGCGCCTACGTGCGCCAGGCACCGCCGACGCCGGGCTTCATCGATGCCGTCGTCGATCCGCTGCACAACGCGATGGCGTGCGCGAGCGACATCGCGCGCCTGCGGCATTCACGGTCGGTGCGCGCCACGCATCATCAACTGGCCGAGCGCGCCCTCGCGCATGGCCCGACGGCGCTCGACACGAACGACAAGAACGCGCTGCTCACCGACGCCGTTGTCTTGTCGCGTCTGCATTACGACGCGTGGGCCGCCGACGGTGCGCATCCAACGTGGAAGGCGGCCAGCGACATCATCTACGCGCATCCGCTGGCGCTCGAGGAGGTCACGCCGAGCACGCCATTGAACCTGTCGCTGCCGCACATCGAACACGCGGCGCCGGCCGCCGCTCCGACGTCGAACGTATCCCTGGGCTCTTAAACAAACTGCGCACTTCATGAACCGACGCGATCTACTGAAGGGATCGGCCGCATTGGCGACGATCCCGTTCCTCACACGTGCCGCCTTCGCCGCCGCGCCGACGCAATCGTTCGACTATGCATGGCTGAAAGGCCACGCACGCGAACTCGCTTCACGGGCCTACGATCCGAACGGACAAACCCCGGCGCCCGCAGCACTGACACGCCTGAATTGGGACCAGTACCAGTCGATCCATTTCCATTCCGAGCGCGCGTTGTGGGCCAACGACGATCTTCCGTTCCGCATCCAGTTTTTCCATCTCGGGCTGAACTTCGGCAAGGCCGTGCGTCTGCATGAAGTCGTCGACGGCCATGCGCACGAGATCGTCTACGATCCATCAATGTTCGATCTGAGCAAGTTGAACCTCGGCGCGCTGCCGAAGAATCTCGGCTTCGCCGGATTCCGCATCAACTTCCGTCCGGATTTCGTGCGCGACGTCGCCGCGTTCCTCGGCGCCAGTTATTTCCGCGCGGTCGGCGGCGAGTTGCAATACGGCTTGTCGGCGCGCGGCCTCGCCATCGATTGCGGTTCGCAGTCGCCGGAAGAATTTCCCGACTTCACCACATTCTGGCTGGAACGCCCTAAAGCCGACGCGACCACGCTTACGGTTTACGCGCTGCTCGACTCACCGAGCGTCGCCGGCGCGTACCGTTTCGATATCGCGCCGGGCAAGGTCCAGACCATGCGCATCGACGCCGCGTTGTATCCACGCAAGACCATCGAACGCATCGGCATCGCACCGTTGACCAGCATGTTCCTGTGCGCGCCGAGCGATCATCGCGTGGCCGACGACTGGCGCCCGTCCATCCACGATTCCGACGGCCTCGCGATGGCCGCCGGCAGCGGCGAATGGATCTGGCGGCCACTCGCCAATCCGGCATTCCCGCGCTTCAACACTTTCAGCGACAACAATCCGCGCGGCTTCGGACTGCTGCAGCGCGACCGGAATTTCGATCACTACCAGGACGACGGCGCGTTCTACGACCGGCGGCCGAGCCTGTGGGTCGAGCCGCTGGCCGGGTTCGGCAAGGGCTCGGTGCAGTTGCTCGAACTGCCAGCGGAAAACGAAACGGCCGACAACATCGCCGCGTTCTGGAACACGGACGCAAGACCGAAGGCCGGCGAAGAACACCTGTTCGCGTACCGTCTGCACTGGGGCGAGAAAATGCCCGCCGTTCCGACGCTCGCATCCACGGCGATGACGTGGACCGGCATCGGCGGCGTTGTCGGCTGGAAACATACGTATTTCTCGTGGCGTTTCGTTGTCGATTTTGCCGGTGGCGATCTCGCCAACCTGCCGCACGATGCCAAGGTCGAGCCCGTTGTCAGCGCGTCGCGCGGCAAGCTCGAATTGCTTTCGGCGCGACCGCTCGCTTCGATCAACGGTTATCGCGCGATGTTCGACGTGGTGCCGGCTGACGATCAACCCGTCGACCTGCGCCTGTTCCTGCGTAGCGGCGATCGCGCGCTCACGGAGACGTGGCTTTATCAGTGGACGCCGCCTCCGCATAAGCCGGCAGCGGTATGAGTTCCCGCGGCAATACCTGGCCGACGATTTCCGCGCCGAAGAAAAACGCGGCGGCCGAGTAGTACACCCACACCAGCAGCACGATGAACGCGCCGGCCGGTCCGTACGATCCGCCGACGTTGCTGTGCGCAAGATACTCGCCGATCAGGAACTTGCCGACCGTGAACAGCACCGCCGTGGTGAAGCCGCCTTCGAGCGCATGTCGCACCGGAATGCGCGTGTCGGGCAGGTAGCGAAACAGACCGGCGAAGATCACCGTGAACACGGCCAGCGCGAAGATCTGGTTCACCAGTTCCCAGGTAAGGTTCGCCTTGCCGAACAGCCAGGTCAGTACGGCGCTGACGAACAGCGTGATGAGCATCATGAAAATTGCCGCGGCGAGCATGCCCACCGACAGCAGCCGATGCCGCACCCATCCCCACACGTACGGCGTCGGCGGCGCTTTCACCGCCCACAACACATTCAACGACGACTGCAATTGCGCGAACACCGCGCTGGCGCTGACCACCAGCACGACGATGCCGACGATGCCCGCGATCGTTCCCGCGCCCGGATTGCGCGTCGCATGATCGACCACGATCTGCGCGGCGACGCGCACGTCCGCGCCGCCGAGAAGCTCCAGTTCGCGCAACATTTCGTGCTGTGCGTCGCCGCCGAGCGACGCCGCGATCCACAAGCTGAGCGCGATCATCGGCGCGAACGAAAGGGTCAAATAAAAAGCGAGCGCCGAGGAGAGCGTCAAACCGTCGTGATCGAAAAATGCGTTGCCGGCACCCTTCAGCGTTTGCCACAGCGACGGTTGAGCCACGCGCACCTCCTGTGATCGAACGAAAGCACAACTCGTACCGCAGCGCCAGCGTCGGTGCGGTTTTACGAAGCTTGAACACACCGGTTGCAGTTTGCAGGATTCGCCCATTCAGCCGCCGTGCAAATTGCTGAAGATTCGCCGCCTACGGCGGTAAAGTTTTGTTAGGAACGAACGCCCGCCTCACGTGGCACATCCCATGCTCCGCGAAAGTGCAAAACGCGCTGGCCGCGAACCTTCCAGGACCTTCCCCATGCAATGCACATCGTGCCAGCTTCACTCGGACAATCTGCGCGAATACTCCCGCGCTGTCGATCTCGGCGACAATCGCAAAACCATCGAGACGATTCTCCTGTGCCCGGCTTGCCGCGTAATCAACGTCATCAATCCGCGCTATGTGATGAAACGCGTCCACCGCGAACCGGCGGGCGCAGTTCATCCCGCTTAGCTCGCGCGACGGTCCAGCACGGAATCCGCCACAGGTAGCATCGGCGCGCGGACGTCGCTAGGCTCGCTGGCATGAACCAAATCCAGCGACCCGACGATACCGTCGAATTCGCCGATGCCGTCATCGAGGCCGCGGCCGGCTCGCGACGCATCGCACTGCGGCGTGCGTTGATGATTGCCAGTGTCGTGGCGGCCATCGCCGGTATCGCACTGCTGTGGGCGTTCACGCCGATGCGGCACTGGCTCGATATCGATCGACTGAGCGCGGTGGTCGACCGCTTCGCCGATTCACCGGCGGCGCCGTTGATCGTGATCGCGCTTTTCGTGATCGGTGGCCTGGTGGTCGTGCCGGTCAATGCGCTGACGGCGGTGACCATCCTCGTGTTCGGACCGATCGTCGGGGCGATCTACTCCCTGCTCGGCTGCACCGCGAGCGCAGTCGTCCTGTACGAAATCGCGCACCGCATTCCCACGCAGCGGCTGCGCCTCCTGACCGGCGCGCGCATGCAGCGCTTCCATCACCACCTGGTGCGCCACGCGGTGTGGGCGGTCGCACTGGTGCGGCTGGTGCCGGTCGCGCCGTATTCCATCGTCTGCCTGCTGCTCGGCACGACCGCGATCACGCGCGTGCCGTACGTCGCCGGTACGGTGCTCGGCATGCTGCCCGGCATCCTCGTCAACGCTTTTTTCATCGATCGCGTCGTCGCCGCCATCCGCCATCCCTCGCTGACGACCGCGGCGTGGCTCGGTCTGGCGGTGGCCGCGATCGCGACACTCGGATGGTTCGTGCGCCGTCACTTCGCCAAGAGCTGAGCGATGCGCGCGACACTCGCCAGCTATAACACGCACGGCGGTATCGGCACCGACCGGCGTTTCGATCCGGAACGCATCGCACGCGTGATCGGCGAGTTGAACGCCGACATCGTCGCTTTGCAGGAACTCGAATTCCATGCGCGCGCCGACATGCTCGACGTCCTGCGCCGCCACACCGGTTTTCACGGCATCGCGCAACGCACGTTCGCGCGCGAGGACGGCGCATTCGGCAACGCACTGCTGTCGCGATGGCCGATCGCTGCGTCGACGGAAATCGATCTAAGCCTGCCCGGTCGCGAACCGCGTGGTGCGATTGACGCGTCGCTTCAGTGCAATGCCACATCGCTTCGCGTGATCGTCACGCATCTAGGTTTACGCCCGTCCGAGCGCGCCGAGCAGGCGCGCCGACTGGTCGCGGCCATCGGTGCAACCATGCCCGTGGTGCTCGCCGGCGATATCAACGAATGGCTGCTGCCACGCCACGCCTTGCGCATCCTGCATGCGCACTTCGGGGAGTCCCCGGCGCGCGCGACGTTTCCGTCGATGGCGCCAATGATCGCGCTCGATCGCATCTGGACATCGCCGTCGGTGCGGCTGTGCGGCATCCGCACGCACCGCAGCGCGCTGGCACGCCGCGCTTCGGACCATTTGCCGCTCGTGGCCGAGCTGGAGTGGCCTTCCGCCTGAACGTGGCCAAACCGGCTGGGCGCTTCATCCTTGCGTTCGCGTCGTCGCCTGCCGAGAATCGGTGCGGAAACGAGGGACAGGGCGTCCATGCGCAACCCAGAGACGAAGGATCGCGGCTTCACCACGGCAGCACGCGGCGCACTGATCGCCGCTGTCGCCCTGCTCGCGGCGTGTTCGTCGCTGCGCACGAGCTACACGAAACCGTACTCGGCCGCCTTCCAGCCGCCGAAGGGAACGGCGACGGCGCGTTACGTGGCTTCGACCACGGCCGATCACGCCAACGAATCGGGATTCCGTCTGCTCACCAACAACAACGACGCGTTGATGAGCCGTGTCGTGCTCGCCGACAAAGCGACCAAGTCGCTCGATCTGCAGTACTACATCTTCGATGCCGACGCGACCGGCAAGCTGATCGCGCAGCGGCTGCTCGCGGCGGCCGACCGCGGTGTGCGCGTGCGCCTGCTGGTCGACGATCTGGATTCCGGCGACGCCGAGCATCTGCTCGATGCGCTGGATGCGCACGCGAACATCGAAGTGCGGCTTTTCAATCCGTTCCATACGCGCAATCCGTCGTTGTTCTCGAGGATCGGCCAGTTCATCATCGACGGTCCGCGTTTGAACCGCCGGATGCACAACAAATCGTTCATCGTCGACAACACAGTGGCGATCGTCGGCGGACGCAATATTGGCGACGCCTACTTCGAAACCGGCGAGGCGCAGCACTTCCGCGATCTCGACGTGATCGCCATCGGTCCGGTGGTGCACGAAGCGTCGCGCGCCTTCGACGTCTACTGGAACGACAAGGCTTCCTTCCCGGTCAAGGCGTTCGACACCACCAAAGCAGACCACAACGACGTGAACGCGTGGCGCGATCGCCTGCAGAAGGAAGCGCGGCCGCTGTCGCAATCCGATTACGCCTCGGTGCTGGTCGATGCGCTGCCGGGCGGACGCTATGTCGATAAACCCGGTCAATGGGCGTGGGGGCCGGCGCGTCTGGTCGCCGACGATCCGCAGAAAGTCGACGAGGGAAACGACGACCCGGCGCTGCTGTTGCAACCCAAACTCGACCGCATGATCGGCTCGGCGCAAAAGGAAGTGATCCTGATCTCCGCGTATTTCGTGCCGGGCGAGGAAGACACGAAATATTTCATCGCGCTGGCCAAGCAGGGCGTGAAGGTGCGCGTGCTCACCAATTCGCTTGCGGCCACCGACGAGCCGCTCGTGCACGCCGGCTACGCGCGCTACCGCCGCGAACTGATCGACGGCGGCGTGGAGATCTACGAACTGCGTCCGCAGATACCCAACCAGCAGCCGTCGCATGGCGCATCATCGGGCGTGAGCCTTCATGCGAAATGCATCGTCGTCGACCGCCAGCGCATCTTCATCGGCTCGATGAACATGGACCAGCGCTCCAAATTGTTGAACACGGAAATGGGTATTGTCGCGGACAGTCCGGATCTGGCGGGCGCAGCGGCCGACTACTTCGATCGCGCCGTGCTCCCGCGCAACACCTTCCGCGTGACGCTCGCCGGTGGCACCTTGCAATGGGCGACGACCGACGATCAGGGCAATCCGCAAGTTTTCCATCATGAGCCGCAAGCCTCGGCGACGCGGCGGATCGAAGTCGACGTGCTGCGGTTCCTTCCTATCGACGGTCTACTCTAGCCCACTCAAAACGCACGATCGCGTGGCATCCTAATTGCCTGTATTTTCGCTTAACGAAGGCAAGTCATGGATGCGGTATGGCCCTCGCCGAACAACTCGTCACATTTTGCCCGAATGCCAAGGACACACGAAGTCACGAATACGTATCGCGCTGGGCCGTATCGCGGCGGCTCGCGGAACTGCTCGGCGTGCCCTTCGGCGGCGAATACCGGCACGGCAAGGTCAACGGATCGCAGCGGTATTTCGTTCCGCAACACACGCTTTTGTCCGAGGAAGCCGAAGCACTCGGCATCGTCAGCGAAGACGATCTTTTCGGTGGCGTGGTGCCGCATCACTTCGTCGCCACCAAGGCCATCACCCACGACACGGTGAGTGCGCACGCGCGCGCACCGCACGGCTGGTCGCACGAATTGAGCGAAGCGCTCGCGTCGGTCGTGCTGCCGGGCTACTCCGCCTTCACCGAATCGGATGTCGCCAACGCAGGACGTCTGTTGCTGCGTCTGGGCTGTGTGCGCCTGAAGCCTGCGCATCATCTGGGCGGTCTGGGTCAACGCGTGATCGCGAGCGAGCCGGAGCTTGATGCGGCAATCGCGAACCTCGACAAAGAAGATCTGCACCGCCACGGCGTAGTGCTCGAGCAGAATCTCGAATCGCCGGTCACCTACAGCATCGGCGAAGTTCGGTTGCGCGAACATCGCATCGCCTACTACGGCACGCAGCGCACCACGACCAACAACCACGGCGAGGAAGTTTATGGCGGCACGGATCTGACCCTGATCCGCGGCGGCATCCGCGACTTGCTGGCGCTGGACCTCACGCACAGCGTGCGTCTGGCCGTGACGCAGGCGATGAACTACGACGACGCCATCACGCAGGCGTTCCCCACCTTTTTCGCTTCGCGCCGCAACTACGATGTGGTGCAGGGCGGTGATGAGCAAGGCAAGTGCCTGTCCGGCGTGCTCGAACAATCCTGGCGATACGGCGGCGCCAGCGCTGCCGAAGTGGCGGCCCTGCAGGCTTTCGCCAACGACCCGAAATTGCACATCGTGCGTGCGTCGACGCATGAGATTTATTCGCCGGACGCACGCGCACCCGCGGGTGCGGACGTGTTTTTCGACGGTCACGACAGCAAGGCCGGACGTCTGTTGAAATTCTGCGTGCTCGAACGCGATGGAGGTTAAGCTCGATACCATCGCCGTCGGCGAAAACGCGCTGGACGGCACGTTGCTTTATCCGTCGGAAACGCTGCCCGGAATCCTGTTCGTGCACGGCTGGGGCGGCAGTCAGGAGCAGGATCTGGCGCGCGCGAAACGCGCCGCAGGTTTGGGAGCCGTATCGCTGACCTTTGATTTACGCGGTCACGAACCTAAGTCTCCAATGTTCCACACCGTGACGCGCGAGCAGAACCTGCGCGACCTGCTCGCCGCCTACGATCGCCTCGCGCAGCAGCGCAACGTAGACAAGACTTCGATCGCCGTAGTCGGCATCAGTTACGGCGGTTATCTTGCGGCGATACTCACCTCGATGCGGCAGGTGCGCTGGCTCGCCTTGCGCTCGCCGGCGCTGTACAAGGATGAGCAGTGGGAAACGCCGAAGCTGCAACTGCATCTGGATCAGGATTTGCCGGCGTATCGCAATAGCACCGTGGCGGCGAACGACAATCGCGCGTTGCGCGCGTGCGCGGAGTTCGGCGGCGACGTGCTGCTCGTGCAGGCGCAGAACGACGAGATCGTTCCGCATCAGGTCGGACGCAACTACACCAACGCATTTTCGACACGCGCAAAATCATTGTCGACGCGCATGATCGGAGGCGCCACGCATGCGTTCGCCGACGACAAATCCCAGGACGCCTACACAACCACGTTGATCGCGTGGCTCACGGAAATGATCGTCGGCGGGCGTGGTGCGGTCGCGACCGAACGCGTCGAGGCACATCGGCAGGAACGCGCCCGCGCGGGCGAGCGCGTCGCGAGCCTCGACTGACCGATTGGTTGCATTTTGCAGGTAGACAGCGCGACCGCCGTGCGCTTTGCGCCACGGCAGGTGCCTGAATCGACTTTAGTGCGAGGCGTGCTGCGCAGGACGCGCCGACCCGGCGGTCTGACCGGGATGACTTCCCTCGCCGATCTCTTCGATCAGCTTGCTGCAAAACGCATCGAGATCATCCGGCGTGCGGCTGGTGACCAGACCGTTGTCGACCACCACTTCTTCGTCGACCACCGTTGCACCGGCATTGCGCAAATCGGTACGGATGCTTTTCACCGACGTCATCGTACGGCCTTCGACCACGCCCGCTTCGATCAGCGTCCAGCCGCCGTGGCAGATCGCACCGACCGGTTTGTGCGCATCGAAGAAATCGCGCACGAAACCGACTGCTTTTTGATCTGTGCGCAACGCGTCAGGATTGAACACGCCGCCGGGCAGCACGAGCGCATCGTAGTCGTTCGCGCTGACATCGTTGAGCGCGTGATCAACCTGCACCTTGCTGCCTTTGTCCATGTGTTGGAAACCTTGGATCTCGCCGGGTTTGAGCGAAATCACCTCGACCACCGCGCCTGCCTTTTCCAGCGCGCGCTTGGGCGTATCGAGTTCGGCTTGTTCGAAACCGTCCGTAGCGAGGATGGCGACGGTCTTTCCATTGAGTTGCTGAGCCATGACATCTCCTTGTGTTGAGCCCCGCGTTCGGGCTGCATCACACATGCCACGGAACGTTGACATTCCGTGATGTCAGCCTTCGCTCGGCTTGCCGCGTTTGTTCGGATTGCCGTCCTTGCGATACGCCGGCGGCGTGTAGAAATTCAGTGTGCGCAAAAGTGTACTTCCGGTGTTGCGGATCTCGTGACGATCGTTCTTTTCGATCAGCAGCAGATCGCCGTCGCGCAGCGCTTTCTTGCGTCCGTTGATGCGCGCCTCGCCGCTGCCGGCGACGACGAACAGCCATTGATCGGCGCCGGCGTGCCGGTTGTGCGGATTGCCTTCGGCATCGCCGGGTGCAATAACCATCTCGGCCGCCTGCCCGCGCGCGTTGTCGAAAACCACGCGAAAACCTTTGCCGAATTTCAGTCGCTTGTGCTTCATGGCGCACTCCTCGATGGCTGTCGAGGTGGCAGCAAAACGCATGCCCTCAACCAACGCGATCGGCAAAATACCTCTGCAATTCCGCGGCGATCGATAACGCGAGCACATCCGGTCCCGAGCCGCCGAGCGCCAGTCCGACCGGCGCATGCAAGCGATCGCGCAGGCGCGCTGCCGCAGGCTCGCCGATTTCCGCGAGCAGGCGATCGCGCCGCGACGCCGGACCGAGCAGTCCGACGTAGCCGATGTCGCACAGGGCGAGCAAGCCGAGGTTCGTCGCGTCCATCGCATAGTTGTGGCTCATTGCGACCGCGGCATCGATGCGGCGCTGTCGCCAGATCTGCGCGGCGGCATGCGGCGCCTGCTCGATGATCTCATCAACACCCGCGCGACGCGCGAAACCGAGCCACCGTTGGCGGTGATCAACGCACAGCGATCGCCAGCCGAGCCGCCGCACGAATTCCTGCAGCGCAACGCTTTCGGCGCCCGCGCCGAGAAACAGAATGCGCGGCGGCGGATCGATAGACAACGTGATCGCCGGCTCCTGGCGTTGCACGCGTGAGGCAGCGCCAGTGCGCTCCCATCGCCACGTGGTATCGCCCATCGTCGCAATACCCGCGCCGGTCTCATCCCCATCGCATACCAGCGAAAGCGACAATGCTTCATCGTGATCGGCGAGCGCGAACAGCGCTTGCGTCAGCGGCGCGGCGTCATGCTGCGGCAGCAACAACACGCGCACGCGGCCTTGGCAGCCCGTGCCGGTACCGAACGTGATGTCTTCGTCGGTGCGCATGTCGAAATCGACGACGGCCGCGCGCTCGTTGAGCAACACATCGCGCGCACGTTCTTCCAGTTCCGGTTCCAGGCAGCCACCGCTGATGACGCCGTAGCGCAAACCCGCCGCATCGAGCAGAACGAACGCGCCGGGTTTTCGATACGTCGACCCGGACGTGCCAATCACGATGCCGAGTACGACGCGTTCGTCGCGCGCGTGGCCCAACGCATCGATCAATCCGGGCAGCCCGCCGCGTTGCATCGGCCTCACTCGTGCAAGCCCGCCCGCTCGGTGGTGGCGACGACTGCGCCGACCAGTGCCGCGCGTAATGTCGCCCACGGCAGCAGCGCGCATTTGCGCCGTGCCGCGTGACGTCGCAGCGGTTCGAACGCGCGCAGATCGCCGAGCGCGGTTTCACCATCGCGATCGCCTTCCATATACAGCGCGAAACGGCTGGCCAAGGTTTCGATCGCGCGCCGGTTCTTGCCGATCACCATATCGCTCATCATCGACGCGCTCGCCGTCGCGATGGCGCAGGATTCGCCGCTGAAACGCATGGTGTGGACGCTGTCGTCGCGGTAGTCCACTTCTACACGCAGACGGTCGCCGCACAGCGCGTTGATGCCGTCGCAGACGTGCGTGTGCTGCGGCAACGAACCGAAATTATGCGGATCGCGTTTATGCGCGAGGACGAGGTCGGGATACAGCGAATCCATGTCGCAAGTATACGATGCAGAGCGCGAAGTCCTTCGCGATAGCGGTACTACAGCGTGTCGAGCAGCGACGCGATGATAGGCGGAACGCTGGCGGTCGCCGCAGCCAGATGCGCGAAGATTTCATCCAGACTGATCGCACTTTCGTCGCCGCAACCCGCGGCCCAGTTGGCGACCAGCGCGAGACACGCATAGTCCACGCCGAGCTCGCGCGCGAGCGCCGCTTCGGGCATGCCGGTCATGCCGACCAGATCGCAGCCATCGCGGCGAAGCCGGGAAATCTCGGCACGCGTTTCCAGACGCGGCCCCTGCGTGGCGCCGTAACAGCCGCCGTCGACGACGGCAATCGAGACGCGTTTCGCCGCATCGAGCAGTCGACGACGCAAGTCGGCGCTGTACGGCTCGGTGAAATCGATGTGCTCGACTTTCTTGCCGTCGACGTCGCTGTAGCTGCTCAGGCGTCCCGATGTGTAATCGATGAGCTGGTCGGGCACCGCCAGTACGCGCGGCGCCATGTCGTGGCGAATGCCGCCGACCGCGTTGACGCCGATGATGCGCCGCGCGCCGGCTTCGCGCAGCGCCCACACGTTGGCGCGGTAGTTCACGCGATGCGGCGCGTGGCGATGGTCTTCGCCGTGTCGCGCAAGAAATGCGATGTCGCGACCGCCGAGCGTGCCGATGACGATCGCGCCGGACGCCTCGCCGTACGGCGTTTCGATCGCGCGGCGCTGCACGTTCTGCAGACCGGGAAAATCGTAAAGACCGGTGCCGCCGATGACGGCCAGATCGATGCTCATGCTTCAATCCTCGAGCGCGTAAATGCCCGGCAGGTTGCGGCCCTGGCCGTGGAAGTCCATGCCGAATCCGAACACGTAGCGGTCCGGCACGTCGACGCCGCAGAAATCCGCCGCGATGCCCGGCGCCGTGCGACCGTGATCCTTGCGGCAAAGCACCGCGATCACCACGCGCCGCGCGCCGCGCTCGATGCAATAGTCGCGGATCGCGCGCAACGTGTAGCCCTCGTCGAGAATGTCGTCGGCGAGGATCACGATGCGGCCGGCTAGATCGGCGTCGGGTTTCTTGATCCAGTGCAGTTCGCCGCCGGTCAACTCGCCGCGATAGCGCGTGGCGTGGATGTAGTCGAACAGCAGGTCGGTCTTGATCGCGAGCGCGAGCTGGCCGGCGAAGATCAACCCGCCGTGCATCACACTCAGAAAAACTGCTGGCTCACCGTCGAGCGATTCGTCGATGTGTTGACCGATGCGCGCGATTGCCGCGTCGAGCACGTCGCGGCCATGGACGAGATCGGCCGAGCCGAGCACATCGTGCAACAGCGGATGCGCGCTCACGGCAACGCCGCCGTATCGAGCGCAGCGATGCGCGACAGGAATCGATCGCGCTGCGGATTGTCGATGAGCTTGTGCCACGGCTGCGCCACGCCGCCGCGCAGCGATGCGACTTTCGCGGCATCGCACGGCGGCGAATCGGCATGCGAGGCAAGCGCTTCTTCGACGATGTCGGGCTTGCACACCAGTACGATGTCGCAACCCGCCTCGCGATGCGCGGCGATGCGTGCGCCGATTCCGCCGACGCCTTCCGCCGCGGCCATGCTGATGTCGTCGCTGATCACCACGCCACGGAAACCGAGTTCGCCGCGCAGGATGTCTTCGATCCACACGCGCGAATAACCGGCGGGCTTCGCATCGACGTTGGGATACGTTACATGCGCCATCATCACCGCTTCGGCGCCGGCGTTCACCGCGTCGACGAACGGCAGCAGATCGGCGTCGCGGATTTGGTCGATGCCGCGCCGATCGACGGCGGCTTCGACGTGCGTGTCTTCGCGCACCGAGCCGTGGCCGGGAAAATGTTTGATGGTCGCCGCCATTCCCGCCAGCCGCATGCCACGCAAGTAAGCGAGGCCGAGTTCGGAGACGATCGCAGGGTCCGCGCTGAACGAACGTTCGCCGATGACGCGATTGCCGCGGTCCAGATCGAGCACCGGCGCATAACTCAAATCGATATCGATCGAGCGCATTTCGCTGGCCATCAGCCACGCGTGTTCTTCGGCCAGTTCCACGGCGAGCTTCGCATCGTTGGCGAATCGTTTTCCGATTCGACTGAGCGCAGGCAGGCGCGTGAATCCTTCGCGGAAGCGCTGCACCGGCCCACCTTCTTGATCGACGCTGATCACGAATTCGTCGGGGCGCACGCTGCGAATATCTTCGATCAACGCGGCGACCTGATCGCGCGAGGCGAAATTGCGTTTGAACAGGATCACGCCACTGACGATCCACTGCCGCAGCCAGTCGCGCTCCTGCGCGTCCAACTGCGTTCCCTTCAGACCGACGATCAGCATGATGAATTCGATCTCCGCGACATGGTCGTCATTGTAGCAATCCGCTTATGTCAGTCGCGATCGAACAGCGCGATCGACTCGACGTGGGCCGTGTGCGGGAACATATCCATCACGCCCGCGCCTTTCAGCGTGAAGCCGTGCCGGTTCACCAACGTGCCGGCGTCGCGCGCGAGTGAGCCGGGATGGCATGACACGTATACGACGCGTCGCGTCGAACGTTTCGGCAGATATTCAAGCACCTCGGCCGCACCGCTGCGCGGCGGGTCGAGCAGCAACAGATCGTAATCGGCTCGCGCCCACGGTGCATCGCGCTGATCCGCGGCGAGGTCGGCCGCGAAAAAGTGCGCATTGGCGATATCGTTGCGTCGCGCGTTCTGCTCGGCGCGCTGCACGAGGCCGGCTTCGCCTTCGATGCCGGTGACGTCTTTCGCGCGCAGCGCCAGCGGCAGTGTGAAATTGCCGAGTCCGCAAAACAGATCGAGTACGCGGTCGGCTTTCTGCGGATCGAGCAAGGCCAACGTGCGTTCGATCATGCGCCTGTTCATGCCGGCGTTCACCTGCACGAAATCGAGAGGGCGGAATTCGATATCGAGCGCGCCATCGGCGATGACGAAATTGAGTTTCGCTTCCTCGGGCCAGAGCGCGGCGACGCTGTCCATGCCGCCTGGCTGAAGGAAAATGCCGAGCGTATGCGTCTGCGCGAATGCGGTCAGCGCGGCGCGGTCATTTTCCGACAGCGGTTGCAGATGACGGAACACCAGCACCGACAGATTGTCGCCGACGGCGATTTCGATCTGCGGGATGTCGCGCTTGGCATCGAGCGACTGGATTAGCTCGGCAATGTGAGCGATGCGCTTGCCGATCGACGGATCGAGCACCTCGCATTGCGCAATGTCGGCGACGAAGCGACCGTTGGTTTCGCGGAAACCGACCAGCACGCGGTTTTTCTTCTCGACGAACTTCACGCTCAGGCGGCCCTTGCGCCGATAGCCCCATGGCGAATCGGTCAGCGCCGGAAAAATCTCGTTCGGCTGAACCTTGCCGATGCGTTCGAGAATCTCCATCAGCACGTGCTGCTTGGCGGCGATCTGCGCGGCCGGATCCAGGTGCTGCAGTGCGCAGCCACCGCACACGCCGAAGTGCGCGCATCGCGGCACGACACGATCCGGCGACGCGCGCAGCACTTCCTCGACGATGGCTTCGTCGTAGTGGCGGCGTTTGCCGGTGAAGCGTAACCGCACGCGCTCGCCGGCCAGCGCGCCGGTGACGAACACCGCCTTGCCGGCGACATGCGCAACGCCGCGGCCGTCGTGCAGAAGATCGGTGATATCCGCTTCGAGAACGGTCATGCGATTCCACGACCGGCGAAACGGTCACAAAGTCGGAGAGGAACGCGATAATAGCAGGCCACGGACGGCCTCGGACACGGAGACGACGATGACGGATCGACCGCGGCGCGCTGGTCGTCGATGACGACGCGCTGACGTTGCGCTTTTTTGAAGCCGCGCTGCGCGAGATCGGCGTGGACACCGTATCGGTCGAGGACGGTGCGTCGGCGCGAGGCGCGATCTCGAACGGGACGTTTGACGTACTGCTGATCGATCGCCATCTTCCGGACATGAGCGGTGAAGCGCTGCTGCAGGCCGTGCGGGATGCCGGCTGCGTGACACCCGCGATTGCGACGAGCGCGGAGATCGACGCCGATGTCCGTGCGCGGATGCTCGACGCGGCGTTCGATGACGTGATCGCCAAACCGGTCTCGGTCGAGCACTTGCGCCGCGTCGTCGGAAGGTTCGTGGATCTTGCCGCGCCGCCGCTGTTGAGCGACGACCAGGCGTTGCGGTCGATCGGCGGCAATCGCGAATCGCTCACCGCGCTGCGCAGACTGCTCGCGGCGGAACTCGACGAGCTTCGCGCCACGCACGCAACGCCGGCGGATCGGCCGACGCTCGTCGCGCGGTTGCATCGGCTGCGCGCATCGTGCGGTTTCTGCGGCGCCACGGCGCTGGGCGATGCAGCGGCCGTTGCGCAAACGGCGTTGAATGATGGTGATGCCGTCGACTGGCCGGCGTTTCTTTCCTTGTGTGCGGCTACGGCGACGGCGTTGCGCGAGCCGCCGTCGCGGTGAAAAGAGTCCACGCACGCAATTCGCCGCCTTCCAGATGACGCGCGATCAAGGCGCGCAACAGGCGCCGCAGTGCTGCCATGTCGTCGTGTTTCGGTTCGCTGTCGGCGGCGAGCGCGATGAGCGCGGAGCCGCGCACCTTGAGTCCGTCGTCGTTGCCGCGCCAGCGCACCGGTCCTTGTTCGAAGCGGTATGCGTAGTCGCTGTCGGAATCAAGCGATTCGCCGGTTTCCGCATCGGCCTCGAGGACCAGGCCGTAACCGAGATGGCCGAGCAAGTCGCGTTCGAACCGGCGTAATGTCCAGGCCGGCGCGGTGTCGTCAGACAGGCGCGAGAACGCCGTCAGGTATTCCTCGAACACGCCCGGATGCGGATCGTTCCGCGGCAGCAGGCGCGCGACGAGTTCGTTGAGATACAGCGCGCACAACAATGTTTCGCCGCTCACGTGCAGAGCATGGCCAACCGGCTCGGCCGCGGTGAGTGTGGACAATTCGCCGCGTCCGGACCAACTCATGCTGAGTGGCGTCAACGGTTGCAACGCCGCGCGCGGAATACGTGAGCGCGCCGCGCGCACGCCGCGCGCGACCAGTCCTACGCGGCCGTGATCCCGGGTCAGCGCTTCGATCAGCAGCGAGGTCTCGCGCCACGGCCGCGCGTGCAACACGAAGGCGGGTTGCTGCTCGACGCGCATGGTCAATCGGAATAGCCGAAGCGGCGCAGCGCGCCTTCGTCGTCGGACCAGTTCTCGCGAACCTTCACCCAAAGGCGCAGGTGCACGCGGCGTTCGAACAGGCGCGTCATCGCCTTGCGCGCCGCGGTGCCTATCGCCTTGAGCATCAGGCCGCCCTCGCCGATCACAATCGCTTTCTGGCCTTCGCGCTCGACCCAGATCACCGCGTCGATTTCATCGCGCGCATCGCTCTGGCGGAAATCCTCGATCTCGACCGTGGTCGAATAGGGCAACTCCTGCGACAACTGACGCATGACCTGTTCGCGCACCAGTTCGGCTGCGAGGAAACGCTCGCTGCGATCGGTGATCTCGTCGTCGGCGAATGCGGGCGGCCCTTCCGGAAGGCGGTGCTGAATCGCGCCGAGGAGTTCGTTGAGGCCGTCTTTCTTCTGTGCGGAAATGAGGTAGATGCCGTCGAATTGGTGCGATTGGTCGAGGCCTGCGATAAACGGTAAAAGTATCTTTTTATCTTTTTTCGCATCGATCTTGTTGAGTGCGAGCAGATGCGGCCTGCCCTCGCGCGCGGCGGCCGCTTCGTAGACAGCCTGGTCTTCCGGCGTCCAGCGCCCGGCTTCGGCGACCTGCACCACCACGTCGGCTTCGGCGATGCCCTGCCGCGCGGCCTTGTTGAGCTGGCGGTTGAGGGCGCGGCCACCGGCCTTGTGCAGGCCGGGCGTGTCGAGAAAAACGATCTGGCTGGTTGGACTGGTGAGTACGCCCAGGATACGGTGCCGCGTGGTCTGCGGTTTCGGGCTGACGATGCTCAGCCGCCAGCCGATCAGCGCGTTGAGCAGCGTCGACTTGCCGACGTTCGGGCGGCCGACCAGCGCGGCGGTGCCGCAACGGTAGCCTGTCGCCGTCATGATTTGGCGGCGAGTTTGTCGAGCGCGTCTTTCGCGGCGGCCTGTTCGGCCGAGCGGCGGCTGTTGCCGCGGCCTTCGCCGACGATGTCGAGGGCGGGAACGAGGCACGTTACGTCGAACACCTTGGCGTGATCGGCTCCGCTGGATTTCACCAGTTCGTAAGTCGGCAGCGGCTTACCCTGCCCCTGCAGCGTCTCCTGCAGGCGGGTCTTCGGATCTTTTTCCCCGCTGCCCAGCGTGGCGATGAGCGGTTCGAAGATTGCGCGCGTTTGATCGCGGCAGACCTGCCACCCGCCGTCGAGGTAGATGGCGGCGACAAGCGCTTCGAAGGCGTCTGCCAGGATCGAATCGCGGCGATGGCCGCCGCTTTTGAGCTCGCCCATGCCGAGGATGAGCTGATCGCCGAGCTGCAGTTCGCGCGCTATGGCGGCGAGCGACGGCTCACTGACCAGCCGCGATCGCAAGCGCGTGAGTTCGCCCTCGTCGGCACGTGGAAAGATTTCGTACAGCAGCTCGGCGACGAACAGATTGACCAGCCCATCGCCGAGGAACTCGAGCCGTTCGTTGTTGCGCGCCCCGATGCTGCGATGACTCAGCGCACGTTCGCGCAGGTCAGGATCGTTGAATCGGTAGGCGAGCGTGGCGGACAAGACTCAATTGAAACCCGCGCCGGCAGAGCCTCGGGTCAGGTCGACGGAATGGCTGAAATGCACCAGCAGATCGACGTTGTACAGGAACGGGATGTCGCGGTCCCAGGCGATGGTCAGCGTGCGGTTGCCGTTTTGCGTGTTGAGCGCGATGGCGCTCATCGGCACGTCCTTCTCGTCGACATATTGCAGATCGAACTGCACGTTGAGCTTCGAACGCAACAGCTCGATGGTGCCCGTCGATGATTGCGGATCCTGCTGCACGATCTTCATCGACCTGACTACGCCGTAATATTCCGTGTAGGCCGGCCACAACTTCATCACCGCGTAGGCGAAGAATCCGACGACGCACAGAAGCATCGCAAAGCCGATCATCGTGATGCCGTTTTGCCGGTTCCTCATGTTCATGCTCATGTCCGCCCCTTGGTTCGATGTGCTATTTGATGATGGTACCGATCCGCTTGAAATCGTCGAAGTTCATCCAGGTCAGGAAAGCCTTGCCGACGACGTTCTCTTCCGGCACGAATCCCCAATAGCGGCTGTCTTCGCTATTATCGCGATTATCGCCCATTGCGAAGTAGTGTCCAGCGGGTACGTGCCACGTCCCTTCCATGCCACCACGCGACAGCGACGGGAATTTCAGGATCTGGTGAGTCACTTCCGGCAGCGCCTCGTCGGCGACTTCGGTTCCAGCCATCTTGCGCCCTTCTTCGCCGGTGCCGACGAACGGCCCGAGCAGCGTTTGCGGCGCTTCCTGGCCATTCACGTAGAGCGTCTTGTTGCGATAGGTGATCTCATCCCCGGGCAGGCCGATGACGCGCTTGATGTAGTCGACGCCTTCTTTTTTCGGATCGTGATCGGGATTGGGATAGCGGAACACGAACACGTCGCCGCGCTTGGGCTCGCCGACCGGCACGATCTTGGTGCCGAGCACGGGCAGGCGCAGTCCGTAGGCGAACTTGTTGACCAGGATGAAGTCGCCGACCAGCAGCGTGGGCATCATCGAGCCCGACGGAATCTTGAAAGGCTCGGCGATGAACGAGCGGAACAGCAGCACGATCAGGATCACCGGGAAGAACGAGCGCGCGTACTCGACGATCACCGGTTCGCGCATCGCTTCGTTGGTGCGCTGCTTCTTCTCGGCCTCGGTGCCTTCGGCCTGCGCGAGCGCATCGGCGCGCCGGCGCCGGCCGGGTGCGAGGAACAGCCGGTCGAGCAGCCAGATGATGCCGGTCGCGAAGGTCAGCGCAACCAGCAGTAACGCAAAATCGAAGTCCATCGTCATTCCTGCATCACCCAATCGGGTTGTGATTATTTGTCCACCTGCAGCACGGCCAGGAAGGCTTCCTGCGGAATCTCCACGCGGCCGACCTGCTTCATGCGGCGTTTGCCTTCTTTCTGCTTTTCCAACAGTTTGCGCTTTCGGGTGGCATCGCCGCCATAGCACTTGGCGAGCACGTTCTTGCGCAGCGCCTTCACCGTGGTGCGCGCGATGATCTGCGCACCGACCGCGGCCTGGATGGCGACGTCGAACATCTGGCGCGGGATCAGCTCTTTCATGCGCTCGGTCAATTCGCGACCGCGGCGGTCGGCCTGCGCGCGATGCACGATGGAACTGAGCGCGTCGACGCGTTCGCCGTTGATGAGTACGTCCAGACGCACGAACGGCCCCACCTGGAAACGCTCGAAGTGATAATCCATCGACGCATATCCGCGCGACACGGACTTGAGCTTGTCGAAGAAATCGAGCACTACTTCGGCAAGCGGCAACTCGTAGCTGATCTGCACCTGCGTCGACAAATAGTGGATCGAGCGCTGACTGCCGCGCTTCTCTTCGCACAGCTTGATCACGCTGCCGACGTAATCCGGCGGGGTGAGGATGTTGGCGACGATGACCGGTTCGCGGATTTCCTCGATGTTCTGCGACGGCGGCAGCTTGGCCGGATTGTCGAGCTGGATGACTGCGCCATTGGTCGTCAGCACCTCGTAGATGACCGTCGGCGCCGTGCTGATGAGGTTGAGATCGTATTCGCGCTCCAGCCGCTCCTGCACGATTTCCATGTGCAGCATGCCGAGGAAGCCGCAGCGGAAACCGAAGCCCATCGCTTCGGAGCTTTCCGGCTCGTAGTGCAGGGCCGCGTCGTTGAGCTTGAGTTTTTCCAATGCTTCGCGCAGCGCCGGATAATCCTCGGCGACGATCGGGAACAGACCGGCGAAGACGCGTGGCTGCATCATCTGGAAACCGGGCAGCGGTGCCGGCGCGGGTTTGCTCGACAGCGTCAGCGTATCGCCGACCGGTGCGCCGTGGACGTCCTTGATCGACGCCGTGACCCAGCCCACTTCGCCGGGGCCGAGCACATCCTTGTTCTTGCGCTTTGGCGTGAACACGCCGACCTGATCGATTTCGTGCGAGCGTCCGGTCGACATGACGAGGATCTTGTCGCGCGGCCTGATCTCGCCCTGCATCACGCGCACGAGCGAAACGACGCCCAGATAATTGTCGAACCACGAATCGATGATCAGCGCCTGCAGGCGGTCGGTGTCGCGCGGTTTCGGCGGCGGGATTCGCGCGACGATCGCTTCGAGCACGGCCGGTACGTTTTCACCGGTTTTCGCGCTGATGGCGATGGCTTCGCTGGCATCGATGCCGATGACGGCTTCGATTTCCTCTTTCACCCGCTCGGGTTCAGCGGTCGGCAGATCGATCTTGTTCAGGACCGGCACCACTTCCAATCCCATCTCCACCGCGGTATAGCAGTTGGCGACGGACTGCGCTTCGACGCCCTGCGCTGCATCGACGACGAGCAGCGCGCCTTCGCAAGCGGCGAGCGAGCGGCTGACTTCGTAGGAGAAATCGACGTGGCCCGGCGTGTCGATGAAGTTGAGCATGTACGTGTTGCCGTCCTTCGCCGTGTACGGCAGCGAGACGGACTGCGCCTTGATGGTGATGCCGCGTTCGCGCTCGATCGGATTGGAGTCGAGCACCTGCGCTTCCATCTCGCGTGCTTCCAGGCCGCCGCACAACTGGATGATGCGGTCGGCCAGCGTCGATTTGCCATGATCGACGTGCGCGATGATGGAGAAGTTGCGGATCAGATTCATCATGAGTGGCAGTGAAGGCCGGCTGCGCCGAGGGCGCCGCGGCAAAGCGCGCATTATCGCAGAAATCGGCAGATAACGCCTCGATTTGCTTGTCATTCCGGCGAAAGCGGAACCGAGTTTGACTCCCTCTCCCCCGCCAGCGGCGCTGAGGGTTGGTGTGAGTGCGAAGCGCCGCGGGCTACTGCAGCGCATGCGCCACCATCGTCCCTCTCCCGCTAGCGGGAGAGGGGAAAATCCGGGACAAAAAGAAGGGGCTCCTCGCGGAGCCCCGACCCTGCGGAGAAGTTTGAAAAGCGGATCAGCCTTTGCCGGTGGCGGCTTTCGGCACAGGCACGGCCACGAACTGCGTTTGATCCTCGCGCTTGACCAGCATCATGATGCTGTCGCCCGCTTTGGCGTCCTTGACGGCGCCGTTGAATTCCTCGGCCGACTTCACCGGCTTGCGGCCGACCATCAGCACGACGTCGCCCGGCTGCAGTGCACTGCGGCGTGCGGCGGCGGACTTGAGGTCGGTGATTACCACACCCTGATCCTTCACGCCGAGTTGCTTGCGCTGCTCGGCGGTCAAGTCGTCGACGATGATGCCGAGCACATTGCCGGTGCGCGCCTTGGTGGATTCGTCACCGCCGGTGAGACTCGCCAGCGTAGCTTTCTCCTGCAACGAGCCGACGGTCAGCGGCAGATGCATCGTCTTGCCGTCGCGGAAAACCGTGAGATCGGCGCTCGCGCCCGGCTTGGTGCTGCCGACCAGCGGCGGCAAATCCGACGACAGCACGATGTCGTGACCGTCGTAAGCGGTGATCACATCGCCGACCTGCACGCCCGCCTTGGCGGCACTGCTGTCCGGCGTGATCTTGTTGACCAGCGCGCCGCCCGTGCGCGGCAGGCCGAGGCTCTGCGCCATCTGCCGGTCGACGTTCTGGATCTGCACGCCGATCATGCCGCGCGCGACGTGGCCGGTGGTCTTGAGCTGATCGACAGCGTTCATTGCGATGTTGATCGGAATGGCGAACGAGACGCCGACCGAGCTGCCGGTGTTGCTGTAGATCTGCGAGTTGATACCGACGACCTGGCCGTCGAGATTAAAAAGTGGACCGCCGGAGTTGCCGCGATTGATCGGCACGTCGGTCTGGATGAACGGCACGTACTGCTGATCCGGACCGCCGAAGCCGCGGCCGACGTAGCTGACCACGCCGTGCGTGACCGAGTGGTCGAAGTTGAACGGCGAGCCGATCGCCACGACCCACTGGCCGGGCTTGAGCTTGGTGGAATCGCCGATCGAAACGATCGGCAGATTGCCGGCGTTGAGCTTGAGCAGCGCGATGTCGTACTGCGCGTCGGTGCCGATCACCTTGGCGTCGAGTTCACGGCGATCGGACAGGCGCACCACGACCTGGTCGGCGCCTTCGACGACGTGATTGTTGGTCAGCACGTAACCGTCGGCGGAAATGACGAAGCCAGAGCCGACCGAGACACGCTGGCCATCGAAGTGCGGATTGCCATGCGGACTGTTCGGACCATTCGGACCGAAGAAGCGGCGCAGGAGATCCGGCACGTCTTCATCATCGGTGTCCTGGCTGTCGTCGGATTTCGAATCGCCGGTATGCGTTGCCTGGACGTTGACCACCGCCGGCGCGTTGCGTTCTACGAGTTGCGTGAAGTCCGGCAGATCGGCGTAGGCGGCGACGCTGACGAACGACAACGCAATCAGGGCGACAAAATTGCGAAGTGTTTTGGTTTGCATGAGAGGTTCGACCTTGAATCGAAAATACGTGAGTGGAAACTGCGCGATTGGATCGCGTCGCGTCCGCGCGAGTTCCGCGGGGCGCCGACATCGGTAGAGTGGCGTTCAGCGCGCGAAAATCAACCGGCGCGAGCTACGGCTTCGACTCGACCTGCAAAACGTAATAGCCCGCCGGCGGGCGCGGGGCTTCGATCAGCGGCGGATAAACCGCACGATTGGACCGACCGTCCAGAAACTGGTCGTAGCTCGCTGCGCTCGTGTAGTCCAGCGCCGACATGCCGGGTAGTATGCCGGACTGCATTCGACGATCGATGTCCTGGATGTTAGGCGCGGGCGCGACCGGCGACGTCGCGGCGATCGCCGGCTGCTGTGGGGGCGCGGCGTCGTCGAGCGGGCGCGTGGTGGTCAGCGCGAACACGGCCACCGCCGCGGCGATGGCGCCACCGCCGGCCCAGCGCAGCCAGCCGTGCGATGCGGTCGGCTGCTCGGCCGCAACGGCCTGCAGGACGGAAACGGCGAAATCCGCGCGCATCGGCGTGGCGAAGCGCTTCTTCAGCACGTCGCTGGCGATCTGATAACTGGACCACGTCGCCGCGAGCTGAGCGTCGGCATCGAGCCGGCGCAACAGGAAACGGGTTTCATCGCGCGACAGCTCGCCATCCATCAGCGCGGAAAGCTGTTCCTTGATGGATTGAGTTTGCATTGACTCGTTGTTCGCACTCATGACTCGGATACCTTCGGGCTCTTCGCCGCCGAGGCGGGTTCGTCGGACAGCAGCGGGCGCAATTTCTGATCGATGGCATCGCGCGCTCGGAAGATGCGGGAACGAACGGTGCCGATGGGACAATTCATCTTTTCAGCGATTTCCTCGTAACTCAAGCCGTCGACCTCGCGGAGCGTAATAGCCGTCTTGAGGTCTTCCGGCAATGCTTCGACCGTCTCGAACACGGTTTGTTCAATTTCCTGGCGAAGAAGTTCGCGCTCCGGCGTCGCCCGTTCTTTCAGGCGCGTGCCGCCGTCGAGCAGGACGGCGTCGTCGATGGCGATATCGTCGGTCGGCGGGCGCCGGCCTTGCGAGACGAGGTAGTTCTTGGCGGTATTGATGGCGATCTTGTACATCCACGTATAGAACTGACTGTCGCCCCGAAAGTTCGCCATCGCGCGGTAGGCGCGGATGAACGATTCCTGGGCCACGTCCTGGCACTCGCTCCAGTCGTTGATGTACCGCGAAATCACCGCCACGATCTTTTGCTGGTACTTGCGCACCAGCAAATCGAACGCGCGGCGATCGCCTTTCTGTACACGCTCGACGAGAGCATGATCCAAATCTTGTTCGGCCATCCGGCCTGCACTCCCTACGCTGGCGGCCGGTCAAGCCGCTCATAAAGACAGCCGCGACCGGGTGAAAGTTCAGTTTCCGTTGCGCCTTTCCATCCGATCAGGGTAGCGCTTCGGCGGACGGCGTGCGATTGAATACCCGTTCGCGCTCGGCCAGCAGGTTCTCGAAGCTGGCCGCCGGCAGTGGACGGCAGAAGAGATAACCCTGCAGTTCTTCGCAGCCCTGCGCCCGCAGGAAATCGAGGTGCTCCTCGATCTCGACGCCCTCGGCGACCACCGCCCGGTTCAGGCTATGCGCCATGCCGATGGTGGCGCGCACGATCGCTTCGTCGTCGGGATCGACACCGATGTTGCGCACGAAGGTCTGGTCGATCTTGATGCGGTCGGCCGGGAAGCGCTTGATGTAATCGAGCGAGGACTGCCCGGTGCCGAAATCGTCGATCGAGATCTTGCAGCCGAGCTCGCGGATGCCCTGCAGCGTTTCCATGAGATTCGGGATCGACTTCACGTTGATGCTTTCGGTCACTTCCAGATCGAGCTGCGTCGGATCGAGCGCCGTGTCGGCCAGCACCTGCTGCACGACCTGCACGAGATTCTGCTGGCGCAACTGCACCGCCGACAGGTTCACGCTGATGCGCAGACCCAGGCCGAACCGTTCCTGCCAGCGTTTCGCGTCGGCGCACGCCGTGCGCATGACCCATTCGCCGATCGGGATGATGAGACCGTTTTCCTCGGCGATCGGGATGAAGAATCCGGGACTGATCATGCCCAGTTCCGGATGCTCCCAGCGGATCAGCGCTTCCATGCCGGATATGTCTTCGCTTTCGGTCTCGACCTGCGGCTGGTAATAGACGCGCAATTCGCCGTTCTTCTCGGCCATGCGCAGTTTCGCTTCAAGCGCGAGCCGCTGCTGATGCGATTCTTCCGGCACCGCGACATACGACTGGAAGTTGTTGCGGCCCAGTCCCTTCGCGCTGTACATCGCCACATCGGCGTGTTTCAGCAGGCGCTCGGCGCTGGTGGCGTCGTCCGGGTAGAAACTGACGCCGATGCTGGCGGTGATGTGCAGTTCGGAACCGTCGGCGAGCGTCAACGGCACTTCCATCACGCGCACGATTTTTTCGGCGATGCGCATCACGTCGTCGCGCTGCACGATGTGGCGCAGGATCATGGTGAATTCGTCACCGGCATAACGCGCGACGGTGTCGGACGCACGCACGCTGTTGCGCAGGCGCTTGGCCACCGCCATCAGCACCTGGTCGCCGACCGAATGGCCGAGCGAATCGTTGATATTCTTGAATCGATCCAGGTCGACGAACAGCACCGCGAACATTTCGCCCGTGCGATGCGCTTCCCTGATCGTGAGTTCGAGACGGTCGTTGAACAGCAGGCGGTTCGGCAAGCCGGTCAGTGCGTCCTGCAGACCTTTCGCGCGGCCCTGCTCGCGCGCGCGGCGCAATTCCAGTTCGAGCGCCAGACGTCCGGCAATCATGCGCAGCGGTTCGATGACGAACGAATCGGCGGCCAGCGCGCGGCGTCGGCCGAGCAATATCGCACCGAGGGTATTGCGGCGCTCGTCGCGCAGCGGCAGGCCGACGAACAGTTCGTAATGGAAAAACGCGAGGAACTGATCCTGCTGCACTTCATTCCAGGCGCGTTCGCCGTGGATGATGCGTTCGCCGTCGAGGATGCGTTTGAGTGTCGGCTGCTTCAGCGGGTCCGGCGCTTCCTGCGGCTGGCTGGCGCGGTGGAAAGTCAGCAGCGGCTGCACTTCCGCGTCGGTTTCCGGCCGGGCCGAAACCATCATCGCGAAATCCAGCTCCAGCCATTCGCACAGAAGCTTGACCAGTTGATTGAGGCCCTCGTCGCCGCCGTGGCATTCCGAGGCCGCCGCGACCAGTCCCAACGCGGCCTGGTAGCGCGCCGTATCCGCAGGTTCGCGGAACGTGGTGACGTGCAGCAGCCGGCCTTGCTGCACGACCAGCCGCATGTGCGCGTCCATCAGCACCGAACGCCCGTCGCCGCACGCGCGTCGACAGCGGAAGCGAACGCTGCCTTCGCGTGCGAGCTGGCCGATCAGGCCGGCGCGTTGCTGACGATTGTGTGTCAGATCGAGCCCGTCGAGCGGCTGGCCGATCAGTTGTGCGCGCGAAAAGCCGGCGCGCTGCTCGAAGGTCGTGTTGACGTCGATGATGTGGCCGGTTTTTGGATCGGAGACGACGATCTCGTCGAGGTTGCTCTCGAACGCGAACTGGTATTTGTCGACCGATAGCGCGACGGGTGCGGTTCTGCCCCCTTTGCGTGCGGCAAGGGCGGCGCGCACGCGGCCAAGCACTTCGCTGGCTTCCACCGGACTGCGTAGCCAGTCCACCACGCCGGGCGGCACGTGCGACCAGTCCCAGGTGCGTTGCGCGACATCGGCTGCGGCGATGCCGATCACCGGCACCTCGGCGAGCCGCTTGTCGCCCTTCAGTTGCGCGCAGAAGGCGACCGATTCCTGCGCCTCGCCCAGGAACTCGAGTACGACCACATCGATCTGCGGATCCTGCTGCAGGAACGACAATGCCTGCGGCAAATCTTTAGCCGTATAGACGGCTTCGAAATTCTGCGCGTCCAACGTGTCGAACAGCACGCGGCGGTCGTCGCGCTGCGTGGTGACGATGAGGACCGAACTCTGGTTCGACTCCTCGGCCATCACGTCACCCAGCGCCCGTCGCGCAAGCGCGGCTTGCCGGTGGATTCCAGCGTGTGCGTGATGCGGTCGGTCAACGCGTCGAGTCCTTCGGGCAGATGCACCTGCTCGCCGATGAAGACCACTTTACGTCCGTTGCCGGCGCGGTTGCGTGCGATCTGTCGCAACAAGCCGATATTCGGTGCGCGCAGGTGGTCTTCGTAGTCGGTGAACAGGTAAATGCCGAACTGCATGCTTTGCAGGATGTAGCGCAGCGCGTCGGTCACGCGCTTGGAGCCGGGCACGCGGACGTCGCGCTCGCGCAGGCTGGTGATACCGTCGTCGTTCCGCCAGTAATACACCGATTGCCCCGTGCGCAACGCCAGCAGCCGGAACTGCGCAACCACATCGACCGCCTGCGCGGTGTCGATAGCGATCAGGTTCTGCGGCGACTGCACGATCCGGTCGAACAGTTTCGGCGTCACGAAGACGTCGGCGACAGTCGTGGCGCTGGTATTCACGCGGGCGAATCCGCAATCACGGCAGACACAATTCGGGCTCCCCGGCCTCGCATTTGACCTAAAGATCGGCTAGCGCGGATTATAGCCGCTCAAATCAACGCTTGAGGCTGGCCATGTTCGAAGGACTCCGATTCTCCAACTGGAAAGCCGAAACCCAGGTCGACGGCATCGTCGTGCTCACCATCGACCGCGCTGATGCCTCGGTCAACGCGTTCAACCACGCCACACTGGAAGAACTCGAACAGATCGTCGAGCGCCTTTCGATCGAACCGCCAAAAGGCGTAGTGATCCGCTCAGGCAAGGCCAAGGGCTTCATAGCCGGCGCGGACATCCACGAATTCGAGACGTACGAGAAAAACGGCTCGGTGCTGGCCAACATTCAATACGGCCAGCGGGTGTTCCAGAACCTGTCGCGGCTGCGCTGCCCGACGGTCGCCGCGATCCACGGCTTCTGCATGGGCGGCGGCACTGAGATGGCGCTGGCGTGTCGCTATCGCGTAGCCACGCGCGATCCGAGCACCAAGATCGGCCTGCCGGAAGTGATGCTCGGCATCCATCCCGGCTGGGGCGGTACGGCGCGGCTGCCGCGCCTTATCGGTGCGCCGGACGCGTTGCAACTGATGTTGACCGGCAAGGCGGTCGGCGCCGAGCAGGCGAAATCGCTCGGCATCGTCGACAAGCTGACCGCGCCTGAATTGCTCGTCGAGGCGGCCAAGGAACTCATTCGTCATCCATCGAAGCGCCCGTTTGTGCAGGGCCTGAAAGGTTGGTCGACGAATATCTGGCCGGTGCGGCAGATCCTCGCGCCGATCGTGCGCAAACAGACCGCGGCGAAAGCGCGACCCGATCAATATCCTGCGCCGTTTGCACTGATCGAAGTATGGCGCCGCGGCGGCTCGAGCATCACCCAGCGTCTGAAACTCGAAGCGCGCTCGGTCGCCAGGCTCGCCGCGACACCGACCGCACACAATCTCATCCGCGTCTATTTCCTGCAGGAGCGCCTGAAAGGACTCGGCGCCGGCGTCGATGCGAAAATTCAGCACGTTCACGTCATCGGCGCCGGCGTGATGGGCGGCGACATCGCCGCGTGGTGCGCGTATCGCGGCTTCGACGTGACCTTGCAGGACCGCGAGATGAAATACATCCAGCCGGCGCTCGATCGCGCGCAGGATCTGTTCAAGAAACGGTTGAAGACACCCGATCGCATCAAGCCGGTGTCGGACCGGCTGAAAGCCGACGTGGATGGCAAGGGCGTCGCGGCGGCCGATTTGCTGATCGAGGCGATCTACGAAAACAAGGAAGCGAAGGAGGACTTGTATCGCAAAAGCGAGCCGTCGTTGAAACCGGACGCATTGCTCGCGACCAACACCTCGAGCATCCCGCTCGACGAACTGCGGGTCGCCGTGCAGTCGCCCAAGCGCTTCCTCGGCCTGCATTATTTCAATCCGGTGGCGCAGATGCCGCTGGTCGAAATCGTACGTCAGGACAAGCTCGATCCGGACAACGAAAAACGCGCGCTCGCTTTCTGCAAAGCGATCGATAAGTTGCCCGTGCCGGTGAAGGGCACGCCGGGATTCCTGGTCAACCGCATCCTGATGCCCTATCTGCTTGAGTCGTTGCGCATGTACAAAGAAGGCATTCCGGGTCCGGTGCTCGACAAGGCGGCCAAGAAATTCGGCATGCCGATGGGACCGATCGAACTGGCCGACACCGTTGGGCTCGACGTCGCGCAATCGGTCGGCAAGGAACTGGGTCCGTATCTCGGACTGGAAATTCCCGACGGCCTCGACGAACTCGTCGCCGCCAAGAAGCTCGGCAAGAAAACCGGCGAAGGCATCTACAAATGGGAAAACGGCAAACCGGTGAAACCCGAGGTCGATCCGAACTATCGCGCACCGGACGACATTACCGAGCGCATGATCCTGCCGATGTTGAACGAATCAGCCTCATGCCTGCACGATGGCGTGGTCGATGACGCAGACCTGCTCGATGCGGGTGTCATTTTCGGCACCGGCTTCGCGCCGTTCCGCGGCGGCCCGATCCAGTACATCCGCACGGAAGGCGCCGACAAATTGAAAGCCTCACTCGAGGCACTGGCTGCGAAATACGGCAAGCGGTTCGCGCCGAAGGCCGGCTGGGATTCGCCGACGCTGCGCGCCTGAAATCTTGCGGCAAAAAAAACGGACGCCGAAGCGTCCGTTTTCGCCCTGTGAAACTAAAGCAGATTATTCGTCGGCGGCGACGGTCACTTTCACCGTCGTGTGCACGTCGGCGTGCAGATGGATCTGGATTTCGAATTCGCCGGTGTGGCGGATCGGGCCCTCGCCCATCACGACTTCGCTCTTGTTGAGCGGCTTGCCGGCCGCGCTGAACGCGTCGGCGATGTCACGCGGACCGACCGAACCGAACAGCTTGCCTTCGGCCGACGCGTTCGCCTTGACGGTGACAGTCGCGCCTTCGAGCGTCGCCTTGCGCGCTTCCGCGGCGGACATGACGTCGTTCGCCTTCGCTTCGTACTCGGCGCGGCGCTTTTCGAATTCCGCGACGTTGGCGGCGGTCGCAGGCACAGCCTGACCCTGCGGTATCAGGAAGTTGCGGCCGTAGCCCGGCTTCACGCGAACCTTGTCGCCGAGGCCGCCGAGATTCTTCACTTTTTGCAGCAGTACCAATTCCATGATGTTCTCCGAATCGTTAGCGCGGAAGTTTCCGCGCAGCTGACCTCAGTTGTCCGAGGAGGATTGAGATTTACTTAGTGGCCGTCCGTATACGGCAACAACGCCAGGAAGCGCGCACGCAGGATCGCCTGCGTCAGCATGCGCTGATACCGCGCCTTGGTGCCGGTGATGCGGCTCGGCACGATCTTGCCGGTTTCGGTGATGTACTGGCGCAGCGTGTTGAGATCCTTGTAATCGATCTCGGTGACGCCTTCGGCGGTGAAACGGCAGAACTTCTTGCGGCGGAAAAATTTGGACATGGGTGATCTCCGAATTCTGGATGGGAGCCGACTTACTCGGCTGCCTTAGGTGGCTGCGCATCGCGCGGCTGCGAATCACGCGGCGGACGATCGCCACGCGGTTCGCGTTCGCGACGCGGCTCGTCGTCGTCGGCACCGAAACCGAAACCGTCTTCGTCGCGGCGGCGTCCGCCCTTGTCATCCTTGTTCTTCAGGATGAACGACTGATCGGTCACGGCGTTCTCGCGCACCAGGATCAGGTGACGCAGCACCGCATCGTTGAAGCGGAAGCCCGACTCGAGTTCCTGCAGCACATTGGCGCTGCACTCGATGTTCATGAGCACGTAGTGCGCCTTGGCCAGGTTGTCGATCGGGTACGCGAGCTGACGGCGGCCCCAGTCTTCCAGACGATGGATCTTGCCCTTGTCGTTCTCGATGAGCGACTTGTAGCGCTCGATCATCGCAGGCACTTGCTCGCTCTGGTCAGGGTGGACCAGAAACACGACTTCGTAATGACGCATTGGATGAAAGCTCCTTGTGGATACCGGCGGCGGATTCCGCGCGGCAGCCCTCCGTGTTCGGTAGGGCAAGGGTTCCCTCGAGCATTTCTCGGCAGGGAACCGCAAATTATAGTGGAATCATGGAATTGGAGCAAGACTGGCCGCAGGCTCAGCAGTCGCGCGGTGGCCAGCGGCCGGTTCCACGCGCGCGATGTTGTTGACGGGCAGGATTTCTGCGCGTCGAGCATCGTGGTCGTAGACGAAAACGTAGTTCGATACCGCGCCGAGATACGTCCAGCCCTTGGATTTGGACGGCAACGGCTCGCCCTGCCCGTTCAGCCACACGCTGACCACCGGCGCTTCGCCCCCTTCGACCGCCGCGGCGCGATGTGCGGCGTAGCTGCGCACGAACATCCAGCCGTAGATGAAAATCAGGGCGACGAATGCCAGCGCGGTGAACCAGCGTGGCGGCGTGCGCAGGGCCCGGACGCGCAAGCGTATCCACGCCGAATCGCGGCCACTGCCGAGCAAGGCTTCGCGCCGCGCGATTCGCCGCCGCCGGCGGATCATGTTGAAGCGATCGACCAGCCAGACGATCGGGAACGTCGAGAGCACCAGCAGGATCGCCATCGGCTGCTGGATGCCGGCGACCAGGAAATCGCCGACCTGCGACAGCGTCAGCACGGGAATGCCAAAGCGCTCGTAAAAAGTATAATTGTAGAAAATGCCGGCCATCGCCACGAACAGATAGCCCAGCGTGATCGCCAGCGCCGGTTCGCGCAGCAGCGTCTGCCAGATGTGCGGCGTCAGCGCGTCGAGAACCGAACCGTGCTCGACAGAAGCGGCATGTTCGCGCTCGGCAACGGCGGGCGCGGCGGATGTTTCCGCCATCAGGCCGCGGATTCGACGTGGAAGCTCTCACCGCAGCCGCACTCGCCTGTCGAATTCGGATTGCGGAACACGAATGTGGCGTTGAGCCCCTGGCGCGCGAAATCGATCTCGGTGCCTTCGATCAGCGGTACGCTTTTGGCGTCGACGACGAGCTTGAGGCCGTCCTGGTCGACGATCGTGTCGTTCGCTTTCACTTCACGGGCGACATCCATCGTGTACGAGTAGCCTGAACAGCCCGTCTTGCGCACGCCGAAACGCACGCCGACGGCATCGGCTTCGCCGGCGAGGAAGGCGCGCATGCGTTCGCGCGCGACGGGAGTAATGCGGATATCCATGGCGTTAGTTTAGCAGGCTTGTCGTAGCCGAATTCGCTATCATTCCCCGCTTACTTAGCACTTTTCCCGGGAGTTTCAAGGCATGGCGGTCGTCAGCGTCCAACAAGCGCTTTCCGGTTCGATCCCGGAGAACAGCGAAGTCACCGTGCGCGGCTGGGTGCGCACGCGCCGCGACTCGAAGGCCGGACTGTCGTTCGTCAACGTCAGCGACGGCTCCTGTTTCGATCCGATCCAGGTCGTGGCGCAGAACACGCTGCCGAACTACACCCAGGAAATCGCGCGGCTCACCGCCGGCTGCGCGGTGATCGCGACTGGGACGCTGGTCAAGTCGCAAGGCAAGGGACAGTCGTTCGAGATCCAGGCGACGAAGGTGGACGTGGTCGGCTGGGTGCAGGATCCGGAAACCTACCCGATCCAGCCGAAAGCGCACACCATGGAATATCTGCGCGAAGTGGCGCATCTGCGTCCGCGTACGAACACGTTCGGCGCGGTTGCGCGCGTGCGCGACTGCATCGCCAAGGCGATCCATCGCTATTTCCACGAGCGCGGCTTCTTCTGGATCAACACGCCGATCATTACCGCTTCCGACGCCGAAGGCGCCGGCCAGATGTTCCGCGTTTCGACGCTCGACATGGTCAACCTGCCGCGCAATTCGGAATCCGGCCAGATCGATTTCCACAAGGATTTTTTCGGCAAGGAAACCTATCTCACCGTTTCCGGCCAGCTCAATGTCGAGGCGTATTGCCTGAGCCTGAGCAAGGTCTATACGTTCGGTCCGACCTTCCGCGCCGAGAACTCCAACACCGCGCGGCATCTGGCCGAATTCTGGATGATCGAACCGGAAATCGCGTTCGCCGATCTCAACGACGACGCCACACTCGCCGAGGATTTCCTCAAATACATCTTCAAGGCCGTGCTCGGCGAGCGCATGGACGACATGAAATTCTTCGCCGAACGTCAGGAGAAGACGGTCATCTCGCGTCTGGAGGCGTTCATCGATGCGCCGTTCGAGCGCATCGATTACACGGATGCGATCGAGATCCTGAAAAAGTCCGGCCAGAAGTTCGACTTCCCCGTCGAATGGGGTCACGACCTGCAGACCGAACACGAACGCTATCTCACGGAGAAGCACGTCGGCCGTCCGGTGGTCGTAATGAACTATCCGGAAAAGATCAAGGCGTTCTACATGCGCTTGAACGACGACGGGAAAACGGTGGCCGCGATGGACGTGCTCGCGCCGGGAATCGGCGAAATCATCGGCGGCTCGCAGCGCGAAGAACGCCTCGATTATCTCGACCGCCGCATGCAACAGTTCAACATCGACCCGGCGCACTATCAGTGGTATCGCGATTTCCGCCGCTACGGCACGGTGCCGCACGCGGGATTCGGATTGGGCTTCGAGCGGCTGGTCGTCTATACGTGCGGTCTGACCAATATCCGCGACGCCATTCCTTATCCACGCGTGCCCGGTTCGGCTGACTTTTAAATGTCGAAAAATTCATTCACCGTTTAGCCGCGCCGGGCAGACAATCGCTGGTCGACATCAGGAGGTTGGCCATGCAGATACGGACAATCGTTGGTTTCATCGCCGGCGTGACGGCGTCGATCGCGCTCGCGCAATCGTTCCACGACGCACCCGCTTCGGCGAAGGATACGAAGAATCCGACCCGCGGCGCGGACGCCGCGAAGGCGGGCGCAATCGCTTACGAGGCCAACTGTTCGGGCTGTCACGGCAGCAAGGGTGAAGGCGCTGTCGACGGTCCGGCGCTGACGTCCGACGCGGCAAAGAAAGCCAGCGACGGCGAGTTGTTCTGGTTCATTACGCGCGGCAGTCCGCAAAACGGCATGCCGGCCTGGCAGCAATTGCCGGATATGCAACGCTGGCAACTGGTCGACTTCATTCGCACGTTGCAGTCGGGCAACGCGCCGTCGATCGCCGAGCCGGAAACGCCGGCGACATCGCCGACCGCGCCGTTTACCGACTACCGCTACGAATCGCCGGGCACAGTGCGCAAGATCAGTGTGGACGATCTGCCAAAACCGTTCGCGACGGAGTCCGCAAACAACGGCGCGCACATCGTGAAACGGCCCGACGGCGTGCTGCCGAAAACCAAACCGGGTTTCAAGGTGCGACTCTACGCCGACGGCATCGAAACGCCGCGACTGATCCGCACCGCGCCTAACGGCGACTATTTCGTCGCGCTGACGCACGTCGACAAGATCGCGCTGTTCCGCGGCATCAGCGCCGATGGAAAACCCGAACAAACCGGCACGTTCGCGGAAGGTCTGAACAAACCGTTCGGCATCGCGTTCTATCCGCCGGGTGCGAATCCGAAATACATCTATGTCGGCAACACCGATGCGGTGGTGCGCATCCCCTATCAGAACGGCGACCTGAAAGCGCGTGGCGCGGCCGAGCACATCATGGACCTGCCGCACGGACGCGGCCATTCGACGCGCGATATCCAGTTCTCGCCGGATGGAAAGCTGATGTACGTCTCGGTTGGTTCCGCCTCGAACGTGGACGATGCCGACACCACGCCGGCTGAACACAACCGCGCCGATATCCTCGTCGCCACGCCCGACGGCAAGGACGTGAACGTATTTGCCTCCGGCATCCGCAACGCTGTCGGTCTCGCCCTCCAGCCAAGGACAGGCGAGCTGTGGTGCTCGGTCAACGAGCGCGATGGCCTCGGCGACAATCTCGTGCCCGACTACGTCACGCACGTGCAGAAAGGCGGCTTCTACGGCTGGCCGTGGTGGTACATCGGCGCGCATCAGGATCCGCGACTTGCAGGCAAGCATCCGGAACTGCGCACGAAAACGATCGTGCCCGACGTGCTGCTCCAGCCGCACAACGCCTCGCTGGAGATGACCTTCTACGACGGCAAGCAATTCCCCGCCGACTACGCCGGCGACATCTTCGCCGCCGAACACGGCTCGTGGAACCGGGCCACGCGCGCCGGCTACGAGGTGATCCGCGTACCGCTGCACCAATCCGGCAAAGCCAGCGGTGAGTATGAGGATTTCCTCACCGGCTTCGTGCTCGACAATGGCGAAGTGTGGGGCCGACCCGTCGGCGTCACCGTCGCGACTGACGGCTCACTGCTCGTCACCGACGATGGTTCCGGTTCGATCTGGCGCGTGAGCTACGACGGCGGCTCGCACTGAGCCACCGCGGCATCAGCCACCCATGTCGTAGAAAAACTGCTCCTTGTCGACCTTGCCGTCGCGCACGTGATACACGCAGATTTCGGCCATCGTCATGCGTCCGAATTCCTTCATCGTGATGTCCATCGTCATCGACAGGGTGAACCAGTTTCCCGCGATGATGGGATCGCTCACCGACAGACTGTGCATCGCTTCGGTCCGTGCCTGGAACTGTTTACCTTTTTCCTTGATCGCATCGAGACCTTTCACGGAGCCGAGCGCACCGTCGGGCTGGCCGCTGGGTTCGATGCTCTGGGCATCCTTCGCGTACAACTCGTTCTGCGCCCGCTCGAACTGGCCCTGACGGCACAGCTCCACGAGACGTTTCGCAATAGCTTCAATCGACATGGACGATCTCTCCGTTTGCGCGCGGGCCGCGCAGCCCGCATGTAGAATCGCATGCAGCTTACACCGATGGATGCACGCCGCGATGACAGCGCAAGGAACGCAACGACGATGAGCCAAACCGATCGCTGGTGGATCGCCGCCGTGGGCGACGCGTTGATCTGGGCGCGACTGCGCATACTGCCGTCCGGCCGCGCGGAGGTGCTCGACGCCTCGGGCGAGACCCTGCGCTACGACGATGAAGACAACGCCCGCACAGCGCTACTCGATGCGGATTTCCGCGCCTTCGACGGCCTCGACGAGGAAGACGCCGCGGTGCTCGGTTTCGATCTGGACTCGGTCGAGCCTCCGCGCGCCGACAACGACGAGGAACTGATGCCGCTGATGACCGAAAAAAATTCGCAAGGACACGCGTGATGGATCTCGATCTCACCGGCAAGCACGCGCTCGTCTGCGGCGCGTCGCACGGCATCGGCAAGGCGGCAGCGATCGAACTGGCGGCGCTCGGCGCGAACGTCACGCTGCTGTCGCGCACGGACGCTTCGCTGAAGAAAGCACTGGCCGAATTGCCGCAGGGAGGCGCGCAGAAACACACCTGCATCGCCATCGACATGAACGATCACGCCGCGCTCGCCGAAAAAGTGTCGTCTGCGGCGAAAGCAGATCCGATCCTGATCGTCGTCAACAACACCGGCGGTCCGCCCGGCGGACAGGCCAGCGCGGCGAAGGCCGAGGAATTCACCGCGGCGTTCTCGCAGCATCTGCTCGCCAACCATACGATCCTGCAGGCCGTGCTGCCCGGCATGAAGGCGGCGAAATACGGCCGCATCGTCAATGTGATTTCGACGTCGGTGAAGGAACCGATCAGGAATCTCGGCGTCTCCAACACGATCCGCGCCGCCGTGGCGAGCTGGGCGAAGACACTCGCCGGCGAACTGGGCAGCTTCGGCATCACCGTCAACAACGTGCTGCCCGGTTACACGAAAACCGCGCGCCTCGAGCAAATCCTCGGCGACCGCGCCAAGGCCACGCAACAGAATGAAGCGGCCGTCGAGAAAGCGATGCTCGCCACCGTGCCCGCGGGCCGTTTCGCCGACGCGCACGAGATCGGCAGCGTCATCGCGTTCCTGGCGACTCCGGCTGCCGGCTACATCAACGGCGTGAACGTGCCGGTCGATGGCGGACGCACGCAATCGCTCTGACCCGTGGCGACGGTCGGCTGCCGATATCGTGCTTTGCTAAGCTGCGCGAATGAGCAACGTGAGGATCGACAACTACATCGGCGGCGCAATGCGCGTGCCGCGCGGCGGACGGTACATCGACGTCATCGAACCTGCCGTCGGCGCGCCGTTCGGACAATGCGCGGACAGCGACGCATTCGACATCGATGACGCGGTCGCGGCGGCTCGCGAGGCGTCTGCGGCGTGGTCGTCGATGCCTGCCGCGGACCGCGCGCAATGCCTGCTTCGCGTCGCCCACTGCATCGAGCACCGCCTCGACGAATTCGCGGCCGCCGAATCGCGCGACAGCGGCAAGCCCGTCGCACTGGCCCGCTCGCTGGATATCCCGCGCGCCATCGCCAACCTGCGTTTCTTCGCCGCCGCGGCGACGCAGTTCGCGAGCGAAGCGCACGCCACCGAAAGTACGGCGATCAACTACACGCTGCGGCAACCGATCGGCACAGTCGGTTGCATCTCGCCGTGGAATCTGCCGTTGTATCTGTTCACGTGGAAAATCGCGCCCGCGCTGGCGGCCGGCAATACGGTCGTCGCCAAGCCGTCGGAAGTGACGCCGCTCACCGCGATGCTGTTTTCGCAGGCATGCATGGATGCCGCGTTGCCGGCCGGCGTACTGAATATCGTTCACGGCGCGGGTGCACGCGCTGGAAACGCATTGATCGCGCATCCGCACATCAAGGCCATCTCGTTCACCGGTTCCACGCGCACGGGTGCGGCGATCGCGGCCGAAGCGGCGAAGACATTCAAGAAGGTGTCGCTGGAGATGGGCGGCAAGAATGCGACGCTGGTCTTCGCCGATTGGAACGCGACCGATGCGAACTGGCGAGACGATGCTGCGCTCGGCCTTTTCCAACCAGGGCCAGATCTGTCTGTGCGGCTCGCGCATCCTCATCGAGCGTTCGATCTACGAAAAATTCCGCACCGAGTTCGTCGCGCGCGCACGCAAACTGCGCGTCGGCGATCCGAACGATTCGTCCAGCGATCTCGGCGCCGTGGTTTCCAAAGCACACTTCGACAAAGTCATGGGTTGCATCGCCGTCGCACGCGATGAAGGTGGAAAAGTTCTGTGCGGTGGCGAAGCGGTCAAGCTCGACGGACGCTGCGCCAACGGCTGGTTCATCGCGCCGACCGTTATCGAAGGACTAGGGCCCGCCTGCGCCACGAACCAGGACGAAATCTTCGGACCGGTGGTCACGCTGCAGCCCTTCGATGACGATGAGCATGCCCTGGCGCTTGCCAACGCGACGAATTACGGCCTTGCCGCGTCGGTATGGACGTCGCGCCTGAGCCGCGCGCATCGTGTGGCGGCGCGGCTGGAGGCGGGCATCGTCTGGGTCAATTGCTGGATGCGCCGCGACCTGCGCACGCCGTTCGGCGGCGTCAAGCAGTCCGGTCTCGGACGCGAGGGCGGATTCGAAGCGCTTCGTTTCTTCACCGAAACGAAGAACGTGTGTATACAAATAGACGAATGAAAAAGGATACGGACAGCGTCATGGGGATCCTACACAATGCAACGCGATGGATAGCGGCGACGCTGCTCGCGGGTTTGCCGCTCGCGCACGGCTCGCCGCCGGTGAACACGACGCCGAGCGCATCGGAGATGTCGCCCTCGGAATGGCGCCGGCAACAACTGGTGGCGGCGGACAAGTCCGACAAGATCATGTCGCAGGCGCAGAGGATTCCGGGCTTGCTCGGTCAGTACGCCTTCATGCAGAACAACTACGACGCCGATCACGAACGCGCCTTCCAGGTGATCTTCGGACAATACCTGTCGTGGTTCCAGACTTTCATCGGCGACTACGACGGCGCAGCGGCGAGTTTTTCCATCGCGCAGCCGAAGCAGGACGACGACGGTCCCTCGCCGCTCGGCAGCGGCTATACGATGAAACCGGCCGCCGACGTGATCCTCGAAATGGCGAAGACGCGCAAGGCCGTGTTCTTCAACGAGGCGCACAGCGCGCCGGTAACGCGCACCTTGACCATCGAACTGCTGCCGAAACTGCGCGAGCTGGGCTTCAATTATTTCGCCGCCGAAACGCTGTACGAAACCGATCACGACTTGCAGAAGCGCGGCTATCCGACCGCCAAGAGCGGTTTTTACATCAACGAACCGTTGTACGGCGAGATGGTGCGCACCGCGTTGCGACTAGGCTTCAAGGTGATCGCGTACGACGTCGAGAGCGCGGGCGCGGGTGACGCGCGCGAGCGTGCGGGTGCGGAACGCCTGTATCAAGAGGTGTTCAAGAAAGACCCGAGCGCGAAACTCGTCGTCAATGCAGGTTTCGCGCACGTGCAGAAATCCGGACGCTATCTCGGTGGATCGAGCATGGGTGAATTCTTCAAGAAGGTTTCCGGCATCGATCCGCTGACCATCGAGCAGACCATGCTGATCCAGCACGCGCGCGCCGAACAGGATCATCCTTATTATGCCGCGGTGGTGCAGCAGCTAAAGCCGACGCAGCCGAGCGTCTTCGTCGCCAGCGATGGCAAGACCTGGACGCTCAAGCCCGAGAAGTACGACATGAGCGTGCTGTTCCCGACGTACGAAGTGGTCAAGCAGCGCCCGAACTGGCTCGTGCTCGGCGGCGAACGCGTCGTCTATCCGGTCGGCAGCGAAATGTGCCGCAATCAATATCCGTGCATGGTTGAAGCATTTTACGCCGGCGAGGACGACGCCGCGGTCGCCGCCGACCGCACCGTGCTCAACGTCATCGACATGCAGTCCCCGGAAAACCAGCGCGTGCTCGCCGGCCATGGCCAGACGCAGAGTCGTCTGTTCCTGCGTCCGGGCAGTTATCGCATCAAGGTCAGCGACAAGAGCAACCGGCAGGTTGTGTCGCGCGACATCACCGTCGGTGCCGCGCCGTGAGCGACGTGATCCGCGCCGCGACAGCACCGAAACCCGTCGGCGCGTATCCGCATGCGCGGCGCGTGGGCAACCTGCTGTTCCTGTCGGGCATCGGGCCGCGCGATGCGGCGTCGAACGCGATCGTCGGCAACGTCTACGACACGGACGGCAAACTCGTCAGCTACGACATCGACGCACAATGCCGCGCCGTGTTCGCCAACGTGCGCAAAGTACTGCAGGCGAGCGGCGCGCGCTGGCAGGATCTCGTCGACGTGACCGTGTTCCTCACCGACATGGATCACGATTTCGCCACGTACAATCGCGTCTACGCCGAATATTTCACCGATGCGCAGCCGTGCCGCACGACCGTCGGCATCACCGCGCTGCCGACGCCGATCGCAATCGAATTGAAATGCATTGCCGTCCTCGCCGATGATGTTTGACATGCTCACGCCGCCCATCAATTTCCAGAAATGGATCGACGACAACCGCCACCTGCTGAAGCCGCCGGTCGGCAATAAATGCATCGTCGATGGCGATTTCATCGTGATGGTGGTCGGCGGACCGAACTCGCGCACCGACTATCACTGGGACGAAGGTCCGGAATTTTTCTATCAGCTCGAAGGCGAGATGGTTCTGAAGGTGCAGGATGCCGGCCGCGCGCGCGACATCCCGATCCACGCCGGCGAAGTTTTTTATCTGCCGCCGCGCACGCCGCACTCGCCGCAGCGCATGCCCGATTCGATCGGACTGGTTGTCGAGCGCAAGCGACTTCCGCACGAAAAAGACGGCCTTATGTGGTTCTGCGAAAAATGCAACCACAAGCTATACGAGGAATTCTTCGAGCTGCGCGACATCGAGAAAGATTTTCCGGCCGTGTTCGATCGTTTCTATCGCTCGCTCGCGGCGCGCACGTGCACGGCGTGCGGCCACGTGAACCCAGCGCCCACGCGCTACGCCTAGCGTCGATTCAGCGCACGCGAACCGTCGCGCCGCTATGATGCGCGGCGAATGTTCAAGAGCCTGCTGCAACTCAAACCGCGCGATGTGCCGGCGATTGTCGCCGCGCGCAACACCGCGGCCGTCGTGCTGCCGCTGGCGATCGGGCTGGCGACGCATCATGTCGACATCGGCGTCGGCATCTCCGTCGGCGCGCTCAATACGATGTTCTCCGATCAGCCCGGACCGTATCGCCTGCGCCTGCGGCGCATGCTGTTCGCGGCGCTGTCGGCGGGTGTCTCAGCCTTCATCGGCTACAGCGTCGGTGCGAGCGATGTCCTGACCGTCATCGCGGCGCTGCTACTGGGCATGGCGGGCGGCATATTGGTCGCACTTGGTCCGGACATCGGCCGCATCGGACTGACCAGCATGATCCTGTTCGTCATAACCGCGGCCAGTCCGCGCGCGCCGGCCGATGCGGTCGGCCCTTCGCTGCTGTTCCTGAGCGGCGGGCTGTTGCTGACTGCTTTTTCCATCGCCGCGTGGCCGCTGCAGCGCTATCGGCCCGAGCGCTACGCGCTCGCGCAACTATGCCGCGACCTCGCCGCGAGCGCGCGGCGCAACGACGATCCCGCGCAGCCACCGCCCGTGACGCAGGCGCTGACCGACGTCGAAAATCTCCTGCACGGCGAATACCGCGCGCGTGGTGCGGGCATGGAAGCGCTGCGCGTGCTCGCCGAAGTGATCGAACGCACGCGGCTCGAACTGCTCGCACTCAGCGGTCTGCACGAGCGCACCGACAACGCCGACATCAACTCGACGTTGAAGCGTCTGCGCGAATATGCCGCACGCACGCTGGAAAGCCTGGCCGTTGCACTCGAAGCCGGCGCCGCGCCGCTGGCCGCGAGCGGCGCGCTCGAGGGATTCGACGCCGCACTCAAGGCGCTCGCACAGCACGGCGATCTGCCGGTACACGATCAACGCCTGATCACCATCGCGCTCGCGCATGGCCGCGCGCTCGGCGGCCAGTTGCGCGCGGCATTGCGCAACGCGAATCTCGCGGGCAGCCGCGGCGAATTGCGCGCCGAGGCCGACGAAGCGCGCCTACCGCGCGAATTGCAGGCGCGCAATCCGTTCGAGATCCTGCGCGCGAACCTCACCTTGTCGTCGATCGCCTGCCGCCACGCGATCCGCTGTGGCGTGTGCCTGGCCATCGCCGTCATCGGCGAACGGATTGCTGGCATCGAACACGGCTACTGGATTCCGATGACCACGGCCATCGTCCTCAAACCCGATTTCGCCGGCACCTTCAGCTTCGGCCTGCTGCGCGTGATCGGCACGCTGCTTGGTCTGGCGCTGACGACCGCGCTGCTGCATTTCGCGTTCGGCGGCGACTGGCAGCGCATCGGACTTTTCGCGTTGTTCTGTTTCGGCTTCCGCCTGTTCACGACGATGCATTACGCCGTCGGCGTGATGTTGCTGACCGGCCTCATCGTCATCCTGCTCAGTTTCGAGGGACTCGCGCCCGGCGAAACAATGACGGCACGCGCGATCGGCACGAGTTTGGGTAGCGCGCTCGCGCTGCTCGCCTACATCGTCTGGCCGACATGGGAAAACCGCCGCATCCGGCCGGCGCTCGCCGAGATGGTCGACGCGTATCGAAAATATTTTCGCGCCGTGCTCGGCGACGCGGCGCGCGTACGCGCCGAGGTGCGACGCGCGGCACGCAGCGCGCGCACCAACGCGCAAGCTTCGCTGGATCGGCTGCGCAACGAACCGCACCGCGATCGGCGCGACGTCGTCGCCGCCGAAGGCATATTCGCCAACGCCAACCGTTTCATCCGCGCGGCGATGGCGCTCGAAGCGATGCGACAGCATGCCGGACCCATTCCTGCGCCCGGCGCCGTCGCGGTTTTCGCGCAGCACGCCGACGAAAATCTGAACGACGTCGTCGATGCGCTCAGGCAAGGGCATTCTGCACGACACTCTTCAGCACTGCGCAGCGAGCAGGAACTGCTGCGTAAAACGCTGGAATCCAGCGCCGATGCGGAGACAGAAATCCAGACCGCTGCGTGGATCGATGCGAGCGATCGGATCACCGACAGCATAGATACACTCTCGCATGTGCTGCGCGGCGCGCGGCGCCAGGAGAAATCGGCTACGTGAATGGCGCAATGTTGAATTTCTGAGGTTCAAATGCGCCTCGTGCGCACAACGTTTCGATAGCGCATTGCAGCATGTGATAGCCCTCGCAATTCAACTTCCACTTGGTTAGGCTCGACGATTGCTGTGGGCCAAGTAGAGAGGGGTAAAACGATATGGAAACGAAGGGAAACTCACGCGGCATGACGCCTCGTGTGAAGACGCTTGCGGCTGCGTTGTCGGTCGCGCTGGCAGGAGGACTGGCCGGTGCGTTCGGCGTGGCCGATGCCGCAAGCCATCCACCGACACATCAGGGTGCCGCGAACAAGTCGACATGGGTCAGCCATGCCAAACAACACGCACCCAAATACGACAAGCTGCTTGCGCAATTCGCCGCGTTCGCGCACAGCGCGAGGCCGGCGCCGAGCCGCGCGCCGATGACACGAGTGATCTCCAGCCGCAGCGACAGCGGTTCGGGCTCGTTGCGTGGAGCACTCACCGATGCGGTGGACGGCGACATCATCGACCTGCGCAACGTGCACGGGACCATAAGCCTGTCGGACGTGCTGCAGACGACAGCGAACGTGGAAATCCGCGGCCCGGGCCGTGATCAGTTGACCATCGACGGCGGCGGCAAGAACCGCGTGTTTTCCGCCTCGCACGGTTTGCGCTTGTCCAACGTCACCATCGCCAACGGCGCTGCGCCGCGCGCGGCCGTGACGAACGGCGGTTGCCTGTATGCGGCGGGCGAGTTGTATCTGAACAATGTAACGCTCAGCGGCTGCACGGCCGGCGACGCAACGTCCCCGGCAGCGGTCGGAGGAGCCGTTTCAGTGCAAGGCGCGCTGCTGTTGTACAACTCCACGATCAGCAACAGCACGGCGACCGGTTACACCTATGCCGCGGGCGGAGGAGCCTTCGTCATCGGCGGCGACCAGTCCGGTTCGTATACGGCTCTGTACAACAGCACGGTTAGCGGCAACTCAGCGACAGTCGTCGAAGGTCCGTACAGTTACCTCGCGACGGGCGGCGGCTTGCAGGTCGTAGGTAGCACGGGGACGACGCCGTACGCCTCGTACGCGCCGATCACCAAATCGATCATCACGGGCAACCACGCAACAGTTCAGGCCACCTACAACAACAACTCCTACCCACTGGTCGCGCAAGGCGGCGGCGCGTACATCCAGGGCGGGGTCGAGTCGCTGATCACGGGTTCGACCGTCGAGTACAACACCATGTATTCGTACTATTTCGCCCTCGGCGCCGGCGTGGCCTCCTCAGGTCCGATGACGATCTCCAACTCCAAGGTCCTGAAAAATAGCGGCACGGCGGGCTTCATTGCCTACGGAGGCGGCGTGTTCGCGTTCGCACCGGTGACCGTCGACCGCTCGTCGATCCAGAACAACACCGTCGACGGTTTCATATCGGTCGGCGGCGGCCTCGACTCCGAGGCGACGACGTCGTTGACCAATAGTGTCGTGAGCGGAAACGCAGCGGGCATCACGACCGCTGTCTATTCGAACGGCGGCGGCGTGAGCCGCAAATACAACAAGAACGTCGGCCATGCCAGCACAACGATCACCAACAGCACGATTTCCGGCAACACGGCCGCGCCGGTCGTCGCCGACGGCGGCGGTGTGTTCGAGGCGGAGGCGCTGACGATGAACAACAGCACCGTCGCTTTCAACACGTCTACGTATGGCGGCGGCGTAACGACCACTTCCAGTGCCACTATCGCGCTGTTCAGCACGATCATCTCCAACAACACGGCTCCCGGCGGCTCATCGAGCGCGGACTTGTACGCCTACGGCGGGCCCATCACGGCGACCGGCGATCACAACCTCATAATCGCGTCCGATTCGGGCGTCACTCTGCCCGGCGACACGCTGACGGACGATCCGCTGCTTCAGCCACTCGCGATGAACGGCGGTCCGACCATGACGCACGCGCTCGACCCGGCGAGTCCCGCCGTCGACACCGGAAGCAATCCGCTGACGCTATCCTTCGATCAACGCGGCAGTCCGTATGCCCGTGTGGTCGGCGCAGCCGCCGACATAGGCGCGTACGAACTCGACACCGATCATATCTTCGGAAACGGCTTCGAGTAACCGCAACACCGGCGCACCGGATTCGCCCACGCGAATCCGGTTACGTCCTCAGCTAAACTGTGCGCATGCTGAAAATCGACACGCATGCGCACATCCTGCCGCCGAACTGGCCCAATCTCGCCGCGAAATATGGCGACGATCGCTTCGCGGTGATGGTGAACACCGAAGGCCGGCACCGCATCTACAAAGACGGCAAGTTCTTCCGCGAGGTCTGGGAGAACGCGTTCGATGCCGATCATCGCGTCGCCGACTATGCCAAGTTCGGCGTGCAGACCCAGGTCATTTCTACCGTACCGGTTCTGTTTTCGTATTGGGCCAAGCCGAATCAGGCACTGGAACTGCACGCGTTCCTCAATGAGCACACCGCCGAGATCTGCCGCAGCAAACCTCGCCATTACGCCGGCATCGGCACCGTGCCGCTGCAGTCGCCGACGCTCGCCATCCAGGAAATGGAACGCTGCGTCGAACAGCTCGGTTTGCAGGGCGTACAGATCGGATCGCATGTCGATGCGTGGAATCTGGATGCGCCGGAACTGTTCCCGTTCTTCGAGGCCGCGGCCGATCTCGACGCGGCGATCCTCGTGCATCCGTGGGACATGATGGGCAAGGAAAGCATGCCGAAATACTGGCTGCCTTGGCTGGTCGGCATGCCGGCAGAACAGGCGCGCGCGGCATGCTGCCTGATCTTCGGCGGCGTGCTGGAACGTCTGCCGAAACTGCGCGTGTGCTTCGCGCACGGCGGCGGTGCGTTTCCGTACACGATCGGCCGCATCGAGCACGGTTTCCGCATGCGGCCGGACCTCGTCGCCACCGACAACTCGCGCAATCCACGAGAATACCTGGATCGGCTGTTCTTCGATTCGTGCGTGCACGACGCGGCCGCGCTGCGTTATCTGCTCGATGTCGCCGGCGTGCGGCACGTCATGCTCGGCACTGATTATCCGTTCCCGCTCGGCGAGCAGCATCCGGGTTCGGGCATCGCCGCGCTCGGGCTTTCCGAAACCGAGCAGGCACGGCTGTATCACGGCACCGCGCTCGAATGGCTCGGCCTTCCCCTTTCGCGATTCAACTGACGGCGGAATTCGTATGCTGAAAAAAATATTCCTCGCGACATTCGCACTCACCTGCTCGGCATCGGGCGTGCTCGCGGACGAAAACGGCAACTACATACTCAGCGACGGCTTCATCAAATTCAACGCGCCGCCGTCGTGGCCGGTGATCATGGAGAAGACCGAAGGCAATCCGCAGTTCATCGCCTTCCAGGTGAAAGATCCCGCCGATACCGGCACCGGCGAAGCCGCACGCGTATCGGTGGACACGAAGCTCCTCGACGATTCGAGCAACTTCCAGCCTCTCGTCAACGTGGGCATGGATAAAGCCAAGGCGATGCCCGGCTACGAACAGCACACCGAGGGCGTGGACAGCACCGTGCTGCGTTACTTCGCCCTCAACGGCAAGACGCGCTACGAATACCGCGAGACGTGGTATCTCAACACGCACCTGGTAATTCACGTGCGTTGCGCGCGTCCGATGCTCGCGGCGACGACGCCGCAGTGGACCGCCGAGTACGAAAAAGGCTGCGCGCAAATCATGCAGTCGCTGCGTCCGCACTGACGATGACTGGCGCGCCCGTTTCCGACGAACAGCATGCGCGAGCGCTCGACGACGCCGACACGCTCGCGCCGTTCCGCGACGAATTCCTGATCCCGCCCCACGGCGACGGCTCGCAGGTTTATTTGTGCGGCAACTCGCTCGGGCTGCAACCGAAGGCCACGCGTGCCGCGCTCATCGACGAACTCGACGACTGGGCCGCGCTCGGCGTCGAAGCGCATTTCCGCGGGCGCCATCCGTGGATGCCTTACCACGCTGAGGTGCGCGAGCATCTTGCGGAAATTGTCGGCGCGAAGGCGGTTGAAGTCGTCGCCATGAATTCGCTGACCGCGAACCTGCATTTGATGATGGTCAGCTTCTATCGCCCCACGCGCGAGCGGCCGGCGATACTGATCGAGAAGAGCGCGTTTCCGTCGGATCGCTACGCGGTGGAATCGCAGATACGATTCCACGGTTTCGATCCCGCCGATGCGCTGATCGAACTCGAAGGCGACGACAACGCCGTGCTCTCCGACGCAACCATCGCCGAGACCCTCGAGCGGCACGGCCACCGCATCGCGCTGCTGCTGCTGCCGGGTGTGCAATACCTGAGCGGTCAGGTATTCGATCTGCGTGCGATCGCCGATCTCGCGCACGCGAAAGGATGCACCGTCGGTTTCGATCTCGCACACGCAGCCGGCAATATCGACGTGCACCTGCACGACAGCGGTGCGGATTTCGCCGTGTGGTGCAGTTACAAATACCTAAACTCAGGCCCCGGCAGTATCGCCGGCTGCTTCGTGCATGAGCGCCATGCGCGATCGGACCGACCACGCTTCGCCGGCTGGTGGGGCCACGACCAGGACACGCGATTCCGCATGGGCCCCGATTTCGTGCCCACGCCGGGCGCCGACGGCTGGCAACTTTCCAATCCGCCTATCTTCGCGCTGGCACCGTTGCGCGTGTCGTTGGAAATTTTCCACCGCGCCCGGATGTCGAAGCTGCGCGAAAAGTCCATCGCGCTCACCGGCTATCTCGAGTCGCTGATCCGCAAACGCCTCGGCGACGTGCTCGACATCGCCACGCCGTCGGAACTCGAACGGCGCGGGTGCCAGCTTTCGCTGCGTGTGCGCGGCCCGCGCGAATCCGGCCGGGTGCTCTACGAACATCTGCTCGATAGCGGCGTCATCGTCGATTGGCGCGAGCCCGACATCATCCGCGCCGCGCCGACGCCGCTGTACAACGGCTACTCCGATTGTCTCGCGTTCGTGCGCGCTGTCGAGCACTGGCACGCTTCTGCCTGACCTCGTAATTCTTACAGCGCCGCCCTGTTGCGTTCAATTACAGAACTGGTTAGTATCGCGATAGTTGAAACCTGAACTATATCGATGTCGCCCGCACCGAATTGTCCCAGCTTCGCCCTGATCGAATCGCAGATCGATCGCGTGAAGGCGCGTCTGCACGACGCGCCGGTGCAGGACATCGTCCTGGTGCGGCTGATCAAGGCGCTGTCGGGGCAACTCGGCTATCACCTCGGCCGCAAGGTCCGGCCGCATGGGATCAGCGAAGTCGGTTTTCGCACACTGACGATGCTCTACGCGCAGCTCGATACCGGCATCAATCCTTCGGATTTGAGCGAAGCGAGCGGCGAAACGCGCACGAACATGACGCGCATCTGCGACGACCTCGTCCGCAAAGGTCTCGTTCGCCGCCGCGCGAGCACGGATGACCGGCGCCGGATCTTGTTGGAACTCACCCGGAAAGGCGTGACGCTGATCGAGAAATTGCTGCCTCAGGTGTGGAACGGCGTGTCGGCGATGACGTCGACGATGTCCGCATCGGAAAAGAAAACGCTGGAACGGCTGCTCAAGAAACTCCTTTTCGCATTCGAGGCGAATTCCGCCGATGAAAAATAAGATGCTCCAGTCGTCGAAGATCATTGTTATCGCGGCAGCATGCAGCGCGCTGATCGCGTGTCACGTGCCGCCCAAGCCGACGCCGCCGGATCTGACGACGACCTCGCCACTCGGCGGTATTCCGTCGTCGAAAGCGGACTGGCCGCATCGCGACTGGTGGACGCGCTACAACGACGACGATCTGAATGCGATCGAATCGATGGCGCTGGCGAAGTCGCCCGACCTCGCCGTCGCGCAAGCGCGTTTTGGCGAAGCGGCGCGCACCATCGAGGTGGCCCGTGCAGCTGCCGGGGCAACCATCGACGGCAACGTGCAGGTGCAGCGCGAACGCTTGAGCGAACACGGCCTGATTCCGCCGAAATTCCTCGGCTTCACCTGGTACAACCAGGGCGACATCGGTGCGCAGTTCAAGTACGACTTCGATTTCTGGGGCAGCCATCGCGCCGAAATCGCCGCGAGCATCGACCGGGCGCGCGCCGCGGCCGCCGAACGCGAAACTGCCGCGACGATGCTGACCGCTGCCGTCGCCGATTCGTATTTCAACTGGCAGCTCGATATGGCGCACATCGGCTTCTCGAACGAGTCGATGGCGCTGGAACAGAAAATCCGCGCCATCGCCGACGCGCGCGTGCAGCGCGGCCTGGATCCGGAAGACATCCTGCAGCAGGCCGATGCGGAAGTCGCCGCGATGCGCGAAGACATCGCAACGTATACGTGGGCCGCACAGATGCGGCGCGCGGCGATCGCGGCGCTGATCGGAATTTCGCCGTCGGACTTGCCGGAATTCCATGCGCGGCCCCTGCCCGCCATCGCCGGTGCATTGCCGGCGAGCGCGGGACTCGATCTGGTCGCGCGCCGCGCCGATGTGCAGGCCAGCCGCTGGCGTGTCGAAGCGGCGGTGCGCGACATCGACGTCGCGCGCGCGGCGTTCTATCCCGACGTGAGCATTGCCGCGATGGTCGGTTTGTCCTCTATTGATCTCGGCAAGTTGTTCCAGGCCGGCAATCGTGTGTTCGACGCGGGCCCGGCGCTGCATCTGCCGATCTTCGAAGGCGGCAGACTGCAGGCGCGTTACGGCGCATCCCAGGCCGCGCTCGATTCGGCGATCGCCGACTACAACAAGACAGTGATCGACGCCGCGCACGACGCAGCGAATCAGGCGCTGACGCTGTCGCAAGTGCAGGCGCGCCGTACTGAGCGCGCCGGACAGATCGCGGCGGCCGAGCGTCTGTATCAATCGTCGCTGTCGCGCGGCAAGCGCGGGCTCACCGACGCGCGGGCCGAATACAACGCGAGCATCGAGTTGATCCGTCAGCACGACGCCGACACGCAGCTCGTCGCGGCGGGAATCTCCGCGGAGATCGCCCTGAGCAAGGCGCTCGGCGGCGGCTACGTCCGCGACGACACCAACAACAACGACAACACGAAAGCCTTCGGAGCCGTGCAACCATGAGCAGCCCTGACCCGATCCAAACGCAACCTCCCGCACGCAACGGCAAGCGACGCGTCGTTCTCGGCGTGATCGCACTCGTGTTCGTCGTCATCGCGATCGTGTGGGTGCTGCTGTATGTGTTCGTTTTCTCGCTGCGCGAAACCACCGACGACGCCTACGTCAACGGCAACCAGGTGTCGGTGTCCTCGCAGGTATCGGGCACCGTGATCGCGGTGCTCGCCGACGACACGCAGTTGGTCGAAGCCGGTCAGGTGCTCGTCAAACTGGATCCCACCGATGCCGATCTCACGCTGTCGCGCGCACAAAGCACGCTGGCGCAGGCGGTACGGCAAGTTCGGCAGCAGACGCATGTGGCCGGACAATACGACGCGACGGTCGCCGCGCGCCGCGAAGATGTCGCGCGCGCGCAGGCCGACTTGAATCGCCGCGAGCCGCTACTCGCCGAACGTGCGGTGGCGCCCGAGGACGTCGCGCACGCCAGGCAGGCGCTTGCGGATGCGAAGTCTGCCCTCGAAGCGGCGGAGCGTCAGGCCGCGGCGTCGCACGCGCTGGTCGACGGCAGCGACATCGCCGGCAACCCTGCCGTGCAGGAAGCGCGCGCCGCGTATCGCGAAGCGTGGGTCAATCAGCATCGCAACGCGATCCTCGCGCCGGCGAGCGGCTATGTCGCACAACGCAGCGTGCAGGTCGGCAATCGCGTGCAGCCCGGTCAGGGCTTGCTGACCATCGTGCCGTTGTACGATCTTTGGATCGATGCGAACTTCAAGGAAGTGCAGCTCGCGCACATCCGCATCGATCAGCCGGCTGAAGTCACCACCGATCTTTATGGCGGCGACGTCGTTTTCCACGGTCGCGTGGAAGGTCTCGCCGCGGGCACGGGCGGCGCGTTCGCGCTTCTGCCGGCGCAGAACGCGTCGGGCAACTGGATCAAGGTGGTGCAGCGCGTGCCGGTGCGCATCAAGCTCGATCCCAAAGACCTCGAGAAATATCCCTTGCGCGTGGGCCTTTCCACCGATGTGAAAATCGACACGCATCAGCGCGACGGCCAGGTGCTCGCGCGCACGCCGGCGAGTCGCGCCGTGTCGAAGACGGACGTCTATTCCGCCGATTTGGCCGCCGCCGACAGCGCGGCCGATTCGATCATCCAGGCAAACCTCGCCAAGCAATGAGCACGCCGCTTCCGCCGGTAAGGAAACCGCCGTTGCAGGGCGCGGCGCTGGCGCTGCTGACGATCGCCGTCGCCTTCTCCACGTTCATGGAGGTGCTCGACATCACCATCGTCAACGTGTCGGTGCCGCACATCGCCGGTAGTCTCGGAGTGAGTCCGAACGAAGGCACGTGGGCGATCAGCTCGTACTCGCTGGCGAGCGCGGTCATGCAGCCCTTGACCGGTTGGATCGCGCGGCGTTTCGGCGAAGTGAAATCGTTCTGCATTTCGGTGTTGCTGTTCGTGGTCATGTCGATGCTGTGCGGGATCGCCACGAGCATGCCGATGCTGGTCGTCGCACGTCTGCTGCAAGGCGCCGGTTCCGGTCCGATGGTGGCGCTGTCGCAGGCGCTGCTGCTCAACAACTATCCGCCGGAGCGGCGCGGCATCGCGCTCGCGATCTGGGCGATGACGGTGGTGGTCGCGCCTATTTTCGGGCCGATCCTCGGCGGCTGGATCACCGACAACTATTCCTGGCCGTGGATTTTCTTCATCAACGTGCCGGTCGGCGTGCTCGCCGCATTCGTGACCTGGACGCTGCTGAAAGATCGCGAATCGACCATGATGAAACTGCCGATCGACATCGTCGGCCTGATCCTGCTCGTGGCCGGCGTCGGCTGCCTGCAGTTCATGCTCGACAACGGCAACGACAAGGACTGGTTCTCCTCGCCGCTGATCCTGACGCTCGGCATCGTGGCGGTGGTCTGCATCGCCTTCTTCATCGCGTGGGAGTTGACCGACGAACATCCTGTGGTCGATCTCTCGTTGTTCCGAAAGCGCAATTTCGCGGTCGGCGTGGCCGCGTTGTCGTTCGGCATGATCGGTTTCTTCGGCATCAACGTGATCTTTCCGCTGTGGCTGCAGACCGATCTCAACTACACCGCAACGTGGGCGGGTCTGGCGACGGCGCCTGTCGGCATCCTCGCATTTCCTGATTTCACCGATCATCGGCCGGAACATCCAGAAATTCGAACTGCGCACCGTATCCAGCATCGCCTTCTGCATCTTCGGCGGATGCGCGATGTGGTTCGCGACGTTCCCGAGCGACGCTGCGTTCGGTTCGCTGGTGTGGCCGCGTTTCATCATGGGCGCCGGCATCGCCTGCTTCTTCGTACCGATCAACCAGATCATCCTGTCGGGATTGCGGCCGAATGAAATCGCCTCGGCCGCCGGCATCTCGAATTTCTGCCGCACGCTCGCGGCAAGCTTCTCCACTGCGACCATGGTGACGCTGTGGCAACACCGCGGCGACTATCACCACGCGGTTTTGGTCGAACATCTGAACGTCACCAATCCTGCCGTGGCGAATTACGTGCACACACTCAACGGCATCGGTGCGCAGACCAAGGGCGCGTGGGCGGCGATCGAAAATGTGGTGACGCGCGAGGCGCTCACTTCGTCGGTGAACGATGTGTTCATCGTCTGCGCCGTGCTGTTCTTCGCGATGATTCCGGTCATCTGGCTGGCCAAGCCGCCGTTCGGCACGATCGGTCCGGCTGCTGGCGGGCACTGATCGGCCGGCGCCAAGAAGCTCGACTTAAAACATGTGCTTTTCGATGCCCAGCTGCTGCAGGATCTTGCTGGCGATCTCCTCGATCGAGGTCGAGGTCGTGTTCTGTACGGGAATGTTCTCGCGCTTGAACAGTCTGTCGGCGATCTCGAGCTCGCGCTTGCACTGATCGAGCTTCGCGTAGCGGCTGCCCGGCTTGCGCGCCTCGCGCACCTGCGCCAGACGCTGCGGCTGGATGGTCAGACCATACAGGCGCGCCTTGTACGGCACGAGCCGTTTCGGCAGTTCGAGCTTATCGAGGTCTTCTTCCGTCAGCGGATAATTCGCCGCCTTCACACCATAATGCAGCGCCATGTACAGGCACGTCGGCGTTTTGCCGACGCGCGAGACGCCGACCAGGATGACGTCCGCATCCGCATAGTTCACATCCACGCCGTCGTCGTGCGACAGCGCATAGTTGGTCGCGTTGATGCGCGCTTCGTACTCGGCGAAATCGGTAAGGCCATGCGCTTTGCCGATGCGCGGCGAACGCTTCGTGCCGAGTTCGTCTTCCAGCATGCCGATGAACGGTGCGAACACATCGATCATCAGCGCGCCGCTGGTGGACAGGATTTCGGTGAGCTGCGGGTCGATCACCGTATTCACCACGATCGGCCGCGCGCCACTGGTCGTGTAGATGTTGCGGATACGCGCCGCGGCGCCGTGCGCTTTTTCCTCGTTGTCGACGAAGGGCAAGCGAAACGTATCGAAGTCGATGCCGTCGAACTGCGTGAGTACGGAGTGGCCGATGGTTTCGGCGGTGATTCCCGTTCCGTCGGAAACGTAAAAGATCGTCCTGCGCATGAATGGAGTGTAAGCGAAACGGAACTGAAATCGTTTACCTCGCCTTGTCTCGCACTGCACAAACCGCGAAAATTACTGTTTCTCGCCGGCGGGATTGCCGGTCCGGACTCATCAGGAGAACCGCTTTGAGCGACATGGTGCTTTGGCTGGATCAGCTGCGGCTTACGGATCTGGGGAAAGTCGGCGGCAAGAACTCATCGCTCGGCGAAATGATCGGCAACCTCTCGAAGCTCGGCGTCTCGGTGCCGGGCGGATTCGCAACGACCGCCGATGCGTTCAAGCAGTTCATCGCGCAAAGCGGTCTGGCCGATCGCATCCAGAAGAAGCTGGCGGCTCTGGATGTCGACAACGTCGACGAACTGACCAAAGCCGGCGCGGAAATCCGCGGCTGGGTGATCGAAACGCCGCTCATTCCCGCGTTCGACAAAGCGGTGCGCGAGGCGTATGCAAAACTTTGCAAAGATGCGGGCGGTACCGATGTGGCCGTTGCCGTGCGTTCGTCGGCCACGGCCGAAGATCTTCCCGATGCGTCATTCGCCGGTCAGCAGGAAACGTTTCTCAACGTCACCGGCGCGGACGATGTCATCCACAAGGTGAAAGAAGTTTTCGCCTCGCTCTACAACGATCGCGCCATCGCCTACCGCGTGCATCACGGCTTCAAGCACGAGGACGTTTTCCTTTCCGCCGGCGTGCAGCTCATGATCCGCTCGGATGTAGGAGCGTCGGGCGTGCTGTTCACGCTGGACACCGAATCCGGTTTCCGCGATGCGGTGTTCGTGACCGCGAGTTATGGCCTGGGCGAGATGGTCGTTCAGGGTGCCGTCAATCCCGACGAGTTCTACGTCTACAAACCCACCTTGCGCGCCGGCAAGTTCGCCATCCTCCGTCGCCAGCTCGGCGCGAAGCAGCAGCGCATGGTCTATTCCGACAAACCCGGCGAACGCGTGAGAATCGAGACCACACCCGCCGCCGATCGCGCGAAGTTCTGCATCAGCGACGCGGATGTCGCCGAGCTGGCCAGGCAGTCGCTGGTCATCGAGGAGCACTACAAGCGCCCGATGGACATCGAATGGGCCAAGGACGGCAACACCGGAAAAGTATACATTGTGCAGGCACGGCCGGAGACGGTGAAGTCGCGCGCGCACGCGACTCAGATCGAACGTTTCCAGCTCAACCAGCGCGGCGACGTGCTCGTCGAAGGCCGCGCCATCGGCCAGAAGATCGGCAGCGGCGTGGCGCGGGTGATCCGCACGATCAAGGACATGAACCGCGTGCAGGCCGGCGACGTACTGGTCGCCGACATGACCGATCCCGACTGGGAACCGGTGATGAAGCGCGCTTCGGCCATCGTCACGAACCGCGGCGGCCGCACCTGTCATGCGGCGATCATCGCGCGCGAGCTCGGTGTGCCTGCCGTGGTCGGCACGCACGACGCGCTGGAAAAAATTCCCGACGGTCACGCGATCACCGTCTCGTGCGCGGAGGGCGACACAGGATTCATCTACGACGGCAAGCTCGACTTCGAGAAAGTCACCGCTGATCTCGGCAAGATGCCGCCCGCGCCGCTGAAGATCATGATGAATGTCGCCAACCCCGAGCGCGCATTCGATTTCGCCATGCTGCCGAACGCCGGCGTCGGTCTGGCGCGGCTGGAGATGATCATCGCCAGCCATATCGGCGTGCATCCCAAGGCGCTGCTCGAGTACGACACGCAATCGGCGGAAACGAAAAAGAAAATCGACGAGCGCATGGCCGGCTATTCCGATCCGGTGCAGTTCTATGTCGACCGCCTCGCCGAAGGCATCGCCACGATCACTGCCGCGTTCGCGCCGAATCCGGTGATCGTGCGTCTGTCGGATTTCAAGTCGAACGAATACGCCAACCTCATCGGCGGCGACAAGTACGAGCCGCACGAAGAAAATCCGATGATCGGATTCCGTGGCGCCAGCCGTTACGTCGACGCCAGTTTCAAGGACGCGTTCGCGCTCGAATGCCGCGCGATGAAGAAAGTGCGCAACGAAATGGGCCTGACCAACGCGTGGGTGATGATTCCGTTCGTGCGCACGCTCGGTGAAGGCCGCAAGGTCATGGAGGTCCTGGCCGAGAACGGGCTGCGTCGCGGCGAAGACGATCTCAAGATCATCATGATGTGCGAACTGCCGTCGAACGCGCTGCTCGCCGACGAATTCCTCGACATCTTCGACGGCTTCTCGATCGGCTCTAACGACCTCACGCAGTTGACGCTCGGTCTCGACCGCGATTCGGGCATCGTCGCGCACCTGTTCGACGAGCGCGACCCGGCAGTCAAGAAGCTTCTCGCTTTAGCCATCCAGACGGCCAAAAGGAAAAACAAGTACATCGGCATCTGCGGTCAGGGGCCGAGCGATCATCCCGATCTTGCGCAGTGGCTGATGGAACAGGGCATCGAATCGGTGTCGCTCAATCCCGATACCGTCGTCGACACGTGGCTGGCGCTGGCAAAGAACAAGAGCGCGTAGCGCACGCGCGGATCGAACCGAACTCCGCGCCGGCCGAGCGGCGCGGAAATCGATCAGAACCCTAGAAAATCCGTCTTGCCGACTTCAACGCCGTTGTGGCGCAGGATGGCGTACGCCGCCGTCACGTGAAAATACACGTTGGGCAGTACGAAGTCGGTGATGTAGGTCTGGCCGGTGAATTTGAGATCGCCGCGACGCGTACTCAGCACGATCTCCCGTTTGTCGCCATCCCTGAACTTCGCTGCGTCGATGCCCTCGACGAACTTCAAGGTCTTCTGGATGCGCGCCTGCAATTCCGGAAACGTCGTTTCGGTATCTTCGTACTTGGGAATGTCGGTTCCGCTCAGACGCGCGGCGGCGCCTTTGGAAATATCCGTCGCGATCTGCACCTGACGCGACAGCGGGAACATGTCCGGTGCCAGCCGCGCGCCCGTGAGCACGGTTCCTTCGATCTGTTTCTTCTCTGCGAACGCCGCGCCTTTTTCGAGGATGATCGAAAGGTTCCTCAGTGCGCGCTGGATCGTCGGCACCAGCGTATCGGTGAGCGAGAACGACATGGACTTCTCCGCAATGTAGGAATTGCGCGCATTGTCGCACACGCTCAGCGCTGCAGTTGCAAGCCAACGTAAAGCAGCAGATCGGCCGGCCTGTCGATCGTGTTGTGCACGTCGCGTCCGACCGAAATCAGCAGGTTGAATTTCGACGACAGCTTGACTCGCGAACCGACATTCACCAGCAACTCGTCGCGCGCCGCATCGACCAGGCGTTCGTCGCGTGTTTCGGCCATCACTTCCCAGCGTTCGGTCATGTCCGTACCGAGCACCACTCCGCCGGTCCACGAATCGTCGCCCGGGCGCAGCCACCGTCCGCCTTCGACGCCAAATTCGAGCCTACCGAAATCCCGTTGCGCTTCGATCGGCAGAAAATAACCGACGCCGCGTTCGGCCAATCCATTGCGCGTCGAGGAGATACCGGGATAGTTGAACTGCACCTGCGGATACGTCGACAGTTTCCATCCATCGTCGCCGTCGTCGAAAAAGCGCCACTTCACGCCGACCAATCCATTGCCTACGCCACTGTGGCGATCGCCGCGCGTATCGACTTCATACGGCGTCTCCATTTTCAACTGCACGCGGTCGCCGACGCCGTAGTTGGCATCAAGCAGCGGCAATTCGTAGTTCGACCCATCGGGCGTGCGCGTGAGCAACGCGGCGAAGTTGACCTCCAGGTGGCCGTCGCCGGGCGTGCCCGGGTCGTCGCTGACCATCGGCGGTCCGGCTTGCGCGAAAGCGCGACCCGACAGCGATAGCACCGACACGCACGCCACGATCCACCGCACGGCGCCAGCACGCATTCGTGCCATCCGGATTGCTCCTGTTTCGTCGCAAAGATCGCAATACTACCGACGCCCGCCAACGTGCGACAATTCGCCGACGGCCCCGTAGCTCAGTTGGATAGAGCGTCCCCCTCCTAAGGGGAAGGTCGCACGTTCGAATCGTGTCGGGGCCGCCAACGATCGCCTGACGTAGCGCGGTTGGACTTTCTGTTATGTTGATCCGTCGGTTCCAATCCGGTGACGGAACCGCGCTGCGGCAGGTGTTTTACTCCGCTGTTGATCGCGTAGCGGCGGCAGAATATTCGCCAGAGCAACTTGACGCGTGGGCTCCATCGTCTGTCGATTCCCTTCTTTGCGAGCGATACTTGCTCCGGCGACTCCCTCCACCGAAGTCGCAACCGCGATTGGCAATGCAACCGCCGGCGACCCATTGCGAATACCGCCTGGCAGCGCAGACACGCGGTGCCAAGGATCCCAACGGAGATATTTACACGGAAAACGTTGTGATTCTTCTTCCCCGTAACACAACTCACAGGGAGCAGTCGTGCCTGAACCGCTAGCGCTCTACTTGATTCGGCATGGAGAAACGGACTGGTCGATCTCCGGTCAACACACGGGTCGCACTGAGATTCCGCTCACCGCGCGCGGCGAGCAGCAGGCGCGGAATCTTGGCGGATATCTGCGCAAAATTTCATTCACGAAGGTGCTTTCCAGCCCGCGCGTGCGTGCACGACGCACCTGCGAACTGATGAATCTCGACGTGCCGCCTTCGATCGACGATGACCTGGCCGAGTGGGACTACGGAGCCTACGAAGGTCTGCGCACCGACGAGATTCTCCGAAAAAATCCACATTGGAATTTGTGGACGGATGGCTGTCCCGATGGCGAAGGTCCTCGAGACGTAGCGGCTCGGTGCGATCGCTTATTGCACACGCTCCGCGGATGTGCAGGCAACATCGCGCTGTTTTCGCATGGCCACCTTTGTTGCGCGCTGGCCGCGCGGTGGATCGGCTTGCCGATCGTGAATGGTCAGCACTTCGTACTGGATCCAGGGTCATTTGGCATGCTGGGATTTCCCGAGCACCACAAATCGATACCCGTCATTCGGGTTTGGAACGCCGCTGCAGATGTGCGGTAGCGGACGTCCGGCGGAACTTGGGCTAGAGGCGCTCGGTCGACCCCGACGATTGCATCGCGTGCGAGCCCCGCAGCGCAGTGGTCAATGCTTCGGCAAGTTCCGCCCGGCGAAACGGCTTGGCGAGCCTGCGCCATCCACGCATGGCGCTGGTTTCCATTTCCGCGAATCCGCTCGCCACGATCACCGGTAGCTGTGGGCGCAGGGCTGCAGTGGCTTCGGCGAGTTGCAGTCCGGTCATTTCCGGCATGGCCTGATCGGTCATCAGCAGATCGATGTCGGCCGGGCTGGCGATGATGCGCAACGCCGCCTCGCCGCTGTCGACGGCGATCACGCGGTAGCCGAGATCCTCGATGGTCGCGGCGGCACTGGACAGCACGAGATCGTCATCGTCGACCAGCAGCACGGTCTGCGACATGTCGCCCATGCAAGGAGCGGTCGTTTCGGTCGGCGCGGCAACTGCGGACGCGATGTCGCCGCCGGCTATCGGCAGCACCATCGTGACTGTCGTTCCCTTGCCGCGTTCGCTCTGGATGAGCAACCGTCCGCCGGATTGTTCGCACAAACCGTGCACCATCGAGAGCCCGAGTCCGGTTCCCTTGCCGACGCCTTTGGTCGTGAAGAACGGTTCGGCCGCGCGCGACAGCGTGGCTTCATCCATGCCGTGTCCTTCATCGGCGACCGCGATTGCGACGTATTGGCCCGGCGGCAAGTTGTCCGGAATGTCCTCTTTGTCGGACAGCAGGCGCGCGGTGATGTGGATCGCGCCGCCGCCGCTCATCGCGTCGCGCGCGTTCAGCGCCAGATTGAGCAGTGCCGTTTCGAACTGGTTGGCATCCGTGTGCACGGGCGGCAGCGCGCTGTCGACGTGGGTCACCAGCCGAACCTCCGGACCCAGCGAGCGATCGAGCATGTCGAGCATGCCTTTCAGAAGCGGATGCAGGCCGACGGCTTTCATGTTGAGGTCCTGCCGGCGCGCGAACGCGAGCATGCGCTGGGTCAGCGCCGATCCGCGCTCCGCGCCGTGCAGGGCATTGGCAAGCAGCGCGGCCGCACGCTTGTCGTTCGCTGGCAAGTGTTTCTTCAGCAACTCGAGCGACCCGATCACCGCGGTCAGCAGATTGTTGAAATCGTGCGCGATACCGCCGGTCAACTGGCCGACGCTCTCGAGCTTTTGCGTCTGGAAAAGCGCGTGCTGGGCCTGTTCGAGTTTTTTCTGCGCGCGATGCCGTTCGGTGATGTCGCGCGTTATCTTGGCGAAGCCCAGCAATCGTCCATCCGCGTCGCGCAGCGCATCGATGATGACGTGCGCGACGAACGAAGTGCCGTCCTTGCGCACGCGCATGCCTTCTGTTTCGAAGCGCCCGACGCTTTTCGCCGTGGCCAGTCCGTGCTGCGGTCGGCCGGCAAGACGGTCGGCTTCGGTATAGAAAGCGGAGAAGTGGCGGCCGAGGATCTCGTTTTGCGAATACCCTTTGATGCGCTCGGCGCCGGCATTCCAGCTACTGACCAGGCCATCGGGATCGAGCATGTAGATCGCGTAGTCGGTCACGCCCTGCACAAGCAGGCGGAACTGGTTTTCGCTGCTTTCGAGCGCCGCGCGCGCCGCCATGCGCTCGGTCAGGTCACGCGTGATCTTGGCGAAGCCGATGACGTGGCCGGCGTCGTCGCGAATCGGATCGACGACCACGTGGGCCCAGAACCGGCTGCCGTCCTTGCGCACGCGCCAGCCTTCGGTATCGAAGCGGCCTTCGGTGGCGGCGGTGCGCAGCGCGCGTTCGGGTATGCCCGCGGCGCGATCTTCCGGCGTGTAGAAACGCGAGAAATGTTGTCCCAGCACCTCGTGCGCCTCGTAACCCTTGAAGCGACGGGCGCCCGGGTTCCAGCTCGACACGTAACCATCGATGTCGAGCATGTAGATCGCGTAATCGGTGATGGCGTCGATCAGCCGGCGGTAGCGATCGACATCGGTGCTTTCGACAAAACCTTCACTCATGATGTGACTTTAGCATTTCAGGCGGCGCTGAATAACCGTTCCCGGGCTGCTTCCGCGCCCGGTCGAGCATCAGCTTACGCTCGCGTTCATTAAGAGACAGCGCCGCTGCCCGCTCGAATTCCGCGCGGGCCTGCGTGTGCTCGCCCAGACGCTCGAGCAGGTCGCCCCGGACGGCCGCCAGCAACGCGTAATCGCCGAGGGCGGGATCGCTGCGCAGCTGGTCGACGATCAGCAACCCGGCCTGTGCGCCGTAGGCCATCGCCACGGCCATTGCGCGATTGAGTTCGATCACCGGCGACGGATCGATGTCGAGCAATTCCCAGTAAAGCTGGGCGATGCGCGGCCAGTCGGTGACCTCGATGCTCAGCGCGCGGACATGGCAGGCCGCGATCGACGCCTGCAGCGTATACAGGCCGCGCTGCGGCGACAGACGCTCGGCCCGATCCAGTGCGACCAGTCCCCGCCTGATCAGCAGTCGATCCCAGCGCGAGCGATCCTGATCGGCCAGGAGCACCGGCGCGCCGGTCGCGTCCACACGTGCGCGCAGGCGCGAAGCCTGTAGTTCCATCAGTGCGAGCAGACCGGCGACTTCGGCCTCCCGCGGCAGAAGCTGCGCGAGCATGCGGCCCAGGCGCTGCGCTTCCTCGCACAACTCCGGCCGCACAACCTGCTCGCCCGCGGTCGCCGAATAGCCTTCGTTGAAAATGAGATAGATGACTTCGAGCACCGCCGGCAGTCGTTCGCCGATCGCCTCGACGTGCGGCGCTTCGAACGGCACGCGTGCATCGGCCAATGTTTTCTTCGCGCGCACGATGCGTTGCGCGATGGTCTGTTCGGAGGTGAGAAATGCCCGCGCGATTTCCCGTGTGGTCAATCCGCCGAGTAGACGCAGCGTCAGCGCGATGCGGCCGACCGACGGCAGCAGCGGATGGCATGCGGTAAAGATGAGCCGCAGGCGGTCGTCGTCGATAGCCGAATCCATGCGCGTGAGATCGATATCGTCGGGCGTGCCGGTCAACTCCCGCGCGAATTCGGCGTGCTTGTTCTCGACCAGCCGATCACGACGAAAGCGGTCGATCGCGCGCCGTTTCGCCGCGGTCATCAGCCACGCGGCGGGATTGTCCGGAATGCCGTCGCGCGGCCACTGCTCGATCGCGGCGACCAGTGCGTCCTGCGCCAGTTCCTCGGCCGTGCCGATGTCCCCGACCCGCCGCGCGAGTGATGCCACCAGCCCTGCCGACTCGATGCGCCAGACCGCGCTGATCGTCCGCTGGATGTCGGTCGCCGCCATGGCGACCGATCAGACCATTGCCCGCCCGGTGTTCGCAAGTGCGCGCGGTTGCTTCAGTCCTTCTTGGCCAACTGCTCACGCAGCTTCGCTTCTTTTTCGCGCAGTTCGGGCGTGAACTCATCGCCGAAATCCTCGGCCTCGAAGCACGGGCGGATTTCGATTTCGGATTCGCCGTCTTCGAACGGGTTCGGACAGCGCTTCACCCATGCGATCGCCTCTTCCAGCGATTTCACCTGCCAGATCCAGAAGCCGGCGACCAGTTCTTTCGTCTCCGTGAACGGACCGTCGAGCACGGTGCGCTTGGCGCCGTTGAACTTCACACGAACACCCGCGGAACTCGGCTTCAGGCCGTCTCCGGTCAGCATGATGCCGGCCTTGACCAGCTCTTCGTTGAACTTGCCCATGTCGGCAAGCAGCTTTTGGCTCGGCATCACGCCCGCTTCGCTCTGTTTGGTTGCCTTGACCATCACCATGAAACGCATCGTTGTTCTCCTTAAGTGACTTTTGCGGAGCCGGATTTCCGGTTCCCACGGGGTGCGTCGAACGGGGGTCGTCGAAATCGACAACTTCGAAAAAATATTTTTCCGGCTTCCGAAGAATGTACCCTACCCTCGCGCAACCGGGTCGATTTGCCCGGTATCGCGACGCTCATCGTGCGACATGCAGCGGACGGACATCGCGTTCGTCGTAATTGAGCGATGGCACAGAACATGTAACACAGCGTTCTCGACAAGGAGTCCAGCGATGGCCGACCAGACCAAGAAAAAATGCGCGCACACGCCTTGCACCTGCACGCCGCCCGCAGGTCAGGCCTACTGCAGCGAATATTGCCGCCACACCGCCACGAGCGGGCCGCCGCGCGAGGAAGAAGTCTGCCGTTGCGGACATCCCGGATGCGCCGGCGACCGCTGATCTGATACGGTCATGCGCCTGCGGCGGAGCGTAAAAATCATCCTCGGCGTTCTGGGATTTTTCGTCGTCGTCCTGATCGTCGCCGTCGTCGTGCTCGCCAACTACGACTGGAATCGCCACAAGCCGTGGCTCGTACAAACCTTGAGCAAAGCGCTCGACCGCAAAGTCGCCATCGGCGGCGACCTCGCCGTGCACTGGGAACGCGATCCGTCCTTGCGCGGCCTGAAGGCATGGATACCGGGGCCTCGTGTCACCGCCGACAAGGTTTCCATCGGCAATCCGACGTGGGCGAAATCGCCGAACTTTGCGACGGTGAATCGCGTGGAGATGGACCTGTCGGTATTGCCCTTACTCGCGCACACGATATCGATTCCCGCCATGCGCTTCGTCGATCCGGACGTGCATATCGAACGCGTATCGGACAAGCGCAACAACTGGACCTTCGGCAGCGACGACGATTCCGGCGCGGGCTCCGCATGGAAATTCGACTTCGGCCGCGTCGAATTCGCAAAGGGCAAAGTGTCGGTGATCGATCGCGTGAAGGATCTCAACGTCGCCATTCAACTCGACTCGCTGCGGCAAAGCATTCCGTTCAACGAACTGGTGGCCAAACAGGAAACCGCCGCGCAGAAAGAAGCGGCCGAGCGCGTCGGCACCAGCGCGGCCAAGAAGATCGCCGCGGCGGTCAGCTCCGACGAAAAGGAGAAGCCAGCCGCACCCGCGCCAGCTACGACCGACAAACCCACCCAGAAAGACGATACGAAAAACCAGACCGAACCGCTGCACTACGCGTTCGTCTGGACCGCGACCGGCACGTTTCACGGCAGCCCGGTCAAAGGCGACGGCCGCACCGGCGGCGTGTTCGCGCTGAAGCACGCCGATCATCCGTTCCCGGTGCAGGCCGACGTCAAACTCGGCGACTCACGCATCGCGTTCGTCGGAACACTGACCGATCCGACCAGCCCCGACGCGCTGGATTTGCGGCTGTGGCTGTCGGGCCAAAGCCTCGCGCAGTTATACGACATACTCGGGGTGAACTTGCCCGAGTCGCCGCCGTATGCGACCGAAGGCCATCTCGTGGGCCGCCTCGCGCCGCATGAGGAACACGTCCGCTACGAGAAATTCACCGCGCGCGTCGGCGAAAGCGATCTCGACGGCGAGCTCGATTACCAGAACAAGGAGCCGCGCCCGCTCTTGTCGGGCACGGTGAATTCAAACCTGCTGCAATTCCGCGATCTCGCGCCGCTGATCGGCGCCAGGCCGCCTGCCGACGATGGCCATCCGGCGACGCCGGCCAACAACAAGGTTTTGCCCGAAGAGCCCTTCAAGCCCGAGCGCTGGAAATTCATGGACGCCGACGTGCACTTCACCGGCGACCGCGTATTCCGCGACTCGGAGCTTCCCATCCACAAGATGGACGCGCGCATCCGCATGGACAACGCCGTGCTCTCGCTTGATCCGCTGAAGTTCCGCTTCGCCTATGGCGATGTCGACGGCGCGATCAAGATGGATGGCAGCGACGTGCCGATCAAGGGATCGATCAAGGTGACCGCGAAAGAAGTCCAGGTCAAAAGGCTGCTCAAGCTCAGCGATCCGTCGCAATTCGATATCGGCAACGCCAACGCGACGGTCGATCTGACCGGAAGCGGCAATTCCGTAGGCGACCTGCTCGGCGCGACCAACGGCCAGGTGAAGGCGCTCATCGGCGGCGGCCATGTCAGCAAGACGCTCATCGAAGAAGCGGCGTTGAACGTGCCCAACATCCTGATTGCCAAAATCACCGGCGACCAGCAGATCCAGATCAACTGCGCGGCGGCCGATTTCGAGGCCAACAATGGCACGTTGTATTCGCGCTTGTTCCTCATCGACACGGACGCCGCGCAAATCAACATCGACGGCACGGTCGATCTGGCCAGCGAAAAACTCGACCTCACCGTGCACCCCGACACGAAAGGCCTGCGGCTGTTTTCGCTGCGCTCGCCGATCCACGTGAAGGGCACGTTCCGCAAACCCGATGTCGGTATAGACAAAGGCGTTCTGCTGGCGCGCAGCGCGGGTGCTATCGGTCTTGCCGTCGTCGCAGCGCCGGCTGCCGCGCTGCTGCCGTTGACCACCGGCCTGCATGGCAACGACGACGACCGCTGCACGCCGCTGCTCCAATCGATGAACAAAGCACCGAGCGTTCCGCCCACGAAGACCGGCGCCGCCGCAACGCCGCGGAAATAGTATACAAGTATAATCACGCAGCGTTTGCAATCTGCACGCCCTCCTAGCATGCCCCGTGCGCCATGCACTGCAGCAAACGCGTTCATCCGAAATTCACGCGCCCAACGACAGGCATGGACGTTGCTGTGTCGAAGCCTTCTATCGCGCCCGGCTGTTTCGTCTATGGAAAGTCTCGCTCCCGCTCCGCAAAAGACCGAGCAGCCGAATAACGTCGCGGCAGAAAATCTGCTCGCGCAAAAGCGCCAGATACGCGCGCTGAAACGCCTGCTGGTCGCCAAGGCGGAAGTACGTCGACTCAAGTCGCTGCTCGGGCGCCGCCGCGTCACCGTCGCGCGCTGACCGGCCACAGAAAGCTCCCGATCGCTCCTCTGGTATAATTGCAGACCCTCCGCGCGGTCTGCGCGTCGATCTTTTTTCGGAGCTTCCATGGCTGCTTCAATTCTGAAGGCGCTCGGCTTGTCCGACGTCGAATCCGGCACGTACCTCGGCAACGGCGAATGGGCGAAAACCAACGACGCCGGCACCATTGAAGTCGTCAATCCGAGTACGCACGAGGTCATCGGGCGCGTGCATACCGGTTCCGAGGCCGATTACGAAACCATCGTCAAACGCGCCCAGGCGGCGTTCAAATCCTGGCGCAGCGTGCCGGCGCCCAAGCGCGGCGAGGCTATCCGGCTGTGCGGAGAAGCCCTGCGTAAACATAAGGATGCGCTCGGTTCGTTAGTCGCGCTCGAGATGGGCAAGATCAAACCCGAGGGCGACGGCGAAGTGCAGGAAATGATCGACATCGCCGATTTCGCGCTCGGCCAGAGCCGCATGCTGTACGGCCTGTCGATGCATTCGGAACGTCCCGGCCATCGTATGTACGAGCAGTGGCATCCGCTGGGTCTGGTCGGCATTATTTCGGCGTTCAATTTCCCGGTCGCGGTGTGGGCGTGGAATTCGTTCATCGCGGCCGTGTGCGGCAACATCTCGATCTGGAAGCCGTCGCCTAAAACACCGTTGTCGGCCGTTGCCTCGATCAAGATCTGCAACGCGGCGCTGAAGGAAGCCGGCTTTCCGGACCTGTTCTTCCTGTTCAACGACGCCGGCGCGGAACTCGCCAAGAAATTCGTCGACGATCATCGCGTGGCGCTGATCAGCTTCACCGGTTCGACGGCGGTGGGCCGTCACGTCGGCGAACGCGTCGCCAAGCGCATGGGTCGCAGCCTGCTCGAACTGGGCGGGAACAATGCGATCATCCTCGACGAAAGCGCCGATCTGAAACTGGCGATTCCGGCCATCGTGTTCGGTGCAGTCGGCACGGCCGGCCAGCGCTGCACGAGCACGCGCCGCTTGCTGATCCACGAATCGATCTTCGACGACGTCGTCGGCAAACTGGTCGGCGCGTATAAGCAGGTCGAGAAAAAAATCGGCGATCCGACATTGCCGACGACACTGATGGGCCCGCTCAACAGCCCCGACGCCGTCGCGCGATTCACCGGCGCCATCGAAAAGGCGAAGTCCGCCGGCGGCAAGGTGCTCACAGGCGGCGCGGCGCTGAGCGATCGCAAAGGCAACTTCGTGCTGCCGACGATCATCGCAGGCCTGAAGAATTCCGATGAAGTCGTGCAGACCGAAACGTTCGCGCCGATTCTCTACGTGATGCCGTTCAAGAACCTCGACGAAGCGGTCGCTATGCACAACAGCGTGCCGCAGGGCCTGTCGTCGGCCATCTTTACGCAGAACGTCCGGTCGGCCGAGTCGTTCCTGTCGAGCGCAGGTTCGGATTGCGGCATCGCCAACGTCAACATCGGCACCAGCGGCGCGGAAATCGGCGGCGCTTTCGGCGGCGAAAAGGAAACCGGCGGCGGCCGCGAATCCGGCTCGGATGCGTGGAAGGCTTACATGCGCCGTCAGACCAATACGATCAACTACTCCGACGCGCTGCCGCTCGCCCAGGGCATCAAGTTCGAGTTCTGATCGAACGGATCCGTCGCCTTGAACGGACATGCACATGACCTTATCATGTGCATGTCATTATCATGTTCGAGGACGCGATGAAAAGCCAACGCATCACCCTGCTGATCTCGCCCGAAGACAAGCGGCAGTTCAAGAGCATGGCCGAGGATCGTGGCATCTCCACCAGTGAGCTGGTCCGCCAGGCCGTGCATGCCTACGGCGCCACTCCGATCGACGCGCCACGCGATCTGGCCGAAGTTACCGCCGAAATGCGTGCCGCGCTGCCGTCCATGCGCAAGAGCATCCGCAACGCCAACGCGGCGGTGGAACGCGCACTCGCCAGCATCGCCGCGCGTCACGCGAAAGCCTGATGGGTGCGCTGGCTGACGCGGTCGCGGTCCTCAAGGACGTGCTGCGCATGCGCGACGATCTGGATCGGCTGTCGAAGAACGTCGACAAGCTTGCCGACGTGGCCAACGACCTGGACCGCCGCATGATCCGCATCGAAACGATGGTCGAGATCGCCAGCAAGCGCGCCAATCATCCGGCGCGATTGCCCAAGAAATAGCGTGTACGCGCTCGCCCGACCGTTCCTGTTCTGCCTCGATGCCGAACGTGCTCACGACCTCGGCCTCGCCGGCATCGAAACCGCCTATCGGACCGGACTCGACGCGCTATTCGCAACGAAGCCGGCGCCGTTGCCGACGCGCGTATTCGGCATCGATTTCCAGAATCCGGTCGGTCTCGCCGCGGGGCTGGACAAGAACGGCGCGCACGTCGATGCGCTCGCGGCACTGGGTTTCGGCTTCATCGAAATCGGCACGACCACGCCGCGCGCGCAAAGCGGAAACCCCAAGCCGCGCATGTGGCGTCTGCCCGAACATCGCGCGGTGATCAACCGGCTCGGCTTCAACAACGACGGCGTCGATGCGCTGGTGCGCAACGTCGAGCGCGCCCGATTCGGCGGCGTGCTCGGCATCAACATCGGCAAAAATAAAGAAACGCCGAACGAAACGCCGTCGACGATTATCTTTTTTGCCTCGAGCGCGTGTACGCGCGCGCGACGTATGTCACGGTGAATATTTCCTCGCCGAACACGCAGGGCTTGCGCGATTTGCAGGAAGAGGAAACGCTCAAGCGATTCGTCGGCACTTTGCGCGAAGCGCAGGAGCGACTGGCTGCGCAACACGGCATACGCAAACCGATGCTGTTGAAGATCGCGCCCGATTTGAACGACGCCGAACTCGACGGCATCGCCGCCGTGCTGCGCGACAGCTCAGGTGGACGGCTTGATCTGCACCAACACCACCATCGACCGGGCGGCGATCAAGCGACGCACGACACGCCGAAGAAACCGGAGGTTTGTCCGGCAAACCCTTGTTCGCAAAAGCGACGTCGGTGCTGCGCGGAATGAAACAACGTCTCGGCGACACGCTGCCGATCATCGGCGTCGGCGGCATCACATCGGGCGCGGATGCGGCCGCGAAAATCGATGCCGGCGCCTCGCTGGTGCAGTTTTACACCGGCATGATTTATCGCGGCCCGGCGCTGATCGGCGAATGCGTCGCAGCGATTCGCGGTACGCGGCCGTGAGTACGCGCGTCACCGGCATCGTCAGCGAGCCCGGCTATACCGTGATCGAGAACGCGCCGTTGAAAGGCCGCAATACGTTTCGTGTTCCGGCACGTGCCGACATGCTCATCGACGTGCACGACACCGCCGCGCTGCCGACCATCGCGGCTTATGCATCACTCCGGCAAGCGCCGCCGCTGATTCTCGGCGGCGGCAGCAACATCCTGTTCACGCGCGACTGGCCAGGCGCGATGCTCTGCATATCGACGTCCGGTATCCGCATCCTCGAAAACAATCGTGACGACGCGCTCGTCCGCGTCGAAGCCGGCGAAAACTGGAACGACGTGGTGCAGTGGTCGCTCGCGCACGGTTTCAGCGGCCTGGAAAATCTGGTGCTGATCCCCGGCACGACCGGCGCGGCGCCGATCCAGAACATTGGCGCATACGGCGTGGAGATTCGCGAATTCGTGCACGCGGTCGAAGCGTTCGAATGGCGAGCCGCGCAGTTCGTCCGGCTCGGCAACGCCGATTGTCGATTCGACTACCGCGATTCGGTATTCAAACGTGAACCGGCGCGCTACGTCGTCAGCGCCGTCGAACTGCGCCTGCCGCGGCAACGTCCGTTGCGACTGGACTACGCGGGCATCGGCGAAGAACTCGCCGCGATGCGCGTGAGTGAACCGACGCCGGTACTCGTTGCCGAAGCCGTCGCGCGTCTGCGTACGCGCAAGCTGCCGAATCCCGCGCTGATCGGAAACGCCGGTAGCTTCTTCAAGAATCCAATCGTCGCGGCTGAAACGGCCGACGCATTGCTGCGCGATAATCCCGCGTTGACCGTCTGGCCGATGTCGGACGGCCGCAGGAAACTTTCAGCGGCGTGGCTGATCGATGCGTGCGGCCTCAAGGATCTGCGCGAGGGCGACGCCGGCGTTTCGGTGCAGCATGCGCTCGTGCTCGTCAATCACGGCAATGCCACCGGTGCGCAGATCTGGGCGCTGGCCCAGCGTGTGATCGAAGAAGTTAAAAGACGCTTCGGCGTGAGTCTCGAACCCGAACCGCTGGTGATCTAACCCGTCACTCGCACTGGAAATACAGCACGTGATCCGGATTCAGTGCGATGGTCTGTCCGAGACTGATCGCGCCGCTCTTGCGCAGGAACACTTCGTCGCGGTGCAGACGCAGTTCGTCTTCTTCGCCGAGCTTGACGTAGGTACCGTTCGTAGAACGGTCGGAAATCACGAAATAGCCGCGTTTGTATTCGATCAGCGCGTGATTGCGCGACACCCACTCCGCTTCGACCATGAGGCTACTGGCGACATCGCGCCCTAGCGTGAATGGCTGGGAAAGAGCATCCAGTTCAAGCAGTTGTCCGCGATATCTCAGTAGCAGTCGAGCTTTTTCCGCGGGCCCGTCGAGCTTGATGGCGCGCTGGACCATGGTCACGTTCGACGTGTCTTCCTGCCACTGCACGTCGACGATGTCGATCGGCTGCAGCTTGCCGGCGACGCGCGCCTGGCCGACCGAACGGGTGCGCAGCATGCCCGCGTTGGTCAGCATCTTCAGCGTGCTGCCGGTGGCGATGATCTGTTCGCGCTTGGCCAGCGAGGCCATGCGCGCAGCGGTGTTGACGGCATCGCCGTAGACGTCGCCGTCTTCGATCAGCGCATCGCCATGGTGCAGGCCGATGCGGATGGCGAGCTTGTCGCGCGCGAAGTCGACGTCGTGTGCGATGCGCTTTTGCATGTCCACCGCGCCGAGCAGACCCTGCATCGGCCCGGGAAACGTGCACATGATCTCGTCGCCGATGGTCTTGATGACCCGCCCACCGTGACGCTGCGTGACCTCGGCCAGCGCACCCAGCATGGATGCGACCAACCGGCGCGCTTCGATGTCTCCCCGCGTCTCGAACAGCTTGGTGCTGCCGCTGACGTCAGCGAAAACAATAGTCAGGGACTGGCTTTCGGTCATCAGGGCGAATGATAGGCGATCCGACGCCCGAAGCTCCAGCAATCCGCGGCCGGATTCGACCAATTCGACGTTTTGCCCGCGTCCCCGACCGCGTTACGGCCCGAAGAAAACGTAGTCCGCCTGGTACGGCACGAGTGCCTTGCCGCCGACATCGCCGGCCGCGCCGCAACCGGCCGCCGGCGCGACGCCGCCTGCGGTGTGGATGCGCTGCACATACGTCGCCAGTGCGAACGGATACTTGCCGAGCTTGCCGTGCGCCGGCGTGGTGCCGGACACCTTCAACAACAGCCACGGCACGGCACCGTCGGCGACGAAGGGTTTGTCGGACGAGTTCGCCGCGACGATCGCCTGCGCGCGACTGCCGTCCAGACCCTGCCATGAGGGATGCGCCGCGCCGGGAGCGTCCGGGCTGAGGAAATGCATGCCGATGGTCGCGCCGTCCTTGCCTGCATGAAGGATGGCATCGGGTCCGTACAGCGTCCATGCGAACCCGCCGGTCTTGCCCGGCAGGCAGACGTAATTCTGCGTGCCGTCGGCGTGCGCGGTGAACAGCATCTTGTTGCCATCGGGCACGCGCAGGTTGGCGGGAACGTCGTCGGCTTTTGCGGCAGCGGCGTGCGCCGAGGTGGCCAGTGTCATCATCAGCAACGATATCGCGATCTTCATGTGCAATCTCCTTCGCTCAAAGTCGTGCGGCCGCCGCTACGATATCCGCATCCGACGGCAGCACCAGGAATGCGGCGCCGGCGAGCGGCGTGTACGTGTCCGCGCCCACCACGCGGCGGATCGGCTTGTCGCCGAGACCCGCTTCGACGATCGCCGTGATGACGCCCTCGCCGACGCCCGCCGAACGGCGGCCTTCGTCGACGACGAGAATTCTCGCGCACTCGCGTGCATGACGCGCAATGGCCTTTTCGTTGAGCGGCTGCAGCCAGCGCAGATCGATGACGCGGACTTTCCAGCCGCGCGATTTCTCGATCTCGCGCGCCGCGCGCAGGCTCATCGGCACACCGTTGCCGAAGGTGAAGATGACGAGGTCTTTCGCGTCTTCGCCGTAGACGCGTTCCGCGCCAAGCGTCATCGCCTGATCCGGCGGCGGATACGCGAACTGCCACTGGCCGTCGCCGGCGGCGTACAGATCTTTTGCCATGTACAGCGCGATCGGTTCGAGGAACGCGCAGACGCGTCCGTCGACTTTCGCCAGCGCCATCAGCGTGCGCAGCATCATCGCCGCGTCATCGCCGCGCGACGGACAGCCGACGACGAGACCGGGAATGTCGCGCAGCGCGGTGATCGAATTGTCGTTGTGGAAATGCCCGCCGAAACCACGCTGATAGCCCAGGCTCGCGATGCGCATCACCATCGGATTGCGATACTGGCCGTTGGAGAAGAACTGCAGCGACGCCGCCTCGCCGCGGATCTGGTCGCAAGCGTTGTGGAAATACGCCAGATACTGGATTTCCGGCACCGGCAGCATGCCCATGTTGCCGAAGCCTTGGGCGAGGCCGAGGATCATCGTTTCATCGAGCAGCGTGTTGAACACGCGCGCGTTCTTGAACGATTTGTGCAGTCCCTTCGTCAGCGTGTACACGCCGCCTTTCTGCGCAACGTCCTCGCCGAACAGCAGCGCTTCCGGATATTTGCAGAACAGATCGTGCAGCGCGTTGTTGATCAGGATCGCCATGTGCCGCGGCGCCTGCTTCTCCGGCAGTTTCGCCTCGCCGCCGAATATTTCGGTGCGGCGTTGCGCGAAGTCGGCGCGCCTGGCTTCGGCGGACACTTTGTCGGCGTGATAGGGCGCGAGCGGCGCCATGACGTCGGCGAGTTCGGTGAGTTTCGGACGACGATCGGCTTCTTCGGCCGCAGCGAAACATTTCTTGCGGATCGATTCGTAGCGTTCGAGCAGTTGTTCTTTCGAATAAACCCCAGCTTCCAGCGCGATAGCGGCGGAACGCAGCAGCGGATCGGTCGCCTCGACGGCGACGAGTTCTTCCACCGAGCGCCATTCGATCTCGAAGTCGGTGCCGGCATGACCCATGATGCGCGTGGTGCGCAGATGCAGGAACGTCGGACGGCGCGTGGTGCGGCAGTGATAGACGGCGCGCGCGACGTGTTCGTAGCCACCGGCGATGTCCAGCCCGTCGGCGAAGAAATAATCCAGATCGCGGCGGCCGCTGAAATTCGCACTGACCCAGTCTGTCGGCGTCTTCACCGAGATGCCGATGCCGTTGTCTTCGCACACGAACAGGATCGGCGCGGGCAATTTTTGATACGCCGTCCACGCCGCCGTGTTGAATGCGGTTTGCGCCGTCGCGTGATTCGACGAGGCATCGCCGAAGGAACAGATCGCGATCGAATCCTCAGGAATCGGCAGCGCGTGCCTGATGCGCTTGCCCTGCTCGATCGCAACGGCCGTGCCGAGCGCCTTGGGCAGATGCGAAGCGATCGTCGAAGTCTGCGGCAACACCCACAACGGTTTGCTGCCCCACACCTTGTGGCGTCCGCCGGATGCCGGATCGTCCTTGCTCGCCGCGAAGCTCAACGCCGAATCCATGATCGGATCCATGCCAGGCAGCTTGCGAAAACGCTCGGCCATGAACGCGCCGGAACGGTAGTGCAGGAATGCGGGGTCGGTATGGCGCGTCAGCCGCGCAACCATCGCGTTGCCTTCGTGACCACTCGACCCGATCGTGTAGAACACCTTGTTCTTCACGCGCAGTACGCGCGCCATCAGATCGAGATGGCGGCTGGTCAGTTGCGAATCGAACAGCTCGACGAAATCGCGACGCGTGCACAGGCTGTGCGCCAATACGGGCGCATCGTCGTTCGGGACGTGCGCGATGTTGCCGCTCCAGTTCTGCACGAACTCGATGAAGTTCTGGTCGCAGACTTCGGCACGGTTGACGTTCTTGTGACGGGCTGGAATCGGATTGGCGATGATGTTCATGAGAAGTACGTAGCTCATCTCAATAAGGGCGATGTTTTCGTCTGCGTACGGCGGCATCTCGAGGAAATCCGGCGTTGCGCGCACGCGCGCGAGCCAGTCGACCATCGCCGGAAAGCGCGTGAGATCGAAGCCGCCGTCGGCCGCGCAATGCGTGTAAGCGAAGAGCGCGATGTCGGCGATGCCGTAGGTCTTGCCGCTGAACCACGCGTTCTGCGCCAGATGCTTTTCCATCACTTCCAGCGCCTGATAGCCGCGCTCGCGCAGCTTCGGCAGATCGGCGCGGCGCGGCGAATCCAGCGGCGACCAGCCGCAAATGAAACGCGCGACCGCAATGTACGGTTCGTGGCTGTACTGCTCGAAGAACATCCACGCCAGCGTCTGCGCGCGTTGCCAGCCGTCGCCCTGGAAATACGGCGTGCCTTCTGCGAGCCAGTACAGGATCGCGTTCGACTCGGTCATGATGCGGCCGTCGTCGAGTTCGATCATCGGCACTTTGCCGTTCGGATTTTTCGCGAGATACGCCGCAGTGCGCGTGGCGCCGTGCGCGCTGTCGGTTTCGATCCAGGTGAACGGACGCTTGAGCTGCGTCAGCAACACGCGCAGCTTGTGGCAGTTGCCCGACGGCGAATAGCCGTAGACGGTGATCATGCTGCAAGCTCCCGGCGACGCGCAAACCACTCTTCGCGCGACTGGCCCCACACGTCGCACACGATGTGCTCATACGGCGGCGGCAGTTTCGCCTGGCGCAGAATGCGCGAACCCAGCCGCTCGGCGAGTTTTCGCGACGCCGCGTTTTCCGGATCGATGCTGTGGATCACTTCGGTCCAGCCGAGTTTTTCGAACGCCCAGTCGATCGTCGCGATCGCCGCTTCGCGCGCGTAACCTTTGCCCCACGCGCTGCGCTTCAGCGCCCAGCCGACTTCCGTGCCCGGCCAGCCTTCAGGCTGCCAAGGGCCGGTCTGGCCGAGCCAGTCGCCGGTCGATTTCTCGACCACGGTGAACATCGCGTAGCCCTGCATCCACCACGCGCCCGGCATCTGCAGGAATTTTCGCCACGCGGCACTGCGCGTCAGCACGCCGCCGATGTGGCGCGCGGCGTCCGGATCGGCGTGGAGCTGAGCGTAGTCATCGAAATCGCGGCCTTCGGGCATGCGCAGCACGAGCCGCTCGGTTTCGATGCGCAGGTTCGGATCGAACATCGTCGATTAAAAAGCGTTGATGCCGGTGACTTCGCGGCCGACCACGAGCTGATGCACGGTTTCTGTGCCTTCGTACGTGATCACCGATTCCAGATTCAGCGCGTGCCGGATCGGGCAATGTTCGGTGGTGATGCCGGCACCGCCGAGGATGTCGCGGCATTCGCGCGCGATGTCGATGGCCATGCGGCAGTTGTTCCACTTCGCCAGCGACACCTGCGTCGGCTGCATCTTGCCGGCGTCCTTGAGGCGGCCGAGCTGCAGCGACAGCAACTGCGCCAGCGTGATCCGCCGCGCCATTTCGGCGAGCTTGATCTGGACGGCCTGCGTCGCGGCGATCGGGCGCTCGAACAGCGTGCGCTGCTTGGCGTATTCGGTCGTCTCGGTGAAACACGCAATGGCCGCGCCGATCGGTCCCCACGTGATGCCGTAGCGCGCCTGCGTCAGGCAGCCGAGCGGGCCTTTCAAACCTTTGACGTTCGGCAGGCGGCTGGAATCCGGCACGCGCACGTTGTCGAAGAACAGCGCCGACGTCACCGAGGCGCGCAGGCTCATCTTCTTGTGGATTTCCTGCGCGGCGAAACCGGGCATTCCTTTTTCCACAATGAAACCTTGTATACCGTCATCGGTCTGTGCCCAGACGATCGCGATGTTGGCGAGGTTGCCATTGGTGATCCACATCTTGGCGCCGTTGATGATCCAGTCGCCGCCGTCTTTCTTCGCGTTGGTCTTCATGTTGGCCGGATCCGAGCCGCCGTGCGGTTCGGTAAGTCCGAAGCAGCCGATGACTTTTCCGGCCGCCATGTCGGGCAGCCAGCGCTTGCGTTGCTCTTCGCTGCCGTAAGCGAAGATCGGATACATGCACAACGAGGACTGCACGGACGCGAAACTGCGGATGCCTGAATCGCCGCGTTCGAGTTCCTGGCAGATCAAGCCGTAACTGACCGCGTTCATGCCGGCGCAGCCGTACTCGGTCGGCAGCGATGATCCGAGCAGACCGAGTTCGGCCATTTCCGGGATCAGGTCCTTGGGGAACACGGCCTTGTCGAAGCAGTCGCCGATGATCGGCAGGACGCGTTCGTCGGTGAAGCGCGCAACCGTATCCTGCACCATGCGTTCTTCTTCGCTGAGCAGCGAACGGACGTCGTAAAGATCCACGGGATTGAGCGGCGCGGCGGGCATGCAGACTCCGGTTTTGCGAAGCGAACGGACAGTCGCGTATTCTAGCGGGCCGGCTGTCGAAAGTCGCGTCGAATCAAGGTACATGCGCGTTCCCGTTCTCACCTATCACGCCGTCAACATCGCTGGAAACGATTACGCGAACAACGACCATGTCGCCTTCGCGTCCGACCTGCGCCTGATCGACGAGATGGGCTTGCGCATCGTGCCGGCGAGCTGGCTCGTCGACGAACTCACCGGCTCGACGAAACGCGATCTTGGCAACGCCGTCGTGCTGACCTGCGACGACGGCTCGCACTTCGACTATTTCGATCTGGATCATCCGACGCATGGCCCGCAACGCAGCCTGCACAATGCGATGACGGATTTCATCTACGAACGCGGCGTCGCGGCGCAACCGGATCTGCATCTGACCTGCTTCGTGATCGCCTCGCCCGAGGCGCGCGAGCACATCGACCGTGAATGTCTCGTCGGTTCCGGCTGGATGAGCGAACGGTGGTGGAAGCCCGCGCTGCAATCCGGCCGCATCGGCATCGAGAACCACAGCTTCGACCACAATCACTCGGCGATTCCATTACCCGGCATCGACGGCATGGAGCGCGGCTCGTTCTTCCCGGTGAATACGCGCGAACGCGCCGACGCGGAAATCGCCGCTGCCGCACGCTACATCGACGCTGCGAATCGCGCCGAATCGGACGACGCTCTTCTGCTATCCGTACGGCCAGTCGAACGATTATCTGCGCGAGGAATATTTCCCGCGCATGGCCGACTCGCACGGCATGCGCGCCGCATTCGGCGATGGTGCGCAGCCGACGACGATGCACAGCGATCGCTGGAACGTGCCGCGCTACATTTGCGGCTGGCATTGGCATTCGCCGGGCGAACTGCGCGCGATCCTGCGTGATGCGAAGAACTGAATCGACACGCCAACTCACCCAGCCGTCATTCCCGCGAAAGCGGGAATCCAGCGACTTTTTGCGCAGGAAAAAGCAAGGAACTGGATTCCCGCTTTCGCGGGAATGACGAGCTTGAAGAAGAGCTAAAACGCGCCTAGCGCGTTCGCCCAGTCGAAGAGTTCGCGACGCCGCTCCCGGCTCAAAAGTCGCGGCCAGTACGCGAGCAAATGCGGATGATCCTCCGGCTGAAATCCGGCCTGCATCAATACCGAGAACGATCGCGCGTCGCCGCAATGGCCGAATATCGCATCCTTGCGAGGACCGAACGTTGCGCAACCGTAGCGCGTGGCTTGCAACATGAGTCCACCGGCGGTTTGGATCGCGTCGCGCTGTTCTTTCGGCATGCTGCGCACGAGGTTGCCGTCGGTACACGCGCCGCCGATCAGGAACATGTCGCCGCTTTCGAGAAAATGCAGGTAATGCACGAGTCGCAACGAATCCCCATCGCGCCAGAACGTTCCGACGTGATGCGGATAGTTTGGCGAGGGATGCCCGTATTTGCGCTGGAACAGCGCGTCGACTGACGCGTTGGTTTCGGCGAGTTCGGTGACGACAATGAAATCGCGCAAGCGCGGATCCAGCAGTTTGTCGGCGGACGTCGTCATCAGAACGGCATGAAGCTCGCGGCTTTCGCCGTAAGTTCGCGCTTGCGGCGATCACTCATGCTCGCGCAGGAAGTTGACGAGCAGGTACTGGACACCGGTTTCGACGAAGCCGAGTTTCGGCGTCGTCTCGAGTGCGCGCGCATCGCCGCAGCAGGTGAAGATCGCCTCGCATTTCGGCCCGTAATGCGCGAAGCCGTAGCGCAGCGTCGCGAGCATCAGGCCGCCGTAGTCGCGCAGTGCCTGCTGCTGCCCGGGCTTCATCGCGCGCAGGACGTCGCCGTCCGTCGCCGCGCCGCCGGCGAGCCAGATGTCATTGCAATCGGTGAAGTGCACGTAACTCACCGGAACGCGCGAGCCGTCGTCGCGCAGGTACCACGCGATGACGTGATGCGGGAACCGCGGCGCGTTCTTGCGATAGCCGCGCTGGAACAGTGCGTCGGCGATCGCCGGGTCGTCGACTTCCTCGACGACGATGAATTCGGAAATGTCCATCCGCCAATTCTAGCGCGTGCTAGCCGGTGTTCTTCACGCCGTGCGGCACGTGTCCCGCCGCGACGTGCTGCCGCGCCGATTCGATGTTGGCATGCGAGTCGTCGAAGAAGATGTCGGCGCCGAACGTTTGCAGGAACGGACCTTTGTCGCGTCCGCCGAGGAACAGCGCTTCGTCCAGACGCACGCCCCAGCTTCGCAGCGTGAGGATCACGCGCTTGTGCGCCGGCGCCGAACGCGCGGTGACCAGCGCGGTGCGGATCGGCGAGGCGTCGCCGGCCGGAAACGCCGCCTGCAGGCGATGCAACGCGGCGAGGAAACCGCGGAACGGCCCGCCGGACAACGGCTTCTCGGCGAACTCCACTTCGTTGCGATGAAACGCGTCGATGCCCTGCTCGTGCGACACGCGTTCGGATTCGTCGCCGAAGATCACCGCGTCGCCGTCGAACGCAATGCGTAGCTGATCGCGCGCCGACTGCGGCGCTTTCGACGGCAGGATCGTCGCCGCCGCGATGCCGGCCCGCAGCGCGCTCGCAACGCTTTCCGGATTCGCCGACAGAAACAGATCGGCACCGAAGGAATGCACGTACGGCGAAGTCGGCTCGCCGCCGGTGAACGCGGCGCGCGCAATGTCGAGCTTGTAGTGCTCGATGGAATTGAAGATGCGCAAGCCCGTATCGGCGGAGTTGCGCGACAGCAGAATCACCTCCACGCGCGGCGCCGCCGGCGCCGGATCGTTGAGCCGCAACAGTTTCTGCACGAGCGGAAACGCAATGCCCGGTTCGAGCAGATCGTTTTCATGCGCCATCTGGAAACCGCGATAGGCTTCCAGTCCGCTGCGTTCGAACAGCGCGTGGCTTTCGGCGAGATCGAACAGCGCGCGCGAGGAAATCGCGACCGTCAGCCGATCGGATTCGACGGCGGCGTCAGGGTTCGAAGCCATCGGCGAAAATCTTGTCGAAGGCCGTAAACGCGGCGAAAACATCGATGCGGCCGAAGCCGAGCATGTAGTTCGGGAATGTCGTCTGCGCGACGCCGCCGCAGCTCGAGGAGTTGTACGGATCAGTCACGCCTTGGCGCACGGCCGTCGCCTGCAGCAGCGCACCGACCTCCGCCGGACGTCCTTTCAACGCGGGGAACGCCGACATCAGCAATGCCGCCGCACCGGCGACATGCGGCGTAGCCATGCTGGTGCCGCTAAAAGCGCAGCTATAACGATTCGTGGGAATACTCGAACAGATATCCACGCCCGGCGCGACGACATCCGGCCGCTTCTTCGTCGACGTTACAAGTGGACCTAGCGACGAGAAGCTCGCCAGCGTATCCGACACATCGGTCGCGCCGACCACGAATACCGCATCGTAAAGCGCCGGCGGATCGGTGATCGTCGAACAAGCCGGTCCGGAATTCTGCGCGGCGGCCGCATAAAACACGCCCGCATTCACCAGTGTATCGACCGCCGACTGCAGCGTGTTGGCCGAGCATCCTTCGCTCGTCGGGCAGCTCCACGAATTGCTGACCACATCGGCGCCCAGGGCCGGATTGGGATTCTTTCCGTTGAGATCGGTCGGGGCGAGCATGAACTGCATGCACTCGATGTAGCGCGCGGGCGTGCCGGTACCTTCGTCCATGTTGCGGCAGCCGATCCACTGCGCACCCGGCGCGACGCCGTATTGATGCCGCGGCGAGGCAGCCGCGCCGTCGTCGCCGACGAAGGTGCCTGCGGTGTGCGTGCCGTGCTGGTCGTCGTCGCACGGCGCCGGAGAATTGGAGCCGCATGGATTGCCCGATGCTGCGTTGTGAATCGCATCGTGCCAATTGTAGTTGTGATCGGCTGTCGTACCGTTCCAGCCGCGGTAGTGCGGCTTGAGGATCGGGTGATCCCATTGGTATCCGGTATCTTCGCCGCCAATGACCACGCCTTGTCCGGTGAATCCCGCGGCCCACACCGAAGGCGCGTTGATTTTTGCCACGCCCCAGCCGATGTTCAACGCGTCGGTCGTTTGCGGTTGCGGCGCGGGCACGCTGCGCGCGATGGGCGGATTCTCCTCGATACGCATCGATTCGTTCCGCCCGGCCAGCTCTCCGAGATGCGCCTGGGTCAGGCGCGCGTGGATCGCGTCGACGATCCAGAAATCATCATGCGCAACGCCTCGCACGTCCAGCCACGCGCGCATGTCGCGCTGACGCGCGTCCGCGCGCGCGCGAAGCGCATCGATCAGAGAGCGGCGGCGTGCGTGATAATCGAGCGAAGGATCGACCGTGGGCGCCGGGCCATCGTCGAAAATGATCAACGCATCCGCGCTGCCCTGCTCTGCGGCTTGCGCGGCAAGGCGCGGGGCGATGTCGATCGCGAACGATTCGCTCGCCATCGTGACGGCGAAAAGGATGAACGCGGTTACCGCGGTGCGATCAATACGCGAATTGTTCATTGAGGATGCGATCCTCAAGATTGTGTTCGGGATCGAACAGCAGTGTAACCGTCTTGTCGCGCGATTCGCGAATGACGACTTCGACGACGTCGCGGATTTCGTTGGAATCCGCCGTCGCGCTGACCGGGCGTTTGTACGGATCGAGGATCTCGAATTTCACTTCGGTGCCCGCGCGCAGGATCGCGCCACGCCAGCGCCGCGGCCGGAACGGGCTGATCGGCGTCATCGCGAGCACGTCCGCACCGAGCGGCAGAATCGGGCCGTGCGCGGACAGGTTGTACGCGGTCGATCCGGCCGAGGTGCAGACCAGCACGCCGTCGCACATCAGCTCCTCGATCTTCACCGCGCCGTTCAGCGACACGCGGATGTGCGCGGCTTGCTTGGTTTGACGCAGCAGCGAAACTTCGTTGAAGGCGAGCGCCGTCGTCGTGGTGCCGGACTCGCTCGCCGTGTCCATGACCAGCGGCTTGAGCAGCGTCGGCATTGCGCGCGCGAGCCGGTTGCCGAGATCGTCGGGACCGTACTGGTTCATCAGGAAGCCGACCGTGCCGAGCTTCATGCCGTACACGGGCTTGTTGAACGCCATGTGCCGGTGCAGCGTGCGCAGCATGAAGCCGTCGCCGCCCAGCGCCACGATCACCTGCGCCTGCTCGATCGGCGCTTCGACGTAGCGCGCGCGCAAGTCGGTGAGTGCTTTCTGTGCCTCGTCGGTCTTGCTGGCGACGAATGCGACGGGTGTCGCCAGCGGCGTGGGTGTCGTCACGCCGCCGCGCCTGCTTGCAGCAGTTGCGCCAGACGACGCACCGCGACCGAGACGATCGGATAATCGGTGACCACCTGGCTGCGCATGTCGGCGAACATGCCGAGCGTGAACTTCAGCGCCGGATCGTCGCGGTTGAGCCAGTGGCTCACCAGCTCCGCACCGCTTCCGCTGCCGCCGCGTTCGAGCACCTGCGCGGTCAATGCGCGATGCTGGCTGTACAGCTCGTCGCGCAGGCTGCCGCGCGCGTGCGCGTGCCAGCGCGATTCGACCGGCAGTTCCTCGATCTTGCCCATAAGCCACGACAGGTGCAGCGCTTCGCCGAGCGCAAAGTATACTTCCGCGGCGCGATCGATCTTGAGGTTGTGTTCGGCCGCGACAGAAACGATGTCCAGGCCGGATCCCGGCGTCGGCAGCGCGGCGAGTTCGGCAGCGACCTTGGCCGGGAAGCCGGCATCGACCCACTTCTGCTTGTCGGCCTCGTAGCGCGCGCGTTCGCGCGGCGTGATCGCTTCGGCCAGGCATGCACGCAGCGTGCGCATGCCGGCGTGATATTTCTGCACGGCCGCGGCGATGTCGAGCGTGGATTGCGTGTGGTTGAGCAGCCAGCGCGTTTGGTTGCGTAGCGCCGACCAGATCACGAGCAGCGCGTCGATCTGCGAATTGCCGTTGACCTTGCCGTCGAGCGCCTCGATCTGCGCCCACATCTCGCGCGCATCGAGAACTTCGCGGGCGATGTTGAACGCTCGCGCGACCTGCGCCGGCGTTTTGCCCGTGTCCTCGCCCATGCGCAGCACGAACGTGGCGCCCATGCGGTTGACCATGGAGTTGGTCACGGCGGTCGCGATGATTTCGCGCTTCAGCCGGTGCCGTTCCATATGTTCGGCGTATTTTTCCTGCAGCGGCGCCGGGAAATACCGGCGCAGTTCCTTCGACAGGTAACTGTCTTCCGGCACGTCCGAATCGAGCAGCTGCTGGAAAAGTACAATCTTGGAATAGGATAAAAGTATAGAAAGCTCAGGTCGCGTAAGTCCCACGCCGCGCGCCTTGCGCTCCGCGAATTCCGAATCCGACGGCAGGAATTCCAGACTGCGGTCGAGCAGGCCTTCGGATTCCAGCGTCTTGATGAAATGCTGCTTGGCGCCCAGACGCGACACCGACATGCGTTCCATCAGACTGATCGCCTGGTTCTGGCGGTAGTTGTCGAGCAGCACGAGGCGCTCGACTTCATCCGTCATCGCCGCAAGCTGCGCGTTGCGCGCCTCGTAGGTCAGCTCGTTGCGCTGCACGGCGTCGTTGAGCAGGATCTTGATGTTGACTTCGTGATCGGAGGTATCCACACCGGCAGAGTTGTCGATGAAGTCGGTGTTCAGCAGCACGCCGTTCAGGGCGGCCTCGATGCGTCCGCGCTGCGTGCAGCCGAGATTGCCGCCCTCGCCCACCATCTTGCAGCGCAGGTCGCGGCCGTTGATGCGGATCGCGTTGTTGGCGCGGTCGCCGGCGTCGGCATTCGTCTCGGTTTCCGCTTTCACGTAGGTGCCGATGCCGCCGTTCCAGAGCAGGTCGACCGGGGCCTTGAGGATTGCGCGCATCAGGTCGTTCGGCGCGAGCGCCGTTGCATCGCCCTCGATGCCGAGCACGGCTTTCACTTCGGGGGAAACCGGAATCGATTTAGCGCTGCGCGGAAAAACTCCACCGCCTTTGCTGATCAGGCTCGCATCGTAATCCGCCCACGACGATCGCGGCAGCTTGAACATGCGTTCGCGCTCGACGAACGATTTTTCCGCATCCGGATTCGGATCGAGGAAGATGTGGCGATGATCGAACGCGGCGAGCAGGCGCGTGTGGCGCGACAACAGCATGCCGTTGCCGAACACGTCGCCGGACATGTCGCCGATGCCGACCGTGGTGAAATCCTCTTTCTGGCAATCCCGGCCGAGCGCGCGGAAATGGCGCTTGACCGATTCCCACGCGCCTTTCGCGGTGATGCCCATGGCCTTGTGGTCGTAGCCGACCGAGCCACCCGATGCGAACGCATCGCCGAGCCAGAAACCGTGCTCGGCGCTGACGGCGTTGGCGATGTCGGAGAACGTCGCCGTGCCCTTGTCGGCGGCGACGACGAGATACGGATCGTCGCCATCGTGTCGCACGCAGTTTTGCGGATGCACGACTTTGCCGTCGACCAGGTTGTCGGTGATGTCGAGCAGTCCGTTGATGAACAGGCGATAGCACGCTACGCCTTCGGCGAGGATCGCGTCGCGATCGCCATTCACCGGTGGACGCTTCACGAAAAACCCGCCTTTCGATCCGACCGGCACGATGACGGTGTTCTTCACCATCTGCGCCTTGACCAGGCCTAGCACTTCCGTGCGGAAATCCTCGCGGCGATCCGACCAGCGCAGGCCACCGCGCGCGACCGGCCCGAAGCGCAGATGCACGCCCTCCACGCGCGGCGCGAACACGAAGATTTCGCGATACGGTTTGGGTTTCGGCAAATCCGGCACGCGCGCCGGATCGAACTTGAAGCTGATGTATTCGCGGTGCTTCCCGCCCGGCGTCTGGAAGAAGCTGGTGCGCAAAGTGGCCTGGATCACGCCGAGCCAGCCGCGCAGGATGCGGTCTTCGTCCAGGCTGGCGACGCGGTCGAGCAGGATCTTCAACGTCTCGACGATGGTTTTCTGCTGCGCCTCGCGCGATTCGCCGCGCGCGTTGACGAGGTTGTCGACCAGTTGCGGATTGGCTTTCGCCACGTCGTCCGGCAGCAGCGTTTCGAGCTGCTTGCGCAGGCGCTTCTTGGCGCCTTCCTCGACCGTGCGGCCGCTCGTTTCGCGGTGCGGATCAAGACGCGCCTCGAACAACTCCACCAGCAAGCCCGCGATCAGCGGATAGCGGTTGAGCGTTTCTTCCATGTACGCCTGCGAGAACGGCACGCCGGTCTGCAGCAGGTATTTGCACAGGCCGCGCAGCACGGCGACCTGGCGCGCTTCGAGCTGCGCCGACAGCATCAGTTGATTGAAGCTGTCGCTTTCGATTTCGCCGCGCCACACCGCCTCGAAACCCGCCTCGAAGCGATCGCGCACGTGCGCCAGATCGAAATTCATCGCCGACGCGGCATGCACCTCGAAATCGTGGATGGTCAGCGGACGGCCGTCCTGCTGCAATGTATACACATGCTCGGCCTGCATCTTCAGGCCCATGTTCTCGAGCATCGGCAGCGCGTCGGATAATGGAATCGGATCGCCGAAATGAATCACCTTGAAGCGCAGCCCGTGCGTTTCGGGATCCTCGTACAGGAACAGGCGGATGTCGTCGGCGTCCTGCAGCGTGGAAAACGCGCGCACGTCCCCCGCGGCGGTTTCCGGCGACACTTCCTCGATGTAGCCGGCCGGCAGCGCGCGCGCGAAGCGGTTGATCAGCGCGATGCCCTCGTGCTGGCCGACCTCGGCGATCAAGGCTTCACGCAGACTGTCGTGCCAGTTGCGCACGAGCGCGGCGATCCGGGTTTCCAGTTCGGCATGATCGAACTGCGGCTTCTCGCCGCCGCGCGGACGGATGACCAGATGCAACCGCGCCAGCGGCGATTCGCCGACGAGGATCGACGAATCCACGCGGTCGCCATGGAAGGCGTTCTTCAGCAGTGCCTCGATCTTTTCGCGGACATCGGTGGTGAACCGGTCACGCGGAATGTAGACCAGGCACGAAAAGAACCGGCCGTACTTGTCGCGGCGCACGAACAGCCGCGAGCGCGTGCGGCCCTGCAACTGCATCACGCCCATCGCGGTGTTGAACAGTTCGTCTTCGCCGGCCTGGAACAGTTCTTCGCGCGGCAACGTCGCCACGATGTGGCGCAGCGCCTTGCCCGAATGCGAATCCCGGCGCAGGCCGGAGCGGTTCATCACCGACTCGAACTTCTGCCGCACCAGCGGAATTTCCCACGGCCGCCGCGTGTAGGCGCCCGACGCGAACAGTCCGAGGAAACGCTGCTCGACGACGGGCACGCCCTTGTCGTCGAATTTCAGCACGCCGATGTAATCCATGTAGCCCGGGCGATGCACGCTGGAACGCGCATTCGTCTTGGTCAGGATGATCGCATCGAGCGCGCCTGACTGCGGCAAGTCTTTCGCCGCGAGGCTTTTCAGCGAACGCGGCGCAGACCGTTCGGCGGTGCGCAGGATGCCGAGACCGGACTTCTCGTCGGCCACCAGCATCTCCTCGCCGTTCTGAACGCCGACGCGGTATTCGCGATAACCCAGGAACGTGAAGTTGTCGTCCGCCACCCAGCGCAGGAAATTCTGCGCTTCGCTCACGCCCTCGGCGCTGATCGGAATCTTCTGGTTGGGAAGATCGTCGGCGATCGAGAGCATCTTGTCGCGCATCGCCCTCCAGTCGCGCACGGACTGGCCGACGTCTTCCAGCGTGGCCAGGATCGACTGCTCGATCTTCATGCGCTCGCCCGGCTCGCCGATGCGATCGATTTCGAAATGCATCAGCGATTCGGTCCGGCCTTTCGCGCCTTCGGCACTGAGCGAAAGGATGTGCCCGCCGGGATCGCGCTCGACGCTGTACACCGGATGCACCACCGAGTGGAGCTGCAATCCCGCGTTGGACAGCGCGATGCTCACCGAATCGACCAGGAACGGCATGTCGTCGGTGACGATATCGATGGAGGTGCTGTTCGCGTCGTAACCGTCGTGCGCCTGCGTCGGATTGAAAACGCGTACGCGCGGCACGCCCGCTTTGCGGACGCGCAGGAATTCGTAGAGGCCCGCGACCACCGAGGTCCACGATTCGGGCGAGCGCGTGGCGATGTCCTCATCGCTGACGCGCTTGAAAAAGTGACTCGCAAACACCTGCGCCTGCGCACCCTGCGCGGCGCCGAGGCGCTGTTTGAGCTGCTGCAAAATCGGATCGACCGCGCGAGTGGCGGGAATCGGCTGGGCATTCATGAAAGAAGGTCCGAAAAACGTCGTTTTCGAGGGGCGCTAAGGATAGCGCTCAAGGATCGCAATAACCACCCGCGAGCGCGGCGTGACGAGTATCAATCCGCCATCGTACGGCGCAGCGCGACTTTCGCGTTCGATCAACGCAATCCCGTCTCGTTTCGCGAGATCACCAGCCGCTGAATCTCGCTCGTGCCTTCGTAGATCTCGGTGATCTTCGCATCGCGGAAGTAGCGTTCCAGCGGCATCTCCTTGGAGTAGCCCATGCCGCCATGGATCTGCACGGCCTGGTGCGTGATCCACATCGCCGCTTCCGATGCGGTGAGCTTCGCCACGGCCGCTTCGGTGGAGAATCGCCCGCCCTGCTGCTTCGCCCACGCGGCACGCAGCGTCAGCAGTTCGGAGGCATCGAGCCGGCATTTCATGTCGGCGATTTTCTGCTGGATCATCTGGAACGAACCGATCGACTGGCCGAACGCCTTGCGGTCGCGCGCATAGACCAGCGTCGCCTCATACGCGGCCTTCGCCAATCCCACCGCCTGCGAGGCGATGCCGATGCGTCCGGCATCGAGCACGCCCATGGCGATCTTGAAGCCGTGGCCGACTTCGCCGATCACATCGTCCGCGGGCACGTGGTAGTCGGTGAATTCGATCTCGCACGTGGCCGAGGCGCGGATGCCGAGTTTCGGTTCGGTCTTGCCGCGATGGAATCCTTCGCGCCCGGTATCGACCATGAACGCGGTGACGCCGCGCGCATGCTTGTCCGGATCGCTCATGGCGAACAGAAGAATATATTTCGCGACGGGTCCGGAGGTGATCCAGCTCTTCTTGCCGTTGACGATGAAGCTGCCATCGGCCTGCTTCACCGCGCGGCAGCGCATGGCCGTCGCGTCGGAGCCCGATTGCGGTTCGGTCAGCGCGAACGCGCCGATGGCTTCGCCGCTGGCAATGGGCTTGACGTACTTGTGCTTCTGCTCCTCGGTGCCGAATTTGAGGATGCCGTTGCAATACAGCGTGTTGTTCACCGACATGATCGTCGAATGCGCACAGTCGGCTCGCGCGATTTCGATCATGGCCAGCGCGTAGGAAATCGAATCCATGCCCGCACCGCCGTACTCGGCCGGCACTTCGATGCCCATCAGCCCAAGCTGTCCCATTTCCCGGATGTTGTCGAGCGGGAATTCGCCGGACTTGTCGAAATCCGCCGCGACCGGCGCGATGCGCTTCTGCGCGAAGTCGCGCGCGATGGCCTGAATCTGCAGTTGCTCTTCGGTGAAGCCGAAATCCATGAAGCGATCCCCGATGGTTTTTGCTGGTCATCCCGGGAAGGCGCGAATGACGGAGCACGTTGCGCGAGTGGCAGTATTCTACCGCGACAACGTGCCCGGCGGCGGCAGCGCGGCAAAATTGCAGGCGTTGTGCGGCAATTTCTGATCGAGCATCCACGGCAGCAATTGCGGTGTCGCGTAGGCCTGCTGCCAGATCACATGCAGCTGATCGGCGTATTCGGAGTATTTCGGATTGGCGCCGAGCGCGCGCAGTTCGCGCACCACCGCGCGCGAGCCGACCATCGCGCCGCCGTAGCCGGTTTCGATGTTGGTGTCGTTGTCTTTCTCGCCGTGGAAAATCCATTGCGGCACGCCGGTGATAGCGGTCAGTCCGGCAAGTTCGGTCATGCCCGACATCGGCACGGCGGCGGCGAAACATTGCGGCCAGGCCTTGAGCGTGTCCCACACGCCGGTGGCGCCGTCGGAGATGCCGGTCAGATAGATGCGCTTCGGGTCGATCATCGGAAACCGCTTCAACGCATCGGCGATCACGGTCGCGACGCGTGTCGGCGGCCAGTAGGCATGCGTGGTTTCCGGCGCGATGTATACAAGTGGAATATTGTTGCGGATGGCCGCGTCGACGAGCTTGAGCGAGCCGTTGCCGTAACCGCCGAGTTGCGATTCGTTGTTCGTACCGTCCTGCCAGTCGCCGTGCAGGAAGACGATCAGCGGAAGTTTTTCCCCGTCGATGCGCCCGGGCGTGACGACGCCGCGATACGGCACATTCAAATCGTCCGCCGTCCAGAACTTGCCGAGCGCGTTGAGTTCCACCGCAACCGCGTGCGACGAGACAGTCGCCATCAACACCCAAAGAAAAAACCGCTTCAACCGAATGCCTCCGCAAAAAATCGTCCTTTCGACCGACTGCACACGATCAAGTTCACGCCGTGAGCGAACGCTGAATCGTTGACCCCCACGTCCAGCCAGCGTACCATTTATCTCTCAATCAAGATGGAAGGATAGACGTTGGACCTCGCGGCGACATCCGCCTTGCTTCGGCTCCTCTCGGACCCCACGCGCGTGCGCCTGCTCGCGCTGCTGGAGCGCGAGGAACTGACCGTGGCGGAGCTGTCCACGGTGCTGCATCTGGCGCAGCCGCGCGTCTCCACGCATCTGGCGAAATTGAAGGAAGCCGACCTGGTGCGCGATCGTCGCGCCGGCGTCTCGGCCTACTACCGCAGCAACAGCGATCTCGACCGGAAATCCGCCGCGCTGCTGGCTACGCTGCGCGCGCACGTGAACGATGCGCTGATCGCCGACGACCTGCGCCGCCTGCCGACCATCCTCGCCAAACGCGCGCATGCCGAAGGCTGGGCCGACACCGTCGCCGGCGACATGGAGCGCCACTACTCCCCCGGCCGCACGTGGGAAGCGCTGGCGCGCGCGCTGGCCAGCCTGCTCGATTGCGGCGACGTGCTCGATGTCGCTTCCGGCGATGGCGCGCTTGCCGAATTGCTGGCGCCGCACGCCGAATCGATCCTGTGCCTGGATGCGAGCGAACGCGTCGTTGCCGCCGCCAAGACGCGGCTGAAGGCGTGCCGGAATGTCGAGGTACGCCTGGGTGACATGCACGCGCTCGATGTCGGCAACCGCCGATTCGATCTGGTTTTATTGATGCACGCCCTCACCTACAGCGATCAGCCGGGCAAGGCCATCGCCGAAGCGGCGCGCGCGTTGAAGCCCGGTGGACGGCTGCTCGCGACCACGCTCGCGCAACACGCGCATCGCACGGCGGTGGCGCCGTTCGATCATCGCAATCTCGGTTTCACGGTCGACGAGTTGCGCGAGTTCGCGCAGAAGGCCGGCCTGAAAGTGTTGCGCTGCGAGCCGATCACGCGCGAGCGGCGCAAACCGCATTTTGAAGTTTTGAGTCTGTTGGCAAGGAAACCGACGCGATGAAAGCTCTTGCTCGTCATTCCCGCTTTCGCGGGAATGACTGGACTTTTTTTGGAGGCTCGATGAATACGTTGCCGTACTTGAATCCTCAACGCACGCAGAAACTACTGGAAGCACTCACGCACCGCATTCTCATCATCGACGGCGCGATGGGCACGATGCTGCAGAGCTACAAGCTCGACGAATCCGGTTATCGCGGCGAACGTTTTTCCGGTGGCTGCGACGCGCACCATGCCCACGGCACCGTGTGCGACCTGAAAGGCAACAACGACCTGCTCACGCTTTCGCAACCGGACATCATCAAGGCCGTGCACGGCGCCTATCTCGACGCGGGTGCGGACATGGTCGAGACGAACACGTTCAACGCGACCTCGATCAGCCAGGCCGACTATCACCTCGAACACCTCGTGTACGAACTCAATCGCGATGGCGCGCGGCTCGCCCGCGAAAGCTGCGACGCGGCCGAACGCAAGACGCCGGAAAAACCGCGCTTCGTCATCGGCGTGCTGGGGCCGACCAGCCGCACCGCATCGATCTCCCCCGACGTCAACAATCCCGGCTTCCGCAATGTTTCCTTCGAGGAACTCGACACGGCCTATCGCGAGTCCACGCGCGGCCTGCTCGATGGCGGCGCGGACGTGATCATGGTCGAGACGATTTTCGACACGCTCAACGCGAAAGCCGCGCTGTTCGCGATCAACGAAGAATTCAAGCGCCGCGGCGCGCGCGTGCCGATCATGATTTCCGGCACGATCACCGACATGTCCGGGCGCACGTTGTCGGGCCAGACCGCCGAATCGTTCTATTACTCGCTGCGTCACGCCAACCCGTTGTCGATCGGTTTGAACTGCGCGCTGGGCGCGACGGAGCTGCGCGCCTACATCGATGCGCTGGCGCAAGTGGCCGAGTGCTACGTCAGCGCGCATCCGAACGCGGGGCTGCCGAACGCGTTCGGCGAATACGACGAAACGCCGGAACAGATGGCCAAGACGATCGGCGAATTCGCGACCAGTGGACTGGTTAACATCGTCGGCGGTTGTTGCGGTACGACACCCGCCCATATCCGTGCCATCGGCGAGGCCGTGCGCGGCGTGGCCCCGCGCCGCCTGCCGCATCAGGACGCGCGCGCGGCATGAAAGTGACACCGCGCTATACGCGCCTGTCGGGCCTCGAACCGCTGGTCATCACGCCGGAGCTGCTGTTCGTCAACATCGGCGAACGCACCAACGTCACCGGTTCGGCGCAGTTCAAGAAACTGATCAAGGACGACCGCTACGACGAAGCGGTGGAAGTCGCGCGGCAGCAGGTCGCCAGCGGCGCGCAGATCCTCGACGTGAACATGGACGAGGGCCTGATCGATTCCGAAATGGCGATGGCGAAATATCTCAATCTCATTTCCGCCGAACCCGACATTGCGCGCGTGCCGGTGATGGTCGATTCGTCGAAATGGACGGTGATCGAAGCCGGACTGCGCTGCCTGCAAGGCAAAGGCGTGGTCAACTCCATTTCGCTGAAGGAAGGCGAAGTGGTGTTCTTCGAGCATGCGCGCAAAGTGCTCGCGTACGGCGCGGCCGTCGTCGTGATGGCGTTCGACGAACAAGGCCAGGCCGACACGAAAACGCGCAAAGTGGAAATCTGTACTCGCGCCTACAAACTTCTGACCGAAGAGATTGGATTCCCTCCGGAGGACATCATTTTCGATCCGAACATCTTCGCCATTGCCACCGGCATCGAGGAACACAACAACTACGCCGTCGATTTCATCGAGGCAACGCGCGAGATCAAGGCGAAACTGCCGCACTGCCATGTCTCCGGCGGCGTGTCGAACGTGTCGTTCTCGTTCCGCGGCAACGAGACCGTGCGGCAGGCGATCCACAGCGTGTTCCTGTATCACGCGATCAAGGCCGGCATGGACATGGGCATCGTCAACGCCGGCGCGTTGCCGATCTACGACGACCTCGATCCGGAATTGCGCGAGCGCGTCGAGGACGTGGTGCTCAATCGCCGCGCGGACGGCACCGAACGCCTGATCGAAATCGCCGAACGCTACAAAGGCAAGAAAGGCGAAGCGGTCGTCGAGAATCATGCGTGGCGCGAGTTGCCGGTGCGCGAACGCTTGTCGCATGCGCTGGTGCACGGCATCGATCAGTACGTGGAAGCCGACACCGAAGAAGCGCGCGCATTGTCCACGCGTCCGCTCGATGTGATCGAAGGCCCGCTGATGGACGGCATGAACGTCGTCGGCGATCTGTTCGGCGCCGGCAAGATGTTCCTGCCGCAAGTGGTGAAGTCGGCACGCGTGATGAAGAAGGCCGTGGCCTACCTCATCCCGTACATCGAGGAAGAGAAGTTGCGCACGGGCGAAGTCCACAAATCCAACGGCAAGATCGTGCTCGCCACGGTGAAGGGCGACGTTCACGACATCGGCAAGAACATCGTCGGCGTGGTACTCCGCTGCAACAACTTCGACGTGATCGATCTCGGCGTGATGGTGCCGGCACAAAAAATTCTCGACGCGGCGAAAAAAGAACAGGCCGACATGATCGGACTATCCGGCCTGATTACGCCGTCGCTCGAAGAGATGAGCCACTTCGCGCGTGAGATGCAGCGTCAGGAATTCGCCGTGCCTCTGCTGATCGGCGGCGCGACCACCTCGCGTGCGCACACGGCGCTGAAGATCGAGCCGCACTACAAGGCGCCGACGGTGTGGGTGAAGGATGCCTCGCGTGCGGTCGGCGTGGCGCAGTCGCTGATCTCGAAGGAACTCGTCGACGGCTTCATGGAAAAGATCCGCGCCGAATACGCCGACATCCGCGAGCGCCACAAGGATCGCGGCGCGGCGAAGCGGCTCGTACCGCTGGAACACGCACGCGCGCAGGCATTCGACGGCAAGTGGAGCGCCTACACGCCGCCAACGCCGAAAAAACCCGGCATTACCGTGTTCGACGATTATCCATTGACCGAACTCATCGAACGCATCGACTGGACGCCGTTCTTCAACACCTGGGAATTGTCCGGTCACTATCCGAAGATTTTCGACGACGCCATCGTCGGCAAGCAGGCGCGCGAGCTGTTCGACGATGCGCAAGCGATGTTGCGCAAAATCGTCGCGGAGAAGTGGCTGACCGCGCGCGGCGTGATCGGATTTTTCCCGGCCGCGCGGGTCGGCGACGACATCCGACTCGACGATTCCACCTTGCTGCACTGCCTTCGTCAGCAAGCCGACAAGCCGCCCGGCCGTCCGGATTTCTGTCTTGCCGATTTCATCGCGCCGAAAGACAGGGGCATCGAGGACTGGATCGGCGCCTTCGCCGTCACGTCGGGTATCGGCATCGAGCCCAAACTCGCCGAATTCGAGCGCGGGCACGACGACTATTCCTCGATCCTGCTCAAGGCGCTCGCCGACCGTCTCGCCGAAGCGTTCGCCGAACGCCTGCACGAGCGCGTGCGCAAGGAATTCTGGGGCTATGCCGCCGACGAGGAACTCGGCAACGACGAACTGATCGGCGAAAAATATCGCGGCATCCGGCCCGCTCCCGGCTATCCCGCCTGCCCCGACCACACCGAAAAGGCGACGCTGTTCCGCTTGCTCGATGCTTCGAAGAACACCGGCATCGAACTCACCGAAAGTTTCGCGATGTATCCGACGGCGGCGGTGTCAGGCTGGTATTTCAGCCATCCGGACAGCCAGTATTTCGTCGTCGGTCGCGTGTCCAAGGAACAGGTCGAGGACTACGCGAAGCGCAAAGGCTGGACACTCGCCGAAGCCGAGCGCTGGCTCGCGCCGAATCTCGATTACGATCCGGACTGATCGCTCAAGTCTTCTTCCGCGCCGCCGGCTTCGTTCACTTCCGGTTTGTGATGGCGGATGTGCGTGTACAGGTTATACACCGACACGAACGCCGGAAACAGGTTCGACATGACGCCGACCGAATCGTTCTTGCCCCACGTGAAATAGGTCAGCAGCAGGAAACTGCCGGTGATCGACAGCCACCAGAATGACGCCGGCATCACCACGCGCTTCATTTTCTTGGTCGCGTACAACTGCACGAACCAGCGCGCCGTGAACAGGAACACGCCGACATAGCCGATCAGCTTCCACGGCGTCACGCCGATGTGGTGGATGTGGAACAGGACGTCGTTCATGGCAGGTTTCCGGCGGATTCGGTGCAGTCTGTCATTTTATCAAGCTACAACGGGTACGATACGCGGCAGGCCACGTGGGGGATACGATGACTGCCGCGCGCAAAGCCCGTTCCGGGCAACGGCCGGTGAATCTCGCTTTGCAGGGCGGCGGCGCGCACGGCGCGTTCACGTGGGGCGTGCTCGATGCGATGCTGCAAGACAGCCGCATCGACATCGAAGCGATCAGCGCGACAAGCGCAGGCGCGATGAACGCCGTGGTGCTCGCCGACGCGTTGGACAGCGGCGACCGCGAACTCGCGCGCGAGCGTCTGGCCGCATTCTGGCGCGCGATCGCCGATGCCGGGCAGCAGTGGAATCCCGTGCGTCCCCTGCACGATGTGTTCGGCAACGCCATTCCGATCGAGCGCACGCCGGCGTACTGGATGTTCGACGCGATGGTGCGCGTGTTCTCGCCGTACCAGCTCAATCCGTTCAATTTCAATCCGCTGCGGCAGGTGCTCGAGGCGCATGTCGACTTCGCGCGTCTGCGCCGCACTTCCGGCATGGCCATCCACTTGTGCGCGACGAACGTCGAGACCGGCAAGGTGCGCATTTTCGAGCGTCCCGAAGTCAGTGTCGATGCCGTGCTCGCTTCGGCGTGTCTGCCGTTTTTGTTCCAGACCGTCGAGATCGACGGCGCGCACTATTGGGATGGCGGCTACATCGGCAATCCGGCGATCTTCCCGCTGATCTATCAGTCGAAAAGCTGCGACGTGGTGATCGTCCACGTGAATCCGATCGTGCGGCGCGGCGTGCCGACGACGGCGCCGGAGATCATGAATCGCATCAACGAGATCAGTTTCAATTCCTCGCTGATGCGCGAGATGCGTGCGATCGCCTTCGTCACGCGACTCATCGATCAGGGCAAGATCAACGTGGGCGAGATGAAGCAGATGCTGATCCATTCGATCCGCGACGACGAGGCGATGACCGCGCACTCGGTGGCCTCGAAGTTCAGTCCGGACTGGGCGTTCCTGACCCGCCTGCGCGACAGCGGCGCGAGCGTCACGCGCCACTGGCTGGACGCGCATTTCGACGACCTGGGCCAACGCTCGACAGTCGATCTGGACGCCGAATTCCTCTAAGCTGAGGGACGATGCCAGACGACACCTCCGCGACGATCGACGGCCACGCGCTGGCCGGCCATCGCCTCTATCTGCTGAAGATCGCACGACTGCAACTGCGCGACGAGACGCTGGCCGAAGACCTCGTCGCCGACGCGCTGGCGCAGGCCTTCGAACGCCGCGCGCAGTTCCGCGGCACCAGTTCGCTGCGCACGTGGCTGACGGCGATCCTCAAAAACCGCATCGTCGATTTCCTGCGCAAGCAATGGCGCGAACAGCCCCTGGAGCCGGCCGATCCGGACGACGACGGCGCGATCGACCGCATCTTCGACGCCAGTGGCCACTACATCCAGATGCCGAGCGATGTGCGCGATCCGGCCGAACTCTCTCAGCAAGACAATTTCCTCGCCGCCGTGCAGCGCTGCGTCGACCGGCTGCCCAAACGCATCGGCCAGGTGTTCGTGCTGCGCGAGGTATTCGGTACCGACACGAAGGAACTTTGTAAGGATTTGGGCCTCACCTCGTCCAACGTCTGGGTACAACTGTATCGGGCGCGGATGATGCTGCGGGAATGCCTCGAACGCGGCGGCTTCGGCCGCGCGCAGGCGCAATGACGATGGCGGTGCGTCTCACCTGCCAACACGCCTCACGTCTGCTTTCGCAGCGCGAAGATGCGGCGCTGCGTTTCGGCCAGCGGCTGAAGCTGCGATTGCATCTGATGGTGTGCGACGCATGCACGAACGTGTCGCGGCAGTTCGCTGCATTGCGCACGGGCGATGCAGCGATGGCAGCGCGAAGACTAGAGCATCATTGGCCCTTGGCCGCGTCCGCGCGAAGATCGTGGCCGATGTCTTCGAGCAGGCTGCTGATGTCCTCGGCGTGTTCTTCTTCCTGCGCGAGCACTTCCTCGATCACGCGACGTGAGGTCGGATCCTTGTCGCCGAGGTACTGCGCGATTTCGCGGTAGCTGTCGATCGCGATACGTTCAGCGATCAGGTTTTCCTTGAGCATGTCGATCAGGTTGTCGCCTTCCGTGTAGTCGGAATGGCTGCGCGTCAGCAGGCCTTCGGGGTTCAGGTCCGGCTTGCCGTCCAACTGCACGATGCGCTTGGCGATCTTGTCGGCGTGCTCCTGTTCCTCGTTGGCGTGTTCGAGGAACTCGGCCGCGACGCTCTTGGAATGGATGCCGTCGGCCGTGTAGTAGTGACGGCGATAGCGCAGCACGCACACGATTTCCGTCGCGAGCGCCGCGTTGAGCAGCTCGATCACTTTAGTGCGGTCCGCCGAATAGCCGGCCGTGATCGCGCCGTCTTCGATGTGCTTGCGGGCGCGTTCGCGGATGGTCTTGATGTCAGTGAGGAACGGTTGGTCGGCCACAGCGTGTCTCCTTCCTGTTGGATGATTGCCTGGAATCAGGACAATTTAGCACGGGACGGCAGCGCACGCCGCGCGGGTTCATTTGCCCAGCCAGTTGTGGATCGAAGAAGGCACTTCGCGCTGCGCGCGTCCGGACACATAGATGCCTATATGGCCGCCCTTGAACGCGAGTTCGGTGTAGTCGTCCGTACCGATCACGTTCTTCAACGGCCGCGACGCCGACGGCGGCACGAGATGATCCTGCTCGGCGAAGATGTTCAGCACCGGCATCGTGATGTTTTTCAGGTCGACGGATTTGTCGCCGATCATCAGTCCGCCTTCGATCAGTTTGTTGCCCTGGTAGAAATCCTTGATGAACTGGCGGAACGCCTCGCCAGCCTGATCGGGACTGTCGAAAATCCACTTTTCCATGCGCAGGAAGTTTTCCAGTTCGGCCTTGTTGTCGAGAATGTCGACCATGCCGATGTATTTCTGCTGAAACAGCCGCACCGGCTTGAGCGTGAGGTAGCACCAGTTCATCAGATCCGCCGGCACATTGCCGAGCGTGTCGACGAAAAGATCCACGTCCATGCCGCGCGTCCAGTGCGACAGCATGTTGTCCTTCGTGTGGAAATCGACCGGGGTGACCATCGTGATCAGGTGCTCGACCTTTTCCGGATAGATCGAAGCGAAGCACAGGCTGAACGCGCCGCCTTGGCAGATACCGAGCAGGTTGATCTTGTCGAGGTGGTGCCGCTTGGCGATGACATCGACGCAACGCTTGATGTAGCCGTTGATGTAGTCGTCGAGCGTGAGGTAGCGGTCGGATTGATCCGGATAGCCCCAGTCGATGATGTAGACGTCTTCGCCGAGCGCGAGCAGATGTTTCACCAGCGAGCGGTCGTCCTGCAGATCGACCATGTAGGGCCGGTTGACCAATGCGTAGACGATCAGGATCGGCACTTTCGACGTTGGCTTGTTCTCGCCCTTGAAGCGATAAAGAACCAGCTTGTCCTCGCGATAGATTTCCTCGCGATCGGTGACGCCGAAATCGACGTCGTCGAGCGTGCGCAGCGTCTTCAGGCCGGCTGCGAGTTTCTGGTTGAACTTGGTCGCCTCGTCGATGGCGCGCTGCGGATCGATGCGGATCGGGTCCATGTCAGCGGCTCCTCGACTTGCGGCGGTTGCGATTCAGCACCGGCGACGACTTCACGGCGACACTCATCACTGCGGCGATGCGCTTACGCTTGGCCGTCTTTTTGGCGACAGTGCGGCGCATCGCCTTGATTGCGTCGGCGAACGACAGCGGCGCGTGACCGTGCACGCTCACCGAACGCATGTGCGAACGCTCGGCCGTCGCGCGCTTCGCCGCAGCCTTCCGGCTCGGGCGATTCTTCTGCGAACTGGTCGCCTTGATGTGCTCGACCGGACTGGCCGAACGCCCCGCTGCCGCGCGTGGCGGATGTACGCGTTTCGGCGGATGCGCTTTCGGCGCGTCGGCTTTCGGCGACGGCGACGCCGTTTTCTCGCGTTCCGTCAAGGCGCGTTTCAGCTCGCGCACTTCGGCACGCAATTCATCGATCTCGCGCGACGATTCCGGCGAACGACCATTGCGAACCTCGCGCCGCAACTCGTGCAGCCGTTTGTGCACGCCGTTCAACTCCGAACGCGTCGGCATGCCGAAGTCGCTGCTCATGCGCTCGACTTCCTGCTGGATCGCCTGCCGCACGCGCATCTGCGAATTAACGACGTCGCCGTATACTTTGCGGAATTCGTCCGACAACGCGATCTCCGCATACGCATCTTCGGCCGCATCGACCCACAGGTCGTACAACGCGCGCATCGAATCTATCTGGCGTCCCGGTTCGTCGTGCTCGCCGAGCTTGCTCTCGAAAATCTCGAAACTGCGCTGGCTGGATTTCAGCATCAGCGCGTTGTAGCGGCCGAGCGCGTCCTGGAAATCGACGAACGCTGCGGCCATCTTCTGATAGTGCTCCTGATGCTCGCGCGCGAAGCCGAACGCCGGCGCGTGCAGCCACGACAGCCCTTCCTGCTTCATTTGGTTGAGGAACGGCGTGAAGCTGTCGGGAAGCTTGTCGAAGCCCATCGCGTGCGGGCCGCGCATGTCCGCGAAAATCTTCATGAATGGATTGTTGCGGAACATGGCGTCCATGCCCGGCCGGCTCAGATCAGACATGTTGAAGCCGTTGCGCAGCGCGTCGGTCCAGTTCGGCACTTCAAATCCAGCCGGCACCTTGCCGGCGGCGGCGCCGAGCAGCGATTGCATCAACGCCACGTAATTCTTCGCACTCGAAATCAAGCGATCGGCGGTTTCCGTCTGCTTGCTCGACGTGCCGAACAGTTTCGACCACTGTTCGAGACCTTCCTGCCACGGCGTATTCGCCTTGGGCGGCTGCACCACGCCGCGCGTCGCGTCGGACCAGGCATTCCAGTACTGCTGCTGCAGCGCTTGCCAGCTGTCGATCCAATCCTTCGTTGACGAATTCATCGTGCGCCTCCGCGAATACCCAAAAATGCTAGCACGCGGTCATTGAATGTAGCCATAAAACAGTTCGGAAATCCGCGTGGCCGACCGAAGATACTCGGTCGTCGCTATACTCGGTTGACAGCGGAATTCGGGGACACTAGATGGTGATGTTGAGATGGGCTTGCGCCGTAGCCGGCGCCGCGAGTCTTGCTTTCGGTTCGCTGGTGCGCGCTCAGGACTCCAAGGCGTCGGATCCATCGCCGCCGATGCCAGTCCGCGAAGCGAAGGTGGCCGACGACGCATTCCGTTGGACGGCGCCGCCTGATTGGATTGAGGCGCCGATGCCATCTGCCGCCGAGATCAAATCGCGCGACGAGCCGAGCTGGTTCGTACTCCGCGACACGCAGTTCCTGGCCGACCCGGTGCCGCAGACCTACATCCATCAGCGCATGATCGCGCGCGACGCGAGCGCGTTGTCACGCATCGGTCAACTTCAACTCAGCTTCGTGCCGGAATGGCAAAAGATGCGCCTGCATTCGCTGCGCATCCTCCGCGGCAACGAGGTGATCGACAAGCACGACACCGCACAGATCCGCTTCCTGCAGCGTGAATTGGGTCTGGAACAGGGAATCTACACCGGCGCCGTGAGCGCGTCGATCGTAATCGACGATGTGCGCGCCGGCGATGTCCTCGATCTGGAGTACTCGACGATCGGCCGCAACCCGGTTTTCCCCGACCGTTTCAGCGATTTCGCCTCTTGGGACTATCCGGTTTCGACCGACGTGCGGCGTGTGGTGGTCAAGTCACCGGTTGCCCGCAAGATCAACGCGCAGTTCGTTGGTCCTGATGCGAAAGCCTTTCCGGTGCCGACGCGTCGCCGGGATGCAGACCACGACGTTCTGATCTACACCGAACGCGATCTCGCGGCGGCTCGCGTCACCGGTCTGTATCCGCGCGACTACATGCCGTTGCGCATGCTGCAGATATCCGAATTCAAGAACTGGAACGAGGTTGCCACGTGGGCCGCGCATCTGTTCGAGCGTTCACGAACCTCGCCCGCTGTCGCCGACGTCGCGAAAACGCTCAGCGGCCGCGACGATTCCGAGCGAGTCATGGCGGCGCTGCGATATGTCCAGCGCGAGATCCGTTATTTCTCCGTCTCGCTCGGCGAAAGCTCGCACCGGCCGACGTCGCCGGACACGACGCTGCAACGCCGCTTCGGCGACTGCAAGGACAAGACCGCCCTGACCATAGCGCTGCTCGACGCGATGAAGATTCACGCCGACGCCGTTTTGGTGCCGGCGGAGACGCAGCACTCGCTGTCGTCCAACCTGCCGGCGCCGGACCTGTTCGATCACGTGATCGTCCGCGTCCAGTTGAACGGACACGATTACTATCTCGACCCGACCCTTCCCGAACAGATGGAACCTCTGGAGCTTGCGCAGTCGTTTCACAGCGGTGTCGATGTGTTGCTGACTACGGCGAACACCACGCAACCCTCTCGCATCGCATTGCGCAAGGATGAGACGCCGCTGCTGGCAGTGACCGAAACGGTGCGCATCACGAGCTACGATGCACCGCTCTCGCTGACCGAGGACGTGCGCGCATCGGGATCCGTCGCCGATGCCCTTCGCGTCTCCAAACGGACGACGCCAATTCCCGACTGGAATCGCGGTCACGCGCGCCACATGAGCGAGCGCTACGCCGGGGCCGAACTGACGGGCGACGTGCAACTCATCGACGATCCGGCGCACAATCTTTTCGACATCGTGGCGACGTATACGTTGCCCGCCAGCACGCTGGTGACGAAGGAGAAGGTGCACGGCATCAAGTACAAACCCGAATCAATTCTGGGCCATCTTTCGCTGCCGGAAAACGACCGCAAGGCACCGCTGCTCCTGGCGCAACTTCCCGCGCGATTCCGTTATGAACTGCACGTGATCGCGCCCCCATCCGTGGCGGAGGTGCGCGATCCGAACAACCTCTCGATCGGAAAGCCGTACTTTTCGCTCGAGAAACAATCGAGCTTTCGCGGCAACGAAGGCCACGAAATCTATGAACTATCGATCGGCGACACGATCATTCCACCCGATAAACTCGACGACTTCCGCGCGCAAATCCACAAGTTCGGCGAGCTCAAGGCGTTCGTCATGTTTGCCGACGCAAGTCCGGCGAAGGCGGCGAATCAGGGCTTTCTTTCAAAGGTATTCGGCGACGGAAAAAAAACGCAACCGCCCGCAGCGCATGATCTTGTTGCCGAGAGGGACGCCGAAGCGCAAGCGTCGATCGAGCGGATCAGCCGTTCGCTGGAGCATCCGCAGGACCTGAGCGATCGCGATCGAGCGGCGTCGCTCGTCGCTCGCGGCAATGCCTATGACGAAACGCGTCAATTCGACAAGGCCACGGCCGATTTCGACGAAGCGGTCAAGATTGCTCCGCGCAGCGCCGAGGCGCATATGGAACGCGGAACGCACCTGCAGATGGGCGAGCATCACAAGGAAGCCATCCAGGAATTTTCGCAGGCGATCGCGCTCGGCGTTCCCACCGTGGACGGGTCGCGCCGCTACCGTGCCGTCTCCGAATTCTTCCTCGGCGATTTCGACGACGCCTTGGAGGATGCGCGGACCAGCGCCGCTAACGCCGATCCCTACGGACTGCTTTGGTATTCGATGATTGCCGCCCGATCGGGCAAAGCGGTTGCCGCGGACATAGTCGACCTGCGCAAGCGCAATGCTAGCGGTGCGTGGCCTCGACCGATGCTGGCCCTATTCGATGGCGAAACGGATGTTGCGGGTATCGAAAAATATCTGGAGAGCGTCAACGCGAGTGAGCGTCGGCTGGACAGTTGCGAGGCGTACTTCTACGTCGGCGAGTACCTGCTCTCTCGTAACGACGTTGAAGGCGCGCGCAAATACTTCCAAAAATCCGTCGATACGGACGTGCACTTCTACAACGAATACCAGTCCGCGAGAGCGGAATTGAATCGGCTGTCGAAACACTGAGGCAAGAAAAAGGCGGACCGAAGTCCGCCTTTTTTAACGCTGTGTGGCGTGGCGTGTCTTACGCGGCGCCAGCGTCTTCGGTTACGGCCTTCATCGACAACCGAATGCGGCCCTGCTTATCGACTTCCAGTACCTTCACCTTGACGATATCGCCTTCCTTGAGCTTGTCGGAAACCTTCTCCACGCGCTCGTTGGAAATCTGCGAGACGTGCACGAGACCGTCCTTGCCCGGCAGGATGGTGACGAACGCGCCGAAGTCCATGAGCTTGGCGACTTTGCCTTCGTAGATGCGGCCAGGCTCGACGTCGCTGACGATCTGCTCGATGCGCGCTTTCGCGGCTTCAGCGGCTTCGCGGTTGACGGAGGCGATGATCACGGTGCCGTCGTCGGTGATGTCGATGGTGGTGCCGGTTTCCTCGGTGATCGAGCGGATCGTGGCGCCGCCTTTGCCGATCACTTCGCGGATCTTGTCGGGATGGATCTTGATGGTCAGCAGGCGCGGGGCGTATTCGCTCATCTCGGCGCGCGAGGTCGAGAGCACCTTCGCCATTTCGCCGAGGATGTGCAGACGGCCGCGCTTGGCCTGATCGAGCGCCACGCGCATGATTTCTTCGGTGATGCCGTCGATCTTGATGTCCATCTGCAGCGCGCTGATGCCTTCCGCGGTGCCGGCGACTTTGAAATCCATGTCGCCGAGATGGTCTTCGTCACCGAGGATGTCGGACAGTACGACGAAGTTCTCGCCTTCCTTGACCAGACCCATCGCGATGCCTGCGACCGGCGCCTTCAGCGGCACGCCCGCGTCCATCATTGCGAGCGACGATCCACAGACCGAAGCCATCGACGATGAACCGTTCGACTCGGTGATTTCCGAGACGACGCGCACAACGTACGGAAACGCTTCCATCGACGGTTTCACCGCCTGCACGCCGCGCTTGGCGAGGCGGCCGTGGCCGATTTCGCGGCGCTTGGGCGCACCGAAACGGCCGGCTTCGCCGACGGAGAATGGAGGGAAGTTGTAGTGGAACAGGAATGGATCTTTCGATTCGCCTTCCGGCGCGTCGATGATCTGCGCATCACGCGTGGTGCCGAGCGTGACGGTGACCAGCGCCTGCGTCTCGCCGCGCGTGAACAACGCCGAGCCGTGCGTGCGTGGCAATACGCCGACGCGAACGCTGATCGGACGGATGTCGTCGAGCTTGCGGCCGTCGATGCGCGTTTTGGAGGCGAGCACGCTGTCGCGCAGCGTGCGGTACTCGAGTTCGCCGAATTCCTTGGCGAGTTCGGCGGCGATCCAACCTTCGGATTCGGCGCGACCGGCCAGCGACTGCATCACGTCCTGCTTGGCGATGGAAATCGCGTCGCGACGCTGCAGCTTGTCGCGCACGGCAAACGCTTGCGTGAGACGGTCGGCGACATTTTCCTTCAGCGCGGAAATCATGCCGGTGTTCTTCGGCGGCGCGACCCACGTGGACGGCTTGGTGCCGACTTCAACGGTGAGTTCGTTGATCGCATTGATCACTTTCTGCAACTCGCGATGGCCGAACATGACGGCGCCCAGCATCACGTCTTCCGACAGCAGCTTGGCTTCCGATTCGACCATCAGCACGGCGTTGGAGGTGCCCGCGACGACGAGATCCAGCTCGGAAGTGCTCAGCTCGGTCTTGGTCGGATTGAGCACGTAGTTGCCGTTGGCGTAGCCGACGCGCGCAGCGCCAATCGGGCCGCTGAACGGGATGCTGGCCAGCGAGAGCGCCGCCGATGCACCGATCATGGCCGGGATATCGCCATCCATTTCCGGATTGAGCGAGACGACCTGCGCGATAACCTGCACTTCGTTCTTGTACTCTTCCGGGAAGAGCGGACGCACCGGGCGATCGATCAGGCGCGAGGTCAGCGTTTCCTTTTCGGTCGGGCGACCTTCGCGCTTGAAGAAGCCGCCTGGGATGCGGCCGGCCGAATAGAACTTTTCGACGTAGTCGACGGTGAGCGGGAAGAAATCCTGACCTTCGCGCGCCTTGCTGTTGGCGACCACGGTCACCAGTACCACGGTGCCGTCCATCGACACCATCACCGCACCCGATGCCTGCCGGGCGATCTCGCCCGTTTCCAACGTGACCTGGTGATTACCGTACTGGAATGACTTGGTTACTTTCGCCACGTGGCGACTCCTAGTTTGTCGCGACGCGCCCCGTGGCGCGCCGCTGGTGCTTTAGAAAAGGTGCAGCGTCTCGACGAGAGCGCGGCGCTTACCGGCGGATTCCGAGGCGCTCGATCAGCGTCTTGTAGCGATCGGCGTCGGTGGTCTTGAGATAGTTGAGCAGGCGACGGCGCTGGTTGACCATCTTCAACAGACCGCGTCGCGAGTGGTGATCCTTGTCGTGCTCGGAGAAGTGCTTGGAGAGGTGCTCGATGCGCGCGGAGAGCAGCGCGACTTGCACTTCCGGCGAACCGGTATCGTTCGCGGCGCGGCGGTAATCGGTAATGATCTTGCTGGTTTGTTCGACTGAAAGCGACATGTGTGAATCCTCTGTTGCGTCCGGCGCGGTTCGGCCGAGTTCAGCACCGTGCTGAGTAGCGCAATCCGCGTTAGTGTGGTTTTGATGATGCAAAAACGATCGCCGAGTGGCGGATCGGGAAAGCCGCTTATTGTAACCGTTTTTCCGGCTGTTGCGGTAAATTTTTCTCCCAGATTCGCCCGCAAAGCCGTGTTCTGGCGGGCTACCGTGCTCAATTGAATCCGCGTTTTACGCGAACTTTACCGGCCGCGTCGATTGCGACGAGCGCGATCAGCTTTCCGCCCGCGTCGTTCGCGCGTGCGAGCGGTGTTTCGCTGTGGCCCGGACGGGTCAACGTCTTGCCCTGGCGAAGGTGGAGTTCTTCCGCGGTATCCACCGACAGCGTCGGCAGCGCCGACAAACCAGCTTCCAGCGGAAGCAGCACGGAATCGAGCGTTTCCAGTGGCCAATCGGTCAGTTCTTCGATCGTGAACATGCGCGGCTCGCCGAATGGATCGACCCACAGACGCCGCAGCGCGGTCACATGGGCACCGCAGCCGAGCGATTCGCCGAGATCGCGCACGAGGCTGCGCACGTACGTGCCCGAGCCGCATTCGACATGCAGCGACAGGCGGTCACCCACGCGCTCGATCAGATCGAAACGAAATACGTCGACTTCACGAGACGGGACAACGATGTCTTCACCACGCCGCGCACGTTTGTAGAGCGCGACACCGTCCATCTTGATCGCGGCGAACTTCGGCGGCGTCTGAGTGACGTGACCACGCAGTGGTCGCAGCGAATTTTCGATATCGAGTTGCGCTGGAACGGGACGAGCTTCTATCACCTCGCCTTCCGCATCATCGGTAGTGGTCGTGACGCCGAGCAGACATTCCGCGTCATATGCCTTGCGCGATCCGAGCAGATAGCCCGCGATTTTCGTCGCTTCGCCGAAGCAGATCGGCAGCAATCCGGTCGCGAGTGGGTCGAGACTGCCAGTGTGCCCGGCTTTGCGCGCGCCGAAGATGTGCCGCGCACGCTGCAAGGCCTGGTTGGAACTGAGTCCCTGCGGCTTGTCGAGCAGCAGGATGCCGTTGACGTCGCGGAACGGACGCTTGTCAGCCAAGTGCCGCGATGCCCGCGCGCGCGACTTGCGCATCCTGATCCGAACGCATGCCGGAAACGCCGATCGCGCCGATGACTTCGCCATTCTGCAAAATCGGCAGGCCGCCTTCGAGCGCGAGGACGTTCGGCATCGTCACCAGACGCACACCGGCACCGCCCGAAGCGATGCCGTCCTCGAAGACTTTCGTCGCGCGGCGGAAATCCAGCGCGGTTTCGGCCTTGAGCGGCGCGATTTTCGAGCTGCCGTATTGCGCCTGATCCATGCGATGCAGCATGACCAGATGACCGGTGCTGTCGACGATGGCGATCACCATCGGCCAGCGATTGCGCGCGGCTTCGGCTTCGGCGGCGGCCATGACTTTCCTCGCGGCATCGAGCGTTATCGCAGGGCCGTAATTCGGGGGCAGATCGGACATGTCAGTCTTCCTGTTTCACGTCGCCGCGAAGCAGAGCGTCGATGCGTTCGCCGCGGTCGACGGAATCGTCGTAGCGAAAACGGATTTCCGGCACGCGGCGCATCGTCATCGTCTGCGAGAGCTGGTGGCGGAATTCCTTGGCCAGCTCGTTGAGCGCCTTCACACCGTCTTTCGCCTGATCAGGCACAAGCGCGGTGACGTAGACGGTGGCGACGTCGAAATCCTTCGTCACCTCGACATCCGATACGCTCATCGATGGCAGCCCGCCGTCGCGCACCGCTTCGTGGACCATCGTGCCGATGAGGCGTCGCAACTCGGCGCCGATGCGATCCGTTCTCGAAAAAGAATTCTTCGCCATGATTGCCTGAACTCGTCATTCCCGCGCGAGCGGAATCCTGCATTGTCCGCCGATCGGGAAGCAATGTCGCCACATTCCCGAATTCGCGGGAATGACAGCCTATTCGCCTACAGAGTGCGCGCCACTTCGATGCGCTCGAAGCACTCGATCTGATCGCCGGCCTTGACGTCGTTGTACTGCTTCACGCCGATACCGCATTCCATGCCGTTGCGGACTTCTTCGACGTTTTCCTTGAACCGACGCAGCGAATCCAACTCGCCCTGGAAGATCACGGTGTTGTCGCGCAGCACGCGGATCGGCTTGTTGCGCTTGACCGTACCCTCGATGATCATGCAGCCCGCGATCGCGCCGTACTTCGACGAGCGGAACACATCGCGCACCTGCGCCACGCCGATGATCTCCTCGCGGATCTCGGTGCCGAGCAGACCGGTCGCGGCCTGTTTCACCTGATCGATGACGTCGTAGATGATCGAGAAATAGCGCAGATCCACACCGGCATCGGCAATGATCTTGCGCGCGGAGGCATCCGCACGAACGTTGAAGCCGATCAATATCGCATTCGATGCGGCAGCGAGCGTGGCATCCGATTCGGTAATGCCGCCGACACCCGACGCAATCACGTTGACGCGGATGTCCGCCGTGCTGATGCTGGTCAGCGAATCGCGCAGCGCTTCGACCGAACCCTGCACGTCGGCCTTGACGACGAGGTTCAGCACGCGCTGGTCGCCGCCCTGACCCATCGTGGAGATGACGTCTTCCAGACTGCGCATCGCGGTCTTGCCCAGACGCGTTTCGCGGCGTTTCGCCTGGCGTTCGGATGCGACCTGCTTGGCCAGACGCTCGTCTTTCACGACGACGAAATCGTCGCCCGCATCCGGCACGCCGGAAAGTCCCAGCACCTGCACTGGAATCGACGGACCGGCTTCTTCGGTCTGCTTGCCGGATTCATCGAACATCGCGCGCACGCGGCCGTATTCGACGCCGCAGACGAGGAAATCGCCCTTCTTCAGCGTGCCCTGCTGCACGAGCACCGTCGCGACCGGACCGCGTCCCTTGTCGAGACTCGATTCGACGACGACGCCGGTGGCGAGGCCATCCTTCACCGCGTTGAGATCCATCACTTCGGACTGCAGCAGGATCGCGTCGAGCAGGCTGTCCACGCCCTCGCCCGTCTTTGCGGACACCGGCACGAACTGCACCTCGCCGCCGAATTCCTCCGGCACCACTTCCTGTGCGATCAGTCCCTGCTTGACGCGTTCGGGTTGCGCCTCAGGTTTATCGATCTTGTTGATCGCCACGATCAGCGGCACGTGCGCAGCTTTTGCGTGCTGGATCGCTTCGATGGTCTGCGGCATGACGCCGTCATCGGCGGCGACGACGAGCACGACGATGTCAGTCAGCTTCGCGCCGCGCGCGCGCATCGCGGTGAATGCGGCGTGGCCCGGCGTGTCGAGGAACGAGATCACGCCCTTGCCGGTCTGCACGTGGTACGCGCCGATGTGCTGCGTGATGCCGCCCGCTTCGCCCGACGCGACCTTGGTGCGGCGGATGTAGTCGAGCAGCGAGGTCTTGCCGTGATCGACGTGACCCATGATTGTGACGATCGGCGGACGCGGCTCCTTGTGGCCCTGCACTTCGACTTTCGCCAGCGTGGTCTCGGCGGTCTGTTCTTCCGCGCGCACGACCTTGTGGCCGAGTTCTTCCACGACGAGTGCGGCGGTGTCGTGATCGATCAACTGGTTGATTGTCGCCATCACGCCCATCTTGAAGAGTGTTTTCACGACGTCCGCGCCCTTCACCGCCATCT
>CAVPTJ010000002.1:0-85966 GCA_963708785.1 uncultured Gammaproteobacteria bacterium
AGGTCGGAAACGAGAATGGATTCGCCGACCGCGACATCACGAATCATCGGCGCGACCGGCTTGGAGAATGCGTGCTGCGCCGTTCCCGCGCGCGAGGGCTCGACGATCTTGCGCGGTTTCTTGCGCACGGCGCCGCGGCGCGCGTGGCCTTCATCGGACAGATGCAGTTCGGCGCCGAAATAACGCGCGGCTTCGCTGTCGGCACCGTCGTCGCGCATCTGATGCGAGCCGTGTTTTTCGCGCGCTTTGTGATGCGGCGCGTCGGCCTCGCCTGCGCGCGGGCGACGTTCGCCCGGACGTGCCGGTGCCGGACGCGTAGCGGGACGTTCGTCTTTCTTCTCGGTCTTGGCAACGGGCGCGGTCTTTGCGGCCGGCGCGTCAGCCGCCGGTTTGACTTCGGCTTCGGCACGCGTGCGCGCTTCTTCCGCGGCGCGTCGAGCTTCCTCGGCGGCGCGCAGTTTGGCGTCTTCTTCCTGACGGCGGCGTTCCTGTTCCTGGCGCGCGTTTTCGTCGGCCTCGCGCTTGAGCTGCGATTCCTGCAGCTTGCGCAGCGCGTCTTCGCGCTCGGCGTCGACCGGCGCTTCGGCATCGACCGCGCTGCGTTTGACGTAAGTACGCTTCTGGCGCACTTCGACGTTCACGGTTTTGCCGCGCGCGGCACCCTGATTGACCGTGAGTTCGCTGACCGTCTTGCGTTTGAGCGTGATCTGGCGCGGCGAGTTGTCTTCCTGCTCGCGATCGACCTTGCCGTGCGTGCGGCGCAGGAAACCCAGCAGCTTGACCTTCTCGGTGCTCGAAACCACCTGATCGGGACTGGAGAACTTCATGCCCGCGCCGTCGAGCTGCGTGAGCAGCTTGTCGACGCTCATGCCGAGGACACCGGCGAGTTGTTTGATGGTTACGTCTGACATGGTTCTCCTGACTTCTTCTAGTGGCGTGTGTCCGATCACATGATCGGCATCACTCGCCGGCGGCACGCGCGGCCATGATCAGCGCGCTTGCACGTGTTTCGTCCACGCCTTCGATCGCGAATTCCACCAGTTCGTCCGTGGCCAGATCGGCGAGATCCTGCCGCGTGACGACCTTGTGCTGCGCGAGCTGATAGGCGGTGTCGTCGTCCATGCCCTCGACGGCCAGAAGGTCGTCGGCGGGCTTGTTCTCTTCGATGTCTTCCTCGACGGCGAGCGCTTCGGTGAGCAGCGAGTCGCGTGCACGCGCGCGAAGTTCCTCGACGATGTTCTCGTCGAAGCCTTCGATCGCGAGCAACTCGCCGCTCGGCACGTAGGCGATTTCCTCGACCGTGGTGAAACCTTCCTGCACGAGGATCGCGGAAATTTCCGCATCGACCTCGAGTTTTTCCATGAACAGCGCGCGCGCGGCTTCCTGCTCGGCCTCGGACTTCGCCGCGACCTGGTCCTGCGTCATCACGTTTAGCTGCCAGCCGGTGAGTTTGCTGGCCAGCCGCACGTTCTGGCCGCCGCGGCCGATGGCCTGCGACAGCTTGTCTTCGGCGACTGCGATATCCATCGAATGCTTTTCTTCGTCGACGATGATCGACTGCACTTCCGCCGGCGCCATCGCGTTGATGACGAACTGGGCGGGATTGTCGTTCCACAAGACGATATCGATGCGCTCGCCGTTCAGTTCGTTCGACACGGCCTGCACGCGCGAACCGCGCATGCCGATGCACGCGCCGATCGGGTCGGTGCGGTGGTCGTGCGCGAGCACGGCGATCTTGGCGCGATCGCCCGCATCGCGCGCGGCGGCTTTGATTTCCACAAGGCCCTGCCCGACTTCAGGCACTTCGAGCTTGAACAGCTCCATCATGAATTCAGGCGCGGTACGCGAGACGAAAAGCTGCGGACCGCGCGGTTCCGGACGCACTTCATGCAGATAGCCGCGCACGCGATCACCGGCGCGGACCGCTTCGCGCGGAATCGCCTTGTCGCGCGGGATGTAGGCTTCGGCGTTGCCACCGAGGTCCAGATAAATGCTGCCGCGTTCCACGCGCTTGACCACGCCGGTGATGAGTTCGCCGACGCGATCCTTGTACGCATCGACGACCTGCGCACGTTCCGCTTCGCGGACGCGCTGCACGATCACCTGCTTGGCGGCCTGCGCGGCGATGCGGCCGAATTCGGGGTTCTCGATCTGTTCTTCGACGAATTCGCCGACCTGGATGTCCTCGCGCGTTTCAACCGCGTCCATCAGGCGGACTTGCCTGTCCGGCGATTCCATGACGATATCGTCCGGCACCACTTCCCAGCGGCGGAAGGTTTCGTAGTCGCCGTTGTCGCGGTCGATGCTGACGCGCGTGGCGACGTCTTCGCTCGAATAGCGTTTCTTCGCCGCGGAGGCGAGTGCCGCTTCCATCGCGTCGAAAATGACATTTTTCGCGACGCCTTTTTCGTTGGCGACGGCGTCGACGACCAGTAACAGTTCTTTGCTCATAGTTCTCGGTTCTCAGATTGCGGCAAAAATCACTTCTTGCCTTTTACCTTTTTACCTTTGTTCGCTTTCTTCATCTCGTCGCCGAAATCCGGCACGAGACGCGCCTTGTGGATGTTCGCGTGCGCGATGCGCACCGGTTCGCCATCCTGGTTCAGAATCACCTCGTTGCCTTCCACGCCGACGATCGGCCCGTTGAAGCGCCGGCGTCCGTTCACGGCCAGGTTGACTTCCAATTTCACCTGCTGGCCGGTAAAACGCGCAAAATGCGCGGTTGTATACAACGGCCGATCAAGACCCGGCGACGACACTTCCAGCGTGTAGCGGCCGGCGATCGGATCGTTCACGTCCAGCGTGGCCGACACTTCGCGGCTGACCGCCTCGCAATCGTCGACGTTGACCTCGCGGTCGGCCGCCTCGATGTACACCCGCACCAGACTGTTGCCGTGCGACGGGCTGTATTCGACACCGAGGCATTGCAGCCCCAGGCCTTGCACAACCGGCGTCAGCAAATCGGTCAGTCGTTCGTCTTTCATGTCGTTGCCTTTGCGATCATCCGTGATCGCGACGATCAAAAAGCGTCCATCTATGGCCGCATCAATCAGCTGTGCAATCGTCCCTGATTGCGAAAAGTCAAAAAGCGTCCATCCATGGCCGCACTACTCACGAAAAGCCAACTCCAAAAACGCAAAATGGGCCTGAGGCCCATTCCATAGTCCGCCGTTGTCTCGCATCCAAACATCGGCAACGCGCGCAATCCTTGCGCTTCACGAAACGAACCAGACACCAGCGTTACATTTCGCGTCGAACAAAAAAGCCTCTCGCGAGGCCCCTTACTTCGGCTGGTAGCGGGGGCAGGATTTGAACCTGCGACCTTCGGGTTATGAGCCCGACGAGCTGCCAGACTGCTCCACCCCGCACCAAGGCGAACGACGATTTTAACGGAGCGCGCGGGTCTGGCGCAACTTAAAAGAATCTTTGCCGCTTCTAGATTGCGTCGGCGGACACCGTTTTCAACGGCGTTCGGCGGATCAGGATGCCACGCCGAATGCGCGGTAACACCAGGCGATCAGCGGTCCCCACAACACACCGAGCACCAGCAGTGCGACGCCATTGATCGACAGCAGCCAACGCAGCGGCAAGTCGTTCGGCAAGGCGAGCGTGGCGCCATCGATCGGCGCATCGAAATACATCACCTTGATCACGCGCAAATAATAGAACGCACCGATGATGGCGAATACGATGGCGACGATGGCCAGCCACAACATGCCGCCGTCGATCGCGGCTTTCAACACCATGAGTTTGGCGAAAAAGCCGAACAGTGGCGGAATGCCGGCGAGCGAGGCCATGACCAGCAGCATGATGAAGGCGTACCACGGATTGCGCTGGTTGAGGCCCTTGAAGTCGTCGATGGTTTCCGCCTCGAAACCGGCGCGCGACAACAGCAGGATGCCGCCGAAGGCCGCGGTGGTCATGATCGCGTAGGCGATGGCGTAGAACATGGCTGCCGCGTAACCGCTCGGCGTTCCGTTGGACAGACCCAGCAGCACGAAGCCGACGTGCGAGATGGTCGAATACGCGAGCAGCCGCTTCAAGTTCGACTGGGCGATCGCGACCACGTTGCCGATGGCGAGCGAGGCGGCGGCGAGCGCGGCAAGCATCAACCGCCAGTGCGGCGACAGATCGCCCAGGCCCATTTCGAGCAGACGATACGCCATGCCGAACGCGGCGATCTTCGGCGCCGAGCCGACGAAGATGGTGACCGCCGTCGGCGAACCTTCGTAGACGTCCGGCAGCCACATGTGGAACGGCGCGGCGCCGAACTTGAAACCAATGCCGACGACCAGGAACACCACGCCGAACGCGAGCAGCAAGCCGTGCGGGTTGTCGGCGGCTAAGGACCCGACCGCGTGGATCTTGGCCAGATCGAGCGTGCCGGTCGCGCCGTAGATCATCGACATGCCGTACAACAGAAGTCCCGACGCGAGCGCACCGAGCACGAAATATTTCATCGCCGCTTCGGAAGCCTGACTCGAATCGCGGTTGATCGCGACGAGCGCGTACGTCGACAGCGCGAACAATTCCAGACCGAGATAGGCCATCACCAGGCTGCCCGCCGAAACGAGCAGCATCATGCCGAGCGTGGCGAACAGCGTGAGCAGGTAATACTCGCCGATGAACAGTCCGCGATCGACGAGATAGCGACGTGCATAAATGAACACGACGCCGGTAATGCCGAGGATGAAGATCTTCAGCACCGCGGCGATGCCGTCGTGGATATAGGCGCCGTTGAACGCGACGGTCGCCGCATCATGATCGGCGAGGATCAATGCCATCGAGCCGAGCACGGCGATCAGCGACAGCCAGTGCGTCACGGCGCGCTGCGCGGGTTTCAGGAACAGGTCGACGAACAAGATCACGCAGGTCGCGCCGAGCAGGAAATCCTCGGGGCCGAGCAGGACGAGGTCGTGTGGATTGAAGTTCATCGCGCCTTTCGTGATCAGCGAAATTCGAACGCGCATTGTACGCGAGACGGCCCGATAAAACGACGATTCGGCGCCCTTCCCCGTCCTGTTCGGCACGGTACAATCCGTCCGCAGCGACACGGGGAGCGCGTCTTGCTGATCATTCCGCTACATCGCCGGCCGAGCTGGGAAAATTTCCCCCTCGTGACCGTCGTCCTGATCCTGGTCAACTGTTTCGTTTTCGGTTTTCTGCAATCCAAGGACGACCGCATCTACGAGCAGGCGGCCGAGTATTACGCGCAGTCGCACCTTTCCAGCGATGAAGTGCCGGCGTACGCGGCCTGGATGAGGAATCACGGCAAAAACGCGCAGGTCGAAACGTTCGTCGACATGCGCACCCAGGCGCAGATGCAGATCATCGAATCCGATGGCCGTTTCCTGCAGGCGCTCGACACCGATCAACTCATCACGCCGGACGCAAAAAATTACGCCGCGTGGAAGGATCGCCGCGCCAAATACGAAGCGCTGCGCGACAGCGCTTTTACCGAACGGCATCTGTTGCGGTACTCGCATTTCGAGCCGAGCCGCATCTTCAGTTCCATGTTCCTGCACGCGGGCATGGAACATCTGATCGGCAACATGATTTTTCTCGCGGTGCTCGGCCTGCTCGTCGAAGGCGCGCTCGGCTCGGCGTGGTTCCTCGCGTTGTACCTGCTCGGCGGCATCGGAGCGGCATTGACCTCGCTCGCCATCCACGGCAACGCCTACGGCGGAGCGCTCGGCGCATCCGGCGCCATCGCGGCGCTGATGGGTGCGTATTGCGTGATCTGGGGAACGCGCAAGGTGCGCGTGTTCTACTGGTTCTTCGTGATCTTCGACTACGTGGCCGTGCCGGCGCTCGCGCTGCTGCCGGTGTGGCTCGGCTGGCAACTGCTCAACATGTGGATCGACAGCGACGCGCACGTCGCTTTCGACGAGCACGCCGGCGGCATCGTGTTCGGCGCGCTGATCGCCTGGGGTTTGCGCAGGCAAGGACGGCTGCGCACCGACTTCATCGAGCAGGACGCGCGCGAGGAACGGCGCGCCGACAACGCCAAAGCATTCGATCAGGCGCTGCAGCACCTGGGACGTCTCGACATCGCCCACGCGCGCGACCTGCTGACGCGCATCGACGAATCCGAGCCCGGCAAGCTGCCTGTGATGGTGGCGCTGTACCGGTGTGCGCGCTACAAGGGTACGCCGGCCGAACTCGACGCGGCCGTCGCGCGCGTGGTCGCGTTCAAACCCAACAGCAACGACGACGTGCGCGAGATGAAAACCATCTACGACGACTACGCGAAAGCGACGGGCGGCAAGCCGCGTCTCACGCCGGAGGCGATGGTGAAGCTCGTGCCGCTATGGCTGCGGCTCGGCGACGACGCGGCGGCCGAAGGCCTGCTGCGCGTACTGGCGGAACGCTCGCCGAACTACGCTGGACTGCCCGGCGCCTGGTTCGCGCTGGCGATGCGCGCGCCGGAAAATTCTCCGCTGCGCCGCGCGCGGCTGGAACACGTCGCGCAACAGCACGCGCATAGCGACTTCGGATCGAAGGCGCGCTTTCTGCTTACGCAGGTGTAGCCGGGCTCGGCTTGGCCGCGGGTTTTGCCGTCGCCATGATGCGTTCGATGCCCGCAAGCCGGGCCTCGATCTGCGGAAGGAGCGGATCGTCGGGATACGTTTTTATCAGCGAGCGCAACAGCGCGCACGCCGGTTCGTCCTGACTCATGCGCTCGTGCATGATCGTCGCGGCGAGCAGATAATTTTTCGGAACGTCCTTGCTTTTCGGAAAGCGCTTGTGGAAGCCGCCGAGCAGTTTCAGCGCGACCTGCGGCTGTCCCCACATCGCGGCCTTCTCGGCGAGACGCGTAACCTGCGCGGATTCGGCTGGCACGAAAGCCGGATCGATCGTCTGGCATTCGCGCAGCAGATCGAGGGCGAGCTTGTCTTTGTCCTGCGCAAGAAGCACGCCCAGATATTCGCGGCCGTGACGGAGCAGTTCGTCCTTGTCGCCGGCAAGATTCAGCAATTTGCGATATTGCGCGTGCACCGCGGGCGTGCCGCCGGATGCGCGCAGTCGCCCGCCGAGCAGCATCGTCGCGTCTTCGGGATGGCCATCGCGCACCATCGCGCTGGCGCGATCGAGAATTTCCTGATCCGGATCAGCGATTGCCATGCGTTGCGCCAGTTGCGGCGCGTCGGGGACGAAGCCGAGTTCGTCGTGATACTGATAGATCAGATAACCCATCAAGTGGAACATGATCACCAGGCAATAGTTGGAGATCAGCATCACGGCGACGATGGCGACGGCTGCGGGCAAAAACTTCGCGGCCAGCTCCGAACCGAAGCTCTCGCTCATCAGCACAGCCAGACACAAGCCGACCACCGACAGATACGGCCAGCCGACGCGGCCGAATATGCCGAACCATTTCGACGGATTGAGCGCGGCTCCCAGCGACTCTTCCATCGCCAAGACCATCACCGCGGCCGGCATGCAGATACCCAGGAAGATCAGCCACGCGATGCCGAGGCGCGGCCCGAACAACGCGGCACCGATGCCGCCGACGACTCCCAGAATGAAGAGCAGCGCGATGAGTTTCCAGCCGAGCTTCGGATCGGTCGTCGACAGGAAACCGCCTTCCGGCGGCGTGAGCTGACCGTTCGCCGAGGCGCGCAGGCAATCGAATGCGTAGCGGTACATGGCTACGTCGACCATCAGCAAAAGAATCAGCGCCATGATCTTGAACGGCAGGAAGATCACGAGGCTCGCGATCGCCAGGATGATGATCGTCACCATCGAGGCGGCATGCGCCGGATAAAGGATGACTTCGCGCAGACGGTTCCAGAACGGAACGATGCTCGGCTCGATGACGGACGGATCCGCGGACATGCTCGACTCCCCTATTGCCGCGAGCTCCCTGCGCCCGCTTCGCGCTTCACCGCCACGCTTGTCCGGTAACGCGATATCCGGACGCTGCGCGGCAGCGACGCAGTGATCAGAATTTCGACACGGCCAGCGCGTCGACGATGTGCCTGACCGACGCGTCCATCAAATGAGTCAACGGCTCGGGCCACACGCCGATCAGCAGCGTGCCGGCGGCGAACACGCCGAGCACGAGCGCTTCGCGCGCGTTGATGTCCTTCAGATGCGCGACGTGCTCGTTGGTCACTTCGCCGAAGATCACGCGCTTGACCAGCCACAACGTGTACGCCGCGCCGATGATCAGCGTCAGCGCCGCACCGGCGGCGACCCACGGATTCAACTGGAAGCTCGACAGGATGACCATGAATTCGCCGACGAAACCGCTGGTGCCCGGCAGGCCGCAATTGGCCATCGAGAACAAAACCCAGAACGCGGCGAACCACGGCATGACGTTGGCGACGCCGCCGTAATCCTTGATCTGGCGGCTGTGCACGCGGTCGTACAAAACACCTACGCACGAGAACATCGCGCCGGAAACGAAGCCGTGCGAGATCATCTGCACCATCGCGCCGGACACGCCGAGGTACGCGCCGTCGGAATTGTGGAATGTGCGCACCAGCGTGGCCGCGAGAAACACGCCGAGCGTCACGAAACCCATGTGCGACACCGACGAATACGCGATCAGCTTCTTCATGTCCTCCTGCACGAGCGCGACGAAGGCGACGTAGATGATCGCGATAAGCGACAGCGCGACGATCAGCCAGGCGAATTCCTGGCACGCATCCGGCACGATCGGCAGCGAGAAACGCAGGAAACCGTAGCCGCCGATCTTCAGCATGATCGCCGCCAGGATCACGGAACCGCCGGTCGGCGCCTCGACGTGCGCATCCGGCAACCACGTATGCACCGGCCACATCGGCACCTTGATGGCGAAGCCGAGCAGGAAAGCGAAGAACAGATACGCCTGCTCGTGCGCGCTGAGCGGCAGCCTGGCGAATGCGGCCAATTCCCAGCTACCGGCTTTCAGATAAAGATAGATCAGTCCGACCAGCATGAAGATCGAACCGAAGAACGTGTACAGGAAGAACTTCAATGTCGCGTACACGCGCCGCGGACCGCCCCAGACGCCGATGATGATGAACATCGGGATCAGCATGCCTTCGAAGAACACATAGAACAGCAATGCATCCATCGCGGCGAACACGCCGATCATCAGACCTTCGAGTATGAGGAACGCGGCCAGGTATTGCGCAACCTTGTTGTGCACCGAATCCCACGCGCCGAGGATGACGAGGACTGTGGTCAGCGTGGTGAGGACGATCAGCGCGATGGCGATGCCGTCGACGCCGAGGTGGTATGTCGCGTTGATCGCGCCGATCCACGGAAGCTGCTCGACGAACTGCATCGTGCCTGCGATGGCGTCGTAGCCGGTAAAGAGCGGAATGCTGACCAGGAAGACGACGATCGATACCGCGAGCGCGAGCCAGCGCGCGGTGCCGGCACGTTCGCCGAGCAACGCGACCAGCGCGCCGCCGATGATCGGCAGCCAGATGCACAGACTCAAGATGGGCCAGCTCGCTTGCATTCAACGTTCCTGTTTGTCGCTTCCCGTGGCGTCATTCCCGCGAAAGCGGGTCGGCGCGCACTAAACCTTCGTCATCCACCACAGCCCGCCGAGCAGCGCGACGAGACCGAGGATCATGGCGAACGCATAGGTATACAAATATCCCGACTGGATCCAGCGCACCACTCCGGCGACGCGATTCACCGTCGCGGCCGAGCCGTCGATGATCACGTTGTCGATCACGCCGACGTCGCCGCCCTTCCACAAACCGCGGCCGAGCAGCAGCGAACCTTTCGCGAATACGGCTTGATAGACCGGATCGAACCAGTATTTGCGGTCGAGCATCGTCCAGATCGGATGGAACGCTTTCTGGATGCGATCGGCGATCGACGGATTGAACAGATAGATGTACGTCGACACGAGAAACCCGGCGAACGCAAACCAGAACGGCGGTTGCAGGAATCCTTGCAGCATCGCGTCGAACCAGCCGGAGAATGCACCTTCGGCGTGTTCGGCGGTGCGGATCGCCGTCTCGAAGAAATCGCCGTGCAGGATCGACGATACTGTCATCGCGCCGATGATGATCGACGGAATCGCGAGCAGGATCAGCGGCACCGTCACGACCCAGGGCGATTCGGTCGGTGGATGCGCGAGGTGCCCCGGCGGCAGATGATCGTCGTGATGACCCGCATCCGGCTCGTGAGCGGTTTCGGCGGACCCATGCGCGTCGGCTTTCGCCGCCACGGAATGCGAGTCGGCACTCTTGTGCGATGAAGACGGACGCGAACCGTGTTCGTGTTCGACGACGAACCGTTCGCGGCCGTGGAAGGTGAGATACAGCAGGCGAAAACTATAAGTCGAGGTCACGAAGACGCCGAGCAGCACACACCAGTAACCGAACGACGCGCCCCAGCGATGCGAATCGTGCACCGCTTCGATGATTGCGTCCTTCGAGAAATAGCCGGAAAAACCAGGCATGCCCGTCAGGGCCAACGTGCCGATGATCATCGTGGCGTAAGTAATCGGCATGTAGCGGCGCAGGCCGCCCATGTAGCGCATGTCCTGCTCGTGATGCATCGCGATGATCACCGATCCCGCGCCGAGGAACAGCAGCGCCTTGAAGAAAGCGTGTGTCATCAAGTGGAAAATGCCGGCGCCGTAAGCCGATACGCCGAGCGCGACCGTCATATATCCCAATTGCGACAATGTGGAATAAGCTACAACGCGCTTGATGTCGTTCTGCACGATGCCGATGGCGCCGGTGAAGAACGCCGTCGTCGCACCGATGACGAGCACCACGCTCAACGCCGTCTCGGACAATTCGAACAGCGGCGACATGCGCGCGACCATGAAAATGCCGGCGGTGACCATCGTCGCGGCGTGGATCAGCGCGGAGATGGGCGTCGGGCCTTCCATCGAATCGGGCAGCCATACGTGCAGCGGCACCTGCGCGGACTTGCCCATCGCGCCGACGAACAGGCACAGGCAGATCACTGTCGCCGCCGACCACGGATGACCGCCGATGATTTGCCAGGTCACGCCGTTCAACTTGTCGGCCGACCCGAACACTTGTGCGTAGTCGAGCGTGTGGAACACCAGCAGCACGCCGGCGATGCCGAGCAGGAAACCGAAGTCGCCTACTCGATTGACGAGGAACGCTTTCAGATTAGCGAAGATCGCGGTCGGCTTCTTGAACCAGAATCCGATGAGCAGATACGAAACGAGGCCCACCGCTTCCCAGCCGAAGAAAAGCTGCAGGAAATTGTTGGCCATGACCAGCATCAGCATCGAGAAGGTGAACAGTGCGATGTAGCTGAAGAAGCGCTGATAGCCCGGATCGTCGGCCATGTAGCCGATGGTGTAGACGTGCACCATCAACGAAACGAACGTCACCACGCACATCATCAGTGCTGTGAGGCGGTCGACGAGGAAACCGACGTGCGCATCGATGCCGCCGACGCGGAACCACGTGTATACATTTTCGTTGTACGTCTCCGCACCACCCCAGACGAGCTGGTACAGGACGTAAAACGACAAACCGCAACTCAAGGCGACGCCGGCGATCGTCACCGTATGCGCGCCGACGCGGCCGATCTGATTGCGGAACAACCCGGCGACGATCGCACCGAACAGCGGCGCGAGGGCGATGACGAGAAGGACGGTGGAATTCAGATGCATCGCCTCAGCCCTTCATCGAATCGAGTTCGCCGACATTGATCGTGGCGCGATTGCGGAACAGCACGACGAGGATGGCAAGGCCGATCGCCGATTCGGCAGCCGCCACCGTCAGGATGAAAAACACGAACACCTGTCCGCTCACATCGCCGAGGAAGCGCGAGAACGCGATGAAGTTCATGTTCACCGACAGCAACATCAGTTCGATGGCCATCAGGAGCACGATCATGTTCTTGCGATTGATGAAGATGCCGGCCACCGAAATGCAAAAAACCACGGTCGACAGCACGATGTAATGCGCGAGTGTGATCACGGCTTCGCCTCCCCCGCGGGTATTTCGACGGGCGTGGAACTCGCCATCTTCACGATGCGGACGCGGTCCCGCGCGTGTACCGCAACCTGCCATGACGGCTGCTGGTATTTCGTGCCGCCGCGCTTGCGCAGAGTGAGCATGATCGCGGCGATCACGGCGACGGTCAGGATCACCGCGGCGATTTCGAACGGCAGCAGGAACTGCGTGAACAGCGCCGTGCCGAGCCATGCCGTGTTGGATGCGCCGCCCGGATCGGCGGGCGCGGTGATGTTCATCGACTTCACGCCCATCAACGCGAGCATTTCGACGAGCATGACCACCGCCACGACGAGGCCGACCGGCAGATAGCGGATGAAGCCTTCGCGCAGCGGCTCGGTCTTGATGTCGAGCATCATCACCACGAACAGGAACAGCACCATCACCGCGCCGACGTAGACCAGCACCAGCGCGACGGCGAGGAACTCCGCCTGCAGCAGCAGCCACAACGCGGACGTAGTGAAGAAGCACAGCACCAGCAGCAGCGCCGCGTGCACGGAATTCTTCACGGAAATGACGCCGACCGCGGCGGCGACCAGCGCGGCGGCGAACGCGTAGAAAAGGATGAGGGTCCAGGGCAAATCCATCTCGAGTCCTTTAGCGATACGGCGCGTCTTGCGCGCGCGCAGCGGCGATCTGCGATTCGAAGCGGTCGCCGATAGCGAGCAGCTTCTGCTTGTCGACGATGTTCTCGCCGCGGTTCTCGAAATGATATTCGTGGATGTTGGTTTCCACGATGGAATCCACCGGACAGCTTTCCTCGCAGAAGCCGCAATAGATGCACTTGAAAAGATCGATGTCGTAGCGCGTGGTGCGGCGCGTGCCGTCGGCGCGCTGTTCGGAGTCGATGGTGATGGCAAGCGCTGGACACACCGCCTCGCACAGCTTGCACGCGATGCAGCGTTCTTCGCCGTTCGGATAGCGGCGCAGCGCGTGCAAACCGCGGAAGCGGTTGGATTGCGGGATCTTCTCCATCGGATAGCGCATCGTGTACTTGGGCTTGAACATGTATTTGCCCGTCAGCGCCAGACCCTTCCACAGTTCGATCAGCATCAGGCTTTTGAAGAAGCCAGCGATATTGCTCATGCGCCCGCTCCCGTCATGCCCGGACCGACGATTCCGAAATACGCCATGCAACCGGTCACGAAAAGCCACGCGAGACCGATCGGGATGAATACTTTCCAGCCTAATCGCATGATCTGATCGTAGCGATAGCGCGGGAACGCCGCGCGGAACCACAAGTAGAAGAAGGCGAAGAAAAATACCTTGATGAACAGCCACACCCAACTCGGCGTGCTGAGCAAGGGCACGCCCCACGATTCCGGCAGCACCGGTCCCCAGCCTCCAAAAAACAAGGTGGCGGCAAGGAATGAAATCAGGATCATATTGGCGTATTCGGTAAGGAAGAACACCGCGAACGGCGCGCCCGAATATTCGACATGGAAACCGGCGACGATTTCCGATTCGCCCTCTGCGACGTCGAACGGTGCGCGGTTGGTTTCCGCGACGCCCGAAATGAAATAGATTACGAACAGCGGAAACAGCGGGATGAAGAACCAGCTGCCGGCGCCGTGCGGCGTCTGCGCACGCACGATGTCGGACATGTTCAAACTGCCCGCCAGGATCAGCACGCCGACCAGCGCAATGCCCATCGCGATTTCATAACTGACCACTTGCGCGGCCGAACGCATCGCACCGAGGAACGCGTACTTCGAGTTCGAGGACCAGCCCGCGAGGATGATGCCGTACACACCGAGCGAGGTCATCGCGAGCAGGTACAGCAGGCCCGCGTTGATGTTGGCGAGCACGGCTTGCTGCGAGAACGGAATCACCGCCCATGCGGCGAAGGCGGGCGTGAGCGCGATGAGCGGTGCGGCGACGAACAGGAATTTGCTCGCCGGCTGCGGAATCAGATATTCCTTCAGCAGCAGCTTGAACACGTCGGCAAACGTTTGTGCGAGGCCGGCGGGCCCGACGCTGTTCGGTCCCATGCGCACGTGCATCCAGCCAAGCACCTTGCGCTCCCACCACACGTACAGCGCGACGGAAATGATCACCGGCACCGCGATGGCGAGAATGCACATCACCAGCCAGATCACGAGACCCGCACCATCGCCCCAGGCGCTGAGCGGATCGCGGATGTGATTGAGGATCCAGTCGTACACGCTCAGACCCTCGCCACGGTAACGATGGAACCGGTCGGCGGCAACGCCTTGGTCTGGGACCAGGTCGATTCGATCCACGCCGAGCCGCGCGGCACGGCGCGCGTGACGATCACGGGCAATGTCGTTTCGGCATCGCCCGCGCTGACTTTCGCCTGCGCATCGGCGGACAGACCGAGCGCGAGCGCATCTTCCGGATGTAGTCCGACGGCCGCATGACCGGTGAGCGGATGTGCCTGCAGGGACTTCGCGCGACGCACCACCGCATCGGCGCGATAGATCGGCACCGTCGACACACGCACGAAACTGCCCGGAGCGCGATTCCCGTCCGGATGTGGCCGCGACTGCTTTTCGCAGGCTTTGCCGGTCACCGGTTTTTCGGCGAGCTGCGGCTTCACTTTTGCGTGCACTTCGCCGAAATCGGTGAAGCTGAAATCTTCAAGACCGAGCTGCGCACCCAGCGCACGCAGCACGCGCCAGCCTTCGCGCGCTTCACCCGGCAGTTTCGAACCCGCAGCGACCGTTTGCGCCGTGCCGTCGACGTTGACGTACGTTCCGTTGATTTCCGGCGCGAGGCCGACCGGCAACACCGCGTGCGCCGTGCGCTTCACGCTATTGCAGGCATACGCGCCGATGTATACGCAGAACCCGGCGTCGTTGCGCGCGGCGTCGAATGCTTTTGCGTCGGACACGTCCGCCGTGCCGGCGTGATAGACGATCAGATTTTTCGGCGGCTGCGCGAGCATCTCTGCCGCGTTCTTTCCGATCGATTGCGGCACCGCGCCCGCGCGTGCGAGGCCGATGTCGTTCGCGCCCGCAGCGACTTCATTGAATGCCGACTTCGTCAGCCGCGCGAACTCGCGCGCCATCGCGCGCAACGCCGCCGCATTCGGCGCCTGCGCGCCGACATCGCCGAAAATGACGACGGAAGACGGTGCGTCGGCAACGATCTTCGCGACCGAACGGTGCACGTCTTCCACTTTCGCGCCGCGGATCTGATCCTGCAGTTCGGCGCACACGATCGAATCGCCGGCCGACGCATTCGCGAACGCGGCGAGTTCGTCGCCCATCGCCCACACGTCGGCGATGCGTTTGCCGTTCAGCAGGAAATTGAAATCGAAGTCGACCGGATTGATCGCGTATACCTTCGCGCCCTTCTTCCACGCCTTGCGGATGCGGTGCGACAGCAGCGGCTGCTCGTGCCGCGTGTTCGAGCCGACGATCACGATCGCATTCGCCTTCTCGATCTCGCCAAGCGGCATTTCGAATGTCGGGCCGGCTGTGCCGTCTGAAAAATCGAGCGTGCGCAGGCGGTGGTCGATGTTGTCGCTGCCGAGGCCGCGAACGATCTTGCCGAGCAGATAACCTTCTTCGCTCGAGGTCAGCGGCGCAACCAGCGCACCGAGGTCGGAACCGGCTACTTTGAGTTTGTCGGCGACGAAAGCGATCGCTTCTTCCCACGTCGATTCGACCAGTTCGCCGTCCTTGCGGATCATCGGCTTGGTCGCGCGATCGTCCGAATACAGGCCCTGATGCGAATAGCGATCGCGATCCGACAGCCAGCATTCGTTGATCGATTCGTTGTCGCGCGGCACGGTACGCAGTACGTCGCCGCGGCGCGTATGCAGCCACAGATTTGAGCCGAGCGCGTCATGATAACCAATCGATTCGCGCGCGATCAGTTCCCACGCGCGCGCCTTGAAGCGGAACACCTTGTTGGTCAGCGCGCCGACCGGGCAGACATCGATGATGTTGCCGCCGAGTTCGCTGTCGATGGTCTTGCCGATGTAGGTGCCGATCTCGAGCATCTCGCCGCGGCCCATGCCACCGAGTTCCGGCGAGCCGGCCACTTCCGTCATGAAGCGTACGCAGCGCGTGCACTGGATGCAGCGCGTCATGTCGGTGGCGATCAGCGGACCGAGATTTTCATCCGGGATCACGCGCTTGCGTTCGACGAAGCGCGACACCGATCGGCCGTAGCCCATCGAGACGTCCTGCAGTTCGCACTCGCCGCCCTGGTCGCAGATCGGGCAGTCGAGCGGATGGTTTATGAGCAGGAATTCCATCACGTTGCGCTGCGCGGACAACGCGCGCTGCGACTGCGTGAACACCTTCATGCCTTCCATCACCGGCGTGGCGCACGCGGGCTGCGGTTTCGGCACCGGCTTGCCGCCCATTTCCGTTTCCACCATGCACATGCGGCAGTTGGCGGCGATCGGCAGCTTGTCGTGATAGCAGAAACGCGGGATCGGAATGCCGGCCTTGTCGGCGGCCTGGATGATCATCGAGTTCTTCGGCACCTGCAGCTTCTTGCCGTCGATTTCGATGTTCACAAAATCGGGCGGCGCGGCGGGTGCGGTCGGTTGCGCGCTCATGCCGCCTGCTCCACGACAGGATGATCCAGCGGCGCATCGACAATGCTGCGCTTATGCGTGATGTAGTACTCGAACTCATGCCAGTAGTGACGCAGGAAACCTTGCACCGGCCATGCCGCGGCTTCTCCGAATGCGCAGATGGTATGGCCTTCGATCTGTCCGGCGGCCTGCTTGAGCATGTTCACATCGTCCATCGTCGCGTTGCCGTCGACGATGCGGCACAGCACGCGATACATCCAGCCGGTGCCTTCGCGGCACGGCGTACATTGGCCGCACGATTCGGCGTAATAGAACCGCGCGATGCGACGGCACGCCTTCACCATGTCAGTGGTTTCGTCCATCACGATGACGGCTCCGGAGCCGAGGCCCGATCCGGCTTTCTGGATGGCGTCGTAATCCATCGTCAGATTCATCATCGTGTCGGCGGGGAGCACGGGCATCGACGAGCCCCCCGGGATCACCGCTTTCAGCTTGTGACCGTTGCGCACGCCACCCGCCATCTCAAGCAGATCCTTGAACGGCGTGCCGAGCTTGATTTCGTAATTGCCCGGCTTGTTGACGTGCCCCGACACCGAGAAGATTTTCGGACCCCCGTTGTTCGGCTTGCCCTGGTTCAAGAACCACTCGGCACCCTTGCGCAAAATCGCAGGCACCGAAGCATAAGTCTCGGTGTTGTTGATCGTGGTCGGCTTGCCGTACAGACCGAAGCCGGCCGGAAACGGCGGCTTGAAGCGCGGCTGGCCTTTCTTGCCTTCGAGCGATTCCATCAACGCGGTCTCTTCGCCGCATATATATGCGCCCGCACCGAGCGCGTTGTAGATGTCGACGTCGATGCCGCTGCCCTGGATGTTCTTGCCGAGCAGCCCCGCCTCGTACGCTTCCTTCAAGGCCTCTTCGCAATGCTCGAACGGCTCGTGATGGAATTCGCCGCGCAGGTAGTTGTAGGCGACGGTCGAACCGGTCGCGTAGCACGCGATGGCCATGCCCTCGATCACCGAATGCGGATTGAAGCGAAGGATGTCGCGATCCTTGCACGTGCCGGGTTCGGACTCGTCCGAATTGCACAAAATATACTTTTGCATCGTGCCTTTCGGCATGAACGACCACTTCAGACCGGTCGGGAATCCCGCACCGCCGCGGCCGCGCAGCGCGCTCTTTTTCAGCTCATCGACAATTGCGGCCGGATCGGTTTTTTCCGCAAGGATTTTTTTCCACGCGGCATAGCCGTCGACTTTCAGGTAATTGTCCAGCGACCACGGCTTGTCGAAATGCAGCGTGGTGTAGACGACCTGATGTTCCTGCGGGGCGGGACCGACACTCATTTCAACTCATCCAAAATCTTGTCGACCCGTTCGGTCGTCAGATGCTCATGGTAATGCCCGTTCACCACCATCATCGGCGCACCGGCGCACGCGGCCAGGCACTCCTCTTCCGGCTTCAGATAAACGCGGCCGTCCGGCGTGCTCTCGCCCACCTTCACACCGAGGCGTTTCTCGCAATGGCGCAGCACGTCTTCGCCGCCATTGAGCCAGCAACTGATATTGGTGCACACGGCGACGTTGTTGCGTCCGACCGGCCGGGTCTCGAACATCGAATAAAACGTGGCGACTTCGTATGCCCAGATCGCCGGCAACTCGAGATATTTCGCGACGGCAGTGATGAGTTCGTCGGTCAGAAAACCCTGGTTCTGTTCCTGCGCCGCGAACAATCCCTGGATCAGCGCCGAGCGTTTGCGATCCGGCGGGAATTTCGAAACCCAGTGATCGATGTGCTCGCGCGTATGGCCGTTCAAAACGGCCATCGGATCGACGTCTTTGACTTCGGCGTAATGTCCGGTGGCTTTCATCGATCAATTTCCCCAAACACGATGTCGTACGTGCCGATCATCGCCACGACATCCGGCAGCATGTAGCCGCGAACGATCGCATCCATCGACGACAGATGCGCGAAACCCGGCGCGCGCAGGTGCACGCGGAACGGTTTGTTCGCGCCATCCGAAATCAGATAGCAGCCGAACTCGCCTTTCGGCGCCTCGACCGCGCAATAGGTTTCGCCCGCCGGCACCGAATAGCCTTCGGTGAACAGTTTGAAGTGATGGATCAGCGCTTCCATGTCGTCTTTCATCTCGACACGGCTCGGCGGCACGACCTTGTAGTTGCGGATCATGGTCGGGCCGGGATTCGCCTTCAGCCATTGCACGCACTGCTGCACGATGCGGTTCGACTGGCGCATTTCTTCGACGCGCACCAGATACCGGTCGTAGCAATCGCCGGTGACGCCGACAGGGATGTCGAAATCCATCTTGTCGTACATCGCGTAGGGCTGCTTCTTGCGCAGATCCCATTCGATGCCTGAGCCGCGCAGCATCGGGCCGGTCATGCCCCAGGCCAGCGCATCTTCCGGCGAAACCACGCCGATACCGACCGTGCGCTGTTTCCAGATGCGGTTGTCGGTCAGCAGCGTTTCGTATTCGTCGACGCGATGCGGGAAATCGGCGGTGAAATGTTCGAGGTAATCGAGCATCGATCCTTCGCGCCAGGAATTCATGCGCCTGAGATCGCTGTCCTTGTGCCAACGCGATTCCTTGTATTGCGGCATGCGGTCCGGCAGATCGCGATATACGCCGCCCGGGCGGTAATACGTCGCGTGCATGCGCGCGCCGCTGACGGCTTCATAGCAATCCATCAGCTCTTCGCGTTCGCGGAACGCGTACAGGAACACGGCCATCGCGCCTAGATCGAGCGCGTTGGAGCCGATCCACATCAGGTGATTGAGGATGCGCGTGATCTCGTCGAACATCGTGCGGATGTACTGCGCGCGGACCGGCGCATCGATGCCCATCAGTTTTTCGATGGCGCGCACGTAGGCGTGCTCGTTGCACATCATCGAGACGTAATCGAGCCGGTCCATGTAGCCGATCGACTGGTTGAACGGCTTGGATTCGGCGAGCTTCTCGGTGCCGCGGTGGAGCAAGCCGATATGCGGATCGGCGCGCATCACGACCTCGCCGTCGAGCTCCAGCACCAGACGCAGCACGCCGTGCGCGGCCGGATGCTGCGGTCCGAAGTTGATCGTATAGTTTTTGATTTCCTGCATTTCTATACTTCTATACTTCGGCTGATCTTATTTGGGAATCTCTACCTGGCCGGAACGCGCGCCCTGCTCGGCCTGCGCCTGGTCGTAGCGCGAATCGTGGCGCACCGTGCGCGGCACCAGGACGCGCGGCACGACGGAGGTCACCGGCTCGTAGATCACGCGCTGCGCGACCTCGTCGTAGCGCACCTCGACATTGCCGATCAGCGGGAAATCCTTGCGGAACGGATGACCGACGAAACCGTAATCGGTGAGGATGCGGCGCAAATCCGGATGACCTTCGAACAGGATGCCGAACAGATCGAACGCCTCGCGCTCGAACCAGTTGGCGCCGGGCCAGATGCCGGTCAGCGACGGCACGACCGGAAACGCGTCGTCCTGGCAATACGCACGCAGACGCAGGCGCGAATTGTTCTTGACCGACAGGAGTTGCGCGACCGCCGCGAAGCGCTTGTGTCCGACGCCGGAGTGCGGCCGATGCGACCAGTCGAAACGGCCCGGCCCTCGCCTTCCACGCCGCGCGAAAAGCCTTGCGAGGATACGTCCGTCGTATCCCATTCGACCTGTCCGTAAGACAGATAATCGACGCCGCAGACATCGATCAGAAGTTCGTAGTGGAACGCATCGTCGTCGCGCAACGCGCGCGCGAGCGCGAGCCAGTTTTCCGGCAGCACATCGAGCGTGGTCTCGCCTTCGAATTCGTGTACGGCGGCGATCTTGTCGCCGAAGTGCGCGGTCAGGCGCTGGCCGAGCGTGCTCGCCTCGCTCATGCGATCTGCCTCGGCGGCATCTGCGTGACGGACTTTTTCGCGACTGAATCGTTGCGGCGGATTTTCTTCTGCAATTGCAGGATGCCGTAGATCAGTGCTTCGGCCGTCGGCGGACAGCCGGGCACGTAGATATCGACAGGCACGATCCGGTCGCAGCCGCGCACCACGGCATAGGAATAGTGATAGTAGCCGCCGCCGTTGGCGCACGAGCCCATCGAAATGACCCATTTCGGATCGGGCATCTGGTCGTAGACGCGGCGCAGCGCCGGCGCCATCTTGTTGACCAGCGTGCCGGCGACGATCATCACGTCGGACTGGCGCGGGCTCGGGCGGAACACGACGCCGTAACGGTCCAGATCCAGACGCGCGGCGCCCGCATGCATCATTTCCACCGCGCAGCAGGCCAGGCCGAACGTCATCGGCCACATCGAGCCGGTGCGCGCCCAATTGACCAGCGAATCCATCGAGGCCGTGACGAAGCCCTTCTGCAGCAGCGGATTGTCGCCGGCGGGGCGCAGGATGTCGTCGACCGGGCCCAGCGGCACCGGGTTGTGCATCAGCGTCTTTTCAACCGTCGACTGCGTCGCGGCAAAGGCGGTCGGCGCGGGCTTGTTGTCGTTCATTCCCATTCCAGCGCGCCCTTCTTCCAGCAGTATACAAATCCCAAAAGCAGCAAAAGCAAGAATGTCGCCATTTCCACGATGGCCACGACGCCGATCTGCTTGAACACCACCGCCCACGGGAACAGGAAGGCGATTTCCAGATCGAAGATGATGAACAGGATCGCGACGAGGTAATAGCGCACGTCGAACTTCATGCGCGCGTCCTCGAAGGGCTCGAAGCCGCATTCGTAGGCTTCGGCCTTCTCGGGGTTGTCGGTCCTGTGCGGTCCGAGGATGGCGCCGATAGCCAGCAGCACGACGCCGATACCGCCGGCGACGATCAGGAAAAGCAGAATCGGCAAATATTGGGTGAGCACGAAACGCGATCCCTCGGCGGAGTGATTTCTTGTCGAATCCGGGCTTTCTTGCGAGCACGGAATTTTCTCACGCGCATGCGGCCTTGCGCAATGCGGCAATTCTCCGAACGCGCAACCGGTTACAAATCTTTCATCGCATGGCGGCGTATAGTTCCGGCTTACCGGCGCGCCGCAGGAGGACACGACATGGGCATCCACTTCGCCAACGAAACGCGCGAATACCGGCAGGCGCGCGACCGGCTGCTCGACGAAGAAATCGCGCTGCGCCGGCACATGGAATCAGTGGCCGAGCAGCGCCGGCAACTGCCGCCCGGACCGGTCGTGAAACACGACTACGTGTTCGACGCACTCGGCGCCGACGGCAAGCCGGCGAAGATCGGGCTCGCCGGGCTATTTCGCGACGGCAGCGACACGCTGCTGATCTACCATTACATGTTTCCGCGTCATCCGCACGAAGACCGCGCTGGCGCATCGCGCGGGAAGACCGCGTCGTTGCCCGTAAAGGATCAGCCCTGCCCTTCGTGCACGGCGATCCTCGATCAGATCGATGCGGCCGTTCCGCATTACGAAGCGGCGGGAAAAAGTTTCGCAGTCGTTGCAAAAGCGCCGCTGGATCGCGTGCTCGACGTCGCGCGCGATCGGGGCTGGAAGCACATGCGATTGCTGTCGGCGCAGGACAACACGTTCAAGCGCGACTATTTGAGCGAAGACGAAAACGGTGCGCAGATTCCAATCATGACGGTATTCAAGCGCGAACCCGATGGCGCGATCCGGCTGTTCTGGGCATCGGAACTGAGTTACGCGCCGTCCGACCCCGGACAGGACCCACGTGCCATCGGCACGCTGGAAACATTCTGGAATATGGTCGATCTGGGGCCCGGCGAACGGCCGGATTTCCAGCCGCAGCTCGACTACGAAAAACATGCCGAGAGTTGCTGTCACTAGCGAGGGTGATGAGCACCTGACGCAAAACAAAACGCCGCAAATAATGCGGCGCTTCGATCAATCCAATGTGGTGCCCAGAAGAGGACTCGAACCTCCACGACTTACGTCGCTACCACCTCAAGGTAGTGCGTCTACCAATTCCGCCATCTGGGCTGATTCGTTTCGCGTAGTTTAGTGCGAATTCTTGTCGGCCGGCTTGCCGCCGCCTTTTTTCTTGTTGTCGGATTTCTTCTCGGTCGCTGCGGGTTGCGCGGTGGCCGGCGCCGGCTGATCTGCCGCAGGCGCTGGCGTCGATTGCGCGGGCGCAGCGGCGGCCGGCGCGGGCACGTCGGCAGGAGCCGTGGTCGGCGCGGGCTTGTCGCCGTTCGCAGCCGGCGCAGGAGTCGCGGCCGGAATGTCCGAATTCGTCGGTGCAGCGGGCTGTGGCGCTGGCGGTGTCTGGAACCCGCTCATCACGCCGAGATCGGCTTCGGTCTTCGTCGCGACAGGATGCAGGTATATGCCCATGATCAAGCTGAGCACGAAAAACACGCCCGCCAAAATCGCGGTGCTGCGCGAGAGGAAGTTCGCCGCGCCGCGCGCGCCGAACACGGTGGCCGAAGCGCCGCCGCCGAATCCAGAGCCCGCCTGCGCACCCGCGCCGCGTTGCAAAAGGATCAGCGCGATCATCGCGACCGCGATCAGCACGTAAATTACATTGAATAACGTCAACAACATGGTTTAAGGAATCCGAAGTTTCACGCGTTGGCCGCAGCGCAGATGGCGAGGAAATCCGCAGCCACCAGAGAGGCCCCGCCGATCAATCCGCCGTCGATGTCCGGCTGGCCGAACAAACCGGCGGCGCTGTCGGGCTTGACGCTGCCGCCATACAGGATGCGCAGCGAGCCCGCGATTGTAGCATTGTCCCGCGCCAGCATGCCACGGATGTGCGCGTGCATCGCCTGGGCCTGATCCGGCGTGGCGGTTCGGCCCGTGCCAATCGCCCACACCGGCTCGTACGCGATGACGGCCGTGGAAAACGCTTCGATCCCGCAGCGGCTGAGCACGGAATCGATCTGCATGCCGATCACCGATTCGGCGGTGCCGGAATCGCGTTGCTCAAGTGTTTCGCCGATGCACAGGATCGGCGTGAGGCCCGCTTCGCGCGCCACGTCGAATTTCGCGGCGACCAACTCGTTGGATTCGTCGTGGTACTGCCGGCGTTCGGAATGGCCGACCAGCACAAAGCGACAGCCGACATCGACCAGCATCTCCGCGCTCACTTCGCCGGTGTAGGCGCCGCGCTGGCGTTCGCTGACATCCTGGGCGCCGAAGGCAACACCGCGGCCTTCGAACTGTTCGATCAATCCAGCCAAATACGGAAACGGCGGCAATACGGCCACCTCGACATCGCCTGGGACATGCTTCACCAATTCACCGACGAGCAAGGAGGCCATCGCACGCGACCCGTGCATCTTCCAGTTTCCGGCGACGAGTTTTTTACGCATGGCCGATCCCATGGAAGTTGACCTCTCGAGTGGCGGCGAGGATAGCCACGCGAGCCATCGCATGCAACGCGAGACCGTCGCATGCGCCGTTCGCAATCAGCGCTCGACGAATGCGGTGCAGCCAGCACGGGCGTGTGGCATCTGCGCGAAGCGTCTTAAGTTTGCTCTAAGAATCGCGAGGTACGCTCGATGAGTTGGACCATTCAAGATGAGCTCTCGTCGACTTTCAATAACGCTATTCACCGCCGTTGCGAGCGCAATTGCCGTTGCTCCAACCGCGGGTGCGGCAGGCGGCCCTTTCGGCATCGATCACCGCCTCGCCTACGACAACAGCGGCATCTGGAAGCGCAGCTACCAGCAGGACCTCGCTAACGGATCCACGCTGTTTGTGCTTGGTGGAGCACTGTGGGAAGGCGGCGACACGCCGTTCGGCGATACGCTGTGGCGCTCGCTCGACTCGATGGTTCTGACCGCGGGAACAACGACCGCCGCAAAGTTCATCTTTTCGCGCGAACGGCCCTCGCAGACGAGCGATCCCAACCAGTTCTTCACCGGGCACGGCAACCAGAGTTTCCCGAGCGGCGAGGTGGCCCAGGTCGCAAGCGTGGTCACGCCCTTCATGATCGAATACGGACCCGAACACCCGGCGGTCTATGGGCTTGCGGTGCTTCCACTCTACGACGCGATCGCGCGCATGAAGGTACGCGGGCACTGGCAGAGCGACGTGCTCGTCGGCGGCGGCATCGGTGTCGGCTTCGGCTGGTACGCGATGCATCGAGACCATCCTTTGATTCTGTCCGCGCTTCCCGGCGGGTTTATGGCGGGGATCCGGAAAGAGTTTTAGCGGTTTTCATCCGGTGCGTCTCACGGACGCGACCGAGCAGAGAGCTTGCTCTGCCCCAATTTCTTGTCCGCCTTGCGGCTTAGGCCGCTTGGACGTGGCGAAGACGTCCTGCGACTGGCATAAGTTCTTCTCCGCATCGGGGGCGATGCGGTCTTATTCTGGGGAAAATTCGTGGTCAAAGCAGTTCTGGCATCCGCCGTCATCGCGGCTAGCGTGTTGTCGATTTCGGCACGCGCGCAAGACTCGTCTCAGCAAGCGCAGACATTGGAGCAGGTGAACGTGCGCGATCGGGCGTCGCGCGACGATACCCGCCCGAAGCTCGATCACATCATGAAAGAGGTCGATGGCGCCGAGATCACGGTGACGAAGAAAACCTCGATCACCAAACTCGACAACATTCCTACCGTCGTCGACAACAATTTGCGCGAACTGTTCGTGCAAACGCCGGGCTTGTTCGTTTCCGAACAACAGACAGGCAGCCAGTTCAACTTGAGCTATCGCGGCATCGGCAATCCACAGGAATCCGAATTCGTTTCAGTAATGCAGGATGGCATTCCGCTCGAAGGGGACTGGATCGGCTTCCCGACGCTGTACGTGTTGCCCTTGCCTCAGACCATTTCGCAAGTGCAATTGATTCGCGGCGGCAGTTCGTTGCTGTATGGGCCCGAGCCCGGGCCGGTGGTGAACTTCGTCAGCCGCAAGCCCGATCCCAATCGCGAGTTCGGAGGCTACAGCGAGAACGTTGTCGGTAAGAACGGGCTGAGCGGAACGTTCAACAAGATTTCCGGCACCGTCGGGCAGTGGGATTATCTCGTCGATGCGCATTACCGGAGCGACGATGGACAGCGCGACAACGCCGGCTCCATTCTGAAAGGCGCCGATCTGCACGTGGGCTATCGTCCTGACGACATAGGTTACTGGGCACTGGATTTTCACGGCTACGAATTCGCCGGCGGCGATCCCGGCAAATACGGATTCCCGGTCTTTCAGCGCGACCAGAATTTCACGCCGACGCCGTACAACAAGGATTGGGTCGATCGCTACGTTCTATCGCTCAGCAACGATCAGCACATCGGCAGTAGCGCCGAGTTGATTACGAAGGTGTGGTCCGGCTATCAAAACCAGACGACGCGCGCGGCCGGTGCACTGGCCGATGTTCCGCAGCCGACATATCCCGGTGTTTCGACGTTGCAGGACGAGACGTTCCGCTTCATGGGCGTCGATTCGCGCCTCGTCGAGCACTGGGGCCGAGGCAATGCGCTGACGGCGGGCTTCGTCGTCTATCACTCCGATGCGCCGTTCCGGCAATGGAACGATGCGGATATCTACGCTGATCGCTACGATCGTTTCGTACCCGTGTGTGCAGCAACGTCATCAACCGACTGCATCAAGCTCGACCAGCAGCGTTCGACCGACTATGCGGCAGTGTTCGCAGAAAACGTATTTCGCTGGGACGAATTCCATCTGGTGCCGTCGGTTCGACTTGAGCGCGAAAGCGTGGACATCGACGAAAGTGTGCACACCGGACATGGCGTTCTGGTCGACCGTTCCGTCGATCACAACGTGCCGCTGTTCGGACTCGGCTTCGGCAACGATTTCGGCCGGGGCAACGAAACGTATTTGAACGTGTCGCAAGCCTGGCGCCCGGTCCGCTATTTCGACGTAGGCTCACCGTTCGGCAATCTCGATCCAACCGCGGCGAACGATCCGACCCCGACGCACGTGCTGTCGTACGAAGCCGGTGTTCACGGAACACCTCTTCCGGGCTTGTTTTATGACGCGAGCTTGTTTTGGGTCAACGTGAGAGATCGTATCGAAAGCCAACCGACGGGCGTGGGCACGAACACCATCGACGTCAATACCGGCAACACGCGGCAACGCGGTTTCGAAGGACAACTCGATTACGATTTTCTCGCCGCGCGCGATCCGCACAGCGCACGCCATTTCTCGGTCTTCGCAAACGTGAGCCTGCTCAATGCAGAGTTCACGAAATCACGCAATCCGGCACAGATCGGCAACACGCCTGCATTTTCACCGCGGTATCTCGCGCGCGCCGGCCTGGTTTATCGCGAAGACAAAAAGATAAAGCTTTCGCTGTCCGCGACGTCGGCGGCGAGCCAGTATTTCCAGGATTCCAATGCGCCGTCGGGCACGGGTGACGGTTATATCCCGGCGAAGGTTCCGCAATTCACGCTATGGGATTTCGCGGGCGACTACTGGGTCAGCCCGAGCGTGCGCCTGTTGGCTGGCGTGTCGAACATCGGCGACAAGAAGTATTACGATCGCGTTTTCTCCAACGGCATCGAACCGGGGCTGGGTAGAACGTACTACGGCGGATTCTCGTACGAATTCTGAAAACGACCCTCGCGCATTGTTTGCCACAGTGCGCGACGCAAACATCCCGCGCGCTATGCTTCGCCTCTCATCGCGAATGACAGCATAGAACATGAAGCCGCTGCGCCCCCAGTTGAGCGGGCTGATTTTCAAACTCACGCTGTTCTACGTGCTGCTGTCGCTGCCGTGCCTGGTGATGGTGGAATCCGCGATCCTGATTTTCGAGTTCGACGGATTCATGCACGGCGTCGATGCGGGCTCGTTGCATCGGGCCGCGCAACAGGCCGCCAGCGATCTCGCCGCGTCGTGGCCGAGCACGGCGGCCGACGAGAGCAAAGGGCTCGCAACATGGACGCAAGCATGGGTTCTGCAACTGCAACGGCCGCGCAATGGCCTGGTCGAGCAGGAGTCGTATGTTCTGATCGAACTTGCGACCGATCCGCTGGCTGCCGCCGTGCTCTCGCCCGACGGACGTACTCTCGCCATCGCTCCGAAGTCCGCTGACTGGCAACCGGACATCCCGGCCGCTGGTGCGCCGGAGTTCGTCGCCGCGGCCACCGCATCGACGCCCATCGAACTCAGCGGGGCCGACAGTCCGTATCGCATCCGCCGATTGCTCACGCCGGTTCGAGCCGAGAATGGAGCCTTGCGCGGGTATCTTTTCGTCGAGCTGCGCCTGCCGGTTCCGTGGCGACGTTTCCTTCTCGATCTGAGTCTGGAATGGCCGATCGTGCTGGGCTACCTGATCGTGTTCGGAATCGCGTCGTCTTTTTTTCTGGCGACGTGGGTAACGCGCCGCCTCAATCGCGTCGCGCGTGCTGCGTCGGCCTGGAGTCGTGGCGATTTCACCAATCGCATCGATGATGGTTCGCGTGATGAACTCGGCAGGCTGTCAGGTCTGCTCGACCGGATGGCGCTGGAATTGAAAGACCTGTTGCGGTCGCGCGCGCAACTGGCAACGCTCGCCGAACGCCAGCGCCTCGCGCGCGATCTGCACGACACCGTCAAGCAGAAGGCGTTCGCGCTGAACCTGCAGCTGGCCACCACACGTCGGCAACTCGGCGATCATCCGGCAGGCGAGCGCGTGTTGCAGGCCGAGCGATTGAGCCAGCAGATTCAACACGAGCTGGTGCAAATCCTCGATGAACTTCGCGCCGATGCGGAGCTGTCGCTGGCTGACCGCCTGCGCATACGCGCCATGGAGTGGTCGCAGGTGAGCGGCGTGCGGCTCGATGTGGATATCGACGGCGACGCACCCGCCTTGTCGCCGGCGATGGAAGAAGCATTGCTGCGCATCGCCGACGAAGCGTTGGCGAATGTTTTGCGCCACAGCGGTGCGACAATGGCAAGCCTCGTATTGCGTCGCGAAGGTAATGAATGGCTGCTTCGGATCGGCGACAATGGCCGCGGCACATCGGGCGAAGCGCGATCCGGCATGGGACTGACCAACATGCGTGAGCGGGCGCAACGCCTCGCCGACGGCAGATTCGATTTCGCCAGCGGCAGCGAAGGTACCGCAGTCAGCGTATTTTTCTCTACAACGGAAACCAATGGACCGTGAGCACGGAACCTATTCGCGTCGTGATCGCAGACGACCATATCTTGGTGCGCCAGGGAATCCGCGCGTTTCTTGAGACGTACGCCGATCTGCGGATCGTCGGCGAGGTTGCGGATGCGCCAAGCGCGGTGGCCGTCTGCGCCGAGCAAAAACCGCACGTCGCACTGGTGGATATGGTGATGCCCGGCGGCGGCATCATGGCGACGCGTGACATACGCGCCGTCAGCCCCAACACGCAGGTTGTTCTGCTCACCTCGTTCGAAGACGCAAAACAGATCGTCGCGGCTGTGCAGGCAGGCGCACTGTCGTGCCTGCTCAAGGACATCGACGCCGACGGACTCGCCGACGCGCTGCGCAAAGCCGCAAAAGGCGAGGCAACGCTGCACCCTCGCATCGCAGGACATTTGATGGACGCAGTGCGTGGCGGCTCATTGCCCCGTGGCGAGGAAGTTCTGGACACCCTGAGTCAACGCGAACGTGAGGTGTTGCAGCTGATGGCCGACGGAATGAGCAATTCGAAAATCGCAACGCAGCTTGGCATCGGTGAAAAAACCGTAAAGACGCATGTCAGCAACACGCTCGCGAAACTCGGCGTGTCCGACCGCACGCAGGCAGCGGTTTATGCGTGGAAGGCCGGGTTGAAGCGCTGAACGCCGATCTGCGCGCTTTTCGATCGCGGAGTGACTCGCGCCGTTCACTTGACGGCAATTTCCCGAAAGCCCATGCTCGGGGCGGAGGGGACTTGAGGCTTACTCAGTCTGGCGGCTGATTCTTTCGGAATGAGCGTCGGTCCCCTTGGTGGTTGCTCCGCACCTGCAATCGCCGCTCGTCGTGTGCGACACATATCTGGGGACAATCGAATGAAACGTATTTTTGCACCGTGGCTGGTGTTGTTGGCATGCGCCCTTTCCGGCGGCGCCGCGGCGCAGACCTCGAGCGATCCGATTGCAACTTCGGGAGCCGTGCCCGTCGTGGGTACGCCAATCGAATCGGCGATGCGCCGCGCGGGAAGCACCAACCTGGATTTGCGCAAACTTCCGAAAACGGCTCCGCGCAAGCAAGAGCGACCAGAGCGGGAAGAACCCGATCCGAATCCCGTGGAATTGCCGGGCAGTCCGAGCGTCAACGCACCCGTTGGGATTCCCGGTCCGACCGCACCGGCGCCTGCGCCGATCACCAATTTCGACGGCTTGGATTTCGCGAACTGGGGCGCCGGCCATCCGCCGGATACGAATGGCGATGTCGGTCCGACCTATTACATTCAGACGATCAACACATCGATCGGTATTTTCAGGAAGTCGGACCAGGTGAGGGTGGCGGCGTTCACGTTCAACACTTTCATGAGTCAGGGTAATTTCGGCAACCTGTGCGATACCAACAACTTCGGCGATCCGGTTGTCCTCTACGACAGCTTCGAGGATCGCTGGGTTATTACGGATTTCGCGTTCACGCTGGATGGTTCCGGCAACGTCATCAATCCGCCCGGCGTGTTCCAGTGCTTTGCCGTTTCGAAAAGCGGCGATCCTGTAACCGGTGGCTGGAACTTCTATTCGATCAGCATTGCCGGCGGGCTCGATGATTATCCGAAGTTCGGCATTTGGCCGGACGGCATCTACATGTCCGCGAACGTGTTCGGCTATCCCGCCGGTGCGGCGTTCCAGGGCCCACGCGTATATGCGCTGAACAAGGCGCAGATGTATGCGGGCAACTCCACCGTACAGATCGTCTCGTTCAATGCGCCGTCTGCCGATTTCACCTTGCTGCCCAGCAATGCCCGGCTTCAAACCGGCACTCCGCCTACCGGCACTCCGAATTATTTCGTCTCGACATGGGAGTTCTTAAACGCGCTGACGGTATACAAATTCCACGTCGACTGGAATCGCATCTCGCAGTCCACGTTCACCGGACCGGACACACCGCTGGCCGCGACGAGTTGGCCCAACGCATCCGTGCCGAACGCGCCGTCACTTGGCGGCAATTCGCTGGACGTGTTGCAGATCCGCGCGATGATGCAGAACCAGTACACCAATATCGGCGGTGCCGAATCATTGTGGACGGCGCATACCGTGAGACGTGCCAATACGAGCGGATTCGCAGCGTCGCGGTGGTATCAGGTGAACGTCACGGGCTCCGTCGTTGCGGCGAATCTTCCGCAAGCTGCCACATGGGACCCGGATGGCGCGAACGTTTTGTACCGTTTTGTTCCAAGTGTTGCCGTGGATCGAGCCGGTGACATGGCGCTCGGGTATTCGACGTCAAGCAGCACCACGAAGCCTGCGATCGCCTACGCCGGTCGCCTGGCCGCCGATCCGGTCAATACGTTTAGCCAGACCGAACAGATTCTGATTCAGGGAACCGGAACGCAATTGGGCAACTGCGGAAGTTCGTCCTGTATCCGCTGGGGCGACTACAGCGCAATGACGCTGGATCCGGATGGCTGCACGTTCTGGTACACGTCGCAGTACTACGCTGTCGACGGTCTGAATCATCAAACGCGAATCGGATCGTTCGCTTATCCATCATGCGTTCCGTTGGGAGCAGGTGGAACGATCTCCGGCACCGTCACCGCATCAGCCGGCGGAGCGCCGCTCAATGGCGCGTCCGTGACGCTCGGCAGCCGAAGTACCACGACCGATGCGAGCGGGTTTTACTCGTTTGCGGCACTCCCGGCGGGAACGTATCCCACCCTAAGCGCCAGCTATCCAGGATGCTCGACGAGCACCGACTTCAGCGTAACCGTCAGCGATGGGAACACCACAACAGAAGATTTCGCTCTGAACGCAGCGCCATTGTCCGGATGTGTTACGGACACGACGCAGTCCGATTTTCAGCAAGGCGTGCAGACAAACGTCGATCTTGCCGCAAGTCCCGGCGACATCGTTCTCGGCAAACCCAGTCTCGACCAATCGAACGAAACGGTCGGAACCTCCGGTGTCGGCATCACGACTACCACATGGGGTGGCCAGACATTCACTCCTGCCGTGTCCGGTCTGTTGACCGGCGCCGACGTGAATTTGTTCTGCAGCGGTTGCACGGGCACCACACCGAACCTTACCTTGTCCGTGCGCGCAACAAGTGCTGGATTGCCGACGGGTGCAGATTTGGCATCGGCAACCGTCACGGGATTTTCCAGCGGAGCTGCGGTCTTTTACAGTGCGACTTTCGCTACGCCAGCGACACTCACAGCAGGTACGCAATACGCGCTCGTGATCCGGCCGGTTGCCAATCCGAGTCCTGGCACTTATGCGCTCACGCGCAGTGGAACCAGTACCGCAGGTGCAAGTGTTTACGCGGGAGGTACGCGCGTTTCAGGCGCAACGAGCGGAACAGTCTGGAGTATCCCGCTGACCGGCGGAGTCAGTACAGATGCAGGCTTCAGAACCCGCATGGACAGCGGTTACCTGTCGAGCGGCGACCAGATCTCCGAGGCGTTCGACAGCAACCCGGCTGCCGGCTTCTCGTCGGGGTGGAACACACTTTCCTGGAATGCGACGACGCCGGCGAACACTGCTTTGCAGTTCCAGGCTGCTGCGAGCAATTCGGCTTCCGGTCCGTTCAATTTCGTCGGGCCCGACGGAACGGCTTCAACGTTCTTCACGGCCAGCAACGTGTCGCTCAGCCAATTCAATGGTCTGCGGTATCTGAAATACCGTGCGTACCTGTCGACAACGGACAGCACGGTCACGCCGACACTCAACGACGTCACCGTCTGCTTCACCGATCCGTGCATACCGCCGCCCGCACCGACGGTAACCCCGGGCGGCCCGACGACATTCTGCGCCGGCGGAAGCGTCACGCTCACCTCGTCGAGCGCGAGTGGAAACCAGTGGTTCCTCGATGGCAATCCCATCGACGGCGCCACGTCGCAGACGTACCCAGCGGTAGCCTCTGGCGATTACACCGCCGAGATGACCAACAGCAATAGCTGCACGAGCGCGGCGTCGACTGCGGTTACGGTGACGGTCACTCCGAATCCGGCCACACCGACCATCACGCCGGAAGGCCCAACCACATTCTTCGCGGGCGGCAGCGTGACGCTCGACTCGTCGAGCGCGACCGGCAACCAGTGGTACCTCAACGGCAATCCCATCGGCGGCGCAACCGGTCAACAATTCGTAGCGACCGCGAGCGGCGACTACACCGTGACGGTCACGAGTGGCGCTTGCTCAAGCGCCTCCTCGACGGCAACAACAGTGACCGTGAATGATCCGCCCGATCTGTCCATCACTAAGACCGATGGCGTGACGACCGTCTATCCCGGCGGTTCGACGACCTACACCATCACCGCGTCGAACGCAGGACCCAGCGATGCAACGGGCGCCACCGTGGCTGATACGTTCCCCGCTGCGTTGACATGTTCGTGGACTTGCTCGGGTTCCAGCGGTGGCACCTGCACGGCAGCGGGCACGGGCAGCATCAACGACACGGTCAATCTGCCAAACGGCGCGAGCGTGACGTATGTCGCCAGTTGCTCGGTCTCCGGTGCGGCCAGCGGCACGTTGAGCAATACGGCGACCGTCTCCGAGCCGCCCGGCGCGACCGATCCCGTGCCCGCCAACAACTCCGCCACCGACACGGACTCGATCGTGCCGCAGGCCGACCTGGCGTTGACTCTCGACGACAACCGCGCTCACGTAGAGGTCGGCAACTCGTTGAACTACATCATCGACGTCTCGAACGCGAATGGGCCAAACACGGTGACGGCTACGGTGACCGACGCATTGCCCGCCGGTCTTATCGACGGAAGCTGGGTGTGCATACCGTTCGACGGCGCGATCTGCGCCAACGGCTTCGGCAACACGCTCACCGACTCGGTGACACTGCCAGTCGGTAGCGAAGCGGCTTACGTCTACTCGGCGACCGTGGTCACCGGCGATGCAAACGACGAACTCGTCAACACGGCATCGGCGGTCGTCACGAGCGGCACGGATCCGACGACCAGCAACAACAGCGCGACCGATACGGATATCGTCTCGATCTTCATCGACGGCTTCGAAGGGACACCCGTAATGAAGCCCAGCAATGTCGGCAGCGGCACCGACTATGTGACGGCGACACTGCGCATCGACGCAACCCTGCTGAACGCGCTGACCATCATGCCTACCGCCGTCGCAAACGGCCGGGGTGCCGATGGCAAGAAGCTGTTCACGCTGGAGCTCGCGCGCTTCGGCAGCGATGTCGTCCTGCGCGCAGTGACCACTGATGCGCTCGGCTACAGCGAGCGGTCGGCCTGGCAGGTCATCGACGTCAGTCAACGCCTGCTCGCCTTCGCCTGGCAGTCCGCGTCGACCGGTGCGAGCAATGGTTATCTGAAACTCGAACAGACCGGCAGCGCACCGTTGCTCACTGGGCGCAGCGATCCGGACCGGCTCACGCAATTGCTGGTGACGGTCGAAAACTCGACGCCGTGGCTGGTACTGATCACACAGTAAAGTCGATATAAGTAAGTTCTTGAGCCCGGGCTTGCCCGGGCTTTTTTTTGGGCCGCGAGGATGGTCACGCGGGTGGTTGCACGCAACGCGCTAGACTGCGCCGATGAACGAACAACGCAAACACTGGGCATTGGTGACCGGTGCATCGGCCGGCATCGGCGAGGCATTCGCGCGCGAACTCGCAGCGCGCGGCAATGCGCTGGTGCTGACCGCGCGACGGCTGGATCGCCTCGAAACACTTGCCACGGAATTGAAAGCAAAACATGCGATCACAGTCGAATGCATCGCCGCCGATCTTGCGCGACCGGATGCCGTCGACGAACTGTGCGCGCAGATCGACAGGCGCGGCATCGCCATCGATATCCTGATCAACAACGCCGGTTACGGCGTAGCGGGAAGTTTTCTCACGCCGCCATGGTCGACACACGCGGATTTCATTCGCGTGATGACGACCGCACCGTGCGAACTTGTATACAAATTGCTCCCCGGCATGCGCGAGCGCGCTTACGGACGCATCGGCAACATCGCCTCGCTTGCCGGCCTCATGCCGGGCTCCGCGGGGCATACGCTGTACGCCGCATCGAAAGCGTTCCTCATCAAGTTTTCGCAATCGCTAGCGCTCGAGAACGTCGACAAAGGCGTGAAGGTATGCGCCATTTGTCCGGGCTTCACATACTCGGAATTTCATGATGTCGTCGGCACGCGCGCGAAAGTAGGAACGATGCCGAACTGGATGTGGTCGAAGGCAGGCGATGTGGCGCGGGAGGGGTTCGATGCCCTGGAGCGCGGCGAAATGGTCCATGTGACCGGCCGCGCAAACCGACTGATCAAGTCGCTGATGAAACTAATGCCGGACAAACTCGCGCTGCGCGCCATCCAGAAACGCTCTAACCGGTTCCGCAAGGCCGACTAGATCAGCTTGATCTCACGCAACCGTTCCTGCAGGTATTCGTGAGCGGTGATCGACCTTTCGTAGCGACGCGGATTGTCCGACGTGACACACAATTCCAGCGGCGCCAATTCCACATCCGGGTTCGGGTGCAGGAAAAACGGCACCGAGTAGCGCGGCTTGCGCGCCTGTTCGCCGGGCGGATTGGTCACGCGGTGCGTGGTCGATGGATACACGTGGTTGGTCAGCCGCTGCATCATGTCGCCGATGTTGACGACGATGGTGTCGGCCTCGGCCGTGAACGGAACCCACTCGCCTTTGCGCGATTTCACTTCCAGCCCCGCCGCGCTCGCACCGACCAGCAGCGTGATGAAGTTGATGTCCTCGTGCGCGCCGGCGCGAACGTTCGGGATATTCTCCGCCGTGATCGGCGGATAGTGGATCGGACGCAGGATCGAATTGCCGAGATTGGTCTTGTCGTCGAAAAAGTTTTCCGGCAGATCGATGTGCAACGCCAGCGCGCGCAACACGCGCGAGCCGAGTTGGTCGAGCGCCTCGTACAGCGCGTAGCCGTGTTCGCGGAACCCTTGGACTTCGCGCGGCCAGACGTTTTCCGGCATCACATCGGCGAACTTCGAGTCACGCGGCAGTTCGCGGCCGATGTGCCAGAACTCTTTCAGGTCGGCGTATTTCGAATCCTTCGCGGTTTCGATGCCGAACGGCGTGTAGCCGCGCGCACCGCCGGTGCCTTTGAGGTGATATTGCATCTTCACTTCGGCCGGCAGCGCGAAGAAGCGCACGAAATCGTCGTACGCGGCATCGATCAGCGATTGCGGAATTCCGTGGCCGCGGATGCCGGCGAAGCCCCACTCGCGATACGCGGCGCCGAGTTCGGCGACGAAGGCGTCGCGGTCGCTGTCGGACGAGCTTTTATCAAGCCTGCGAATGTCGAGCGTGGGGATTTTCATGGCGCGAGAAATGCGATCAGGTCGCCGCCGATTTTACGACCGCGGCCAGTGAATCGGCCAGCGCGCGCACTTCGACGGCATCCTCGCCTTCGACCGTCACGCGCACCAGCGGCTCCGTGCCGGACGCGCGCAACACGACCCGTCCGCGGCCGCGCAACGTATCCTCGATGCGTGCGCGTGCAGCCTGCACATCGTCTTTTGCGATGAGCATCGCGCCGCCTGCGATCGGCAAGTTGATGGTGAGCTGTTGCGAGCGGCGCAGCGTTGAGCGCGCCTGCGCCAGCGAACTGTTCTTGCGTTTGAGCGCTTCGAGCACCAGCAGCGCGCTGACGATGCCGTCGCCGGTCGTTGCGACGTCGAGCGCGAGCAGATGCCCCGACGCTTCACCGCCGAGCACGCCGCCGCGCTGTTTCAGTTGTTGCAAGACGTAACGATCGCCGACACTGGCGCGGACGAATTCGATGCCGAGTTCGGAAATCGCGCGTTCGATGCCGAAGTTGGTCATCAGTGTGCCGACCACCGGGCCGCGCAACGCGCCGCGCTCGCGGCGGTCGCAGGCGAGGATGTAGAGCAGATCGTCGCCGTCGGCGAGTTCGCCGGTGTCGTCGACCATCTGCACGCGGTCGCCGTCGCCGTCAAAGGCGATGCCCATGTGCGCACCGAGCTCGACGACGGCCGATTGCAATGCTTCCGGATGGGTGGCGCCGCATTCGCGGTTGATGTTGATGCCATCGGGCTGCACGCCGATGGCATGTACCTCGGCGCCGAGTTTTTCGAACAGTTCCGGCGCGATGTGATATGTCGCGCCGTGCGCGCAGTCGAGCACGATGCGCAGGCCGCGCAGGTCGAGGTTCGGCACGGCGCCGCGGCAAAAGCGTTCGTAGCGTTCGGGCGCGTCCTCGATACGCAGCGCCTTGCCGATGCGGTCGAACGCAACCGACTTCGCCGGCGCGTCGATCTCGCTCTCGATCGCCAGCTCGATGTCGTCGGCGAGCTTTTCGCCGTTCTCGTCGAAAAACTTGATGCCGTTGTCCCAGTACGGATTGTGCGAGGCGCTGATGACGACGCCCGCGCTCGCGTTGAGTTGCCGCGTGAGATACGCCACGGCAGGCGTGGGCATCGGTCCGAGCAATCGGACGTCGGCGCCCGCGGACAGAAGACCCGCCTCGAGCGCGGACTCGAGCATGTAGCCCGAAACGCGCGTGTCCTTGCCGATCGCCACGATGGCGCGGTGCTCGTTCGTCAGCACGCGGCCGGCGGCGCGGCCGAGCGCAACCATGAATTCAGCGGTGATCGGCGGTTCGCCGGCACGACCGCGGATGCCGTCGGTGCCGAAATATTTTTTGTCGGTCATGAGAAAACGCGAGCGAGGCGCCGGAGCGCGGAGGCCACTTACATCGTGTTGGTGGCGCGGTCGGCAGCGAGGATGCCGGCGAGGATCGATTCGATCTTGGTGCGCGCGGCTTCGCCGTCGCCCGAATCGTTGAACTGCACGCCGATGCCGGCCGTGCGGTTACCCTGCGCGCCGCTCGGCGTGATCCACACGACCTTGCCGGCCACGGGCAGTCGATCCTTGTCGTCCATCAACGTGAGCAGCAGGAATACTTCGTCGCCGAGCGAATAGCGTTTCGTGGTCGGCACAAACAGACCGCCGCCGCGCACATAGGGCATGTACGCGTTGTAAAGCGCGCCTTTGTCCTTGATGGCCAGCGACAAGATGCCTTGCCGCGGCATGCCCCCCATCGCACCGGCTGCCATCTCACGCACTCCTTAATTCGTTCAATCCCGACAACGCGTCGAGCACCACCAGTTCAGGCCGCAAAGGACCGCGCAATTGGCTGCGCGCGCGGTTGCTGTGATCGAACCACCGCGCTAGCTTGGTGAAATCGCGGCGTGAGGTCAAGGCAAGCGGTCCGGCAGCGCCGCGCGCCTGGGCCTGGGCCTCCTCGCGGATCAGGCCCGCGGCGAACCACAGGCGTGTCTCGGCATCGTCCTTCGACCACCGATTGGCGATGTCCACGGCCGACTGCTTGCCCGCGAGGAGGCCGCGCAGGTCGGCCAGCACCTCATTGCGCACCGTCAGGCCGCCTTCCTTGGCCCATTTGAGGGCCATGCCGGGATTTCCCCCGCTCGCCTGCAGTGCCGTTTCCGCGGTTTTTGAGTCGATCGCCTGCCCGGTCAGCCACGCCGTCGCCTCAGCGCCGGAGGGCAGCTTGATATCCATGCGCTGGCAGCGGCTGCGGATGGTTGCCGACAGCCGCGACGGCTGGTCGGCGATCAGCACGATGACGGTCGCCGGCGTCGGTTCTTCAAGCGTCTTGAGCAACGCGTTGCTGGCGCTGGCGTTCATCGCGTCGGCCGGATCGATCGTCGCGACCTGCAGACCGCCGAATTGCGGCGTCAGCGCGAGGCGTTCGCTCAGGCGGCGGATCTGATCGACAGTCAGTTCGGTTCGCGGCTTTCCGTCGTCGCGCAATTCGATTTCGATCTTCACCCGGTCCGGATGACTGCCCGCCGCGATGAGCAGGCATGCACGGCATTTGCCGCAAGCGTAGTGAGCGCCGCGGGCGTTATCGCACAGCAAAGCGTTTGCGAACGCCTCGGCGAACGCGCGCTTGTTCAGTCCTGCCGGACCTGCAATCAGGATAGCGTGCGGCAGCGTGCCACGCTCGCGACGATCGGCGAGTTGTTTCCAGGCGCTGTCCAGCCATGGCGCGAGTGTCATGTCTGCGCGTCCGCGAATTGCACCACGGCGCGGCGCACGCTTTCCAACACGTGCTCGAGCGGCTGGCTGGCGTCGATCACGCGGAAACGTTTGGGATCGGCGGTGGCGCGTTCGCGATATGCCTCACGCACGCGCTCGAAAAAATCCGCATTTTCCATTTCTATACGATCTGCCCGACCGCGCACGCTCGCGCGCTTCAACCCTTCGGCGACGGGCAGATCGAGCAGCAGCGTCAAGTCGGGCCTCAGACCATCGGCCGCCCAGGTTTCCAGATCGTCGATGCGCGACAACGGCTGTTTCCGTCCGCCCCCTTGATAGGCGAAGCTCGCATCGGTGAAGCGATCCGACAAAACCCATTTGCCAGCGGCGAGCGCCGGTCGAACGACGTCGCGTACGAGTTGCGCGCGCGAGGCGAACATCAGCAGCAGTTCGCTCTCGGCACACAAGCCGCGCATGGCCGGATCGAGCAGCACGGCGCGGATCGCCTCGCCTGCCGGCGTGCCGCCGGGTTCGCGTGTGACCACCAGATCGATGCCGCGCTCGGTCAGCAGCGCGCGCACCGAGTCGAGCACAGTGCTTTTGCCCGCGCCCTCGCCGCCTTCGAGGGTGATGAGCTTGCCCGTCATTGCGCCGCGTGCAACTGGTATTTGCTCACCGCGCGGTTGTGCGCGTCGAGCGATGAGGAAAATTCGTGACTGCCATCGCCGCGCGCGACGAAATATAGTGCATCGGTATCGGCCGGATGCAGCACGGCGTCGATCGCGGCGGCGCCCGGCATCGCGATCGGCGTTGGCGGCAGGCCGAGGCGCGTGTAGGTGTTGAACGGCGTGTCGGTATCGAGATCGCGGCGATGTATCTTACCGTCGTACGCCGCGCCGAGTCCGTAAATCACGGTCGGATCGGTCTGCAGTTTCATGCCGAGTTGCAGTCGATGCAGGAACACGGCGGCGATCTGCGGACGTTCCTCCGGCTTGGCCGTTTCCTTCTCGACGATCGAAGCGAGGATCAGCGCCTGATACGGCGTCGTCAACGACGGATTCGGCGCACGCGCCGCCCAGCGATCATCGAGCAATTTCTGCATCGCGGCGTGTGCGTGCTTGAGCAGATCCACGTCGGACATGCCTTTCACGTAACTGTAAGTCTCCGGCATGAACCAGCCTTCCGGCGGCATGTCGGATTTTCCGAGATCGCGCATGACGCCCAAGTCATCGAGCGAGGCGATGCTGGCCTTGATGCCTTTGTCGGCCGCGAGCGCGGCGCGCACCTGCGCGAACGTCCAGCCTTCGACGATGGTGAAGTGATGCTGGATCACGTCGCCCGCTGCCATTTTCTGCAGCAGCATGCGCGGCGTGATGCCTGGATCGAGTGCGTATTCACCCGCTTTCAGCTTGCCGGCAACATCCATCTGCCGCGCAAGGAAACGCCAGTACAGCGGCTGTCCGGAGCGGATGTTGGCGCCGTCGATCAGCCGCACGACACCGGGCAGCGCCGTGCCGAGCGGAACATCGATCGTCGTGGTTTCGGCGAGCGGTGCAAGTGGTGCATCGGTGAAATGCATGTAATCGACATAGAAATAAGCCGCGACTGCGCACGCCGCGAGCAGCAGCACGAGGATGAATGCGACGAGGCCTCGTCCGCCGCTGTGGATCGGTTGCGTCACGCGCGGGAAATCCTGAAAAACGGAGACGACATTGTGCCCGATTCGGCGTTACGAATGTGCGCCGAGCGCACGCAGAAGCCCGCGTGCCTTGGCGCGCGTTTCGTCGAGTTCGCTCATCGCATCGGAGTCGGCGACGATGCCGGCGCCGGCGCGGAAATCGATCCGGCCGTCGCGCAACGTGAGCGTGCGGATGAGGATGTTGAGATCCATGTCGCCGTTGCGGTCGAGGTAACCGATGGCGCCGGTGTACGCGCCGCGCGCGACGCCTTCGAGTTCGGCGATGATTTCCATGCAGCGCACTTTCGGACAGCCGGTGATCGTGCCGCCGGGAAAAATCGCGCGGATGACGTCACCGGGCGTGACCTCGGCGTGCAGTTTGCCGCTCACGTTGGAAACGATGTGGTGGACGTGCGCATAGGTTTCGACGGTCATCAGTTCGTCGACGATGACGGAGCCGGGTTCGCAGACGCGGCCCAGATCGTTGCGTTCCAGATCGATCAGCATGACGTGCTCGGCGCGCTCTTTCGGATTCGCGATGAGTTCCCGGATACGCTCGGCGTCGTTACGCGTGCGCGGACGCGTGCCGGCGATCGGGCGCGTCTGCGCGCGGCCGTCGCGGACCTCGACCAGCCGTTCCGGCGACGATGAAACGACGGCCCAGTCGCGCCATTGCAGCAGCGCCGCGAACGGCGATGGATTGGCCCGCCGCAGGCGTCCGTAAATCGCCGCCGGTTTCGTCCCGCGCGCGCACGTCGCACGCCACTCGCGCGACAGATTGACTTGAAACGTATCGCCGTCGCGCAGGTAGTCGTGGATTTTCGCGACGCCATCGAGAAATTTCTGCGGCGCGTCTTCTTCGACGGACTCGATGGCCAATGACTGGTCGGGTTCGACCGCGGAATCCAGATCGCATCGCAGCAGATCGAGCGAAGCGACGAACGCGTTCTCGACGAGCAATGTCGTCGTTCGCTTGGCGTGATCGACGATGATCGCCGCCGGGCACCGCACCGCGATCGCGATCGGCAATGCGGTACCACGAGGCAATCGCAGCGTCGGTTCGATCTCCGCCGCGAGTTCGTAACTCAAGAACGTGAACCAGCCGCCGTGAAACGGCAATCCGCTGCGTTCTCGACTGCGAGCGTCGCGCCACGCGGCGTCGAGCTTGTCGAGAAAAATTTCCGGCGATCCCGGCCGGAGTTCGATGCATTGCTGCGGAAATGCGAACAAGATGTCGTAGCGCGCCATCTTGCCGGCGCCGCTGACACTCTCGAGCAGGCAGGGATAACGCGCCGGATTGGCTGCCGCGAGCGGCAGCAGATCGCGCACGCCGGGCAACACGATGGCGACGGATTTTCCGTCGCGCGTCGCTTGGGCGCGAACGTCCACGTTGGCGTCGAATCAGAAGCGCTTGAAGACCAGCGTGCCGTTCGTGCCGCCGAAACCGAACGAGTTCGACAGCACAGTGTCGATCTTCGCCTGGCGCGCGGTGTGCGGCACGTAGTCGAGATCGCAGCCCTCGCCCGGGTTGTCGAGGTTAATCGTCGGCGGCAGCACGTTGTCGCGGATGGCGAGGATCGAGAAGATTGCTTCAACGCCGCCGGCGGCTCCGAGCAGATGGCCCGTCATCGACTTGGTGGAACTGACCGGCACTTTCTTCGCCGCGTCGCCGAAAGCGGTCTTGATGCCTTGCGTTTCGGCAAGATCGCCAGCCGGCGTGGAGGTTCCGTGCGCATTGATGTAGCCGATTTGATCCGGATTGAGTCCGGCATCCTTGAGCGCGGCGACCATGCAGCGTGCCGCGCCGTCGCCGTTCTCGCTCGGCGAGGTCATGTGGTACGCGTCGCCGCTCATGCCGAAGCCAACCACTTCGCAATAGATTCGCGCGCCGCGTTTCTTCGCGTGTTCGAGTTCTTCGAGAACGATGACGCCTGCGCCGTCAGAGAGTACGAAACCGTCGCGATCCCTGTCCCACGGACGGCTCGCCTTGGTCGGTTCGTCGTTGCGCGTGGACATGGCACGCGCGGAACAGAACCCGCCCATCGGCACGCCCGAGGTCGTGTATTCGGTACCACCGGCGACCATCACCTCGGCATCGCCATACGCGATGATGCGCGCGGCCAGGCCGATGTTGTGCGTGCCGGTCGTGCACGCGGTCACGCAGGCGATGTTCGGTCCTTTCAGGCCGAGCATGATGGACAAATCGCCCGACGCCATATTGATGATCGAGCTCGGCACGAAGAACGGCGAGATCTTGCGCTGGCCGCCTTCGTGAAAAGCGATGCTGGTTTTTTCGATCGTCGTGATGCCGCCGATGCCCGCACCGACCGCGACACCGATACGTTCCTCGTCGGCTTCGTGGGGCTTCAGACCGGCGTCGGCCAGCGCCTGCACGGACGCGGCAATGCCGTAGTGGATGAACGGGTCCATCTTCTTCACGTCTTTCGGCGCGACGACGGTCGCCGGATCGAAATCGCGGACTTCGCCGGCGATGCGCGTGGGGAACGTGCTCGCATCGAAGTGCGTGATCGGGCCGATGCCGCTCCTGCCTTCGACGATGTTCTTCCAGGCCGTGGCCACGTCGTTGCCGACGGGGCTGACGATGCCGAGACCTGTAACGACGACGCGACGTTTGCTCATTTCAAACACTCATTTCAATTTTGCAGTCCGGAAACGAAAACTGCGCCGGTCAGGCGCAGCTTCGCGTCACGCAGCGCATCGAAAAGATCAGGCCTTGACGTGCGCCTTGATGTAATCGACCGCCTGCTGCACGGTGGTGATCTTCTCGGCTTCCTCGTCCGGAATCTCGCATTCGAATTCCTCTTCGAGGGCCATCACCAGCTCGACCGTATCGAGCGAGTCCGCACCCAGGTCGTCGACGAACGACGCGTTCGGCGTGACTTCGTCTTCTTTGACGCCGAGCTGTTCGACAACGATCTTTTTGACGCGTTCTTCAATGCTGCTCATGTGTGGTTTCCCTCGAATTGGTATCAGTAGCCAAAGCGCGCGGATTGTAGTGGAAGCCGATTCCGCGCGCCAGCAAGCAGGTGTTTGGATCGTATTCTCAGGGCATGTACATGCCGCCGTTGACGTGCAGCGTTTCGCCGGTGATATACGCTGCGGCCGGCGAGGCCAAAAACAAGACCGCCTGCGCGATATCCGCCGGCGCACCGAGACGGCCCAGCGCAATTTGCCCGAGCAGCGCGTTGCGCTGTTCTTCCGGCAGCGATTTGGTCATGTCGGTATCGATGAAGCCTGGCGCCACGACATTGACCGTTATGCCGCGCGAACCGATCTCGCGCGCCAGCGATTTCGAAAACGCAATAATGCCCGCCTTGGCCGCAGCGTAGTTCGATTGCCCCGGATTGCCGGTGAGGCCGATCACCGAAGCGATGTTGATGATGCGCCCCTTGCGCGCTTTCATCATGCCGCGCATCACCGCCTTCGAAGTGCGGTATACCGAGGTGAGATTGGTGTCGAGGATGGCCTGCCAGTCGTCGTCTTTCATGCGCATCAGCAGTTGATCGCGCGTGATGCCGGCGTTGTTGACGAGGATCGAGATCGGGCCGAATTCCTTGCCGATGCCGTCGATGAGCGACTCGACGGCTGCACCGTCGGTGACGTTGAGTGCGCGTCCGACGCCGCCATTGGCAGACAGTCGTTCGCCGATGGCGCCGGCACCCGCATCGCTGGTGGCCGTGCCGATGACTTTCGCGCCATGCGCGGCGAGCGTATCGGCGATAGCCGCGCCGATGCCGCGGCTGGCGCCGGTGACGAGAGCGATTTCGCCGTTGAGAATCTTGCTCATCGAAACTATTCCTCAGCTCTTGCTCGTCATTCCAGCTTTCGCTGGGATGACGGCTGGAAAATTATGCGTTGTTCCAATCGTGCAGCGCCTGCGCCATTTCTTCCGGCGCGCCGAGCGCGCGTCCGTCGAGCGTACGTTCGATACGTTTCAGCAAACCCGTCAGCACCTTTCCCGGACCGCATTCGGCCACGCGCGTGACGCCGCGTGCCGGCAACTGCTGGACACTTTCCGTCCAGCGCACCGGCATATAAAGCTGCTGCGCGAGCGCGCGGCGGATCGCCTCGACATCACCGTAGCTTTTTGCTTCAGCGTTTTGAATTACCGGGATTTTCGGCAGCGACCATGAGATCGTTTCGAAGCGCTTCGCAAGCGCCTCCGCGGCCGGACGCATCAGCGCGCAGTGCGACGGCACGCTGACCGCGAGCTTCACCGTCTTGCGCACGCCGAGGTCCGCCAGTCGCGCGATGGCGCGATCCACGGCGGTCGCGTTGCCAGCGATGACGAGCTGTCCCGGCGCGTTGTAGTTGGCTGGCGCGACCACGTCTTCGCCCGCCACTTCGGCGCACACCTGCGCAATCTGGTTATCGTCGCCGCCCAGCACGGCAGCCATTGCGCCGACACCCGCTGGCACCGCGGCTTGCATCAGGCGTCCGCGCTCGGCGACGAGGCCGGCGGCATCCGACAACGACAACACACCCGCGCACACCAGCGCGGTGTATTCGCCGAGACTGTGGCCGGCCAGCACCGACGGCGTGCTGCCGCCGCGCTCGTGCCACACGCGCCACACCGCCACGCCGGCGGCGAGCAACGCCGGCTGCGTGTTTTCCGTCCTGTTCAGTGCTTCTTCCGGACCGTTCTGCGAGATCGCCCACAGATCGACCTTCGCTCCGTCGGAGGCTTCCCTGAAGGTCTCCTCGACGATGCCGAATTCCGAGCCGAGTTCGGCGAGCATGCCGACCGATTGCGATCCCTGGCCGGGAAAAACGAAAGCGAGATTGCCAGCCTGCTGCATGTGAGATCCGGACCGAATAAAAATAAGTAATCGGGGACGATCAATAGCGCAGAAGCGCCGATCCCCAGGTGAAACCGCCGCCGAACGCTTCCAGCAGCAGCAATTGATCGCGCTGGATCTTGCCCGAGCGCACCGCGAAATCCAGCGCCAGCGGCACCGAGCCGGCCGACGTGTTGCCGTGCTTGTCGACGGTCACGACAACGCGCTCCATCGGCATATCCAGCCGTTTGGCCGTCGCCTGGATGATGCGCAGGTTGGCCTGGTGCGGGATCAGCCAGTCGATGTCGTGGCGATCCAGTCCGTTCGCCTCGAGAGTTTCCTCGACGACGCGATCGAGCGTCTTCACTGCCACCTTGAAAACGTCGCTGCCCTGCATCAGCACTTTGACGCCGGCATTGTGTTCCCCGGGCTTGAATCCAACGGAAACGCCGACCGGATTCCACAGCAACTCTTTGTAACCGCCATCGGCATGGATGTGCGTGGACAGAACGCCGGGTTTTTCCGATGCCTGCAGAACAATCGCGCCGGCGCCGTCGCCGAACAGCACGCAGGTCGAGCGATCGGTCCAGTCGACCATGCGCGAAAGTGTCTCCGCGCCGACGACCAGCGCTGTCTTTACCTGGCCCGTGCGAATGAAATTGTTCGCCACCGACAATGCGTAGATGAATCCGGAACAGGCGGCGTTGACGTCGAACGCGCCGCAGCCGTTCGCGCCAAGGCGATGCTGCAACAGGCACGCGGTCGACGGGAAGATGATGTCGGGCGTGGTCGTGCCGAGCACGATCAATTCGATGTCTTTCGCGGTGACACCGGCCGCCTGCATCGCCGCGCGCGCTGCGCCCTCGGCGAGATCGCACGTGGTCTGCCCATCCGCGGCGATGTGACGCTGGCGGATTCCGGTGCGCGAAGCGATCCACTCGTCGGACGTGTCGACGAGTTTTTCCAGATCGGCGTTGGTGACGACCTTTTCCGGCAAACAGCTGCCGGTACCGGCGATGCGGGCGTAGATCAAAGCGCTAAACCCCCTGAAAGAGAGGCCGTGACGGGAACTGGGAATTCGATCGACACGCGGCAGTTCTGCGACTGCCTTCGTACCGATCAGTCTTCGTCACGAACCTTGTTCTTGTCGTCGATCACCTTGCGGCCACGATAGTAGCCGTCCTTGGTGACGTTGTGGCGCAGGTGCACTTCGCCGGAGGTCGGATCGGTGCCGAGCTGCTTGGCAGTCAGCGAATCGTGCGAGCGGCGCATGCCGCGGCGGGACGGGGACTTACGGCTCTTGGCAACAGCCATGGCAATTCTCCAATTATTTCTTCGACACTTTCTTCGATACGTTCATCGTTTGCAGAACCGCGAACGGATTTTCCTTCGCCGGCGGTTCCACCTCGTCTTCCACGGCCCAGCTTCGCTCGACCGGTTCCACGCCCGGTTTCAACGGCACCACGGGCAGTGCCAAAATCAATTCGTCTTCGATCACGTCGGCCATCCGCAGCTTGCCGTCGTCTTCCACCAGCAGCGGCTCATAGCCCGGCGGCAGGCCGGCTTCTTCCGCTTCGCTGACGATGAGGCCGAGCGTCGCATCCACTTTCACCGGTAACACGAACGGATCGAGCGAGCGCTGACACAGCAGCGGCAAGCCCGCGTCGGCTCTTACCCGGACGTTGGCGACGCCCAGTTCGTCTCGTCCGAACTCGATATCGTAGGTGACGGCGCCGCCCGTAGAACAGAGGCTGCCCTTCAATCGCGGCATCGACGCCAGCGGCACGCTGCCTTGAAATGACCGTCGCGCCTGGACCATGCGCCACGCATCCACGGTTTCTGGCAAAGCGGCATTCATGGCGCGCGCGATGGTAGGTTTTGCGTCGCACAAAGTCAATGAAAACGTTGAACTCTCTGCGATTTTCCGCAAGGCCCCGGCAACCCGCCTCACGGCAATTTTACCTCTAAACCCGCATAAGGCAGACTAATTCTAAGACAAGGGGGAAGTTTGCTCGTGGTTTATTTGCTCATCGTCGCGGTGGCCGCGACTGTCATGTTCGCGACGCTGTGGTTGCGCGAACGAAATGTGCACCGGCGCCAGCACGCGATCCGCTCGTTGCTCGACGGCGCCGATGCCGTCGAAGCGCAGTTACAGGCCTGCCGCGAGCGCATGCAGCGGCTGCGGGAAATGTTGTCGATCCTGCCCGAGGAAATGAGTGCGCGCGCCGACAGCGCGCTGGACGCCGATGCCAAGGTCCAGGCCGCACTCAAGGATCTGCTCGCGCACCGGCTGTGGATCCAGCAGCACGCCGAGACGGCACCGGTCGAGCAGTTCGACCGGGCGCGCGAAGCGCTCAATCAATCCGGCATGACGCTCGATGCATTGTTGCGCCGGCTCGACCAGGCATCGGCCGATCTCGAGCGCGCGCAGATCACCGCGCGCGAAGCCGGACGTCGGCCATCGTGACGAGCAGCCTCGACCAGATCGATCTGATACTCGGTTCGAGTTCGCCCTACCGCCGCGGGCAATTGTCGCGGCTGACGACAAAGTTCCGCGTCTTCAAACCCCACGTCGACGAAACGCCGCGCCAGGGCGAACCGCCGCGCGCGCTCGCGGTGCGGCTGGCGACGGCGAAAGCGGACGCGGTCGCTGCACAATGTCCGGGCGCGATCGTGATCGGTTCGGATCAGGTCGCCGATCTGGACGGTAAGCCGCTCGGCAAACCGGGCACCGTGGAAAATGCGGTGGGCCAGCTCATCGCCTGCGCGGGCAAGACCGTCGTGTTCAGCACCGCGCTGTGCGTGATCGACGCGCGCGGTGAAACACGCGCGTATTTCGAAGCCCTGGATACCACGCGCGTGACATTCCGCGATCTCGGCGAAGCGGAAATCCGCCGCTACGTCGAACTCGAGCGGCCGCTGGATTGCGCGGGCGCGTTCAAGTCCGAAGGACTGGGCATCGCGCTGTTCGAATCGATCCAGTCGAACGATCCGACCGCACTGGTCGGCCTGCCGATGATCGCGCTGTGCGCGCTGTTGCGGCGCGCGGGCATCGCGATCGTCTGATCATTGCAAAGCGACTTCGCACGCCGTCGCCGGCCGCGGCTGCGTCGTGACGTTTCCGCTGAACCAACGGTATTTCTTCCGCCCGCCGAACGGATCGAGTGCGGTCACTGGGTTGAGATCGTCGATCCGCTGGCACAGCGTGCTCAGCCATTCGGCGCGTTCGCGCTCGCGCCGCGCGGTGGGCTCGACGACCAGCAACACGCGCTGTGGTCCCAAACGGCGCAACGCCGCTTCGTCGCGGCCCCATTGCGCAAGCTGCGGCGCGCGGCCGTGCTTGATGTTGGTCGGATGATCCAGCGAATACACCGGACGCGTGCCGCCGAAGGCGAAATCCAGTTCGGCGGCAAGCATGAAATTGTCGGCGACCAGCACATCGTCCTTGTATGCCGGCTCGGCGAGCAGCGCTGCGGTCTTCGCAGTGGCAATGTCCCAGCCGACGAAATGTTCGGGAAATGCCTTCACGCCGGCGAAGCGTTGCGCCAGGTCCGGCACCGTCGCCGCTGCGAGATAGGCATAGACAAGCAGCACACCGACGACGAGCAGCGCACCGGCAGCCCCCGCGAAAAACCGCAGCGCAATCGATCGCGTTGCGAAAAAAAGAGCGGGCATCGCCACGAACAACGGCAGATAGCCGGGGATCGGCCAGTGCACGCGAAAGCGGGTGTCGTCGGCATACAGACCCAGCACGAAAAACATCAGCAACGGCACAAGCGCGCACACGGCGAACAAATCCCACGGCGCGCCTTCGGTCGATCGGCGCGCGCAACGCAGCGCCGTCCATAGCAACAGCACATAGAACAAAGGAGTGCAGACGATCGCCTGCTCGAGCGGTTGCGCGAGCGCGTCGCCGTGGAACACCCACGGATTGCGTTCGACGGCCTGGAAATGCAATGCCGTCCAATCGTGCTGCGCATTGAAGACGAGCAACGGCACTAGCCCGAGCAGCATGATTGCCAGCGCCAGCCACAGTTTCGGATTGCTCCACAGGGCGCGGCCGCGTGGCATCGCGCACAGGAAACAGAAACCGACCGCAACCAGGATCGCCGCGCGGTAATGACTGAGCCACGCACCGGCGAGCGCGAGGCCGAGCGCGATCCAGGCGCCGGTGCGATTCGTGCGCGCGGCCGCCTCGAGCCGGTCGAAGGCGACGACGGTGAAAAACGTCAACGGCGCATCGGGCAGCGCGAAGATACCCATCACGCCGACCAGCGGCGTGGCCAGCGCCAGCAGGCCCGACCACGCGCCGGCGCTCGCACCGAACAGTCGCGTCGCGGTACGCATCACGATGACGGGAATCAGCGCACCCAGCAGCAAGGACATGGCGCGCATGCCGAACAAGCCGTGGCCGAAAAGTGTTTCGCCGACGCGGATCAGGAACGCGGTGGCCGCCGGGATATCGCTGAACGACCAGTCCAGCGCGCGGCTTTCCTGCCAGTACCAGGCCTCGTCGCCGAACGGCAGCAGCCGCATTGCAAGCACGAGGTGCATGCCCAATGTAAGGAACCACGCCGCCCAGAACGCGGTCTGCACCGCTTGTCGCCGCATGCCTGCCGCGGCGTATACATTGCCTATACTCGAAACCATGCACCTTCGACCGATGAATCGCCGCGCGCCATGAACAATACCCGTCTTTCGTCCGTTCCGTCCGCCGCACCGACTGCCGTCGACGGCGCACTCGCGGCGGCGCTCACGCGCGCGGAGCAACAGGTGAACAATGTCGTACTCGGCAAGAGCGCACAAGTCCGGCTCGCTTTCGCCTGCCTGCTGGCCGGCGGTCATCTGCTGATCGAAGACCTGCCCGGCGTCGGCAAGACCACGCTCGCGCACGCGCTCGCCGCGACGCTCGACCTTTCGTTCCAGCGCGTGCAGTTCACCAGCGATCTGCTGCCGTCGGACATCATCGGCGTCAGCGTCTACGACCGCGAGACCAGCCAGTTCCAGTTCCATCCCGGACCGGTGTTCGCGCAGCTCGTGCTGGCCGATGAAATCAACCGCGCCACACCGAAGACGCAAAGCGCCTTGCTCGAAGCGATGGCCGAGCAGCAGGTCACGGCCGACGGCATCACGCACAAGCTGACCGCGCCGTTCTTCGTCGTCGCCACGCAGAATCCGCTGGATCTCGCCGGCACGTATCCGCTGCCCGATTCGCAGCTCGACCGCTTCATGCTGCGCATCGGCCTGGATTATCCGGACCGCGAAGCCGAACGCGCGTTGCTCTCGTCCACCGACCGGCGCGAAGTGATCGCACATCTGCGGCCGTGCCTTGACAGCGAGCAGGTGCTGCAATTGCGCGCGGCCGTTACGCACGTGATGGCGACGCCCGCGCTGATCGACTACGTCCAGGCGCTGATGGCGGCGAGCCGCTCGCATTCGGACATCCGCGTCGGTCTTTCGCCGCGCGCGGGTCTCGCCTTGCTCAACGCCGCGCGTGCGTGTGCGCTGCTGCATGGCCGCGCGTTCTGCGTGCCGGAAGACGTGCAGAGCGTGTTCGTCGGCGTCGCCGCGCATCGGCTGATTCCGATGGGCACCAGCAACCACACGCGCGATCATCTGGCCGCCGCACTACTCGCGACCGTCGCAGTGCGTTGAGCATGGCTATGTCCGACGCTATGGCGACGCAGTGGTCGCGGGCGCTGGGCTTCGCGGAACGCAGATTGCCGGCGCTGACGCGTCTGAAAAAACCCGAAGCACTGCCGATCCGCCTCGACCGCCGCCGCATCTACGTGCTGCCGACGCGGTTCGGATTCCTGTTCTCGCTGATCCTCGTCGTGATGTTGCTCGGCGCGCTCAACTACAACAACAATCCGGCGATCCTGCTTACCTGCCTGCTCGCCGCGGCGAGTTACCAGAGCATCTTCCAGTCGTTCCGCACGCTCAACGGCGTGCAGCTCGTCGCGATCCAGGCGCAGCCATGCCATGCCGGCGGCGCGTTGCCGCTTTTTCTACATTTCCACATCGATACAAAGTGGCGGCGCAGCCTGCGCCTGCGCATCGGCGACTACGAAACCGTTTTCGATCTGAATCCGGACGCTTCGGGAAAGGTAGCCATTGAAATTCCGGCGGCACGGCGCGGCTGGCTGTCTGCCGGCCGCATCAAGATCTACAGCGAGTATCCGTTCGGTTTGTTCCACGTATGGAGCTGGCTCAATCCGGATTTCAGGGCGCTGATCTATCCGCGTCTGGACGAAAACGCACCGCCGTTGCCGATCGACGGCGACCAGGCGCACGCACAAGCGATGCGCGGACGCGGCGACGAACTGGCCATGCTGCGCGATTACCGCCCGAGCGATCCGATGCGCGGCATCGCCTGGAAAGCGAGCGCGCGTCACGACGTGTTGCTGGTCAAGGAATTCGAACATTTCCGCGGCCGTGAAATCCTGCTGTCTTTCGCAGCACTGCGCGGACTCGATCTCGAAGCACGCGTCTCGCGGCTGGCACGCTGGGTGTGCATGGCAGAAAGCGCGCAGGTCCGTTACGCACTCGCGCTTCCGCATCGACGTATCGAATCCGGTCTCGGCTCGGAACATCGTCACGCCTGCCTGCGCGAACTGGCGTTGATACCCGGCGGCGCCACATGACACGCACGCCGAAAGTATTGAGCAATCCGCAATTCGCGCTCACCGCCGCGGGCGTCGCGGTGTCGGTGATGCCGCATCTGCCGCACGTGCCATGGCTGTTTTCGATCCCGATCGCGCTGATGCTGCTCGGCCGCTGGTGGCAGCGCATGCGCACGCCGAGGCGCATGCCGATATGGATAAAGCTGCCGCTGATCGTCGCCTTTCCGGTACTGATCGTCCTCCATTACGGCAATATTTTCGGACGTGAACCGGGCAGCGTGCTCGCCTGCGCGATGCTGACGCTGAAGCTGCTCGAAACCGAAACGCGCCGCGACGCGCACATGGCGATCGCGTTCTCGGCCTTCGTGCTGATGAGCGCGCTGCTGTTCGACAGCAGCCTGGTGTTCACGCTCGCGCTGCTTGCCGCGCTGATTCTGCTGCTCGCCGCATTACGCGAACTCGAGCCGCGTCCGGCCGATTCCGCGCCGCAAACATTGCGCACCGCGGTCTCCGAAGGCCTGCGCGCGAGCACGGTCGCGCTGTTCGCCGCCGTACCGCTGGCGTTGTGCGTGTTCCTGTTTTTTCCGCGACTGGGCAGTCCGATGTGGGGTGCACCGACGGATGCCACCGCGCACACGGGCCTGGGCGACCGCATGGCGCCGGGCAGCGTGCAGGAACTGCTGATCGACGACAGTCCCGCCTTTCGTGTCGTCTTCCACGGGCCGGCGCCGCCGCGTCAGGATCTGTACTGGCGCGGACCGGTGCTGTCGTTTTTCGACGGCACGACATGGTCGCGGCCGGAATACCGTTCCTCGCGCAACAGCGAGCACGACCTGCAGTCCGCCGGCGCGGTCATCAGCTATCAGGTCACGATGGAGCCTTCGGACCAGCGCTGGCTGCTTGCGCTCGACATGCCGCTGCGCGCGCCGGAGAACGCGCTGCGCGGTGCCGACATGAGTCTTGTGCGGCAGACACCGGTGGACAGCGTGGTGCAGTACGAAATGACCTCGGCCGCGCGCTACCAGCTCGATGCGCAACTGGATCCGCGCGCCCGCGGGCGCGCGCTCGAGCTGCCGCGCGAGGTGAATCCGCGCGCGCGCGAACTTGCGCTCGGCTGGCGGCAAAAGTATACCGACGACAACGCCGTCATCCGCGCGGCGCTCGATCTGTTCCACGAAAAATTCTTCTACACGCTCAATGCGCCGGAACTCACGCCGCGCGACACCGTCGACGATTTCCTGTTCGAGACGCAGCGCGGCTTCTGCGAACACTACGCGTCGGCGTTCACCTTCCTGATGCGCGCAGCCGGCCTGCCTTCGCGCGTGGTCACTGGTTACCAGGGCGGCTACTACAACGAAGTCGGTGACTACTGGGTGGTGCGGCAATCCGATGCGCATGCGTGGTCGGAAGTGTGGCTCGACGGCCGCGGCTGGGTGCGTGTCGATCCGACCGCCGCAGTGAGTCCGCAGCGCGTCGATCTCGGTGCGCGCGCCGCGGCGGGTGCCAGCGCACCGTGGTACCAGGCCGATTGGCTGCAGACGGTGCGCAATCAGTTCGATCTCGCCAATCGCCTGTGGAACGATGCGATCGTGCAGTTCAACGCGTTGCGGCAACAAAGCCTGCTCACGCCGTTCGGCGTCGACAACGCCGACTTCGGCAAACTGATGGGCGTGCTAGTCGCGTGCAGTTGCGCGTTGCTCGCACTGTTCGCGTGGTGGGTGCTGCGCACGCCGCGACGGTTCATGGATCGGCTCGATACCGCTTACGCCAGCCTGCGTGCGAAGCTGGCCCGGTCAGGCGTACCGTCGACCGCCGCCGAAGGTCCCTTCACGCTCGCCGAACGCGCGCGCCGTCGACATCCCTCGCAAAGCCGGCTCGCCGATTTGTTCGCCGACTACGTGCGCTTGCGCTACGCCCGCGACGTGCCGGACGAGGGCGATGTGAAGCACTTTGCTCGGTCGGTCGCATCTTTACGTTTGCTAACGATTTCGCGTGCAGAATAAGCATCGCCGGCGCGACGTTCGGCGTCGGCGTTTCGTCAACTTCAACGAGTTCGGAGTGTGCGATGCGCCATCTTTTCCTTTTCATCGTCATCGGTTTGGTCGGCTTGAGCGGCTGCGCCATCGTGCCCGCGCCGATTGCCGGCAAGGATTTCGCCGCGCTGACTCCGCAACAGGCCGCCGCGCAGAACGTACGCGGCACACGGGTGCGCTGGGGCGGCGAGATCATCGCGGTGGATCCGAAGGCGGACACCACCTGCTTTGAAGTGCTCGCGCGCGAGTTGCACGTCGATGCGCGACCGAGCCGACGCGATGCCAGCGACGGCCGTTTCATCGCCTGCGGCAAAGGCTTCTACGATCCGGCCGTATACGCGAAAGGACGCGATCTGACCGTCACCGGCGAAACAGCGGGCACTGAGCAGCGTCTGGTCGGCGAGCACACCTACAACTACGCGCGCGTCGATGCCGACGGCGTCTACCTTTGGCCCAAACGCGAACGCGTGCCTTATTACGATCCGTGGTCGCCGTTCTATTGCGATCCGTTCTGGGGACCGTGTGCCGGTCCGTATTTCTGGGCGCCGCCGGCAGTCGTGATCCACGGCGCAATTCGGCCGTAGCCACACTTTCTCCCCACCGCGGGAGATGTTCTTTAGGCGCACGCACCCACCCTAAATTCGGCTTTTGCATCTCACGACGAGAGCATGGCGCGATAAACGTGCATCGCACCTGCGAAAGCCGAGTCTTCGGTGCGGGGTGCGGTGCGATGGGGTGTAAAGCGACGCGTCGTCGCTACGCGACGAGAACGATTGTCAGTTTGCGGCGTGTCTCTGCGACAGCGCGAAGGTTTGAGAAAGCGGTGATCGCGCGCAGGAAGCGCGCGGTCCGCAGCGAGCATCAGGGACGTGCTCTCTGCGGACAACTCCCTCAGTGAACGACAAAGGTGCTTTCTTTGGTGACTTTCTTTCTTTGCACCGGCAAAGAAAGTTACCCGCTGGCCGCAGGACAGCGGAAGCTGTTGCTTTGAATTCAACGGAGTCGAAACTCCAAACGCTCCTCATCCCAGCCCTCTCCCGCCAGCGCGGTGCGAGGTTCGGAGACCTTCGCAGCAACGAGAATAACGAACAAAATAACGTGATTGTCAGCCCGGCGGCCACGTCATACGCCGCCCCGCGAGCAAATGCAGATGAATGTGGAACACCGTCTGCCCACCATGCGAATTGGTGTTCATCACCAGCCGATAGCCGTCGTCTGCGAAGCCTTGCTTCTTCGCCCATTTCGTCGCGGCGATGACGAGCTTGCCGATGAGTTCGGCATCCTTGTCGGTCGCATCGTTGAGCGTGGCGATGGCACGCTTGGGGATGAACAGCACGTGCACCGGCGCCTGCGGATTGATGTCGCGGAACGCGAGCACTTCGTCGTCTTCGTAAACGACGTCCGCCGGAATTTCCTTGCGAATGATCTTGCCGAACAGCGTGTCGCTCATGGTGCGCCCCTTCAATCCAATGCCTGACGACCGCCGAAGGCATGCGCGAGCGTGCCGCGGTCGATGAATTCGAGTTCGCCGCCGAGCGGCACGCCGTGCGCGAGCCGCGTGGCACGCACGTCCGCCTGTCGCGCAATCTGGCTCAACAGGTGTGCCGTCGCTTCGCCTTCGACGGTCGGATTCGTGGCGATGATCAGTTCCTTCACCTCGCCTTCGGCCAGTCGCGCGGCGAGGAAATCCAGACCGATTTCTTTCGGACCCAATCCGTCGAGCGGCGACAATCGGCCGAGCAGGATGAAGTAGCGGCCGCGGAATCCAGTGGCCTGCTCGATCGCCAGTTGATCGGCCGGTGTTTCGACCACGCACAACAGCGACGCATCGCGCGAAGGATGCGAGCAGATCGCGCACACCGCTTCTTCGCTGAAGGTGCGGCAGCGCGTGCAGTTGCCGATGCGTTCTGCCGCCGCTTCGAGTTTCTCGGCGAGCCGGCGCGCGCCGCCGCGGTCGCGCTCGAGGATGTGAAACGCCATGCGCTGCGCCGACTTCGCGCCTACACCGGGCAGGCAACGCAACGCTTCGATCAATTCGTTGAGTAGGGGCGACGTAGCCATTCAGACCAGCGACATCAGAACGGCAGTTTGAATCCGGGCGGCAGGTTCATGCCGCCGGTGACCTGACTCATCTGTTCCTGCGACGCCGCGGCTATCTTGTTCACCGCATCGTTGAACGCGGCGGCGACCAGATCTTCGGCCATCTCCGGATCGTCGGCGAAAAGTTTGCGGTCGATCTGCACGCGGCGCACTTCGTGGCGTCCGTTCATCGTCACGCTGACCACGCCGCCACCGGACTGCCCGGTCACTTCGATCTTGCCGATTTCTTCCTGCGCGCGCTTGAGGTTTTCCTGCATGCGCTGCGCCTGCTGCATCAATTCGCCCAATCCACCGCGCATCTCACTTCTCCATTGATCTTTGCACCGGCTTGACCGAACCGGGAACGACATGCGCGCCGAAATCGCGGATCGCCGTCTGCACGAACGAATCCGCATCGATGGCGGCTTCGGCCGATTTCTGGCGTGCGGCGCGATCGCGTTCGCTGGCGTCGGCGGGCGTTTCGATCGCGCTCGTCGCCTTCTCGAAACGCACCTTGATCGGCTGGCCGAGCGCGGCGCCCAGTTTCTCCTGGATCGTCGCGATCAGCGACGGCGCGGCCAGTTCGCCGTGGCCGTCTTTCGCCGACAATCGCACGACACCGTTTTCGATGCCGATCAGCGCGCAATTGCGCGCGAGTTCGCCCGCCGGACCGCCGAGTCCCGACTGACGGATCAGATTCGACCAGTCGCCATCGAACACGATCGGCGCGGCCGTTTCAATTTTTTGGGGTTCCACGTTGGGCGCTTCGACGACCGGCGCCGGTTTGGTTACAGCGACGCGCGACTCTTCCGCACGTTTCGCCACACCCGGTGTCGGGGCAATACGCGCTGCCGAAGCCGGCTGCGATGGACGCGCCGCAGCATCCGCAGGACGGAACGCGAGCATGCGCAGCAGCGTCATTTCGAAACCGGCGCGCGGCGTCGGAGCCAGCGAAATGTCGCGGCGGCCATTGATCGCGATCTGATACAGCAACTGCACTTCTTCGGCCGGCAACTTCTCCGCAAGCGCGGCAACAGCGGCTTCGTCGCTGCGATCGTCCAGTTCGTGGGCGGCGACGAGTTGCTTGAGCTGCACGCGGTGCAAGGCACTTGCGACATCGTCGAGCACGCCGGCGAAATCCGGCGAAAATTCGGCGAGACGGTCTATCTCGTCCATCAGGCGCGCGCCATCGCTCGCCTGCACCGCATCGAGTAGCGCGAACACGCGTCCGCGCTCGATCGTGCCGAGCATCGCGCGCACTTCGTCCGCGCGTACCGCGCCCGCGCCGTAGGCAATCGCCTGATCGAGCAACGACAATCCGTCGCGCAGCGAACCATCCGCGCCACGTGCCAGCTCGCTGAGCGCGTCGGGTTCGAACGAAATCGCTTCGGCTTCGAGGATGCGGTTCATCTGCCCGGCGATCTGGTCCGGCAGCAAACGTTTCAGATTGAATTTCAGACAGCGCGACAGCACCGTCACCGGCAATTTCTGCGGATCGGTGGTCGCAAGCAGGAATTTCACGTGCTCGGGCGGTTCTTCAAGCGTTTTCAACAGCGCATTGAACGCCGACTTGCTGAGCATGTGCACTTCGTCGATGAGATAGACCTTGAAGCGCCCGCGCGACGGAGAATACTGCGCGTTCTCGATCACCTCGCGCACGTCGTCGACGCCGGTGTTGCTGGCGGCGTCGATTTCGATCATGTCCATGAACCGGCCCGCATCGATGTCGCGGCACGCCGAGCACTCACCGCACGGATTCGACGACTGCCCACGTTCGCAATTCAGCGACTTCGCGAAAATGCGCGCGATGGTCGTCTTGCCGACGCCGCGCGTGCCAGTGAACAGGAAAGCGTGGTGCATCCGGTCCGAATCCAGCGCATTGGACAGCGCCCTGACGACGTGTTCCTGACCGACGAGTTCAGCGAATTTCTTGGGGCGCCATTTGCGCGCGAGGACCTGGTATGACATTGAGTGATCTTAGCAGAGCGGGTGCCGCGTTCCGTTAGCAAGTTGGGGTCGTTTGGAGTGTTTTTCGAGCCACGGCTCCGCTGTCCTGCACCGAGAATATGGAGCGATAACCGTGCATCGCACCTGCGAAAGCCGAGTCCTCGGTGCGGGGTGCGGTGCGATGTTGTGTACAGCGACGCGTCGTCGCTACGCGACGAGATCGATTCACAGCTTGCGACGTATCTCTGCGACACCAATGATGTTCGAGAAAGCGGTGATCGCGCGCAGGAAGCGCGCGGTCCGCAGCGAGCATCAGGGACGTGCTCTCTGCGGACAATGACCTTGGCGAACGACAAAGACGTTTTTTGGTGACTTTTTGCCGTCTGGCAAAAAGTTACCCGCTGGCCGCAGGACAGCGGAAGCTGTTGCTTGAGTTCAAAGGAAAAGCCGAATTCCAGCTTTCGCTGGAATGACGGCTGAGTTGATGACGAACAAAAATGCCGACAAAGCGAAGGTGGGTGGCAACCCCGCCAGCCACATCCCGGCACCCGAATCATTCACTACCGTTGCTGCCTTCCGGCCCTGGCGGGGTTTGCAAACTATCGTCGCGAGAGGACCAACGGGGCCGCCATGGAACGGTGGCTCGGAGCGATCGCTCGAAAAACAATTCTACTAACTAACACACTCAAGTAGCGGTGGTTGCAGACTACCGCGCACTCGTCTCCGCGAATTTTTCCCGTTTTCAGGGTAAAAAACAGGGAAATTTCAGCCCGCGTGAAGAAAATCTTGAGCTGCCAAGGGCTGTAAACCCAGTCGCAGTGGCAGTGGCAGTGGAGTAACGATAATACGTAAACAGAAAAATTCCAAGCAGGGAAATAAATAGTTCGTTGCAGGGAATAAATCGAGCACTGCAGCGACTCGACAGGCCTCGCGCAACCGTCAAAATAGGACTGCCTGACTTAACTCCGACCCGCTGTCGCCGACACCGAACTGAACGGCCGAAGTCACCGGGTAGGTGCCGGCGCGAAACATCACAAAAATGCGTTCAAGATTGGATTTATCGAGCGTCTGCACAACTAATCGCGCGTGGTCGAATGTCGTAAAGGGCCCGTCCGAATTGGCGTTGTTGGGTGCGGCAAGGGTACCGCTCCATGTATCGTTGCCATTCTTCGCGACGTAGTAGGTCGCTGTAGCGCCGAATCCGTTCGCAAATATTTCGTCGGTCTGCAGCGCGCTGGCGCGGTGCGCGGACAGGGCCGAGCCAGCGGCGAGCAAGTACGTCACTGCCAATCGAAACCGGCTCAGTTTCAAATCGCGATCAGCGGCCATTTCCTCCTCCTCGATCGACCCCATCAAACGGCTTGCGGCTGTAGCGATGCCGCCACCCTAGTTCCTAACGCGCGAGAAGCGAGTGGGCTGACGTCGTCGGTGACTGCGCAACGTTGGCCACGAAGGCGGAGCGCACTCCAAGATCAGTGTCATCTGCTGATGCGTCGCTCGCATTTGCGGTGGCAAACCATTCGAAATCCTGCGCCAGGCCCGTTGTTTCGGATGCGGCGGAGTCAAAGCGCCACCAACCCTCCTGCACTTACGGAGTCGCCTGACGATGAAACAAGTGCCAGTTCGACGGCAACCGTTCTAAATGGCTTCTAAAACTCTATCGAGCTGCAGGATTCGGTACAAGGCGGATGGCAAATTATAACGACTCCGTCCGCTTAGCCTGGCAGACCGGAACGATCCCGAATGTCGTCCAGGTCAGCCGATTCGTATCCCGGCCAGGGTTTGAACTCAATGTAGAGCAGGAAATGGTCGAAGGTGTGAGCCTGTTCGCTCGCGCGAGCCGAACAACGGAGACAAGGAGGCCTATGAATTCACCGAAATCAACAAGAGTGTGAGTGCGGGGATTGCGATGAATGGTGCACTGTGGGGGACGCGGTGATGATGTGTTGTCCTTTGCCGTTGTGAACAACATGCTGTCTGCCGACGCACGGCGCTATTTTGCCGCCGGCGGCCTACGCATTTTGATTGGCGACGGTCGATTGACCAATGCAGGCCCCGAACAAATTGGCGAAGCATCCTACTGTTTTCCAATCGCGAAGCGTGTCACTGCTACATTCGATTATCAGTTCGTATCGAATCCGGCCTTAAGGTGTCGGCGCAATCCTTATTCAATGTCAGAGACATCCTTCGAATCCCGCGGAGAAAACGATGTCCTCACGTTGCGTCTCGTAGGCGCCGATATCGGGCTCTTTCTCGCCAGTCGACACGCGCAGGTAGCCCGGACCGCGCTGGTCATAATTGAGATTTTCTACGTTGTTGCCGGCGGCAAGTGCCGGACTCGTGCTGAGTAAAGCATGCGTTGCCGTAAAACCGCCGTTGTCGCGCAAAGGACCGAGCAACGGGCAGACCGACTTCAACGTATCGGAAGCCACTGCAGCGTTGGTTGCGAAAATCAGATTGTTGGCCGGCGCACCATAAAACGAGATTGCGTGGGTTGTTGTATGGACCACCGAGAGATCGTTGGGTGTTTGAGTCGCGGCACCGTAGGTATTATTGGAAAACAGAGAACTCTTCAAGTTTGCCGACATCGCCGTCAGATTCGCGTCGAATACAACTCCCGCTGCGTAAGCCGTCCCCGATATTTTTCCTTTCGTTGCTGTATTGAAAGCGACCGTCGTCGCGTCGATGATCACGTTTCCGGAATTCGCATACAAGCCGCCGACATAGGTCGCGTGGTTGCCGGACACCGTGCTGTTGAAAAGGATCGCGTTCAGCGCCGAGGGGTTCGAGCTCGATATGTCGATTCCACCTGCAAATGCGCCTGCCGAATTACCGGAAATCGTGCTTGAGACAATTACCACATTTCCGCCGAGGCGAAGTCCGCCGGCACGGCCTTCGTAGATGCCGTCGATTTTCGCCGTGTTCGCATTGATGGTGCTGTAATAGGCGCTGAAGTCGCCTTCCACAAACGCGCCGCCGCCGCGCGCATTGACGCCCGACACATTGCTCGCCGCTGCCGAATTGCCGCTCACGATGCTGGTCTGCAACGTCAGGTTGCCCTTGGCGAAGACACCGCCGCCGTGTGCGTTTCCGCCGTGCGACACCGTCTTGCACAAGGCGACTTCGGTGGCCTCGAGGAACACGCTGCCCTTGGAGTAGATGCAGCCGCCGTAGGCGCCGATCGTCGAATAGTAGTAACCGCCGTCGACGGTCATGTCCGTCAGATACAGCGTGCCCGTGCCGTGGTGATAAAACACGCGGTCCTGGGCGGTCTGCTGGATGACCGGTCGAATTCCCGCCGAACCGCTAATCGTCAGATCGCGCTGGTCGACGATGATCGATCCTTGAGTCAGCGTAATCTTGCTGCACGTGATATTCACCATGTCGCCCGAACTCGCGAAATAGGTCGCGTAGCGCAGGTTGCCAGTGAATTTGCTGCTGTCGCCTTGTCCCGAGGCTCCTCCTGCGTCACCGCAGTGGCCATTGGTGTTGTCCACCGTCCAGGTGGCCGCCATCGCGTCATGCGTTGTCCACGCAAGGACCGCGCACAAGGCGGCAGCGAGCGATGTGCGGCGCATTCCTCGACTGAAACGAAGATCCGGGTTCATGATTTTTTCCTGCTCAGTCACATCCAGGCGCCTACCGCGCGCGGCGCACGGCAAGCGGAGTTCGCAAACGCCTCACGGTGAAATTTTCTGCGGCCGCGCCTACACTTGCTCATGGCCGAGTCTGGGGAGGCGGGCCTTTCGAAGTCTTCAAAACTTTCTCAAAGTTTTTTCAAAGATTTCTCAAGCATGAGCGTTCTCCTTAAAGATCAGTGGGTTTACGTCTTCGGCCCCTTCACGCTTGATCCGGCGCGGCGCGTGCTGGTCCGGGGCCAGACGCCTTTGCCACTGTCGACGAAAGCGTTCGACGTGCTGCTGTATTTGCTGGAGAACCCGGACCGCGTGGTCGGGAAGGATGAACTTTTCAACGCGATCTGGCCGGGAAAGGTGGTCGAAGAGAGCAATCTCAGCCAGACAGTTTTCACCTTGCGCAAGACCCTCGGTCCGGGCGAATCGGGCGAAAGCGTCATCGTCACCTCTCCAGGGCGAGGCTACCGGATCGATGTGCCGGTGCAGACGGTGGTTCGCGGCGCACGGGCGGAAGAGCCTGCAGCGCTGCCGCTCCTTCAACAACTCGACGCAGCCAACGCGCCGGAATCGACCGTACCGCCCGTGCGCGGCAATCGGGGCCGAATCGTGTTAGTCGCTGCGGTTGTCGTTGCGACCGCAATGGTCGCTGGCGTGATCGCAATGACATCGATGACACGGCAACCATCCCGTGCCGATACATCGCGCGTCATGGTGCTCGCCGATTTCGACAATGCGACGGGCGATGCCGAATTCGACGACGTCATGAACCGCGTGCTCGATATCGATCTGAGTCAGTCACCGTTCGTGAGCCTGTTGTCAGAACGCAAGAAGCAGGAAACGCTGCAACAGATGGGCCGCGACAAGAACACGAAGATGACGGCTTCGCTCGCGCAGGAAGTGTGCGAGCGCAATGGTGCGCAAGCGACCGTCGGCGGCACGCTCGCCGCCATCGGCAGTCGCTTTGTCGTGATGTTGCGCGCATTTGATTGCGGTACCGGCGACACCATCGTGCAGGCCAAAGCCGACGTTGCGACGAAGGAAGCGGTCGTGGAATCGCTGGACGAATTGACCGAGCGCATCCGCGCGGGCATCGGCGAGTCGCATGCGTCGATCCAGCAATTCAGCGTGCCGATTGCGCAGGCTACGACACCGTCGTTCGCGGCGTTGAAAAGTTTTTCGCTCGGGTTGCAGGCGCGCGCCAAAGGCGACGATCAGGGCGCTTTGGCGTTCCACAGGAAGGCGGTCGAACTGGATCCTTCATTCGCCATGGCTTACGTCGAGTTGGGTACGATCAACCGCAGCCTGCATGAGCAGCAGATAGGCAACGACTTTCTGAAGAAAGCCTACGAACTTCGCGATCGCGTGAGCGAGCATGAAAAAATGAGGCTCTCGGCGCTTTATCAGCTCTCGCAGGATGACACCGCGGGAATGATCCAGAGCTACAAACAGTGGGCACAGACTTATCCGAACGATTGGACGCCGTGGGCTAATCTGACGAACCTGTACACCGATTCAGCCCGATATACCGAAGCCATAACGGCGGGCAGACAGGCACTCAAACTCATGCCGGATCATGGCGGCGTATATTTTGTTCTCGCGCGGGCGTATAGCCGCTCGAACGATTTTTTTAACGCTAAGGCAATCTGTGCGCAGGCCGTAGCTAAGGGCCTGGACGGCTCGGACATCCACAACTTGCTTTACGAAATCGCCTATGCGGAAGGCGACGCGGCGGCAATGGGCGCGCAGGTCGCGAAAGAAGGTGGGCAACCTTCGCAATATCTGATGATGAGTTCACAAGCCTCCGCGGCGGCCGCATCGGGGAAGATTCGCGAGGCGCGCGCGCTGTATGAGCGTGCAGTGGAAGCGGTGCGAAAGATTGAGCCGGACTCCGCGGCGGAAGTTGCGGGGTTCCGGCTTGCCGAGATCGACTCGGCGATCAACGCGGGCGATCTGGTCGAGGGGCGCAGAATCGCCGCAGATACACCCGGTCTCGAAGGCAATGAATTCGCGCCCTTGGTCATCGCGAAGGCAGGAGACGTCGAGCGTGCCACTGCCCTGCTCGATGAACTTCTAAGGCGCAACCCGCGTGAATTGACCATTGTAGAAGATGACATCCCAGTCACGCGCGCCGAGATTGATTTGCAAAAAGGTCGAAATCAGGAAGCAATCGACGAATTGCGACCATCGCTCAATTATGAATTTCGGAATCTTGAACTGCCTTCCGTCCTTGCACAGGCTTACCTCGATGCGCGCCTGCCGAACGCGGCGGCCGCCGAGTATCGACAGATCATTTCACATCACGGAGTCGACGGGCTATCGATCCTCTATCCTCTCGCCTACCTTGGATTGGCACGCGCCGAAGCGCAGCTGGGCAATAAGAGTACAAGCCGAACGCAGTACGAGCGCTTCTTTGATCTTTGGAAGAACGCGGATACAAACTTGCCCGTACTTCTAAAGGCGCGACAAGAGTATGCCGCGCTGCAGTAAGGCAAAAATCTTCTTCTCCAACTGTTGCGCTCAATCTCCGCGTAGTCGATCTCCGCGTAGTCACCCGTCAGTGTGAAGTCCGACTGGGTTCGGAATCTGACCAGTTGTTCGCGGCCCCGTATGTAAAAGCGCCAAGCAGCGATACGCACTCCTCGTCCAGATCCGGCAACTTGGGTAGACGACCACGCATTGCGGCCTCCGAATGGCGTAACCGGATCGCAATCGCACCGTTGAGATCGTTGCTCCCTCCAAAGTGCGACCCAGACGCGCGAGTATGATTTGCGAAGTGACCTGCCCGGCAATTGATCCAGGTTGATTGAGACATCAGCGGCTCATCTGTGATGTTTGCGGTTGTAGGTTTTTTTGGTAAATCGCTTGGGGCGCCGGTGGTCGATAACGGAGTGAACTGTGCGTTGACGTTGGTTGCGGTGAAGACGCCGCAGCTCGATGACGACCCTAGCTTCTTTGAGGCGGTAGAAGATTTCTCGCCGGTTCGCTGCAGCACGCAGTTTCTACAATTGGCTGAAGAATGCCAGCGCGGAACTCCAGCGACGGGACACAGGGCAGACGCTTAGGGGATGTTGACGAGATAGCCCGAAACATTAATCAACCCGCCACAGGTACTGCCACTGTTAAACGCAAATGCCTGAACGACCGAGCCTGGGTCGGCATAGATTCGCGTCGTTTGGTTCACCGCATTGGTATCGTTCTTGTTGACATACACAATATAGGAGACAAAGTTGCCGTTGGATGTCGTCCCAAGCGTCATAGCTGCAGCACCGCCCGAAAGATCTTGCGCCTGGGCGCTGTAGTACTCGATAACCAAGCGTTGCCCCGCGGGCACCTGGAAGTAAGCGGCGTTCGTCTTGCTGGTTGACGAGCTCGGCAGGAGACTGAATTGAATTGGCTGCAGAGCCCCTTCGTCAACATTGCGAACAAGCGCTGGTTTTGCCTGGGCATCTGCAGTGTCTGGCGTCACCGCCAGAGCGGCAGTACCGAGCAAAAGCATCGATGCAACTCGTGAAAACGTGTGTGCCATGATCCATCTCCTTTCATTCATTGCCGGAAGATTCTCGACGCGTGCCACCGTGGCAATTGCATCGATGGGTCTATTCAAATCCGTTAGCGAAGATCGTATCGACAAAAGTGCCGCTTATATCGATCGCAAAGTTATTGGTGCGCGAAGGGTCGTAGTTTCCAAGTCCGACGAATCCGTCGCCAATCGTTCCGCTCCCGAGATTTTCTGCAAGGGACATGTTGTCGAACACTTCCACAACCACCGTGTAGGCTCCTGGGCTCAAAGCCACACTCAACGCGGAGTCTGGACACAGGCTTCCATTGACCGATGCCGGTATACAAGCGCCATCGTCGTTACTAGCCAGAAACGTCGCCGAGGGATTAGCGCCGGCGAAGACGGAGATGTATGGATCGAACCCGCCTGGAGGAATGACTGAACCGGCCAGATTGGTGCCGCCCGCGGCGCCGGCACTTCCACCGTAGCCGTAGCTTTGAATGGTGACTTTAGAGGCTGCCGATACGGAAAACTTATAGGTCGCGACGTCATTTGCGGCACCTGCGCCGAGTGCCAGAGTACCCTGCCAGGAAATGGAGGCCGCAGACGCGACGCCACTCAAAGCGGTTAGTAAACTCCCGGCGACGCGTAACCCGTTGCGATGGCAATTCATTTTTCTTTTTGACTCCCACGATATCTGTCTGCAAACGACAGCAACTCATTCTTCGACAACGTAATGAGTGAGAGAACGAATAATTCAGCCCGAACCGAACATTTCCTTGCCGCGCGTCCTTGAGCCTGCCGTTTCACCTGTGATTCGCGCGCACCGACGTTTTGTCATACGTGGGAACGCGTTTGGCGAACTTGCGAATTTGCAAAGTTGCGGGGCGAATTTGGCAATGTGGATGGAAAAAATTACAAGTTCGCAAGAAAATTTTGGCGATTGCGATGGTCGAAAATCTATTGATCGCATATCGCGCGCGTTGGATCGCATGCGAGCTTCGCGAGATCGCCGCGACAGGGAGGTCGCCGAGAAACTACGAACCGACCCAACCATGCCAAGTACCGATAGCTGAGTACGCGTTTGCCAATGTCACGGCTAGTTCTTCGCCGCCGCCGCAGGTCCGTGCACTTGATCCTTGTCGAAGAACCACTTGCCGTTCTCCTTTTTCATCGTGCCGGTGACGAATATCGGGGGGCCCGGGGTCTACTGGCCATTGCCGTCGGTTGTCCCTTGGCTGCGTTCACCCTTGATTTCCAAGGTAGCCACGTCGCCGTTCATGCGTCCGCCTGCGCTATCATGAGCACTCACAGGAGGGGCGGATATGCGTTCAATCAGGATTGCGTTGCCCTTGCTGCTGGCTGCTAGTTCTCACGGCGTTGATGCCAAGACCGCTCCGGGCACCGCGCCTGCACCCCGGTTGCCTGCACCCCGGTTGAACGTGGTACTCAATCAAGGCGAAGTAGCGCGCTGGCCTGGGATCGCTGCCAAGAACTGCGGGCTCGGCAAGATGAGCTACCCGGCCGTCGATTCGGTCTGCTATTACCCATTCGACGTTGACGCGAAGCCCGGGCGTTATTCGATTAGCTTGATTGACCGCGGTGGAAAGAGACATAACGCCATTGCTATCGTCAAGGAAGTTGATCGGCCGCACGTAAACATCACGCTGCCGGACGAGACGTACATTCATGTCTCCAAGGAAAACCAGCAGCGCGCGCTTGTCGAGCGCAAGGCAGTGCTGAAATTGTTCAGCGCGCCGTTTACTTCGCCTGCATTTTCATTGCCGTTCTCGCCACCCGCCTCGCCGTTGCCGAAGAACGAGAACGATTTCGGCAGCCAACGCTTGTTCAATGGCACGTTGGAAAGCGAGCACACTGGGCGCGACTACCCCGTTAATGAGGGTACGCCCGTAAAAGCTATCGCCGATGGAACAGTCGTTCTCGCCGAGCCGCAATTCGTCACGGGGAATAGTGTCTACATCAATCACGGCGACGGGCTCATCAGCGCTAGCTTCCATTTGTCTGCGATTGCCGTCCACACCGGCGATATCGTCAAGCGAGGACAGATAATCGGAAAAGTCGGTGCGACAGGGCGAGCCAGCGGCGCGCATTTGCACCTCGGGATCCGGTGGCTGACGGCGCGCGTAGACCCAGAGCCGCTATTGGACAAAACGCTGCAATTACACGATGTAGGGGACAGTCCAATCGAGGTCGAGCGCAAAGACGAGAAAGGGAAGCAGGAACCGAAGGAGTCGAACGCTTCCATCCGCCGCGACGAAGAGGGTTGAACTCCGCCAAGCAACCCAAGCTAGGAATAGGGACTGCCCTACTAAAGCTCTCAAGACTGCTGCTATAGGAAGTACTGGTTAGACCTCGATTGAACTCAGCTCCAGCGCTCAGTTTGCTCTGCGCGCGAATCAAACACGTGGGAACAACCGTGACCTTCCGAAGTAACCGATTCTGTCATTGTTCGGTGGCACTGTTCCTAGCGGCCTCCAGTTGCCTATCGGCTCAAACGCGACTTTCTGGCTTTCCAGCCAATCCCGCCCGTATGGAATCTGGGAGCTGGACAGCGCTGCAGAAGGCCGTGGTGCAGACTTTTCCGCCCAGCACCGAGCTCACCGAAAGCGATGGCGCAGCGGGCGACGACTTTGGCTACGCCGTCGCCGTGTCGGGCACCACGGCATTCGTCGGGGATCCGGGCAAAACCATCGGCGCGAACAGCTCTCAAGGCGCCGTGTATGTGTTCACATTCAATGCACGTGGATACAAACGCAGGAACTAACCGCGAGCGATGACAGTGATTTTTTCGGCGAGTCTGTCGCTGTGTCGGGCAACACGGCGCTCATAGGGGCGAATACCGGTGGCAGTGCGGTCCCTATGTCCTCTGGCGGGGCGGCCTATGTGTTCACGTTTAACGGTACCAAGTGGATCCAACAACAGGAACTCACCGCCTGCAGTAGCATGAACGCGTGTGAGTTCGGCATCTCAGTCGCGGTGTCGGGCACCACCGCGCTAGTTCGGTCGGAAATTGGTTCGGCGTCGATCGGCACGCCACATCTTTTGTGGTCTGATCATGTGCAACGGGGCTTCCCGATCACCGCGTTAACGCGGTGCTTCTCGATGGCCGACGCGACGACCGTGTTTGCGACGTTGACGCCAAAATCGCGAGGCAGTTGGCGATCCAACTTCTTAAGTGCGAGTGGCGACTTTCGATAGTTACCTGTTGTCGAAACCGCCATCTCCAGTGGTCGGTGGCCAAATGCGTAAATCACGCACTTATTGCAGCCGCCCTGTTGAACGCTCTGCGTTCACAGATCTTCGGGTCCCGCGCGAGGACTGCAAGCAGTGGCGGTTTTTCAGGGGTGCGCGGCGGGGTATACACGCCGGATGAGAACGGAAATTTCATAGAGCTCAGATATGAACTCAGTCATTTCTAGTTCCGCGCGAGGACTGCAAGTCACTACAAGTTTTTCGGACGCGGCGAGGGGTACGGCTCATCCGCTCGGATGCTCCGAGATTATGATCATCATTCTCCTCGGAGAACGCTTCCCGCGATTGCAGGGATACTTTTGAGACAGTTCGCCTTGATGTTCGGTTTGGCCTGGATCGTTCGTTTCTCACTGGTGACACTGGAGATGAATCGCGATCGTTTCCGCGCTGGCTCTCGTGTCAGTCGGACAACGAAAAGCCAACCAAGAGTAGCCGTGCGATGCAATCCACACGAGTACGTTTGAAATTGAGCCACCCCGTAAGCCTGGGCCTCGCCGCATGCTGGCTGATAGCGGCCGCATCCGCGCACGCGCATACGTTTTGCGCCGGTAGCGCCGCGGCCATTCAAGCGGCGCTTACGGCCGCCAGCGATGGCGGCGCCAATGACAATGAGAACAATACGATTCAGATCGTGATCGGCACGTACTCCACCACAGACAATAGCAACGAGGAGTTTTATTACAACAATCAGACGACCGCGCGCATCCTCGATATCAATGGCGGCTATAACAGCGATTGCACAATCATCACCGAAAACCCCGCATTGACCAAACTCGATGGTGGCGGTGCCAAGCCGGTATTCGAGAGTGAAAGTGCGTCAGGCGACGTATCGGTGCGCTATCTGACGTTTCAAAACGGCAGCGCCGGTCCGAGTGGAAGCGGTGGTGGGGTGGAGATGAACCTCAGCAGCAGTAGCCATGGCCCGGTCATCTTCGATCAGAATATCGTTCGCAACAATCACTCTGGTCTTTGCGCCGGCGGATTTGCAATAGATGTGAGCGGCAGCGGCACCTTGCAGTTTGAAAACAACCTGATCGTCGGCAATAGCGCCGGCGTGTGTGATGGCGCAGGCGAAATAGTCGATGACGGTAGCGGCGCGAATGTCATCAACAACACCTTCGCGCAGAATACTGTCACCGATATGCCGACGTCTGCAACAGGCGGCCTTTATTTCTATGTCGGCGGCACGGCCTCGCCGCCACCGGACACCATGAGCAACAATATCTTTTGGGCCAACAGCGGCTACGATCTGGAAACCGCTGCCGTCCTTGTGAACAACGATTATGACTTGGACCGACGCACACCCGACTCCAGCAGCAGCGGCAATGTGAGCGTCGATCCGCAGTTTTCGAGTTCTACCGATTTCCACTTGTTGCCAACGTCGCCATTGCTTGGGATGGGCACGCTCACGCCGACAGGTGGCTTGCCCAGTATCGATATCGAAGGCCATGCGCGCAAGTCACTGGACAACAAAGTCGATCTGGGCGCCTACGAGCGCGGCAACGAGATTTTTAAGGACGGCTACGAAGACTAGAGCTTTCAGCAACCAATCGAACAGGAGCGCGACATGCACTCGACACGCGCCACTCAGTATCTGCAAATCCACGCGAATCGACAGCGTCCCGCGAGCCCCTCCATGCTCGCCGGATGCTTGCTACTTGGTGCCACCGCCAGCCACGCCCATACCTTCTGCGTCGCCAATGAGGCGGCGCTGCAAACCGCGCTTACCGCTGCGAGCGATGGCGGCGTCTGATGACATCACCAGCCTCGATCTCGAAGGATGTTGAGAAGCGTTCGATGCTCCAATATCGTCAGCCTTCGAAACCGTCGCTGAAAATGCGGTCGGAAGTCTCGAATTGCGCGCTATCGGACGATGGCAGATAACTCGCATTGCCGGCGTAGCTGGCGTGCAACGTCAACGTGCTCGCGGTGCCGACCACGACCGCGCACGAAGCCAAGCCAGCGGAATTCGTCGTCGCCGTACACGTCGCCGTGCCGAGCGTGAACACCACCGTCTGCCCGGCCAGCGCGGAAGCAGGTTCGGTCGAGACATCGCTCAGCGCCGCGGATACCGTCGTCGACCGTCCCTGCGTTCCCGTGACGGCGCTTGGGTTCAGCGTCAGGAACGTGGTGTGCGCGCCGGATGTCCATGTCACGTGCGCCGGATTGGAGGTCAGCGCCACGCCGCCGACCATCGCCGACGCGATGATCGTGTCGCTGCCTGCGTTGATCGCCGTGTAGATCAGCGTCGCGCTGCCGTCCGCCGCTGTCGCCACTGTGTTCTGCTGTGCGTTCGCGCCGGAGACCACGAAGGTCACCGGCGTTCCCGCCGCTACATTGACGTGATGGAAGCGCGCGGTGAATGTCTGCGCAGTACCTTCCGCGGGATTCGGCGCCACCGTCAGCGGCGTCAGACTCAGGCTGGCTTCGCCAACGACCAGCGGACAACTGCCGTCAGCGTTCGTGATCTTGTAGACCGCCACGATGAAGCCCGCATACAGGCAGCCGTCCGGACCGCGCAGGTTCACCGTCGCGTACGCGTTGTTGACCAGCATGGAAACCGGGGAAATCGGCGTAGTGGTGGCATCGAAGATCTTCATGCCCGCGGGCAGTCCGCCGTTCACCGCGCCGGTGCTCGCGATCAGCGTCTGCGCATCGCCATTGGCCTGCGCGCCGAGCGCGAGGATATCCAGCGCCGGACCGGTCACGCCGGTGAGCCGCGTCAACTGGCCCGGCGTCGGCGCGGTGGTGCCGGTGACTTTCGCCAGACCTGTTCCGGTGTAGTCGATAACGTACAGCGTGCCACCGGGCGCAAAGGCGAGTCCGCCGTTGACGCCGGCGGTGGCCGCGTAGACGCTCACTGTCGGCGTCGCGCTGCCCGGATTGGCGATGCGCCAGATCGAGCCGTTGTCGGAACCCGCGCCGGCGCACGAGTCGTCGACGAACAGATCGCCGCTGAATGGATCGGTGGTGAGGAAACTCGCGCAGGTGATCGACGAGGCAACCGTGCGCACGATCGTGCCGGCGACGGGGTCGACTTCGAACACGGCGCCCGTGAAGAAATTTCCAGTCGTCGCGTTTTGCGCCGCGTAGAGCTTGCCGTCCTTGCCGAACGCGAGGGCTTCGATGCCTGGACCGAGCGGCGTCGGCGTCACCCGCGTCGACGCATCGGCCACACCGCCACCGGCGGGGAATTCATAGATGTTGCCGGTGTGCACGTCGGAGACGAACAGATTGCCCGCCGCATCGAAGGCCAGGCCCGATGCGCCGCGGCAACCGTCGTTGATGCCGCCGAAATTCGTGACCTTCGGCAGGAAGCCCGTCGCGTACGGCGGTGATCGAGTAACCGTCCGCCGCAGTGATGTTCGGATTGCCGAAATTGCTGCTGCCGCAGTTGTCGCCGCCGCCGGCATTGAACGTGACGGTCACCGAACCCGGCACCGGCACATCGCCGTCGGTGGTATCCGAGGCGGTGTAGGTCAGCGTCTCCTGCACGGTGTCGGTTACGGTGAACTGGACCTGGCCGTTGGCGTCGGTGAGGCTCGGGTTGTCGCCCTTGATCACGGAGCTGCCAGTCTGCAGCAACGTGACCTGCTTGCCCGGCGTCGGGCGGTTGAGCGCGTCCTCGAGCGTGACGGTGATCATGTTGGTGCTAACGCCGTCGGCGGCGACGAAGTCCGTGAATGCCACGAGGCCGCCGCTCGCGGCGGGCGCGACGAGGAAATCGAAGTTCGCCGTGTCGGCCAGGACGATGGCATCGCTCGTGTCCTTGGCGGTGAACACCAGCGGTTCGGCAGTGAGGTCGGTGATCTTGAATAGCGCCGTCCCGTTCTCGCCGGTGACGACCCCACCGGACGGCGAAACGACGGCGTGGCTGCCTGCGTTCGCGGTCAACGTCACCGTCTTGCCGACGACGAGGTTGCCGTTCGCATCGGCGAGCGTGACCACGACATACGCGGCCGAAACGCCGTCGTCGAAGCGGACCAGTCCGTTGGCCGAATCGGCCGGCGCGAGCAGGTTGTCGTCACCGAATGTCCACACGCGCGAAACCGTCGGACTCACCGCGCCGGTGGTCTGATGCGTCAGCGCTTGATGCAGCATCGCGAGCTTGGGCGAACCTAGGCCGACGTGCGCGAAATCCGATCCCATCGACGCCGCGTTGTGGAACGCGCTGGTGTTGCCGAGCGGATACAGCGACGGATTCAGCGCACCGAGATTGCTGCCTTGCGTCTGGTTGAGCAACGCGGTGAACGCGGCCCATTCCGGCGCGGACAGGCTGGTGCCGCCGTTGAGCGTGTCGGTCGGGCAGCCGCCCTGGCTGGCGTTGCAGATGACCACGCCATGTGCGGGATCGGCGTTGAACGTCACGTCAGGCACCGAACGCATGGCCGCGGACGACAGCGCATTCTGATACGCCGGCCGCGCGAAGAATCTGCTGACGCCGAAACCGCCTTGCCCGGTGGGCGGCGTGTCGTTCGTGCCGTTCCACCAGGTTTCGCTGCCGTAGGTGTGGCCGGGGCCTTGCGTCAGCGACGTGCCGCCGACCGCCGTCGCGTGCGGCGAATCCGCCGGTACGCCGACGGTGTTCGGGCTGCCGTCGAGGCACGCGCTACCCGAGTCACCCGACGCGTTGAGCACGCTGATGCCCGATGCCGCTGCCGATTGCAGGATGCTGTCGATGCTCTGCGCATCCGCGAGCGTCGTCTGGTCCTCGCAATACGTCCAGCTGTTGCTGATGATGTCGACACCGTCGCCGATCATCGCGTTGAACACGCCCTGGAAATTCGCGTTGCCGTCGAACGGCGCGTCGTACACGGCGATCTTCGCACCGGGCGCGAGCGTCAGGATCGCGTCGATGTCGATCAGCACTTCGTCCTGGTTCGCACCGGGCGTCGTGCCGGCGCCGCCGTCAACGTGAATCTGACTGACATCGCCGATCTTGGAAGCGGGCAGGCCGATCAGATCGATGTAGTCGGCCACGTCGCTCAGCGTGAAGGTGTCGAACTCGACCAGGCCAATGGTCTGTCCGGTTCCATCGGCATCCTGCCAGGCCGGCGGCGGCGGATCGGCGCCGTTCAACATCTCTGCGGGATCTTTGCCTTCCAGCGCCTTGAAGCAGCGCACGAACTCCGCGTAGTAGTTGAACGTACTGTTCGGTCCGGCGCCCTGCTTGAAGGCCGCCCCCGCCAGGCTCGCCCATATCGAACACACGGCGGTGCCGAATACGACACGGATCATGCGCTGCGCGGCCGGTGGGTGCGGGGTTGCGAAGTTGGAAAGTCCCGCGATGAACTGCACACGCGGCGCAACCGCGGCCGGCACGGCAGGCTCGCGATCGGTGGCGAAGAAACGGCGCTCGCCCAGCGCATAGTCGCGCACTTCGATGCCGAACGCCTGCTGGACGTCGCTCCGTGCGCCGTGCGCACTCACTGTCAGCCTGTTGGCGGAGGCAGCGTCGACCTGCAGGTTCTGCGCACGCAACCATGCCTCGACGTCGTCGTACGCCTGCTGCGACGGACCGAATTCCGCCGCGATCTGACGCGCGTCGAGGAACTGATGGAACCGCGGCGAACGCTCATCGTATACGTCGGCGAGATACCGCTGGAAACCGACTTCATCGTCGCGTTTGAGGACCAGGGTCAGACTCAGATTCCCGGTTGCCGCGCCAGAAACCGCCACGGCTTGCGACACCGCCGGCACCACGTGCCCGGGTAACCGAACCGGCTGCGCGCCGTTCTCGGCGAAGGCGGATTCCGCCGCGCCGACCGACACGCCGGCGAGCATCGTCACCGCCATGACCGCCATCGTGAACCCGTGTCGCACCATCGATTTCATGCCCCGGAAATTGCCTGTCGCTTGCATAGCGTCCTTCCCGATCAGCTCGTTGTTCCCGCTTCACCGCGCAGTAACGCCATGCGCAGCGCCCATTTATATCCAGTGAGCGAAAGCGGAAATCCATCACGCGGGAGACGCGAGACCCTGCTAAGGTGCCGCCGAACACGGTCCGGTGGCTTTCGCACGTGCGAATCGAAACTGTCGTGAAAGCATTCACGTTCGCATGCTCGGCGATGCTGCTGTCGAGTGCGGCGTTCGCGTCGTCCCACCGAGAACTGTCCGTTTCGACTGCGCGCGAAGGCACTCTCGCGAAGGATGCGCACGCGGTGTTCGCCATTTCGCTGCGCAAAGGCGAGGCCACGGAAATCCGCATCGAGCAGCCCGAAGCGACCGTGCAGATTCAGGTGCACGACGACACCGGCCGCGCGCTCCCGCTCATGCAGAACGACGCCGGCCGCCACGCGCGTGTGCGCGTGACGCTCGTCGCGTCGGCCAAGGAAACGCATTTCGACATCGACATCGGCGCGCAGAATCCCGCGCTGCCCGCCCGCTATCGCATCAGCCGCGGCGCGACGCACGCCGCGTCCGAGCGTGATCGCCAGCACGCGCGTAGCGAGGAGGCTTTCGCGCGCGCGGAAAATCTGCGCCGCGCGGCGGGCAGCGTGGAACATGGCGCCGGTTCCGGAAATGCGTCGCGCGAAGAAATCGTCGCCGAATACGACACCGCGTTCGCCGCCGCCGCCCGTTTCCGCGACGCGTGCCTGCAACTCATGTCGAAAACCGGACACGCGCGCTACGCGTTCGCATTGGGCGACTACGCTGAAGCGCGGAAGGTCGCGCAGACAGCGCTGCGTTACTCGTGCGGACCGTCGAGCGATCCTGTCGCCGCCGCCGAGGAAGCCGCCGCACGCCGAACGCTCGGCTCGGCGCAAGGCTATCTCGGCAACCTCGCCGCGGCGATCGCCGAACAGGAACATGCGCTCGCGCTGTACCGCCAGACCGGTGACCGCCGCTACGAAGCGATGGCGCAGGCGAACCTCAGCGCCAATTACCGCATCTCCGGTGCCACGGCGAAAGCGCTCGCCGCGGCCTCGGCCGCGCTGACGCTCGCCGAACAGATCGGCGACCGCAAACGCGCGGCGTTCTCGCGCGAGAGCATCGCGGCGATCCATCTTCAGCGTGGCGAATGGGGCGAGGCGCTCGCCGCCTATCAGGCCACGCTGCAAGCGCTGCGTGATGCGCCGTATCCGCTGATCGAAGGCATGAGCTGGAACGACTTAGGCTTGCTTTATCGCAACCTCGGCGACGATGCCGAATCGGTGGCCGCGTTCGATCACGCCGAAGCGGCCTGGAAAGCCGCCGGCGATCAATCGGGACTCGCTGAAACTTTGCTCAACCGCGGCGACGGCCTGCTCGATGCGGGCGATATCGACGCTGCGCGCGCGATTTTCGAAAATAGCGTCGAGTTCGATATCGCCAATGGCTTCAAACGCGAACAGGCGCACGCGCTGGCCGGACTCGGCCGCTGCGCCATGGCCAAAAACGAGTGGGAGGCCGCGCGCAAATTCCTCGTCGATTCGTTGCATCTCGCCGAAAACATCGGCGCGACGGTGCCGGAGGCCGCCGCACACCTGTCGCTCGGCGATCTCGACAGCCGCCTCGACCAGTTTCTCGCGGCGCTGAACGAATACGAGCAGGCCTATCGCATTGCGGTGCGCTCGGGCGATGACGCGGTGCAAATCGCCGCGCTCGGCAGTCGTGCGCGTGTGCGGCTCGCCATGGACGATGCGAAGTCCGCGCACGCGCTGATCGCATCGGCGCTCGATCTCATCGAAAGCGAACGCGCCCGGATTGCGCCGCCGCAACTGCGCACCGGCTACTTCGCGTCGCAGCGCGCGTATTACGATCTCGCCATCGACATCGCCGTGCGCCTGGACCAGCGGATCGCCGGACGCGGCTACGGCACGGCGGCGCTCGAGATCGCCGAACGCGCCCGCGCCCGCGCGCTGCGCGAAGAACTGGCGGCGCGCACGATCACCCCCGTCGCACGCGCGGCGCCGGCACTCGTCGCGGCCGAACACGATGCCGTCGAGGCGATGCGCGAATCCGCGTGGTCGCTCGCGCAGACATCGCCCGATGACGCGGCGAAAAAGAAAACCCTGCAGGCGCGCATCGATTCGGCCGCGCGCCGGCTCGACGACGTGCGCGGCCGTCTGCGCGATTCGGATCCGCGTTACGCCGCGCTGGTCCATCCATCGCGGTTGCGCGTGGAATCGGTCCAGCAACAGCTGATCGACGACAACATCATCGTCCTCGAATACTGGCTCGGTGAATCGCGCAGCTACGTGTGGCGCGTGACGAAGCACACTGTCGATCTCCACGAATTGCCGCCGCGCGCCGTCATCGAGCAGGCAGCCGGGGCGTTGCGCGATGAAGTGACGTCCGCCACCGCAAAAACGGACGTTCCGTTCGAGCAGCTGGCGCAGACGTTGGCGAAAACCACGCCGGAACCGAAAATTCAGTCGTTGGCATCGATGATCTTGCCGGCGGATATCGACATCATCGACGGTCACACGGTTGCCGTTGTCGCCGACGGCGAACTGCAGCGCATCCCGTTTGACATGTTCGAGCCGATCGCCGCGCACGACGTCGTTTATCTGCCTTCGCTGGCTATCCTGCAGGAACTTCGCGTCGCCGCCCCATCGATGCCGCTCGCTCGGTCGATCGCGGTATTCGCCGATCCGGTGTTCGACGCTTCCGACCCGCGTGTTCGGGGCACGTCAGAGCATGCGCCAGCGGTTTGGCCGCGCCTGACACATGCGCAGGCGGAAGCCGACGACATCGCGGCACTTTTCGTCGAATCGCAGCGTTCCGTGCTGACCGGTTTCGCCGCGACGCGCCAGGCCGTGCTCGATATGGCGTGGTCGCGCTACAACCTGATTCATTTCGCGACACATGCGGTGATCGATCTGCATAGGCCCGAATTGTCCGGCATAGTGCTGTCGCTGGTCGATGAGCAAGGCGCGGCGCAGGATGGGTTCCTGCGCATGAACGATATATACAATCTGCGACTGTCGGCCGACCTGGTCGTGCTGAGTGTCTGCGACGCGACGCGCGAACGCGGCCGCGGCGCCGAAGGCATGTTCGGCCTGTCGCGCGCTTTTTTCTACGCTGGAGCGAAGCGGCTGCTCGTCAGCCTGTGGCCGGTCGACGATCGCGCGAGCGAGCACCTGATGTCGCTCTTCTATCGGCACTTGATCGTCATGCAGCAATCGCCGCAAAACGCGTTGCGACTGGCCAAACTCGAGATGCGCAGCGAACCGCGCTGGCACGCGGCGTACTACTGGGCCGGATTCGTCATCCACGGAGATTGGCGTTGACCGTCAAACGCGCCGACGCCGCGCACCACCTCGAAGCGCGCCGCCTGCAGGCCTTGCTTGAGCGCCTGCGCGCGGACAGCGCGAGCGGCGGTTTTGGTTACGAACAGCTCCGGCGTCGATTGATCCTGTTTTTTCGTCAGCGCGAACCCGTTGATGCCGAGACGCTCGCCGACGAAGCGCTCGACCGCCTCGCGCGCCGCCTCGACGAAGGCGTGCCGATCAACAATCCTGCACCTTACGCGTTCGGCATCGCCAAGCTGATGCTGTTCGAAGCGAATGCCCGGCGGCTGCGGCAGGAAGTGCGGGTCGACGAACCGGAAACCAAACCGGCCATGATCGAGGACGACGCGATCGATCCCGCATTGGTGCGCGCGTTGCGAATTTGCCTGCGTTCGATCGGACGCCGCGGTTCGGAACTGATGCTTGCTTACTATCGCGACGACGACGCGCGCCGCATCAGGACACGGCGCAATATGGCCGAAAAACTCGGCATCAGTGTCAATACGTTGCGTAACCGTGCACTGCGCCTGCGCGCGGCACTGGAAACGTGCGTGCGTGCGCGCATGACGTCCGGCACCAGCGAAAAACATGATGGATCGGCGCAAAGTGACACTCCAGACGATGACTGACTTCACCGACCAAGACCTGCGCGACTGGCTGCTACACCGCCTCGAGCCGGCCCGTGCAGCCGAGCTGGAGAAACGCCTATTCTCCGATACCGACCTCGCCGACGCCATCGACGCGGCGCGTTACGATCTGCTCGACGATCACGCGCGCGGACGTTTGTCGTCGAACGACACACGCCTCGTGGCGCAGCATCTTGCGGCAACGCCCGATGATGTGATGCGTCTGCGCATTGCGCGCGCGCTTGCTGCAACGGCTGACACGGCACATGTGCGTCCCGCGCGATCGAGAGCGCACGCTGCGCGCCGTGGCTTCAGCGTCCTCGGCGCAGCGCTCGCAGGGTGCATCGTCGTCGCAGTCGCGGTGCTCGGAATTCGTGATCGATCGCCGATGCAGACGAGCGAAGCCATCGCATCGCTGCCGGTCATCACCTTGCGCGATGATCAGCAACGCAGCCAGCACGCCACGTTGATCCTGCCGTATCGCGCGGGCGATGTACGCGTGCAAGCGGAGGTCGATGCGCCTGTTTCTCAACGCTACGAACTCAGAATCGACGACGCCGGAACCGTCGTGTTTACGGCACGCGATCTGTTACCGCGTGCAGCGGGCCCTTACCGTTTCGTCGAAGTCGTCGTTCCCGCCAATGCGCTGAACGGCGGTGAGCGCCAGATCGATGTGCTGCCGCAGGATTCACCGGACGCGCGCGCCACCCAATGGAGCGTGCGTATGAGTGATCCGCCGTGAATAGCGTCGTATTCGCGCACATTTTCGCGAACGGCAATTGAGCTAACTCGCGAGTGACTCCGAGTGCACACCGTCTCGGCCTCCATGGCGATATCGGCACGCACGGCCCCTGCTCCACGTGCTGATCAATGCCGAAGTGGCCGAATGCAGATGCGTTCGGTCGCCTAGCAAGTGCAGCTTTCTCGATCACTACTGAACCCGCACGCCCTCAATGCAACAGCGTGATCACTAGATGGGCCGATACTGCATCGGTTCCGCCCGCGAGCGGTGTGACCGTCAGCGCTACGATACCCGCCGCGGGATTGCGAACTGAGAGAGTGTCGTTCACAGCCGACGTCGTGATCAGCGCCATGCCTACAATCTGGCTCGTGCCGGTCGCGCGGCCAACCACCGTATAGGGAAGCTCGATCCCATTGAGGACCAGCACAAGTTGACCGGCCTGGCTGACGCTGACTTGAAACATCACTTGGTATGTGCCAATTGCAGCCAAATTGAAAGTGCTGGCATCAAGGCGCGTAATCGCAGTCCCCGATGTAGGGCCGTCCTGCGGAAACTGCACGGCGCTACCGACTGCAACATTCGCTGCGTTGTCGGGCGGCATCAACGCATAGAAATCAGCGAATGCGCCAGGCGGCGAATTCAGCGCATATTGCGCCACCGGAGCCACGTTGATCGGCTGACGGCTTGCCAAAGCTTGTTCAGTGAGCGCGGTGGCTCCGACCTTGATCTCGAGCCAATACTGCGTGCCGTTGAAAATCTGGCCGAAGTCGAGGTCCGTCGTGAACAAGCCGCCGTTACCGACCAAAAGCGCCTGGTTGATCGGCCCAGCCACGACGTTGCCGCCGGTGAGCGCGTCGTACAAGGTAAATGAAAAATAATAGGTCTGGCCGCTTGGCAGCGTTCCTCCCGCGTTGAGTTGGCCCTGATAGGTGAACGCCGTGGTCTGCGGCGTGGATTGAGCGAGGGCGTTGGCCGCCACGACAAACATCACAACCCAGACGATGAGTGCATAAAGCCGTTGGCATTTCATGTTCAACACGCCTCGAATCCGTTGAAGAAAATTTCATCCAGCCCCGTCGTCGGCGCCGCAGACCAGAACCCGGCAATCACGTAATCCGAGCTTCCGGCAGAATAGCCCGGCGCGGCCTGCCCGACCGTGCCTGTCAGGTGATAGCAACTGTTGCGCAGCGAACTGCCGCCGGAACTGATCGTATGGAAATCGATGCTGTAAGTCGCAGTCGTTCCCGCGCGCGTGTCCGACCACGGCATGGCCAAGATCGACGCCGATGCCAGAGCGACGAGCACCGGTAGCGCCAAACGCACGCGCGGTCTTGTTCGAAAATGCTTCATGTCAAAAACTCCCACAAGATTTTCCCCGCCGCCGGCTGAGATGCATGGCAGCATCTACGGGTTGGTCGGGACGAACGAGACTGTGGCGCTAAACGAGAGCTGGTTGACGTCGGAAGCCGATGGATCGGTCGCCGGGTTCGTGCGCACGCGAATACCGATACGATCGCCCGCAGCGACTGCCAAGGGTGCTCCGAGAGTTGCATTCGTTGCGGTCCTGAAGGTACCCGCTGTGATGACGCTATTCGGGAATCCAAACCTGATCGAACAGGTCAGCGGTGTCGTCGCGTAAGGCGAAGCAGAATGATCTATTCCATTGTTGGGAACTGACGGCGCCCGGACTACCGTGAAATCGTATTGAAGGCCGAGGGTATTGATGGAGACCACGGAAGGAACCAACAGATCTGCACTTATTTGCAGATCCTGAATCGTGCCCGCAAAGGGAACTGGAAAAGAAAAACCTGCCACTTCCGGCGGATTGGTCGATTCTCCTGTTCCATCGATTGTTTCGACGGTATGGCTGCCAAAACCCATCAGAATTGGAGCGGCCGAGACGACGCTGGCGCCATTGAGTACGGTACCCGTTGAGAACTGTATCGATTTTCTGCCCGTGCCGGCCGGCGAATTCAGCGCATATTGCGCCACCGGAGCCACGTTGATCGGCTGACGGCTTGCCAATGCTTGCTCAGTGAGCGCGGTGGCTCCGACCTTGATCTCGAGCCAATACTGCGTGCCATTGAAAATCTGGCCGAAGTCGAGATCCGTCGTGAACAAGCCGCCGTTACCGACCAAAAGCGCCTGGTTGATCGGCCCAGCCACGACGTTGCCGCCGGTGAGCGCGTCGTACAAGGTAAATGAAAAATAATAGGTCTGGCCGCTTGGCAGCGTTCCTCCCGCGTTGAGTTGGCCCTGATAGGTGAACGCCGTGGTCTGCGGCGTGGATTGAGCGAGGGCGTTGGCCGCCACGACAAACATCACAACCCAGACGATGAGTGCATAAAGCCGTTGGCATTTCATGTTCAACACGCCTCGAATCCGTTGAAGCTCTGAACAAGCAGGTAGTCGGCTCTCAGAGTTTGCCCCAAGAATGTCAGTATGCGCCCACAGGGTCGCGCTTGCCGATTTCGACTCCGTTGTGACGCAGCGGCGCCGATCACCTCGGGGCTGCTTTTCTTTCGGTGTGCTCGAACGTCGGCTGTCCCAAGAGCGGCCGCTCATGCCTCGGTCTGCTCGGCGATCTCGAGAGCGTCGTCAACTTCGATACCGAGATGGCGAACCGTACTCTCTAACTTGGTGTGACCGAGAAGCAATTTCACAGCTCCAAGGTTTCTTTGTTCGACGGTAGATCAATGCCGCTTTGGTTCTTTGCATTGAGTATGTTCCGTAAGAGGCACTATCTAAACCGATTTGTCGAACCCAATGGTGGACGATGCGAGCATATTGCCGCGTGGACAGGTGCGATGACTTCCGCGATCGACTCGGAAAGAGGTAATCAGTGGCGCGCAAGTTGGCAGCGTTGGTCGATGCCTGAACTGCATCGCGACTCATCGCAACGCATATTACCAGCACAAGTTGCAGAAGATGAGATACCAAAACACGTTGTATATCGTTTGAAACCGTGACCGATCCGGTGTGCTCATGTGCGACTTCGTCGGGAGATTGCCGGAGCAAATAAGCTGCGTAGCACAAACGACGCGAGCATCTCATGTACGTTCGCGAAATAAGGAATTGCAACTTTACCTACGCGAGTTGAATAAGACCGCATACGCGCCAAGAACAAATGGTGCCACTAGAGATATCGAATTCTTGAATATCGTTGCCCCTATGGAAAAAGAATATCCAGCCAGCAAAAGTCCACATCGTGAGAATGAGGCTGGATATCGCGCCGCGCTGGTGCCGGGAAATTGGCGGTCAGCGGAACGGCCTGCGTGCGGACTAGCGGAAGAAAATGGGAGGACGAAAAGGGGGACTTGCTCAGCGCCGGTAGACAAACACGGCGCTCATCAGACAGTTACAAGCAGATATGGCGGTGCTTCGAGACTGCAGCGAGTTCGTCTCCGCAGATTTTCCCGGTTTGCAGGGAAAAAAACAGGGAACGGGCCTCTCAGCCGAAGACTGCCTGTCTTACGGACGGCGTTAGCTTAGCCTACGGCAACAGCTCACGCCAAGAAGAGCGTATCGCCGCAGCATGAAGATCAGGGAATTTCGTGTAGAGAACAGGGAAAATTTCCAGAAGCCGCTAGCAGTTTGTAGCGCAATCGTTCGATCGTCGCGCGCGTGACATTGGCAGAGTTCCTACAACATGAAAAGCTTCACCTGCTGTTTTCCTCGCTAAACGACCGCGCTCGTCGCGGCAGCTTGATCGGTAGTTGAATCGTCGCTAGGGTGAAGGCCTTCACCCTAGCGACGATTCAACTACCCCACTCCCGGACCGTTCGCCCGCTGTTCGCCCTGCGCCTTCATCTGCCGCTCACTGCCCCCGCTTGTTGCCGCGAATTGCGCGAAAGAGTCATACCCGCTGTTAGGAGAACTGCTCGAGCTTACCATCCAAGCTCGTTGTCTCTTCGCCACGTGATGCCGTCATCTAACTCATAAATTGAAATTTGTTAGCTAGTTCTCCCTCCGCGAAAATCTTGGAAAGCGGCGCGCTGAGGAATCAGTAACGACTCCTCCCGAGCAACCCGTACCAACACTCGGAGGACGCATGACGAACATCCAAATTCAAATGATCGAGACAACCGCCCTGTCGCCATATGTAGGCAATGCACGGGCGCACTCGAAAAAGCAAATTGCTCAGGTGGCCGACAGCCTCCGGACCTTCGGGTTCATCACGCCCGTGGTCGTTGATCCGCAGCGAGTGTTGGTCGCTGGCCACGCACGCTGGTTGGCCGCCAAGTCGATCGGTCTGACCCGCATTCCGGCGATCTGCGCCGATCACCTCACGCCTCAGCAGCTGCGTGCTTACGCGCTCGCGGACAACAAGATCGCGGAGAACGCCACTTGGGACAAGTCGCTCCTGCGTGTCGAACTGGAAAGCCTGATGAATGCCGACCTCGACTTTTCGATCACCACGACCGGCTTCTGCGTGCCGGAGATCGACCTCATCCTGCACAGCACCGATACCATCGATCCCCCGCCGGGGCCTTTGCCCGCTCCCGCTGAAACTGTCACCCGGCCGGGGGACCTCTGGAAACTGGGCAAGCACTACATCTTCTGCGGCGATGTCCGCGACCCGGCTGCGATCGAGCGCGCCCTGAGCGGAGACCGCGTATCGCTGGTCATTACCGATCCGCCGTTCAACTGCCCCGTCAATGGACACGTCAGCGGTCTCGGCGACGTGCGCCACCGTGAGTTCGCGATGGCGTCCGGCGAGATGTCCTCGCCCGAGTTCACCGGATTTCTGGGTGAAGTCATGCGTCGGATGGCGGAGGTGTGCGTAGATGGCGCGCTGCTGTACGTGTTCATGGACTGGCGCAATTTGAGCGAACTGAAGATGGCAACGGCAGGCGCAGGCCTAGACGAGATCAACTTCTGCGTGTGGGTGAAGACCAACGCCGGCATGGGCAGCCTCTACCGCTCGCAGCACGAGATGGTGTCGGTGCTAAAGAAGGGCAACGCGCCGCACACGAACAACGTTGAACTGGGAAAGCACGGTCGTTACCGCACTAACGTATGGAATTACCCCGGCATGAATGCGTTCGGCGCCGATCGCGACGAGGCCCTGCGCTGGCACCCCACCGTGAAACCGGTCGCGATGATCCGGGACGCAATCCTGGATGCCAGCCACCCGGACGACTGGGTGCTCGACGGATTCCTCGGCTCCGGCACCACGCTGCTGGCGTGCGAACAGAGCCGCCGCCGTTGCATCGGCGTTGAGATAGATCCCGCTTACGTGGACGTGGCCATTGACCGCTGGCGCACGCTCACCGGGGAAGTTCCATATCACGTGGACCTGGAGATGGACTGGACCGCAGTCCGCCAGCACCGCGCCGACAAACAGAAGGCGGCCTAACCATGAACGCGATCAAGCAACCGGTCGGCTATGGCAAGCCGCCGATCCACACGCAGTTCAAACCCGGGCAGTCGGGTAACGCGAAGGGTCGCACCAAGGGCAGCCGCAACCTGCTAACCGATTTGTCGCGCGAGCTGGCCGAGAAGCTCGTCGTCACCGAGGCCGGCAAGACCAAGCGCATCACCAAGCAGCAGGCGGTAATCAAGGCATTGCTCGGCAAGGCCCTCAAAGGCGATGTACGTGCCGCATCGGCGCTGCTGCGCCTGATTCCGGCCTCCGAAGCGGCGACGCACGCCACACAGGCTGCGCAATCGCTGTCCAGCACTGACCAGGCCATTCTGGATGCCTTCCGCAACCAGGTACTGGCAGAAATGCAGTCGAAAGTTCAGGAGTGATCAACATGACCAACGAGACGGCCCTACTGCACGCAATCTTACGCGAGGATTTTGCCGCGTTTACGCGCAAGGTGTTCCAGACGCTGCACGGCAACACCGCGTTCTGCGACGCGCCATACATCGCCGCCATGGCGCACCAACTGACCCAGATCGCTCACGGCAACGCCACGCGGCTCATCATCAACATTCCGCCACGCCACCTGAAGTCGATCATGGCCAGCGTCGCGCTTTCTGCATACGTACTCGGGCGCTACCCCGAAAGCAAGATCCTGTGTGTGAGCTACTCGGAGGAACTCGCAGTTGACCTGTCGAAGAAGACACGCGAGATCATGCAGTCCGACTGGTACATCGCCCTATTTCCGCAGTCTGTGTTGCTGGAGCAGACCCAGGACCGCCTCAAGACGGTCGCTGGTGGCGAGCGGCGCGCCGTATCGATGGGTGGGTCGATCACCGGCTTCGGCGCGGACCTGATCATCCTGGACGACCCGCAGAAAGCCGACGACGTTTCCTCGCTGACAAGACGCGAGCAAAGCGTGCAGACGCTCGAAAATACGATCATGAGCCGTCTGAATGAACCCGTCGTTGGTCGCATCGTCATTGTTCAGCAGCGTCTGCACGAAGCTGACATCTCCGGCGTGGTGCGCGACAAAGGCGGCTGGACGCACCTGTCTCTGCCGGCAATTGCCGAAGTCGCAGAGGCGATTCCGTTGGGACACAACAAGGTGTGGAAGCGCGCGGTGGACGAGGTATTGGATCCCTTGCGTTTCCCGTTGACGGTCCTCAACGATTTGAAAAAAGAGATCGGTCCGCTGACCTTTGCCACGCAGTATCAGCAGCAGCCTGCGGTCAAGGGCGGCTTCATTGCTCCCTGGAGTTGGTTTCGACGCTACCCCTTTCCGAAATCGCCGGGGCATCCGGAGCACGTTCTGCAGAGCTGGGACGTGGCGGCTTCCGCGGGTCCTCACGGCAATTTCAGCGCCTGTACAACGTGGTACTACATCAACCACTGCCTGTATCTGGTCGATGTGCATCGAGTGAAGCTGACGCCCCACGAACTCATGAAATACGCTCTTGCGTGGGCGGGCAAATGGAAGGTTACCCATTGGATGATCGAGGCATCCGGGGTTGGATTCGGACTTTACACTTATCTCTACGCGAATCGTGGCGATCGCCTGTGCTCGCATCTCAAGCCAACGACGAGTAAGGAGGAACGTCTGTTGAAAATTTCACACCTGGTCGAACAGGGTCGTGTGTGGCTGCCGAAGGAGGCCGCGTGGTTGGCCGACTTCCGATCGGAGTGGAGCAATTTTCCGAATGGAAAACACGATGACCAGGTCGATAGCGTGACCCAGGCTGTTCTGTGGATGGTGATCAGAAGCCGCCGCCGCCGCTCGATTGGGTGCCGCAGTCGGAAATGGAAGAGATGACGGAGGTATGCGAATAAACAGCACTCTGTATGTGAATCGTTGTGCTGTTTGGTGAAGTGCGCCTAAGCTTGTCGTAGCCGACGGCTGAAATTTCTCTTGATTCGGAGCACCCGAAGCCCAAAGGTACGCGTAAAAT
>CAVPTJ010000003.1:0-139504 GCA_963708785.1 uncultured Gammaproteobacteria bacterium
CGTAACCGTCGGCCTTCACCACCGCCATGACTTTCGCCGTGCCTGCGCGGTCGCGCACGCGCGCGAGATTCCGCCGCAGTGCGCCGAGATGGATCGTGGCTTGCGTCGCGCGACTCATCGCGACCGGCGCGGATTACTCATAGGTGCTGCCGTAACTTTCCGACGCGAAATTCTCGAACTTCGTGTACTGGCCGAGGAACGTGAGTTTGATCGTGCCGGTCGGACCGTTACGCTGCTTGCCGATGATGATTTCGGCGAGACCTTTGTCGCTGGATTCCGGGTTGTAATATTCATCGCGATAGATGAACAGGATCACGTCGGCGTCTTGCTCGATGGCTCCGGATTCGCGCAGGTCGGCCATCACCGGACGTTTGTCGGTGCGCTGTTCCAGCGAACGATTGAGCTGCGAGAGCGCGATCACGGGAATGTTCAGTTCCTTGGCCAGGGCCTTTAGTCCACGCGATATTTCTGAAATTTCCGTGGCGCGATTCTCCTTGTTCCCGGGCACCGCCATGAGCTGCAAATAATCGATCACGATAAGGCCGAGATCGTGTTCGCGCTTCAGGCGCCGCGCGCGCGCGCGAAGTTCGGCGGGCGACAACGCCGGCGTATCGTCGATGAAGATTTTCGCATCCGACAGCATGGTGATCGCGCTGGTCACCCGTGGCCATTCCTCTTCCTGGATATCGCCGGTGCGCAGATGCTGCTGGTTGATGCGGCCGAGCGAAGAAATCAGACGGAACGCGAGCTGCGAAGCCGACATTTCCATCGAAAAAATCGCCACGGCTTTTTTCGATTTCATCGCTGCGTGTTCAGCGAAGTTCACGGCGAGCGCGGTCTTGCCCATCGACGGACGCGCCGCGACGATGATCAGATCCGACGGCTGCAAACCCGCGGTCAGTTCGTCGAGATCGCTGAAGCCGGTCGCCAGACCTGTGACCGAACCCTTGCTCTCGTAGCGCTGATGCAGGATCTGGAACGCTTCCTTCACCGCCGTGCGCATGGCGACGAAGCTCTTGCGTCCGCGCGCGCCGGACTCGGCGATACGAAACACTTTCTGTTCGGCGCCTTCCAGGATTTCCTGCGTGCTGCGGCCTTCGGGCTGGAAACCGTCGCCGGTGATCTGCGTGCCGGCGTCGATAAGCTGGCGCAGAATCGACTTCTCGCGCACGATGTCGGCGTACGCGACGATGTTCGCCGCACTCGGCGTGGCGTTCGCCAGCTGCAGGATGTACGCCGAACCTCCGACCAGTTCGGCCAGACCGTTCGAGTCGAACCATTCACCGAGCGTGACGGCGTCGCACGGCATATTCTTCTCGGACAACTCCGAGAGTGCGCGGTAGATCAGCCTGTGGTCCTTGCGGTAGAAATCCTCTTCGTTGAGCTTGTCGGCAATGCGTTCCCACGCGCGTTCATCGAGCATCAGGCCGCCGAGCACGGCCTGTTCGGCGTCGATGGAGTGCGGCGGCACGCGCAGGGTGTCGATGCGCGGCGCGAAAAGTCGTTCGGCGGGTGCGGCCATGGATTTTCTGTCTTTCTCGTTATTGTACGTACCGAAACGTGCCCGGAATCTCGCTCTGCGACGTCTCAAATAGTGCGACCCGCTACTTTGGTCGGGTTACCGCACCTTGATCGACGCGAAACGGCGAGAATCTCCCCCGGTCGTGCATCGTGGCAGACGCGATTGTGCATTCGCCAGTGGATAACTTGTGTAATTCGATTCCGAAAAAATATTTTTTGAGTTCGCATCATGGCAAAAGTGATAACGACTGTCCTGGACCTCCGCGAAATCGCGCACCGCAAGGTGCCGCGCATGTTCTTCGAGTATGCCGACCGCGGCAGCTACGACGAATTCACGCTCGCCGACAACCGCAAGGCGCTTGAAGCGATCCGCTTCCGCCAGCGCGTGATGATCGATGTCGACAACCGCAACCTCGCCACCACGATCATGGGCGAGCCGGTATCGATGCCGCTCGCACTCGCACCGACCGGACTCACCGGCCTGCAATGGGGCCGCGGCGAAATCCTCGCGGCACAGGCGGCGGAGAAAGCGGGCATTCCCTTTTGCCTGAGCACGATGTCGATCTGCTCCATCGAACAGGTGAAGGCGGAGACGACCAAGCCCTTCTGGTTCCAGCTTTACGTGATGCGCGACCGGGAATTCACCAAGTCACTGGTCGAGCGCGCCGTCGCGGCGAAGTGCAGCGCGCTGATGCTCACGCTCGACCTGCAAATCCAGGGACAACGCCATCGCGAGCACAAGAACGGCATGATCGTGCCGCCGAAACTCACGCTCTCCAACATGTTCGACATCCTGCGGCGCCCGGCATGGATCTGGCGCGTGTTGCGCGCGCCGAGCCGCTCGTTCGGCAATCTCGAAGGCCGCATCGGCGGCAGCGACGATCTGACCACCCTCGCGCAATGGATCGGCAAGCAGTTCGATCCGACGCTGAGCTGGAAGGATGTCGCCTGGATCCGCGCGATCTGGCCGGGCAAGCTGATCGTCAAAGGTATCCTCGATCCCGAAGACGCCGACATCGCGGTGAAGACCGGCGTGGATGCGTTGATCGTCTCCAATCACGGCGGCCGCCAGCTCGATGGCGCGCCCGCGGCGATTCATGCGCTGCCGCGCGTGGTCGATGCGGTCGCCGGGCGCACCGAAGTGTTGTTCGACAGCGGCATTCTTACCGGACAAAGCCTGCTCAAGGCCATCGCGCTCGGCGCGCGCGCGGGGCTGATCGGCAAGGCGTTCTTGTACGGACTCGGCGCGATGGGCGGCGACGGCGTGACCCTGGCGATCGAGTTCATCCGCAAGGAACTCGACGTGAGTCTGGCGCTGACCGGACAGACCGACGTGCGCAAGGTCGACAAAAGTATACTTTGGGACGGCGGGCGCTAGTCTTCTTCGAAGCGTTGTGAACCGAACGGCTTGTGCGCTTTCTTCGGCATCGGCGCGCCCGATGCAACGCCTTGCCAGACGGCCAGCGCATCGCGCGTCTGGGCGACATCGTGCACGCGTACGATCAGCGCACCCTTCTGCACCGCGATCAGCGCCGCCGCCGCTGAGCCGGTGGCGCGGTGTTCGATGTCGCGGCCGGTCAATGTTCCGATCATGCCTTTGCGCGAAAGTCCAACCATCAGCGGAACGCCTAGCGCGGCGAGCTGATCCAGACCGCGCAACAGTGCGAGGTTGTGATCGAGATTCTTGCCGAAACCAAATCCCGGATCGGCGACGATCTTTTTCTTGTCGATGCCCGACATTTCGCACGCGAAGATGCGCTCGGCAAGGAATCTGCGTACGTCGGAGACGACGTCGTCATAGTGTGGACCGTCCTGCATCGTGCGTGGTTCGCCGAGCATGTGCATGAGGCACACCGGTACTTTCAGTTCGGCAGCCGCTTCGAGCGCGCCATCCTGACGCAGGGCATACACGTCGTTGATCATGCCCGCGCCGGCCGCGACGGCCGCGCGCATCACCGCCGGCTTCGACGTGTCGACGGATATCGGAACGTCGGTCTGTTTCGCTAGCGCTTCGATCACCGGGATGATCCGCTGCATTTCCGTTTCGGCCGAAACCGGCTCGGCGCCAGGCCTGCTCGATTCGCCGCCGATGTCGAGCAGGTCGGCGCCGTCGTCGACAAGTTTCAAGCCGTACGCGATCGCGGCCTTCGTATCGAGTTGCCGGCCGCCTTCGGAAAACGAATCCGGCGTGACGTTGATGATCCCGGCGATGCGCGGGCGATCGAGCGTCAGGGATCGTCCCGCGCAGTCGATGATTCTGGTGAGATCGAACATGCGATCAGTTTAACTGACGGCGCAAAAAATCATCGGCGCCGCAGCGCCGATGATTTCTATCGAATGAAGTCCTGCCTCAGTGCTGCGTCGCGGGTCCGCCGATCGGCGACTCGCGTTTGCCGGCCGGTGCGTTGCCGCTCGGGCCTTTGTCGCTGGGCTTGCCCCAATCCTTCGGCGGGCCGGGCTCGCGGCCTTCCATGATGGCGGTTATCTGTTCGCCGTCGATCGTTTCGTACAGCAGCAGCGCCTTGGCCATCGTGTGCAGCTTCTCGATGTTGGTCGTGAGCAGGTCGCGCGCGCGGTTGTAGGCGGTGTCGATCACGCCGCGCACGACTTCATCGATCTTCTTCGCCGTCTCTTCGGACACATGCTTGTGCTGCGTGACCGAACGACCGAGGAATACCTCGTCTTCTTCGTCGCTGTAGGTCATCGGGCCCAGTTCCGGCGAGAGGCCGTACTTGGTCGCCATATCGCGGGCGAGCGTGGTCGCGCGCTGGATGTCGTTCGACGCGCCGGTGGTGACTTTGTCGTCGCCGAAAATCAATTCCTCGGCGACGCGGCCGCCATACAGGCTGGCCAGACGGCTTTCGAGGAACGTCTTGCTGTGGCTGTAGCGATCCGCTTCGGGCAGGAACAGCGTCACGCCCAGCGCGCGGCCGCGCGGGATGATCGTCACCTTGTGCACCGGATCGTGCTCAGGCACCAGGCGACCGACGATCGCGTGCCCCGCTTCGTGATACGCCGTCAGTTTCTTTTCGTCTTCGCTCATGAGCATCGAGCGGCGCTCGCTGCCCATCATTATTTTGTCCTTGGCGCGCTCGAAATGATCCATCGCCACTTCGCGGCAGTTGCTGCGCGCGGCGAACAGCGCCGCTTCGTTGACGAGGTTGGCGAGGTCCGCACCGGAGAAACCCGGGGTGCCGCGCGCGATGATGGTCGGCTCGACATCCGTGCTGACCGGCACCTTGCGCATATGCACTTTCAGAATCTGCTCGCGCCCACGCAAATCCGGCAGCGGCACCACGACCTGCCGATCGAAACGGCCCGGCCGCAGCAAGGCAGGATCGAGCACGTCCGGCCGGTTGGTCGCGGCGATGACGATGATGCCTTCATTGCCTTCGAAGCCGTCCATCTCGACCAGCAATTGATTCAAGGTCTGCTCGCGTTCGTCGTGACCACCGCCCAGGCCCGCGCCACGATGGCGGCCGACGGCGTCGATTTCGTCGATGAAGATGATGCACGGCGCGTGCTTCTTGGCCTGCTCGAACATGTCGCGCACGCGGCTGGCGCCGACACCGACGAACATCTCGACGAAGTCCGAACCCGAGATCGTAAAGAACGGCACTTTCGCTTCGCCGGCGATGGCTTTCGCGAGCAGCGTCTTGCCGGTGCCGGGCGAACCGACCATCAGCACGCCGCGCGGAATGCGGCCGCCGAGTTTCTGGAATTTCGACGGGTCGCGCAGGAATTCGACGAGTTCCTGCACTTCGTCCTTCGCTTCGTCGACGCCCGCCACATCGGCGAACGTGATTTTCACTTGATCTTCGCCCTGCAAGCGCGCACGCGAGCGACCGAAGCTCATCGCGCCGCGTCCGCCGGCACCGGCCTGCATCTGGCGCATGAAATATACGAGCAGCCCGATGAAGATCAGGAACGGCACCCAGTCGAGCAGCATGCGCCACAGCGCGCTGGAGTTGTCCGGCGGTTCCTGACGAACTTCGACGTTGTGCGAACGCAGCGTCGGGATGAGCTGCGGATCTTCGATCGGCGCGGTGGTCGTCAGCGGACTGCCGTCGTGGCGCTTGCCGGAAATCGTGGCCGGAATCGACGCGCTGATGTTCACCTGCGCGACCGTATTGTTCTCGACCTGCTGCAGGAAGTCGGTGTACGAGATGTTCTGCGTCTCGGTGCGCGGATTGAACGTCTGGAAGACGACGATCAGCACGATCGCGATCACTACCCAGAGCAGAAGATTCTTGGCCATATCATTCATTACCAACTCTCTTGAATCACAACTGCGGTGACGGGCGTTTGCCCGTCGCCAGCGCATAGGTTTCGGCGCTGCGCGCGCGCGAAGCCTTCGGTTTTCGCATGCTGACGCGCTCGTAGCCGGCGCGCAAGCTCTTTACATACTCGTCGAAGCCGCGTCCCTGGAACAATTTGATCAGAAACGCGCCGCCGGGCCGCACATGGGTGTCTGCAAAATCCCTTGCCAATTCAGCCAGATGCATCGCCCGCGCCTGATCGACTTCGCCTACTCCACTCATATTGGGGGCCATGTCGGACAGCACAAGATCGGGTTTCGCCCCGTTCAGCAGCGTGTGCAATTGATGCAAGACGTGATCCTCGCGGAAATCGCCCTCGATGAACTCCACGCCGCCGATGACCTGCATCGGCAGAATGTCCAGCGCGACAACACGGCCGCTGTCGCCCAGCCGCTCGCGCACCATCTGCGACCAGCCACCCGGCGCGGCACCCAGATCGACGACGATCATGCCAGGCTTCAGCAATCGGTCGCGATCGATCAGTTCCTCCAACTTGTACACTGCACGCGAACGCCAGCCTTCGCTCTGCGCACGCTTCACGAACGGATCGGAGAAATGTTCCTTGAGCCAGCGCGCGCTGGATTTGCTGCGGACGGCCATACACGGATTGAAACGGCATCGAGGCGCCATGATAACCTGTCGGGTCCCACGACGCCTTCAATCATGCTCAGCAACAGCCAACGACGCTACCTGCGCGGCCTCGCGCATTCGCTCAAACCGGTGATCCAGACCGGCAACAAGGGCCTTACGCCCGCGCTGATCCAGGAATTCGCCGGCGCGCTGGATCATCACGAACTGGTGAAAGTGAAATTCGGCAGCGATGACCGCGCCGAACGCGCCGAGCAGATCGACACGCTGCAGAAAGCGGTCGGCGCCGAAATCGTGCAAAGCATCGGCAAGATCGCCTGTTTCTACCGCCGCAACGCCGAGCAGCCGAAACTCGCACTGCCCAAGTAACCGTGCAACTCACCGAGCATCACAACGAGCATCAGTTTTTCCTGCGCCGTGCCGATGCGAAATCGGTCACGGTGATCGATCGCCCGGTGACGGCCAGTTTCGTGATCAGCGCCGACGCCATCGTCGAGGATTTTCCGTATACCGCGAGCGACCAGTTCGACGACGCGGCGGTCGAGACGATCACGGCGCTGAAGCCCGAGGTCGTGCTGCTCGGCACCGGCGAGCGCATCGTATTTCCCACGCAGAAAATCCTCAGCGCCTTCCTCAAGCGCGGCATCGGCCTGGAAACGATGGACAGCGCCGCGGCGGCACGCACGTTCAACGTGCTCGTCAGCGAGGGCCGCAATGTAGTGGGTGTTTTCCTGCTGAAAAATTAAAGTCGCGCGTCGCCGACCAGCGCGCGCAGACGCTTCAGCGCCTCGGTCTGGATTTGCCGTACGCGCTCGCGCGTGACGCCGAGTTCGTCGGCGATCTCGGCAAGCGTCTGCACGCCGCGATCGTTCAGTCCGAAACGGCGTTCAAGCACGAAGCGTTGCCGATCCGGCAACTGCGCGATCAGCGAATTCATCCGCGCGCTCGGCATGTCGTCGACTTTCCCCGATGCATCGCCCTCGACGACCAGTTGTTCGATCAGCGCGCGATCGTCGCTTTCGGAAAGCGGCGCGTCGAGCGAACTGATGCGTTCGGTCGCCGAAAAAAGTTCATTGACCTCCTGCGTCGACTTGCCGGTGGCGTGCGCCAGTTCGTCCACGCTCGGCACGCGCGCGTTGTGCGCGATGAACTGCCGTCGCGCGCGCAGCAGCTGCGCGAATTCCCGCAGCACATGCACCGGCACGCGCACGGTGCGGCCCTGCTGCATCAAGGCGTGCTGTACGGATTGGCGAATCCACCACACCGCGTACGTCGAGAAACGCAGGCGGCGCGAAGGATCGAATTTTTCCACCGCGCGAATCAGACCGAGATTGCCTTCAGCGATCAGATCGAGCATCGGTACACCGCGCCCGACATACGAACGCGCCACGGCCACGACCAGCCGCAAATTCGCCTCGATCATCTGACTGCGCGCGTCGGCGTCGCCCGACTGCACGCGCTCGGCGAGCGACCACTCCTCATGCGCCTCGAGTAGCGGGATCAGGCCGATTTCATTGAGATAAAGCCCGGTTGAACTGCGCGCTTCGTCGTCGGGCGTTTCGACGGCGTCGACGAACGCGAGGAGATCTTCCGCGTCGAGGTCGTTGTCCATCGAATCCGCAACCACAGGTCTGCTCAGGCGGCGGCGCGGTGGATGGTGCGCAGTTCAGCCGCCAGCGCGCGTTGCGCGTGAAACAGGTCGTAGGCCTGCTGCATGCGCAGCCACAATTCCGGTCCGTTGCCGGCGAGCTTTCCGACGCGCAGCGCCATCTCCGGCGAAAATCCTTTTCGTTCGGCAAGCAATTCATGCAGCGTCTGCCGGGAAACATGCAGGCGCCTGGCGGCTTCCGATACGCTCAGCTTCAATGCCGGCAAGACGTCCTCGCGCAAAATCGCCCCCGGGTGTGTCGGCGCACGAGAACCGCGTTTGGCAAGCGAAGTACTCATCACATCACCTAATGATATTGCTCGAGATCGACACGCAAGACCCCGCCGGCCGACCACTCGAACGTTATACACCACGGCCCATTGACGTGCAGTGTGTAGCGCGGCGGCTTGTGCCCTCGCAACGCTTGGAAATCGAAGCCCGGCACGTCGAGTTGCGACAGGTCCGCCGCGGCATCCAGAGCGTCGAGCCGATGTAGCACGCGTTCGCGCAGGTCGGCTCGGACCTTGCCGGATGCGCCACGGGCAAACAGTTCAGGCAGTCCGTTGTGCCGGAAACTGCGGATCATAGTCTGTCAACAAGTGCTTGACAGTGTGTCAACTTACTCTTGACAGCGCAAGGTTCACCGAACCGGAAGATACTCCAGCGGATTGACCGGCTTGCCGTTCTTGCGGATCTCGAAATGCAGCTCGTTGCGGGCGGCGGACGTTGCGCCCATCTCGGCGATGCGCTGGCCTGCCTTCACTTTCTCGCCTTCCTGCACCAGGCGCTTGCGGTTGTGCCCGTAGGCCGACAGGAAATTCGCGTTGTGCTTGATGATGATGAGTTCGCCGTAGCCGATAAGGCCGTTGCCGCTGTACACCACTTCGCCGTCGGCCGTCGCGGTCACCGCGTCGCCTTCGTTGCCGGCGATGTCGATGCCTTGCCGGGTCTGGTCGCCGCTGACGAATGTACCGACCACGCTGCCCGACGCCGGCCAGCGCCAGCTCACGCCGCCCGCGTTGAGTTGCGGCGGCGGCTCGGATGGTTTTGGCGATTCGGCGGGCGCGACGATGGGCGGCTTCGGCGGCATCACCGGCGGCGGCGGATTCGTCGCGATGGCTTTTGGCGGAGGTGCTTCGACCGGCGCAGGTGCCGTCGGTGTTTGATCCGCGGGCACGGTTTCGAACATCGCTGACGAGGCCGGCGGTTTCGGTGGCGGATTGGGTGCACGCGGCGGCGGAGCCGGCGTGAGCGGCGTCACGTTCGGCGCCGAAGACGGTTCCGGCACTGCTGCGACGACCGGATTACCGGGCGCGGGTGCCGTGCTCGCGATCGCGGGCGGCGCGTCGAGTCGCAACTCCTGGCCGACGTAGATGCGATACGGCTGCCCAATGTGATTCCACTGCGCGAGATCGCGGTAGTCGACGCCGTGGTTGAACGCGATCGCATACAGCGTGTCGCCCGCCTGCACGCGATACGTTCCGCTGGCGGGAACCGGCCGCGTCGTTGGCGGGCGCGCGGCTTCGCTCTCGGCGAATTCGGATCGCGTGGAGCGATCTTCCACCGGCGCCGGCTCGTCGGACGCACAAGCCGCGAGCAGACCGATGCAAACGACGATGAAACTCCAACGGACCGAAACGCACATAACAGACGTCATCGCAGAAATTCGAAGTAGATCACGATCAGTGCTATGAGCGCGAGCACGCCCCAGCCGATCCATTCGATCCAGCGATGGATCGTTTCTTCGGCGCGCTTGCCGCCGAGCCTGATCAGGCCGCTGAGCAGATACACACGCTTGCCGCGTCCCACGATCATGCCGGCTGCGAACGCCGGCAACGGCACGCCGACGAAGCCCGCCGCCCAGGTGAACACCTTGAGCGGAATCGGCATGAAGCCGGCCAGCACGAGCAGCCAGAAAATTTTCCAGCCGGTCTCGCTGTGCAGTTGCGTGACCAGCGCATCGAATTTCGGCATCCAGCCCAGATCGACCAGCAGCGGCTGCACGAGCTGGAAGGCGAAGTGTCCGAGCGCATAACCGACGAAGGCGCCGAGGATCGAGCCGGACAAACTGATCGTTGCGTAACGCGCCCAGTTCTGCGGCTTGGCCAGCGCCATCGGCGCGAGCATCACTTCGGGCGCGATCGGGAAAATGAAGGCTTCGATGAAACTCAGTCCGAACAGCAGCCACTCGGCTTTTGGATGGGCGGCCCATTTGATAGCCCATTCGTACATCGGCTTGAAGAGTTTCATCAGCCCAGTCCGCCGAGCAGCGGCACGAAACTCACCGCTCCGAGATTTTCCTGGACGATCTCGCCGTCGCCATTGCGGCGAAAACGTTTGAGCTGCTGCGCACCCGGCGGGCCGACCGGCGCGATCAGGACGCCGTCGGGCGCGAGTTGTTCCATCAGCGCGACGGCGACATGATCATCGGCGGCGGTGAGCAGAATTGCATCGAACGGCGCGTGCGCGGCCCAGCCGAGCTTGCCGTCGTCGTGCTTGGAGCGGATGTTCTCGAAGCCGAGTTTGCGGAAGCGCCGGCGCGCATTGCGCAGCAATTCTTCGATGCGCTCGACGGTATAAACCGACTTGACCAGTGAGGCCAGCACCGCCGCCTGGTAACCGGAGCCGGTACCGATTTCGAGCACCGTCTCCGGCAGCTTGTGTTCGATGGCAGCCTCGGTCATGCGCGCGACGACCCACGGCTGGGAGATGGTCTGGCCGAGACCGATCGGCAGCGCGGTGTCTTCGTAGGCGCGCGAGGCAAGTGCTTCCTCGACGAAGAGATGCCGCGGCAGACGGCCGATCACCTCGAGCACGCGGCGATCCTGGATGCCCTCGGCTTTGAGCCGTTCGATGAGCCGGTCGCGTGCGCGTTGCGAAGTCATGCCCAGTCCGCGCGCTTCGGGAACGTGACGCGAAAACAGGCTCATGCCGCGTCACCGAGTTCCAGCGACAGCGACTCGACCCAGCCGCTCACTTTTTCCAGCGCCTGGTACCGCGTCAGATCGACGTGTATCGGCGTGATCGAAATGTAGCCTGCGTGCACCGCGTGGAAATCCGTGCCGGGTCCGGCGTCTTCGGCTTCGCCGGGCGGTCCGATCCAGTACATGGCGCGGCCGCGCGGATCGGTCTGCGGGATGCACGGCGCGGAACGATGACGTTTGCCCAGGCGCGTCACGGCGAAACCGCGAATTTCCGCCCACGGCAAATCGGGCACGTTGACGTTGAGGATGGTGTCCGCCGGCAACGGATCGACGAGCAGCCGCTGCATGATCGAGAGCGCTGCCTGCGCGGCGGTGTGGTAATGCTGCCCGTCGTGATCTTTTGCGGCAAGCGAAACGGCGATCGCCGGCAGCCCGAGGAACCGTCCTTCCATCGCAGCGGAAACGGTGCCGGAATAGATCACGTCGTCGCCGAGGTTGGCCGAGTTGTTGATGCCGGAGACGACGATGTCCGGCTCGTGATCGAGCAGGCCGGCGAGCGCGAGGTGGACGCAATCGGTCGGCGTGCCGATGACGCGATAACGGCCGTCGTCGGTGCGTGAAACACGGATCGGCTGATCGAGCGTGAGCGAATTGCTGGCACCGGAACGGTCGCGATCGGGCGCAACGATCGTCACCTCGCCGACGACCGAAAGCCGCCGCGCCAGGATAAGGATGCCGGGCGCGTCAACGCCATCGTCGTTGCTGACCAGAACACGCATGTCGAATCGCAGCGCCTGCCTACGGAAAAACTCCAGCGTGCGATTGTACGCGTGCCGGGCAGCAAACTGAACGCGCTCAACTCTCCGCGAGCCCGAACTCGACCGGTGAACGCGCGTGCACTTCGGCCAGATCCAGCTGCATTTCCAGAACCTGGAAAACGTCTTCGTCGATGCCGCCGTCGCCGTGCAGGGCGTGCAGGTGTTTGCGTTGCGCGGCCACGCATTCCAGTTCCAGATGATTGAGCGCGACATCGAACGGCGCATCGGCATTCATCGCCGCTTCGTGCTCCATCGCGTAGCGGCGCTTGAGCACCGTGGCCGCGTCGTCATCGCGTTGGCCGAGATGCGCCAGCGAGATTTCCAGGAGCGCGCGGCGCGTGTTCGCCAGTTCCTCGGCGTGCGAACCGTCCGGATCGAACTTCAGCCACCGGATCAATGGACGCAACGTGAGGCCTTGCACGATCAGCGTGCCGAGCACGACGGTTAACGCGGTCAGCAGGATCGTGCCGCGCGCGGGAAACTCGGCCGGCAGTGCCAGCGCGGCGGCAAGCGTGACCAGACCGCGCATGCCGCACCATGCCCCGATCGCACTTTGCTTGATGCTCGGACCGGATTTCCGCGCGTGACCGAGCCAGCGATAGATCGGCCGCAATGCCACGTTGCAGATCGCCAGCCACACGATGCGCACGACGATCACCACGCATAGGACGACGAGCGCAAAGCTGAGTTCTTTCCAAAGCTGCGCCGCAGGCAGCGCCATGATCGCCTCGCGCGTCTGCAGGCCGACGAGCAGGAAAGCGAGTACGTTGAGCACGAACACCACCGTGCTCCAGATCGAGTACGAGTGGATGCGGTCGCGCGCAGGCTGGCGGAATTTGCGCTGCGTCGACAACGTCATCGCCGCCGCTACGACGGCGAGGATCGATGAGAAATTCAGCGCGTGCGCGATGATCCACGTCGCGTACGTCGCCACGAACTGGAACAGGATGCCGCCGAGCGTGCCGATGAGCAGCGGCATCATCCACATCACGATGCGCGCGGTGAGGAAGCCGACCAGCAGGCCGCCAGGAATCGACACGGCCAGCATCCACGCCGGGTTGGATGACGAAGCGCCCGGCATCGCCGCAGCGACGGCGACGCCGAAGATCAGCAGCGCCACGGCGTCGTTGAGCAGGCTCTCGCCTTCGAGGACGATCACGGTCGTGCGCGGCAGATGGACCTGACGCAGGATTGCCGTGGCCGCCGCGGCATCCGGAGGCGCGACGATGGCGCCGAGCGCGACCGCGGCCGCCAGCGGAATGCCCGCCCAGGCGACCGCCGTCCATGCCACAGCGGCCGCGGTGATGATGACCGCCAAGACGGCGAGCGCGATGAACGACACCCAGAAATGCTTCAGCGCGCGCGTCGGGAAATCGTACGCGGCATCCAGGATCGCCGGCGCGATGAACAGCGTCATCACGAGGTTCGAATCGATCTGGATGCTGGGCGACCACGGCAGCGCGGCGACACCGACGCCGGCCAGCGCCAGCATCGTCGGATACGGGATGCGCAGGCGCCGCGACACCTGCAGCAATACGATCGCCAGCAGCAACAGCGTGAGGATGCTCTCGAACAGTGCCATCGGTTGCGTCATCCGCAGTCGGCCTGCGCCAGTATCGCGTGCCTCGGCGCGGCGTCAACCCCGGCGCGGCTCTGCTAAGCTCGAACGCGATGAAACGCGGCAAGTCGAAATCGGTATTCATCAGCGAAGAGGATCGGCAGTTGTTCGCCGAAGCGGTCGGTCCGATCCGTGTGTTGCGCACGCGAACCGTGGAACTCGATCAGCGCCGACCCGCGCCCGAGCCGACGCAGGCGCTGCTCGACGAGGCACGCGTTGCCCATGAACTGATGAGCAGCGCGATCGATCCGGCATCGATCGAAGTCGGCGAGGAAATCAGCTATCTCAAGGATGGCGTCGCGCCGCGCGTGCTGCGCGATCTCAAGCGCGGCCGCTACAGCATCCGCGACGAGATCGACCTGCACCAGATGACCGCGGCCGTCGCGCGCGAAGCGATGAAGGAATTCCTCGACTTCAATCGCCGCGCCGATCGCCTGTGCGTGAAGATCATCCACGGCAAAGGACTGCGATCGCGCGCGGCAGGACCCGTGCTCAAACGCATGGTCGACAGTGTGCTGCGCAAACGCGGCGACGTGATCGCGTTCGCGTCGGCCAAGCCCGCCGAGGGCGGCACCGGCGCCACCCTCGTTCTGCTCAAGCGGGTCTAGTCGGATTGCCTGGCTGCGTTGCGCGTCGGATAGTGCAGCCAGATCAATTTTGCGCCGTGCGCCTCAGCCCACTGGTTGACCAGCGCGACTTTCTGCCCGTCGATATCGTTGCTGGGCAACGGCCGATTCGGCGCGCCGGCGCACGCCGCGAGCGAGACACTCATCGCCACGAACACAAACGCTTTCAGTGCAGTCATGACATTCCCCTTCGCACGTGGAACACCCGAACGCTCCGGATGATGCCGCCAGCGTGCGCCGATGGGTTGCGGTTCCTGCGCGACGACACGGCTTTACGTGTCGCAAATCTCGCGAATGACCATCGTGGCGTAAGCGCCGGCGCTCAGCACGAAGCTGATTTTGAGGACGTCGCCGGCAAGCCATTCCGTCGCAAGATGTTTCGGCATCAGCCGCAGTGAACGCCGCTCGTGGCGCAATCCCGCGGCGGCAAGCCCATCGGCGAGCGCGGGATCGGCAGTCGCGACAGCCCGTTCGATGGCCATGACTTCGCCGTCGCTGCGCAAGTCGCCGCTGCCCCATAGCGGCCCGGTCGGGTGGATATCGCCGCGCGTGCAACGATCGGCGATCTCCGCCGTGATCGCTTCGGGCCCGAAGATGCTGTGCGTTCCGTCGAGCATCCAGACCTCGCCGTCGAGCGGGGCGTTCCAGTCGCCGCGCCGCACCCGCTCGGCGAGCACGCGGTTGAACAGCGCCGAACGCGCCGACGACAGCAGCATCGAACGTTCGTGCCGTTGCACGCGCCGACCCGCGAACATCGCAAGCGCGCGTTCCACGTTCGCGGCATCGCGGCCGAAGCGTTGCTCGCCGAAATAATTCGGCACTCCTTGCGCGGCGACCTTGCGGACCGTCGCGTCGGCGGCCTCGCGATCGCCGGCCACATCGCGCAGAACGATCGCGAACGCATTTGACGCGTGCGCCCCGCGCTTGAGTTTCCGGCCATGCCGCACCGCCGACAGCACGCGGCGTTCGTCGGAATCGAAGCCGCGCCAATCGGCTTCCGCTTTGCCCGGAAGGTGCACGGAAAATGTTTGCCGCGTTACCGCGTGCCGATCCTTGATGCCCGAATAGCTCACGTTCATCGGCGCCACGCCGGCGAACTTCGCAAGCTCACGCGCGACCCACTCCGTGTTCGCGCCGCGCTTCTCGATGTGCAGGAATACGTGCTCGCCGGAGCCGTCGGGCTCGAAACCGAGTTGCTCGTCGACAAAAAAATCTTCAGGACCGGCGCGCAGCGTGCCGCGCAACGGCGGGCCGCCGTACGCATGGGCAAGCGCGTTCATTTCGCGTCGTTCGGAACGAGCAGCACGACGGCCTGCGCCGCGATGCCTTCTTCGCGGCCGGTGAAGCCGAGTTTTTCGCTGGTGGTGGCCTTGACGCTGATGCGATCGAGCGCGCAGTCGAGATCGGCGGCGAGATTGGCGCGCATCGCATCCGCGTGTGGCGCGATCTTCGGGCGTTCGCAGACGACGGTCACGTCCGCGTTACCGATGCCGTATCCGCGCTGCTTCATCAGCCCTGCAGCATGGCGCAGGAATTTTCGGCTGTCCGCATTGCGCCAGCGCGCATCCGACGGTGGAAAATGTTTTCCGATGTCGCCAAGCGCGAGCGCGCCGAAGATGGCATCGCACAGCGCGTGAATGACCACGTCGCCATCCGAATGCGCGACGATGCCGCACGTGTGCTCGACGCGCACGCCGCCGACGACCAGATGATCGCCATCGCCGAACGCGTGTACGTCGTAGCCCTGTCCGATGCGCATCACAGTGTTTTCCCGAGCAGGAATTCGGCGAGCGCGAAGTCGGGCGCCGTCGTCACCTTGATATTGTCGTCGCTGCCTTCGACGAGCAGCGGACGATGCCCGGCGCGTTCCATCGCCATCGCTTCATCGGTGGCGGCCACGCCGGCGGTTTTGGCTGTGGCCAGTGCCTTGCGCAGTTCGCCGAAACGGAACAGTTGCGGCGTCAGCGCGCGCCAGCGCGAATCGCGCGGCTCGGTGACGACGACGCGGCCATCACTGCCGGCGCGTTTCAAGGTGTCGCGCAGCGGCGCGGCGAGAATCGCGCCGCCTGCCGGCATGCCGAGTTCGATCAGCCGATCGATGTCGTGCGCACGCACGCACGGCCGGGCCGCGTCGTGAACGAGTATAAATTGGGAATCTTCCACTTTGTCGCGCAACGCTTCGAGACCGGCGGCGACGGAATCCGCGCGCTCCTCGCCGCCGACCGCGGTGCGCACGGGTTTGCCGCGCAAGGTCTGCATGCCCGCCCAGTACTTGTCGTTCGGCGCGAGCACGACCATCACGCCGGCGATGCGCGGATTTTCCGCCAGCCGCGTGATTGTCTGCATCAGCATCGGTTTGCCGCCGAGCGGCAGGTACTGCTTGGGGATCTCTCCGCCCACGCGCGCGCTGCGGCCGGCTGCCGGTACCACGCACCACAGCGTCAGACTATTTGTCATTGTCGGTCTTCTTGTCGCCCGGCGTCGGTTCGACGACTTGGTAGAATATCTCGCCCGGCTTGATCAGTCCCTGTTCGGAACGCGCGCGCTCCTCGATCGCCGCCTTGCCGCTCTTGAGATCCTGCACTTCGGCCGAGAGAGCTTCGTTGCGCTGCTTGAGCTTCTGGTTTTCGACCTTCTGCTCGTCGAGCTTGCGCTGCAGCAGCCACACTTCGCGCATGCCGCCCTCGCCGGCCCACAGTTTTACTTCCAGAGCGATCAGCAGCGCCAGCAGGATTAATGCAACGTACCGCAGCACCGATGCAACGACTCAGCCGACCAGTCCCGGAACGTTCGGGAACGCGGCGCGGCCCGCATACTTCGCCGAACTGCCGAGCGCTTCCTCGATGCGCAGAAGCTGATTGTATTTGGCCACGCGGTCGCTGCGGCACAGTGACCCGGTCTTGATCTGCGTCGCGGTCGTGGCAACGGAAATGTCGGCGATCGTCGTGTCTTCCGTCTCGCCGGAACGGTGCGACACGATCGCGGCGTAGTTGGCCTTGTCGGCCATCGCGATGGCATCGAGCGTTTCTGTCAGCGTGCCGATCTGGTTGACCTTGATGAGGATCGCGTTGGCGATGTGCCTGTCGATGCCCTGCCTGAAGATCGCGGTGTTGGTGACGAAAAGATCGTCGCCGACAAGCTGCACTTTTTTACCGAGTTTGTCAGTGAGCGCCTTCCATCCGTCCCAGTCGCCTTCGGCCATGCCGTCCTCGATCGTGATGATCGGATATTTTGCGCACCAGTTCGCGTAGAAATCGATCAGGTCGTGCGAGGAGAGTTTCCTGCCTTCGCCGTCCAGATGATAAGCGTCGTCCTTGTAGAACTCGGAGCTGGCGACATCCAGGCCGAGATACACGTCCTTGCCGGCGTGATAGCCCGTCTTGCCGATGGCTTCGAGAATCGTTTCAACCGCTTGTTCGTTCGACTTCAGGTCCGGCGCGAAGCCGCCTTCGTCGCCAACGGCCGTGTTCAAGCCTTTCGCCTTCAGCACACTTTTCAGCGAATGGAAAATTTCCACTCCGGCGCGCAGCGCTTCGGAGAAATTCGGCAGGCCGACCGGCAGCACCATGAATTCCTGCATGTCCACGTTGTTGTCGGCATGCGCGCCACCGTTGACGATGTTCATCATCGGCACCGGCGAGCGATGCCTGGCGCGAACCGGCGAGATATTTCCACAGCGGCAGTTTCTTCGACGCGGCGACCGCGTGTGCGTTCGCCATGGAAACGCCGAGCAGCGCGTTCGCGCCGAGACGGCCCTTGTTCGGCGAGCCGTCGAGATCGATCAGCTTCTTGTCGAGGCCGACCTGATCGTCTGCGTCGAAACCTTTGCAGTGCTTTGGCGATGTCGCCGTTGACGTTCGCGACGGCCTTCTTCACACCCTTGCCGAGATAGCGCGACTTGTCGCCATCACGCAGTTCGACCGCTTCGCGCGAGCCGGTCGATGCGCCGCTCGGCACCGCCGCGCGGCCGACGGAGCCGTCGGCCAGCGACACTTCCGCTTCCAGTGTCGGGTTGCCGCGCGAGTCGAGGATTTCGCGGGCGTGGATGTTTGTAATCTGGGTCACGATGAATTTCCTGAAACGAAAGAGAGAAGAGGATGCGCCCGACCTACAGCTCGCGCTCATCGATGCCCGTCAATTTTAGCAGGGCGCGTAGCAGCCCGGCTTTGAGCGCCTGCTGGCCGTGTACCGGCACGGAAACACATTCCTGTCGACCCGCTTTAGTGAAGATGTGATGGCTGCCGTTGATGCGCTTCAGGTTCCATCCGTTTTTCAGCAATCGTTTTGCGAATTCTTTCCGCTGATCGATTTCACACCGCGATATCCAGGACCTTGTCTGTCGGTTCGAGATGAATGGTCTGCATGTCCACCGCGAGACACCCGTCGATGGCTTCGTGAAGGTTTGACAAGAGTTCCTCGAGTGTTTCGCCTTGCGTGACGCAACCTGGCAACGCAGGCACTTCGGCCCAGAAGCCGCCTTCTTCGGCGACGCGCACGATCGCTTTCAAATTCATAGCAGTTCCTTCGACTTCACGAGCCGGTCAAGCTCGACGAGCGTTTCCAGCAAGGCTTTCATCTTTCCAAGCGGCCACGCGTTCGGCCCGTCGCTGAGCGCTTTGTCCGGATCCGGATGCGTCTCCATGAAGATGCCCGAGATTCCGACGGCGACTGCCGCGCGCGACAGTACCGGCACGAACTCGCGCTGACCGCCGGATTTGCCGCCCGCGCCGCCCGGCAGTTGCACGGAATGCGTCGCGTCGAACACGACCGGGCAACCGGTCTCGCGCATCACGGCGAGACTGCGCATGTCGGAGACGAGATTGTTGTAACCGAAACTCGCGCCACGTTCGCAGACCATGATCTGCCTGTTGCCGGTTTCCAGCGCCTTGTCGGAAACGTGCTTCATTTCCCACGGCGACAGGAACTGGCCCTTCTTGACGTTCACCGGCTTGCCGGCGCTCGCGACTTTCTGGATGAAGTCGGTCTGACGACACAGCATCGCGGGCGTCTGCAGTACGTCAACGACGGAAGCGACTTCGTCCATCGGCGTGTATTCGTGGACGTCGGTGAGCACCGGCACGCCGACCTGCTTTCTCACTTCGGCAAGGATGCGCAATCCTTCTTCCATGCCGAGCCCACGGAAACTCTTCGATGAGGTGCGATTGGCTTTGTCGTAGCTCGACTTGAAGATGAAAGGAATGCCGAGCTTGCCCGTGATTTCCTTGAGCGTGCCGGCGGTATCGATCTGCAACTGCTGCGATTCGACGACGCACGGTCCGGCGATCAGGAAGAGAGGTTTGTCGAGGCCGACCTCGAAGCCGCATAGGTTCATGTGATCAGGCCGCCACTTCCTTGGCGAAACGCGGCGCGTCGCGCACGATCTTGTACTCGCGCGCAGCCTTGACGAAGCCGTTGAACAACGGATGGCCGTCGCGCGGCGTGGAGGTGAATTCCGGATGGAACTGTCCGGCGACGAACCACGGATGCTGGTGCGCTGGAAGTTCGATGATCTCGACGAGCAGGTCGTCCATCGACTTGCCGGCGATGACGAGGCCGAGATCCTCGAACTGCTGGCGATAGCGGTTGTTGAATTCGTAACGGTGACGGTGGCGCTCGCGGATCACGTCCTGCCCGTACGCCGCGCGCGAAATCGAACCGGCGCGCAGGCGACATTCCTGCGCACCCAGGCGCATGGTGCCGCCGAGATCGGAGGATTCGTCGCGGCGCTCAATATCGCCGGCCGAGGTCGTCCACTCGGTGATCAGCGCGATCACCGGATGCGTGCAATGGCGGTCGTTCTCGGTCGAATTGGCGCCGTCGAGTCCGGCGATGGTGCGCGCGAAATCGATCACTGCCGCATGCATGCCATAGCAGATGCCGAAATACGGAATCTTGTTTTCCCGCGCGAAACGCGCCGCCGCGATCTTGCCTTCGAATCCGCGTTTGCCGAAGCCGCCAGGCACGAGGATGCCATCGACGTCGCGCAACATTTCCGGACCGCGCGCTTCGATTTCTTCCGATTCGAGCCAGCGCAGATTGACGCGCGTGGATTGCTTGAGTCCGCCATGCCGCAGCGCTTCGCCGAGCGATTTGTACGCATCCTTGTGCTCGACGTATTTGCCGATGATGGCGATGGTGACTTCGTCCTTCGGATGCTCGATGGCTTCGACCGTGCGCTGCCATTCGATCAGGTTCGCGGGTTTCGCTTCCAGGCGCAGGTGCGAGATGGCGATCTCGTCCAATCCCTGTTCGTGCAGCCACAACGGCAGTTTGTAGATCGTGTCGACGTCCACCGCGCTGATCACGGCCTTTTCCGGCACGTTGGTGAACAGTGCGATCTTGCGCCGATCCGATTGCGGCAGCGGCTGCTCGCAACGGCACAGCAGCACGTCGGCCTGGATGCCGAGCGCGCGCAATTCCTTCACCGAATGCTGCGTCGGCTTGGTTTTGATTTCGCCGGCGGCCTTTATGTACGGCACCAGCGTGAGATGCATGAACAGCGTCTTGTCGACGCCGTGTTCGATGCGCAACTGACGAATGGCCTCGAGGAACGGCTGCGATTCGATATCGCCCACCGTTCCGCCGATTTCGACCAACGCCACATCGTATCCGCGCGTGGCTTCGTAGATGCAGTGCTTGATTTCGTCGGTGATGTGCGGGATGACCTGCACGGTCGCGCCGAGATAATCGCCGCGGCGTTCCTTGCGAATCACCGCCTCGTAGATCTTGCCGGTCGTGATCGAATTCTTGCCGGTCAGGCGCGTGCGCACGAAGCGCTCGTAATGGCCCAGATCGAGATCGGTTTCCGCACCGTCGTCGGTGACGTACACCTCGCCGTGCTGGAACGGGCTCATCGTGCCCGGATCGACGTTGATGTAGGGATCGAGCTTCATCATCGTCACACGCAGTCCGCGCGCTTCGAGGATAGCCGCCAGCGACGCCGATGCGATGCCCTTCCCGAGAGAAGACACCACACCGCCGGTAACGAAAATCAGGGGAGTCATGGCCGCAGCATTCCCGATGCTGGTAAAGCGATAGTTTACCGGTACATGGGGTCGACTTGTAGGGGCGCAATTCATGGCGCCCGCGTTTGCGGACGAAAAAAGCTGTGCGCGACGAATCGAGCCCCTCCGGGTTGCATTTTCGATGCACTGCCCCGACCATCGCGCCCTTTCGCATTAGACTGCACCGATGAGCAGCAAATACAACGCAGCCGACATCGAGGTTTTGTCGGGTCTGGAGCCGGTCAAGCGCCGGCCGGGGATGTACACCGACACCACGCGCCCGAATCATCTGGCGCAGGAAGTGATCGACAACTCGGTCGACGAGGCTCTGGCGGGCTACGCCAAGACGGTCGAGGTGATCGTACACGAAGACGGTTCGGTCGAGGTGAGCGACGACGGACGCGGCATGCCGGTCGATATCCATCCGGACGAAGGCATTCCAGGCGTGGAACTGATCCTCACGCGCCTGCACGCGGGCGGCAAGTTCTCGAACAAGAATTACACCTACTCCGGCGGCCTGCACGGCGTCGGCGTGTCGGTGGTCAATGCGCTATCCACAAAGGTCGAAGTGACGATCCGCCGCGACGGCCAGATCTGGCAGATGACCTTCAAGAACGGCGATCGCGCTTCGCCGCTGAAGGCCATCGGCACGGTACCGAGAAAGCAGACGGGCACCACCGTGCGCTTCTGGCCCGATCCGAAATACTTCGATACTTCAAAGATCTTGCTGTCGAAGTTGAAGCACGTTCTACGCGCCAAGGCGGTGCTTTGCGCGGGCCTGACCGTGCGTCTCACCGACATTGCGACCGGCGAAAAAGACGAGTGGTATTACGAAGACGGCCTGCGCGATTACCTGAAATCGATGCTCGGCCAGAACGAATATCTGCCGCGCGATCTGTACATGTCGCATGTGGAACGCGATACGACGGTGCTCGATTTCGCCATCGCCTGGGTGCCTGACGGTGATCTCACGCAGGAAAGTTACGTCAACCTGATCCCGACCGCGCAGGGCGGCACGCATGTCAACGGACTGCGCACCGGACTCACCGAAGCGCTGCGTGAATTCTGCGACATTCGCAACCTGTTGCCACGTGGCGTGAAGCTGGCGCCGGAAGACGTATGGGACCGCTTGTCGTTCGTGCTGTCGCTGAAGTTGCAGGACCCGCAGTTCTCCGGCCAGACCAAGGAACGCCTGTCCTCGCGCGACGCCGCGGGCTTCGTCGAGAACGCGACGCACGACGGCTTCTCGCTGTTCCTCAATCAGCACGTCGAACTCGGCGAGAAGATCGCGCAGATCGCGATCGAGCGCGCCACGCTGCGCCTGAAAACCGAGAAGCAGATCGTCCGCAAGAAGATCACGCAAGGCCCTGCCCTGCCCGGAAAACTCGCCGACTGCGCGTCCAGTGATCTGACCCGAACCGAATTGTTCCTTGTCGAAGGCGACTCCGCCGGCGGCAGCGCCAAGCAGGCGCGCGACAAGGACTATCAGGCGATCCTGCCGTTGCGCGGAAAAATCCTGAATACATGGGAAGTGGAATCCGGTTCCGTGCTGGCGTCGCAGGAAGTGCACGATCTTGCCGTCGCCATCGGCTGCGATCCGGGCAAGGACGACATTTCCGGACTGCGTTACGGCAAGGTCGTGATCCTCGCCGACGCGGATTCCGACGGACTGCACATCGCCACGCTGCTCACCGCCTTGTTCCTTAGGCACTTCCCGAAACTCGTTCACGAAGGACATGTCTTCGTCGCCATGCCGCCGCTGTTCCGTGTCGACGTTGGCAAGCAGGTGTTCTATTGCCTCGACGAGGCCGAACGCGATGCGATGCTGCAGAAGATCGAGCGCGAAAAAATGAAAGGCGCCGTCAACGTCACGCGCTTTAAGGGCCTGGGCGAGATGAATCCGTCGCAGTTGCGCGAATCGACCATCGATCCGGATACGCGCCGTCTGGTCCAGCTCACCGTCGACGGCGACGACAGCACGCGCCAACTGATGGACATGCTGCTCGCCAAGAAGCGCGCTGGCGATCGCAAGGAATGGCTGGAGACGAAAGGCGATCTGGCGTCACTGGAAGTCTGATAAACCGGCGGTAAACGCCGCAGCGGCGTTTGCGAGTGTTTACATCCGCGGCAGGATTGCTCGACATAGAATCGCCGCGACATCCGGAGAACGCTATGACAACGGGGTTGCGCTGCGGGATCGTTGCTTCGCTGGTTTTTGCGTGTGCCGCTGCGGATGCGCAGTCGCTCACCGCCTCGCCGATCATCTTTTCCGCCGGCGTGTGGGATGTGCATCGCACCACCGACACCATGACCGACGCCACGGTCTGCACCTCGATCTACAAGAACAACTTCGGCGTGCAACTCGGCGAGAGCATGCTGACCATCGCGATCGCGGACGGCGTGAAGAATGTCCAGTTGCGCTTCGACGATGCCAATCCGCAAGCGGTGCGCCCCGCCACGCCGAGCGAATTCAAGAACAACCGCATCGAGATCACCGGCAGCGACTTCGCCGAAGTGCTCGATTCGCGCCGGCTGCGCTATCAGGTCACGACCGGCACCAACGCCACCGCATCCGGCGAGATCGATCTCAACGGTGTATTCCAGACGCACGACAACGTGCGCGCCGGCTGTGCGGGCAGTCCCGTGGCCAAGGCGGCGCCTGCTACCGTCGACGTCTGCCCGTCCGGCGTGCACGACCGCATGGCGCAGAAAGGCATCGCGCCGCAGGATATCCAGGACATCTGCACGGCGCCGGCGAGCGAATGATGCGGTTCAGTGCAGCGCGGCTTCGAGCAGTTTGCGGATGAGCGACTGCAGCCGCTCGGCCTTGCCTTCGTCGTACGCGAAAGTATCTTCGTCCATGTAATTGAGTTGCGCGAGTTCGAGCTGGATCGCGTCGACGCCTCGCACCGGCTTGCCGTAATGCCGCGTGATGTAACCGCCCTTGAAGCGGCCGTTCATCACGAATGTGTACTCGCGCTGCGCTTCGAGCACGTTGACCAGCCGCTTCTGCACGCCAGCCGAACAACTCGAACCGTCGGCGGTGCCGATGTTCAGATCCGGCAGACGGCCATCGAATAGAAACGGCACCACGCTGCGGATCGAATGACCTTCCCACAACACGACACGGCCGTGCGCTTCGCGGATACGCGCGATTTCTTCTGCGAGCGCGACGTGATACGGATGCCAGTACGTTTCGATGCGCGCTGCAATTTCGTTCTGCGTCGGCTCCTGACCGGGCAAATAGATCGGCTCGCCGGAAAATGCGGTCAGCGGACATAGACCGGTCGTGTTCTGGCCGGGATACAGCGACGCATCGTCGCGTGGCCGATTCAGGTCGACGACATAACGCGAATAATTCGGCACGATCAGGGAAGCGCCGAGCTCGTGCGCGAACGCGTAAAGCTGCGCCACGTGCCAGTCGGTGTCGGGCACGCGGCGCGCGGCGTCGGTGAGGCGCGCGGCGATGTCGTCCGGCAATCGCGTGCCGTTGTGCGGCAGCGAAACGAACAGCGGCGCGGTGCCGCGATGCAAGGTGTACGTGTCGGTCACAATCAATGGACGATAAAAACGGAACGCACAGCTTACCGCGCCTTCTGTGGCTGGCGACAGCATGACAAACGCCACGCCTCGCGCAATGCGTGGCCAAGCTCGCGCGCGTGACGCGGCACGTCGCACACGCGTTCGCGCATGCGCGCGCGGAGCGAACGGCGAACCTCGACTCGGCGCGCGCGGTCCGAGGCAAGTGCGATCGTTGTCGAGACGTAGCCGTCTTCGTCGGTTGCGATGAACTCGTCGAGATCGAGCGAGTGCAGAATGCTCGCCGTCTGCCGGTCGACCATCGTGTCGCCGATCCGGGTGATCACTGGAACGCCCATCCACAGCGCATCGAAACTCGTGGCGCAGCCGGAAAACGGAAACGTATCGAGTGCGATGTCGCAGTCGATGTACGCACGCAGCGTGTCGGCGTGATCGCTGTAACCGAGCAGTTCGAGCCGTTGCGCGTCGATGCCGTGCCGCGCGGCGCGTGCAAGAAAATGACGGCGATCGTCGGCGCCATCGAACGCGCGCGCTTTCAGCCGCAGCACACTGTCAGGCACGGCGGCGAGAATGCGCGCCCAGCACGCGAGCACGCGATCGTTCACTTTGTCGATGCGATTGAAGCTGCAGAAACGCAGCGCGTGGCCGCTGCGGATGCCGATTTCCGGCACGTCCGCCGGCGGCGTGTAGCACAGCCGCCCGGACGGCAGGCGAATCACGCATTCGGTAAAGTTCGATTCGAATTCCGCCGGGCTCAGCACAGCATCGCTGATGATCGCGTCGACAGCGCTCGTGCCGGTGCTGTGGAAATAGTCCAGCCAGTTCATCTGCACCGTGGCCGGCCGCGCGGCGAGTGCGCGGAGCCGATTGCCGGGACTGTGCCCGCTCAGCTCGACCAGCACGTCGATCCGATCGGCGCGGATGCGATCGCACAATTCGGCGTCGTCGAGTGCGTTGACGCGATGCCACTCGTCGGCGGCGTCGCGAAATTGCGTATTCACTGTATCCGCCGGTGACCCGTTGTCGTAAAGGACGTGCGTCATCCCGGCACGATCCGCAGCCCGCAAAACGGGCAAGAAGAATGTGCCGAGCAGGCCGGAAAAGAATCGCGGCGAAATCCAGCCGATGCGCAGTTGGCGCTCGGGGTCGTCGCCGGCACGCGCGGGCGCGATGTTCGGCATATGTCGCGCCGCCCATGCACGATGCGCGTCGGAGATGCTCGTCGCGTCGCGCGCCGGATCGTGCTGCAAGGCGATCAACATCGCGCTTGCCGAAATCGCATCGTCGGGAACGCGCTCAGCGATCTCGCGGAATTCCGCGATCGCCTCGGTGACTTCGCCGCGTTCGCTCAAGATGCTCGCGCGCAGCAAGCGTGTGCCGCGATGATCCGGCACATGGCGCAGAATTTCATCGGCGGCCATCAGGGCCGCGTCGGTTTCGCGTTGCTGCTCAAGCCACGCCGCCTTGGCGTAGTCGGTTTCGAGCTGATGTCGTGCGAGGACTTCCGGATCGGTCGGCAGTTCGCGCCGCAAGTGCGCCAGCAGCACGAATGCGGCCGTGGCCGCGCCGTGTTGCGCAAGCTCCGCAGCGGCTTGCAGCGCCAGTGCACGCAACGGCGACAAGGCCGGCATCGCCTCGCGGATTCGTACATCTACGCCCGCGAACTGCTGCGAGCGCGCAGCAGACGAGAACCATTCCAGTAACGCGCGCGCATCCGTCGGCCGCAGCATGCTGGCCCGGCGGAACGATGACGAGGCTATTGCCGATTCGCCGCGGCGCCGCTGCGCGAGTCCGAGATTGAACCATGCACCGAACGCGTTCGCGTCTACTGCAATCGCGGCAAGCGCGTCGCGTTCGGCGGACGCCGTGTCGTCGCGCGCGAGATGGATCGAAGCGCGGTTGGCGAGAATGGCGGCGCTGTCCGGAAATACCACGAGCAACGCGTCGTAGTCGCGCAATGCCGCGTCGAGTTCGCCCCGCCGATGCGCAGTCAGCGCGCGTTCGAGCAAGCGCCGTTCATCTGCGTTCATCACGCGCGATTCGCTCATCGGCTACAGTGCGAAGCGGTTGGGATCAAACGGCGTCATGTCGATGGGAGCGGCTTCGCCGCAGATGATCCGGCTCACAAATTCTCCAGTCGCTGCCGACATCGTGACGCCGAGCATGCCATGGCCTGTGGCCATCACCAGATTCTTCACGCGCGCTGGACGGCCGAGCAACGGCAGGTCGTCGTACGTCATCGGACGCCAGCCGTACCATTCTTCGATGACCGATGGGCCCTCCGGCTCGCGCAGGTATTCCGCGGCGCCGCGGCGCAAGGCATCGAGCCGGGTGCGGTTGAGCGATGCATCGTAGCCGGCGAATTCCATCGTGCTGCCGAGACGGTAGCCGGAACTCCACGCGGTCACGCAGACCGCGCGCTCCTTGAGCGTCATCGGTGTTCGTGGCGCGATCGACGGCCGCGTGTAGGTGATCGAATATCCTTTGCCCGGCTGGATCGGAATGCGCAGGTCGAGTTGCTTGCCGACCAATGGACTCCACGCGCCGAGCGCGAAGACGATGTCGCGCGCGGCAAATTCACCTTGATCGGTCACAACCGTATCGACGCGATCGCCGGCGACGCGGAAACCAGCGACCCTAGTCGATTCGCGAATGTCGCCACCGTGCTCCCGCACCACGCGGGCGAGTTCCCGCGCATAGACATTCGGCCTCAGATGCGCATCGCCGGGATGAAAATATGCGCCGGCGATGCGATCGTTGAGCGCCGGTTCGCGCGCACGCGTCTGCACACCATCGAGCGTTTCTATCGCGATGCCGTTCGCTTTCAGCAGTTGCGGCAGCCAGAGCGATTTCTCGAATGTCTTCGTGTCGCGATACACATTCATGGTGCCGATCGTTTCGAATTCGCAATCCAGACGCTCGTTGCGCACCAGCTCCTCGAGCAGGGACCGCGACAACAGCAGCAATTCCGCCTTCACGGCCGTGGTACGCCGCGCGTCGGTCCAGTTGCAGCGACGCGCGAAACCGAGGAGCCAGTCGAATAGGCCGGAATCCAGGCGCGGCGCAATGCGCAGCGGTGCATCGGCTTTCATCATCCAGCGCAGCGCCTGACCGATCACACCAGGCACGGCCAGTGGCGTGCAATGACTCGGCGTGATCGTGCCGCAATTGCCGTGCGAAGCCGCCGCGCCGACCTTGCCCATCTCGATCACGGTGACGCTGCGACCGGCGCGCAGCAGGTACAGCGCGCACGCCAATCCGATTACGCCGCCGCCCAGAACGAGGACGTCGGAGGATTTTGCCGTCATTCGCCTGCCGTCTGCTCCATGGCGATTGCAGTGGAGGCCATGGAGCGCCGACGCGGTGCACCGTGCCAACCGGTCCAGCCCGGGCCGCGGACGACTTGTCCCGGCGTCGCTCCGGTGTGTTCGCCATTCTTCAACACCGGTACGCCGTTAACCACCACGTCGCGGACGCCGGTCGCGAACTGCTGCGGCTTGTCGAAGGTGGCGTGATCGGAAATCGTCGCCGGATCGAACACCACGATGTCGGCGAAATTACCGACCACCAGTTCGCCGCGGTCGCGCAGCTTCAGATTGTGCGCGGGCAGCGAACTCAGGCGCCGGACCGCATCGCTGAGCGTATCGACTTTTTCGTCGCGCACGTAGTGACCGAGGAATTTCGCGACATTCCCGTAAGCGCGCGGATGCGGCTGGAATTTCAGGAACACGCCCTTGGGCTCGTACGAACCTTCGTCGGAACCCAGCGCCACCCACGGCTGCGACAAACCGAGTTTGACGTTGTCTTCCGACATCAGGAAATACACCGTGCCGACGCGCGTGTGATCCTCCACGACCAGATCGATCGCGGTCTCCTCCGGCGACTTGCCGCGCATTTTCGCGACTTCGGCGAGCGTCTTGCCGGTGAGCGGTTTCAATTTTTCGTTGTCGAACGAGACCAGCAGCAGGTTGTCGGGCGAGCCGGCCGCGAGCATCAGGTTTTCCCAGTCCTTGGCCGGTTCGCGCATTTCCTTGACGACGCGCTCGCGCGTCGCCGGATCCTGCAGGCGCTTCACCCACGCGTCGACGCCGCCTTCCTGCACCCACGGCGGCATCGCGGCGTCGAGGCCGGTCGCCCCGGCGGTATACGCGTACATGTTGGCGGATACATCGACGCCATCCTTGCGTGCCGCTTCGATCTTGGCGATAGCCTGCGCCATCTTCGGCCAGTTCGCCTTCCCGGCCGCCTTGAAGTGATACACCTCCGCGTGCGTGTGCGCTTCGCGGCCGATGCGGATCAGTTCATCCAACGACTCGAGCAGCCGGTCGCCTTCGCTGCGCATGTGCGAGATGTAGCCGCCGCCGAATTCGGATGCGGCCTGGGTGATCGCGACGAGTTCGTCCGTCTTGGCGAACGTCGCCGGCGTGTAGATCAGCGCGGAGCCGACGCCGAGCGCGCCGTCACGCATCGCCTGGCGCACGAGTTCCTGCATGCGCTTGAGTTCTTCCGGCGAAGGCGCGCGATTGACGTAACCCACTTCGTGTTCGCGAACCGTCGTGGCGCCGACGAATGACGCGATGTTCGGCGACACACCGCGCTTGACCAATGTATCCAGCCCCTCGCCTAGCGTGGTCCATTCCACCGGATGTTTAAGATCGCCCTGACTGGCGATCATCGCCTTGCGCGTTTCGTCGGTCAGAGGGCCGAGCGAATCGCCTTCGCCGAAAACTTCGAGCGTCACGCCCTGCTTGATGTCGGACATCGAGCGGCCGTCGATATAAAGGGAGTCCGGCGCCCATGACAGCATGTTCACGAAACCGGGTGAAACCGCCATGCCCGTGGCGTCGATTTCCGACGCGGCATGAGCCTTGGCGAGATTGCCGATGGCGACGATGCGGTCGCCTTTCACGGCAATGTCGACGTGCTTCGGCGGCGCGCCGGAACCGTCGTAGACCGTGCCGCCGCGGACGAGCAGGTCAAAATCTGACGTTTTTTGTTGAACTGCGTCACACACTTGCGGCAGCAGCAGAAACACAACCGGCGCCAAGCCTAACGATCGCATGGGAATCCCCGTGATTGGGCGTTTCGCAAGGGTGCGCGATGGCCCGTGCAAAGGCAAGATTTCGCCGCGCAGGAGGCTTGGCATCGAAGCTGCATTGATGTCCGCGTCGGCAAAAGCCGGCCATCGCGGACTCTCACCATGCAAGTTCACACCAACGAAATGCTGCTGGCGCTGCGCTCTCCGAGCTCGGGTTGGTTGGCCGCCATGGTGTGCGCGCTGGAAGAAGCGGTGCGCGATCCGGACTTCAGCGATCATCACCGCGAACTGGTCCGCCAGCTCCTCGACGTCAACGCCATCCCCGCGCCGGTTGCGACCGCCGCTCAGGATCGCCTGAACCGTTTCGAGGAAGAAATCTCGAACACGCAATCCGAACTCACGGGCAGCCTGGCAGACTCCATCGCCGCGCAGCCGTCGCGTCCAAAACTGACGCTGGTCAGCAGCGCCGCTGCGTAACGACCTGAAACGAATGTAGTGGGGAGTCCCGAAGGCCTGGCGAAAGCCCGGCCTTCGACTTTTTTCGGGATCTTCTAAGCGGGGAAAGCCGGGAGCAACTCATTGCGCCCGCTCTCGACTACCGCGGATTCCGCGTTCGCGGCAACGTATCAGTGGTGATGACCACCATCGCCGTGGACGTGTCCGTGCGCCGCTTCTTCTTCGGTCGCATCGCGCACTTGCGTTATCTCGATCGCGAAGTGCAGCGTCTTGCCCGCCATCGGATGATTGAGATCGACATCGACGACGCTCGATCCGACCTTCAGCACCTCGACCTGCCGCGGTCCCTGACCGGTTTGCACCATCGCCATCATTCCCGGTTTCAGGGTGTCGGCGTCGCGGAAATATTTCTTCGGCACGCGCTGCGTGAAATCCTCGCGCCGCTCGCCGTAGCCTTCCGCCGGTGACACGATGACATCGAAGCGATCGCCTTCGGATTTTCCGGCCATCGCCTGTTCCAGACCCGGAATGATGTTGCCGTGTCCGAACAGGATCCCCATCGGCTGACGGCCTTCGGATTTCTCGATCTCGTTGCCTTGATCGTCCTTGAGCCCGTAATGGAAAAAAACCACTTTTCCGTTTTCGATTTGCATGCGCAGTCCTAAATAAATGCCATTCCGATGAAGGCGCGCATCGTATCGCGTTTCCGATGCGATGGCATTGACAGCGTGGCCGTCGTGACCGATGTTACGCAACGATGCGTCTGTCCTGTCTCGCGCGCCTGATCATCGTCTCGTTGCTGCTGACGGCGTGCTCGCACATTCGGTCCAAGCCGGACATTCCTGTCTCGCGCGGACCCAATCCGCTGCATCATCACGGCGAGCAGGCCGCGAACGACGTGCTGTTTCGAGCGATCGGACTGGTCGGCACACCATACCGTTACGGCGGCAACACACCCGAAGGCGGTTTCGATTGCAGTGGCCTGGTCGGATACGTTTTTCGCGACGTGGCCGGCGTGAATCTGCCGCGCAGTTCCGAAGAGATCAGCCGCATCGATGCGCAAGACGTGCGCCGCGGCGAACTTGCCTCCGGCGATATCGTTCTGTTCAATCATCGCGGCCATACGGTGACGCACGTCGGCATCTACGTCGGCGAAGGGCGCTTCGTGCACGCGCCGAACGAGGGCGGCACCGTGCGCCTGGATTATCTGGACGGCGCGTACTGGACGGATCACTTCAGCGGCGCGAAACGCATTCCGCTGTGATCATTTTTTCGGCGCGGGTGCGAACGTCGATTTCAGGTTGTCGAGCAGCGGCACCGTCGGTCGCTGGATGACGAGGAAGTCGTTGCCGGCCACGTGATGACAACCGGTGCATGCCGCCGAAAGTCCGTCGAACGCTTTTTCGAATTCGGCCTTGCTCGAATGATCGACCGCATCGCGCAGCGCCTTGATCGGCGCGTTGGTCATCGCCGGCAAAATATCGGACAGTTTGTCCGGCTGGAAGATCGCGTGCTCCGGATTCTGTTCGACGATGGCGTCGAACGCTTCCTTCAGTTCCTGGATTTCGAACGCGGCGAGATTCCAGTTCTGCGCTTCGCCCGCGAACCACAGCCGCGCGTGGCGAATCTGGATGCCGAGCATCTGCTCGCCGAGTTCGGGGTGGTACGACTCCTTCTTCAGCGCCGCGAGTTCTTTCTTGAGCGCGGCGATTTCAGCAGCCGCATCCGACGGTTTTTCGGCTGCGTGCAACGGCGCGATGCACGCGACCAGCGCGAGCGCCAACCAGGTTTTCGGGAACATTCCGGCTCCAAACGCAAATGCGAATAATTCGCATAATGCCCGATCGCCCGGTCGCCGCCAAGCGCAGCGGCAGCGCTCAGGTTTCGGCCAGTGCAGGCGCGCCGGTAGGCCGCGCAGCAGCGCCGAACTTTTGTCCTTTCGCCTCGGGACCCAGCGCAGTGACGATCACCAGGAGAATCGCAACCCCGGCGATGAATTCGGCCATCGTCAAACCATACTGCTTGTTGTTGGCTTCAGCCAATATCGTGAGCAGCCACGGCACGGACGCCGAAATGAAATTGCCGATCTGATAGGTCAAGCCCGGAAGTGTCGCGCGCACCGCATCGGGCGAAAGCTCATTGAGATGCACCGGCACCACACCCCAGGCACCCTGCACCATCACCTGCAGCCAGAATGCGCCGAGGCCGAGCATGATCGGCGCGCTGCTGAACGCCCAAGGCCAAAGGATCGGCAGCGACAACGTCGCCGCGATGATAATGGCCTTCTTGCGTCCGATTTTTTCCGACAGCGCACCGAAGAACAGTCCGCCGACGATGGCGCCGATCGGTCCGATCACGGATAGTTTGCCGGTGAGATCCGTTCCGAAACCTTTTTCGACCTGCAGGAAAAGCGGATACAGATCCTGCGTGCCGTGACTGAAGCAGTTGAACAGCGTCATCAGCACGATCATGAACAGCGCGCGGCCCCAATACCCTTTCATCGCCGCGAACGGATTGCGCTCGGCAACCGGGCGCGTCTGCGTGTGCTGCCATACCGGCGATTCGGGAACGGTTGCGCGAATCCACAACACCAGCAACGCCGGCACGAAGCCGACCACGAACATGCCGCGCCAGCCGATGCGATCGAAGAAAATCCAGAACAGCAGTGCCGCCAGCAGGTTGCCGCACGCGTAGCCTTCCTGCAGAAGTCCGGAGACGAAACCGCGCGATTTTTCCGCGATAACTTCCATCGTCAGCGATGAGCCCAGGCCCCATTCGCCGCCCATCGCGAAACCGAACAGCAGACGCACGATGAACAGCGTGGTGAGATTCGGCACGAACGCAGTCGCCAGTTCGAAGACGGAGAACAAGGCGACGTCGAGCATCAGCATCGGCCGTCGTCCGAACTTTTCGGCCAGCAAGCCGAAAACGAAAGCACCCAACGGACGCGCCATCAACGTAAGCGTCACGGCAAACACGACATCCTCGCGCGCCACGTGGAAATCCGACGCAATCGCCTTGGCCGCGAAGATCAGCACGAAATAGTCAAACGCGTCCAACGTCCATCCCAGAAATCCTGCGATGACGACGTTGCGTTGCACGGAAGTCATGGCCATCTGCTTCTCCCTGGTGAGCGTGGCGTGCCGTTCGCGATTGTGTCGTTGTCGCGCGATTCCGTCCCGCCGCATCGCACAACATCCGGTGAAGATTAGTTCATTCGGCGGTCGCTGCGATGTGCTCGCGGATCGCGTTGTCCTTGCGCCGCACGCGATCGAGCAACGCCACGCGGCGCTTGGCCAGTTTCTGCGCGAGCACCAGACGCTGCGCCGGCAACGCATACGCGATCCCAAGCCTGGCGCGGTATTGGCAGAAATCCGCATACGCCTGCAGCACGTGTTTCTGGCCGCGCATGAGCAGTTCGAGCACGATCGCGTCGTCGAGCAGTCCGATGACTTCGATCTCGTCGGGGATCAGATCGTCCGGATCGCTGAAGTAGACTAAAGTCTCCAGCACATGGTTGCGTTGCGGCGCGGGCAGCGCCCAGTCGTCGTCTTCGAGCATCAGGATGAAACGCTGCACGCAGCCGATCTGCTTGCGCACGTAGGCCGGCGCGCTGCCGATCGGCAAGGTATTGAGCGCGTGCTTGGCGGCATCGAGCACATCGCACTCGTCGACCTCGCGCAACAGACGCTTCTCGAACGCGACGAGGAAACGCTGCAGGTCTTCCTGTTCCAATTCGATGGTGATGCGCATTAAAGTTTCGGATTCGCCCGCCGAGTCATCGCACCGCAACGCGCCGCGATGAAGCTGGCGCGTCGAAGTCGTAAAAAATAGCACACGGAGTCGCTGCATGTACCGTCCCGAATTCCGCACCGTCGCTTTCGCCGCCGCGTGCGCCCTGCTCGCCGCCTGCGCGCAGCAGCCGTCACCGAAGCAGCCCGCCGCGCCGAGCGCCCATGCCAAGCGCGTGATCCTGTTCGTGTGGGATGGCATGCGCCCGGATTCGATCACCGAAACCGATACGCCGAATCTCGCCCACCTCAAGCACGACGGCACGTATTTCAGCGACAACCACTCGAGCTATCCCACGTTTACGATGATGAATGCCGCCGCGTTTGCGACGGGCTCTTTCTCGGGCAAATCGGGTTTCTACGGCAACACACTGTGGCGTCCGGGCGCACCCGCGCGAAACTCGGGCGGCGACAGCATCGACATGAACGACCCGGTGTTCACCGAGGACTACGGCATCCTCAAGCAACTCGACGCGAATGAGGACAATCATCTCCTGCTCGTGCAGACGCTGCTGCAGGCGGCACAGAAAGCCGGCCTGGTCACCGCCGCCGTCGGCAAATCCGGCCCGGCCTTCATGCAGGACTACAAGACGGGCAACCTGGTTCTCGACGAAAAAGCCGCGTTCCCGCTGTCGTTCGCGAAGGAATTGCAGGCCGCGCGCATCGCGTTGCCCGAAACCGCGCCCTACGCGTATCGCAACGGCGAACTGAAACTCCGCGACGACAACGGCGATCCCACCTACCAGTTGCCGACACACCATCTGGACGATCGCGTCACGCCGAATCCCGACGACAGCCACGGCGCACCGCCGACCAAAGCGAATCAATACCTGATGTCGGTGTTCCTCGACTTCATTTTGCCTAAAAAACAGCCCACTGTTTCCGTCGTCTGGCTGCGCAATCCTGACAGCACCGAACATCCCTACGGTGTCGGCTCGCCGAACTACCACCTGGCATTGAAGGCGCAGGACGACCTGCTCGGCAAACTGCAAGCGCGCCTGGCCGAACTCGGCATGGATAAGGACACCGACCTCATCATCGTCTCCGATCATGGCCACAGCAACGTCTCCGGACCGCTCGACCTGTTCCCGTTGCGCAAAGTGGAAAATGGGAAAATGGGAGAAGTGGACAAGGAACACGGCTATTCGGTTTCCGGCGACATCCGCCTCGCCGATGAGATGAGCAAAGCCGGCATCCGCGCCTACGATGGCGGCGGCTGCAGCTACGATCCCGTGCTGTCAGGCATCCTCGCCGACGGTTCGCGACTGCATCCGGACAAATCGCCAGGGAATTCCGAATGCAAAGGTCCCTACACTGCGCCGGGATATGAACTGCTGCACCCGTTTTTACCGCGCGAAGCCTTCGTCGTCGTCGCCAACGGCGGCAGCGACTATCTGTATCAACCGGAGCATGATCCAGAACGCATCGCGAAAGCCGTGCGCTTCCTGCAAAGCCACGAGGAATTCGGCGCGATCTTCGTCGACGACCGCTACGGCGCAATCCCAGGCACACTTCCGCTATCGATGGTGCGCCTCGAAAACGCCGAAGGCCGCAATCCCGACATCGTGGTCGGCTACACCTTCGACGAACACGCCGTGATCCGGGACATGCCCGGCATCGAATTTTCGGGAACCGCCTCGTACATCAATCGCGGCATGCACGGCAGCTTCAGCCCGATCGACGTGCACAACACGCTGCTTGCACACGGTCCGGATTTCGCAACCCATTTTGTCGATCAACTGCCGAGCGGCAATGTCGACGTCGCGCCGACCATCGCGCACATCCTCGGCCTGAGCCTGCCGCAAGCAGACGGCCGTCCGTTGCTCGAAGCGTTGAATGCATCGAAAAATGCGACATGCGCGATCACCTCGCGCACGATCAACCCGCAGCAACCGGCGACCGGACTCTCGGTGCAATCGCCGATCGGCAAGGACACCGGGAAGACCACGTACACGTTCGATCTGCAGATCAAGGAAGCGCGCTGCGGCACGAATACATATACCTATTTCGATTGGGCGCGGGCGAAACGCAACTAGCGAAAGATTCCACTTGACGCCGCGCCAGAAATACGTACATTTGTACGTATGCGCGACGCTCTCACCACCAATCAACGAAAAGTCCTGGACTTCATCCAGGCTCATCTGGAACAACACAGCGTCGCGCCGAGTCTGCGGGAAATCGCAGAAAATCTTGGACTTAGCAGCCATTCCTCAGCCCAGGATTATGTCGAGGCATTGATCCGCAAAGGTGTGCTGGAACGCCGTCCGCAGCATCGCGGCCTGCGTCCGGCACAACGCTCAAGGCTGCCGGCGGCGCATTCGCTTCCCCTCGTCGGGCGCGTCGCCGCGGGCAGCCCCATCATGTCGGAAGGCAATATCGAATCGACGTATCAGGTCGATCCGGCCCTGTTCCGGCCGCATGCCGATTTCCTGCTGCGCGTCGTCGGCATGAGCATGCGCGATGCCGGCATCATCGACGGCGATTTACTGGCAGTGCATCGCACGCAGACCGCGCACGACGGCCAGATCGTGGTGGCACGTCTCGATGACGAGATTACCGTCAAACGTCTCAAGCATCGTCACGGTCATCTGTTGTTGCTGCCGGAGAATCCGGATTTCGCGCCGATCGATGTCGATCCCCAGCGCGTCGACAGCTTCGCGATCGAAGGCTTGTACGTCGGCATCATCCGGCAGCATTGATATGAGCGCCGTCATCTCGTCACCACTAGACGCATCCCCACTCGCTGCGGTTCTTCAACATCCCGGCATCTGGCGCCGTTCGTCGTCCGCGCAGCCGCACGTGCGCGCGCTGCCGACCGGCCTGCCCGATCTCGACGCGCAACTTCCCGGCGGCGGCTGGCCGTGCGGCGCGGTGAGCGAAATCCTGTTCGAGTACGACGGCATCGGCGAACTCTCGCTGCTGATGCCTGCGCTCGCCGATCTCACGCAGCGCGGACAACGTGTCGTGTTCGTCACGCCGCCGTACATTCCGTATGCGCCCGCGCTTGCCGAACACGGTCTGGATTTGCGTTATGTCGTGCAGATCGACGCCAACCCGAACGACGGCGCCTGGAGCGCCGAACAATGCCTGCGCTCAGGCTCGTGCGGCGCCGTGCTGAGCTGGCTGCCGGTCGCCGATTACACGCTGCTGCGCCGCCTGCAACTTGCGGCAGAAAGCGGCGATGCGCTCGCCTTCGTGTTCCGCCCAGCCAAGGCGGCGTCGAAGACCAGTCCGGCCGCGTTGCGTCTGCGACTGCACGCCGATGCGGAGCAGACCGACATCGAAATCCTCAAATGCCGCGGTATGAGCGAGCGGCGCCGTCTCACGCGCTTACGATGTCGCGCCTGATCCAGCGCGTGCGCGATCCCTGACGAAATCGCACGCACCGCGCCTCAGCTTTTGAGACGCATCCTCTCTACCGTCACTTCCACTTCGCCAATGGCTGAATCCCTCGCACGGATATGCTCTGGGCCTGTCTCCACTTTTCCGATTTACCGCTGCGCGCCGTTTTCGACGACGACGAGCAAACGCAATGTTGTGCCGTCGTCGACGGGCCGCGCCAGCGGCAGCACGTCGTCATGGCGAACGCCTCGGCCCGCGATGCCGGCGTACGTCCCAACCAGCCACTTGCGGCCGCACGCGCAATCTGCGCGAACGTGCAGGCGCGCGCGCGCGACATCGCCGCCGAACAGCGCCTGCTCAAGATGCTCGCTGCGTGGGCGTACAAATTCAGCAGTCAGGTCAGCATCGCCGAACCGGATGCGCTGCTGATCGAAGTCGGCGCCAGCCTGAACCTGTTCGGTGGTTGGCCCATACTCGAAAAACGTATCCGCGAATCGCTCGCGCAAATCCGCTACAGGCCCTCGCTTGCCGTGGCGCCGATTCCCGCTGCCGCACGCGTGCTCGCGCGGCACGGCGACAATTACTTCATCGAGAAACCTGATCCGCTGATTACCGCGCTCGGTTATGTGCCGATCGGTTTCAGCGGACTTTCCGACGACGCCGTCGCCCTGCTCCACAACGTCGGCCTGCGCACGTTGCGCGACGTGTTCGCGCTGCCGCGTCCGGAACTCACGCGGCGCATCGGCGTAAAGGAAATCGACCTGCTCGATCGCGTGCGCGGCCTGAAAAGCGATCTGCTCACGTTGTACGAGCCGCCGGCATTCTTCAACCACCGCATCGAACTCGACGATCGCGTCGAAGCGTGGCCACCACTCCTGTTTCCACTGCGCCGATTGTGCGGCGAGCTTGCGCTGTTCCTCACCGCGCGCGACGGCGGCGTGCAGCACTACGAAATCGTGCTCGATCACGAGGATCGCAACATCACGCGCGTGCGCATCGAACTGCTCACGCCGCAACGCGATGCCAAGGCGCTGTACGAACTCGCGCGCAGCAGGCTCGAACACGCGACATTGCCGAGTCCGGTCTGCGGCATCGCAGTGTTCGCCAAGGATTTGCCCGAACTTCGACCGCGCCACAAAGACCTGTTCGAACCGCGCCGCGAACAGGGCTTGGACTGGCCCGAATTGATCGAACGTTTGCGCTCACACCTCGGCGATGATGCGGTGCGCGGCCTTACCCACGTTGCCGATCATCGTCCGGAACGCGCGTGGGGTTTCGGCGAGCCGGCGCTTGCCGCGCAGAAAAAACCCGCGTCGGTCGCGCGTCTGTCGCCGCGTCCTTTGTGGTTACTGCGACAACCAATCTGCCTGCGCACCGCCTCGACGCTCATCGCCGCCGGTCCCGAACGCATCGAAAGCGGCTGGTGGGACGGCGCCGACATGCGCCGCGATTACTACGTCGTGCGCACCGGCGAAGGCCAGCGCGCTTGGGCATTCCTCGCCTCCGGCAGCACGGACGGCTGGATGCTGCACGGATGGTTCGCATGAGCCACCACAACGAATGGCCGAAGCGATTCGGCAAGCATCTGGAACTCGACGGCAATCCGCGCGAGATCGGCGAGCCGTCGGAACGTGCGCAGAAACGTACTGAAAAGCAGGCGCGCCTGGCGGAAAGGCTGGCTTTTCAGCCAAGGCACAATGCCGATCCTCCCTCTCCCCCGCCAGCGGGGAAGAGAGTGAGTGTCGCGGCGCCGACGTTCGACACGGCGTCAGAACAATCAAGAGAACAGACGCGCCTCGCGTACGCCGAACTGCATTGTCTTTCCAATTTCAGTTTCCAGCGCGGCGCATCGCATGCGGAAGAACTGTTCGAGCGCGCCGAAAAGCTCGGCTACACGGCGCTCGCGATCACGGACGAATGTTCACTGTCCGGCATCGTGCGCGCGCTGGAGGCTGCCAAGGATTCAAAGGTCAAACTCATCGTCGGCACGGAAGTCACGCTCGTCGACGGCATCAAGCTCGTGATCCTGGCCACCACGCAAAACGGCTATTCGGACATCTGCAAACTCATTACCAGCGGACGCCGCTGCAGCGAAAAAGGCGAATACCGCTTGACGCGCGCCGACGTCGAGCGACTCGGCCATGACATCCGCGTTCTGTGGTCGCCGGGATCGCTCGTGCAATCCGATACGCGTGCCATCGAGGATGCAGCAAAGTGGATAAAGCAGCATTTTTCCGAACACGCCTGGATCGCCGTCGAACTGCATCGCGGACCGGACGACGACGCCGAACTGCAACGCCTGCGCGATCTCGGCAAGGCACACGGCTTGCGCCTGGTCGCTGCCGGCGATGTCCACATGCACATCCGCGGCCGACGCGCGCTGCAGGACGTACTGACCGCCATCCGCCTCGGCAAGACCGTCGCCGAAGCCGGCGACGCGCTGTTCCCGAACGGCGAGCGTCACCTGCGCACGAAAAAACTGCTCGCCACCCTCTATCCGGCCGATCTGCTCGAAGAAACGATCCGCATCGCCGGACAGGTCGAATTCGATCTGGGCAAACTGCGCTACACCTATCCGCACGAAATCGTGCCGGAAGGCATGACCGCCATCGCCCGGCTGCGTCAATTGACCGAGGAAGGCATCGGCTGCCGATTCCCCAACGGAATTTGCATCGAGGTGCGCGATCAGATTGAAAAGGAACTCGCGCTGATCGAAGAACTGAAGTTCGAACACTTCTTCCTCACCGTCGAAGATATCGTGCAGTGGGCGCGCACGCGTCCGAAACCGATCCTTTGCCAAGGCCGCGGCTCATCGGCGAATTCGGCGGTGTGCTATTGCCTGGGTATCACCGCGATCAGTCCGGAAACCGGCAATCTGTTGTTCGAGCGATTCCTCTCACGCGAACGCAACGAGCCGCCCGACATCGACGTCGATTTCGAGCACGAGCGCCGCGAGGAAGTGATTCAGTACGTCTTCAACAAATATGGACGCGATCGCGCCGCGCTCGCTGCCACGGTGATCTGCTATCGCGGCAAAAGCGCTACGCGCGATGTCGGCCGCGCGCTCGGACTTCCGGACGACGCGCTCGATCAACTCACCTCGATGTTTTCGCGCGTGTCGAGCAATGCGTCGTACGACGAAGAACTGCGCGAACGCGGTTTCGACCCGGATAGTCTCGTCATCAAACAGCTCAAGGCGCTCGTGCGGCGTCTGGTGAAATTCCCGCGGCATCTGTCGCAGCACGTCGGCGGTTTCGTCATTTCCGACAAACCGCTGCATCATCTCGTGCCCGTCGAGAACGCGGCGATGGCCGATCGCACCATCATCCAGTGGGACAAGGACGATCTGGAATCGATGACGCTGCTCAAAGTCGATTGCCTGGCGCTCGGCATGCTGACGTGCATCCGCAAATGTTTCGATCTGCTGCGCCTGCACGGCATCGACGATCTGGAACTGCACACCGTGCCGCAGGATGACACGGCGACCTACGACATGATCTGCGCCGCCGACACGATGGGCGTTTTCCAGATCGAATCGCGCGCGCAGATGTCGATGCTGCCGCGTCTGCAGCCGCGCACGCTGTACGACCTCACCATCGAAGTCGCCATCGTGCGGCCCGGACCGATCCAGGGCCACATGGTTCATCCGTACCTGCGCCGGCGCAAAGGACTCGAACCGATCGACTATCCGCAATCGAAATCCGAACGCGATGCCGGCAAGGGCGAATCGCAGGTGCGCGAGGTACTCAGCCGCACGCTGGGTGTGCCGATTTTCCAGGAACAGGTGATGAAACTCATCCAGGTCACGGCCGGGTTCACGCCCGGCGAAGCGGATGAACTGCGCCGCGCGATGGCGGCGTGGAAACGCAAAGGCGGTCTGGAGAAATTCTACGACCGGATCAAGGACGGCATGCTCTCGCGCGGTTACGAGGAATCGTATTTCGAACGCATCTTCGAGCAGATCAAAGGTTTCGGCGATTACGGATTTCCCGAATCGCACGCGGCGAGTTTCGGATTGCTCGCGTACGTTTCGTCGTGGCTCAAATGCCATCATCCGGCCGCATTTACGTGCGCGCTGCTCAATTCGCAGCCGATGGGTTTTTATCAGCCTTCGCAACTGATCCAGGATGCGCAGCGGCATGGCGTGATCGTGTTGCCGGTCGATGTGACGATCAGCGTCTGGGATTGCGCGCTCGAACCGACCGGCATCAAGGACAAACCGAAACTCCGCCTCGGCATTCGTCAGATCAAAGGTGCTTCGGAGGATCTCGCCAAACGCCTCGTCGATGCGCGCACCGAGCGTCCGTTCGCCGATGTCGCCGACATGACGCGTCGCGCCCGCGTCACCACACTCGAACGCGCCTGCCTCGCCGACGCTGGCGCATTGCGCAGCTTGAGCGAACACCGCCATCGCGCGCGCTGGGACAGTGCGGGCGCCGAACTGCCTTTACCGGTGCTGGCGAACACCGGCATCAACGAACAGGCAATCACGATCCGCCCGCCGTCGCTGCGCGAAGATGTAATGAACGACTACGCGCGCATGGGTTTGTCGCTCACGCTGCATCCGCTCGCGCTGATCCGGCCCGAACTCAAACGCCGCCGCGTCGTCGCCGCGCTCGCCACCAACGATGCGCGGCTCGACGGCCGCAAGATGCGTTGCGCGGGCCTGGTCACCGTGCGACAGCATCCGGGCACGGCGAAGGGCGTCACGTTCGTCACGCTCGAGGACGAAACCGGACAGGTCAACGTCGTCGTCTGGAAAACACTCGCGCAGGAACAGCATCGCGTGCTGCTCGAATCTTCGGTGATGGCCGTCGACGGGCGCCTGCAGGCTGCCGAAGGCGTGTTTCATCTGGTCGCCGAGGAACTGCACGATTACAGCCACCTGCTGCCGAAAATCCATTTCGAATCGCGCGATTTCCACTGACCTTGAAAAACGACGCCCCAGGCCGCATAAAAGATTCGTTGGAAAATCAGCGCGATTTGCTGTACAGTTCGCGTCGCTTCACCACCGCACAGGACGTGCGGCTCGCCGATACGGACATCGGCAATGCGTCGACCTCCCGTTTTTCCCTTAAGGCTCAACGGCTGCGAGCACTGCTCGCGACGGAAGCCTGCACCACTCGGTCCCGACGCACCTTAGATCCGACTTTCGGATCGCATTTATTGCGGCGCGGTTGGCTGGGAACGCTGCTGTAGCAACTACGAACGATCGCCGGATTTCCCGACGGTCACAGGAGCGTTTTACATGTCATTCGATTCACTCGGGCTTTCGCCCGCCCTGCTGCGCGCGCTTTCCGACGAAGGCTATACCGAGCCTACGCCGATCCAGTCCGCCGCCATCCCCACCGTTCTCGCTGGTCGCGACATCCTCGCGGGCGCACAGACCGGCACCGGCAAGACCGCCGCGTTCGCGCTGCCGCTGCTGGAACGTCTGTTCGTCAACGCCGCGCAACCGAGCGGCAAACGCAAGACGCGCGCGCTGATCCTGACGCCGACGCGCGAACTCGCCGCGCAGGTCCACGAAAGCGTGCGCACCTACGCCAAGCACCTGCGCATTTTCAGCACCGCCATCTTCGGTGGCATGAGCATGGGTCCGCAGATGGACGCACTGCGTCGCGGCGTCGACATCATCGTTGCCACGCCGGGCCGCCTGATGGATCACATGGAGCGCCGCTCCGTCGATCTGTCGGGCATCGAAATCCTCGTCCTCGACGAAGCCGACCGCATGCTCGACATGGGTTTCATGCCCGCGATCAAGCGCATCCTCGGCACGTTGCCGAAACAGCGCCAGACGCTGCTCTTCTCGGCCACGTTCGCCGAAGAGATCAAGCAGCTCGCCGCGCAGTTCATGCGCGATCCGGCCGAAATCCAGGTCGCCGCGCGCAACAGCGTCGCTTCCACGATCACGCATCGCGTGCATCCGGTCGACGGCGCCAAGAAGCGCGACGCCCTGCTGCATCTGCTCGCCGCCGACAGCCGTCGCCAGACGCTGGTCTTCAGCCGCACCAAGCACGGCGCCGACAAGCTCGCCACGTTCCTCGAAAAATCCGGCCTGCGCACCGCTGCCATTCATGGCAACAAGAGCCAGGGCGCGCGCACGCGTGCGCTGAAAGATTTCAAGGGTGGCAAAGTCACCATTCTCGTCGCCACGGATATCGCCGCGCGTGGTCTGGACATCGACCAGCTTCCGATCGTCGTCAACTACGATCTGCCGATGGTTGCCGAGGATTACGTCCACCGCATCGGCCGTACCGGCCGCGCGGGTGCCGAAGGTCTGGCCGTGTCGCTCGTCGCGCATGACGAAGTGCGTCTGCTGCGCGACATCCGCCGGATGCTGAAGCAGGAAATCCAGATCGAGTCGATCGCCGGCTACGAGCCGAGTTCGCCGCTCAATCTGGATTCCAATCGTGGCGCACCGGGCAAGTCAACGCCGAGCCGTCCGCGCAATCCGAATCATGCGCGTCGTCCGCATGCGGGTAACAACTCGAATGCCAAGCCGCATGCGGCTGCCAACAAGCAGCATCGTCAGTGGCGTGGCAATCGGGATGCGCGCAAGGCTTAAGTTCTCTGGCTCGTCATCGCCGCGAAAACGGTGATGGCGAGCAAAAGAAATCGACAAGTTTGTAGGGGCGCAATTCATTGCGCCCTTTTTCTCAGCGTTCCTGATCCGTCGGACGCAACAAAATCTCGTTGACGTTGACGTGCGCCGGCTGCGACGCGACATACACTACCGCATTCGCGATATCTTCCGGCTGCAACTGCCGCAACCCTTCGGCCCATTGATTCAGCGCCTTCTTCGTCGTCGGATCGGGAATGTGCTCGCGCAATTCCGTCGCGACCAGTCCGGGCTCGATCACGCAGACGCGAATCTTGTCCTTGTGCACTTCCTTGCGCAGCGATTCCGATAGCGCGACGACCGCGAACTTGGTCGCCGAATAGCCCGCGCCGGCCGGACTCGCTACACGCCCCGCCGTCGACGAAATGTTGATGATGTCGCCGCCGCCGCGCTTGCGCATGCCGGGAAGCGCGGCCTGCGACGAAATCATCATCGCCAGCACGTTGAGTTCAAGCATGCGCCGCCAGTCGGCGGGATTCGCGTCGGCCACCGGCGACAACAGCATCACGCCGGCGTTGTTGACGAGGATGTCCAGACGTCCAAACGTCTGTTCGGTTTCGGTGACGATGCGCTTGTTGTCGTCTTCCTGCAGAAGATCGGCTTCGATGGCGTGCGCCTTCACGCCTGATTGCGCGAGATCGCGAACGAGCGTGGCGAGCCGATCCGCTCGACGCGCCGTCACCACGACATCCGCACCCGCCGCGGCGAGTGCGCGTGCCGTTGCCTCGCCGATTCCGGAAGAAGCGCCCGTCACCAATGCGACGCGGCCTGACAAGGGTTTGATCATGATCAATCTCCTTTTGCTGCCGATTTCCTTCAGTGCGCGCGTGGCAGTTCGAGTTCTGCGACGCGGCCTTTCAATTTCGGACCGAGATAACAGTGCGTGCCGACCGGCACCAGTCCAGCCGCTTCGAATTCCTTCAGATACCAGCGCGGCGATCTCGCGATGAAGCCGAGTTTATCGCCTTCCGGCGCGTCTTTCGACGTGAACAGTTCGAGGAATGCCACGCCGTCGAGCATATCGACGATGCCGCGCAAACCGCGGCGCAGCTCTGCGTTGCGCACGTAGTGGATCGTATCGGAACAGACGATGAGATCGAAATCGCGGTCGAAGCGCAATTCGGCGAGATCACCGAACGACGCGAGCCGCACATTGCGCGAACGCGCGTAACGCCGCACGACATATTTGCTGCTGTCGAGGCCGAGGTACTCGACCTTCGGCCGCAATTTTTTCAGCGGCGCGCGCCAGACCGCTTCGCCGCAACCGACATCGAGCACGTTGACGATCGGGCGCGCCAAATAATACTCACTGATTGCGATCGCGAACGCGACCTTGCGCTCAAGCTCGCGTTTCGAGCTGACCGCGTGATTCGGATGCCGGTACCACTTGTCGAAGTACGCGCGGTCGTAGACTTTCGGCATTCAGCGCAGCGACGCGTTGATCTTGTCGAGCGTGGACTTGCCCGGGCTCAGATCTTTCGCATTAAGCCGGTTGAGCGCCGTTTCGGCCGTGTTGAAATGCTCGTGCAGATCCTGCGCTTCGGCATCGACGTAGAGCAATCCCGTCACCACCTCGCCTTTCGCTTGCCGCTCGTGCAGATAACTCATTGCGGCGACGCGATCGTGCGGATCGTAACTCGCATGCAGTTTGCGCAAGCGCACGATCGAACCGTCGTGCTGCGTGACGTCGATCAATTCGCCTTCCGCGTAGTCGACGACGATTTCCGCGCGCACGTCGATGAAGTCCAGCCGGTTCGCGGCTTCGTTGTGTTCGCGCACGTACTCGTAACTCTTCGTGCTGCCCGGATGATTGTTGAACGCCACGCACGGACTCACCACGTCGATGAACGACGCGCCCTTGTGGCGAATCGCAGCCTTGATCAGCGGCACGAGTTGCGCCTTGTCGCCAGAGAATCCGCGCGCGACGAAACTCGCGCCGAGTTGCAGCGCGAGTCCAACCATGTCGAGCGGGCTGTCCGTGTTGGTCACGCCTTTTTTCGATTTCGAGCCGAGATCGGCGGTCGCCGAAAATTGTCCTTTCGTCAAACCGTACACGCCGTTGTTTTCGACGATGTATGTCATGTCCACGCCGCGGCGGATCGCGTGTACGAACTGGCCGATACCGATCGATGCCGAATCACCGTCTCCCGACACGCCGAGATAAATCAGATCGCGATTCGCCAAATTCGCGCCCGTGAGCACCGACGGCATGCGGCCGTGTACGGTGTTGAATCCATGCGACTGTCCGAGGAAATAATCCGGCGTCTTCGAACTGCAGCCGATACCCGAAAGCTTGGCCACGCGATGCGGCTCGATGTCGAGTTCCCAGCATGCCTGGATGATCGCGGCGGAAATCGAATCGTGGCCGCAGCCGGCGCACAGTGTCGAAATCTTGCCTTCGTAGTCGCGGCGTGTGAAGCCGATCTTGTTGCAGCCGAGGGTCGGATGATGCAGTTTTGGTTTGGCGATGTACGTCATGAATTGGCCACCCGTCCGGATTCGATCGGAATCACTTTCCACTGGTGCAGCAGATCGGAAATCGCATTGCCGATGAACCGCGCGGTGATCGGCGCGCCTTCATAGTGCAGCACCGGCACGAGCCTGGCCGGGTCGATGCCGAATTCGTTGATCACGAGCGAGCGCAACTGTCCGTCGCGATTCTGTTCGACGATGAACACCTTGTCGTGCGCGGCGATGAATTCGGCGACCGAATCCGGGAACGGGAACGCACGCACGCGCATGATGTCGAGGTGCATACCGTCGCGTTCGAGTGCGGCGATCGCTTCGTGCATCGCCGGACTCGTCGAGCCGTAGTAGATCGCGCCGTAACGCGCTTTTTGCTGCGCCATGCGCACGACCGGCTGCGGCACCAGCGATTTCGCGGTGTCGAATTTGCGCAGCAGGCGCTCCATGTTGTACATGTAGTCCGCGCCGCGTTCGGAGTAGCGCGCGTACGGATCGCGCGAAGTGCCGCGCGTGAAGTACGCGCCCTTGCTCGGATGCGTGCCGGGATAGGTGCGCCACGGGATGCCGTCGCCGTCGACATCCTTGTAGCGGCCGAAATCCTTGCCGGCTTCGAGTTCCTCGGCCGTCATCACCTTGCCGCGATCGTATTCGCGCGATTCGTCCCACACGAACGGTTTGCACAGGCGATGGTTCATGCCGATATCGAGATCGGTGAGGACGAAGATCACCGTCTGCAATCGGTCGGCGAGATCGAATGCCTGCGCCGAGAACTCGAAGCATTCGTGCGGATCTTCGGGGAAGAGCAGGATATGTTTCGTGTCGCCGTGCGACGCATACGCGCAGGCGATCACGTCGGACTGCTGCGTGCGCGTCGGCATGCCGGTAGACGGACCGCCGCGCTGCACGTCGATGATCGTGATCGGGATCTCGGCGAAATAGGCCAGACCGATGAATTCGTTCATCAGCGAAATGCCCGGGCCCGATGTCGTCGTGAATGCGCGCGCACCGTTCCAGCCCGCGCCGACCACCATGCCGGCGGATGCGATTTCGTCTTCCGCTTGAACGATCGCGAATTTGTTCGCCCCTGTTTCCGGGTCGACACGGTACTTCATGCAGTACTTCTGGAACGCCTCGGCGAGCGATGACGACGGCGTGATCGGATACCACGCGCACACTGTCGCACCACCGTAGACGCAGCCCAGTGCGGCAGCGGCGTTGCCTTCCACGAAGATTTGATCGCCGACGGCGTCAGCGCGTTTCACTTTCAGCCCGATCGGCGCGAGATTGTCGCGCGCGTAGTCGCGGCCGAGGTGCAGCGCCTTCACGTTGGAGTCGAGCAGCTTTTCTTTGCCTTTGTATTGCTCGCCAAAAAGTTTTTCGATTTCGGCCGGATCGATATCAAGCAGCACAGACAACGCGCCGACGTACATGATGTTCTTGAACAACTGCCGCTGCCGCGCGTCGGCGTACGTGCGGTTGCAGATCGCCGTGAGCGGCATGCCGACGACGTGGATGTCGTCGCGGAACTTCGATGCGGGCAGCGGCCGCGTGTTGTCGTAGAAAAGATAGCCGCCGGGCTCGAGTTCCTTGACGTCGGCGTCCCACGTTTGCGGATTCATCGCGACCATCAGATCGATGCCGCCGCGGCGGCCGAGCCAGCCGCGTTCGGTGACGCGCACTTCGTACCAGGTCGGCAAACCCTGGATGTTCGACGGGAAGATGTTGCGCGGGCTGACGGGCACGCCCATGCGCAGGATGGACTTCGCGAACAGTTCGTTGGCGGACGCAGAACCCGAACCGTTGACGTTGGCGAATTTGACGACGAAGTCGTTGGTCGCTTCGATTGCTTTCACGCCAGCCGCCCTCCACTCCCCGTCATTCCCGCGAAAGCGGGAATCCAGTGACTTTCAGGCGTCAGGAAGGGCGAAGGTGCTTGATTCCCGCTTTCGCGGGAATGACGAGCGAGAGCGAGCCGGCGGGTCATGCCGCCTCCCGCTTCTTCGGCTTGTGACAAGCGGGCCCGGCTTGCGTCGTCTCGAGCAGGAATTTGCGCATGTCCCAGGCCCCGGTCGGACAGCGCTCGGCGCAAAGGCCGCAGTGCAGGCAAACGTCTTCATCCTTCACCATCACGCGGCCGGTTTTCAGCAGGTCGGACACGTAAAGATCCTGCGTGAGATTCAAGGCCGGCGCGGTGAGGTGCGTGCGCAGCGCCATCTCCTCGTCGTTGCGCGTGAAGGTGATGCAGTCCATCGGGCAGATGTCGACGCAGGCGTCGCATTCGATGCAGACATCTTTGCTGAATACGGTCTCGACGTCGCAATTCAGGCAGCGCTGCGCTTCGGCAAACGCGGTCTTCGCGTCGAAGCCGAGTTCCACCTCCACTTTTATACTTTTCAGCGTTTTCTCTTTTTCGCGCCACGGCACGGCGTAGCGGATGTCGTTGGAGATGTCGTTGTCGTAGCTCCACTCGTGGATGCCCATCTTCTGCGAGATCAGGCTCGCGGTCGGATCGGGCCGTTCGTGGATGTCTTCGCCGTTGAGCATCTTGTCGATGGAAACGGCCGCATCGTGGCCGTGCGCGACGGCCCAGATGATGTTTTTAGGACCGAACGCTGCGTCGCCGCCGAAGAAGATTTTCGGATGGCTCGACTGCATCGTCACCTTGTCGACCTTCGGCAGTCCCCATTCGTCGAACTCGATGCCGACATCACGCTCGATCCACGGAAACGCGTTTTCCTGGCCGACGGCGATCAGCACGTCGTCGCATTCGACGAATTCGTCGGGCTCGCCGGTCGGCACGAGATTGCGGCGACCTTTCGCGTCGCGTTCGGCGCGGACTTTCTCGAACGTCATGCCGATCAGCTTGCCGTCGCGATGCTCGAAGGTTTTCGGCACCATGTAGTTGAGGATCGGGATGCCTTCATGCATCGCGTCCTCTTTTTCCCACGGCGAGGCTTTCATTTCTTCGAAGCCGGAACGGACGATCACTTTCACATCGTCGCCGCCGAGACGGCGCGACGAGCGGCAGCAGTCCATCGCCGTGTTGCCGCCACCGAGCACGATCACGCGCTTGCCGATCTGCTTGATATGCTCGAAATACACCGACGCGAGCCAGTCCAGACCGATATGGATGTTCTTCGCGGCTTCCGCGCGACCGGGCAGATCCAGATCGCGTCCGCGCGGCGCGCCGCTGCCTACGAAGATCGCGTCGTAGTTCTGCGCGAGGAGATCGCGCATCGATTCGATACGCGAGTTGCCGCGGTAATCGACGCCGAGATCGAGAATGTAACCGACTTCTTCATCGATCACTTCTTCGGGCAAACGAAAACGCGGAACCTGCGTGCGCATGAACCCGCCGCCTTTTTGTTCCGCTTCGAACACGGTGACGTGGTAACCGAGCGGCGCCAAGTCGCGCGCAACCGTAAGCGACGACGGCCCCGCGCCCACGCACGCAATGCGTTTTCCGTTCTTGTGCATCGCCGGTTTCGGCATGCGCGATTTGACGGCGGCGTTGTCCTTGTTGTCCGCGGCGACGCGCTTCAAGCGGCAGATCGCGACGGGCTCGGGTTTGCCCGCGTTGTTTTCTTCGACGCGTCCGCGGCGGCATGCAGGCTCGCACGGGCGATCGCACGTGCGTCCGAGGATCCCCGGAAACACATTGGACTTCCAGTTGACGAGGTAAGCATCGGAATATCGCCCGGCGGCGATGAGACGGATGTATTCGGGGACCGGCGTGTGTGCGGGACAAGCCCACTGGCAATCGACGACTTTGTGGAAGTAGTCGGGAACGCGAATATCGGTAGGCTTCACCCTTCCCTCCGCGGGATGCACTCGTTCGAGTCTACTCGCGGGTTTCCGATCTGAGAAGTCGTCAGACGTCTATTCCCGCAGGGCGATGCATTCGATCTCGACGCGCGCGTTCATCGCCAGTCCCGATGCGCCGAATGCGCTGCGCGCCGGCAGATGTTTGCCGAATGCCGCGACGTATTCTTCGTTCATTGCGCCCCATTCGGCCATGTCGGCCATCATCACGGTCACTTTCACGATGCGATCCATCGACAGCCCCAGGCGCTTCAGCACGGCGGCGACGTTGGCCAGCGTCTGCCGGGTTTCGGCTTTGATGCCGCCGGCGACGACTTTGCCGTCCGCACCGCTGCCGATCTGTCCGGAAAGGAACACCAGATTGCCCGCTTCCGCCGCCTCGGAAAATGGCAGGCCGGGAATAGCGGTAAACGGATGCAGCTTGAGAGCGATGGAAGGAGCGTCAGCCATGAGGTCCCCGTCGATTAGACCATTGCATATGTCGCAATGCAGCACAAAATAGGACACAATCGCAAATTCGCTTATATCCGCAAAACACACAGGGTTTCAATGCTGTATCAATGGCACGAGTTCAACCGGGCAATGCTGAATCCGATGGTGTCGTGGTCGCAGACGGCCGCGAAGATGTTTTCCGCGCCGGATAGCTGGCTGTCGAATCTGCCCGGTGCGCCGCGCATCGCGGCGAATTACGAACTCGCCTATCGGCTGGTCAAGGACTACGAAAAGCCGAAATTCGACATCCATTCCGTGCAAACCTACGGAACCGAAATTCCCATTGTGGAAAAAGTCGCACTCGCGAAACCTTTCTGCAACCTGCTGCATTTCAAGCGGTATACGGACGATCCGGCGATCCTGAAAAAAATCGCGGCGTCGCCCTCAGTGCTCGTTGTCGCACCGCTGTCGGGCCATCACGCGACACTGCTGCGCGACACCGTGCGCTCGCTCGCGCAGGAACACGACGTCTACATCACCGACTGGCTCGACGCGCGCATGGTGCCGGCCGGTCTGGGTGGTTTTCATCTCGACGATTACGTCGACTACATCCGCGAATTCATCCGCCACATCGGCACCGGGAACCTGCACGTGATGAGCGTGTGCCAGCCGACCGTACCGGTGCTCGGCGCGATTTCGCTGATGGCATCCAACGGCGAAGAACTCCCGCGCAGCATGATCATGATGGGCGGCCCGATCGATACGCGCAAAAGTCCGACGCAGGTCGACGATCTGGCGACGACCAAGCCGCTATCCTGGTTCGAGAACACCGTCGTACAGGAAGTGCCGTCGAACTATCCCGGCTTCGGACGGCGCGTGTATCCGGGATTCCTGCAGCACGCGGGATTCATCGCGATGAATCCGAGCCGACATTTCATGTCGCACTGGGATTTCTACGAAAACCTGTGCAAGGGCGATCTCGAAGACGCCGATTCCCATCGCCGTTTCTACGACGAATACAACGCCGTGCTCGACATGCCGGCCGAATATTACCTCGACACCATCAAGACCGTGTTCCAGGAACATGCGCTGCCGCGTGGCAAGTGGTTCGTGCACGGCGAACGCGTGGCGCCCGAAGCGATCAAAGGGGTCGCGCTGTTCACGATCGAAGGCGAACTCGACGACATCTCGGGTCTGGGCCAAACCGAAGCGGCGCATGGCTTGTGCAAGGGCATCAAGAAAGCCGACCAGCGTCATCTCACCGTGAAAGGCGCCGGTCATTACGGCATCTTCAGCGGACGGCGCTGGCGCGAAGTCGTCTATCCGGACGTGCGCGATTTCATCAAGAAATACACGTAACACTCGTCATCCCGCGAACGCGGGAATGACAACCGGATTTAGTATTGCGCCGTCTTCACGAGAAAGTGCTTCGCCAATCCGGCTTGCATGCGGCCGATTCCGCGCGCCAGATGCAACGTCGCACACAACACCAGCACGCCGACCACTAGCATGATCGGCTCGGCCCACAACGGCGGCGCGAGATGATAGTCGTTGACGTTCACCAGGCCGATGTTGAATGTCGCCTTCGTGATCGGACTCAACGCGATTCCCAGCGACAGCGACAGCCCGATGATCGCCAGCGTGAAATAAAGAATACCCAACGGCAACTTCAGGATCATGTACAGCAGCGTGGACCACGTGCGCGGATCGGTGAACATCGCCCGCACGCGCGAACCGAACGCCTTGCCGCGATCGGCGTACAGCGGACGGCGCGGCATACGCTCACCGAGCATCGTTTCGATCAAACGGCCTTCCATCAGCGCCAGCGCGCGCACCGTCGAGATGAAAAGCACCGCGAACGGCACGCCGATGATGAGCACGCAAAGGCCGAGCGACAGGCTCAGTCCCGTCACCGCCCAGGTGAAATAGAAGATGCCGGTGGCGAGCGACAGGATCATGTAGAACAGCGACGAATACGCGAGCGGATCGGCAAGCACACCGAAGAATTTTCCCCACGACGTGCGCGAAGGCGCTCGCGGCGGCGGACGCAGCGCGCTTTCCATCTGCACTTCCTTGTCACGATAGATATCGGCGACTTCTTCCGGCGCACCGTAGCTCGTGGCGATGCGCGACAGCATCGTCGCCTCGTCCCATTCGGGATGTTCGGCGAGTTCGGAGCGCAGGTATTCCTCGGCGTCGTACAGCGCGTCCTGGCGCAGCGCCGGATCGGCGTCGGCAAGCGCGGCGTTGAGCTGTGCGAGATATTCGTTGATGGTGGTGGGAATCGGCATCACACAGCTCCTTTCAAAACGGAATCGACGAATTTGCGGGTTGCGGTCCAGGTGCTGGTCCAGTCATCGGCCGCAGCACGACCGAGTGCGGTGATCGCGTAGTAGCGGCGCGGTGGCCCGCTGTCGGATGGTTCGATGTGGCTCTTCAGCAATCCGGCCGCGCAAAGGTTGCGCAGCACCGGATAGATCGCACTCTGCTTGCCGCTGAGTGCGCCATCGGCGTTTTGTTCCAGGCGTTTGGCGATCTGGTAGCCGTACATCGGCTCCTTCGCTTTCGTCAGGACGACCAGAAGCACGAGCGCCGTCGTGCCGGTGCTCAGTTCCTTCTGGAATTTCTTCTGGAGGGTTTCGGTGTCCATGCCCACGACGGTACTAGCGTGGAGTTCATGGTAGTGCTTAGTTGATACTAGCGGATGTGCAAAAAGTCACGCTCCAACTCCTCTCCCCCGTTGGCGGGGGAGAGGAAGCGTCATTTGGCGGTGCGAACCGGAATCGTGATCCCGCAAACATCAACGTAATTCGCTGGGACCTTGTACCACTCGTCGCGCCGATTGCGCCGGGATTCGACGAACGCCGCAAAGGTCGGCGTATCGGTTTTCATGATTTCGAGTTTCACGCGCTGCGCTTCGGGTACGTCCGCGGCGAGCTGCATGGATTTGATCGTCGTGCGTTCGTCCGGTCTTTCGTAGAAACCCATCGCTCCCGAGCCGCGCGGCATGCTCGACAAATATTCCATCCCCTGCACCACCCGGCCGACCACGGTAATGTTGCGATCAAGCCAGCGCGCGCCGCCGATCACCGCATAAAGCTCGGTACCGCCGCCGGAATCGGCATCCGTGTCGCGGCCGACGCCGACGGTTCCGTAGCAGTGCGTCAGCCACGTCGTTCCGGCCTTCGCGTCACGCGCGGCTGGAAAATCGCCGGAGAATCCCGTCTGCGGTGCGTAACCGTCTTTGTCGGGCAGCGGCGTAAATGGAATGTGATCCTGCGCGGCGACGAACTCGGCCTTCAGTGTGCGCTGGGCGTTTCCGACCGGCTTGGGTTTGTCCTTGTCGTCGGCGCGCGCATCGGCGTGTGGATCGCCCCATTGCACGACGTAGTTGTCCTGCGCCCGCAGGATCTGCAGGCCGTCGAAATATTTTTCGGCGACGAGCGCCTTGATGTTCCTGACATGATTCGGCGCAAATTCCGGTGCCAGTTCGATGACGACGCGCCCCTGCGGCAGCGTGAGATACAACGTGCGCTGTGGGTCGAGCGCATGCCAGTCCGTCGGCTTCGACGCGGCGATGACATCGGCCGACGTCTGCGCCTTCGGCGCATCGGCTGCGTGCGCGAGCGCCGTCATCGTCAATAATGCGATCGCCGTCGTGGTACGCATGGCCGCTCCCGTGAGGTGGTTCGTTTATTGTCCGTGCATATTCGGGCTGCTTCAATACGGCAAAGCCAGCGAAGGCACATTCACGACAAGGAGACGGCATGCCCATTCTGCGACTTCGCGTCACCGGCAACCGCAACGCCGCCGACGCCATCATCGCCACGCTCAACGGCGTGGACGAACTCGAGCGGGTCGAGGAAGTCGATGACGAGATGCCCACGCTGCGCGACGATTCGACCTCGCTGGAACTGCCCGACGATCTCGGCTCTTCGGTCTACCGCATCGAAGTGGAGACGCCGCACCGCTCGACGCTCGACAAGGTGCACGATCTCATCGAAATATCGGCGCGCGATCTCGACGCGGCAGTGGAGTTCGTCGACCGTTTCTAATGCTGCTTGTTGAGTTCGCTGGCGAGCACGCCCAGGCGAACCAGGCGCGTCGACACGTTGCCGTTGCGGCTGATGGTCAGTGTCACGCGCTTGCCCATGTGCATGCGCAACAGTTTCTCGAACGACGTGCGCCCTGCGATGGGGGCGCTGTCGACTTTCAGCACGATATCGCCGTCGCGCAGATTCGCATTCGCCGCCGGCGATCCGCCGATCACCTTGCCGATGCGCACGCCGCTCGCGCCGACCTGCTCGCGCTCGGCGGCATTCAGATCGCGAAAACTTGCTCCGAACGGCAATTTGAAGCGGATGTAGTAAACCGCATGCAGCGACGGGGCCTTGGCTTGCGCGTCGGCCTCCACCGTATAGAAGTATACTTTGTCGGCGCCGATCTCCCGTCCCTGTTTTTGCAGCCAGGCGTGCGCGTCGGCGTCGATGCCGGCGTAGTAGCCATCGGCAACTTTCACGTAACCCTTGGCCGACATGGTCTGTTCGTCTTTCACCGCCGCTTCGCTGTCGATGAATTCAGGTTGTTTCGCCGGCGCCGCGCGCAGCTCGGCGATCACGTCCGGCCCGCGGCCGGCGATCGGCTCGAAGCGGCCGGGCATCGCCTTCGGCGTTTCGGGACGGGCGTGCGGCGGCGGCGGTCGTGTCGCGGGTATGCATCCGGCGAGGAGAACCGGAATGCACAGCCAGAGCACCCGCGCACGCATACGGATCAGCGCACGGGAAACTGGGACATCGCCGGCGCGGGACGTTTCGGAATCATCTCCGCATCGAGCAGCCGCTCGATGCGCGCGAACACTTCGGAACGCGAGAAAGGTTTCTTCATGAAATCGTCGGCGCCGATGCGCTGGGCGTAGAACTGTTCGGTGGCCTGCTCGTTGCCGCTGATCATGATCACCGGAATCTCGCGCGTCGCTGGATCCTTGCGCAACTGGCGCAGCGCGGCGAAGCCGTTCATGCCGGGCAGCACGATGTCGAGGAAAATCAGGTTAGGCCGTTCGGCATACGCGATCTTGACGCCGCTTTCCGCATCGCCCGCCTCGAGTGTGGAGATGCCGTTCTGCTGCAGGATTTTCTTGAGCAGCGCGACGATGGTCGGCGAGTCGTCCACGATCAGCACGCGTGTACCTTCGCGGGCGTTGACGCGCGGTTTTTCGCGGCGTTCCTGCGGCCCGAAAAAACGCTTGAAGAGGTCGAGAGTGGCCAAGGGCACGTTTTCCGTTCACGCGAACGGCGTACAGTGTGTGCGTTGCCGCGGCCGATGACAACCCCTGGGGGCCGCGTTTGTGTTCTCTTTCACATAACCATCGAGCATCAGCGCGCTGGCCCGGAATACCACGATGGCCTTCGTTTTGGGTTTGCGTTGGCGCGATCCGCTTGAGCAGACATCGACCATGCAGGCGCACCGTCTCTGGTCCCGCAGGCATGTACGATTCCCGACATCATCTTTAACCCCGCGCGCACCGCGGCTGCGTTGAACGATGACACCCAACCGGAGATCCGCATGCAACGTCCGCTCCTCATCGCCATCGTTTCCGCCCTCGCCGCCGCCTGCGCGCACGCCACCGATGCGCCGGACTATTCGCTCACCGTATACAGCGCCGCGCAGCCGGGCCAGATCAGCACCTCGACATTGGCCAACTACGGCATGAACCTTCCCGGCTACGCACTCGTGCGCGACGCGCGCACGATGTCGCTGACGCAAGGCGTCGGCGAGCTGCGTTTCACCGACGTGGCCAAACGCATCGATCCGACCACGGTCGCATTCGAATCGCTGAGCGATCCATCCGGCACGCGCGTGATGGAACAGAACTATCAGTACGACCTGGTCGACAACGCCAAACTGCTCGACCGCTACATCGGCCAGACCATCACCGTCGAACAGGTGCGCGGCGACAAGACCGAAGCGATCAGCGGCAAACTCCTGTCCGCGAGCGGCGGCCTGATCCTGCAGCGCGACACAGGCGAAGTGCTCACGCTCAATGCGTACAGCAACATCCGTTTCCCCGCGCTGCCGGGCGGTTTGATTTCACGTCCGACACTGGTGTGGAAAGTCAGCAGCCAGAGCGGCGGCGAGCAGAATTCGCGTGTCAGTTACCAGACGCAGGGCGTGACCTGGTGGAGCGACTACAACATCACGCTGCGCGACAAAGGCGGCGCCTGCGATATGGACCTCGCCGCCTGGGTGACGCTGGTCAACCAGTCCGGCGGCAGTTTCGGCAACGCGCAACTGAAGCTCGTCGCCGGCGAAGTGAATCGCGCGTCGGCCGCGCCGCAGGCGATGCTGGCGATGAAACGCATGGAGACACAGGCGGCGGCACCTGCCTCCGCCGGATTCGTGGAGTCGTCGCTGTCGGAATATCATTTGTATACGCTCGGCCGCCGCACCGATCTGCCGGACAATTCGACCAAGCAGCTCGAACTGTTTCCGGCCGTGCACGGCGTGGCATGCCGCAAGCAGCTCATCTTCACCGCTGCGCCGATGTTCACCGGCTGGTACGGCCCGGAGACAGATCAAGGCTATGCGGCGACGGCGTCGGGCAGCGTCGGTTCGTATCTGGAATTCGACAACAAGGAATCGGAAAAACTCGGCGTACCGCTGCCGGCCGGGCGCGTGCGTGTCAATCAGGCGAACAGCTCCGACGGCGCGCTCGAATTCATCGGCGAGGACGTGATCAAGCACACGCCGCGCAACGAGACGCTGCACATCAAGCTCGGCAATGCGTTCGACATCGTCGGCGACCGCAAGCAAACCAATTTCCACATCGACGCGGCGGCCAAGACCATCGACGAGAGTTTCGAAGTCAGCGTGCGCAACCGCAAGAAGGAAGCGGCGACGGTGATCGTGCGCGAATATCTGTATCGCTGGAGCAACTGGGAGATCACCGCGAAGAACCACGACTTCGTGAAGCGCGACGCGCAGACCGCCGACTTCGCGCTGGCGATCCCGGCCGACACCGAATCCAAGCTGACCTACACCGTGCACTATCACTGGTGACGTGCGGACGATGAGCGTCCGATGGCATCATTCTGATAAGTACGGCAAGGACCATCGGCATGGCAAACGACAAAGTGAAAATTCGCGTCGGCATCGGCGGGTGGAAATTCCCGCCGTGGCGCGAAACGTTTTATCCGGACGATCTGGTGCAGAAAAACGAGCTGCACTACGCCAGCCGTCATATGACGGCGATCGAGGTCAACAGCACTTTCTACGCCGCGCAACGGCCGACCACTTACGCGAAGTGGCGCCGCGAGACGCCCGAAGGCTTTGTGTTCTCGCTGAAGGCGCCGGGGCTCATCACGCAGGTGCGCGACATAGCCCGCGCCAGGCGTGGCATCGATGCATTCGTCTATGGCGGGCTGGCCGAACTCGGCGACCGGCTCGGACCGATCTCGTGGCAATTCCCGCCGAGCCGGCGCTTTGAGCGTGACAAATTCGCCGCGTTCCTCGATCAGTTGCCGGACGAACTCGACGGCCAGCCATTGCGGCATGTACTCGAAGTCCGACACGAAAGTTTCCTTTGCGCCGAGTACGTGCACCTGGCGCGTCTGCGCCGTCTGCCGACCGTGTATACCGATTCACCGGACTATCCTTCCATCGCCGACATCACCGGCGATTTCATCTACGCGCGGCTGATGCGCAGCCGCGCATCGATCGTCACCGGCTATACCAAGCCCGAACTCGATCGCTGGGCGCAACGCGCGCAGGCGTGGGCGGCCGGTCACGCCCCCGAGGATCTGGATTACGTGTCGGATTCGTCGCCGCCGACACGCAAACGTGACGTGTTCATCTACTTCATCAGCGCGGCGAAGGAGCGCAACCCCGCCGCCGCGATGGCTCTGCGCGAACGGCTGGAAGCCTGATCACTTGTTGAGTCGCGTGGCGTGGCTGGCGGCGAGCCACCAATGACCGTCGCGATAGATGTAGGTGTCGGTGTATCTGAAGTCGGCGGCGAATGGCTTGCCTTCCGATTTGCCTTTGACGCTGGTGATGCCGATCACGATCGCGGCCTTGTCGTACACGCGCACGGTCTGGTCGTGGTTGCGGAATTCGTCGTAATACGGCTCGCGTTTCTCGACTTCGGAAACCGTCGTCTGGAAGTCATCCACGTCGCCGCGTGACGTGCCTTGCGTGAACTGCGGATCGAGATACTCACGCAACGTCTTTGCGTCGCCTTTCTCGAAAGCCGCGCACAACATGCCTTCGGTGCGACGGATTTCTACCGCCGCGTTGTCGCGCGCCGAGGCGGCGGAAACGAGTACGAGACTTGCAGCGAACATGGCGATGCGCACGGGCGACGATCCTCTCAAGACGAAAACACGATGATGATTCATGCGCACGAGCGCGCTCAAGTGCAGTCCGTCGGACACACAATCGCGGCAACGTCAACCGCCGGCGCGCGTGTGCGTTGCCCAAGACGGTGAACACGGAAATATGCGTTCACAGTTTCGCGCAACGGCGACAAACCTGGGTCGGCGGGGTGTCCTACAGTGCGCTCAGCGAACGAATACGGAGAAAAGAAAATGCGGACGAAAACATGGGGACTGATGGCGTTCATCGCCGCCACCACGATTATGGCGGCAGCGGTCGAGGCTCAGACCACGACGGACCGGGCCGAGAAAGCCGGCGCGAAATTTCGCGAAAAGTTCGACGCCGCCGACACCGATCACGACGGTTTTCTCTCACGCGACGAAGCCGCCAAAGGGATGCCGCGCGTGGCCAAGCACTTCGACGACATCGATGCCAACCACGACGGCAAAGTGTCCGTGCAGGAGATCGCCAGCTATCTGAGCAGCAAGCGCGCGGCTCGCGGCGACGCTGAATGAACGGCCTGCCGCGCACGCTGCTTCTGTTGCCGGCGATCCTGATTCTCGCCGCCGCACTCGAAGGGCTTTATCTGCAGCACGCCCGTCGGCAGAGCTACGACTGGCGCGCGTACTTCGCCTCGATCGGAGATGTGATCGGACGCGTCTTCATCAACCGTGTGGTCGGGTTCGGCATCGCGGGCTCGGTGTTCGCGCTGGTCTCGCGCATACGCATCGCGACCATTCCGATGAACCATTGGTACTCGTGGCTGGCGTTGCTGTTGTCCCTGGAATTCTTCTACTACTGGATGCACCGCGCCGATCATCGCGTGCAATGGCTGTGGGCGACGCACGCCGTGCACCATTCGACCAACGCGTACAACCTTTCCGCCGCCTACCGGCTCGGCTGGACATCCGGTTTGAGCGGCGGCGCGTTGTTCTTCGCGCCGTTGGTTTTCATCGGTTTTCCGATGCAGGCCGTGCTCGGCGCAACGGCGCTGAACCTGTTGTATCAATTCTGGCTGCACACCGAACTGGTGCCGCGCCTCGGGCCGCTCGAATGGATCTTCAACACGCCGCGGCATCATCGCGTGCACCACGCGCGCAATCCGGAATACATCGACAAGAATTTCGGCGGCGTGCTGATCGTGTTCGATCGCCTGTTCGGCACCTTCGCCAGCGAAGTGCGCGATGCGCCGCTGGAATACGGGCTCGTGCATCGCGTCACCAGCTACAACCCGATCCGCATCGCCACGCACACGTGGCTGCACCTGTGGCAGCAACTGCGAGCGGCGAGCGGCTTGCGTCATGCCGCGCGTGTGCTGTTCGGACCGCCGGCCTGATTCAGACGCCGGCGATCTGCCGCAACGCCTGCTCAAAGACTTCCGGCGGCTGCCCGCCGGAGATGAGGTGCCGGTCATTGACGATCACAGCGGGCACGCCGTGGATGCCGTTGTCGAGATAAAGCTGTTCGCGCTTGCGCACATCCTCGGCGAATGCGCCGGACGTCAGAACACCGCGCGCGAGATCCGCATCCAGACCGGCGTCCCGCGCCGAGCGAACCAGCACCTCTTGATCGCCCACATTCTCGCCGCGCGTGAAATACGCAGCGAACAAGGCGTGCTTGAGCGCAATGCCTTTGCCTTGCTGGTCCGCCCAGTGCAGCAGACGATGCGCATCGAACGTGTTGTAGGTCCGGTCGCGCTTGTCCATGTTGAACGCAAAACCGAGCACTGCACCGCGTGCGCGGATGTTCTCGCGGTTCGCCGCAAGCTGTTCGGGTGTCGACCCGTATTTCCTGCGCAGATGCTCGCCGAGTTCCTCGCCTTCCGGCGCCATGCCCGGATTCAGCTCGAATGGCTGGACATGGATATCGGCGGCGACGGCGCCGTCCAGGCGCGTCAGCGCGGTTTCCAGCGATCGCAGGCCGATCACGCACCACGGACACACCACATCGGAAACGAAATCGATCTTAAGGCGAACGGGTTGCGCGGACATCGGCGGACTCTCGGAAACGATCGTCGCAAGGATATGGGTGCGTCGTCTCGCCGATCAACGGTCAGGCGTCGGCGAAGGCCGCGCTTCGCTGAGATCCTTGCCGATGCGCACCGCGTCGTCGCTGCCGCGATAGTAGCGGCGTATCACATCGAGCGTGCGATAGCCGCGTGCGCGATAGAACGCGATGGCGCCGGCGTTGTCGGCGCGTGCTTCGAGCCAGATCAATTCGAGGCCGGCGGTGGATGCCGTGTTCTCCAGCCAGTCCATCAGCGCGCCGCCGACCCCGCGGCGACGGAATGCCGGCTGCACGCCGAGCAGCAGCAGATGCGCGTCGGCATCGCGGTATTTCATGAGCCCGAAACCGGCGAGTGCGTCGCCCACCTCGGCGACGATCGCATTCGTCTCGCGCTCGCCGATGCCGTAGGCGACGCGGCGGGGCGTCCACGACCAGCCGAGGCCGTGCTCGATGAAGTCGCGCGACATCGCCGCGATCGGCGCGGCGTCGCGGAGCGTCGCCAGGCGAATCGATACCTGCATCATCGCGCGAGTGTACTCCGGCCGTGTACACGGCGATGATTTGGCCGTCCAAACCGATTTCAAGCGCGGCGCAACGAGAAAAAACCGATGTCGCGGCGCAATCGATAGCCGGCGCGTTCGTAAAGCCGCTTGGCCGCTGCGTTTTCGTGACTGACATGCAGGAACGGCACGCGGCCCGCTGCGAGCACGTCGTTGCTCAGCATCGCCAGCAGCCGTCGCGCATAACCGCGTCCGCCGAAATCCGGATGCGTGCAGACTGCGCTGATCTCCTGGAATTTCTCCGTGCCGAGCCGTTCGCCGATCATCGCGGCCAGACGTCCGTCGACATAGATGCCGAAGTAGCGCCCCAGATCCATCGTGCGTTCACGGAAGTAGTGTGGATACACCAGCGCGGTGAGCGCGAGCACGTCGGCCCGATGACGCGCATCGAGCGCGATGAGCGGCGGGCCATCGACGTCCGTCAGCGGCGATTCGCATACCATTTGCGCCAGCGGTCGAAACGATTCGATCAGCCACGCGGATGCCGTGCGCGGCGTGACGCCGAGCAAATAAACGCTCTCACCGGCTTCGACAAGCGGCGCGCAGACCTCCACCGCCGTTTCGCCGTTTGCGACGCCGAGAAACGGCGCGAACGCTTTCGGATAACGCGCCGCACCGTTCGCGAACTGAGCGACGGAGCGATGTCGCGTCTGCAACGACGACCAGAACGGATTGTCCAGTTCGTGCGCGCTCATGTGATGGCGAAGGTAATGACGAACTGCAGCGCGCGATAGATGTAGATGTTCGCCGTCACCAGCGTGGTCAGCATCACCGCCGCCGCGCCGATCGATGCGAGCCAGCCGACGCCATACGCGCGGCGCAACGCGAGAACGGCGTAAACCGAAAGCAGCGTGCGCATCGTCCAGTCGAACAGCCACTCCGGCGTGGCGCCGGGCGGAAACGTCAGCAAGGCCAGCGCACGAACCTGGATAACCACTTCGAGCGCGAGGATCGAAAACGAAAAAAAGTGCAGCGCGAAAACGAAATGCTCGGCGAAATAACGATGCTGCCGCGCGAACACGAGCATCAGCACCAGCGCAACGAACGGAATGTGCACGAGGATAAGCGCCTTGCTCACATCGTCGGCCTTGGCGTCGTAGGCGATGCGGTAATCGTGATACGAATAGCCGGCAGCACCTTTGCTCGACGCGCGCATTGCCGCGTCGCGTTCCTGCACGCGTTGCGCGATCCAGCGCGAGGTGATCGCCGAATGCGCCTGGCCGTTGCGCGCGAGAGCGGCGGCGGCGAGCGGCTTTTCGTCCGGACTGCGCGCGAGCGTGCGCAACTCGCCGGTGACTTGCTGGTTGAACTGCAGCGTCAGATCGCCGCCGTGCAGCGGCGCGACGAAGTAGACCACGCTTACGGCGAGGAACAGCGACACCGGCGAAATCCAGCGCGCACGCCGTCCTTCCATGTACTCACGCGAGAGCAGGCCGGGCTTGAACAGCAGCGCGATCAGCGTACGCCAGACGCGGCCGTCGAGATCGGTCAGGCTGCCCACGAACTGCCGCACGAGATGCCCGAAGCGCCGATCGCTTTCGACGAAACGCTTCTGCCCGCATTGCGCACAATACGTGCCCGTCAATACGGCGCCGCAGTTGACGCAGACGCCGGCTTGTTTCCCGACCGTGACGTTCATACGTTTCAACTATAACGGAACTGATTTAGGCTTCCGGCATGACCGACCGACACACCGTCACCCGCTGGCGCCTGATCCGCGCGATGGGCATCCTGCCGTTCAAATTGCTCCTGAGCAGCCTGCGCGATCTGGTGCTGATTCCCCTCACGCTCGGCGCTGGATTCGTCGATCTGATCCGACTGGGCAAGACGCCGCCGCGTTATTTCCGCGCGCTGCTGCGCATCGGCGAACGTTCCGATCACTGGATCGACGTTTGGTACAGCAGCCACGACGACGATGCTCCGCCGCGCGAGAACGTCGACGCGTTGCTCACCCGCATCGAAGAATCCGTGCGCGATCCGAAGAACGGCGCGCGGCGCGCCCGCATCCTCAAACGCTGGGCCGAGCGGCAGATGGGTGCGCGTTCGGCCGACGTGATGGCGCGGCTCAAGCAGGTGGGCGGCAAGCGCGATGGCGGTCCGCCGCCTGCACCTTGAGCGCATTCCCGCCTACTTTGCCGTCGCCGGCACGGTCGCTTTCTGTTCGAGTCTGGTCAGCTCGGCGACGCGCGCGGTGGCGCGGTCGATATCGCGCTGTTCGTAGCTGTCGGCGTGCGTATGGTCGACGAGCGCCAAGTATTTTTCCAATGCCATCTTGCAGTGCTTTTCGTCCTTGCCGTGGTCCAGGACGGCACTCAAGATCCAGGCGCGAGGGTTGTTGGGGTTTTCGCTCATCAGGCGGTCCACGATGGTCTTGGCTTTCTCGAACTCGTCGAGCGATGTCGTGTACAGATTGACGAGTTCGGTATTCGCTTCGCGGTTGTCGCGATCGATTTGCGTGGCGGCGAGGAACGCCTTCTCCGCCTCGTGCGGCCGGTGGTCCTCCTGGTCGATCCAGCCCTCCCACACATCGACCATCGCATAGCGCGGGTACGCGCGCCGGAGAGCGTCGAGGCTTTGCACCGCCAGATCGTGCTGTCCCAGGCGCCGGAGCGCCAGCGCACGCCGATACACCTCATTAGGTCTGAGACTGAAGCGGAACGATTGCGAATCGATACGGACGGCGGCTTCGTAATCGCCGGCACGTTCGGCCGTGTTTCCTGCTTCGTCGAACACGCATGCGGCGGGGGCGATGGCGGCGCCCTGCAGATAGATCGGTAGCGCTTTCTTCGCGCGGTCGGGGATCTCGCCGCAAGAGTGACAGACTTCCAGCGTATTTGCTTCCGCGCAATAGACTCGCGCCGGCATACGCTTGAGCAGCGGATTGTCGCCGGCATGCTTCATCGCATGATCGACCAGGTCATTCATTTCGGCGATCGAGCCGCCCCACTTCGGTTCGACGGCATTCGCCCAGTTGTCATAGGTCCATTGATCGGCCGGATCCAGAGCGAGTGCGCGCCTCGCTGCTTGGACACGCAAGTCGGTGTCGCCGGTCAGCTGGGCGATCTCGAACATCTGGTTATATGCGGTAATCAAGCGGTGCGAGCGGCGCGCGGCTTCATTGAGATCGACGAGCGCTTTCTCGCACAACTCCTCCATGCGCCGGAAATTTTCCTTCGGCGTGTCGCGCGCGGATTTTTCGCCGCGTGCCTCGACGGCGAGGACGATGTAGGCCGTGGCGCGCGCGGTCAAGGCGAAAGCACTATTCGGATCGGCCTTCACCCAACGGTCGGCGACATCGAACGTGCCGCCGTGGTCGAAAATATGAATGATGGCCCACGTCAGAAAGCCATGCTGACCCGGCTCATAATTCCTCTGCAAGTATCCATCGAACGTCTGTTCCAACAGTTCGGTTTCGCCGCGTTTCAGCGCTGCGTCGATCTCCTCGAGACTCACTGCCTTTCTGAGCATCAATCCGCAATATGCTGCAACGATCGACTTGTCCCAGCTCGTGCCCGGCAGATCCGGATACGCCAGGCATCGCTGGTAGGGATCAGTGATCTTCTCAGCGTCCAGGACAGCCTGGAACTCACGGATGAGCTGCGCCGAAGCGACGCTCGGGACGACGGCCGGTTCGTGCTGCATAAGAACGAACCGAAACGCTAGTGCTCCGGTTGCGACGATCACCAACAAGACGAGCAACAATTTCTGACGCATGAATTCCCCGGATTCCGCCTGCGTTCAAACCATCGGCAGTTTCAGCCCCTGATCTTTTGCACAATCGATCGCAATGTCGTACCCCGCATCAGCGTGGCGCATTACACCCGTGCCCGGATCGTTCCACAACACGCGCGCGATGCGCTTGTCGGCGGCTTGCGATCCGTCGCACACGATCACGACGCCCGCGTGCTGCGAATAGCCCATGCCGACGCCGCCGCCGTGGTGGAAACTTACCCACGTCGCGCCGCCGGCGGTGTTGAGCAGTGCGTTGAGCAACGGCCAGTCGGAAACGGCGTCGCTGCCGTCGCGCATCGCTTCGGTTTCGCGGTTGGGTGACGCCACGCTGCCCGAATCCAGATGATCGCGGCCGATCACGATCGGCGCTTTCACTTCACCGGTGCGCACCATCTCGTTGAAGGCGAGGCCGAGTTTGTGGCGCTGGCCGAGTCCGACCCAGCAGATACGCGCCGGCAATCCCTGGAAGCTGATGCGCTTGCGGGCCATGTCGAGCCAGTTGTGCAGATGCGGATCGTCGGGAATCAGTTGCTTCACTTTCGCATCGGTCTTGTAGATGTCTTCCGGATCGCCGGACAGCGCGACCCAGCGGAACGGTCCGATGCCGCGGCAGAACAAAGGCCGCACGTACGCCGGTACGAAACCGGGGAAATCGAACGCGTTCGTGCAGCCTTCGTCTTTCGCCATCTGTCGGATGTTGTTGCCGTAGTCGAACGTCGGCACGCCGTGTTTCTGGAACGCGAGCATTGCCTCGACGTGCACGCGCATCGATTTCTTGGCTGCGTCGCGTGTGCCGTTCGGATCGCTCTTGCGGCGTTCGAACCATTGCTCGACCGTCCACCCCATCGGCAAGTAGCCGTTGACCGGATCGTGTGCGCTGGTTTGGTCGGTGACGGCATCCGGTTTGACGCCGCGCTTGACCATTTCCGGCAAAATCTCCGCGGCGTTGCCGAGCAGCGCGATCGAGATCGCCTTGCCTTCGCTTGTATACTTTTTCAGACGCGCCAGCGCGTCGTCGAGATCGGTGGCTTGTTCATCGACGTATTTCGTGCGCAGGCGCATGTCGATACGGCTTTGCTGGCATTCGATGTTGAGCGAGCACGCGCCTGCCAGACTCGCCGCGAGCGGCTGCGCGCCGCCCATGCCGCCGAGTCCGGCGGTGAGGATCCATTTGCCTTTCAGACTGCCGCCGTAATGCTGCCGGCCCATCTCGACGAACGTTTCGTACGTGCCCTGCACGATACCCTGCGAACCGATGTAGATCCACGAGCCGGCCGTCATCTGGCCGTACATCATGAGACCCTTCTTATCCAGTTCGTTGAAGTGTTCCCACGTCGACCAGTGCGGCACGAGATTCGAATTCGCGAGCAGCACGCGCGGCGCATCGACGTGCGTGGGAAATATGCCCACCGGCTTGCCGGACTGGATCAACAGCGTTTCGTCGTCGTTGAGTTCGCGCAGCGATTTCAGGATCGCATCGAAACATTCCCAGTTGCGCGCCGCGCGGCCGATGCCGCCGTAGACGACCAGTTCGCTCGGTTTCTCGGCGACGTCCGGATCGAGATTGTTCTGGATCATGCGGAAGGCCGCTTCACTGAGCCAGCTCTTGCAGGAAAGCTGCGTACCGCGCGGCGCGCGGACGACGCGGGCGGTGTCGATACGGGTTGGCGCGTTCATCGGGCTCGACCGGCAGGGAAAACGCGGATTATCCGCGCAATCAAGGGCCGCGGCCATTGGCCGAGTTGCATGCTCTTTGCCGAGGCGCTAATGTACGAAACAAGCCGTACTCAATGCCGTCACCGGGGACATCCATGAAACGCTTCCTGATTCTTGCCGCTGCAATCGTCGTCTCGCTGAGCAGCGGCTTTGCATCCGCCACCGAAAAATATCCGGTATTGCCGGACCTCGACAAGCAGAACGTCGCCTCGTTCGAGGCGCAGGCGGCCGGCGTGCGCAAGGAAATGGAAAAGGGCGGCCGCTTCGAATACATCAAGCCGGACGATCGCGCCACCGTCGAGAACGGCCTGGACTTCATGCACGATCTGATCGTGCAGAACGGCACCGTGGCGGCGATGAAGGAAGAGGACAAGGTGCGCCTGTTCAATCGTCAGGAACGGATCAATTCCATCCTGACCAATTCCGACAGCCAGCGCATCATCTGCGAAAAGGCCGACCAGCCCGGCACGCTGTTCCGCGCGACCACGTGCCACACCTACGCCGAACTGCAGCGTCGCACGCGCGACTCGCAGGATGCGATCGAACGTTCACAGAATCACGCGATGCTGCGCGGCTTCGGCGCCGGCCCGGCCGGCCACTGATCGCTACATCAGATCGCGCGCGACGCGAAACCCGACACGCGCACTGCGCGTATCGGCCGGCGCGGCCAGACGATACGACGACCGCGCCTGGTCCGGCGCGCTGCCCCACGAACCGCCGCGGATCACATGCGCGGCGCATCCCGGATTGACCCAGGCACGGCTGTTAGACGGTGCGCGCGTGTAGTTGTCGTGCCAGCAATCGTCCGTCCACTCCGATACGTTGCCATCCATGTCGCGCAGGCCGAACGCGTCGGGCGGGAATTTTCCGATCGGCGCCGGCCCCCAGTAACCGTCGTCGTATTTCAGGAACGCCTTGGCCCAGGAGCGTTTCAGGCGCGGCGAACGGTCCGCGTCGCCGGTGAGATTTTCCAGTGGCTTCGACGGATTGCCGTCGCCCCACGGATAACGCGCGGCCGATCCGCTGCGCAGCGCGTACTCGAATTCCGCTTCGCTCGGCAGACGGTACGGCTTGCCGGTGCGCGCGGCGAGCCATTTGGTGTAGGCGATCGCGTCGTTCCACGACACGTGGATCACCGGCAGATCCTCGGTCGCCTTGGCACCGAGGAAATCGTCGCGCCAGGTCACGCCGCGCCGTTCGATAAGGCGGCCGGATTCCTCGTCGTAGATGGTCGAGGTGCCGATGCGCTCGGCGTCGGTCGCATAGCTCGAGTCGCCGACGAACGTACCGAATTCGCCGACGCTGATTTCGTCGCGGCCGAGCGCGAAACCCGATTCGATCTTCACTTCGCGCTGCGGGCCTTCAGTCGGCTTGTGCTCGGCATCGGTGTCCGGCGAACCCATCACGAACGATCCGGTCGGCACGACGACCAGCGGCGGCGCCTCGCCGTGGCGATCGAGAAACTTGTCGGTCACCACCTGCCCCGGCGCGAAGCTCGCGTACAGCCGCACGTTGCGCAGCTTGCGGTTGAACTCGTCGATGCCGACCAGGTCCGGCGTGAGCGCCAGGGCTTTTTGCGCCAGCAGCTCGGCCAGATTCGGATCGCCCGCGTCGAGCGCGGAGTTGGCTTGCGCCATCGTGTTCGCCGCGCGCTGGCGGCGGATGCCCTCGATGCGCGTGCGCGTGTCCAGCAGGTTCTGCGAACCCGGACGCACCATTGCGGCCTGGTCGAGGATCTTGTCGGCGCCGGCATAATCGTCCTGTGCCGCGGCGGCGAGAGCGCGATCCAGGAAATCGCGTTCGATCTGCACCAGTCCCTGATCGGCCAGCTTGTTGGTCGGATCGAGCGTGAGCACCTGACGATAAACCTCCAGCGCGTTGTCGCCCGGGGGCGCCAGCGAGCGGCCTTGCTGCATCAGGTCGGCGGCGTGGGTGAGCAACGGCGCGACCTGGCGCAGCGTCTTCAGCCGCAGCGCGAGCTGTGTGTAATCGTCGCCGGTCTTGGAAATGCCGCCGATCACCTCGATCAGACGCGCGGTCGTTTTCTCGTCGCCCTTGTCGAGCGCGTCGTTGGCTTGCTGCAAAAGGGAATTGTGTACTTTTTCGACGCCGGCCGCGGCGGCGGCGTTGTTCGGGTCCTCCGCCAGCACCTTGCGGTACAGCGCGAGTGCGTTGGTGTCCTTGGGTTCGTAGAAGCGGCCGTCGCCGAACGCCTTGTCGGCTTTCTTCAAAGTCGCTGCGATTTCCTTCGTCGGCGGCGGCGCGGGCGGCGCCGGTTCCGCGGGAGCCGGCGCAGGCGTCTGCACAACCGGAGCGGGCGCCTGTATCGGCGGCGAAGCGACGATGGGCGCGGGCGGCGCAACCGGCGCGGAGCGCAACGTGGCATCCGGCGTGGCGGTCGGTTCGATCGGACTCGGCGAGCGCAGCACGATGTGTCCGTGGACCGGGTAGAATCGATAGCACAACGCGAACGCAAGCAGCGCGATGCCCGCCGCACCGCCCAGTACGGTCTGCTTGCGGACGATTTCGGTACCCGGCATGCGGTGTTCGCGAGTCAACTGCGGTGTGCTTCACCTTAGCCATCGTCCGCGCGCACCGCAACCCTCAGGCTGAACAGGAAACAACCATGCATCAATGGATCGACCACGCCGGCGCGCTCGACGCCTGGCTCGCGCAGCATCGCGCCGGCGGCGTGATCGGCGTGGACACCGAGTTCATGCGCACCAACACGTTCCGCAGCGTGCTCGCCTTGATGCAGGTCAATCTCGGCGGCGACATCGCCCTGCTCGATTCACCCCGCCTCGGCGCGCACGCCGGACTGCATCGCCTGCTCACCGCAACCGACGCGATCACCGTCATGCACAGCGCCAGCGAAGATCTCGAGGCGATGATCGACCTGCTGCCAAACGGTCCGGCCAACCTGTTCGACACGCAGATCGCGGCAGCGATGACCGGTTTCGGCTTCGGCCTGAGCTACCAGAAACTCGTCGCGACCTTGCTCGGCGTCGATCTGCCGAAAGCCGAAACGCGATCGGACTGGTTGGCGCGTCCGTTGAGCGCCTCGCAACTGGAATATGCGGCGCAGGATGTCGTCCATCTGCCCGCCATACACGCCACGCTCGACGCCAGGCTTGGCGAACTCGGCCGGCGCGAATGGCTGGCCGAAGATTGCCGGCGGCTGGTCGAGCGCGTCTGCCATCCCACCGTCGACACGCAACCGCAGCGCGCCTTCCGCACCGCGCACGACTGGCCGATCGAGCAGCGCGTGCGCCTGCGCCGTCTGCTGCTATGGCGCGACGCGCAAGCGCGCAAACTCGACAAGCCTCGCTCATGGCTGCTCGACGACGCGCATGCGCTCGACTTCGCCTCGCAACCGCCCGCCGATGCCGAACAACTGTTCGAGCGCGCCAAGGGACTGCGCGCCTTGCGCGGACCGCAGCGTGCGGACCTGCTCGCCGAAATACAGCAGCCGATCACCGATGCCGACGGCGACATCGCACCCATCCCCGCGTCTTTCAGCAACGCCGAACGGCGCGCGCTGCAATCGATGCGCGATGCGGTTGCCGCCGTCGCCCAGCGCGAAAACATTCCGGAAGGGCTGCTCGGTTCGCGCCGTCATCTGGAAACGCTGCTGACCGATCGCACCTGGCCGGCAGCGCTGGAGGGCTGGCGCAAGCCATTGCTGCACGACGCGCTGGTCGCGCTGCTCTGACACGCGCCCCTTGACGCGCGCCGGCCCAATCGGTTTCACTGCGGATATGCGCACACGCTTCGCCACCACGACGACGACCACGACTACGTTCGTGGTGCGGTGGGTCGCGCGCAGCTGAATCGCAACGACCGCTCCGCACCTCGACGAGGATGCGGGCGCGAGCACCGATCCCCGACCTGATGCGGAGCCCCGAAAAAACGGAGGCTCGATCCGCGTGCTTGGCAAATCCGATCCGGTGAGACCCGCGTCAATCGTGGCGCACAAGTTCGGCGGTTCGTCGCTGGCCGATGCTTCGCGTATCCGGCATGTGGCGAAGCTGATCAGGGCGCGGGACGAGATGACGCAGATCGTCGTCGTTTCGGCGATGCAGAACGTCACCGATGCGCTGATCGGACTCGCCGATGCGGCATCGTCGCGCCGTGACTGGCGCCCCGCGTGGACCACGCTGCGTGACCGGCATCTGAGCGCTGCCGATGCCCTGCTCGCCGATACCGCTGCGGCACATGCGTGGCTCACGACGCAGTTCCACGAACTCGCCGAGCGCCTGCATGCGATCAGTGTGCTCGGCAGTGCACCACGCGATATCGGCGATGCGATCAGCGGCCTTGGCGAGGTGTGGTCGGCATATCTCGTCCACGCGCATCTTGCCGGCGATGATTACGCGCTGCTCGACGCGCGCGACGTGCTGATCGTTCATCACGAAGAACTCGGTGTCGCGGTCGACTGGAAAGCGACCGAAGAACGTCTGTCGCACTGGCTCGGCGCGCATCCGCAAAAAAGATTTATCGTCACCGGCTACGTCGCGCGGACACGCGATGGCAAACCAACCGTGCTCGGCCGCAACGGCAGCGATTATTCCGGCGCCATCTTCGCCGCACTGTTCGAGGCACAGGAACTGCACATCTGGACCGATGTCGACGGCGTGCTCAGCGCCGATCCGCGCGTCGAACCCGAAGCGCTCACGCTCGGCGCGATGAGTTACGAAGAAGCCTGCGAACTGGCCTACTTCGGTGCCAAGGTGATCCATCCGCAGACCATGGCACCGGCGATCGCACGCGGCCTGCCGATCTTCATCCGCAACACGTTCAAACCCGAACATCCCGGCACACGCATCGACGCGCGCGGCGATGCGAGCGGGCCGATCAAGGGGCTGACGCTCGCGCACGATCTGGCTGTGATCAACGTCGAAGGTACCGGCATGATCGGCGTGCCCGGCACGGCGGAGCGCGTGTTCGCCGCTTTGCGTGCCGCGCAAATTTCGGTGGTGATGATCTCGCAGGGCTCATCCGAACATTCCATCTGCTGCGTCGTGCGCGCCGCGCAGGCGTCCGCCGCGCGCGCGGCGCTTGAGGGCGCGTTCGCGCGCGAGTTGGCCTCGAACCAGATCAACGGCATCGAGGTGACGCCGGACATCGCCGTGCTCGCGGCCGTCGGCGACGGCATGGCCGGTGTGCCCGGCGTAGCCGCGCGGCTGTTCGATGCGCTCGCGCGCGGACGCGTCAACATCCGCGCCATCGCGCAAGGCGCGTCGGAACGCAACATCTCGGTCGCGATCGCCCGGCGCGACGCCAGCAAGGCACTGCGCGCCGCCCACGCCGCGTTCTATTTGTCGCCGCAGACGATCTCTCTTGGCGTGATCGGACCGGGCAAGGTTGGCGCGGCGCTGCTCGACCAGATCGCCGCGGCCGCGCCGCGTCTGAAGCGCGAACTCAATATCGACCTGCGCCTGCGCGCGATCGCATCGAGCAAGCGCATGTGGCGCGACGATCGCGGCATCGAGAACTGGCGCGAACGCGTGATCGACGCGCCGCAGCCGTGCGACCTCGATGCATTCGCCGCGCACGTGCGCAGCGAACATCTGCCGCACGCGGTGATCCTCGATTGCAGCGCGAGCGACGCCGTCGCCGACCAGTACGCCACTTGGCTGCGCAACGGCATCCACGTCATCACGCCGAACAAGCACGCGGGTGCGGGCGCGTTGTCGCGCTACACGGCAATCCGCGATGCCGCCACATCCGCCGGTGCGCGTTTTCGATACGAAGCCACCGTCGGCGCCGGACTTCCGATCATCCAGACGTTGCGCGATCTGCTCGACACCGGCGATGAACTCAACGCCATCGACGGCATTTTCTCCGGCACGCTGGCGTGGCTGTTCAACCGCTTCGACGGCGCAACGCCGTTTTCCGAACTCGTGCGCGAAGCGCATCGACTCGGCTACACCGAACCCGATCCGCGCGACGATCTCTCCGGCACCGACGTGGCGCGCAAGCTCGTGATCCTCGCGCGCGAAGCGGGCTGGCGCCTCTCACTCGACGAGGTACGCGTGGAAAGCCTGGTGCCGCAGGCACTGCGCAGCGGCGATGCGGAATCGTTCATGGCCGCCTTGCCGCAGCTCGATGCGATGATGAGGCAGCGCTTCGACGAAGCGGCGCAAACACAGCATGTCTTGCGCTACGTGGCGCATCTGGATCGCGAGGGGCACGCAACCGTCGGCCTTACCGCGTTGCCGCGCGATCACGCCTTCGCAAACATCCGACTTACGGACAACATTGTGCAATTTTCCACAAAGCGCTATTGCGACAACCCGCTGGTCGTGCAAGGTCCGGGCGCCGGGCCGGACGTCACCGCGGCCGGCGTGTTCTCCGATTTGCTGCGCGTCGCCGCCGGGCTCGGAGCGCGCGTATGAACGCGGCGACCGCATTCGCGCCGGCGTCGGTCGGCAACATCGGCGTCGGGTTCGATATCCTCGGCCACACCATCGAAGGTCCCGGCGACCGGGCCACGGTGCGGCGCATAGACGAAGCGACCGTGCGCATCGCCGCGATCCGCAATGCGCGCGTCGAGCTGCCGACGGGCGCCGCTCGCAACACCGCCGGTGCTGCGCTCATCGCCATGCGCGACACGCTGAAGCTGCCGTTCGGTTTCGAGATCGAACTCGACAAAGGCATCGCGTTCGGCTCCGGCATGGGCGGATCGGCGGCTTCGTGCGTGGCTGCGCTGGTCGCCGCAAATGCGCTGCTCGATGCGCCTTTGTCGCGCGAAGAGCTGTATCCGTTCGCGCTGCTGGGCGAAGCCGTGGCCAGCGGCGGACTCCACGGCGACAACGTCGGCGCGATGCTGCTCGGCGGCATCGTGCTCGCCACGCGCGACAAGCTGGTGCGTGTGGCCGCACCCGATGCCTGGCACTGCGTGGTCGTTCATCCGCACTTCGCCGTCGAGACGAAACGGGCGCGCGATGTACTGCGCGGCGCGTACATGCTGTCGGATTTCGTCGCGCAAAGTGCGAACCTCGCGCTCGTGCTCAGCGGCTGCCATCGCGGCGACCCTTCGCTGATCCGCGCGGGACTTTCAGACGTGCTGGTCGAACCGCGCCGCGCCTCGCTGATTCCGGGCTTCGCGGCGGTAAAGCAAGCGGCGCTCGATCAGGGTGCGATGGGCGCGAGCATCTCCGGCGCGGGGCCGAGCATATTCGCGTGGTTCGAGACATTTGCAGAAGCCCTCGACGCGTCGCAATCGATGCGCAAGGGATTCGCGATCGCGAACATCGACAGCGAGAGTTTCGTATCGCCCGTCAACGGACCGGCCGCGAGCATCGTCGCATGATGTACGTCAGCACGCGCGGCAAGACCGCGGCGGTGTCGCTGAGTGACGCGATTGCCGCTGGCCTCGCGCCCGATGGCGGCCTGTTCGTGCCCGATGCGATGCCGATGCTCGATCCAGTCGCGTTCGACGGAAAGAGTTCGCTCGCCGATATCGCCGCCGTGTTACTCATGCCGTTCTTCCGCGGCGACGCATTGGCCGGCGAACTCCATGCGATCTGCCGCGAAGCTTTCGATTTCGAGGCGCCGCTGATTCCTCTGCGCACGCCGAACGACTTCGCGCTCGAGTTGTTCCACGGACCGACCGCCGCATTCAAGGATTTCGGCGCACGCTTCCTCGCCGCGTGCATGCGCCGCCTGCCGCGGCGCGACGCGCGAGCGCGCACGATCCTCGTGGCTACTTCCGGCGATACCGGTGCGGCCGTGGCCGCGGCGTTCCACCGCGTCGCAGGTTTCCGTGTCGTCATCCTGTATCCGGACGGACGCGTTTCGCCGCGCCAGGCGCATCAGCTCGGCTGCTTCGGCGACAACGTGCGTGCGTTTCGTGTCGACGGATCGTTCGACGATTGCCAGCGCATGGCCAAGCACGCGCTCGGCGACCTTGCACTGCAGGCCGCGGTACCGCTGACATCGGCCAACAGCATCAGCCTCGGCCGGCTGCTGCCGCAGATGGCGTATTACGCGTATGCCGCGCTCGCCCACCGTCGTGCCAAAAATATACATTTAAACTTTGTCGTTCCCGCGGGAAATCTGGGCAATGCGCTCGCCTGCATCCTCGCACGCGCGATGGGCCTGCCGATCGGACGCATAGCGCTCGCCACCAACGCCAACCGCACGCTACGCGATTTCTTCGCCGGCGCCGACTACGCGCCGCGTGCGAGCGTCGCCACGCTGGCCAACGCAATGGATGTCGGGGCGCCCAGCAACTTCGAACGCCTGCGCTGGTTGTATCCGGATCCTGTGCAACTCCGCCACGCGTTCACCGTGGACGTCGTCGACGACGCGGCAATCCAGGCAACGATTCGCGCGCGCTACGAAGCCTTGGGCGAAATCCACTGCCCGCACACCGCGACCGCGGTGAACGCGCTGGAACGTTTGCGCCGCGACGGGGCGACCGGCGACTGGGCCGTCGTGGCGACGGCGCACCCGGCCAAATTCGAGCGCGTGGTCGAACCGCTGATCGGACGCGAGGTGCCGGTGCCCGCGCCGCTGGCGGCATTGCTGACGCGACCCAGCGCTGCCGAGCCTCTGCCTGCGCGCGACGAGGTGCTGACGTCTACGCTGCGCAACGAGACGTATGGCTGACGCGCTACTTGGCTGAGCCGGCCGGTCACGCTATCATGCGCACCCTCGCGCCGGACCAGACCGGTGCCGATGGTCGTGTGGGGCGGTAGCTCAGCTGGGAGAGCGTCGCGTTCGCAATGCGAAGGTCGGGAGTTCGATCCTCCTCCGCTCCACCAATTGATTCACGCGCACATGGATCGCATCCTCAGTGTTGGGATGCTTACGGTTCCATTGCTCGGCTGATTCTCGGTCCATGCCGGAAGAATAGTGGCGGCGTCTCACCGGCCGCGACGAGTGAAGCTATGATAGCCACCGGACGATCAGAATGGCCGAAACATGAAACTGAGATGTTCGAGCTACTTCCTGTTCGCTCTTGCCTTGACGATTTTCAGCGCGCGCGCCAACAATATTTTGCAGAATCCCGACTTCAACGAGGGCCAGGCTTCATGGGCAACTTACGGCGATGGCGCGCCCTCTGTGGACATCACAGATGGCTCTCCAAGTTCCCCGGCGCTGCAGGTCGCATCGACGATTGTCAGTGACGGCAGCAGTTACATTCATTTGACCCAATGCGTTCCACTGGCTGATTCGCCGCCGCCTTGGGATTTTGGCATGCGAGTTCGCGTAGTCGGTGGATCGGTCGCAAACGGATGCCAGGTTTATGTCTACGCCGCCATTGACACCGGTACTTGCGACGCCCATGGAGGTAATATTGGGGTTCCAGCTAATCCGATTGGCGTTGCGACGGGGCTGCTGGGTAGTTTTACGCAATACTCGGCTACGACGGACGACGTAAATCCATTCGGGCCGAGCAAATCTGTCACGTTTGCCGTAGACGCGGCCTGCACGATCGGAAACACCGTAACGATCAACTTGGACCATGCGTACTTCGGCACGTCAGGCACGACGCCTGTGCGCTTACAATCGTTTTACGTCGAATAATGTTGCCGCCAACGCGAAGTCAATTTTTGAGCGTGGTGAATGACTGATGCGTTACTCCGCCCAGCTCCAACGCGACTGGCGCAAGTGAGCACGCGGGTGCTCATCAACGAGAATGAAGCGCGCCTCAATCATGCCCGAATGATCAGGTCAGCTTAATCACTCTCCCCACAGCAAGCGGCAAGAAAACCAAACGATGGGGACCGAAACCGACGGGCGAGCGGCAACACTCGCCCGTCTGCTTCACTCCAGACGCTAATGCACCGTCAGCGTGACGTCGTCGATGACGAACGACGTTTGCAACGACGAATCCTCCGTGCCGGTGAACGTCAAGGTCACGTTGGAGCCCGGCGTAACGGTCACGTTGTACGAATGGACCTGATAGCCGGTCGCGGCGTTGAGATTCGAGAACGTCGCAACCGTCGTAGACCCCAGCTTCACGGTGAGCTTGTCGTAAGCCGTGGTCGTCGAGGTTTCCGCGGTGTCGACGTGCAGGTAAAACTGCAACGTTGCGCTCGTCTTGCCCGCCGGAATCGTGACCGACTGCGACAGCGTATCGGTATGCGTCGAGCCATATCCGTTCAACCACGCGAAGCCGGTGCCGGCGTGCGCGCTTTCGCCCGAGCAGCCGGCGGAGCAATCGATTCCCGATGATCCGGTCCACGGGGACAACGTGGATTCGATGCCGGTGTTGGCCAGCAACTGAGTCGAGGTGCCGCTCGCATTGACGGTGAGACTCAGTGTCGTCGAATGCGTAAGGCTGCCGGACGTGCCGGTGATCGTTACCGTCGACGTGCCGGTCGCCGCAGTGGCGGCGGCGGTCAGCGTCAGCGTGCTGGTCGAGGTCGTGCTCGCCGGGTTGAACGATGCGGTCACACCGCTCGGAAGACCCGACGCCGTAAGACTCACGCTGCCGCTGAAGCCATTGAGCTTGTTGACGGTCACGGTGCTGGAACCGGCTGTGCCTTGCGTTACCGACAAGGTCGACGGCGAACTCGACAGCGAGAAGTCGGCGCTGGCTTTCGCCGCGACCGTCAGCGCAACCGTCGTCGAGTGCGTGAGCGAACCGGACGTACCGGTAATCGTCACGGTGCTCGTACCCGTCGTCGCCGTGCTGCTGGCTGTGAAGGTGACCGTGCTGCCCGTGGTCGAACTGGTCGGACTGAACGACGCCGTCACGCCGCTCGGCAGACCCGAGGCGGAGAAACTCACGCTGCCGGTGAATCCGTTCTGCGGCGTGATCGTGATCGCGTCGTTGGCGGTCGCGCCCTGCGTAACCGACAGAGCACTCGGCGAATCGCTGATCGCGAAGTCCGGACTCGGCGCAGAACCGGCGACGGCGAAGATCAGGTCGTCGTGATCGTCATACGCACCCGTGCTGCACGACGATGCGCTGCCCTGATAGCGGAAGTTGCCACGAATCGCCTGCAGGCTGCCACTCGGCAGCGTGAACGACGTGCTCAACGTCTGTGCGCCGGTGGCTGACGGCGTGATCGTGCTCAGGAACGTCCACGTCGGACTGTTCGCGTTCGGCGCTGAATACAGATCGAGCGCGTCGGCGGTCGAGTACGCCCAGACGGTGGCCGTGATCTTGACGCTCTTGCCCGCGGTCAGGTTGCTGCCGTCGGTGGTTGCGATAGCGAGGCGGTCGAGCGATTCGGAGGTGTGGAACGCACCGGATGTGCCATCCGCGCACGAGTTGTTGATCGTGTTCGGCTGATTCGGTTCCGCACCGCCGGAAATCGAGCCGCGGCCGAGCAGCAGCGACGGGCCGGAATCGCAGCCCGAACCGACGGTCGCGCATCCGGGCGCCTTCAATGTGGAATTGTATACAGCGGTCTGGCCGCCGCCGCCGCTGCCGGCCGCATTGACCGTCAGGTTGACGATCGCGGTATGGATCAGGCTGCCGGACGTGCCGGTCACCGTGACTGCCGACGTTCCAGTCGCTGCCGTGCTGCTGGCGGTGAGCGTGAGCGTGGTCGAGGTGCTCGAACTTGTCGGACTGAACGACGCGGTTACGCCGCTCGGCAGACCCGAGGCCGTGAAGCTCACGTTACCCGTGAAGCCGCTCGACGGCGTGATCGAGATCGCGCTGGTGGCGCTCGAACCTTGCGTCGCTGTGACACTGCCAGGCGCTGCCGACAAGGCGAAATCCGGATTGCCGTTGCCCGGATTGAACACGATGTTCAGCACCGGATGGATTTCAATGCCGTTCGGCGCCACGCCGGTCTGGCCGTGCAGGAAGTCGAACATGCCGACGCCCGTGATCTGCACCGGAATGTTGGCCGTCTGGAAGCTCGTCGTCACGTTGTACTTGGCGTCGAACACCGAGCGCGCGTTCTGCACGCCGCTGGCAAACGGACTGCCCGCGCCGACGCACGCCGGATCGGGAATTTCCGCAATCATGGTGTTGCCGCTGGCGTCTTCGATCACCAGGTGATAGTCGGAATCGGTTTCGAGCTTGTATTCGACCAGCGTCGCGTTCATCACCCATTGCGTGGTTTCGTACGGTGATACGCGGTTGTTGGGTGGAATCGGATTCGGCGCGGTCCAGCTGCGCATCGTGACGATCGTCTGTGGCGACATCGACGACAGATTGACCTGGCCGCTGTCGGCATCCGTGCCGGTTTTGACCGACCAGCGCTCCACACCGCAGCTTCCGCTGCTGGCTTCGGGCGTGGCGATCAGTTCTTCGTGTTCGTCGTCGGTCGTGTAGATTTCCGCGACGTTCTGTTCGGCGGCATGCGCAAGCGAAATGCCGCCGAGCAGCAGTGCGAGGCTGCTGCAAAGCAAACGCATATACATTTTGTTTTTCTCCCTAATAATTATCGTTTCTGTTTCTTTTCTTCCTTTCGATAGGCGGCGCATCACGCGCGGCAGTTGTGCGAGTCAGTCTTTCCGCCGGCCCAGAGCGGCTGCGCCTTTCTGCCGCGCTCCCCCAAGAAGGCGGCATCGCCAACAGTACAACGAAATGGATTACGCCTCCATGACGACAACCCCTCAGCCCTAGGGCGGAGAGTGTGAGGCGAGGGGCAAATCTTGAGGTGCAGCCGAGAATCTGAAATGTCCTTCAGATTCGCTGAGACCCGCTGGCCGAACAGCGAATTTTCGGGGTGACCGGTGGGGCGCTGTTCGAGACAGCAGGTAAACCCGTTTTGCCGCCGGAATGAATAGGGTTATGGTCGAGGCGGTGGCCAAGTTTCGTGACAAATTCCCGCACACGCCGTTGCGGCTGTTCGTCGAAGTGCTCGGCGCCGTCGTCGAGCCGGTGCTGCAGGGAACCTGTCAGAAGCGAATTGTTGCTCGACGTGCCGCTGGTCACCGTCGTGGCGCCGACGCATCCGTTAGCGAAATACAAAGGCGTCATTCCACAATCCGAATTGCAGCAGCACGTGCAACTCGTGTTGACCGATCGATCGACATTGTCCAAGGACAAAAGTTACGGCGTGTTCTCGAACAACGTTTGGCGGCTGTCCGACATGGGCGCACGACACGCGTTTTTGCGCGCCGGCTTCGGCTTCGGCAACATGCCGCGATTCATGGTCGATGACGATATCGCCGGAAAGAAGCTGCGCATCATCCGAGTAGAATTGCCGAGGCATCTGAAGCCCGTGATGCCGATGCGCGCGGTGTATCGCAACGATGCTCCGCCGGGGCCGCCGGGGCGGAACCGAGCAAGTTGTATGCCTTGGCCTACGCGGCCTTGGGCGAAATTCATTGAGAAATATTTTCCCCTGTCGGGCCGATCGACTCCACAAGGTCGTCGTGCAGGACGAACAGTTCGACTGCGATTTGTACGGGTGCCGATCCCCTCCGCCGGCGCGACGACTCAGCCCGTACTCGAGTTACCGCCGCCGCCCCAGGCTTGCAGCGCGAGGCGCGTCAGACAGCCAGGATAACCAGCACGACCACCGTCTCGCGGAGGGCGTAGCAAAGGTTGCTGTATCATCGAAATTTCGCGATAGCGAAACGTGGGGACGTGTGGACGACAACCTGGAAAATTTTGCGAGGCTTATCGAAGCCGAGCACGACACTCTGCTCTCGCGATGGCGCAGACAACTCCGCCAGCTGGCCTCGGCTCGCCAGCTGGACACGCCGACGCTGAACGATCACATCCCTCAATTTCTGCGGGAACTGGTTGGCGCTCTTCGGTCCGGGTCCGCTGAGACGGCTGCCCCACTCAGTGAAGGGAGTCCGCCGGCGCATGGCTCGCAGCGATTCGCGGATGGCTTCGATATCGTCGAAGTCGTGTCGGAATACAACATCCTGCGCAGTTGCCTGCACGATCTTGCAGACAGCAATCACATTACGCTGCAAGGAACGCCGTTCCACCTTTTGAATCAGGTTCTCGATGAGGCGGTCGGCCTCGCGGTCAAGACGTTCGTCAGCCAACGGGATCGGGAAATTCAAGAACGCCGCGAAGAGTATCTTGCGTTTATCGCGCACGATCTGCGGACTCCGCTGAACGCCATTTCCCTGTCGGCGGACGTTCTCGAAGTGAAACTTGCGGACCAACTTGCCGCACCCGCCACCGCTCGACTGTTCAAGACGCTGCATCGAAGCGTGCAGCAATTGGAAAACCTGGTAGACAAGGTCCTCGAGGAAAACAGCCATCTGCAGGAGGAATCGGGCGTCAAGCTGGAGCGACGCATATTCGACTTGTGGCCGCTTGTCGAAGCACTGATTCGCGATCTTCGTCCAATCGCGGATTCCGGCAAGACACAATTGATCAACGACATTCCCAATGAGTTGCTGGTCGATGCCGATGCAAGCCTGCTGCGGCGCGTCTTGCAGAATCTGGTAACCAACGCCATCAAGTACGCCCCGGGCGGCCAGATAAAAATTTCGGCGCGAGACCGCGAGAATTCTGCGATCGAAATTTCGGTCACTGACGACGGCGACGGTATTCCCGATCACCGCCTGGAAAAGATTTTCGAGAAGGGCGAAACCGATCCGGCGAACATCGGCGGGACTGGCCTCGGCTTGGCGATCGTGAAGACGTTCGTCGAAGCACACGGTGGAACCATCACTGTCGAAAGCGCGGCGGGATCCGGCTCGACGTTCGTGTTTACGTTGCCGAACAGGTAGCGCCTCCGCATCACGGCATCGGTAGCATCTACAGACCGTTACATGATTGCCGCATTCACACTAATCGACGGGACATTGCCCGTGCAGCAGCCTGGAAACAAATCTGATTCCTGGGTCAGGTGGTCAGCAAACTGCTCGGTAAGAGATCCGAGCCGCTTCAATAGCGTCGCAGCCGGCGCTGTCGAATCGAGCACTGCGAAAGTTACTGGTGCAACTCTGTTCGCAAGAGGCACCTGGTGACGTTTACAACCAAGACGACTCCATGGCACATTGTGCCGTGCGTCCTTTTTCCTACGAAAAGGTTGCCTCAGATGAAGAATATTCGTGCAACGCTCATTGCGGGTTGCCTGCTCGCCGCCGGCCACGCGTTCGCCAATGGCACACTGACTGTCACCCTCGCCGACTACAATTCTGCGCAGGTGGCGGCCAACAGCAATGTCATCATCGTGCCGGAAGGCAGCACGATCAATAGCGTGTATTACGAAGCGGTCTATACGATCGCTGCAGGCACGAAGCTGGAAGCCAATTCACTGCTTACGGTCACACTGCCGGCCGGCTTCACGTTCTTCACCAATCCGCAGCTTTACTTCATCCAGTATGGCGGTGCGGATGCGACCTTGCACGCCGGCGGCGCCGGCTTCCAGACAGCTACGTTCCAGATCACGGCGGATGCGTTGCCGGGCGGCGTGTACGTCTATCCGGCATTCGAAGTTCAGACGCCGGCGGCGTTCTCGGCTCCATTTAGCAGCGGTACGTATTCTCTCAGCATGCAGGCTACCGGCAACGCCAATTCGAACAACAACGATCCCAGTCCGGTGTCTCAGCCGGCTTTCGCGCATGCGGTTGGCTCGTTGCCCAACACGATCACGCCCGGCGGCGGCCAGATCGATCTCGCCTTTCCGTTCCATGGCAATCAGTTCGTTGCTGGAGGAAATGACGGCAAGACAATCCAAGGTTCAGGATCGGTGGCGACGTTCGACATCGTTACAGAGACTAACGACCCCTTCAACGGCAACGTAAACGTTCTGACGGCAGCGGGAGGACTCAATAGCCTCGCACCGGGCGACACCGCCGACGTTGTCATCGAAGGCTACTTCAACGGTATCGGATCGGCCTACGCCAACACGTCTGCCGCGGCTTGCCAGGCGTCGATTCCGGCAGGCTCGAACGTCGGCACGGTGACATCCACGACGATCAGTTTTTCCGGTCTGAAGATCAACACGCCTGCGCAGATCTGCATCATTGCCAACGGCGTGATGTGGGCCAACACGCAGCCCTACGTTTACACATACTCCGCAGGTGCGGGCGTCACCGATTTTTTTGGCGGCCTGGCGCAGACGACCGCGAACAACTTCTTCACCTACTCGACGACGCCGACAGTCACCATCCTCCAAGGCACGCCGCAACGTGCTGCGATCAACGCATCGTATCCGACTCCGCTCAAGGTCAAAGTGACCGATCCGTCCGACGGCAACAGTCCCCTTGTTGGAATCGATGTCGTCTTCACGTCACCGTATTACTACTCAGGTGGTCCGAGCGGAACCATTTCCGGTGGTGTGGGAACGGACGGCAGCGGCGTAGCGACGGTGTCGGGATCTGCCAATTCCGTGATTTGCTCGTATCCCGTGCGGGCCCAGGTCGGCGGATCGCAGGTGCTCTTCGTCCTTACCAACGAGCCCGACGCGAGCAACGACATTCTCTTCTGCTACGGCTTCGAGCAATAAACTCTTTTCGCATGCAGTAGCGAAATCGTGTGGTTGCGGGAATGCACAACGGTGCTATGTTGTGGCGGCTGGGGTTGTCGAACCGGGGAAGAAGCTCGATGCCGTCCAACATATTTTCGCGCGTATTTTTCTCGATCCTGTTTCTGACAAGCGCATGTGTGCATGCGCAGAATGCCGATCTGGGCACGTGGCATGCTTACGGCGGCATTTCCGACGGCTGTTCCGGTACGGTTCTCGCCGAGGCGGCTGACGCCAACGGCGATCTTTACGTCGGCGGTGCATTCCGAGTCTGCGGTGACGTCGCAGCCTCGACCATCGCGCGTTGGGACGGCACCTCGTGGTCGGCACTCGGAGCGGGCACTAATGGCTCCGTAAACGCGATCGCGATTTCGGGAAGCAACGTATATGTCGCCGGACAGTTCACGTCCGCTGGCGGCATTCCCGCCAACAATGTCGCGCGTTGGGACGGCAGTTCATGGCACGCGCTCGGTGGCGGTGTCGATGGCACCGCATCGGCTTTGCTCGTCGTCGGCACTGATGTTTACATCGGCGGAGGCCTTGACAGTGCCGACGCAATCGCCGTCGCCGGCATCGCTCACTGGAACGGTTCTGCGTGGTCGTCGCTCGGCAGCGGTCTCACGATCAGCGGTTCGCTCGGAATCGTGAATGCGCTGACGACGTATGGCGGGCACGTTGTTGCAGCAGGACGGTTCGATCACGCCGGCGGAAACGCTGCGAACAATATCGCATCGTGGGACGGAAGTGCGTGGTCGCCGCTCGGCAGTGGCGTCGGCAGCAGTGTAAATGCGCTCGCGACAGTCGGCACTACGCTGTATGCCGGCGGCACGTTTTCGTCGGCAGGCGGCAACGCGGCTGGCAGCATTGCGGCGTGGGACGGCGCTTCATGGTCGACGCTGGGAACCGGCCCGGAGAACGGCGTCGCGCCGGCCGGCGTCTCCGCGCTTGTATCGGACGGGACACAACTTTATGTCGGTGGCCAGTTCACCTCGGCCGGCGGTTCGGTGGCGCAGTACATTGCGAGCTGGGACGGAAGCCATTGGTCCACGCTCGGCGCAGGCTTCCAGCAATTGCTGGCCCTGCGCGTCGTGCGCGCACTCGCCATCGCTCGCGGAACCTTATATGCGGGCGGCGCCTTCAACAGCGCCGGTGTTGCTCTTGCGCACTTCATCGCATCCTGGGATGGCATTAGTTGGGCGCCGTTGTCGGCACCGCCCGGCAACGGTATTCCATCCGCGCTGCAGACGCTGACCACGTATGCAGGAAATATCTGCCTCGGTGCGTTCTGGCCGGTTGCCTACGGCCAGGGCCAATTGGTCTGCGAGACGGGAAATGGCTGGTCGGCTCTCGGAGCGCCGTTCGAAGCTTTCAACGGCGTCGAAGCGCTGGCCGCGAGCGGAAACAATCTCTATATCGGCTATGGCGGTTTCGGCCCGTGCTGCCTGAATCTCTGGGGCGGCGGCGCGATCAGCGGTGTAGGCCCCGGCGGTGCCGCGGGCATGGACTCGGACGTCTTGTCCATTACTGTGTCCGGCAACACCGTGTATGCCGGAGGTGCGTTCACGACGGCAGGCGGTGTCGCAGCGAACCGCATTGCGCAGTGGGACGGTGCCGCGTGGCACGCACTTGGCAGCGGCATGGACGGCAACGTCAATGCATTGGCGATTTCCGGAAGCACGCTTTACGCGGCCGGTTTTTTTTCCGACGCAGGTGGCGTGCCGGTATCCAACATCGCGCAGTGGAATGGCACGGCGTGGTCGGCGCTCGGTTCAGGTCTGGACGATGCCGTCTTCGCAATGATCGTCGTTGGCAACAATCTCTACGTGGGTGGCCAGTTCACGCACGCCGGCCTCCTCACCGTCAACGGCTTGGCCCGCTGGGACGGAAGTGCCTGGAGCAGTGTCGGCAGCGGGATTTCCAATGCATCTCAGCTAGGAGCCGTGAATGCGCTCGCCGCGCTTGGCGGCAACGTCTATTTCGCCGGTCAATTCGACACTGCCGGCACGACCGCCGTGAAAGATGTCGCTATTTGGAACGGTTCGACGTTCCTCGCGCTCGGAGGCGTGGGCGACGGCGTCGAGCTGGAGGGACAGGTCAGCGGCTTGAGCGCTCTGAACGGGGACATTTACTTAGGCGGCCAGTTCGGCGCAGCCGGCGGAAAAGTATCGTCCGCGATTGCGCGGTATACACCCGACGATATTTTCCATAACGGGTTGGACTGACTCTTGGCTACAGCCTGCGCAACAGTGTCAGTCGACCGCGACTTGTCGTGGTAAGAGCAGCTCGACCACGACGTCGATGCGAACCGATCAAGTTCAGTTGTCGCGTGAGACCGACATGCCCCGCGGCTGATCCGGTTTCAGTCCGGAAGCCGGAGTATCCGCGCTTTCCTTGAACACGCCGTTGAGTTTGAATGTCGCTTCGACTGCGCGTGCACTGGCAATCGCGACGATCACTGCCAGGAAGATATTGGAACCGCCGCCGACATTCTTGCCGGCGAGATTCATCGCCGTGGCGAGCACGGCGAGCGCGGAAAGCAGCAATGCCACGACGGCGGCCACTCGACTGTGCTTGTACAAGACGAAAACGCCGCACGCGGCAAGAAGACTGGATCCCACAAGTACATCGCGAACACTCAGATGAGCCTGTCGCGCGAGAAATGATCCGACTATCGCCTGCAGGATCGCGACACCGATGAGCAGGCCGCCGCCTTCCTTGGTGAACTTGAGCGCATCGTCGCGCGTCACGATCTTCGCGAACATGCTGGCCAGGAAGTTGGGTTTATTCTTCGTCTCGGTCGCCGCCGAGGTCGCGTGGCTCGCCTGTACAGGCTGCAGCACCGGCGCGGGTGCGCGCGCCGCGTTGAACTTCGCGTAGACAATGCCGCATTTCGGGCATTCGTAGTCCGGCGCCATATCGGTGGGCCGGCGCTCGTAGCCGCATTTTGGACAGATCATGAAAGTTCCCCTGTGACCGGTAGCCGATGCCGATTGCAGTCGATGACTCAACCGTCGAGTCGTCCGAAAACGAATTTACCATCCCGCTAGGCCGCGGCCGATGGTGCTCCGGGTCGAGGCGCCGAGAGGCCGCAATCTTCCGACCGCCGGTGCATCCACTGCGGCGCGCCGCGTCGTCGACGAGTCAGTTCGCATTCTCGAAGAACGGCGCGGCCAGGCCGCCGAAGCGTGTGTCGATTTTCTGCAGTTGCGCCGCCGCGTCGGCACGGCGGCCGCTGGACAGCAGCGAGCGCGCCTGCGCGACATCGTCCTTGAGCGCGGCGCGATAGCGTTCGCGGCAGGCGTCGAGTTTGTCGGGCTCGGCCGGCTGATGTTCTTCGAGCGCGTTCAGCGCGCGACTGAAGGCGGCGGCGTTCGGTGTTTCGTGGCCGGACCACTGCACGATCAGCGGCGTGGTATCGAACACGCACCAGTCGTGCATCGCGTCGCGGCTGCGGCGGTCCATGTCCAGATGCGCAACGTCGTCCTTGCCGGTGAGATAAACCAGCCGGCTCGAAGCCTGGAACCGCTCGAGCAGGTTCGCCGGCGGCAGCGGTACGTCCGGCGTGCCGATCGGATCGCTGCCGGCATTGAGCAGCGCGCCGCGGAACAGATCCGGATACGCCAGCGCCAGACGTTCGGCGACGCGCGATCCGCCGGAGAATCCACCGACATACACGCGCGAAGCATCGACCTGATAACGATGCAGCACATTGCGCGCGGCCAACAACGCCAGCGGTTCGCGACGCTCCATGACATTGGCGTCGTTGCCCGAACGCGCGGCAGTGGCGAAGATGAGGCCGTGGCGATCGAGCGCGTCGATCCATTGCGGCGGCACCACGGCTTCGTCCCACGGCGGAACGAAGACCAGCAATCCATAACCGCCCGGCGGTGCGGTCTTCGGCACGTACAGCGCGAAGTGCTCGCTTGCCAGGTCGACCACTTGTGTCCGCGCGTCGGCCGACGCGTTGTCGAGCCGCCGCGCCGTCAGCGGGCTTAAAGTACGGCTGCGCAATTCGCCGACGCTCGACAGTGAGGAGTATTGATCGAAGGTAACGTCATGCAGCAATCCGACAGGCGCGGTTTCGTCGGCGTCCGTGAACGTCAGCATCAGCGGCAGGACCATGGCGAGGATCGGGCGCATCGTCCACCAGACGCAACGGCCATCCGAACCGTCGCAGCAACGGCACAGCCGACGGCAACTTCACGCAACATCCGCTTCGCGGCTATAGTGAAGTCAATACCTTTCGCCGAGATCGTGGTTTCTTATGCTTGCTGCCGCTTCGAATTTGCTCATATCCCTCGTTTTGTCCGCCGCACCGCCACCGATGGCTTATCGACAGGTCGGCGCGGTTCCGCTCGGCGAAGGCGAGCGATGGGATTATGTGACGTTCGATGCCGGCAGCCGGCGCGTATTCGTGGCGCACGGCGATCGCGTCGATGTGGTCGATGCGGATGCGGCGAAGGTGATCGGCACGGTAAGCGGCATCGCCGGCGGTACGCACGGCATCGCGCTGTCGCCGCAGGCCAAACTCGGCGTGACCGACGACGGTCGCAACGGCCAGGCCATCGTGTTCGATCCGGTTACGTTTCGCATCGTGCGGCGCATCGCCACGGCCGAAGATGCCGACGGGCTCTTTTACGATGCCGCGACGAAACGCATCGTCGAGATCAACGGCGATGGCGGCACCGTGTCGCTGATTGATCCATCCATGGATACGGTGGCGTCGACGATCAAACTCGACGAACCGCTCGAAGCCGGCTTGTCGGATGGCAACGGCGCTCTCTACGTGCTCGGCGTGGACAAACATGAAGTGATTCGTGTCGCCGGCAGCGACGTCCACCGCTTCCCGCTCGACGGCTGCGAACGCCCGCACGGCATAGCGTTCGATGCGCAGAAGAAAAACGTCTTCGCCACATGCGCGAACAAGGTGATGATCGTCGTTGACGGCGTCAGCGGTCGACAGCTCGCCACCGTTCCGATCGGCGGCGGCAGCGACGGCGCGGTGTTCGATCCGAAACGGCGTCTCGCCATCAGTTCCAACGGCGAAGGCACGCTCACCGTCGTGCACGCGAACGACGCGGGAAGTTTCGACGTTGTCGCCACGGTGCCTACCGTGCGCAGCGCGCGCACCATCGCGATCGACCCGTCCAGCGGCCGGCTGTTCCTGCCCGCCGCGGACATCGACGCCGCTGCACAGGCTACAGCCCAGAAGCGCCCGACCTTCAAGAAGGGATCGATGCGCCTGCTGATTTACGCGCCGACCGCCTGACTATTCTTTCTTGATAGGATGTCCGCCGAACTCGTTGCGCAGTGCGGCGAGCATCTTGTCGACGAACGAATCGCTGTCGCGCGAGCGCAGTCGTTCGAGCAGCGCGAGCGTGATGACGGGTGCGGGCACATCGAGCTCCAGCGCGGCGTCGACGGTCCACCGTCCTTCTCCCGAATCGGCCACATACGGGGCAATGCCGTGCAATTGTGGATTTTTGGACAATGCGTCAACGGCCAGGTCGAGCAGCCATGAACGCACGACGCTGCCGTAACGCCATATGTCGCCGATCTGATGCAGGTCGAGATCGAATTCCGTTTTGTGCTTGAGGATCGAAAAGCCTTCCGCATAGGCTTGCATCAGCCCGTATTCGATGCCGTTGTGGATCATCTTGGTGAAGTGCCCCGCTCCGGTCGGACCGACACGGCCCCAGCCTTTGTCTTTCGCCGGCGCGAGAGTCTCGAAAATCGGCTGCAGAGTTGACCACGACCTTTTCGTCGCCACCGATCATCAGACTGTAGCCTTCCTGCAGTCCCCAGATGCCGCCGCTCGTGCCGGAATCGACGTAATCGATCTTCTTTGCGCGCGCCGCGTCAGCGCGGCGCAGCGTGTCCTTGTACATGGAGTTACCGCCGTCGATCAGGCAATCGCCCGCCGATAAAATCCCGAGCAGCGCGTCGACGGTGTCGTCGGTGATCTTGCCGGCCGGGACCATCAGCCAGATCACGCGCGGCGACGGCAGCGCCTTTACCATGTTCTGCAGCGAATCAGCGCTTGTCGCGCCCTTGGATTCGAGCGACTTGCGCGCGTCCGCATTCGGATCGAAACCGGTGACCTGATGTCCGGCGCGCAACAGCCGTTCGGCCATGTTGGCGCCCATGCGGCCGAGGCCGACCATGCCAATGTGCATCGCAGTTCTCCTCGATTATTTCTTGTGTGCCGCGAGCAATTTCTTCGCGCGCGCGACGACGTTGTCGACCGTGAATCCATATTTTTCCAGCAGCGTTTCGGCGGGTGCCGAGGCGCCGAATGTTTCGACGCCGAGCATGTCGCCGCGATCGCCGATCCAGCGCTCCCAACCCTGGCGCACGCCGAGTTCGACGGCGAGCCGCGCCGGCACCGATGGCGACAGCACTGCGTCGCGATAATCCTGCGATTGTTGCGCAAACAATTCCCAGCTCGGCATCGACACGCAGCGCACGGCCACACCATCGGCAGAGAGTTTTTCGGCAGCACCGAGGATCAGTCCGACTTCCGAACCGGTCGCGATCAGGATCAGTTGCGGCTTGTTGTCTTTCGGGTCATTCAGCACATAAGCGCCGCGTCGCAGGCCCTCTGCGCTCGCGTATTGCTTGCGATCCAGCGTCGGGATGTTCTGACGCGACAACACGAGCAGCACCGGATGGTCGCGCATTTCCACCGCCACGCGCCAGGCTTCAATCGTTTCGTTGGCGTCGCCAGGGCGAATCACGGTGACGTTCGGCACCGCGCGCAGGTTGGCGAGCTGCTCGACCGGCTGATGGGTCGGCCCGTCTTCGCCGAGTGCGAGGCTGTCGTGCGTGAACACGTGCACGACGTGCAGCTTCATCAGCGCGGCCAGACGGATCGGCGGACGCATGTAATCGGAGAAGATCAGGAACGTCGAGCCGTAAGGAATGAATCCGCCGTGCGCGGCCATGCCGTTGCAGATCGAACCCATCGCGTGTTCGCGCACGCCGAAATGGATGTTGCGTCCGCCGTAACTCCAGCCGGCGCTGTCGCCGCCCTGATCGTCGAATTTTCCGCTTGGCGTCGGATTGAAATCGCCGAAGCCTTTGAGATTGGTGAAGGTCGACGGATCCAGATCGGCCGATCCGCCCATCAGTTGCGGCAAATGTTTCGCCACCGCGTTCATGATCTTGCCGCCGGCCACACGCGTGGACACGCCTTTCTTGTCGGCGGGAAACGGTTCGATGTCGGCATCCCAGCCCTGCTTCGGTTTTGCGGCGCGGCGATCGGCGAGTTCCTGAGCCTCATCGGAAAACGCCTTCTGATACGCATCAAGGCGCGCGTTCCAGTCGTCCTGTGCTTTCTTGCCGTTGTCGACCGATGCGTGGAAATGTTCGGCCGCTTCATCGGGCACGAAGAATGTCTTGTCCGCCGGCCAGCCGAGTTTTTCCTTGGTCTTGGCGACATTCTCGACGCCGAGCGGTGAACCGTGCGCCTTGAAACTGTCCTGCTCCGGCGAGCCGTAACCCAGATGTGTTCGCACCAAAATCATCGACGGCTTGTCGGTTTCATCGCGCGCCTTCTGAATCGCCGCATCGATCTGCGCCAGATCGTTGCCGTCGTCGACGGTGATCGTCTGCCAGCCGTACGCGCGGAAACGTTCCGCGCGGTCTTCAGAAAAGGTGATGTCCGCGCCCGCGGAAAGCGTGACGAGATTGTCGTCGTAAAAACAGATCAGCTTGCCGAGTTTCAGGTGCCCGGCCAGCGACGCCGCTTCCGAGGCCACGCCTTCCATCAGGTCGCCGTCGCTGCAGATCGCATAGGTGTGGTGATCGATGATCGGATGACCGTCGCGGTTGTAGCGCGCAGCGAGATGCGCCTCGGCGATCGCGAAACCGACGGCGTTGGCCAAACCTTGTCCGAGCGGCCCCGTCGTTATTTCGACGCCCGGTGTATGCGTGCGTTCGGGATGTCCCGGCGTCTTGCTGTCCCATTGGCGGAACTGCTTGATGTCGTCGAGCGACACGTCGTATCCGGTGACGTGCAGCAGGCTGTACAGCAGCGCCGAGCCGTGTCCGGCCGAAAGCACGAAACGATCGCGATCGAACCACTGCGGATCTTTCGGGTTGTGCTTGAGGTATTTCGTCCAGAGAACATAAGCCATCGGCGCCGCGTCGAGTGGCAGGCCGGGGTGGCCGCTGTTGGCCTTCTGCACCATGTCGACGGAGAGAAAGCGCAGCGTGTTGACGCACAGTTGATCGAGTTGGTCCGACATGGCATTTCCTTTGCGGTTCTAGACGCTATGATTTTTCCGCGATTCGCTGCAGCAGTTGCGTCCACGATTTGACGAAGGCGTCAGCGCCTTCCTTCTGCAACTGCGTCGCGAGCGTGCCGACATCGACGCCGGCTTTTTCGATCGCGGCGATGGTAGCGTCGCCGTCCCCGCCGTTGCGGTCCATCGTGCCGTCGAGTTTGCCGTGATCGGCGAACGCCTTGATGGTCTTGTCCGGCAAGGTGTTGATCGTATCGGGCGCGGCGAATGCGGTGACGTACATCGTGTCGGGCGCTTTGGGATCCTTCGTGCCGGTGCTCGCCCACAGCAGACGCTGCGGCAGTGCGCCCGCCGCGGCAAGTTTTTTCCAGCGCGGAGAATCCAGCAAATCGCGATACGCGCGATAGGTGATCTTGCCGACCGCGATGCCGAGCTTGTTCTGGAGATTTTCCGGTAGCTGCTTGTTGGCCGCTACATCCCATCGGCTGATGAACAGTGACGCGACCGAGCCGACCTTCGGACTCAGCCCTTTCTCGATGCGCCGCTCGATGCCGCGCAGGTAGGCTTCGGCCGCGGCCAGATACTGCTCGCGCGAGAACAGCAGCGTCACGTTGATCGGGATGCCGAGAAAAATCGCCTCTTCGATGGCGGGAATGCCTTGCGGCGTGCCCGGAATTTTCACGAACAGATTGTCGCGCTGGGCGAGTCCGTGGATCTGCTTCGCGGCGTCGATCGATCCTTTGGTGTCGCTCGCCAACAGTGGCGACACTTCCATCGACACCCAGCCATCGACGTGTTTCGTTTCCTCGAATACAGGCTTGAACAAGTCCGCCGCGCGACGCAGGTCTTCCAGCGCGATTTCGGTGAAGAGTTTTTCGCCGTCGAGGCCGGCCGCTTTCTTTTTCTTGATCGGCACGTCGTAGGCATCACCTTCACCGATGGCCGCGTCGAAGATGCTCGGGTTCGAGGTGAGCCCGGTGATCGAATAATCGCTGATGTATTTCGCGAGCGTGCCGTCGTCGAGCATGGTGCGCGTGATGTTGTCGAGCCACAGACTCTGGCCGAGATCGTGAAGTTGTCGTGTCGGTTTCATCGTTGCCTCGCTTGCATTCGTCGATCAGGCCGGCGCGCTGGTTTCTTCCACGGGATCGTGCCAACCCTCGCCGTCGTTGGGAATTTTCGCCGCGCTTTTCGGGCCCCACGTGCCGGGCTTGTATGTCTCGACCGGCGACTCGTGGTTGAGCAGGTTGTCGACCACCGCCCACGCTGCCTCGACCGTTTCGTCATCGCTGAACAGCGACGCGTCACCGCGGATCGCATCGCCGAGCAGACGCTCGTACGGCGACTTCTCCGGTCGCTGATGATGCCGCGCAATCAACTCCACCGGCTCACCCGTCATTTTCTCGCCGGGAATCTTGACGCGCGCACCCTCCGCGATCACCACTTCCGGACTCAGCCGGAAACGGAAATAGTTCGACTGCGGCGGCTCGATCTCGTCGAAGATCGACAGCGGCGGCGTTTTCATGTCGACGATCACTTCCGTCGTGCTGAGCGGCATCTTCTTGCCGGCGCGGATGTAGAACGGCACCGCGGCCCAGCGCCACGTATCGATGTGCAGACACAGCGCGGCAAACGTCTCGACATCCGATTTCTTCGCCACGCCCGCGATCGAGCGATAGCCGGCGTATTGCCCGCGAACCACGCATGTCGGATCGACCGGCCGCATGGCGCGGAACAGGCGCAGCTTCTCCGCGCGCAGTGATTCCGCGTCGCGGCCGATCGGCGAATCCATGGCCAGGAGCGAGACGATCTGCAGCAGATGATTCTGAATCACGTCGCGGATGGCGCCGACGCCGTCGTAAAACGAGCCGCGGTCTTCCACGCCGAAACTTTCCGCCATCGTGATCTGCACGCTGGCGATGTAATTGCGGTTCCACACCGGTTCCAGGAACGAATTGGCGAAGCGGTAATACAGAAGATTCTGCACCGGCTCCTTGCCGAGGTAATGGTCGATGCGGAAGATCGCTTCCTCGGGAAACACGCCGTGGAGGATGCGGTTCAATTCGCGCGCCGAGGCGAGATCGCGGCCGAACGGCTTTTCCACGACCACGCGCGCGTTCTCGGTGCAGCCGGCCTTCTGCAATCCCTGCGCGACAGTGCCGAACAGGTTCGGCGGAATCGCCAGATAGTGCAGTGGCCGCTTCGCCGCGCCGAGCGCCTTTTTCAGCGCGGTGAAGGTCGATTGATCGTTGTAGTCGCCGTCGACGTACTTCAGGCAGGCGGCGAGTTTGCGGAAGGCGGCTTCGTCGACTTTCTTCTTCTGCGAGGCGGCGTCCTTCTCGACGCTGTCGCGCGCACGATCGACGAGCTTCTTGTCGTTCCAGCCGGCGTGCGAGACGCCGATGATCGGCATGGCAAAACCATCCTGCCCGACCATGGCCAGCAGCGCGGGGAAAATTTTCTTGTAGGCAAGATCGCCGGAGGCGCCAAAAAAAACCAGCGCGTCGGAGCGGGGAGCGGTCGCTTTGTCCATGCGGTGCGTCAGATCATCCTTATCCGAGCCGTCGGAACCACACTCTACACGCAATCGGCTCAATGATTTCTGAAATTCGTGACATCTAGACCCCAGGAATGTCCGAAAGCTGTCTCAATATCGTCCGCCATTGCTGACCTCGTGTTCCGCAGAATGTGCCGCGTTCGCCGGCGTCGTCCGGCCCACAGACGGATCGATCATGCCATCGTTCACGCGTCCTCTTCTCGCCGCACTCGCGACCGCCACGCTCGCGAACGCCGCCGGCAGCGGCCTTGCCGGCAACTACCGCATTCACGGACAAAATCCGGACGGCCGTCCGTACGAAGGCGCGCTGCACATCGAACAGAAAGGCGATGTCTACGACGTGACCTGGGATTCCGCGAGCACGACGCACGGCGTCGGCGTCCTCGCAGGCAACCAGTTAGTGGTCGGCTACGGCGATGCGGCCTGCGGTGTCATCGCCTACCGCCGCGAAGGCGCGGGCACGCTGGACGGCGTGTGGGCGATGTCGAGCAGCGGCGCCGCTGGCAGTGAGATAGCCACGCCATCGGCCAACGGCGGTACGTCGCTGGCGGGTGACTACGTTGTCGTCGGCAGGAATATCGACAAGTCGCCATACAAAGGCGCGCTGTTCGTGTCGCAGGACGAAGAAACGCACAAATTGCTGCTCGGCTGGCGCACCGGACAAGACGCGCGCGGTTTCGGCTTCGCGCACGAGGGTGTGATCGCGGCCACGTTCGGACCGGCGTCGTGCGGTCTCGTCGCCTACACGCTCGGCGCGGACGGCACGCTCGACGGGCGCTGGTCGATGTTGCGCGGCGGCTTCGGCTCCGAGCACGCCAAGAAGACTGACTGATCGAATCGAGGACATCTGCCATGCATATGCAAACGCTCGTCATGTGGATCGCGCTGGCCGTTACTGTCGGCATACCGCTGTATATGTGGCGGCGTCGGCGCAACGTGATGCAAGGCTTGCAAGCCTTCCTGGTCGAACGGCGATTCATGGAACGCGAAACCTCGCCGGTCGCGGCGCTCGCCGCGCCGAATCCGCCGGACGGTTTCCACTTTAGCGCTGCGTACTACGGCACGGTGCAGGACGTAGCGATGACACTGCTTTTGCTGCGGCGTACCGAGGCCGTCGTCGTGCAAGGCACGTCGGTGCAGAACCGCACCCTCTACATCGGCGCATACGTGCCGGCCAATGCTGTGAACGCAGACATCCTCGCCGAGTGGCAGCGCAAGGCGCGCGCCAAGCGCGACCATGTCGTGCATGTCTCGCAGCCTGCCGAGGGCGGCGGATTGATCGTGTGGAAAGGAACGCCGTCCCGCGCCAATGTGGAGGCGCACGTGGCGGCGCTGGTCGGCAACATCCGACATACGTTCGCCGGTCAACCCAGTGCGCTTGCGCGACCCGCTCACGATTCGTAAACACTGCGCGCTTTACGATGTCGCCCGGATCGGCCAGGCGACACGGACGTGCAACGCGAACGATCGAACGACGCCATCGACGCTGTGCCGACCGCGGAAAGCGACACGGCACCACGCGACACAGCGGCCGCACTGAGCGGCCGGACGGAAACGCGCGACCCTTCGCATCTGCCGCTGCGCATCGAGGACTACGGCCTCATCGGCGACTGCACCACTGCGGCACTCGTCGGCCGCGACGGATCACTCGACTGGCTGTGCTGGCCACGCTTCGACAGCGGCGCCTGTTTCGCCGCATTGCTCGGCGACGAAACCAACGGCCGCTGGCGCATCGGCCCAGCCGACGCGAGCGTGCGGAGCGAACGTTCCTATCGCGATAGCACGATGGTTCTCGAAACCCGCTTCGAGAACGACGACGGCGCCTTCGCCGTGATCGACTTCATGCCGATCGGCGGCAAGACCTCATCGGTGGTGCGCATCGTCGAAGGCCGGCGCGGCGTGTCGAAAATCCGCATGTCGCTGCGACTGCGTTTCGACTACGGCTCCTCGGTCCCGTGGGTTGAGAGCATTAACGACGGCATCGTCGCCATCGCGGGTCCCAATCTCGTCGTACTGCGTTCCGGTGTGCCGATGCACGGCGAACATTTTTCCACGGTCGCGGAATTTTCGATCGAGAAAGGTCAGCGTGTCGGGTTCGCGTTAAGTTATGGCGCTTCGCATCTGCCGCCGCCGGAGCCGATCGATGTCGATAAAGCGTTGCGCGCCACCGAGGCGTTCTGGACGGAGTGGGCCGGCCGATGCCGCTGTGACGGCGAACATCGTGACGCCCTGGTGCGTTCGCTGCTGACGCTCAAGGCGCTTACCTTCACCGAAACCGGCGGAATGGTTGCATCGCCGACCACGTCGCTGCCGGAACACATCGGCGGCGAACGCAATTGGGACTACCGCTATTGCTGGATCCGTGATGCGACGCTCACGCTGTCCTCGTTCATGCGTGCTGGCTATTACGATGAAGCCAAGGCCTGGCGCGACTGGCTGCACCGCAGCCTCGCCGGCAAGCCGGATGATTTGCAGATCATGTACGGAATCGCGGGCGAACGCTGGCTGGTCGAATGCGATGTGCGCTGGCTATCGGGCTATCACGGTTCCAAGCCGGTACGCGTCGGCAACGCCGCGTATCAGCAATTGCAGCTCGACGTGTGGGGCGAGATGATGGGCGCGCTGCACCTCGCGCGCGAAGGCGGGCTTGCGCATCTGCCGTCCTCATGGGACCTGCAGTGCGCCGCGCTCGACCATCTCACCCACATCTGGCATCAACCCGACGACGGCATCTGGGAAGTGCGCGGCGGACGTCAGAACTTCGTCCATTCGAAAGTGATGGCATGGCTCGCTTTCGAATGCTGCATCCGCGACGCTGAAAAATTCAAACTCGATGCGCCGCTCGATGCGTGGAAGAACACGCGGGAGGAAATTCACCGCGTGGTCTGCGAACGCGGTTTCAGTTCGCGCAAGAACAGTTTCACGCAGAGTTACGAAAGCGAAGAACTCGACGCAAGCCTGCTGATGATCCCGCGCACCGGCTTCCTGCCGATCGACGATCCGCGTGTGGCCGGTACCATCGCCGCGATCGAGCGCGAACTGCTGGTCGATGGTTTCGTGATGCGCTATCGCACCGAGCGCGTGAAGGATGGCCTGCCCGCCGGCGAAGGCGTGTTCCTGCCGTGCAGTTTCTGGATGGCCAATGCGTACCTCATGCAAGGCCGGCGCGATGACGCCGAGGCGATGCTCAAACGACTGCTCGCACTTCGAAACGATCTAGGACTGCTCAGCGAAGAGTACGACACGCGAGATGGCCGCATGGTCGGAAATTTTCCGCAGGCATTCTCGCACCTGAGTCTGGTGCATGCCGTGCTCAATCTCGAAACCGGGATATCGCCGTTCACAATCGCCACCGCGCGGCGCTAAGCGTGGAGATTGCAAATCATCCGCGCAAACGAAAACCGCGCGACGTTGCGCCGCGCGGTTTTGAAAAGCGTCCTTCCGAATTACACCAGTTCCAGATTAGAGACGTCGACCGCGCACACCGCCGGCAATCAGCGATATCAGGAACAGGACGATAAACACCAGGAACAACAGTTTCGCGATACCCGCAGCGGCGCCGGCAATTCCGCCGAACCCCAACGCGGCCGCGATCAAAGCCACTACCAGAAAAACCAGCGCGTAATGCAGCATGACATCGCTCCTTGATCGTTAGTTGCGCCGACCGAAATCGCGATCGACGTCGTAGGTACTACAACAGCCATGCCAGCGCGGAAAAACCCTCAGGCACGTCATCGCGCCACAAAAAATCTTGGAACTTGCACGCAGTTTGCACGGCGTCGCCGCCGCAGCCGGCATTCTGCACGACGCGCACTCACCTACCGATCAACGCGATCTGCGCTCCGTTACACACCGCGAGACGCGCGCTCGCGGCGTCGATTTCACCGCCGCCCGTAAACGCTGAGAACGACGGCAATATGGTTTGCCGCTCGGCCAGCACGAAGGCCGGCCAGCGCTTCGCGATGCCTGTCAGCCGCACGACCGGATGCACGTGTCCGCAGATGACGTGAGCGCCGGCGACTTCGCCCGGCGCGTGCCGCATCAGGAACGGTGCGATCGCGAGCGTCTGCGGATGATGCACGACGTCGAGCGCCGCCGCCGCGAGCGCGCGATCGTGATTTCCGGCGATGACGTCAATGCGCAATGTCGTATGACGCTCGCGCCAGACATCCCATGTTTCACGCCAGCGCCGCGGCTTGGCCGATGCGTGCAGCATGTCGCCGAGGACGATAAGCCGACCTGCGCCGGTCCGTTCGATCAGCGATGTCAGTCGCTGCAGATCGTGGCGCGTGCCGCCGCTCGGCAGCGCGATACCGACCGAGCGAAACGTGTCGGCCTTGCCCAGATGCAGATCGGCGATGAGCAGTGTGGATTCGCGCGGCCAGAACATCGCGCGATCGGCGAACAACACGACGCGCTCGCCGGCCACATCCACCGACACCGCGTCAGCCATAACTGGTGTCCATTTGATCGGCGACGCGCCGCACGCGTGTCTCCCAATCTTCGTTGGACAGTTCGCCGCGCCAACGTTCGGCCCACAATGGGAAGGCGAGCGGCGTCAGTGCTTCCATCCGGAACAGACGAATGCGGCGATTCGCACAGCGCGCCAGCACCGCGGCGATCTGCTGCACATCGAGCTGCGCGTCGAGCACCTCGCGCTGCGATTGCGACAGTAACATGTGGCCCGGATCGAACCGCTGCAGCACGTCGTAGATCAATCCCGCCGAAGCTTGCAGATGGCGCAGTTTGCGCGGCTGCCGGCCCGGCAACGACGGCGGCAGCAAACCGGCCACGCGTGCGATTTCGCGGAATTGCCGCCGCGACAATTCACCCATGTTCACGCACGCGAACAGGTCGTCGACCAATTTTTCCGGCGACAGCAATTCGCGCAGCGACGCCTCGTCCATCAGCGTGTCGCGCGGCAGCGAGACGACGAATCCATAATCGTTGGCCGCGTACGAAAACGTGGTGGTGATCGAGCGCGACCAGCGCAGGCTGACCAGCGCGGCGATGCCTTCGTTGACGGTGCGGCCGGCGAACGGATAGATCGTCAGGTACCACTTCTCGTCGTGCCGCAGCCATTCCACCAGCAGTTCGCGCGCGGTCGGCAGCGCGGACATGCGCGCCTGTATCGCCAGCATCGGTTTGACGTATTGCATCTCCGGCGTCGTTGCGGAGCCTTTCGCGACCAGTACCTCGACTTCCGCACCGAGCTCCGACGACAACGGCATGCGTCCGCCCTGCCAGCGCGGGACGGCACCGACGCCGCCCTTGGCCACGCGCACATATGCCGTCATGTCTTCCACGCGCACCAGCGTCAAAGTGCGGCCTGCGAAATGGAATCGGTCGCCCGGTCGAAGACGGCTGATGAAAGCTTCTTCGACCGAACCGAGCCGACCGCCGCGCAGGAACCGCACCGACATCGCGCTGTCGCTGGTGATCGTGCCGATGCTCAGGCGATGCCGTGTCGCGATGGCGCGATCGGGAACGCGATACACACCGTCATCGCCGCGTACGACCTTGCGGTATTCGGGATAGTTCGACAGCGCGGCACCGCCCTGCACGATGAAGTCGAGCGTCTGTTGCCACATCTCGTCGCTCAACGCCGCGAAGGCGTGCGTGGTGCGCACTTCGGCAAAAAGTTCGTCGGCGACGAAACCGCCGCCGAGCGCGATGGTCACGCAATGCTGCGCCAGTACGTCCAGGCACAATACGGGCGGACGCCGCGGTTCGATCACGCCACGTTCCACCGCTCGACGCGCCGCGGCGTATTCGATGAGTTCCAGCACGTTGGTCGGCGCGCACACGATGTGACCCGCTTCGCCCGGCCGATGCCTGGCACGGCCGGAGCGCTGCAGCAGGCGCGCGATGCCTTTCGGACTGCCGATCTGGCAGACGAGATCGACAGCGGGAAAATCCACGCCGAGATCGAGGCTCGATGTCGAGACTACACAACGCACTGTGCCGTCGCGCAGTCCCTGCTCGGCCTTCGCGCGCAGTTCGGCATCGAGCGAACCGTGATGCAAGGCCACCGTTTCGCGCGGATGCGGCCACACCACGGTGAGCGCTTGATGCCAAAGTTCAGCCTGCGCACGCGTGTTGGTGAAGACGATACTGGTGTTGGCGGCGATCAGTCGCGCGCGCACCGCGCGAAGTTGCGACAAACCGAGATGCCCCGCCCAAGCGAACCGCGTCTTGCGCGCCGGTATGAGTGTTTCGAGTTTGAACGTGCGCGGCGTCACGCCCGAGACGATCGCCGCATCCGGCTGCGTCGGCAGCAATACTTCACGTGCTTCCTGCAGATTGCCGAGCGTCGCCGACAATCCCCAGCACGGATGCGCGGGCGCCAGTTTGCGCAATCGCGCCAGGCACAGTTGCAGCAGCACGCCGCGCTTGTTGCCGATCAGCTCGTGCCATTCGTCGACGATCACCGCATTCAATGCGGAGAACACTTCGACGGATTCCGGATAGCTCAGCATCAGCGCCAGCGATTCGGGCGTGATCACCACAACGTCGGCGCGGCCTTCTTTCGACAGGCGCCGATCGCGCGCTGAGGCATCGCCGGTGCGCATCGCGACGGTCCACGGCACGCCGAGTTCTTCGATCGGCGTGCGCAACGAGCGAACCGTGTCGGTGGCGAGCGCGCGCAGCGGCGTGATCCACAGCACGCGCAATTGCGTCGAGCGGTCGTCTTTCGATCGCACTTTCGGCGGAGATTGCAACGCCTGCAACAACGGACCGCCGAAAGCAGCGAGGGTCTTGCCGCTGCCGGTCGGCGTGTGCAGCAGGCCCGATTCGCCGCGCAGGAAACGTTGCCAGACGTCGCGCTGGAACGGCGCGGCGGTCCAGCCGCGCTGCGCGAACCAGTCGAGTAGCGGTTGATCGATGTCGCTCATCGCGCCAACGCCTTCAACGTGTCGAGGCGATCCGCTTCGGCGAACGGCTTGTCGTGGCGCCAGCGCAGGATGCGCGGGAAGCGCACGGCGATGCCGGACTTGTGGCGCGTGGATTTGTTCACCGCCTCGAAGCCGAGTTCGAACACGTGATGCGGCTCGACCGAACGCACCGGCCCGAATTTCTCCAGGGTGTGCGCGCGGATCCAGCGATCGAGCGCGAGGATCTCCTTGTCGTCGAGTCCCGAATACGCCTTGGCGACCGGCACGAGCTGATCGTCATGCCACAACGCGAACGTGTAATCGGTGAACAGTGTACTGCGCCGGCCGTGACCGGCTTGCGCATAGATGAGCACCGCATCGATGGTCAACGGATCGATCTTCCACTTCCACCAGTCGCCGCGCTTGCGACCGAGCTGATACGCCGATTCGCGGCGCTTGAGCATGATGCCTTCCACGCCGCGCTCGCGCGCACCGGCGCGCAACGCGCGCGCGGCGGCCCAGTCGGCGACGTGCAGATCGGGCGACAAGGCAATGCGCGGATCGGAATGCTCTTCGAGCAGCGTGCGCAAATATGCGCGGCGTTCGTGCAGCGGACGATCGCGCAGATCGCGGCCGTCGAATTCGAGCAGATCGTAAGCGAGCATGCGCACCGGCGCCTCCTGCAAGGATTTCGGGCCCGGCTTCTGACGCTGGATGCGCGTCTGCAATGCCGCGAATGGCAGCGGCGTGTCGCCCTCGCGCCAGGCGAGCAATTCGCCATCGATCACCGCGTCGTGACGCAGCCGCGCCGCGGCGCCTTCGATTTCCGGAAAGCGTCCGTCGAGCCGCTCCTCGCCGCGCGACCACAAGGCGATGCGCTCGCCGCGGCGGATGAGCTGCAAGCGGATGCCGTCCCATTTCCATTCGAGAATCCAGTCGGCGATGTCGCCGAGCGCTTCGGGCTCGTCGATCTGCGAAGCCAGGAAAAACGGAAACGGTTGCGAGGCATCTTCGGCCGTTCCTTCGGACGATAGCAAAGCCGAATAGAAGGCGGCCGTCGGCGGCCAGTCGCCGAGCATGCGCTGCGCGATGCGCGCGATGTCGACGCCGCTGATTTCGGCCAGCGCCTGCTGCACGAGCCGCTGCGACACGCCGACGCGCAACGCGCCCGTGAGCAACTTGTTGAAGACGAGGCGTTCCGCGAACGGCAATGTACACCACGCGTCGACGACGACCGCGCGACGGCGTTCCGGATCGGCGTTGGCGATCGGCAACAGCCGCCGTTCGATCCATTCCGACAACGACACATCCGGCGGCAGCGCCGGCGGATCGTCGAGCAGCAGCGTGAGCGTTTCGGCAAGATCGCCGACGTGCGCATAACTTTCTTTGATCAGCCACGGCGCATCGCCGCTGACCTGCGCGATCCATTCGCGCAATTCGCCGGACGACGCAATGCGCGCTTTCGCGCCACCGATTTTTCCACCCGCCAACAACCGCAAGGCCCACGCCGCATCCGCGGGCTGTACAGCGCGGAAATACGCGGTGAGCGCGGCGCGCTTGTCGAGCGTGCCGGTGCTTTGATCGAGTTCGCGGTACAGCGCGGCGAATCGGCGCATCAGTCGTCCTCGCCGAATTGTGTGTCGAACGTTTCGGTGCGGATGCCGTCTTCGTTGAGCGCACGCACCAGCGCCTCGGTGTTGCCGTGCGTGGCGATCACGCGTTGCGCGCCGGAGTCGCGAACGGTTCGCAAGAGATCCGGCCAGTCGGCGTGATCGGAGATGACGAAGCCGCGATCCACATTGCGCCGCCGCCGGTTGCCGCGGATGCGCATCCAGCCGGAGGCGAAACCGTGTTGCGCCTTGCGAAACCGCCGCAGCCAAGGACTGCCGGCGGCGGATGGCGGCGCGATCACGAGTTCGCCGGCAAAGTCCGCGCCGCGCGCTTGTTCGCCGACCGGAATCGTGGCCAGCATCGCGACACCGGCGGACCGATAAACCTGCGCGCCGGTCTCGATCGCGCCGTGCGTGTAAGCGGGCCGCTCGGTGAATGCGGCGAGTTCGGCGAGCACGCGCTGTGACTTGCCGAGCGCGTAGCAATACAGGATCGCAGCCTCGCCGCGTTCGGCGCACGCGTCGCGCCAGGCAACGATGTCGCGCGCGACGTCGGCTGTGTGCGGCCAGCGATACACCGGCAGCCCGAACGTCGCCTCGGTGATGAAGGTGTCGCAGCGCACGACCTCGAACGGCGCGCAGGTCGGATCGGGTTGTCGCTTGTAGTCGCCGGAGACAACCCACACTTCGCCACCCACTTCAATGCGCACCTGCGCCGAGCCGAGCACGTGGCCGGCCGAATGAAACGACACGCGCGCCGCGCCGATCTCGAACGGCTGGCCATACTCGAAGGCGTGGAAGGTCTGGCCGGCGAGCCGCCATTGCAGGATCGGCAAGCCGGCGGCGCTCGTGTAGTACTCGCCCATGCCGAACCGCGCGTGATCGCCGTGGCCGTGCGTGATCACCGCGCGCGCGACCGGCCGCCACGGGTCGATGTGGAAATCGCCCGCGGCGCAGTAAAGACCGGACGGTGTCGCAACGACGAGATCGGTGGCATTCATGCCGTTGGTGTCTTCCTTGATGACGAAGCGCGCAAGCGCGTCGACATTTTAAAGCGTGTGCGGTGTCGTTGCTGCGTGAACTCGCTATGCGGCGTTGCCGTTCGGCACCCGTGCAGCGCGGTTGAGCGCGATCCAATCGGCCATGCGATTGACGAGATAGTGCGCGCAATCGTCATCGGGCGCCGTCTTGGCCAGCGTGAGCAGCAGATCGAATAGTTCTTCGGCTACATCGCGCGGCGGCGATGACATGTCGGCCATACGATCGGCGATGGCATCGATCTGTCGCACGTCGTCGATCTCGGCGACGATGGCCTCCTCGACATGTCCGCCAGCCGGCATTGCCGAAAGGCACAAACTCAATCGGACATTGGAACGAAAACCAAAACTCAGGCACCACAACGTATCGGTGTCCGCGCAATGGGCGTGGACGCTCAATGGCAGGAATTTCATGAATCCCCCTTGCGACGACGGCGCGAGCATAGCCGTTTTCGCGCGCGCGGCGCGTCACCGCAAAGTGGGGTGAAGCGTGCCGTGCAACTCGCCCGTGAAAATCTCGAAAACAGGGCAGAATGCAGCAACATACCCATGCAGAATCATGCACTTACAGCGAATATCTCACGGCACGGCACTTGCTATTTACCTGCTGGCAGGGAACAACATGGAGGAAGTAAGAGATGGGTAACAACACGAATCCGAACCAGAGCCAGAATCAGAACCAGAAAGACCAGCAGAAGACGCCGGGTCAGCAACAGAACCCGAACAAACAGGCCGATCAGCAGAATCAGCAGGGCCAGTCAGGTCGTTCCGGCTCGTCGCAGTCCGACAATTCTTCGCAGTCCGACAGACAGTCGCCGTCACGTCGGGGCGGAGACAACAACCACTGATCGCGTAAACCGCGATCGACAACAAAGGCCCCGAGTTACCGGGGCCTTTTTCTTTGCGCCGTTACTGCGAGGCGGTCGCGCAATTTTTTTGCGAGCGCCGGAGGATGACTGCGGCGTAGCACCACTTTCGGCGTGCCATGCCAGCATGCACACGCATGGATGGCGCTTGCGATGTCCTCGACGATGGCATCCTCGGGTGGCAGGTGCGGCTCCAGATAGATCGCCTTGATCTCGAAGATACCGTCGGCACGATGTGCCTTTGCGTCGAGGCGGCCGATCAGCCCCCCGCGGCGCAGGATGGGCAACACGAAATAGCCGAATTTCCGTTTCGGCGCCGGTGTATAGCATTCGATCGTGTAGTCGAAATCGAACATGATGCGCGCGCGGTCGCGATCCCAAACGACCGGATCGAATGGCGACAGCAATGTCGTGTGCGTGGCGCGCAGGCGCGAGCGCTGCGCTCGGCGGATCAGCGCGAGATTGTCGCGGTGCGCATAGCCCGGACGATCCCAGCCGCGCACGTCGACGCGAATGAGTTCACCACTGTCGATGAACGGCTGCAGATCCTCATCCTTGTGTTTCTTCGCCAAGCGGAAGTAGTCGGCGATCCATCGGGCCTGCGTAACGCCGAGCGCGCGCACGGCGCCGACGGCGAACTCATGAAGCGGATCGCCGCCGCTCGATGGCGTCTTGAGTCGCGCCGCGACGCGTTCGCTCAAGTCGTACACGCGCTGGAAATTCTCGCGCCGCGCGATCATCAGTTCGCCGAACGCGAACAGCGCTTCGAGCCAGCGCTTTTCGTTTTTCCAGCCCCACCAGCCCTTGTCGCCCGGGCGCGTGCTTTCGAATTCCGACGCTTTCACCGCCCCGTGTTCACGGACGTGGGCCAGTACACGATCCATGTCGGCGCGATGTTCGCGCACCATGCGCTGCGAACTTTTTTGTGCCCAATGGTGAGCACGGATCGACAGATCGCTCCGGTGCAGCGCAAAGTCTTCCGCCGGTGCGAAACACGCTTCGTGCGCCCAGCATTCGAAGATGTCGCCGCGGCGCAGCAGATCGTCGAGCCAGCCGACCCGATAGTCGCCGAGGCGCGAGAACAGCACCAAATAGGGGCTGCGGGCGACCACGTTGATCGTGTCGATCTGCAGCATGCGCATGCGCCGGATCGTCTCGAGCACGCGCGCACGGGAGGCCTGCGCCCGCGGCGGATTCAACAGACCCTGAACGGCGAGTTGAACGTTGCGCGCCTGTTGTGCCGAGATGGCGTACTCTGGACGAACTTCGCGCGCAGGCTTGAGTCTAGACATGTGTCATTGTGCTTGCGTAAGTTTTCTACCAGGCATTTTCGCGTCACACGCCGGCGCGTTTCAAACCGGCGCCGCCCGCTTACTCAAGGAGGATGTATGAAAATCAGTCAGATCGTCCCGCTCGGCATCGTTGCCCTGTTCGCCGCCGCGAGCGCTTCGGCGCAGAATCCGGCCATGCGCACAAGCGACAGCAACACGGTGATCGTGCGTTCGAGCCAACCCGCACCGGTCAACTACGGTCCGGCGCCGCCGTTCGCGCAACTCGACACCAACCACGACGGCCGCATCAGCCGCGACGAGGCCGCCGCCTACATCCCGCTGCTCAACGACTTCGACTTCATGGCCCACGGCGCCAGTTCGATCTCGCGCAGGCAGTTCGAAAGCTGGAACGCCACGCAAAACCGTCAGTGATCCATCGCTGCGCCGGACGACGCCGCGCGCGTCGTCTGGACGCACTGGCGAACTCGTGCTTATGATGCTCGCTGCTACGCATCTAGGGGGACGGCGATGGCAACCAGCGAACGACCGGCACGCAGCGTTTTCAGCGAGGTCCGCGACGCACTCGGCGGCCTTTTCGGCGGCAAGCTCGACGTCAAACACGAAGCGCTCGTCCGGGGCATGTTCGGGCTGCTGGGCGCCATGGCCCGCGCCGACGGCGTGGTGTCCGCCGAAGAAGCCGCCTTCACCAACACGCTGATGGACGAACTCAAACTCAGCACCCGCGCGCGCCAGCTCGCGAGCGAGGCGTTTGCGCGCGGCTGCAGGCGTGACTACGACATCGACAAGGAAGCCACCGCGCTCACCCGCGTCTTCCCGAAGGATTCCGATGAACTGCACCGCGTCTACGATAGCCTTATCCGACTCGCCACCGCCGATGCGATGATCCGTCCGGGCGAACGACGCTTCCTCGAAAAAATAACCGTAGGGTTGGGCTTCTCGCCCGAAGTACTGTCCGAACGCATCGGCTCGAAGTCCTGAGCATAAAGCGGGCGCAATGAACTGCGCCCCTCGAGAACTTCACGGGGCACGATTCATCGCGCCCCGCGTCCCGGTTTCGCGCTACCGATGCAGATTGTCGGTGCGCGCAATGAACGCCGCGACATCGTCGTGCACCTTCTTCAACGACTCGTCGTGCGCATACACCATGTGCCCCGATTCGTAGAATGCGTATTCGATGTTCGACTGCAATTTCGCCGGCATCGGCAAATGGCGCATCTCGAACACCGCCGCGAAATACGGCGTGGCCAAATCGTAATAGCCGCCCGTTAGCAGCACATGCAATTGCGGGTTGTAGATGATCGCTGTCGCCAGGTCCGGCATCACGTTGGTCGAGATCGGGAAACCGGACTGCCCATTGGGTTCCTTGTGGTCCCAGTTCCACGGATTCACGTCGCCGAATACGTGGAACGTCAAGCCATCGCCAAACTTGAGTTCGCGCCGCGCGTAATCGTTGTACGCCGACACATACGCTGAACTGATCGCGGCCGACTGCGGATCGTATTGCGCCTCCTTGTCGAGCGGATCGGGACTGGGCCCGGAGAAGCGCGTGTCCAGACGGCCGGTGGTCATGCCGGTTTCGTCCTGCAGCGTCTTCTCGAATTCGCCGCCGTACACGCGCAGGTTGGCCTTCTCGATGTAATCCACCGGCAAACCGGTGAAGTCGTGCAGCTTCTGCGCAATGGCGTGGCGGTGGTTCGCATCGAGCGTGCTGCCCGCGGCCAGCGCGACGAGATAATCGTTCATCGCGAACTGTTCGACTTCCGCCAGGAACGGCTTCAGCTCCGCCGGCTGATTCGGCACGCGATGGTGATACCAGGCCGTGGCCGCATACGTCGGCAGCGCCAGCGCATAAGCCTGGTCCACGCCCGGATTGAATTGCGGCGCATCGATGTCGTTGCTGAAACACAGGATCTGCGACAACAGGATCACGCCGTTCAGATCGACGCTCTGCTGTGTTTCCAGCAGGTTGGCGAGCACCGCCGAGCGCGTGGTGCCGTAGCTTTCGCCGAACAGGTACTTCGGTGAATTCCAGCGCTGGTACTGCGTCAGGAATTTCACGATGAATTGCGCGAACGCCTGTCCGTCCTGATCGACGCCGTAGAAATCCTTCTTGCGTTCGGTCAGTTGCTTTTCACGTTTTTCCTTGTCCTTCTCGGCGGAGAGCAGCCGTGAGAAGCCCGTACCTGGCGCATCGATGAAGACCAGGTCGGTCGCATCGAGCAAGCTGAAGTTGTTGTTGGCCAGGTTGTACGGCGCGGCCGGCGTGTGCTGATCGTCGGTCGTGATCACGCGCTTGGGTCCGAATGCGCCCATGTGCAGCCACACCGTCGAGGAGCCCGGACCGCCGTTGTAGAAAAACGTGATCGGCCGCTTCGCGCCGTTTTCTTCGTGCTTGAAATACGCCGCGTAAAACATGCTCGCGGTCGGATCGTCTTTGTTCTCATCCTTGCCGGTAAGGATGATCGTGCCCGCCACCGCCTTGTAGTCGATCTTGTGCCCGCCGACAGTCACGCTGTTTTCCGTCGCGACCGATTGCGGTTTGAGGTTGATGTCGTCGAACGGTTTCTTGTCGTCGTCTTTTGTATCGGCGCTCCATGCCGGCGCAGCGAGCACGCAGACGACAGCAACGACAAGACTTCTCGCAAGCATGCGCATGGATTCTCTCCCTGGAGGATGGCCGGCCGACGGAGTATCGAGCATCGATGCGCGCTCCCCATGCCCCAGAAGTCACGCGCATGCGTGTCGATGCCGATGTGTGCCTTGCGGCATACTCTATCGATGAATCAGCAAACGGTCACCATCGTCGGCGCCGGCCTCGTAGGCGGGCTGCTCGCCACGTTGCTCGCGCAGCGCGGTTTTGCAGTCGAGGTATTCGAGCGTCGCGCCGATCCGCGTGTTGCGGGATTCGCCGGCGGGCGTTCGATCAACCTCGCCCTCGCCGAACGCGGCTGGCATGGATTGCGTCAGGCGGGATTGCAGCAACGGATCGGCGCGATCGCCGTGATGATGCGCGGACGCATGGTGCATCATCTGGACGGCCATACCGAACTGCTGCGCTACGGCCGCGACGACAGCGAAGTGATCTGGTCGGTCAGCCGCGGCTCGCTGAACACGGCGCTGCTCGATGCTGCCGAAGCGGCCGGCGCGCGCGTCCACTTCTCGCGTCAACTCGAGCGTGTCGACTGGCAGACGACGACGCTGCACTTCACCGATGGCGCGAGTCACGCGGCTCACACGGTGATCGGTTCCGACGGCGCGGGCTCCGCATTGCGCGCAGCGATGAACGCGCGCGAAGCGCTCGGCGAACGGTTCGAACCGCTGCAGCATGGTTACAAGGAACTGGAAATCCCGCCGGTGCACGGCACGTTCGCGATGGAGCCCAACGCGCTGCACATCTGGCCGCGCGGCAACTACATGTGCATCGCGCTGCCGAATTCCGAAGGCAGTTTCACCGTCACGCTGTTCCTGCCCAACGAAGGCAATCCGAGTTTCGCCACCCTACTCACCGAAGACGATGTACAGGCACTGTTCGCGCGCGACTTCGCCGACGCCTTGCCGCTCATTCCGGAACTGCGCGAACACTTCGTCGTCAATCCCACCGGCATGCTCGGCACGCTTTATCTTGATCGCTGGCATCGCGACGGCCGTGCGCTGCTGATCGGCGACGCCGCGCACGCGATCGTGCCGTTCCATGGCCAGGGCATGAATTGCGGATTCGAAGACGCTGTCGAACTCGCCGACCTGCTGCAGCACGACGGCGACACAGCCGCCGCGTTCGCCGAATTCGAGAAACGCCGCAAACCCAATGCCGACGCCATCGCCGAGATGGCGCTGGAGAATTACGTCGAGATGCGCGACAGCGTGGCCGATGCGCGATTCCTGCTGATGCGTGCGCTGGAGCGTCAGCTCGCCGACAAGTACCCGAACCGCTTCGTGCCGCGCTACTGGATGGTCACGTTCTCGCGCATCCCGTATGCGGTGGCGCTGCAACGCGGCGATATACAGGCCGCGATCCTGCGCGAGTTGACGCAGGAGATCACCGATCTGCGCGATGTGGACCTCGCGCGCGCGGATGCGCTCGTGCGCGCGAGGCTGTCGCCGCTCACCTGACGGCCTTTCCCGGGGTCATTCCAGGAAAAGCTGGAATGCAGCTTTTTCTTTTTGAGTCCGGCAAGAGCTTCCGCTGTCCTGCGGCCAGCGGGTAACTTTCTTTGCCGGTGCAAAGAAAGTCACCAAAGAAAGCACCTTTGTCGTTCACTGAGGGAGTTGTCCGCAGAGAGCACGTCCCTGATGCTCGCTGCGGACCGCGCGCTTCCTGCGCGCGATCACCGCTTTCTCAAACCTTCGCGCTGTCGCAGAGACACGCCGCAAACTGACAATCGATCTCGTCGCGTAGCGACGACGCGTCGCTGTACACCCCATCGCACCGCACCCCGCACCGAAAACTCGGCTTTCGCAGGGGCGAGGCGCGGTTATCGCGTCTTGATGTTACGGCGTGCAGGTCGCTGCGCCGGTGAGGCGCGACATCGGCTTGTCAATGTTGAAAGTTCCGCTCAGCGGCGGCACGAGCGTGATGTTGGTCGAGAACGTGCCGCTCGATGCGTTCGCGTAACTCACCTGGAGCGTGCCGACGGGCTGGATCGTGGTCGGCGTGAACGTGCATGTCGGACAGAATCCGCTGACCTGATTCAGCGTGATGCTCATCGTCGATGCGAAGGGCGAGTCGCTGCCGACCAGCCAGCGCGGCTGGCCGAGCGCGTCGTACAGATAAAACGCGTTGAACTGCAACTGCGGTTCGGCGACGACATCCATGCCGTAACCGGATTGCGTCGGCGCGTACCACTGTCCGCTCAAGCCGACCGATTCCCCGCCGACCGGTACGCACGCGTTGCGGCTGAGCGTGGTGAAATGTTCGCTGCCGCCGACGCCGAACAGGTGCCATGAGAAGATGAGATTGTCCGCGTCGATCGGCGTGAGCGTCGCGTCGCCGACGACGGGATAGCCGTCGAGCGCGGAGCCGTCCCACGTCACGCGGCGAAGTTGTCCGGTCCACGCAGGAGACGATGCCGCAGGCGCGTCGCCTTGTGCCGAATACCACTCCGCGGTGCCGTCTTCGAGATACGTATACCAATACAGCGCCTGCTGCCCGCCGGCCTGGCTCATAAAAATCCCGTGACCGGAGCGGTGCGGATTGTAGTAACTGCCCGGCTGCGTCGGCGGCGTGTTCGCCGTGAACTGAAGCGAGGGCTGCAGACTGATCTGCGCGCGATCGCCGCTGGCCGTGGCGACGATGTACCAGCGCCCCGGTGTGACCGGAATCGATGCACCCAGTCCGGGCGACGAAGCGCTGATCGACCATTGCACTGACGACGCGTCGGCGGCGGGCGCCGCGTCCACGGCCGCGTCGGCGCTGGATGCGGGAAAGTCCGTGCGCACGACATAGAACGCCACGCTGCCGCTGCCTCCGAGCAGCAACGTGTTGACGGTCAGCGTGCCCGTGCCGGCGACGTCGACGAATTCATGGCGTAGCGATTCGCCGTTTTCGATCACGCGCGAACGCACGTCTCCCGATGCGAAGGCGTCGAGCGCATCGTCGTTGCCGGCGACACGCGTGAGACCGATCGGCAGAAGTCCCGCGTCGCCGCCGCTCGACGACGCGCCGATCGACACCGCGCCGAAGTAGCGCGTGTCAGGAACGATCGGCGATGCGCCTTGCTGCGGATCGGTCCAGTACAGGCGCGCCGGGAACGGCTGATTGTCGCCGGTATGACCCGGACCGACGGCGAACAACGTCTGCGCCGGTGTCGGATCGAAGCCGAGCACGTAGCCTGTCGTAAGCTCGGCGCTGGCAGTATCGACGTGAGCGATCGAACCGCCGCTGCTGTCCGGGCGATCGATCAGGAACCACACGTTGGCCGCCTGCACGCCGCGCAGATCGACCACGCAGCGGATCGTTGTGGACGACGCAGCGGAACTCTGGCACGTCTGCTCCGCAGCCGACGGCAGTCCGTCACCGTTGTAGTCGATGCCGGCGTATAAGACGAGCGATGGCGCCTGGGTATCCTCGACTTCGACAATGAACGCAACCGCATGCGTCGCGAAATCGGTGCCGACGATATTGGTGATCGGCACCATCACGAACGCTTTTCCCGTGCCGGGCAGCGTGGTGTAGATGTCGTCCGGCGTCGGATCGGGTGCCAGATCGAACGCGTTGTACGTGGCCGGCTGCAGCGGGGCGACGCTAAAACTCGGTTGCGGCAAGGCGACCAGACCGTCCAGTGAGACGATGTCGCTGCCGCCGGGCGCCGTGGCGGTGATGTCCACGAACGGTGGCGCGGTACCCGCGCTCGCCAACACGGACAGCGGCAATGCGGTGTCGCTCGCCGAGGCTCCGCTGGATTTGTGGAGAAGTATACGGCCGTGCAGCCACGCGCCGATGAGCGCGGGATCGCTGACGTCGACGGTGATCGTCAACACCTGCGACGCTCCCGCCGCGAGCGTGAACTGCGCGGGCGTGACCGATATCGCGCCATGCGCACCGCTCACGTTCGCAGTCGCTTGCCAGGTGCCGCCGCTGGACATGTCGGCGACCGTGCGCGTGAACGTGCAATGTCCCGAACAGTTTTCGCTTTCGATGCCGACGCGGTTGAGCGTGCTCGGATCGGCGCTGGCGGCGCGGATGTCGGCGGCGCTCATCGGCAGGTACAGTCCCGCCGTCGCGGCCGATGCGGGTTGCACCCTCCCCGCGCCCGCATCGAGCGGCGTCGCCGGCGTGACCTTGTCCGACAAATGGATCGACGGCAGCGCGGTGCCGAGCAACGCCGATTCGATGCACGATGGATCCCAGTCCGGATGCGCGGCGACGAGCAGCGCGGCGGATCCTGCGACGTGCGGCGTGGCCATCGACGTGCCCGACAGCAACGCCAATCCCGCGCTCGATCCGTCCGATGAGAGGATGTTGGAGCCCGGCGCGGTGACATCGGGTTTCAACACGCCGCCGCGGAAACCGACCGGGCCGCGCGAACTGTCCGACTCGAGAATGTCGCCATTGGCCGCGTCGAGCGAAATCGTCACGCCGCTGATGGCGCCGCTGTGCGTGCCGGGCGTCTGCAGCCAGGATTTCAGCACCGCGCCTTCGTCGTAACCGAGATGCACCGCCGGCAGATAGTGATCGTCGCTGATCACCGATTCCCCGTCGCCGGCCGCGTTCGCCAGGATGTAACCGCCAGCGCTCGCCGCCTTGACGTTGTAGCCTTTCTCGACGCGCGCATAGATGCCGCGATCGCAGACCACGATCTGTCCCTGGAACGTACCCGCGGGAAACGGATTGCTCTTGCCGGTCGGCGTGACGCCTTCACTGTCGCCGGTGCCGCACAGCGCATTGCCGTAGTCTCCGGCATAGACGATCGATGCCGGACCGTAACCGGCGGTGAAACCTGCTCCGACGAGATTGGCCGGCGCCGCGGTAGCGCTCGCCAGATTGGTCAGCGCATTGACGAACACGCGGTTGTGGCTCGCGTTCGCCGCGGCGATGATCCACGGCGCGTTCGCGGGCTCCGACAGCGAGCCGGGTCCCGGTCCGTCGTTGCCCGCCGCGGCCGCGATCACGATGCCCGCGCTGCGCGCCTGGAAAAATGCGTACGCGTCGCTTTGCGCATCGTCGAGCAGTTCGTAAGGATCGCGCGCGTCGCCGCCGATGGAATAGTTGATGACGTCGACACCGTCGCGCGTGGCCTGATCGATCGCGGCGATCAGATCGGATTCGTCGCACGTGCCCGAACCGTCCTTGAGCGTGCACGCCTTGTACATGATGATGTTCGCATGCGGCGCCACGCCGGATACGTTGCGCGATACCGAGGTCGTCTTGCCTTGCAATGAGTCGACGATCGCATTGCCTGCGGCGATGCCCGACACATGGCTGCCGTGACCGACGGTATCGACGCCGTTGCTGCCCTCGTCGGTCATGTCGTAGATGCCGATGAGTTTCGGCGTGCACGTGGCCTCGCCCGTAGCGCACAAGCCGTAATAGTGGCCGCGCGGATTGACGCTGGTGTAGCCATCGCCGCCCGTCGCGGCGAACGACGGATGCGTCGGGTTGATGCCGGTATCGATGATGCCGATGACCACGCCCTCGCCTTTGGTCGCCGTGACACCCGGGACGCTGCCGTTCCACAGGTTCGATGCGCCGATCCATTGCGGGCCGGCATCGGTGAGTACGTGTTCGACGCGCGAACGCCGAACGGCTGCAACGCCTGGCAGCGTCGCGACGCGTGCCGCTTCGCTGTCGTCGAGAACCGCCGCGAAACCGTTGCTCGCGGTCTGGAAGGTATGTCGCGTCGCGACCGCGTGGCCGATTTCCCGCGCGGCCATGCCGAGCACCGTCTCGCGGCGCCGAACGAGCAATTGCTCGTAGTTCGCACCGTCGGCCGATTGCATCGCGCGCCGCACCGCGGCCTTGGACGAAAGCGATGGCGTCGCCTGCGCAACGGCGCGCGCGTGCTCGACGAGCGGTGGATCGCTCAGTCCGATCAGATACGTGTGTTGCGCGGCGTTGGCCGATATAGCAACGGCAGCGAGCAGTAAAGGGTGCAGTTTCATGCGCTTGAATCCGATTTCTCTCGCCCAGTCTAGCGCAGCGCCGCCGCTTGGCCTACGCGGCGCGGACAGGTAGCATCGCGGCGGCATGGACCCCTTCCTTTCCGACTCCGCGCCGCTCCTCGAGGCCGCGGCCCTCGCCTACGCGCGCAATTCCGAAGCCGTGTTCGGGCCGATCGATTTCGAATTGCGCCGCGGCGAGATCGTGCTGGTGGAAGGCGACAACGGCTCGGGCAAGACGACGCTGCTCAAGGTGCTGTCGGGATTGCTCGCGCCGACCTCCGGAACGATCACACTGCACGGCGAGCCGCTGACGCTGGCGCGGCTTTCGCACCAGGTCGCCATGCTCGGACATCTGCTGGGTTTAAAAGTGGAACTTTCCACATTGGAAAACCTGCACTTCGCGGTCGGCCTCGGCGGCATCCGTTCCGGCATCACGCCGACGCTCGCGCTGGCCAGCGTCGGACTCGAAGGTTACGAAGACCAGCCGGTGCGCACGCTGTCGGCCGGGCAGCGCAAACGTGTCGCGCTGGCGCGGCTGCTGCTGGTGCCCGCCGCGCTGTGGCTGCTCGATGAGCCGTACGCCAATCTCGATCGCGGCGGCATCGAACTCGTGAATCGCCTGCTCGACAACCATGCGCGCCGCGGCGGCGCCGCGCTCATCACCTCGCACGGCGCGTACGCCTACACCTCCGGCACGCCGCGACGCCTCGCGCTGCATCCGGCATGAAACCCGGCACGACGAGCGCCGCCTGTTTCGCGCTGCTGCGGCGCGACTTCAAGCTGATCTGGCGCCGCCGCGGCGACGCGCTCAATCCGCTGTTGTTCGCCATCATCGTCGTCGCGCTGTTCCCGCTCGCGCTGGGACCTGAGACGACGGTGCTCGCGCGCATCTCCTCGGGCACCATCCTGGTCGCGGTACTGCTGGCAATGCTGTTGTCGCTGGACGCGCTGTTCCGCAGCGATCTGGAAGACGGTTCGCTGGAACAACTGGTGATGTCGCCGCATCCATTGTCGCTGTTGCTCGGCAGCAAAATCCTGGTGCACTGGATCACCACCGCGCTGCCGCTGCTCGCCGCCGCGCCGCTGCTCGCGCAACTGCTGCACATGCCATCCGGATCGCTCGGCGTGCTGCTCGCCGCCCTTGCACTGAGCACACCGCTGCTCAGCCTGATCGGCTCGGTCTGTGTTGCGTTAACCGTGGGCATGCGGCGCTCTGGTATGCTTCTGTCGCTGCTGGTGCTGCCGCTGATCGTGCCTGTTCTGATCTTCGGCGCCGGCGCGTGCGACGCAGCGCAGATGGGACTGCCCTTCACCGCACCGCTGCTGTGGCTGGGCGCGTGGCTCGTCGTTGCGCTCGTGGTCGCGCCGCTCGCCGCGGCCGCTGCTCTCAAGATTTCGCTCAACTGACATGAATCGGCTCGTCCTCTGGTTCCACAAATTCGGATCGCCGCCGTATTTCTACCGCGTCGCCGGCCGGTGGGTGCCGTGGCTGTACGCGATCGCATTCGCGCTGGGCGCATGGGGCTTCTACGGCGGACTGTTCATCGCGCCCGCCGATTACCAGCAGGGTGAATCGTTCCGCATCATGTACGTGCACGTGCCGTGCGCGTGGATGAGCCTGTTCGCGTATGGCTTCATGGCCGCGAATGCTTTTGTCGCGCTGGTCTGGCGCATCAAGTTGAGCGAAACGCTGGCGATGGCCGCCGCACCCGTCGGCGCCGCGTTCACGCTTATTACGCTGGTCACCGGATCGCTGTGGGGCAAGCCGATGTGGGGCACGTGGTGGACGTGGGATGCGCGGCTCACCTCCGAACTCGTGCTGCTGTTTCTGTATTTCGGCGTTATCGGCCTGTATCACGCGATCGAGGACACGCGCCAAGCGGCGCGCGCGGCGGCGTTCCTCGCGCTGGTCGGCGTGGTCAACCTGCCGATCGTGCACTACTCGGTGGAGTGGTGGAACACGCTGCACCAGGCGAAAACCGTCAGCCTGCTCGGCGAATCGAAGATCGACGCGCGCATGCTGTGGCCGCTGCTCGTGCTCGCCATCGCCACGCATGTATACTTTTTCGCAAGCGTGCTCGCGCGTGCACGGGCGATGCTGATCGGTCTGGAATCGGGCAAGGAATGGGTGCGCAATCTCGCGCCCGCGCAGGTGACGCATGGCTGACTTCGCCGGCATGGGCGGCTACGCCGGATTCGTGTGGACGGCCTACGCCGTGTTCTTCGTCGTGCTGGCGATCGATACGATCGCGCCGATGCTGCAGCGGCGCAGGGCGCTGAGGGACCTGCAAGGTCGGATACGTCGCGAAGCGGCAAAAAAATCCGCATGACACCCACCCGCAAACGCCGCCTCATCGCGATCGGATTGATCGTCGCCGCGGTCGGCATCGCCACGGCGCTGACCGTGTTCGCGCTGCAGCAGAACATGACGTATCTGTTTTCGCCGAGCGAGATCGACGCGGGCAGGTCGCCGGCCGATTCCAGTTTCCGACTCGGCGGCGTGGTACTCGAACACTCGTTGCAGCGTTCGCCGAATTCGCTGACCGTGGATTTCGTGGTCACCGACCGCTTCCACAACATGCCGGTCGAATACACCGGTATTCTTCCCGATCTGTTCCGCGAGGGACAAAGCATCGTCGCCACCGGCAAACTTCAGGGCAACCGCTTCATCGCGACCGAAGTGCTCGCCAAGCACGATGAAACGTACATGCCGAAGGAAGTCGCGGATGCGATCGCCAAGGCAAAAGCGGCCAACCTTTCGCCAAAGAACTGAACATGTCCCCCGAACTCGGCCAATTCGCCCTCATCCTCGCGCTGCTGCTCGCCTTCGTGCAGTTCACGCTACCGATCTACGGCGCGTGGCGCGGCAACGCGACGCTGATCGGATTGGCACGGCCGGTCGTCGCGGGTCAGGCGGTGTTCGTCGTACTCGCGTTCGTGCTGTTGACGTACGCTTTCGTCACGCAGGATTTCTCGGTCGTCTATGTCGCGCAGAATTCCAATCTGTCGCTGCCGTGGTACTACCGTTTTCCGGCGGTGTGGGGCGCGCATGAAGGTTCGCTGTTGTTGTGGATTCTGATCCTCAACGTATGGACGGTCGCCGTCGCGGCGTTCAGCCGTCGCTTGCCCGATGCGCTGATGGCGCGAGTGCTCGGTGTGCTCGGCTTCATCAGTTTCGGATTCCTGCTGTTCACGATCCTCACTTCGAATCCGTTCCTGCGGCATCTGCCCGCGCTCGCCGACGGCAACGATCTCAATCCGATCCTGCAGGATCCGGGGCTCATCATGCATCCGCCGATGCTCTACACGGGCTACGTCGGATTCTCCGTTGCGTTCGCATTTGCGATCGCCGCGTTGCTCGGTGGCGAACTCGACATCGCCTGGGTGCGCTGGGCGCGTCCGTGGACGAACGTCGCGTGGGCGTTCCTTACGCTCGGCATTTCGCTGGGAAGCTGGTGGGCGTATTACGTGCTCGGCTGGGGCGGCTGGTGGTTCTGGGATCCGGTCGAGAACGCGTCGTTCATGCCCTGGCTGGTCGGCACCGCGCTGATCCATTCGCAGGCGGTGACAGAGAAACGCGGCAGCTTCCGCGCCTGGACGCTACTTTTATCCATTTTCGCATTTTCCCTTTCTTTACTCGGCACGTTTCTCGTGCGCTCGGGCGTGCTCACCAGCGTGCACGCGTTCGCGAGCGATCCGAGACGCGGCACGTTCATCCTGATATTCCTCGGCATCGTGGTCGGCGGATCGCTGCTGATCTACGCGGTGCGTGCGCCGAAAGTGGCAGGCGGCAAGGCGTTCAAGTTCCTGTCGCGCGAGACGCTGTTGCTGATCAACAATCTCCTCTTCGCCTGCGCGGCGGCGATGGTGCTTCTCGGCACGCTGTATCCTCTGATCGGCGATGCGCTCGGCGTCGGCCGCATTTCGGTCGGGCCGCCCTACTTCGGCTTCATGTTCGTGCTGCTGATGTTGCCGGCGATCTGCCTGATTCCGCTCGGTCCGTTTTTCCGCTGGGCCGCCGCGGATTGGCGCGCGACGTTCCGCGCGTTGCGTCCCGCGCTGATCGTCGCGGTGATCGCCGCGATCGCGGCGAAACTCATCACGCGCGATCTTCCGCTGCGCGGCGTGGTCGGCGTGGCGGCATCGCTGTGGGTGGGAATCGGCATCATCCTTTACGCGATAAAGCGCTTCCGCGACGCGCCGCGCGGCCGCCGCTACACCCCGGAAATGTTCGGGATGATCCTCGCGCATTTCGGCGTCGCCGTATTCCTTGCCGGCGTGCTGATCACGGAAGCGACCAGCGTCGAGCGCGATCTGCGCGCGGCGCCGAAAGAAGTCGTCGAGATCGGCGGACTCGGCTTCCGATTCCAGGGCGTGCAGCGAACGCAAGGTCCGAACTACATCGCCGACGAGGGCACGATCGATGTACTCGATGGCGACTCCGTCGTCACGACGATGCATCCGCAAAAGCGCGCGTATTCGGGCGGCGGTCAGCCGCAAACAGTCTCGGCGATCAGGCCGGGGTTGTTCAGCGATCTGTACGTCGCCCTCGGCGAACCGCTCGACAACGGCGCGTGGTCGGTGCGCATTTACGTCAAACCGTTCGTGCGCTGGATCTGGCTCGGCGGACTTTGCATGATGTTCGGCGGTTTCGTCGCCGCGTGCGATCGCCGCTTCCGTGTGCTGCCCGCGCGCGCAGACGAGAAAACGCCCGCGCCCGTCACGGAAGTGCACGCGACATGATGACGCGCCTGATCCCGCTCATCGTTTTCATCGCCCTGGTGGCGCTGCTTGCGTTCGGCATCGACTGGAACAAGCACCACGAGATGTTTGAAGTGCCCTCGCCGCTCATCGACAAGAAGGCGCCCGAGTTCACACTTCCACTTTTATACACGCCGGACAAGACGCTCGGCCGCGCCGACCTGCTCGGCCAGCCGTACATCCTCAACGTGTTCGGAAGCTGGTGCCCGACTTGCCAGGACGAGCATCCGATCCTGACGCGCGCGGTGAAACCGCTCGGCATCAAGCTCATCGGACTGGATTGGCGCGACAACCCCGCCGACGGAAAACGCTGGCTCGAGCAATTCGGCAATCCGTACGACGCCGTGCTGACCGATCCGGAAGGCCGCGCGGGCATCGATTTCGGCGTGTACATGGCGCCCGAATCGTTTCTCGTCGACGCGCAAGGTGTCGTGCGCTACAAGCGCATCGGCATGTTCACGCCGGAACTGATCGCGTCGGAATTGATGCCGCAGCTCAAGGCGCTCGGCCAGGCGAATAAGCCGCAATGAAGCGCCTCGCGTTCGTCATTTTGTTGATGGTGATGCCGTTGGCGCACGCCATCGATCCGCTGCCGTTCAAGGATCACGCCGAGGAAGTGCGTTTCCAGAACCTTACGCGCGAGCTGCGCTGTCTCGTCTGCCAGAATCAGAATCTCGCCGATTCCGAAGCGCAACTCGCCGGCGAACTGCGCAAGCAAGTGTTCGAGTTGATGCAAAGTGGAAAAAGCGACGCGGAGATCAAGCAGTATCTCGTCGCGCGCTACAACGATTTCGTCCTGTACGATCCGCCGATGAAGCCGGGAACGTGGCTGCTGTGGTTCCTGCCCGGCGTGCTGCTGGTGGCCGGCGCGGGCGTCGTGTTCAATATCCTGCGCAAGCGGTCGCGCCAGCCGGTGGTGGCGACCGATCCCGAGGAAGACTGGTGATGACGCTGTTCCTGATCTGCGCCGCGGCGATGCTCGCGGTCGCGCTGGTGTTCGTGCTCGTGCCGCTGCTGCGTGCGCGCGGCAACTCCGCCGGCGCGGCAAACGAAGCGCGACGCCTGCTCGATGCGCTCAACGCCGCGCGCGACAACGGCATCCTCAGCGACACCGAATACGCGACCAAGCGCGCCGAACTGGCCGATCGGCTGCTGGGTGCGATCGACGCGCCCGCGCCGTCGCGCTCGAAGGCCGCTTTCTACGTCGCGCTCGGCGTCGCACTGCTGTTGCCGGCGGCAGCGATCCTGATCTATCGCAGTGTCGGACAGCCCGGCGCCGTCGACAACACCGCGCCGGCCACCGATGCGCAGATGCCGCCGAATCACGGACAAAACATCGAACAGGCGATCGCGGGTCTCGAGGCGAAACTGAAACAGAGTCCGGACGACGTCGAAGGCTGGGCGCTGCTCGGCCGCGCGTACGAGTCGATGGAACGATTCACCGAAGCGCGCGATGCGATGAAGAAGGCTTACGATCTCGCGCCGAACGATCCCGACGTCACTGTCGCGTACGCCGAAGTGCTGGCGTTGGCATCGCCGGAGCGCCGCATCGAAGGCGAGCCGCGCACGCTCATCGAGAACGTGCTCAAGACCACGCCCGATCATCAGCGCGGCTTGTGGCTGCTCGGCATCAGCGAGTATCAGCAGAAAAAATACGACAGCGCGATCGCGTACTGGAACAAGCTCATCGCCGTGCTGCCGAACGATGCGCCGACCATCAAATCGGTCAAGGCCGAAATCGCCAAGGCCGAAGCCGCGCGCGACGGCAAGGCGCCGCCGCCGGAAGAAGAACAGACCGCCGCAGCGGCGGCCGACGAAGCACAGCCAGTCGCGGCTACGGATACGAACGGGCCACACCTGACCGTCAATGTCGCGCTCGATCCGAAACTGAAATCGAAGGCTGCGCCGGGCGACACGCTGTTCGTCTACGCCAAGGCCGCCAGCGGTCCGCCAATGCCGCTCGCGATCCAGCGTCTGCAGGCCGACAAATTACCGGCCACCATTACGCTCACCGACGGCATGGGCATGATGCCGACGCTGAAATTGTCGCAATTTCCACAAGTGATCGTCGGTGCGCGCATTTCGAAATCGGGGAATGCGATCGCGCAAAGCGGCGATCTGCAGGTGGTATCGCAGCCGATGCCGGTCACGACATCCACGCCGATCGATCTGACGATTTCGCAAGTCGTACCTTAGAAAAACAGGTTCCACGGTCAGCGCCAGCAACCTCAAGCTCACGCACGGCTATTCGCACATTCCGACCGAAGGCTATACGGGCGGCGGCATCAATGCGTTCAGCAGTACGCTGACGCTGTCCAACGTGACGTTCGATCACAACAAGGCGAAATCGTACGGCGGAGGCATGCAGGCCCCGCCGTAATCGATCGCGCACGTATAATGCGCGTCCTGCCGCAGCTTCCGACGTCCCGCATGACCCGCGCCACGCGCTTCTTCGACCTGCCCTCGCCATTCCCGATGCGGCGCGGCGCCGCGCTGATCGGCGCGAAGCTCGCCTACGAAACGTGGGGAACGCTTTCTGCAGCGCGCGACAACGCGGTCCTGATCCTCACCGGACTCTCACCCGACGCGCACGCCGCGTCGAACGCCGACGATCCCTCGCCCGGCTGGTGGGAAGACATGGTCGGCCCGGGCAAACACATCGACACGGATCGCTGGTTCGTGATTTGCGTGAACTCGCTCGGAAGCTGCAAAGGTTCGACCGGACCCGCATCGGTCAATCCGCAGACCGGCGAAGTATACAAATTGACTTTTCCCGACCTGACGCTCGAGGACGTCGCCAATTCGGCGTACGAACTCGTGCATCATCTCGGCATCGGTCGGCTTGCCTGCCTAATCGGCAACTCAATGGGCGGTATGAGCGCGCTCGGGTTTCTCGTGCAGCACCGCCATAGCGCACGAACCCACATCAGCATTTCCACCGCGCCGCAGGCACAGCCGTTCGCGATCGCTATCCGTTCGCTGCAGCGCGAAGCGATCCGCCTCGATCCAAACTGGAAAGAAGGCGAATACGACGACACGCACTATCCCGAGGCGGGCATGTCGATTGCGCGCAAGCTCGGCGTGATCACGTATCGTTCGTCGATGGAATGGGTCGGACGCTTCGCGCGCATCCGCCTCGATCACGATCGGCGCGAGGAGGATCCGTTCGCCGCCGAGTTCGCGGTAGAGTCGTATCTCGGCGCGCATGCGCGCAAGTTCGTGCGCAATTTCGATCCGAATTCGTACCTCTATCTGTCGCGCGCCAGCGACTGGTTCGACATCGCCGAACACGCCGACGACAAGACCGTCGCGAGTGCCCTCAAGAAAATCGACGCCGAGCGCGCGCTCGTGATCGGCGTGAGCACCGACATCCTGTTCCCGCTGTCGCAGCAGCAGGAAATCGCCGACGGGCTCGCCACGGCGGGTGTCAAGGTCGATTTCGTGCCGCTGGACAGCCCGCAGGGCCACGACAGTTTCCTGGTCGACATCCCGCGTTTCGGCGCGGCCATCGCGCGCTTCCTCGCGACGTTATAAGATGGTCGCGTAACCCGACTGTCACTGGCCATGCTCGCTGTCGAATTTCCCGGTTGCACCCGTCTTGTCGACGCGATCGATCGCTCGGTCTGCCGCGATTGTCCGTCGGAGATCACGGACGCATTGCGCAACGCACTGTGCAAATTGATCCGCGATCCTGACGTAAAACTGCCCGACTGCTGCTATCACGGCGCGGGCGATCATTACGCGCGCCGCGAGCTGTACCGCAGCGACGAACACGGCTATTGCGTCATCGCGATGACGTGGGGCCCCGGTCAGGGCACGTTGATCCACGATCATGCCGGCATGTGGTGCGTGGAAGGCGTCTGGCACGGCTCGCTGGAAATCACGCCATACGAACTCACCGAACAGCGCGACGGCCGCTATCGTTTCGAATCGCGCGGCACGATGAATGTCGGACCGGGCTCCGCGGGCAGCCTCATTCCGCCACACGAATTCCACACCATCCGCAATCCGAGCGACGACGGCGTCGCCGTCACGCTGCACGTCTATCGCGGACCGATGACGCAATGCGCCGTGTTCCGCCGCGAGGACGGCGACTGGTACACGCGCGACGAGCGCCAGCTCTCCCTCGACGCGACACACTGAGCGAGGAACGCCCGCCGCCATTCAGCGAAAGGATTCGCGATGACTGCTTCGGCAAAAAACGTTTCGCAACGACACTGGATGTGGGCAGCGTCCGCATCGCTCGCCGCGCTGTATCTGGTCAGCACGATTCCGACGGCGTTATACGGCATCTATCGCAGCGACTTCGGTTTCGCCGAAATCGTCGTCACCGAGATCTATGGCATTTACGTGATCGGCAATCTCGCCGTCTTGCTGTTCTTCGGACGACTGTCGGATCAGATCGGTCGAAAACCGACGACATTGATCGGACTTGCGCTGCTTGCGGTCGCGACGCTGCTGTTTCTGTTCGCGACGAATGTGCACATGCTTTTCGCCGCGCGCGTAGTCAGCGGACTCGCCGCGGGCCTTGGTGCAAGCGCGCTCACCGCGTGGATCGCGGAGCTCGAACCGCATCACGACCGCGCACGCGGCGGCACGGTAGCGAGCGGCGCGAATCTGACCGGACTGATGGTCGGCGGACTGCTCGCGGGCGTGCTCGCGACCTGGCTGCCGTGGCCGCTGCGGTTGAGTTACATCGTGAATTTCGCAGTCGCGCTCGTGCTTCTGGTGGTCATGATCAGGGCACCGGAAACCGTCGCGCATCGCGTGCGTTCGCTGCGAGAACTGTCGTTGCGCCCGCGCATCGGCGTGCCCAAGGGAATCCGCATGGCCTTCATCGCACCCGCCGCGATGGCCTTCACCGCGTTCGCGCTCGGCGGTTTCTATGCCGCGATCGCACCCGGCATCTTGAGTGAAGGTCTGCACGCGACGCGCCCCGTTTTCGCCGGCGCCACGGTCGCCGCGTTTTTCGGAACCGCCGCGCTCGCGGCGACGCTGACGCAAAGCCTGCGCGGCCGCCGCGTCATCATCGTTGCGCTGGCGTTGTTGCTGATCGGACTTGGACTGCTCGTTTTCGCCGAAATCGCGCGCTCGTTCGTATGGCTGGGCCTGGCGACGCTGACCACCGGCGCATCGATGGGCCTGAGCTATCGCGGCAGCCTGCAGATCGTCAACCAGATCGCGCCCGACGACCGGCGCGCGGAACTCGTCGCTGCGTACCTGCTCGTGTGCTACACCGCCAACGCATTGCCGGTGATCGGCGTCGGACTGCTCGCGCGTGCGACGAGCGCGGAGCTGGCCCATCAGGTATTCGCCACTGCGCTCGCCGTTCTGGCGTGCAGCGCGTGCGCGATCGGACTGCGGCACGCGCCCAAATAACCTCGTTTGCCAAACGCCGCCGGTGCACTACAATGCGCGCCTGCCTCCACGCGCGCGCACTCGCCGCCGCGTAGCACATCAAAGCCGGTGTGGCGGAATTGGTAGACGCGCTGGACTCAAAATCCAGTTCTGGCAACAGAGTGTGGGTTCGATTCCCTCCACCGGCACCAAGACGACATTCCGGGACGTCCACTAACGCCCTTAAACCCGCATACCAGCGGGTTTTTTTACGCCTGCACGTCCACTGTTGACCGGAGACGTCCATTGACATACCCCAATATTTGGGGGTAAGAATTGGGGTAGCACAGTCGGTGCCGGTGAGGTTACCCCCATGTCACTTTCAGATACCAATATTCGCAATACGAAGCCCGCCAAGCGTCCACAGAAGCTATTTGACGAGCGCGGTCTGTATCTGATTTTGCAACCGACCGGTGCGCGCTGGTGGCGTTTGAAGTACCGCTTCGCTGGCAAAGAGAAGCTGCTCAGCTTGGGTGTATATCCTGACGTGTCACTGAAGCAGGCGCGACTTAACCGCGATGAAGCTCGCAAGTTGATCGCAGAGGGAGTTGACCCCTCAGCGAAACGCAAGATAGATGTAGCGGCGCAGCGCAGGTCTTCTTCGAACAGTTTCAGAGCCGTCGCAGAGGAGTGGCTAGAACGGCAGCACGTGGCCGAAGTGACGGCGAGCAAGAATCGCTGGTTGCTTGAAAGCTTTCTGTTTCCCGAAATCGGATCACGACCCATAAACGAAATAACGCCGCGCGAACTACTGACGGCATTGCGCAAGATCGAAACCTCAGGGAAGCTTGAAACGGCTTCGCGCGCAAAGAACAAGGCGGGCCAAGTGTTTCGCTTTGCGATCCTTGAAGGAAAGGCTGAAAGCGACCCGACTGCTAGCCTACGCGGTGCGCTGAAATCTCCTCAGGTGAAACATCACCCAGCGATTACCGAACCAAAGAAAGTGGGCGAACTACTGCGCGCCATTGACGGATTCAGTGGACAACCGGTAACCGCGTGCGCGTTAAGACTTGCACCACTGGTGTTTGTTCGACCCGGTGAATTGCGCAAAGCGGAGTGGTCTGAATTCGATCTGGGCGCTGCCATATGGCGCATTCCCGCAGAACGCATGAAAATGAAGGCAGCGCATTTAGTGCCGTTGTCAAAGCAAGCGGCTGCAATTCTGCATGAGCTGCACGCACTAACAGGCCATGGTCGCTACGTGTTTCCATCGATCCGAAGTTCAGGACGCCCCATGAGCGAAAACACTGTCAACGGTGGTCTGCGCCGTTTGGGATATGCCAGCGAAGAAATGACAGGTCACGGGTTCCGCAGCATGGCAGCGACGAGGCTGAATGAGATGGGCTGGCGTGCAGATGCAATCGAACGTCAACTAGCACATGCCGAAAGCAATAAGGTACGCGACGCATATACGAGCGCAGCGCAATACTTAGACGTTAGGAAACAAATGATGCAAGCATGGTCAGACTACCTTGATAGCCTAAGAACGGGAGCGATCGTTTTACCAATGAAGCGCGGCACAAAAGCGTGAAAGCTTCTGCTTTCGACTTGTTAGGGCAACTCACACAAACATGTGATGCCGCGGCCAGTGATCCTTTCCTTGCCAATCTTGTTATTGGAACGGCGATTCAACTCTTGCGGGATGGAAAGCCACTGCCGTACCCGGTTGCACAGTACCTGGCTACGGCATTGGCGAAATTGAAAGAGCACCCAGGAAACGCAGCGCATGCGTTCGGACTTGTTGCACCGAAGAATCGTCCGCCAAAGTCGGTCAGTCTGCGCGACTATGAAATCGCCATGGCCGTTGCACATCTCTGCCAGCAAGGCACGTCTCAGGCGAAAGCCGTGAATGAAGTCGTAGATATGTTTGACGGTGCCACGCCTGAAACTGTGCTGAGAATTTGGAAGAAACTCCGAGGTAATGAATGGCTGGCGATAACTGCGCTGCAGCCGAGAGAAAGAAATCAAGACCAGTAAGTAAGCCGAGTTATTGACGTTTCGCTTCAATCCACAGGAGCGCAGAGTCATGCCACTGCGTATTGCAGTCGCCGAAGCCATCCGACTACGGCGAATCGCAAGTGAGCATGTGCAATGGAACACTCTACAAATTTATTGCGAATCTCCGAGGTCCGCGCCCGAACTGGCCTGAGCCGATCGCACCTGTATCAGCTCGCGCAGTGCGGCGAATTCCCAAGCCCCGTAAAACTGGGCACAGCGCCAAGCGCGCGCGCGTCGGCTTGGATCGAAAGCGAAATCGCAGATTGGATTGCTAAGCGCGTAGCTGCGCGTGACGCACAATGCCTAGCGGCAGCAAAAATCGGCAAGCGGCGGATTATTACCCCGCACGCGGCATGAGCGTCGTACAGCTCGCGCGACGGCTCCTGCAGCAGGTGCCCGACGATACGACTTTGCCTGCGGCATTGGGCGTGCTCGATTATCTAGCGCGTGGCGCTTTAAAACGGACAGATGGCGGCGAGAAGCAATCCGCGCGCGAAATAGTCCGCTGGTGCGACGAGGCGCGGTGCGCAGACTGCCCGATACCACCCGAAACTCTGCGCGCGATCAAGCGGCTTGAGTCGAGCGCCGATGCTCTTACGCGCAAACGTGGCTATGAGCTGCGCCGCATCGCGCGCATCCGTGGAGTGTTGCCAAGTGGGTCGGGAAAGGCTGCCACGATCATCCGCGCTGTGATCGAAGGTGCCGAGCGATGGGCCGCTGCGGGTATTCATTCATGATCGACACCACTGTAGTGCAGGCTCTAGCACTTCTTAGAATGAGGCTGGTAGATGACCAAGAAGTGTTGTCCATAACAGGCTTGTCCGAAAACGAGCTTGACGCAGCGATGGCCGACGAGTCCGTCATGCAGCAAGTTCGAGCTGAAGCCGTCAGGATTTCGATGAATGGCGGTCGCGCCGAGATGCGCGCGCTACGGGCGCTCGATGCGGCTGCATCGCGTTTGCAGTCGATAGCCGAAGATTCAAACACTCGACCAGGCGACATTGTTGCAGCCACAAATGCGCTCGCCACTTTGGCGGGTACGCGCGAAAAGATGCGAGCGCGCCATCTCGAACTAAAAGACGACATCGCACCTACCGTTAGCTTCGCCTTCTACATGGCACCCGGCGACAAGCCGCTCAGCCCGGATGAATATGGACTGGTCTTGGCGCATCGTGAGCAGGCGTTAGTCCGAAGGAGCGGCAATGGCGGAAAGCTAATGTCATCGCCTTGAACCGAGCACCCAACCCGGAAATCGAGATTCGGAATATTGCTAAATGGTTGCGCACTGTCGGACCCGGCGAAGGGCGGTATTGCCTCGCACATCGAAATGGCAACAGCGGCGCCTTCAGGCACAGATGGTTCCACAGCCTATACGATCTCGCCGCGGCTGCGTTGGACCTGAGCGCTGAGGGCGACGATGTTTGGTTTGCGCTTGCCCGCTTTGACAATCATCAGACTCGCGAATACTCTGGCCACGCGCTGGGGTTGCGCGCGTTGTTCATAGACGTAGACGTCAAGGATAGTGCTTATCCAACCTTAGACGCTGCACGAGGCGCGGTGAAGGCATTCGAGGCGGAGTTTCTACCGGCAACCACAAAGGTGTTGAGCGGCGGCGGTCTGCATATTTATTGGATATTCGAAAAAGAGTTATCCGTCAGCCAATGGCGGCATTTTGCACAGGGCCTCAAAGCAATCGCGGCGGAATGTGGGCTTATCGCGGACTATCAGTGTACCGTCGATGCCTCGCGAATCGCGCGCGTCCCCGGCACGATGAACTTCAAGCTAGCGGATACACCACGGCCAGTACTAATCGAGTACATCGGCGAGTTTGTAACGATCGAAGCCGTACAGGAGAAACTTTCGGCCTTTGAAAAAACTGCGCGCGTTCGGGCTAAGGGATCAACCCTAGCGTTGAAAGGCGTTGGCGACAACTTTCGGCCTCAATACCGGCGGTGAAACTTCGCACCACTACGTCGCTAAACTGCTGCCGGAAAAAGTGATGTCGCTCGTCCGATCCACATTCCCGTTTTTCACACCAGCGCACCTAAACAACTACGACGAATGGCTGGCGAACATCGCCGCAATTAAATCAATTGAAAATATGCCAGATGTAGACAAGTACCAGCTTGCGGTCGAACTATCAGGGCTGTCGAGATTCTGGAGCGACGCTGGCGAAAAGGAACTTGAAGAAAAGTGGAGTCAAGCCGAGTTAGGACAAAGAACCAACATCGGCGCGTTACTAAACCGAGCTAAGGCGAACGGATGGCGCCGACCGAGGGAATCGTTCCCCGACATCTTTCGTCCCCCGAAGAGTTCCACTGGATGCTCCACGAGGGGCAATGGGCGCTCGTGTGCGGCGCGCGAAACGAACGCGTATACGTTGGGAATGCGAATCAGGAAATCTCCATAGAAAGCTTTGGTGACCTGTTTAACCCGCGAATGCCGGCCGACTGTAAGTCGGCTCACGCCACGGCAATTTGGGAAGGCGGCGTAACAAGGTAACTGCGCTCTCTACCGACCCGGCATGCCCCGCTTTTTCAGGAGCGCGGTAAGACGTACGTCAACGTGTGGCGTGGGACCGCGCCGTGCCGATTGAGCCGACCGCCGCGAACGAAAAACGTTTTGGAACCCAATCCTGCACCTGATCGCCGGAGACGAAGAAACGAAAGCTGGCGTACTTTGGTGTATGGGCATGTTGGCTTACAAGTTAATGCACCGAGATATACGCATTCCGCTGTTGCCAGTCCTCATCGGCAAAGAGGGATGCGGCAAAAGCACACTGTTATATGACATTGCTGCTTGTGCACTTGGTGTAGAGAACGTGGGTCGCGTCAACAACGCCGAAATAGGCTCGAACTTCACAGACTGGATTGCAGAGTGTGAATGGCAGTTGCTGGACAAATGAAAGTCGGTAACCGTGCCGAGGCTGCGCAGATTGGCAATGCACTGAAGAGCGTAATCACTGACGCGGTTGTACGACAGGTTCCCAAGGGATTGAAGGGCAGAAACATAGTTAACGTAACCACATACATTGCCGCATCAAACCATGCTGATGCAGCTCACCTAAGCATGAGCGATCGTCGTTATGTCGTCATTGAGAGCAAAGCTGCCGAAATGCCAAAAGCAATGGCCAAAGCATGGCACGAATTACTGCACTCACCACGGGGACGTCGCATCGTAGGTGGGAATTGGAAAAACTATACAAGAACGACTTCGATCCATACGCAACGCCGATAAGTAGCGGTGCAAAGGAGCGCATGAAACGCTTGTCGATGGGAGATATTGAGGAAGCGGTGTTGACAGCATTCGAAAGCGGCGACGGGCCTTTTGTATCTGACATCGTAAGCACTCAAGATGTCCTTGAATATGTGCGCAAAAGCTCGGCCGGAAGAATGTCGCAGAGCGACTCGTAATAGAAGCCATGAAAGCGCACTGCAAAGCAGTACGAGTGCGAATCTCCGCGCGAGACGCTGGCGGGCGACCGCTGCGAGCGAATACGTGGTTTATCAGGAATCATGAAAAATGGAGGGAGGCGACGGGAAAAGAGCAGCTCGTCGAACTGCGGCGCGGGGGTGCATTCGGGAACATCGCGTAGCCCGCGTGGCGCTTGTTATGGAAGCAGGGAGCCACAGGAGCGCAAGCTGCCATGCGGTTGTAGCCCTTGTAGCCCTTGTAGCTCCCTCTTTTATGGATAAGTAGGGAGAATCGAACAACAGACCCGCCGCTGCACCATTCTCCTGTGAGGGTAGAAACACCGCGCCACAGAGGCCACAAGGGCCACAACGGCCTGCCATGCGGGTTGCAGCAGATTCGGTGGGGCTACACAAAGAGCGCTACAAGTCTTCCGGTTTCGTTCCGATGCACCGAGATGACTAACCAATTTAGTAACCGATCTCAATACAGTCGAAGAAAATCTCGTCGTTGAGCGGGGAATCAGGGAGTACACGGATAATGAGCGGCGAGGTATGGGGCACGCTGCTTAGCCCAGTAACCGCCGGTCATTGGAACTCATCGCAAAGAACGTCATTGTATTTCAGCTTACTTAGTCCTCGGGTAGGTATCGAAGGTCACGTCGATATCTTCTCCGAGCTTTGTCTTGCACGCGTAGTGCGGGGGTTCGTTATAGTCGTCAGTTTCGTAGTCCGAATCTTTGACGTAATTGCATTGGTGCGTGCCAAGGTAGTGGGCGAAGCGGAATGCTTCCGTTATTTTCTTTCCGAAGTGTTGGTCCGCGAGCAGCCACACTACTAGCGCGAGCGATACGCCAAGAAAATATAGTTCGATGGTGTCGAGAAGATGTTTTTTCAAAAAGCTGTCCCCTCAACCGGCACCGAGCCAGAGTTTCACGGACACGTTAGTCCCGCTGGCATTGTCAGGCGCTTGATCGGAATAGACCCAGATGTGTAACCTGCTGCCGTCGGCTGCCAGCTAGCGATGCCATTGTTGCAATCTGTAAAAGTAAAAGTGATCGTGCCCCATACCTCATCCTGCACTTGTGATGCGATGAAGTTGGGCGGGAACCGGCCTCCGCTGCCAGCCGCTTGAGCGCCTGTAAGGACGGCTGTGTTGCCGGTGATAGGCCCCGTGGCGACGATCCAATCTCGCCCACCGTCGGGTGCAAATACATACCACTCCGCCAACAGAATGTTTCCGGGGAAGAACTTCGAGCCCGAAGCCGTGACCACTTTCGCTGGGGTCGTACCAGTTGCCAGTGATGCCGTTGCCGATAGCAAACAAAGGTGTCGTGGTCAACGACGCTGCCGGAATTTGCAGCAGCACAGGGCTGCCCGTCTTAAGAGAAAGCCCATTGGGAACCTCTGGCGTAAATGAAACAGTTATGGCTTGAGAAGGATCGATGTTATCCGAACTACTGAGCGACACTACTCCGGAAATGGGACCTTGCAGAGTGAAGTCGAAGAGATTGCCGGCGACCACTGAAGGGTCATTCACGATTAGATACTGAAACGAGCCACTGTATCCAGCTTGGGATACGGTGAAAGCCCCGGCCAATGCCCAGATCTATCTGCGCTGAAGCGCTATAGGTCATTAGCAGTTGAGTGGGGCAATCGCTACGGCGCCAGAAAGTAGCATTGAATAGAACAGGCGAAAACGGAGCCGTAGGAGTGTTTTCATTGAGCGCAATACCGTTGGACTGAAGCGTCCAATTCGGCGAACCGGGTGTAGCGGGCAAGGTCCAGGTAATCGGCCCGGTGGTATCCGTGGACAGGCAGCCGGGGGGTGACTGGGCGACAGCAGCCGTCAGCTGAAACGCGGAACCGATAAGCAGAGTGGCCGCTGGTAGGAATTTCATCGTTGGCATTTGAGGGTGTATCCGACGGAATTGCAGAAGGAATGCAGCAATTCCCATGCCGTCCAGCTTACCGCTTTTTCCGGTAAAGCGGAGCAGTCAATAGTGTGGTTAGCCGCCAATCCGACGCAGCGGCTATGCCCAAGACGATCTATCGTGCGGAACACCAAGTCCTCGCAAATCTTCTGCGAGAGCTACGTGACCACGCCGGTCTAACGCAAGGTCAGATTGCACCCCTTTTGGGCAGACCGCAAAACCGCGTTAGCGACTTCGAGCGCGGCGGTCGACGTATCGACGTGATTGAATTTATCGACTACTGCGCCGCGTTGAAGCTTGACGCTACGAAGGTGTTTATCGAGTTACGGCGAAGATTGGTTACGACGAATCGTTCCAACAAAAGCAAGGTGCGGTAATTAGCCTGTTGTGGGAATTTGGCTAGCCCCGCCGCAAGCCGGCGCCTCAACTAGCGGGAAAAATTTGCAACCTTTCACGGTTGCGCGCGTGCGCGACTTGAGTCGGCGATGAGTCCCGACGTGCGTGTGGTTTACTGGTTTGCGAATTGTTCTCAACAAACGTAATAGCCCGAGGTCGCGCCGCCGGCCCGCGTTCTGGGGAAATGACCATGGGCGCGGAAGAACGGAGCTCCACTGCGAGAGCTGCCAATGGCGGAGTAGCCGGTAAGATGCTAAAAGGCGAAATCGGGGATTCTAAGGGCCTCAGCATTGTTGCCTGCATTCAACCATTCTGGAGTGCTGCCGCCATTTGTCGGGCCATCGCCAGCGCAACCGGCAGCGGCATCGCCGTATCTTTGCTCCATGACTGAATTCGTCACGGCCTTTTCTACATCGCCAGAGAGACGATTGCTCCTACGCGGACTCATTAGTTTTCGCGCAGAGATGTCGCAGCTCGGGTTCGTTGACGGATGTCAGTGGATCAATGGGAGCTTTACGGAAGACGTCGAGAGCATTAGGAAAGTGCCACCATCAGATATCGATCTGGTAACGCTAGCGATTCGACCAGCCCATTCAAGCGCACAACAGGAGTGGGAGCTTTTTGTTCAGCAAAACGCCGTGATGTTTAACCCCATTGAATTGAAGCGTCTCTTCAGCTGCGACGCATATTTCGTAGATTTATCGTTGCATCCCTTATACACAGCCGAACAGGTTGCCTATTGGAACGGATTGTTTTCGCACCAGAAGGTCAAACATCAGTGGAAAGGCATGGTAAGCATTCCTCTCCAAAGCGATGATGCCGCTGCGTTGGCGATGCTTTAAGTTGAATGACGATGATAAAGAAACTTGAACTCGATTCTCTTCGTTCGCAGCTCGAAAATATTGAGCGGCTGGAATCACGCGCTCGTGAAGTTGGTGATCCGGTGGGGACGATTCAATTTCGCATGCAGCGCGAGCGGATTAATCAGCAAATCGTGGCCCTCGGGGAACAGCCTCAGACCACTTCGTCTCTCGCAATTTATTTCGGTGGAACGCCGGTATTTGGTTCTCGCGGAATTGAGGCAGAATTTGCCGGGAAGGCGCTCGAAGACTTCCAGAATTTTGTAAGCAACGAGTACGCGGCGGAGGAGACCGGCGTGATCGGTCGCCGCGGCCCGGTACGCGAGAGAAATAATAGCGGCTTGATGATTACCGAGGTCGCTCGCGGTTCCGTTGGATTCATTCTTGAGGAGTCGGAGCGCAATCGGGAAATGTTCGCATCACCTTTGGCGCCGGCGCTTCAAAATGTCGTGCAAATCATTGATGGGTTCACATCTTCGGACAATGAGATTTTCGAGAATGTAGTATCGGACCTTGAGCCGCGAGTGCTTTCAGCAGCGAAGCAGTTTTTCCAGACCATCGATAATGCCAATGCGTCGATGCGTATTGTTGACGAAACTTCCGAACATTCATTCGGAGTCCTGGATATTCGTCGAGGCCGTCAACGCGCAGATCAGCTGGACATCGAAGAACAAGACGGCGTCGAAATGGAGGGCCAGTTGTTAGGATTGCTTCCCATCCATCGGCGATTCGAGTTTCGAATTAGTGCGACGCAGGAAGTTATTTCGGGAAAAGTGGCCAGAGATGTGGCCAAGCTTGTGAGCGACGGCGCGCAACAAGGTTTGATAAATCCAATTCAACAACCGTGGCGTGCTAGATTCAAGGTTAGAGAAGTGAAATCACGAAATGCCGAGCCAAAAAAATACTACACCCTCACGGCCTTGATCGAACAGTTACAAAATTGAGGCACCTTCAGGCCGCCATCCTGTATTCGTAGTACGGCCGCGCCCGATCATCGAGAATCGCCTGCATTGCGTCGAGGTTGCTCGATCAGGATTCAACCATGCCTCGATATTCTCTTCCTTGATTGGAATGATGCAGCGATGGTGACGGCGGCACCGATGCACGAGGTGTATCCAGACCGCAAGGGACGCATTGCGATATTGGGGCCTTCGAACTAGCTGGACTCATATTTGCCAATGGGTTCGAGTGACTTCGGACTCCGGAGTTGCGAAACGGTCACCGCCAACCGTCTCTTGCCGTGCTGATTCGACTGGAAGTTGCCTTGGGCCTAAGCGCGGGGAGTCTCGTGCGGAGTACAGTCAAAAGTTCGCGTGCAATTTGATCCCGTAACTAACTTCGGAGCACGGATATTGCCGCCATGCCCAAGGTGTGGCCCTCCCCTATCACCGTATCAAATCTTTTCGCTGTGTCTTCACCTCAATCTGAGCTAAGTCACTGTTGACCAGCGCTCGGGCGCCAGCGGAAGCCACTGTGCGACATCGAATTTCGCTACCTTGGTTGCGATCTTATTGGGTAAGTCGAACGGACACCGTCATCGTAGTCCAGTCAGGAACAAACTAGAATTTCTCATTTAGGGTTGATGGTGCGTATCTAGCCACGCAACGACGCGTTGCCAATGCCTGCCGATCGCATAGTTGCGAAAACTGTTTCCTTTGTCCGAAAGACTGGAGACGTCCGTGCCGGCCTCGAGCAGAAGCATTGAGATGTCCTCGTTATCGTGAACGCTGCCGAGGGCCGGCAATCCAAAACGGCCGGGAGTCGAGGGATCGACACCTGCGTTGAGAAGGAAACGGACAAACTCGATGTCTTCAGCCGCGGCGGCGATATGCAGCAACGTTCCGCCGTTCGCGCTATGGGCTGACAAACTGCATCCTTTGCGGTTAAGCCATTCGGCGATCTGCTTGCCTTCCCACTTTCTTCCGCTTCGGTAAGGCGGGCGTAAGAGAAGCGTGACCGGCGACTGTTGTGTTGGCGATTCCTCATCGGACGCGGCATCGCTGAATGTCAGCGCCGGATGCAATTCAGTGGCGTCCCATACACGGATGACGAGCGACAGTTTTCCTCCAGCGATCGCTGCTTGAAACGCCGCGTCTATCTTGGCTTGATCGGCGCGCCCATCGGTCAGCAATACACCGAGTTTTAGCAGTGCCTCGACCAGTTGCTCATGGCCATTCGTCAACGCCACATCGATCAGCGAATCCTCGCGATCCGCCGTCCATCCACTGTGTACACGTGTATCGACCGGCGCTCCGAGCGCGATGAGACGAACCAGCGCTTCATCGTTCTGCGAGCTGTCTTTCGCGACCGCACGTGCCAGAAGCTCGCGCCCTTGCTGGGACGAGAAATCGAACCCCTCCCTTTTAAGTTGCTCCAGCGCCTTCACTGATAACGTTACCCAGTCTGCGCTGCCTGCAGCCTCGTCAATGGCATCTTCAAATGCAGTGACCACAGCTGGCATGCCGACAGCACGCCCAACGTAGTCCTCAATAGAATGTCGGTCGTCGCCAAGCTCCATCGTGACTTCATAGGTCGGATTGTCGGTGATGCTGGCCCGATATTCCTTCCGCAATGACCAAAGGTTGTCTGTGCGAACCATCGCGACAAGCTGGCAACACGCTCCGATGGCACGCTAAAGGTATGCTCGCCAACGACGTCCACGAACTCGCTGCCTTTGTAGACCGCATGTCCATCGCCGTAAATATCCATCGAGTAACTCGGACATGACCCATAGCATCCGGTGCGACGAAGTCCGAAATGTACGCGCTCTAGCGACACAGTGGGCGTAGCTGCCAAAGTCTTTGGTAATTCCTGTTCTCCGATCACTTCTGTTACCACGGCTTCAATTGGCGCGCCATCATGGCTAAAGCTCCGATAGTGCCAGCCATCGATTTCCTTAAGGATCCTGCGTCGCCCGTCGGTCATGACGACACGCTTCTCAAAACGATCGTGTGGACTTGCGCAAACTATGTTGCCGTTCAAGTCAACACGCAGAAGCAGTTCCATGCCGCCGTCAAGCAAATGAATTTTCGTGCCGAATGGGTAAGAGATAGTCGGTAAGGTGAACTCCCGGTGTGCAGAGACCTCAGTGGCACTAGGTGTGTAACCCAACATCTGATCGTCTGTGCACGCCGGTATGCCAGCCGCCATCAGATCGGGGACCGGTACGACGGCTAAAAATAGAACCACGAATTTTTTCATTGTCGCCCCCGGTTTGTATCGATCCCACAGCACCAAAACGAATTCAGCTACGAGCATAGTGAAGAACAACCCCTGGCGACGTACCAGATGAGCATGATCAGTTCATCTCTTGTGGGCTTCATGCCGATAATCCTATCATCCGTCGCGGCCGGTGAGACGTCAGAGAGTATTCTGCGAGCATGAGCAAACGCCGGGACAATGCACTCGGTTTCCAGTTTCGATGGCGCACGATGCAGGAACTGACCTTCATTCTTTCTCAGGTAGATATGTTGGGTACGACAACGTTCCTTCCGCTGCTTGCGCAAGCCACTGCAGCCATCTCTCCGTAAACGCCGTTATTTGCTGATCGTCGATTAATGGACGCGGTGGATGCGCCAATTGCCAGCCTGAAAATAGAAAGGGGTTTATCGCCTGCGAGAGATGATGCTCGTCCATAGTCCCGGTTGGCTCGTTTCCGCCGTTCGCCATCCGATATGCAGAAATTTCAAACCAAGTTGGCGGAGCACCTTTAACACTGGCGAAAAGAAATCTAGCACTTCGCCCGTATCGTTTATTCCCGACGCCCATGAACGTCGAGCAATATGGAATCCACTCGAACTTCTCGAATTCAGCCATGTTCCCAACATTTTGGGAGTTTCGCGAGTCAATCGATAGGGTAGCTTCGCCTAGATTGAACGTGTAGACATTCGGTAGCTGTTGCGCCGCCACATCGCACGCGGCGGCAGCTGTCAAAAACCTTTCTACTATCGTGTCCCAAACAGCGAATCCCATTGCTGCGATTTCGTCACGCATTTTTACTCGCGCCGCTTGCTCTAATCGAGCAGTTTCTTCTTTAGCTTGTTGTTCCTTTATTTTCGAGACAACGGCTGTCAGTTGAAGGCTACCCGTCCCTGTCGCCTGCCCGGATGTCGATATGCCGTTCAAAGTCTTAATTACTACGTCGAGACCAGGGCGCGTGAAATCAATTTTGGCAAGCATTCCACTAAGCAACGCGCGCATTCTAGGCGAGCAACCGGTCAGAACTGGGGCGCTCGACAAATGTTGCTGGCGAAAATCAGGACCCTTGAATAAGTGAGTCCCGCTAATCAATTCTGCAGCGATGCAACCGAGGGAGTAAACGTCTGCCGGGTGTGATGCGCGGAGAAGCTGCCACTGTTCTGGCGCTGCATACCCCGCTGACCACGCCGCTTTCATTGTCTGCGCGGACGTAGTTGCGTCTTCCATTCTAGCTATGCCGAAATCTGCAACTTGCCAGCGACCAGATTCAAACAAGCAGTTCTCCGGCTTCATATCGCGATGAACAACGTCGCCGGCTTCTAAAAGCCCTTTCGCTATCTGAACGATTATGTCGATCGCATCCGATTCAGAAATCGCGCCAGTATTCTTTATGTGGTCGCGAAGACTTCTCTCGGCACGCGGCATCACGATGCACGGCTTGCTGTCAGTCGCACGGATGCCAAAGTCTAGAATGCGAATCACGTGAAGCGTCGGTAAGCGATACAAGTATTCGGCGAGCGCCAGTTCGCGAGCGCCCTCCTTTGCATCATCAAGTACTTTAATCACTATTTCGGAGCCTTCGGCTGACGTACCTTCGTATACAGCGCCAAACCCACCACGTTTTCCAAGCAAGTTGTTTTCGTCGATTTCCCACGATGAATGCGTCAATTGAATTTGCACAGTGCCGTCCCTTCGGTCAGTGTGCAGATTGGCACATTTTCGAAACGTCGGCGTCGATCCCTCATGACTGTCAGCAATGACAGGGTATTGGCTCTGACAATCTGACTTGTAACGTTCATTAGATTTTAAGAGGTCGCCAACGAGGCGTGCCCAAAATTCATCATCCTTCTCAGCAGTTGCTTCAATATTCCAAATGAGTGCGCCTGCTTTCGGTGCAAGAGAGTTAATGGTCAGACGCTTTAATGAAACAAAAAAGCTGCTCGCAGCGTCTGCGCCCATGCGGCTTTCGATCCATACGTGCAGCCACTCAATTGTGGTCCGTTCGTTGATACCGAGCCGTTGAGCAGCCCCGTCGGCGAAACCGAAAATGACGGCGAGATAATTTTCGTCAGTGGTCTTTGGAATACTTATTTTTAATAGTGGCGCTATGAAATGAACATGGGAACTTAAGTGGGCCCACGCGGCATCAAGTATCGTCGCGAAGCGCGTCGCCTGACTCTCCTTTTTTTTCCACCAACGGAACATCGGGAAATCCTTGATACTCGAGTGGGCCATAAAAACTTCGTGAACTAAGTAACCATCATAACTCTGCGAAGTCGCTGTCGCTGAGATTCGCGCGCTTATCCTCGCACATGGCTGGCAAATATCTCGGTAACGAAGGACGGCTAAAGTTGCCGGTCGCGGTATGCGACTGCTGCGGGGTGTTCATGTGGATGCGTTTCCAGATCGGCATCTTCTGCCACTACTGCAAGAACGGCTGGTATATCGATTCGAGCAACTTCATCTTCCACGAATGTCCGCGCTGTAACGGCGCATCGCTTGGGTGTGAATGCGAGCGTGGATTAGTCGCCGTGCCGCGCGAACAGCTACGCAATGGCGAATGGGTGAAGTTCAGCGAGCCAGACGAGCGCGGGTGTGTCGAGATCACGAACTTGCCGCAGAACGAAGCGTACTGCGTACAGGCGATATCGGAGGGCTATCCGTGGTGATCGCAGCGGTTGCGGCACCGGTGGCGGGCGTTCACCGGGTTATGATCAATCAACGAACCGCCGCCGATTACCCTAACCATGAGCGATAAATCGCGATCGCCGAGTCGCCGCCACGGCCGCAAAACCTTTTTCAAATATATGCCGTTGAAGACGGCGGAAATCGTTTTGTCTACTCAAAAGCTGCGTTGGAGTTCACCGCTAAATTTCAATGACCCATTTGACGTTCCACGAAAGCTTTTTCCCGATGCCTCGCCCAATGCCATTCGGGTGCACATGGCTCGTGACATGCTGCAAATCATTTCAAATCCGCCCTTAGACGACGCAGACTTTTGTGAGGAATACCGACAGCTGATTTCTGTTGCTAGGCGCTTCAACGGCGTAATACCGGAAGACATACAGGCGAAAATGGTCAGTGAAGCACTGAAGGATGCGACTAGCGAAGATACAGCTACCAGCGGTTTGCGCGAGTTACAGGAACA
>CAVPTJ010000004.1:0-82373 GCA_963708785.1 uncultured Gammaproteobacteria bacterium
GGCAAAATCCGGATGATCGGCAACGACACGTTCGAGTTGTGCGTGCGCGTCGCGGAAACGGCCCGATTGCAGCAGGCCGCTGATGGCCCGCATCACATCGATGGGTGCGCGAACGCTCATGTCGCTTCGGCGCTGCGTCAGTGACCGAGGTGCCGATCGAAGAACCGCGCCATCACCGCATACGCTTCGCGCGATTCGGGCATTTCCGGATCGGAGAAGAACGAGTGCCACATGCCGTCCCAGATGTGCATTTCGGTAGCGACGCCGGCATCCGACAGCAGGCGCTCGCTTTGCACCACCGTGCTCATCGCGAAATCGCGCGTGCCGCTGATCAGCAAGGTCGGCGGGAACTGCGCGAGCGTTTTCGGCGAGTTGCCCGGGCACACCAGCGGATTGTCGGTTTTCGCTCCGTTGAAGTACGGCAGGTCCAGCAGGCGCAGCACCGACTTCGGCGGCGGATCGCCGGTGAGTACTGGCGTGACCCAGCGCGAGTCGCCGCCGATTTCCGCGACCGAACTGCAGAACGTACCGATCGCGCCGGGCAGCGGAATGTGTTTGTCGATGAACCACGCCACGGCTTCGCCGGTAAGGATGCCGCCGGCCGAACAGCCGTAGATGCCGATGTTCTTCGCCGGATAATCCTTGCGCAACGCATTGAACACCGCCGCGACATCTTCGCTCGCGGCAGGAAACGTGTTCTCCGGACCTTGCCGATAATCGACCGTGACCACCTTGATGCGGCCGGCGCTAGCCACCGGAATTGCCTCGACCAGTCCGCCGGAACCCGCACCCCACAGGAACGCGCCGCCGTGCAGGTTGATCAGCACGCGATGCTTCTGCGCCGGCGCGATGCCCTGCTTCGGCGTCACGATCTGCGTCGGCACGCCGCCGATCGTCTGCGCGAGAATGTCGACCGGATACAGCGCTTCCATGCGATGCGCGCGGTCGGTGTTGATCTTGTCGTAGTAAGCGCGGCTATCGGGGAACGACTTTCCGAACGGCGGCGCTTCGCGGCCGTATTTGAGCATCAGCTCGAATACCTTTCGCGACTCGGCCGAGGCGAAATCCGAATAGGGCACCGTGTACGTCGGAATCGTGACGTTGTCTTGCGCATCGACGGGCGATTGCGCCGTCGCGCAGGTGCTCGAGCACGTCGCGAGCAGGCAGAGAATTCTCGATACGGTTTTCATAGCACCTCGCAATGATGATTCACAGCGCCTTGCGCTGCAGCCGTGCCTTGCCGGTGGCGTCGCGATCCACGCGGATGTCGTAATGCTTGCCGCGGAACGCGACGTTCTTCAACGTTACCGCATTCCACTTCGGCGGCAACACCGGCGCGTAAGCGGCGTCGAGACCTTTGTCGTCGATGCGCAATCCGGTGAGACCGTAGAGCAAACTCTGCACGAATCCGGCGGAGGTCGCGAGGATGTAGCCCGCGTTGTTCGCGGCGGTTTCCGTGCGCACGTTGAACGGCGCCTTGAGGAAGCCGACGAGATTGCGCTCGATCCATGCGCCCGCCGCGTCGGCGTCGCCGATTTCCGCGGCGCCGACGGCGAGCATCACCATCATCATTTCGTTCGGATCGTCGCCGTGCACTTTCAGTTCGTGCAACTGGAAATCGAAATCGTTGCGGCGAACCGCCGGCGACATTTCCAGATCGAGATTGGGATACATGAGCCACGCCAGCGACGAACCCATCCACGTGATCTTGTCGTGCGGTACCGACGCGTCGAAATCCAAGTGGCGCTGTTCCTTCTCGTCGAACGGAATGAACATCTTGTGCGCGATCTCGCTCCATTTCGGATCGGGTTTTTCGCCGACGACAGCGGCAGCCTTGTCGGCGATCTCGAGCGCTTTTTTCGCGGCGGCATTGGTGAACGAATCGTTAGGCACGTCGTTGTAGGCTTCGTCTGGCGAGGTGACGTGATGGATCTCGTAGCGATCGTGCGCGCTGTCGAAAGTGACGCGGCTGGCCCAGAACTCGGCGACGCCGCGGATCACCGGCCAGCCGCTTTCGCGCAGCCATTTCTTGTCGCCGGTGGCCAACCAGTACTGCCACTGCGCGATAGCGATATCGGCGTTGACGTGCACTTCGCGGTACACCTCGTACGCGAAATGCGGCGTGTAATCGACGCCGGTTTCCGGATCGGATTCCCACGGATACATCGTGCCGCTGACGTTGAACTGCCTGGCGCGATCGCGCGCGGGCCGCATCGTGCGATTCCGAAACATCACAATCGGCTTGGCGCGTTCGGGATGCAAAAGCAACAACGCGGGAAACACCCACGAATCCGAATCCCAGAAGGCGTGTCCGGCGTAGTTCGGTGTTAGCGCGCACGCGCCCATCGGCCAGGCGGTGCCGACGGTGGTGTTGGACAACAGATAGTACAGATCGGAATGCAGCGCTTTTTGGACGGCCGGATCGCCATCGACGACGATGTCGGTCTTCCACAGCGCGTGCCACGCCGCCTGATGCGCGGCGAGCAGATTGTCGAAACCGGTGTTGCGCGCGGATTCGGCGAACTTGCGCGTCGCGGCCGCGTCGGCGCCCCAGCCGGCGCGCGCCAGTGCGGCGAATTTTGCAAACGTATACGTTTTGTCTTTTTCCACCGTCGCGGTGATGTTCAGCGACAGTTTGAACGGTGATTTTTCCAGCTTCGCCTCATCGATGATCATGCCTTGCGGGAGCGCCACGGCGACCGCCTCGGACATCGCCGGACCCTGTTCGGAATGCCCATCGAGCCAGAGCACGCGCTGTTGCGCATCGCCGTCGTCCGACGCGATGCGCGTGACGCCGGGATACCAGACCGCATCGCGATCGGACATCGGGATCGGTTTGTTCTCAAGCGTCTGGCCGCTCGCGATGACCGCGGCGATCATTTCGTCGCCGCCGAGTTTCGCGATCGGAAAACGCGGCGCGTGTTCGGACCACAAGCGGACCGGAAACGTGAGCTGCACTTTTCCGCTAAAGTGCGGCGTGATCGAAAATTGCGTCGCGGCGATGTGGCTGTCGGCCTGGCTCACGAACGTCTCCACCGCGATGTCGGTGGACTTGTTCGCGTACACGAACCGGTAGCGCGTGCTCAGCGTCGCGTCGTACATGTCGAGTGTTTGCGTGTAGTCGGCGAAGATCTGCGGCGCGATACGCGTGGAATTGAGCCATCCGCCGCCGGGGTTGTAGTCGACCTCACTCCAGCCAGGCACGGCGGCCGGGCGCGCGATGTCGCCGTCCGCGTAATCCATGAACGCGACCATGTAGCTGCGCGCGGGCTCGGTGCCACGCACCGATGTCATCGTCGAGAAGTAGCCGTTGGCGAGATAGCTCGGGAAATACGTGCCGAAATTTTCCGACGTGCCGGTCAGCACGAAACTCGGATCGGTAGCGGCGTGCGCAGGCGGAATCGCGAACAGAAACGCGAGCGCGGCGTTGTGCAAGACGAGTGAGCGTGGTAATCGCATGTGGCCTTTTCCTTCTATCGGACCTGTCCGGCGTCGCGATAGCCGGTGATGTCCTGGTGCGGATCGTAACTCTCCGGCGGTGCGCAGCAAGACGGGCCGAGCCCGATGACCGCGCGATCCAGTTGTTTGAGCGTGGGACCATCCGCCGCGGCGAACGTGACGGGAGGCGGTGCGCCGTTTGCTTCGACGCGATACGTGGACGATTTCTCCAACGTGAGCGCGAACTCGCCGCCGGCCACCGTCGAGATGGGTTTGCCGTCGCGGCTCACGCGCACTGGGCGGCCTGGCCACGGTGTCGCGAAACGCATTGCATTGCGATCGCCGTATGCACATCGAAACGCACGAGCTGGCCCTCCACGACGTCGACATCGATCGCACCGCGCGCGGCACACGTATCTCGACATCAGTGCGCCGGTCCGAACGGATCGGTCACGCCTTGCATCCACGGATCGTGCGTCTCCGTGCGCCACTGCGCCAGTTGCGATCGCATGTCGTCGAGCGCGGCTGCGTGCGCGGGATCGCCGGCGAGATTGACGACTTCGTCCGGATCGTTGCTCAGATCGTAGAGTTCTTCCGCGGGCCGATGGCGGAACACGTCGAGCGCGCGTTTGCCCAGGCGTGCATTGCCGGCGACGATCGCTTTCCAGCTCGGCGACAGAGCCACGTCGCTCGCGATGGGCACGTCGAGCGCGGGTTCGAGGTTTTTGAAATAGCTAAAGTGCCTCGTGCGTACGGAGCGCACCGGATAGTACTGGTTGATTTCGTGGAAACTGTGCGTGGCGAACACGCGATCCCATCCGGTGGGGTTTTCCTGCTCGAGGATCGGCAGCAGCGAACGGCCGGGCAGTGGCGAGAAGTGATAGTCCTTCGGCGCAGCGACGCCGGCCCAGGCGAGGATGGTCGGTGTGATATCGATCCAGCTCGCCATCGCGCGACTGCGCACGTTTCGTCGATGCGAGGTTGGTGCGCGCACGATCAGCGGCAGGCAGATGCCATCGCGATACAAGTTGTCTTTCGCGCCGGGAAATGGACGGCCATTGTCGCTGAGGAAAATAACCAGCGTGTCGTCTGCGCGACCGCTTGCTTCGAGTTCATGCAGCAGGATTCCGACGCCGCTGTCGAGACGGCTGACCGCTTCGGAATATTCGGCGAGATCGCGGCGCACGTCGGGAAGATCCGGCAAGTGTGCCGGCACGCGCACGTCGGCATTTACGTAGCGTTCGCGCTTTACTTCCGGCCAGTCGCGTGTGTTGCCGAATTGCGAGGCGTCGCCGGCGCGGTGCGGATCGCTGTAGCCGATGGTGAGGAAGAACGGACGGCCGGCGCACTCACGAATCCACTTTCCGGCGGCGTGACTCATCGCGGCGACATCGCGATCGCCGGGTCGTTCGGGCAGCAGCCACGCGTCGTAGGCGAGTTGCGCCTCGGGTTTGACGTGCAGCTTGCCGACGATCGCAGTGGTGTAGCCGGCCTGTTTGAGCATCCATGGCAACGTCTTCACGCTTTCGAGGAGCGAGAAGTTGTGCACGTCGTGGCTCAGCCCGTACATGCCGTTGGTGTGCGGATACAGCCCGGTGTACAGCGTGGCGCGACTCGAACTGCACGAGGAAACCGCGGCGTAGGCGTCGGTGAACAGCGTGCCTTGTTTCGCGAGTGCATCGAGAACGGGCGAGCGGATCCAGCCGCCATAACAGCCCAGATCCGAACCGAGGTCGTCGGCGACGATGAGCACGACGCTGCGCGGGTGATTTCCGGCCGACCGCAACGGACGCGCCGTCGCGGCAGCCGCCGCAGCGGCACTCGCGGCGAGAAAGGCGCGCCGCGTGAGTTTCACGCAGGACTTTCCACGAGCGCCGCGGGCTGCGCGCGATCGGACTCGCGCTTGAACTGGAACAACGTCAGCAACAGCAGCGTGGTGGGCGCCAGCGAGAAATAGAACGCGTGGATGCCGTCGAAATGCGCGAACACCTGCGCGGTGATGTACGAGCCAAGCGTGCCGCCGAGCGCGGAGAACACGACGATCAGGCCGGTCATCGCCGCGTGCATCGGTTTCGGTAGTGCGGTCAGCGCGACCGAATTGATGACCGGATAGATCGGCGCCATCAGCAGGCCCATCAGCGGGATCACGTACGCGGCGATCGGTGCGGTGGCCCAGCCGACATCCGGTTGCGCGGCGATGTTCTGCGCCATCGGCAGCGCGATCAGCACGAGCGCGCCCATCGCGATCACGCAGACGTTCAGCAGCCGATACCACTTGACGCGCTTGAGCACGAAGCCCGCGCCGATGCGGCCGATCGCGGTCGTGCCGGCGAGGATGCTGGCGAGCTGGATACTCATCTTGTGCGGCAGATGCAGCACTTCATTGTTGAACGTCGGCAGCCACGTGCTGAAGCTCTGTTCGATCAGCACGTACAGGAACGCCGAAGCGAGGAACACATAAACCAGCGGACGCACGAACAGGCGCAGCATTTCGCCGAGCGCGTCGCTGGCGGTGTTGTTGTGGCCGTGCGCGTGGGCGGCGCTTTCATCGAGCTTGGACGTCGCAAGCAGCACGAACACGACGACACACAACACCGCGAGTATCCAGTAGACGTTCATCCATACCGGATTGCCGGGATGGCTCGCGTCGACGTAGCTGCTGAACAGCCAGCTTCCGCACAGCACGCCGATCATGAACATGCCTTCGATGGTGTTGGTCAGGCGCGAGTGCGCGGTCTTGTCGGTGGTGAGCAGGCCGATCGACGAATACACCGCGACTTTGGTCAGCGCGAAGCCGACGCCGATGCAGGCGAACAGGATCTTGGTGGTCACAAACGCCGGGAACAGCGGCATCGCGATGCAGCCGCCGGCAACGATCGCGAGCGCGAGCATCATGGCGCGGCGATAGCCGAGCAGCGGCAGGAACGTGGCGATGAAAAACGACGCGACCGCGATGGTCAGGTCCTTGTAGCGTTCCAGCGAAGAAGCTTCCGGCTTGTCGACGCCGAACGTGGCGATCGATTGCAGGATCACCGTGCCGACACTGTTGAGCAGGACCGCGAAGACGACATAGATCAGCGCCAGCGCGACGATCATGCGCAGGCGGCCGGGCACGGCCAGTGGCGTGGGAGCGTGGTTCAACATGGTTCAATCCGTTTCAGCATTTGGCTCGGGAGAACGCAAATCTCGATACGAATCGATGCTGCCCTGGCGATAAAAAAGGCGGTCCGGATCGCCGTTGGGCGCGATCCGGACCGCTCTCCAAGTCAGAGAAAACTTCTCGGGACAACGTTTAGAACTGGTATTTCACCTGGAAGTTGATTTCGCGGCCTTCGATCGAACGCGCCAGCAACACGCCACCCGGGCCGGTAGGATTGCCCGCCACGCGCGCGTTGCCTTCGGTGAGTCCGATCTCGTTGGAGAGATTCGTGCCGGTCACTCTGAACTGCCAGTTCTTTCCGTAGTTCGCGACGACGCCGAAATCCCACGTCGCATACGAACCGAGCGGAGCGAGACCGGTCTGGTCCTCGTAGCGCTGGCCGGCATGCATGTAGGTGACGTACGGCAGGATGTCGCCCCAGTCGAACCGGAAGTCGTAGCTCGGCGTCAGCATGTAGCGCAGTTTCGGCTGACGCTGCAGCGGCTGGCCGTTGAAGTCGACCTGCAGCGGGTGGCCGTTGACGTCGGTAACGGTGATGAAGCCGTTCTCGTGCGAGTAGTGGCCGTCCTGGTAGGCAACGAGCGTGTTGAACTTGAACTGGTCCCACGTGAACACGCCGGTGAAGTTCACGCCCTTGGTGTCGGCGCCGTAGATCGACGTGCACTGCGGGTTGGTCGGCGTGACCGGCTGGCTGTTGCATCCCAGCGGGACATTGTTGTTGTCCGTGTAGGAGTACGACAGACCGGTGAACTGACGATGATAGGCGCTGACGTCGAGGTACACCCAGTCGGCCTGGTACTTGAAGCCCAGCTCGTAGTTGTGGATCTTCTGCATCGGCGCGAAGTTGCCGCCCGATCCGCGGATGCCGTTGTCGAAGTCGTCGAAATGGCCGCCGTAGGACGCGCGCGTGTACACCGACATGTTGCTGGCCAGCTCGTAGTTGATGCCGGCCGTGAACGACGGATGCGTCTTGTTGTAATTGAGCTTGGTGAACGTACCGTCGCAGATCTGCGCGTTGTTGTCGTATAGCGTCAGCGGATTGCCGTCGAGATCGACGTTTTTCTGATTGCAGGTGTACTGGTCGACATCGGTGTTTTCGACGCGCGCGCCGGCATCGAACAGCCAGCGATCCAGATGCCACGAATCGGCGAGATAGAACGCCTTGTTGTCGCCGGTGCCGTGCTCGAGGATGTTGAAGCCTTGGCCGTAACTGAGGACGCCCTGCGGGTTGGTGATCTGATACGTCTGCCCGCCCTGCTCATAGCTGAGGATGATCGGCGTCGCGTTCGGGGTGTTGGTCATCAGCATCGGATTGCCGAGCGACCAGTTGTCGCGATCGGTGTAATGCGCCAGATAAATGCCCGCCGTAAGCGTGTTGCCGTCGAAGATTTCCTTGCTCAGACGAAAATCGTTGTTGAAGTTCGTGAGGTGTTTCTGGATGAACCAGAAGCCCTGCTGGATCACGCTCTGATTGAGGCTCGACGCGCCGCTGGCGGTGATGTTCTGGCTGACCGGATAGCCGAGGTTGTTCGAGTCGATCGGCTGGTTGTTGGCGTCGCAGTACCCCGATGCCTGTCCACCCGACCAGTTGCAGCCGTACAGGAAATAGCCGAGCGGTTTCGGATTCGGACCCGAGAACAGCGCCGTGGTGTTCAAGTCACCGGTGTCGTAGAGGAACTTATCCGACACGGTCCAGCCGTTGAACTCCGCGTCGTAATTGCCGCCGAAGAAATTCAGGTTGCCACCGCGGCCGTTGGCCAGGTTGCCCTGTTCGGTGCCGCCGGCGGGATTGACGATCGTGACGTGCTGGATCGCGCGGCTGCCGTAACTGTCGGTGAGTCCGTTGAAGCCAGGATACGTGGAGAAGTTGCCGTTCGCGTCTTCGATGAACGGCGTGGGCACGATGAACTGGTTCTTGTCGTCGAGCTTGCGGCCCCACAGCATGAACGAGCCGTTGTCGAAATCGTGCGTCAAGGTGGCGGTCAACTGTCCGCCGCTGTCGGCCTTGAACTGCGGATCGCGCACGCCGTCGGACTCGCGCCAGAAGCCGCCGACACTCGCGTACCAATCGTCGGCGATCTTGAAGCCGTAGAAACCGTCGACGCGGAACAAGCCTTCATCGCCGTACGTGACGCCGATGCTTCCGGTCGGATCGGCCGAGCCCTGGCGCAGGATGAAGTTCGCCGTCGCGCCCATCTGGCCCGCGCCGTACAGCACACCGGGACCGGTCTGCACGATTTCGACGCGTTCGATCGTGTCGTCCAGACGCAGCAGCGAACTGGAATCCATGAACGACAGCGAGGACATGCCATACAGCGGCGAGCCCTGCACCATGTTCGTGAAGAACGGTGCGTCGCCGCCACCGGGGAAGCCAGCGATTTCGATGTTGGCGCCGGTCTGGCCGCCGGATGATTCCGGCCACAGACCCGGCGAGATCTTCAAGAGGTCGGCCGTGCTCTTCGGGTTGGCCTCCTTGATCTGCTCGAGATTCGCCGCCGTGACGGTATAGCTGGCGTCGATCTTCTTCACGCCGGTCGCGCTGCCGGTGACGACGATGCCCTCCAGCGATTGCGTATTGCTTTGCGCGGCGGCCTGCTCTTTGTTGGTGGCCGTGGACGGATTCGGATTATCCGGATTGCCGCTCGGCGGCGGCGGATCGGCGGCGGCGCCCTCGGCCCGAACGACGTGCGGCAGCGCCGCGATGATGGCGGCGGTCAACGCGACTCGGATCAGTTTTTTGTATTTCATTTCTCCTCCCTCTCCTCAGGATGGTGTGCGAACACCCGTTCTTGTAGTTGCCGCGCCTCGCGACGGTCGGTCGCCCGGTTTGGCTCTCGGTTTGCGTCGTACGTTTGAAACGAATTTCTCCATCACGAATTTACCCAGGTCGAAATGCTCCAGATTCGGTATGACGGCATCGGCGCCTTGCAACACCTGCGCATCGCCGACGCCCAGGGCAGTCATCCCTGCGGACTTGATCGCCGCAATCCCTGCTTGCGCGTCCTCGATCCCCAGGCACGTGGCGGGATGGACGCCCAGCGCGGCGGCAGCGCGCTGGAAAATTTCCGGATCGGGCTTGGCGTGCGCGACGGTCGCCGCATCGACGATGTAATCGAACAGCGCCGCGACACCCAGTCCTTCCACGACTTCCTTCGCACTGCGGCTGCTCGAGGCTAGCGCGAGCTTCAATCCCGCCGCCCGTGCCGCAAGCAATGCCTCGCGCGCGCCGGGCAACAGTTCCTTCGCCGACACCGCCGCGATGGACGCGCGGTAATAACCGTTCTTGCGTTCGGCCAGTTTGTGTTTTTGTTCATTTGTATATTTGTGCGACGCGGCGCCGAGCACGATCTCCAGCGACGCGGCGCGATCCACCCCTTTCAGGCGCTCGCCGTTCGCCTCGTCCCAGTGCAGACCCAGTTCGTCCGACAGCCGGCGCCAGCCCGCCAGATGCAGCGGCGCGGTATCGGCGATGACACCGTCGAGGTCGAAGATCAACGCCTGCACCGGCCGCGGGAAGGTAATCCGTTCTGGCTGGTACGCCGCGCGCAGCGGTCGCGACACCGGCGCGCGCGCATCCAGCGACAGCGGCTGAGAAGCGTGCACGATCTGCAACGCCTCGCCGCCGCGCAGCGTGTAGCACGCGCCGTCTGCGTCGACGGAAACATCGATGCGGCGACCCTGCCAGACGATACCGAAGCGGTAGCCGCGCCATGTCGAGGGCAGCACCGGATCGAACGCCAGTTGCGCGCGGCCCGAGGCGTCGGCGCCGAAGCGCAGTCCGCCGAATCCCCACGCCAGCGCCTGCCAGCTTCCCGCCATCGCCGCCATGTGTGCGCCGTGGCTGGTGTTGCCGTGCAGATCGTCCAGGTCCACGCGCAAGGTCTTGCGGAAATAGCGCTCGGCCTTGTCGATCCAGCCCACCTCCGCGGCGAGCACGGCGAAGGTCGATGCCGACAACGTCGAGTCGTGGACGGTGACAGTTTCGTAGTAGTCGAAGCTGCGCCGTTTCGTCGCACGGTCCAGATGTTCGCCGGCCAGCACGAGTGCGAGCACCGCGTCGGCCTGCTTGCAGACCTGATGGCGGAACAGCGTCAGCGGATGGTAGTGCAGCAGCAGCGGATAGCGATCGGCCGGCGTGCCGACCAGATCCCAGACCGGCTTGTCCAGGAACGTATCGTCCTGCGCGACGATGCCGAGGCGCTCGTCGTACGGCAACCACATCGCGTCGGCCGCGACCGACCACGCGTCGATCTCCGCGTCGCTCAAGCCGATCTTCTGCGCCAGCAGCACATACGCGGCCGCGTCGTCGCGCGCCAGCGCGCGCAAGGTCGCCACCGCATAGCGCAGATGCAGTTGCGCCATGCGGTTGGTGTAGTAATTGTTGTCGATGAGCGCGGTGTATTCGTCCGGTCCGGTGACGGCATCGATGCAGAACGCACCGCCTCGCCGCGCGTTGAAATGCCCGACCTGCAGCCAGATGCGCGCCGTCTCGGCCAGGATTTCCGCGCCCATGCCGGCGAGAAACGCTTGATCGCCGGTCGCCTCCGCATACAGGCGCACGGCGAACGCGACCGCGGCGTTGATGTGGTACTGCGCCGAGCCGCTCGGATAATGCGAGGAACATTCGTCGCCGGCGATGGTGCGCCAGGGATACAGCGCGCCGCGCGGATGATTCATCTCGCGCGCGTGATCGCGCGCGCGGTCGAGCGTGCGGTAACGCCAGATCAGGCTCGGCTTCATCAGCGCCGGCGCGGTGAAAGCCAGTACCGGCAGCACGAACGTTTCCGAGTCCCAGAACACGTGCCCTTCGTAACCCTCGCCGGTCACGCCCTTGGCGGCGATGCCGCCGTGACCATCGCGGTTGGCCGACTGGAAAAGATGGAACAGGTTCAGGCGCAGCGCCTGCTCGTCGCGGCGCGCTTCTTCGCCGCCGTCGATGGCCAGCGGTGCGTCGTTCCAGAGACGTGCGTAATCGTGCGCCTGCGCCGCGAACAGCGCATCGGCACCGATGGCCATCGCCGCATCGAGCGTCGCTCGCGCAGAAGTATACAAATCAGCGTAACGCGCCTCGCTGTGCGGCTGCGTCCAGGCATAGGCGACGTATTTCTCGACGGTGATGCGGCCGCCGCATTCGTCGTCGGTAGCGAAGATCTGCCAGACGCGATTCGCCTCCACGCGCTCACCGGCGAAGTGCGCGCCCTGCACGCGATGATCCTGCGCGCAGACCACGCTGATCCCGCTCGCCTGCGTGCTCTGCCCAAGACGTGCGCCGTCGGCACCGGCGTTGACGTGCGTGGTGCGCAGCGCGAGGCCGGCACCGACGCCGACGCGCGGATCGTCGCCCTGCGCTTCGGTGGTGCGTCCGCCGTCGATGCCGGACTCGATGGTGATGCGTCCGGCGACATCCGGAAGATGCAACGTCCAGCGGATGCACATCAAACCCGGATGCGACAGCGCAACGATGCGCTGCGCTTCGACCTCGAACACGGCGCTGCCCAAAGCGCGCCAGCGCAGCCGACGCGAAAGGCTGCCGCTGCGGAAATCCAGTATGCGTTCGAAGGCCAGGCATTCGCCCTGCGCAGGATCGATCGGCGCGCCGTCCAGGCGGATGCGGATCGCCGTGGCGTCGGCCACCGGCACGCGCGTGTCGGAATGGCGGGCGAAGCCGGCCAGCCGTTCGTGATAATGGATCGCCGCGCGTTCCCACACTCCGGCGACGAACGAGGCCTGCGTGTCGCTCGGCGATTCTTCCAGACCGCCGCGCACGCCGACGGCGCCGTTGGAAAGCGCGAACAGGGTTTCGTCGCGCGCCGCGCCATCGCGCGACCACTCGGTGCGCGTCAGCCGCCAGGGATCCGTGCCGGCGAGCCGCGGGTCGGCACGCTCCGGCGCGTCGTCGCGCGGGTCGGCACGATCCGGGCTCATCGCCGGCGACACGGATCGGCGCAAACCGGCGCCGCCTGCGGCGCGGCGCACACGCAACGAACCCACCTGCATCGATGTCTCCCCAAAATTTCCCGACGGTATCGCATTGCTTGAACTACGATCGCGCCTGTTGTTGCGCGGCGAACTTAGCACTCACTGTTACCGATAGCAAGACACCGATACCAATGCTGCAAAGCGGCGAAGAAGTGCGCCCTGGCGCCGACGAAAAGCGCAGCGAAAGTGCTTTACGCGCCGCGCGGCGCGTGCAAAATCAGGCAGAGTTCCCAGCGAGCACGGACCATGAGCGCAAACCGATGAGCGCGGACGGATGAACAAGCTCCCCCGCGGCAGCAAGTCCGCGCGCAATGAGGCACCGGTGACGATGGCCGATCTGGCCAAGCTCGCGGGCGTCTCGAAGATCACCGTGTCGCGCGCGCTGAGCGAAAAAGGCATCGTCAACGCGCGCACGCGCGAAAAGGTGCGCGCGCTCGCGACCAAGCACGGTTATCGCTTCAACGTCAGCGCCCGCAACTTGCGCCTGCGGCAGAGCCACACCATCGCGGTGGTGGTGGAGATGACGCCGAGTATCAACCGGCCGATGTCCGATCCGTATCCGCTCGAACTGCTCGGCGGCATCGCGCAGGAATTGGCCGGCGCGAACTACAGTGTGTTGCTGACCACGCGTCAGGGCGCTTTTTCGCCGGCGGTGCAAGGCGCCGACGCAGTGATCCTGCTCGGTCAGGGCGCCAAGCAGGAAGCGGTGCACGTGTTCGACCGGCTGCGCCTGCCGATGGTGGTGTGGGGTGCGCCGAGCGCGGGCGATCAGCACATCGTGGTCGGCAGCGAAAACCGCGCGGGCGGCATCGCCGTGGCGGAACGCTTCTTCGCGCTCGGACGCCGCCATCCGGTGTTTCTGGGCGATGTCGATCATCCGGAAATGGCCGACCGGCACGCCGGATTCGCCGATTTCCTGAAATTGCGCGGCATAACCTCCGCGTTGATGAGCTGCAAACCGTTCACGATGGAATCCGGTATCCGCGCCATGCAATCGCTGCTGCGCAAGAAAACGCGCTGCGATGCGATCTTCGCCTGCAACGATCTGCTGGCGATGGGCGCCATCCGCACCTTGATCGAAGCGGGCTCTCGCGTTCCGCAGGACGTCTCGGTGATCGGCTACGACGACACGCCGCTCGGCGCGGCATTCATCCCGCCGCTGTCGTCGGTGCATCAAAACTGGCACGAGGGCGGCATGCTGCTGGCGCGCAAGGCGCTGGCGCTGTTCCGCGGCGAACAGGTGCATTCGGAAACGTTGCCGAGCCGCCTGGTTCTGCGCGCCACGTGAGAGTGATCGCCGCGCATGGGAATTCTCGCTAAAACCGGCATTTTCCTCGGGTGTGTCGTCGCGTGCCTCACAACGATGACGACGGCGAACGCCGACGATGGTCCGCTCGCCGAAGCGATGAAGCGCGGTCTGGTCGGCAAACAGCCTGCGACTTCGCGTCGCATGTCGGTGGAACGCTGGAACCGCGAACAGCGCGCCGCGGTGGACAAGTCCGAAGCGATCATGCACAAGGCGTTGCAAGAACCCGGGCTGCTCGCGCAATACCTGATGATGCGCGCAAGTTACGAGGCCGACGACAACCGCGTCTTCCGCCTGGTGTTCGGCCAATACCTGTCGTGGTTCCAGACCTGGATCGGCGACTACGACGGCGCACGCGCATCATTCTCGCTCGCGCAGCCGGCACAACCCGACGACGCGCCGCCGCCGAGCGGCGGATTCCATCCGCGGGCCGCCGACGCAGCGATCCTGCGTTTGGCGCATGGACGCCAAGCGGTGTTCTTCAACGAAGCGCACAGCGCGCCGGTCACGCGCACGCTCACCGTGGAATTGCTGGCCGCGCTGCGTACGGAGGGTTTCGATTATTTCGCCGCCGAAACGCTGTCGGCAGCGGCCACGCCGACGCTGCAACACGGTTACCCGACCGCGCGCAGCGGCTTCTACGTCAACGAACCGGTCTGCGGCGAAATGGTGCGGACCGCGCTGCGCCTGGGCTTTCACGTCATCGCGTACGATGCGGAGGAAAGCGCGAGCGATGCGCGCGAGCGGGCCAGCGCGCAATCGCTTTACGATCAGGTGTTCAAGCGCGATCAGCACGCGCGACTCGTGGTCAACGCCGGCTTCTCGCATATCCAGAAATCCGGCGACTACTTCGGCGGTTCGAGCATGGCCGAGGTCTTTCAAAAGCTCTCCGGCATCGAACCTCTGACGATCGAGCAGACGATGATGATCGAACATCCGCATGCCGAGGACGATCATCCCGACTATCGCGCGGCCATCGCTTCAGCGCATCCGGACGCTCCGTTCGTGTATGAAAACGATGCGGGCACGCCGTGGACGCTCAAGCCGCGCCAATACGATGTCAGCGTGTTTTTTCCGCCCGAAGCGCACGTCGAAGGCCGCCCGGATTGGCTCGATCTCGCCGGCCATCGGCAACCGTATGCGGCCACCGGCGCGGATTGCCTCAGGCGTTTTCCGTGCCTGATCGAAGCGCGCTACTCCGCCGAAGGCGACGATGCGGTCGCCGCCGATCGCGTCGTGTTTTCGGCGGACGTGCGCAGCCGGCTCTATCTGTTTCCGGGAAACTATCGTTTGTCGGCATTCGACCGCGAAGGAAAAGTCATCGCAGCACGCGACGTTCACGTCGATGCGCCGTCGCATTGAACGATCGGGTCACGACAGGCCGAGCACCTTGCGGTTGAGCGCGGTATCGGCGCCGCCGCCGGCGAAATCGTCGAACGCATGTTCGGTGACGCGGATGATGTGATCGCGAACGAACTTCGCGCCTTCTTTCGCACCGTCTTCAGGATGCTTGATCGCGCATTCCCATTCGACGACGGCCCAGCCCGGATAATCGTATTGCGCGAACTTGGAGAAGATCGCGGTGAAATCGATCTGTCCGTCGCCGAGCGAGCGGAAGCGTCCGGGGCGATCGATCCAGTCCTGATAACCGCCGTAAACACCGGATTTTCCGGACGGCCGGAACTCGGCGTCCTTGACGTGAAAAATGCGGATGAACTCGTGATAGAAGTCGATGTACTGCAGATAGTCGAGCTGCTGCAGCATGAAGTGGCTCGGGTCGTACAGCATCTTGCAGCGCGGATGTTTTTCGGTCGCCTCGAAGAAGCGCTCGAACGTGATGCCGTCGTGCAGGTCTTCGCCCGGATGGATTTCGTAGCAGACGTCCACGCCCGCCGCATCGAATGCATCGAGGATCGGACGCCAGCGTTTCGCCAGTTCCTTGAATCCGTCTGCGACCAAACCCGGCGGACGCGGCGGCCACGGATAAAACGTGTGCCACAGCAAGGCGCCGGAGAATGTCGCGTGCGCGGCCAGGCCGAAATTGCGGCTGGCCTGCGCGGCGAAACGCAATTGCTCGTTCGCCCACGCGGTTCGCTTCGCCGGATTGCCGCGCACCTCGGCCGGCGCAAAGCCGTCGAACTGCGCGTCGTACGCAGGGTGCACGGCGATGAGCTGGCCTTGCAGATGCGTGGACAACTCGGTGATTTTCAACCCGTGCGACGCGACGATGCCGGCGATCTCGTCGCAGTACGTTTTGCTCTCGGCCGCCTTTTTCAGATCGATGCAGCGCGCGTCCCAGCTCGGGATCTGCACACCGATGTAGCCGAGCGACGCCATCCAGCGGCAGACGTTGTCGAGCGTTTCGAACGGCGCCTTGTCGCCCATGAATTGCGCCAGGAAAATCGCCGGGCCTTTGATGGTCTTCATGGCAACGTCGTCCACTTGATTTCGGATTTTGCGGAACGCACGACCGCATCGACGAATGCCATGCCGCGCACGCCGTCGTCGATGGTCGGGAAATCGTATTGTTCCACGTCGATGGCCGGATCGTTCGCATAGTCGCGCACCGCGCGGAAGAACGACGCATAAATATTGGCAAACGCTTCGAGATAACCTTCGGGGTGGCCCGGCGGCAGTCGCGTGTTCGTCGCGGCGATGGCATCGACATAGCTGCCGCCGGTGCGCCACACCTGCGTCGGCGCATCGAGCGATCGCACGGTGAGCGAGTTCGCATCGGCCTGCTGCCATTCGATGCCGCCGCTTTCGCCGTAAACACGAACGCGGATGTTGTTCTCCTCGCCCGCTGCAACCTGTGTCGCGAACAGCACGCCGCTCGCGCCGTTGTCGAAGCGCAGCAATATGGCGCTGTCGTCGTCGAGCTTGCGGCCGGCCACGAACGTGTTGAGTTCCGCGTTGACCTGCACGATGCGCAAGCCACTGACGTACTCGGCCAGGTGCGCCGCGTGCGTGCCGATGTCGCCGATGGCGCCGCCGGCGCCGGACTTCGACGGATCGGTACGCCAGCTCGCCTGCTTCTGACCGTCGCGTTCGACATCCGTGGCGAGCCAGCCTTGCGGATACTCGACGTATACTTTGCGCACTTTGCCGATGCGGCCGGATGCGACGAGCGAGCGCGCCTGCTTCACCATCGGATAGCCGCTGTAGGTGTAGGTGACGGCGAGCAGCCGCCGCGTGCGCGCGACCACCTCGCGCAGCCGATGCGCTTCGTCAAGCGAGAAGCACATGGGTTTGTCGACGACAACGTGGAATCCGTTTTCCAGACAGCGCCGCGCCGGATCGAAGTGCAGATGATTCGGCGTGACGATCGCGGCGAAATCCATGCGCTGCTCGACGCCGAGCGCTTTCTCGCCTTCGATCATTGCCTGGTAACTCGCGTAAACGCGCGACGGATCGAGGCGATACGACTCGCCCGCCTCGCGCGATTTTTCCGCGGAACTGCTGAACGCTCCGCAGACGAGCCGCGCCTCGCCATCGAGTTCCGCGGCGATGCGGTGCACGCGTCCGATGAACGAACCGGGTCCGCCGCCGATCATGCCCATCCGCAGCTTGCGCGTCATCTCGATGCGTTCGTTGGTGTCATCGGGAAAGTTTCGCCGTCGCCGTGTGTGCGCGTCAATGTTGTTCGCTTCGCGGCGCACACGCAACCTGCCTGCTTGCGCATCACACTTCCAGCCGATCGCCCGGTCGCGCCACCAGCGTATATAGAGCTGGCATCAGGAAAACGCTGATCAGCAGGCGCGTGAACAGTCCGCTGACGATGACCAGCGCAAAGGGCCTTTGCGTGTCGGTGCCGACGCCGGTGGCCAGTGCCGCGGGCAGCAATCCCAAAGCGGCGACCAGCGCCGTCATCATGATCGGACGCAGACGCAGGATGGCGCCTTCGCGTATCGCTTCGGTCAGCGCGATGCCGCTGCCGCGCAATTCGTTGACGTAGGAAATGTAGACCACCGCGGTCTGCACCGAAACGCCGAACAGCGCCAGGAAGCCGATGCCGGAGGAGACCGAAAACGGTGTGCCGGTGATCCACAGCGCGAAGATGCCGCCGATCGGCGCGGACAGAACCACGCCGAGCACTGTGATGAACGGGAATTTGAAATTGCTGTAGAGCGCGAACAGCAGCAGGAAGATAAGGAACAGCGTCAGCGGCAAGATCATGCCGAGTTGCGCGCGCGACGTGGTGTACTCGGTGTATTCGCCGCCCCAGTCCAGGCGATAGCCTTGTGGCAGCGTGACCTTCGCCTTGACCTGTCCGATCGCGTCCTCGACCGCGCCGGCGAGATCGCGGCCTTCCACGGAGAACTGCACGCCGATGTAGCGCGAGTTGTCCTGTCGGTAGATGAACGATGCGCCGTTGGTGACTTTGATGTCGGCGAATTCCTTGAGCGGAATCTTCTGTCCGCCCGGCGTCACGACCGGAATGTTTCCGATCTCTTCCGGGTTGTCGCGATATTCGCGTTCCAGACGCACGACCAGATCGAATTCCTTCTCCTGCTGCACGACCTGCGTGGCGACGTCGCCGCCGACAGCGGTCTGGATCAGGTTGTTGATGTCGGCGACGTTCACGCCATAACGCGCGATCTTGGCGCGGTCGATGTCGATAGTGAGGCTCGGCTGCCCGAGTTCCTGCACGAGCGTCACGTCGCGGATGCCGCGCACGTGTTCCAGGATCTGCTTGATAGCCTTGCCTTTCTGCTGCAGCGTATTCAGGTCGGCGCCGAAAATCTTCACGGCCAGCGCGCTCTTCAATCCCGTTTCCGCTTCGTCGACGGCGTCTTCCGCCGGCTGCGTGTAGTTAAATGTGATGCCGGGGAAACCTTCCAGTTTCTTGTTGATCGCTTCGGTCAGCTCGGCCTTGTCGTGATACGCGCCGGTCCATTGCGCGTAGGGTTTCAGGCCGACATAGAATTCGACGTTGAAGAATCCGGTCGCATCCGTGCCGTCGTCGGGTCGGCCGAGTTCCGACGCGACCGTGGTCACTTCGGGAAACGAGTGCAGGATATCGCGCACTTTCGGCGCGATTTTCGCCGACTCGTCGAACGAAATCGTATACGGCATCGTCGCACGCACCCACAGCGCGCCTTCGTCGAGCTTCGGCATGAACTCGGCGCCGATGCTCGGCACCAGCAGCATCGAAATCGCCAGTAGAACGCCGGGCACCAGCGTCGTCGCCCAGGGATGCGCGAGACAGAAATCCAGTCCGCGCGCGTACACCGAGTTGACACGCTCCATGACGGCGTTGCGACGCTCGCGCACGCCCTTGCGCATGAACCACGCGCACAGCACCGGCAGCAGTGCCAGCGTCACGATGAGCGAGCCGACCAGCGCGAACACCATCGTGTCGGCCATCGGTTTGAACAGCGTGCCCGACGGTCCGGACAGCACATAGATCGGCAGGAAACTCACCACGATCACGGCCACGGCATAGAAAAGCGGCCGGTCCACTTCCGCGGCGGCGTCCTTGATGATTTCGATGACGTTGAGCGCACTGCCCTTGCGCGCGGCGATCTGCCGGAAAATATTTTCCACCATCACCACCGCGCCGTCGACCAGGATGCCGAAATCGATCGCGCCGATGGACAGCAGGTTCGCCGACGCGTTTTGCAGATCCAGGCACACAAACGCGAAAAACAGCGCGAGCGGAATCGTCGTCGCGACAATCAATCCGGCGCGAATGTCGTAAAGGAAAAACACGAGCACGACGACCACGAGCAGCATGCCGCGCAGCAGGTTTTTCTCCACGGTGTCGGTGGTCAGTTCGATCAGATCGGTGCGGTCGTAGAACGGAACGACTTTCACGTCCTTCGGCAAAATCTGTTCGTTCAATTCCTTTGTCTTGGCTTCGACGCGTTTCAGGACATCCTGCGTTTTTTCGCCGGTGCGAAGGAGGATCACGCCTTCGACGGCGTCGTCTTGCTTTTCGTAGCCGAACTCGCCCAGACGCGGCGCGATGCCGATCACCACGCGCCCGACATCCTTGAGCAACACCGGCGTGCCGTTGTTGACGGCGAGCACGACGTTGCCGATGTCTTCCAGCGTGTTGATGCGGCCCAGGCCACGCACGTAATAGAACTGTCCGCCCTGCGAATAGAAGCCGCCGCCGGCGTTGCCGTTGTTGGCGGCGAGCGCCGCTTCGACTTGCGTCACCGACAAGCCGACACCCGCGATCTTGGTCGGATCCAGCAGCACCTGATATTGCATCGTGCCGCCGCCGAACCCCGAATCGTCGGCGACGCCCGGCACGGATTTGTATTGCGGCTCGACTACCCAGTCCTCGAACGTCTTGAGCTCCATCGGCGAGCGATCGGCGCTTTGCAGCACGTAGCGGTAGATCAGCCCCGACGGCGCCGACAGCGGCGACAGCGACGGTGTCACGCCGCTCGGCAGGCTGACGTCGCCGAAGCGATTGAGGACTTGCTGGCGCGCAAAATAATTGTCCGTGCCGTTTTCAAAGGTAAGGACGACGTCGGACAATCCGTACAGCGACACGGAACGCACGACCGTCGTCTTCGGCGTGCCGTTCATGCCGATTTCCAGCGGCACGGTGATCAGCCGTTCCACTTCCTCGGCGGAATGCCCCGGCCACTGCGTGACGACGTCGACGATCGGCGGCGACAGATCGGGATAGGCATCGACCGGAAGACGTTCCAGCGAACGCCATCCGGCGCCGATCAGCACGAACATCATGAGCACAACGAGCAGCCGCTGCCGCAGCGACGAGGTCACGATGCGATTCATGATCGACGCCGAACGCGACGGCGGCATCACGGGCGGAAGTTGCGCGCTCACTGGCTTTGCATGAATTGAACGAACAGGCCGCCGTCGACGATGATCTGGTCGCCGGCGTGCAGACCCTCGGTGATCTCGTAGCGATCCTCCTCGCGGTAACCCAGCGTCACGTGCGCGCGCGCGAAACTGCCGCCCGCTTGCGCCACATAAACGAACGGCAGGTTTTCGTCATCGCGCAAAACGGCGGAAACGGGCACCAGCAAGCCGGTGCTTTCCTGATTGGAATGGATCAGCACACGCACGTACATTTGCTTCTTCAACAGGCCGTTCGGATTGTCGACGACCACGCGCACACCCACCGCGCGCGTGTTCGGATCGACCAGTGCGGCGATGTTGTCCACTTTTCCGGACAGCATTTTCGAATCGAAGTCGGTGCGGATGTCGGCAGGATCACCCACGTTGATCGACGCCAGATTCGAGCCGAACACCTGCGCCGTCACCCACACGCGCGACAGGTCGGCGACGGTGAAACACGGTGTCGTTCCCGCTTGCAGCAGCTGGCCCGGCGTAATCAGTTTTTCGACGACGGTGCCGGCGATGGGCGAACGGATCGTGCCGTCGATGCGCGAGACGACGTGGCCTTCCTGGATATCCTTGATGATTTTCTGATCGACGTTCAACGACACCAGCGCCTGCAGCGCGGCTTCGCGATCGGCTTCGGCGTTGGCCGCGTCGGTCTGCGCCTGCTGCGCGTCGCGCTGCGAAATGCCGTTGTGCTGCGCCAGATCCTTGTCGGTATCGGCAACCTGGCGTGCGGTCTTGGCCGTCGCGATCGCCTTGCGGTACGCGCCGATGGCGGCGGCGAAATCCGGCGAATCGACGACGGCGAGCGCGTCGCCTTTTTTCACGTTCTGCCCGAGCGAGACGAGCAGTTTCGATACCGGTCCGGAGAACGGCGCCAGCACGCTGGTGGCCTGATCGTTGTCGAAATCCACGGAGCCGGCCGTGTCGATCGTCTTGTGGAACGTGGCCTGCGCGACAGTGAAAAGGCGAATGTTCTGGCGCTGCGCGGGCGTCAGAGTGACGTTGTTGCCCGTCGACGCCGGCGTCTGTTTGCTGTCGTTCGCGTCTTTCGAACAGCCGGCGAGCGCAAGCACCGCCGTTGCCAGCAGCATCGGCACCGCACGTGTCACGAGCGAATTATTTTCCATTGTCGTCCTGGGTGAATTCCGTGCGATGCCACCAGCCGCCACCGAGCGCCTGGAACAGCGCCGCGGTGTCGGCATAACGATTCGCCTGCGCCAGCACGAGATTGATCCGGGCCTGCTGACTGGCCTGCTCCGCGCTCAACAGCGACAGGTAGCTCGCCGTGCCCGCGTGCCATTGCAGTTCGGAAAGATCGAGCGTGACCTTCGCCGCGTTGGCCGCGGCGACGGCGGCTTTCAATCCGTCCGCGTCGTGTTCGAGAGCTGCCAACGTATCGGCCACGTTCTGGAACGCGGTGAGGACGGTAGTCCGGTACTGTTCCGACGCTTGCACGTATGCGGCCTTCGCGGCGCGTTCCTGATGCATGAGCGTGCCGCCGTTGAAAATCGGCGCGGTAAGGTCGGCGCCCACACTCCAGAAACCGGTGCCCGACTTGAATAGCTGTCCGATCGCCAGCGCGGTGCGGCCTGCATCGCCGGTAAGTTGAATGTTCGGCAGACGGTTCGCTTCGGCTACACCGATCTGCGCGCTCGCCGCGTGCATTGCTTCCTGCGCCTGCAGGACGTCCGGACGCTGCGCGACGAGTTCCGACGGCAGACTCAGCGGCAGGTCTTCCGGCAACGTCAGGCTCGACAGATCGAATGTCTGATCCGGCGCTTCGCTCGGAAACTGTCCGCACAGGACGGCGAGCAAGTCGCGTTCCTGATCGAGCTGTTTCAACAGCGGCGGCAACGCGGCCCTGGCCTGCGCCAGTTGCGATTGCTGCGCGGCGACGTCGAGTCCGCTGACCACGCCTTTCTTGAACTGGTAGTTAAGGATGTCGACAATCTTGGAATTCGCATCGACCACTTCGCGTGTCGCTGCGACTTGCATCTGCAGCGAAGCCATCTGGATCGCGGCGACGACGACATTCGAGGTCAACGTGTTGTACGTCGCGATCATCTGATAGCGCACCTGCTGCTGTTGCGCCTCAAGCGATTCGACGGTACGCCGGTTCAGCCCGAACACGTCGGGCATATACGAAACGCTGACCTGCGGCGTATACAAGTTGTACAGGAACTGGTTGGTGGCCGGCACCGGTGCCAGCGCCCCCGGCGGATCCTGATGACGCGATGCCGAGAAACCGGCCGTCACCGTCGGATAGAAATTGCCGCGCTGGGCGAGCACGTTTTCGTGCGCAACCTTCAACGCCGCCTGCGCCGATTTGAGATCGTGATTTTTTGCGAGCGCCTGTTCGATCAGATCGTCGAGCTGCTTGGAATGAAACAAAGTCCACCAGTCGCCGACGACATCTTTGCCCATCTGCAACTGTTGCGCGGCGCCGCCCGCGACATTGCCCGCGGCGTCGGTCGTCGCCGCAGGATGGGACGTGTAGTTGGCGACGCCGGGCGCCTTGGGCTTCTCGAAATCCGGCCCGACCGCGCAACTGACCAGGCACGCGGCGACCGCCACCAATGGCAGTTCACGCAGGTGCAACCAGCACGTTCGCAGGCGAGCGGTCCGAACCCGACTCATCATCTTGTTTCCAGAGAGAATTTGATATGATATATCGTATCAGTCTTGCGGTAAGCCCTGCTTAAAGTCATGCAGCGCCGCCGTCTTTTCATTGCGCTCCGGTTCCAGTAGCGTCTGGCTGACATGGAAGCGATCGCCTGTTCGGAACGTCGCGCGCCGCATTGCACTTTTCGTCCGGAGACCCATGCAGCCGTACGCCGACACTTACTACGCCAGCGCCGACGGTCTTCGGCTGTTCGCGCGGGATTACGTCAATCCGCGCGCGGATGCCCCGACGCTGCTCTGCCTTCCCGGCCTCACGCGCAACTCGAAGGATTTCGGCGACCTCGCCGCGCACCTGGCCGCACGCTACCGCGTGCTTTGTCCGGATCTGCGCGGACGCGGCCGGTCGGCGCGCGATCCGAAAGCGGAGAACTACACGCCGATGGTGTACGTCGATGACATCTGGCGTCTGCTCGATATGCTCGGCATCGACCGGGTGGGCGTGATCGGAACGTCGCTCGGCGCGCTGATGGCGATGCTGATGAGCGCGCAATTTCCCAAACGCGTGACGCGCGTTGTTCTCAACGACGCTGGTCCGGAACTCGATCCGCGCGGCATCGCGCGCATCGTCAGCTACACCGGCAAGATGTCGCCGCCGATGACGCAGTGGTCGCAAGCGGCATCGCGCATCGCGGAAAACTACGCTGTCTGTTATCCCGACTTCGGCGCCGCCGAGTGGATGGACCAGGCCCGCGCGAGCTGCTTCCGCGACGTCGACGGTGCGATCAAATTCGACTACGACCCGGACATTTCACTGGGACTGAAAACCGGCACCGCAACGCCGGATCTGTGGCCATTGTTCGATGCGCTCGGCGACAAACCGGCGCTGTCGCTGCGTGGCGAGATTTCCGATCTTCTCTCGACGGACATTCTCGCCAGGATGCGCGCGCGGATGCCGACACTGCGCACGGCCACCATCCCGCGCCACGGTCACGCGCCTACGCTGAACGAACCCGAGGCGCGCGCGGCGATCGATGAATTTCTCGCGATCACCGACGCGGCGTGATTGCAGCGGGCGAGCGCGCGCGTTTCATACGTAGCGTGGAATCGGTCCGACCTGCGGCGTTTGATCGGGCAGGTCGATTTCTTCCTCGTCGACATAGCACCAGCCCCAACCTTCCGGCGGATCGTAGCCTTCGATGATCGGATGCTGAGTCGCGTGGAAATGCGCGGTCGCGTGGCGATGCGGCGAATCGTCGCAACACCCGACGTGGCCGCACGCGCGACACAGGCGCAGGTGCACCCACGTGCTTCCCATCGCGAGGCATTCCTCGCATCCGCGCGCGCTCGGCGTGACCTTCTTGATGGTGCGGCTGTGTCCACAGGATGTCATGTTCTCTCCTTGGCCGATGAGCTGGCGAACATTGCGTGGATTTGCGCGACGACCGCCGCGCCTTCGCCGACGGCGGCGGCGACACGCTTGGTCGATCCGGCACGAACGTCGCCGATCGCAAAAATGCCGGACACGCTTGTCTCAAGCGGAAGCGCGCCCTTGCCCGTGACGATGAAACCTTTCTCATCGGTCTGCGCACAGTCGCGCAGCCAATCGGCATTCGGATCGGCGCCGATGAATAGAAAGATGTGCCGCAGCGCACGATGGCTGACGGATCCATCGACGCGATGACGGAACGTCGCCCCGGTCAGACCGGAAATGCGGTCGCCTTCCAGGCTCGCGATTTCGGTGTCGGTATGGATCTCGACGTTGGGTAGCGCGGCGATGCGATCGATGAGGTAGCGCGACATCGTTTCGGAAAGATCGCGCCGTACCACCAGGTGCAGACGTTTCACCTGCGGCGCAAGGAACGCAACCGCCTGGCCGGCTGAATTGCCGCCACCGACGAGCGCGACTTCCTCGCCGACGCACAACCGCGCCTCGATGGGCGTTGCCCAGTACGAAATGCCCGCTCCTTCGAACGTCGACAGGTTTGGCACGTCGGGTCGGCGATAGCGGGCACCGGACGCGGCGACCACGGCTCGCGCGCGCACGCGGCGATCTTTCTCCAGTTCCAAGGTCAGAACCTGTTCCGTGCAATCCAGCCGTTGCACCTGCACGGGTATCGCAATTTCGGCGCCGAATTTCAGCGCCTGATTGAATGCGCGACCGGCCAGCGCCTGACCCGATATGCCGGTCGGAAAACCCAGATAGTTCTCGATGCGCGCCGATGCTCCCGCCTGACCGCCTGTTGCGCGCTCATCGAGCACGATGACCGACAGACCCTCCGACGCCGCATACACCGCCGCGGCGAGTCCGGCGGGACCTGCGCCCACCACGGCCACATCGAAAATCCTGTCCGGGTCCAGCGTCGGCGTTATGCCCAGGCACATCGCGACTTCCGCGTCGCTGGGATTTTTCAGCATCGCGCCGTTCGGGCATACGACCAGCGGCAGGTCCTCGTGCAGCACGCCGATGCGTTCCACGAGCGCCTTGCCTTCCGCGTCGGTCGCCGCATCGAGCACGAGATTCGGAAAACCGCTTCGCGTGAGAAATCCTTGCAGGCGAACCACATTTGGATTTCCCGGCGAGCCGATGAGAAGAGTGCCCGCGCCGCCCTCTTCGATCAGGCCGACACGGCGCAGGATGAGCGCGCGCATGATGATCTCGCCGACGTCCGCCGATCCAACCATGAGTGCGCGCAGATGCGCCGCGTCGAACGGCAGCGCGAGGCAACCGTCCGCTCCCGCCCGACCCGCCGCAATGGCGGGACGTCCGGCGAGCTGATTGATTTCTCCGCTGAGTTGTCCGGCACGATGCGTGGTGATCGGCGCTTCGCGTGACAGACCGTCGCGGCGCACGACGTCGATGGTGCCGTCTAGCACGAGCCACGCCGGCGCACCTTGCTCGCCAATCGCGTAGACGCTTTCTCCGGCCGCGAAGTGCCTTTCCGGACCGCTCGCAAAGCGCTTGGCAATCCCTATCTGGACAGCGCTGAGCACAGGGAACATCTGGTGCTCACGGGTACTGAACGTGCTCATCGATTTTCCGGTCCGCTGCGATGCGTCGGCGTCGCTCGTATTCGACTTCCCTGACGCCACTCTTGCAACCGCACTCTAGTCCGAACGCTCCAGTCGCGCTATGGTGGACTCCTCAACCGGGGACTTCCGATGCGGCGTCATTCCGTTGCACTGTTCGCGACCGTTGTGATCGCGGCTCCGGCGTTCGCGCTGGAACCGTTCCCGTCCTCGTTCCATACCCAGGACATCGCTACGAACGGCACGACGCTGCATGTGCGAGTCGGCGGTCACGGACCCGCAGTCGTCATGCTGCACGGGTTCGGCGATACCGGCGACATGTGGGCGCCTGCGGCGAGCGTTCTCGCGAAAGATCACACGGTCGTCGTACCAGATCTGCGCGGCATGGGTCTGTCGGCGCACCCGGACACGGGCTACACCAAGAAGAACCAAGCCGTCGACATTGCCGGCGTGATGGATGCGCTGAACATCCGCAAGGCGGACCTGGTCACGCACGACATCGGCGACATGGTGGGATACGCTCTGGCGGTGCAATACCCGGAACGCATCACGAAATGGGTCGTGATCGATGCGCCGCTGCCCGGCATCGGCAATTGGGAAGAGATCAAGCAAAGTCCCTTGCTGTGGCACTTCAACTTCCGCGGTCCGGACGAGGAGCGGCTGGTCGCGGGACGCGAACGCATCTATCTCGACCGCTTCTACAACGAACTGTCCGCCGATCCGAAGAAGATCGACGAAGCGACGCGCCAGCACTATGCCGTGCTCTACGCCAAACCGCACGCCATGCACGATGCGTTCGAACAGTTCGGCGCGTTCAATCAGGACGCCATCGACAACAAGGCACTGCTTGCCGAGAAGGGCAAGCTGAAGATGCGCGTGCTCGCCCTGGGCGGCGAGAAATCATTCGGCACTGCCGAGGCGGACGTCCTGCGTGTCGTGGCCACCGATGTCACGATGGGACTCATTCCCGCATCGGGGCATTGGATCATGGATGAGAATCCCGCCGCGACGACGACGTCGATCGTGGATTTCCTGGCGAAGTAAAAGAACCTCGCCAGAGCCCGTCATCCTCGCGCGGTCGCGATGGGCAGTGTCTGCGGACGACGCAACGCGACGATCGTCAACGCCGCGAACAGCAGGAATACGCAACCTTGCGCGATGCCGAACGCCGGCTCGGAGCCGGTCGGCGCCAACTCGTGCAACGCAGGCACTTTCTGGAATCCCTGCGCGATGAGCACGAACACGTTCAACCACTGACTGAGCATGGCGCCGATCACGAACGTCGGACGCCAGATGCCGCGCAATCGATAAGGCGACCACGCTAGCCATGTCGGGATCATCACGATGAGCGCGACGATGCCGACGATATGCGACGGCAACAGATGATCGCGATGGAAAAGGAATCCACTGGCGCTGGTCACGGCGGTGGTGACGAGAAAAATCCACGTGACCGAACGGTGCTGTCTGCCGCCGAGAAGGTCGGCCATCACGATCAGTCCGGAGGCAATTCCGATCAGACTGATGATGACGTGACTGAGGACAAGAATGCCGGAATCCATGACGATTCACCTCATTGGATGGATGATGTCGCGCGACGGCGCTTTTGCGCAATCCCCGGGTATCCGTATAACGTATCGCCTGGCTCCTGGCTACTACCCGATCAAGTGAATGCGTAAGAGCGAACAGAGCTTTGACGCAAGGGCCCGAATCGCCATATCACAAGCATGTTTCAAGCGTGCCGTCATACCGGCACGTACACCTGATCAAAACGAACACACGCTCGCTCGACAAGCGTGCCGTTCGTCAGCGACCGCGACAGATGATCAATCGACGGAAAAATCCTGCAGCCGCACGGGCAGCGCGGTTCCGCTCGCGGAAAAATCCGGATCCGGCAGCCGTTGCGTCGCCGTCGGCGACACCGCGCCGGCGCTGCATGGGCACACCGAATAGTCGGCGAACTGCACGTTCGGATCGCCCGCATTGAACGGACTCGTGCTGCGATAGATGCGAATGATCGATCCCGCCGCCGCTGCCGCATCCAGATTCACGGTCACGTTCGCCGGCACCAGCGCCTGCGGTACGGTGTTGAAACTCGCCGCCGGACTGAGCGAACCGATCGGCTGCATGGAGCTGTCAAGCAGGATCGCGCGCACGCTCCACACCGAGCCTTGCGCCCAGTTCTCGCCGCTGAAATTGCCGGCCGCTCCCAACGTGATCGACGTGATGCCGGCATGCGCGGATGCGCAGGCGAGGAGAAACGACGCGAGAACGAAGCGACCGATCGTCTTCATAAACAAGCTCCCAAATTCACGTTGAAAGGTGTCACGGGAAGTGAATCACAAAATAAAAGCGGATGCCAAGCGCCCGCTGCATGAACCCGTTCAGGCATGGAACTGGCATCAGAGCAGCGAAATAACCCAGGCCGCAACCGCACGCTATGATAGACAGGTTCGTAGCCGAAGATCGTCGGCCGGACGATCCGGATATGTCCCTGAGATGCGGGGATCTGAAATGAGTCCGTCATCGCTTTCGCAACGAGGTATCGCGAGCGCACCGCCGGCGCGACGGCATCGTGTTCCCGGAAATCGAACGGTCTGTCTGGCGATCGCGTCGTGCTTGTTCTTTTTGCCGATAGCACATGACGCACTCGCCGCCGCACCACCGACGGTGGCGAAAAATTTCAATCCCGGCAGCATCGTGTTCGGCGATCGCAGCACGCTGACCGTGACGTTCTCGAACTCGCAGGTCAATCCGGCGCAGTTGACGGCTGATTTCGTCGACACTTTTCCGGCGAACCTGGTGATCGCCAATCCGGCCAACGCAACGTCCAACTGTCTCAATGCGGTCGGCTCGGCCACGCCGGGCGGAAACACGGTAACGCTGACCGACAACGGCGGCGGCAGTCCCGCCGCGATTCCGGCCAGCGGCTCGTGCTCGTTGTCGGTGCAGGTCACTGCCGCGATTCCACCGCCGCCGGCTTCCTACACGAACACGATCAACGTCGGCGACCTCAAGACCAATCTCGGCAGCAACACGGCCGGCGCAAGCGCCACGCTGAACGTGACTTCTTCGCCGCCGACGGTATCCAAGCAATTCAATCCCGGCAGCGTCGTACTCGGCGAGGCGAGCACGCTGACGATCACGCTGCAGAACACCGATCATATTGACGCAACGCTCACCGCCGATCTCATCGACACGTTTCCCGCCGGACTCGAAGCCGCCAATCCGACGAACGCTTCGACGAACTGCCCGGGCGGCGTCGTGACCGCAACACCCGGCGGCGACTCGGTGACGCTCGGCACAGGCGCAAAAATTCCGCAACAGGGACAATGCGCATTGTCGGTGCAGGTAACGGCGCAGGGACCCGGCGCGTTCACCAACACCATCAACGCGGGCGATCTGCAAACCGATATCGGCAACAATCCCGCCGACGCCAGCGACACATTGAACGTGACGTCCGTGCCACCGACAGTGGCCAAGGCGTTCAATCCCACCACGATCAATCTCGCCAGCAACAGCCGCAGCACGCTGACGATCACGCTGAACAACTCCGATCACAAGGATGCCACGCTGACGGCCGATCTCGTCGATACGCTGCCGGGCCACGTGATCGTCGCAAGCCCGGCCAACGCCACGACCAACTGCGACGGCGGCACTGTCAATGCAACGCCGGGCGCAAACACGGTGACGCTCGCCAACGGTTCGCAGATTCCGCAACAGGGGCAGTGTGCGGTGTCGGTGCAGGTCACCGCGGATGCGCCGGGCACGTTCGTCAACAAGATCGGTATCGGCAGCTTGCAGACCGACATCGGGGCGAATCTAAACTCGGCCAGCGCGAGCCTTACCGCGAATGCGGTGCCGCCGACGTTGGCGAAAGCCTTCGCGCCCGCCAGCATCACCGCCGGCACGAACAGCTTGCTGACGATCACGCTGACCAACGCGAATGCGGCGACGGCTGCGCTGGCGACGCCTATCACCGACGCTTTTCCGCCAGGGCTCAAGGTGTCGAATCCACCGTCTGCCGGCAGCACGTGTTTCGGCGGCGCGGTGACCGCGAACGCGGGCGGCACGACGGCATCGCTCGCAGCCGGTGCGCAGATTCCGCCAAACGGATCCTGCGCGATCAGCGTGTCCGTGACGGCGGCGACCGCGGCCACCTACACGAACACGCTCGGCGTCGGCGCGCTGCAGACCAGCCTCGGCTCGAACTCTGCCAGCGCGAGCGCAAACCTGGTGGTGAACGCCGCCACCGGAAATCCGATCGCGCCGACCATCGGCGCGAACTTTTCGCCCGCCAACATTGCGCCCGGGACAGTCAGCCGTCTGTCGATCGCGTTGTACAACGCAAATGCAACCGTGGCGAGCGTGAATTCCGTCTTTACCGCGATGCTGCCGCCGGGAGTAACGCTCGCGACACCGGCGAACGCCGCGACGACGTGCACCAACGGCGTCGTCTCCACGCCGAACAGCAGCACGGTTTCACTGGCGAGCGGTGCAAAGATTCCGGCGGATAGCGCGTGCACCATCGCCGCGTCGGTGACGGCCTCCACACCGGGTTCGTACACTTTCACCATCCCGGCCAGTTCGCTGTCCACGAACGACGGAACCAACGCGGCGTCGGTGACGGTGCGTTTGCAAGTGGAGATCCCGCCCGATCTGATTTTCGCAAGCGGTTTCGATCCGCCGCCGCCGTAGGCAGGCGACAGCGGTCGCCGCTAGCTCGTTAGTGGCATAGTCAATACGAAGGCGTGTCGAAGCCGTTCTTGAAGATGCCGTCGAACTGTTTCAATCGCGCAAGTGCGATGTCGGTACCGCCGCGCGAATCGTCCGCGTAACCGACAACCACCAAACGTCCTTGCGCATCGAACGCCGCGGACTTTGCGTAAGCGTTGCTGGTGAACGAGCACGACTCCTGGCCGCACACGCTGTATGCGATCATGCTGAAACCCTGGTTGCTGCTCATGCCGCCGCGGAAGCTGGTGTCCGGATAGATGCCGAGAAACCCGTAGGAGCCGAGCAGGCGGCCGATGCCAAAATCGTCGGTGGTGCCCGGAAAGAAAATGCTGTCGAAACCATATCCGACCGCCATGAACGTCGGGTTCTTCGTGTCGTAATGGTCCAGCACCAACTTGTTGACCGTGTTGAAGTCGCCATTGCCCTTACTGCCGTCGTACGTGAATGCGTACGTGTACGGATAGGTCAGTCCGCCGCGCGTGGTGGTGAGCAATGTCCCGTTGTTGTCGAAGAACGCCATGATCGCCGAGTCGTAGTTATTGCTGCCGCTGGTCGCGCTGCCATGACCGCCGAGCATCATGAAGCCGTCCGCGGTCAGCGTCATCGCGTCGCAAAAGTCGTTGTTGTGCGTAGCCATGTCGAAGGTGACGCTGGTCGTGCCGCCGCTACCCCAACTGGTGTAAAGATACGCTTGCGGAAACGCCGGATTGGGAACGATCACCGTGCTGATCGCCGCGCAATGAACCTCGCCGATGGTATTCGCTGCGTAACCACCGACGATCACGTTGCCGGTACCCGGCTGCACCGCGACGCTCGTCGCCGATTCGCTGACGTTCGGAGCTTCGCTGGCCTGGAACGAGTTGGATACGATGGTGTGACCGTCCGGCGAAATGCCGCCGTAGAAAAAGTTGTTGTGGCCGGCGGTATCGGTGTACTGACCGACGAGATAAAGGGTGCCGAGTGCAAACTGATCGACGGTATCGAGCACGATCGCGCGCGTCCGCGTTCCTGCACCCGCTGGCGGCGTGAAATATACCTGCCCGCTGTTGCCCCAGTTCGTGTCGGTGCTGCCATCGGAATTGAGCTGCACGGCCACGGCGGTCACCAATCCATTGTTGCTGTCCAGAATCGTTCCGCCGACGACGATGTGGCCGTCCGGACGCAGCACGATGCTGACAGCCTGGTTGTCGACGTTGCCTTCGTAGAAATAGACGATGCCGTTGCCGCCGATTCCGAAGTTGGTATCGTAAGATCCGTCCGCGTTCAGACGGATGACCACCCATTCACTCGATGAACCCGCCGCATATCCGGCGATCAGGATTTTTCCGTCCGGCTGAACGACGATATCGTTGCCGACCAGCGTCGCGCCGATCGGTTGATTGAAAGGATCGACCGTGAGCAACTTCTGTCCACCGGAACCGAATGTCGGGTCCAGATCACCATCAACTGCAAATGCCGACGAACCGGCAAGCAACAAGGCACACATCGGCACCATCTGACTAAGAAATCGCATCGTTCACCTCGTATCCGAACCGCCAAGGAAAGGCGGTGTGACTGGGTGTACGAGGTTCGGTGCCACGTGCTGACATTCACGAAGCGGTAAAGTACGGTTACGGTCGCGCCGTGCGAGACGAATATCCGCTCCGCCAAAATTGGGTCCGATTGGATTGATGGTCTCGCCGCTTGAGAAATCCTTCTACGATGTCATCGTCCTGGGCGCCGGCGCGGCGGGACTTTTCTGTGCGGCGAAGATCGCGCAAAGCGGCAAGCGCGTCGCCGTCATCGATCACGCCGCAATCCTGGGTGAAAAAATCCGCATCTCCGGCGGCGGTCGCTGCAATTTCACCAATCGCGACGCGAGACCCGAAAATTTCATTTCGGAAAATCCAGGCTTCTGCCGTTCGGCTCTCGCCCGATATACGCCGCAAGACTTCATCGGACAGATCGAACGCCACGGTATCGCCTGGCACGAAAAACACAAAGGCCAGTTGTTTTGCGACGGCTCGGCCCAGCAAGTCGTGCGCATGCTGCTCAACGAATGCGCCGACGGCGGCGCGGAGATTCTCAATCCGGTGAAGCTCAATCATCTGCGGCACGTCGGATCAGACAGCGCGCGCTTTATCCTCGATACGAACAACGGTTTGCTGCATTGTCGTGATCTGGTCATCGCGACCGGCGGTCTATCCATCCCGAAGATCGGCGCGAGCGATCTGGGCTATCGCATCGCCAAGCAGTTCGATATCCCGATCGTACCCATGCGTCCGGCGTTGGTGCCGCTCACCATCGAGCCGGAAACGTGGACACCTTTTGCGCAATTGGCTGGCGTTGCGCTGCAAGCCGTCGTGCGATTGCCGAATGGTGACGTCGATCGAGCCAAGCCGCCGGAGTTCACGGAGGATTTGCTGTTCACGCACCGCGGTCTTTCCGGACCTGGAATTTTGCAGATATCCAGCTACTGGGAATTGGGAGAATCCATCGCGATCGATCTTGCGCACGCCGTTTCGCTGGATGCCGCGTTGATCGAACGCAAAACAACGGACAAGCGCGCTTTGCACAATGTGCTCGGCGACTATTTGCCGCAGCGCCTCGCCGACTATTTCAGTGCACAAATCGGGAAATTGTTCGAAAACAGAAAGCTTCCCGATCTGCCCGATAGCGCGCTTCGCGAACTGGGTCGACGCATCAACGATTGGCGCATCACGCCGAACGGCAGCGAGGGCTATCGCAAGGCGGAAGTGACGCGCGGCGGGGTGGACACGCGTGCCCTGTCATCGAAAACGATGGAGAGCAGTTCGGTCGCTGGCTTGTACTTCATCGGCGAAGTGGTCGACGTCACCGGATGGCTCGGCGGCTACAATTTTCAATGGGCGTGGGCGAGCGCGGTCGCAGCGGCGAAAGCGATCAGTGAGAATCGTTCGTAGGGGCTGGACCCGCTTTGACGCTCAGTGCAACCGCTTCGGCCACGTTGATGCCGTCGACGCCCGCGGAAAGTATACCGCCCGCATATCCGGCGCCCTCGCCCGCCGGATAAAGTCCGCGCGTGTTTAGGCTCTGCAGGGTTTCGTCGCGCTTGATGCGGATCGGCGACGAGGTCCGCGTCTCCACGGCCGTGAGTACCGCATCGTGCATATCGAAACCGCGAAGCTGCCTGCCGAATGCCGGCAGCGCCTCGCGAATCGCTTCGATGGCATAGTCCGGCAATGCGCTATCGAGACTGCTCATCGTAACGCCCGGTTGGAATGAAGGTTGGACCCGGCCAAGTTCGGTTGAAGCGCGAGCCGCAATGAAATCGCCAACCAGTTGAGCTGGAGCGTTGTAGTTCTCGCCGCCGAGAACGTAGGCATGGCGTTCCAACGTTCGCTGCAAGCCGATGCCGGCCAGCGGACTCGCGCTCGCGTCGAACGAGGTGAAATCCGACGGCTCGATGCCGACCACGATCGCCGCGTTGGCGTTGCGTTCGTTGCGCGAATACTGGCTCATGCCGTTGGTGACCACGTGGCCGCGCTCCGAAGTCGCAGCCACGACGGTACCGCCCGGGCACATGCAGAAGCTGTAGACCGAGCGGCCGCGACCGGCATGGTTGCCTTTGCAGTGATGCACCAGCTTGTAGTCGGCGGCGCCGAGAATCGGATGGCCGGCTTGCGGGCCGAAGCGCGCCTGATCGATGAGTGACTGAGGGTGCTCGATGCGAAAACCGATCGAGAAAGGTTTCGGCTCGACGTAGACGCCACGCTGATGAAGCATCGCGAAAGTGTCGCGCGCGCTATGGCCGAGGGCGAGTACGACATGGTCGGCCCGGATCTCGCTGCCGTCGGCGAGGGTCACGCCACGCACTTGGCGTCGACCGCTCGTGTCGGTGTCGATGTGGATATCGTCAACGCGCTGTCCGAAGCGTATCTCACCGCCTAGCGCTTCGATCTCCTTGCGCATGTTTTCGATCATGCTGACCAGGCGAAACGTACCGATATGCGGCTTGGCGACATACAGGATTTCTTCGGGCGCACCGGCCTTGGCGAACTCGGCCAAGACTTTGCGGCCGCGGTGATGCGGATCGCGAATCTGGCTGTACAACTTTCCGTCGGAGAACGTCCCCGCTCCGCCCTCGCCGAACTGCACATTGGATTCCGGATGCAGATTGCGCTTGCGCCACAGATCCCACGTGTCACGCGTGCGCTCGCGCACCGCCTTGCCGCGCTCGAGAACGATGGGCCGGAATCCCATCTGCGCCAGCACGAGTGCCGCGAACAACCCGCAAGGACCGAACCCGATCACCAGCGGACGTAATGGCAGATTCGCCGGCGCACGGGTGACCTGCCGATAGCGCGTATCCGGCGCCGCAACGACATGGCCATCGCCTTTGCAGCGCGCGAGGACCGCCGCCTCATCGCGCAGCGTCACATCCAGCGCATAGATCAACAGGATCGCGCCGCGCTTGCGCGCGTCGTAGCTTCGTTTGGCGATCTGCAGATCGAGCAGTTCGGGATCGGCGATCGACAGCCTGGCCAGTACCGCCTGCCGCAACGCGGACGCGTCATGATCCAGCGGCAGTTTGATATCGGTCAGTCGCAGCATGGATTTCGGAGCCGATTCAATCCGACCCGGCGGATTCGAGCGCACCCTGCGCCTGCAGCCACTCGGCTTCCAGACGCTCGATGGTCATCGCACATTGCGCGGCATCGCGCTGCAACTCCGCAACGCGGTCGGATTTCGGATTGTCGTAAAGCGCGGGATCGGCGAGCGCCGTTTCGGCATCGCGCTTTTTGGCTTCGGTTTTCGCCAGTTCGCGCTCGATGTGCTGCAGTTGTTGCCGCAACGGCGCGATATCGCTGCGCTGTTTCGCGCGGCCGCGTCGATCGTCGCGTTTTGTCGATGGCGCCGGAGCGGGTGCTGGCGTGGGCTTCGCGGCGATGTCGCGCTTGGCGAGGAAACGCGCGTAGTCGTCGAGATCGCCGGTGTACGGTTCGACGCAACCGTCGTGCACGAGCAGCAGCGTGTCGCAGCACGTTCGGATCAGCGAGCGATCGTGCGCGACGAGCACGAGCGCGCCGGTGAAATCGTTCAACGCTTCGGCCAGTGCCTCGCGCATGTCGAGATCGAGATGGTTCGTCGGTTCGTCGAGCAGCAGACAGATTCGGCCGCTGGAACACCGTCAGCGCGAGGCACAGCCGCGCTTTTTCGCCGCCGGAGAACGGTTCGACCGGTTCGAGCGCGCGGTCGCCCGAAAAACCGAAACCGCCGAGAAAATCGCGCGCGTCTTTTTCGCCGATGGATTCGTCGAGACGCTTGATGTGATCGACCGCAGTCGCGGTCGGAATCAATTGTTCGAGCTGATGTTGCGCGAAATAGCCGATCGCCAGATCGCGCGCCTCGGTTCGATTGCCGGCCAGCGGCGACGAAACGCCGGCGAGCAATTTGATCAACGTCGATTTGCCGGCGCCGTTCGCGCCGAGCAACGCGATGCGGTCGCCCGGCGAAAGATTGAGTTTGATGCCATCGAGCACGTGCCGTTCGCCATAACCCGCGGCGACGTCATCGAGCACGAGCAGTGGTTGCGGCAACTTCTTCGGTTCGCGAAATTCAAAACTGATCGGCGATGCCGCGCGGATCGGCGCGATGTCGACCATGCGTTCCAGCGCCTTGATGCGGCTTTGCGCTTGCCGCGCTTTCGTCGCCTGCGCGCGGAAACGATCGACGAACTGCTGCAGGTGCGCGCGTTCGCGTTGTTGTTTGTCGTACTGGATCTTGTGCTGGATCAGCCGTTCGGCGCGCTTGCGTTCAAAGCCGGTGAGATCGCCGGCGAACAACTCGGCCTTCTGATCGGCGATGTTCAACACGTGCGTGACGACGGCATCGAGGAATTCTCGATCGTGCGAAATCAGCAGCAGCGTTCCCTGATATCGCCGCAACCAGGATTCGAGCCAGACGACCGCGTCGAGATCCAGATGGTTGGTCGGTTCGTCGAGCAGCAGCAGATCCGAACGGCACATCAACGCCTGCGCCAGATTCAGGCGCATGCGCCAGCCGCCGGAAAATTCCGAGACGCGGCGCGTTTCGTCGCCGTTGGCGAATCCCAATCCGTGCAGCAGTTCGCCGGCGCGCGCGTGCGCGGCGTAGCCATCGATGGCGTAGAGACGCTCGTGGATGGCGCCTATTTTGTGTCCGTCGTGTTCGTCTTCGGCTTTGGCCAGATCCCGTTCGAGCTGGCGGAATTCGATGTCGCCGTCGAGCACGTAGTCGAGCGCGCTGCGATCGAGCGCGGCGACTTCCTGGCGCACGAATGCGAGCGTCCAGTCGCGCGGACGCTCGAAATGTCCCGCATCGGGCGCCAGTTCGCCGGCAATCAGACTCAATAAACTGGATTTACCGGCACCATTGCGCCCGACGATGCCGACCCGCCAACCCGCGTGCAGGGCCAGATCGACATGTTCGAGCAGCAGCAAGGGCCCGCGGCGCAGCGCGAGATCATCGAAACGGAGCATAGGTGTAGTTTAGCAAAAGCACGGAGCGCGGCCGCGCTGTCGATGGCCGCGGCACATCCGAAAATCCCGTAAACGACGCTGACTAGTGCGTCGGCGGCAGTTCGGTCGCCGTATAAAAAGGTGGCGCGTGCATTTCGCGCAGGCACGAGGTGTCGAGTCCCTCGCTCGTTCCCGCGTCGAAGAACGCGGCGATGATGACGTCCATGCACTCCATGTGATCCAGGCCGCTGGGGAAGTGACCCAGCTCCGGTATGCGGACCACCCGGCTACGCGGTAGTGTGCGCCGCGCGCGCTCAGTTGCGTCCGGTGGCGTCACGTCGTCCAACTCGCCCACCACGAACAATGTCGGCGTGGCCAATGTTTTCGTCTTGCGGTATGCGCTCTCGCGCCGCGGTACACGCCACGCCACACATGCGGCGTATTGGCGTTGCACGCGGTAGTTGCCGAGAAAGGTTCCCGCGCCGTTATCGGCTCGCTCCGCCGCGGACAGATGCAGCGTGTCTTCCGGGCATTCGATCGACAGGAGCAAACCGCTGGCGAAGAAGGGCGGATCTTCCGAATGCAGCAATGTCAGCGCGGGACTTTTGTCGCCGCCCGCCAGCGCGTGAATCAGCCACGGTAGCTGGCGCTGCTGTTCTGTCGTGCCGAGCCTGCCTCGAAACGCTTCCCAAAATGCGCCGGGGGCAATCGCGCGGTCGTCGAATTTCGCGGGATTTTTTTCCAGGCGCGAGCGCAGCGCCGCCCATTCCTCGCGCAGGTGCGGAAACGCCTGCGCGCACGCCGGATCGGACGTGCATTCGTCGAGCAACGTGTCGAGTACGCGCTGCGCGTCGGCGGCAAATTCCTGCGGCAGCCGCATATCCGGCGGCACGGTGCCGATCAGCGCCATCGCGCGAACACGTTCCGGATGGGCCAGCGCGTACGCCTGCGCAAAACGCGTTCCGTAAGACAGTCCACTCACGTCGATGCGCTCGTGCCCGAGCGCGATGCGGACGGCATCGACGTCGCGAACGGCCGCGTCCGTCGAATACTGCGAGAGGTCGGTGTCCTTGCTCAATTGATCGCGGCAACGGCGCACCGCTGCCGTGGGAAACATCTCGTGGAAAGGATCGGAAAACGGCAGCGCGCAATTGAGCGCGTGCGATCCGCCGGTGCCGCGTTGATCGATCAGCACGATATCGCGGTGGGCCCGATGAATCTCGCCCGCGGTCAACCAGAAATCCGCGCCGTTCGTTTCGGCAATGCCGGGGCCACCGGGAAAGTCGTACAGCGGCGGCAGCGTGACAGGCCCGGCGGCCGGAATGATCACGACATTGAGTTCGATCTTACGACCGCGCGGCTTATCCCAGTTTTCCGGCACGGCCAAGCGGCCACAGCGCAGCGCTGGTTGATTCTTCACGGGCGAGCAGGTTTCCAGCGTGAGCGCCGGTTGCGCGCAAGCGGACGAGGCGCTACATGCAATGAAAAACGCGAATGCCACGCGTTGCAGCGAGAGCAGCTTCCGCATAAATATCTCCCGGACAGCCCCGCTGCATGTTACGGCGCGTCCGATTCCTACGCTAGCGGCGACGATGAGCGCGGAAGGCCACCTGCTGGATGCTCGGTCATCGGCGGAAAGAGAATGTGCCCACTATTGAACCGGTGGCGTGCCGTCGAAGTTGTCGGCGAAGATGCGATCCGGTACGCGAAGTTCCACCGCACCGATGTCGCAGGCCGCACCTTCTGGACGCGTGACACCGCGCTGGTCCAAACCGTCGACAGGCGCGGCACTACAGGTGGCCGCGTCGCCATGATCGATCGCGGAACTGCCTGAGCCGGGCAGCATCGTCTTGGTCGAGCCGCCGTTGTCCCGCAGCGGGCCGAGCTTTGGATCGGCGTCGAGGTTGCCACCGAGGTCAGTGCCCCGGTTGTTGTCCCATGCGCTGCTGCCGCCGGAGCCCTGAAACACGGTGTGGGTGAAGCTCGGCGTGCCGGTGCTCGGTGGGCCGCTGTTGGCGTTGCAGATCTCGTTGTAGGTCGCGTTGACTGCGCTGGTATCGCCCCACAGGATCACGTTCTTGAGTGATGGAAAACTGAAAAAATTGTACAACGCGCCGCCCCCGCACATGCTTCCCGCATCTGTCGTGAAGTTGCCGCTGAACGTGACGTTGCTCAGTGACGGCTCGCTCGTCCCCATATAGCCAGAGTTGACCATCGCGCCGCCGTCGCCGACCGCGCTATTGCCGCTGAACGTGACATTGCCGAGCACCGGGTTGCTGGTGCCGAAGTTGCCGTTGTTGTAGATCGCGCCGCCGTCGCCCGTGGCGGTGTTGCCACTGAAGGTGACGTTGCTCAGCGTCGGACTGCTGGTGCCGCCACTGCCCGCGCCGCTGTTGTACATCGCACCACCGTACTGCGCGCTGTTGCCGCTGAACGTGACGTTGCTCACCGTCGGACTGCATTCGTTACCGCCGCCATTCCCGTTGCAGTAGAACCCGCCACCAGGGCCGGACGCATTATTGGCGGCGGTGATGATGAAGCCATCGACAACCGTGTCCGCGTGGACGGCGATGCCCGTGGTGCCATCCATCGTAACGACCCGGGAACTGTTGCCGCCGTTGTGCGCGCTATCCACCGTCACATCGACGCCATCGGCATCGACGTTGTCGTCGCCATCAATATCGCCCGACAGCACGGTGGGATTGCCCGCAATGTCGCGATCGGTCCGCAGCGTTTCCGTGCCGGCGAATCCGCCATAGACGGCGACACCCGGGTGGACATTGAAGCTGACGCCAGGATTGCCGGCAGGCGCGGGTTTGTACACACCCGCGGCCACCCAGATTTCCGTGCAGCCGGACGTAGCCAGCGCGGCCTGCAAGGAAATCGGCACCGACCAGGCGCTACCGTCATTGCTCGGAGCGCCGGCAACGGTGACCCGACAGATGCCCGCCCACGCGGGAACACAAGCGAATGCGAGCACCAGCGCAGCCGCGCGTGCGAGAAGGAGTTTCAAATTAAGCATGATGCTTTCCCTGATTGGCGCCCGCCAATGTGGGCGCTCGAAACTGGCAGTCGCCAAGAGTGGCGGCTCGCCTGAGTTTTCTGAGCCTAGCACGTTCCCAAGGACGAACCGTTCCGCTGCAGAGCGTCGTCGCCAGTTCTCGAAGTCTGAAATCGACCGATTTCGCCTGCAGCGACTGATGAGTGTCGGCCGAATATTGCGGTAATTCCAAGCTTCCGAACGAGAGTTACTGAATTCACGTTGGCTCTTGCTCAATACACGGGATCGTTATCGCCGACGTTCACGGGCACTATCTGCTTGCCGTGGATGATCAGTTCCAGCGTGATGCGGTAGGAAAGGTTGATCGACACCGAATGCAGCCCGGCAAGTCGTCCTTGCAGCGCGTGCAAGCGCAGCGAGGGATGATGCGGATTGGCCTGCAACAGCAGCAGCGTCTTACGGTATTGCTCGCGCAGTGCTGGATGGCGCTTGAGGAAGCGCGCAGCGCGGCGGTTGTACTGGTCGGTAAAGACCAGCGCGTACATTACTTGATCTTCGCGAGGCGCTTGAGGTGCGCGGCGACCGATTCCTTGACGAAGCGGCCCGCCGCGAGGTCGGCCTGACTCTCGGCAAGCGCGGCGGCCAGCTCGCATTCGCGCAGGTAGTGGTAATGCTCGATGTCCATCACTACGAAACGATCCTTGCCGCGCACGGACACCACCGCCTCCGGCGCATTGCTGAGTGCACCGACAATTGCCGACACGCCTTGGGTCTTCAAACTGTTGGCGCTTATCGAGGCCATGGTCTACTCCGCCGCAGACTGTTTCGCACGGATAATCATACCATGAATCGTACGATTAAGCGTACTGTTCCTCCGGCACATCTGCGACCTCCTGCGCTTTCACCGGGCGGCTGCTGAATGCCTTTTGCAATATCGACTGGCGCAGGCGTGCGGCGCGCTGGAGGTTGGCGGTCACAAGCTTTCGCGAACGAGCGCAACAAAGGAGATGTTTAGAGCTCGACGCCATCCGCAAAAATGACATCACTGGTGCCTTCGAAGGCGCCAATGTCACACCACGTCGTGGTGGTCAGCTCCGGAGCGCGTTGCATGTCGCGCTGATCGAAGCGCAGCCCGTTGCCGAGGACGTCGTTGCACACCGACTTGGAAATCTTGTTCAACGCGGGACTGCCTGCCCACAATCCATATGTGCGTGTCGGGCCGCCAAGATACATCAGAGGCGAGAGCTTGGGATCTTGTGCGGTGATGTCGCCGGTCGTGCTTCCGAAAGAGCAGTTGTCGAGGGTGCGCACGAGATTGTAGCCTTGCGATGAAATCACCGCGGCGCAGTCGTCGGCGCTGCCTGTACCACTCGTGTTGTCGGCGAGGATCGAACCGTGCATGTAGATATTCCCGCCGCTGGTTCCGCGCGCGACGCCGCCACCGGACAGAGCGGTGTCGGCGACGTTGCCGGCAATGGTGGCGTTGGAAAGGTAAGCATCGCCGCCATCGACGAATATGCCGCCGCCGCTGCGGTGAGCGCGATTGCCTCCGACGGTGCTGTTATACAGATACAACGTGGATTGCGCGCCGACGTAGATGCCACCGCCGGTTTCGCAGGCGGGGTCATGCGTTGGAATCAGCGCCGTGTTGCCCATCACCAGCACTTCATAAGCATGCACATCGCTTTGGTACAGACTCAGGCCACCGTAGCAGGCCGTGTTGTTCACTAGGCTGACTTGATACAGAAGCGTCGGCATCTGATACAGGCCAAGCCCGGACCCGGTCAGCGAACCGGTATCCTGACCATCGGCCAGGGTCACGCGCGCGAGCGCCAACGCGGGAAAGACTCCGGAATTGAACGTCGAAGCGCTGATCACCCAGTCGTTGGTCGGATGATTGTCGGCGTTGTGTATTCGCGTTGTGTTGCTGCCTGCACCGACGACCAGCAGCGGAAAGTTTGATGACGCGGTCAGGCCGGCATTGCCAAAGCCCGCTCCAAGAAGTGGATAGTCGCCGGCGGGCACCGCGATGGTTCGGAAGACGGCCGAATTGCTGGCTTCACGGAACGCGGCGCGCACGCTGCACGTTCCAGCGCTGGTATGGCACAGACCATCGCCGGGATTATCGTCGTCCAGATCGGCTGTGGTATTGACGGTGAAGTCCGCATAGTACTGGTAGGCGCCGATGTCGCAACGCGCCGCGACAATCGCACGCTGTGCACCGCGTTCGTCGTCGACGGCACACGCATTGCCGCCACTACCCGGGGTGGCTGGATTTGCCGCAGCGCGCGCCGGACTTTCCGGAAGCAAAGCATGGGTGAGATTGCCGCTGCCGTAATCGAACAACGGCAATATTTTCGGATCGATACCGGTGAGGTCGTGCAAGGTCGTGCCGTTGATCGTGCAATTGCCCGGGTCCTCAATCAAATTGTAGTCCTGCGAGTTGAGGGTAAGACCGGCACAGTCGTTGGCGTCGGCGGCGCTGGCGGCATTGATGGCGACATTGCGGGCGATGAGGCTGTTGCGGATGTTGACGCTGCGCGAGGGTGCGTTGCTGTAGCCGGTGTAGAGTCCCGCGCCGCCAACCGCCGTATTGCCGTTCAAGCCTGACGTGTTGTAGGCAACGGTCACGTTGTTCAAGGTGAAGTTGCCGTTGAGACCGAAGTCGATTCCGCCCGGTGCCGTCTGCGCGCGATTGCCGCTCACGGTCGTATTTTCAATCGTGATCGTGCTCGCTGAGAGGATACTGATGCCGGCGCCGTCGGTTGCCGTGTTGTCGGAAATGGTACTGCGGCGGATCGTCAGCGTGTCCGTGCTGTTCATGTACAGGCCACCGCCTGAGACGGCATGGTTGCCGGTCAGCACCACATCCTGGAGCACAAGGTAGCCGCCGCGTACCTCGATGGCGCCGCCGTAGGGCGAATTCGGGTAGGCGCTGGTCGGATCGCCGCCACGGATCGTGAGCTTGCTTAAACCGACGAACGAATTGCCGTACACCTGGAACACCCGGTCAAGGCCCTGGCCATCGATGATGGTCTGGCCGGCACCGGCGCCGACAATCGTCAAATCGGCGTCATCAAGATCGAAGTCGCCGGAATAAAGATCGTCGATATCCACGGGTGGGCGGGTGATGGCGTAGATTCCGGCAGGCAGCATGATGAAATCGCCGAGCAAGCTGTTGCTGCCGGCCGTACAACCACCGAAAGCGACCTTGCTGATCGACGCAGCGATCGCCTCGCGTAGCGAGCATTGCGCACCCGTTCCGTATTCGTCGGCCGTGGTTGTTACATTGATCGTGGCTGCACTGACCGTCAGCGGCATCGCTACGCAGAACAGCGCAAGCAGCATTTGCGCAATGCTTGATCGGAACATGACGTACTCCTGAGGATGTTGCACAGGAATAAATCACCAAAAGCGGATGCGACCGGACATGCCGCCGGTGTTGCGTCATTCGTCGCAGCCCGGCTCGAAGCCGGTGTTGAAGATTCGATCGGCCAGGTCGCCGTGCCATTCGTAGGCGCCGATGTCGGTGTGGACGCCGAAAACGCGCAGGAAAAATTGTCCGCGCTCGTCGTATGTCCAAGTCCCCAGGTTGTTGCCCTTGTCGATTGCCGGACTCGTGTCGCGCAAGGCGTGGGTAAGAATCGCGCCGCCGTTGTCGGCCAAGGGCAGCAGTCTCGGACAAACGCCCACGAGCGTTCCTGCAGGAACCGAAACGCTTGAATGGAAGATCAAGTTGTTTGCGCCGGTCGCAGCACCTGCCGCGGCGAGATCGCTGGGCGCTCCGGCCGCCGTGTTGTCGGCGATGATCGAACTTTGCAGCTGTGCAGTCTGCGCGTAGATGCCGCCAGCCACTTGCGAATTGGCGGTGTTGAACGCGATCGTGCTGTTGGACAGAATCAACGCCGCGTGGCGGACGTACATTCCGCCGCTGCCGATGAAGTTATCGGTCGAGCTGTTGCCGGAGATGGTGCTATTCGAAATCGTGGCCGTGCAACAGCCGCCGCTGCTGTTCAGGTCAATGCCTCCGCCGATTTGCGCCTGGTTGCCGGAGATGGTCGAGTAACTGACGGCAACATTGCCCGCCGTCATGACGCCGCCGCCGGAGGCACTCTGGGTGTTTGCCGCCACTGCCGAATTGTTGGCGATGGTGCTGTAGACGGCTGTCACTCTGCCCGCATAGACGCCGCCGCCCAGCGCCACGTGAAAGCCGGTCGAGCCGACCGCCTGGGCGACGTTGTCGGTCACCGTGCTGCCAAGCAAGTAAGCGCCGCCTTGTGCCCAGATGCCGCCGCCGAGTGCCTGGCTGATTCCAGAAGACGTTGCGTCGAAAAGCGTGCAGTGCGATACGGTTGAAGCAACAAGACTCAAGGTGCCCGCGGTAAAAATGCAGCCGCCCTGGAATGCCGGTCCGGCGCTGTATTTTGCATCGGTGATCACCAGCCCTTGCACGGTCAGCGTTCCGCTGCCGGTGTGAGTAAGCACGCGATTGTGATGCCCTGCGCTGAAGCCGCCGTCGATGGTCACCGCGTTGACGGCGCTGTTGCCTGCGGTAAGCGTTAGGTTCTCGACCTGCGTGGTTATCGCGCCGGTGGTCAGCGTGATCGTACAGCCGTTGAGCTGACTCAAATCGACGATGTCCATGTTGACTGCGCTGCCGACGACGGCGCGCAGACTGCCGGCGCCTGAATCGTTGCAATTGGTCACGGTCGTCGCGACCGCTGCTGGCGCGGCCAGGACGAAGACCGCGGCCAGGCCGAGTGACAGCCGGGTCAGACGTGGACCATATGTCGCTCCTCGACACGGTGGCCCCGCATCGCACGTATTGCCTTGAGACCACAAGTTGCCGTTGGCCACGACGCTTGAGCAGATCATGACGTACTCCTGAGGGCCCGCCTCCGGATCAATCACGGAAAGCGGACGCCACAGGACACCGGTGCGGCGAAATGCGCCACATCGTTGAGTCAGCGTGGACGGCTAGCGGATCGTCTCGTCCTTGATTGTCGATGACTTGAACCAGCCGGCGCGTGCGCGGATGGTCGAGGCCGTAGATCTGCGTAAACACCGAGAGTGCTTCGTTGCGAATCGCGCGCGCATCGCTCGTTTCCCCACGCGCTTCCAGCAAGCCCGCAAGCAATTCATCGACTTCGCCAAGGCGGGAACTGCCCCCATCCTTGCTCGCAAGAAGGTCGGTGCGGGCTTTGCGCGCCAGCGCTTCGCCGGCCGTTCCGTCGCCATTTCGGACTTGCTCCGCACCCAGCGCAGCTTGAGCCCACTCCAGATAGCCATCGCCGGTTGCACCGATTTCGTTTACCGCCTCGCGCAGCGTCGGGAGGGCTTCGGAACTGTTTACAGCAGATTGCGCGATGCCTAACCGCAGGGCGACGCGCCCGCGTTGCGGATGATTCGTCGCCACCTGGATGGCGTGCGCTTCGGTCAGCGTGGAAATCGCGGCTACCGTCTCGCCGGCATAGTATTGGGCGGTGCCCAACGCACCCAGGATCAAACCCAATACCGGCGCACCGGGCTTCAATGCGGCCCGCGCACGCCGCGCGACTTCAATCATCGTAACCATCGCTTCCTGCGTGTGACCCGCATTGAGTTGCGCCAGACCGAGCACGTTGTCGACGTAGATGAGCCGCGCATGATTCGGGCCGAGTAGCTTCACAGCCATCACGTGCGCACTCTGGCCCAACGATTCCGCCTCGCTGTAGTGTTCAGAATAAATGGCGTCGGCCGCCAGATTCATGAGGTCCATGGCGATGTCTGGACTTTCCGGCCCTTCCAATGCTTGGCGCTCTCGAAGCACATCTTCGTGACGCTGACGCGCGGCAGCGTGGTTACCTGCCTGATTGTCGAGTTTGGCGAGACCGGTCATGACGGAAATGCGATCGCGCGCATAGCTTCGGCCCGCATCACGCAGAAGCATCTCGGCTTGCGCGAATGCGGCGTGCGCGGCGGACAGATCGCCCGTTGCTTCCACGGTTTGTGCAAAGTCATTCAGCGCCACACCGAGTTGCGGCGAAGCGGTTCCATAAAAACGACGTGCTGCCTCGACATTGCTCTGCGCCAGCGGCAGCGCCTTGACTGGATCTCCAATCCGCACCAGCGCAGTAAAGATCAGCGCGCGCATTTCTATCTGGACTTCAGGAGCATCGGCAAAATCGTGATCGAGTCGCGCAATTGCGTTGTCCAGCAGTTTGTCCGGCGCGGCAGTGCGGCCTGGACGCGCGTCGAATGGATTGGCGTCCTGAAGCAGAGCGGCCAGAAAATCCTTGCCCCGTTCGGCGCGCTGCGCCATGCGCTCGGTGCGTTGCGCCTGCCACAAACTCACGCCGGCGCCGGCGATCAGAAACAGCACGGCCGCCGCCATTGCCCCCGCCGCCAGCTGATTGCGCCGAACCAGTTTGCCGATGCGATAAAAAACGCTGTCGCGCCGCGCCGTCACCGCGCGGCCGCTCAGGAAATTGTCGATATCGTCAGCCAACGCCGCTGCCGTGGGATAGCGGCGCTGCGGATCCTCGGCCAGCGCGCGCAAAACGATGGCGTCGAGATCGCCGCGCAGTTGTGCGGCCAGCGGCGCTGTAGCGCTCGTCGAGATTTGTCGTTGGAGCGCGATGCTGGGTCGGGTGATACTGCTATCGTCCTTGCGCACGCTCGAGTAGCGCAATCCGGTCAACAACTCATACAACAGCACACCCAACGCGAATACGTCAGTAACTGTGGTTATCGCCTCGCCACGCAGCTGTTCCGGTGCTGCGTAGGCGCGAGTGATAAAGCGTTGGTCGGTGGCCGTTTCGTCGGCGCCATCGTCTTCGATCAATTTGGCGACGCCGAAATCAAGCAGACACGGCGAGCCGTCGTAGCGCACCAGCACATTGGACGGTTTCAGGTCGCGATGCACGATCAGATGCTGATGGGCATACGCAACTGCCCGGGTCAGGCGCAGAAACAGGATCAGGCGCGTGCGCAAATCGGCCGTGTCCGCCTCGATCCATTCGCGCAAACCGATGCCGTCGACATATTCCATCGCAAACCACGGCCGGCCGTGGGCATCGACGCCGCCATCGAGTAAGCGTGCGATGTCGGCATGCGTCAACCTTGCCAGCAACTCGCGTTCACGACGGAACCTGGCCTGCACGGCGCCACTGTCCAGTCCCCAGCGGATCAGCTTGAGCGCTACCTGTTGGGCAAAGCCGCCCTCGACACGTGCGGCCAGCCAAACACTGCCCATTCCGCCTTCGCCAAGCTTGCGCAGCAGCCGATACGGGCCAACGCACTGATCGGCCTGTGCCGCGTCCGTTTCTGGAAGCAGCACATCGACTGCGAATTGCTCGAGTCGGCGATCCAGCACCAGGTCAGTTCGCGCATCGAAATCCAGCAGACGCGCAAGGGCGACGACCAATGTGCTCTCATCGCCACATTCGCGCGCGATCCACGCTGCCTGTTCCGCGGCAGGCTGATCGAGCGCGCCACGCAAGAGTTCAATCAAGCGTGCGGATGGCGATTCGACGATCGCCATTGGGCTATCCGTCCAGTTGCATCTGCAGCAGCGCCCTGGCGGCACGCCAATCGCGCCGGATCGTGCGCTCGGAGACACTGGTGAGCTCGCCGATTTCGGCGAATTCGAGCCCGGCGAAGAAATGCAATTCCACGACTTGAGCCAAACGCGCGTCGCTGGCGGCCAAATTTTCCAGTGCCCGATCCAGGGCGAGCACATCGACCGTCATCGTTTCGGCTGCGACAAGTCCGCTGTCCAGGGTTGCCGGCGCCTGGCCGCCACCACGTTTTTGCGCGGCGCGGTCACGTGCTGCGTTAATCAAAACCTGACGCATGGCCCGCGCGGCCAATGCGAAAAAATGGATTTTGTCGCTCGGCGCGATATGAGCACCTGCCAGCTTGAGATAGGTTTCATGCACCAACGCCGTGGTTGACAGTGTTTCGCCCGGTGAGCGCGGCAGATGTTGCGCGCGGCGATGCAATTCCACGTAGACGGCACTAAATAGCGTATCGTACGCACGCGCGTCTCCTTCCGAGCAACGCCGCAGCAACTCTCCCGTGACAACAGCATCGGACTCACTACTGTCGCTGTTTGTACCGACGTTCATCTCCTCGCCGCCCCTTTCCCGTTGCGCTTCGAGTGCATTGAGACGCGTTGGGTTTGATTGTGCGCAGGATTCAGGGTCGGACTCAACTAGCGGACGACCTTGACCTAACTATTGCGTGATCGGGGTCGCTCGCGCGCAGTTGCCAGCAACTCCGACGGTGCGACGGTTCGTATTGCTTGTTCGATGCGCTGCGTACGCTTATATTCAACTTACAGCTTCAATCCGAGTGATCCGTGAAGTCCAGTGGCGTTGCGAACGAAAATCCCACGGTTGCCACTCCGACTCAATTGTTCGCCTTCGTCTACCAGGAACTGCGTCGCTTGGCGCGCCGTCAACGGCGTGCGCGCGGCGATGAACTGACACTCGATACGACCGCGCTCGTCCACGAGACGTATTTGAAGCTCCATCAATCTCCAGCATTGTCGAACATCGGACGTCCGCAATTTTTCGCGTTGGCTGCGCGTGCGATGCGTCAGATTCTTGTAGACCAAGCGCGTCACCGCAGCGTGCGCCGACGCAGCGGGCAAGTCGCCCTGACCACGGGTGCAGCCGAGTTTGTCGAAGAGGACCATAACGATCTCGTTGACGTGGTTGCACTCGACCACGCGCTGGATCAATTGGCGGAGATGGACACGCGGTGCGGACAACTCGTCGAATGGCGTGTGTTCGGCGGCTTGGAAGCGGCCGAGATCGCACAACTGCAAGGCGTTACCGAGCGCACCGTCGCGCGCGACTGGCGCCGGGCCTGCGCGTTTCTGACGCAGAAACTCGACGCGGCGAAAACGCCTCCGCCGAGCGCGCAGTGAATGCGCAGCGCTGGCATCGCGTCAGCGCGATCTTCGATCAAGTACTCGAAGCGCCGCCAGCGGAGCGCGCCATCGTTTTGACGGATCTGTGCAACGGCGACAGCGAACTTCACCGCGAGGTTTCCGCGCTACTGGTCGCCGACGAACGGCAAGCCGCGTTCGAGCGGGACATCATCTCTGTGCAGGCAGACCTTGCGAATGAGTGGTCGCGCGCGCAATCGCAGGACATCACCGTTGCCGCGGGCTCGCGTATCGGTCCGTGGCAAGTGATTGGCGAACTCGGCCGCGGCGGAATGGGAATCGTATTGTTGGTTGAGCGTGCCGACGGCCAGTTCGAGCAGCGTGCCGCACTCAAGCTCATCAAACGCGGCATGGACAGCGACGCACTGCTTGCGCGGTTCCTGCGCGAGCGGCAAATCGTCGCGCGGCTCGAACATCCGCACATCGCGCGACTGCTCGATGGCGGCATCACCGAAGAAGGCCTGCCGTATTTCGCGATGGAGTACGTCGACGGCAAACCTCTTCTGCAACACTGCGCTGAACGGCGGCTTGGCCTCGACGCGCGCATAAATCTATTTTTGGACATTTGCGCAGCGGTGCAATTCGCGCATCGCGCGTTGATCGTGCATCTGGATCTGAAATCGTCGAACGTGCTCGTCACGGCCGACGGCGCAGTCAAGCTGCTGGATTTCGGCATCGCGAAATTGATGGTCGACGACATCGCGATGACGCAGACGCGCGAGTCGTCTTCGCCGCCGCTCACTCCGGCGTATGCGGCGCCCGAGCAACTTCGGGGTGAAGCCGTAAGCACGGCCACCGATATCTACGCGCTCGGCGCGGTCCTCTACGAATTGCTGGTCGGCGAGCGCCCCTATCAATTCGCCGACACGACAACGCTGGAAGAAATTCGCAGGCTCGTCGATACGACGCCGCCCATCGCGCCGAGTTTCCGTGCGACAGCCGATTCACCCGTCACGTCGCGGCAACTGCGTGGCGATCTGGACACGATCGTTTTGACCGCACTCAAACGCGAACCGGAGCGGCGCTATCCCACCGTCGATGCGCTTGCGCAGGATCTGAAACGATGTCTGGCCGCCGAACCGATTCGCGCGCGACGCGACAGCGCGTGGTATCGCGTTGGAAAATTCACGGCGCGTCATCGCGTCGGCGTCGCGCTCGCCGGGTTGGCCGCGATCGGCTTGCTCTCGACGACGAGCGTTGCGCTATGGCAAGCCGGCGTCGCGCGCGAACAGGCACGTCGCGCCGAACTCGTTACCGGTTTCGTGATCGATATTTTTCGCGTCGCCGATCCGCAAGGCGCCCCGGGCGGCGTAAAACTTACGGCGGTCGATGTGCTCGACGCCGGCGCGCAGCGGCTTGATGCGCAACTGGCCAGTCAGCCACAACTGGCCGCGCGCTTCGGCGAAGTGATGGGCACGATCTATGTCGAGCTCGGACAATACGATCGCGCCATCGCCTTGCTGCAACATGCTATTGACGCGCGACGCGGCGTGACGACCGATGATGCCGATGCCGATCTGTTGACCGAACTGGGCCGTGCCGAGTACGAAAAAGGCGACTACTCCGCCGCCGAGAAAACGGTTGCGACCGCGCTCGCACAACATCGACGCGACGACGGCGACTCCAGTGCATCGGCCGCACGCGATCTCATTCTGCAGGGAGAAATCGCGCGCCGCCAGGGCGACTTCAAAAAAGCGGAGCCGTTGATGCGCAAGGCGTTATCCATGTCGCGCGCGAACCTTGCCGCGCCGAACGCGGATATCGCCGGCGATCTGAATCAACTCGCCGTGCTCGACAGCGACATGCGCAATCTCGACGAAGGCACCTCGCTCACCGAAGAAGCCTTGGCAATGTTCCGCGCGTTGTACGGCGAAAACCATATCGACGTGGCGGAGAATCTCATCAATCTCGGCTCGTTCCGCATGCAGAACGGCCATGCCGCCGAGGCGTTGCCACCACTCGAAGAGGCGACGGCAATCTATCGTCGGTTGCTGCCCACCGACCATCCGCTGCTGGCGACCGCGCTGACGACGCACGCACGCGCGCTCGATCGTATGAACCGCTACACAGATGCCGAGCCTCTCTATCTCGAAGCGCTCGCCATGCAACGCCGCGTGCTCGGCGATCAGCATGCGGATGTCGCGGCGACCCTCAACAATCTTTCCGTGCTGAGCATGCATCTGAACGATTTTTCGGCGAGTGCCGATTACAGCCGCGACGCGATTGCCGTTTGGGTCGCGCAAGGCAAGCCGGAACATCCGTTCGCGCTCGGCTCGCAGGCCAATCTCTCTGTCGCCTTGCGCGAGTCCGGCGACCTGATCGAATCAGAACGTCTTATCCGTGTGGTACTCGCCGCACGGCGCAAGCAACTCGGCGACAAACATTTTCTGGTGTCGTTCACGATGGATCAGTTGGGTATCGTGCTGCGCCTGTCCGGGCGTCCGGCCGAGGCCGTGGTCCAACATCAGCTCGCGCAAACCATGCGCGAAGGCGTCGTCGGTATGCCGCCGCAGGAACTCGCGGCTGCGCATGTGCAGTTCGCACTGGGCGAACTCGGCGTCGGCAACTTGCCACAAGCGCACGACCAGATCGGCACCGCGTTGCGGCTGTTGAACGACATGAAGCCGGTCAATCCGGAACGGCTCGCCGACGCGTTGGTCGCGCAAAGTCGTATCGCGTTCGCGCAACACGACCTGCCGACCGTTTGCGCTGCGGCGGACCAGGCATTGACGCTGCGACCGCCCGACGACCCGACCACGGGCTGGCGACACGCCGACGCGCTTGCCGCGCACGGCGAGTGTCTGGCCGCACGCACGGACTACGCGGCCGCGCGCACCGAGCTGCAGTCGGCGCTCGCGATGTTGCAACGTTCGCGCGGCGCCAATCACTGGATGACAGTTCAAGTACGCGACGCGCTCCACGCCCTGCCGAGCGCCTGAACCCGTTTTCATCGGTTTCGCATCGATGAATGTCTGATATCGCCGCGCTGAAACGTATCTCTCGGAACTAGCAGTCCACATCGGCTGCGCTTCGGGAGTTACAGATGCGAGTCGCACCACGCAACAAACCGATTTTCCCCAACGGACCATCGCATCGCGCCGCGCACTACGTGTCGCTGATCCTCTTGTGCCTGATCTTTGCTTGCGGCACGGCTTCCGCTCAAATCGCATTCGAGGCGCAGACGGCGATGCCCACGGGCGCAAGTCCGAGTGCGGTCGCGGTCGGCGACTTCAACGGCGACGGCAACCCGGATATCGCCGTCACGGTGGAAAGCAACAATCGCGTATACATTTATAACGGACACGGCGACGGCTCGTTCTCCTTTGCGGTCAGTTACGTCGTCGGCTTGCAGCCGGTTGCCATCACGGCCGTCGACCTGAATCACGACGGCAAACTCGATCTCGCCGTCGCCAATCGGCAATCCGGCACGGTGTCGATTTTGATCGGCCAGGGCGGCTCGTCCTTCGCCACGCCCGTCAGCTACAACGTCGGTGCGCTGCCGGTCTCCGTCGCCGCGGGCAGTTACGATCCGGACGGCTTCGTCGATCTCCTCACTGCTAACAGAGGTAACGTGTGCGCTCCGCCGTTCAATCCGTGCGGCACCGTTTCACTGTTGCGAAACAACGGCGATGGGACGTTCTATACCGGCGCCACGCTATATCCTGGCGTTGTACCCGACACGATCGCCGCCGGCATCTTCACAGCCGGCGGTGATACCGATTTCGTCGTTACGAGTTTTGCCAGCGACGATTTCCTCGTTTATCTCGGCGACGGCGGCGGCGCCTTTCCGATAGTCAAGGGTCCGTTGACGACACTGAGCGCGAGCGTCGTTCTCGTTGCCGATTTCGATGGCGATCACAATGCCGACGTCGCTATCTCACGTGCCAGCAGTGGCGACGTATCGATGCAGCGTGGCAATGGCGACGGGACGTTCGCAACCGCGGGCATCTACAGCGAAGGCGCAACCGCTGCCCATCCGTATAGCGGCACGACGGCCGACTTCGACGGCGATGACCATCCCGACATCGCGTTCGCGAACTACACCGACAACACCATCGCCGTGTTGCGTACGCGCACCGTAGGCAACGGCGGATTCGACAGCGCGCTCACGTTCTCCGGCGGTCTCAACGGTCCCAGTTCGATCGCGTCGGGCGATTTCAACCACGACGGCAAGCCCGACCTCGTTGTCGTGAATTCGGGCGGAGACAGCATCACGGTGTTTCTCAATACATCGGTTCCAACCGATCGCCTTTTCATGGACGGGTTCGATCTCAACTGAACGCGTTTTAGCTCACACAGGCACATCCGATCCGCACATTAGGAGTTCATCATGCGATTGATCCGTCGATTCATCATGCTTGCACTGCTGCTTTGCACGCCCGCGCTGTGCAGCGCCGAAGACGAAGACGCCAAAGACTGCGACGGCTGCAAGGATCATCCGATGCTCGCGCGCTATCCGGGCTCGTTGCTGTTCGGCGCCGACATGAAGACGTTTGAAGAAGCGGCGCTGCCGATCGGACCGGTCACGCAAAACGACGCGGGGGAACCTGTCGCGCCGAAAACGCTGAACGTCACTGGCAAGCGCACGCGTCTGTTCTACCTCGCGCCACGCGAACGCAGCGCACTCGAAGTGTTCTCGAACTACAAAGACGCATTGGCCAAGGCCGGCATGGGCGTCGTCTGGACATGCTCGGACACCGAATGCGGAACCGACTTCCTGCACGCGGCGCCGCAAATCATGCACTTGAACCTCACCGGCACACAGATCGCCGACGACGGATTCACGCTCGCCGAACGGCCGCGGTATCTGCTCGCGACGCTCACGCGCCCGCAAGGCGACATCCACGTGATGGTCATGGCCGCGGACTTGCCGGAACGTCAGCGCCCTGCGGTTTACGTCATGGTCGTCGAGAGCAAACCGATGGACAAGGGAATGGTGATGGTGACTGCGAGCGCATTGGAGCTAAGCCTTATGAACACGGGCAAGGCGGTAATCTACGGCATCTATTTTGATTTCGACAAAGCCGACGTCAAAGCGGAGTCTCAACAGCAACTCGCGCAGATCGCCGCGCTCATGAATGATCGTGCCGAGCTGAAACTCACCGTCACCGGCCACACCGACAACCAGGGCAGCGCCGAGTACAACCAGCGTCTATCTCAACTGCGCGCCGATGCCATTGTGACGTCGCTGGTCGAACGTTATTCCGTCGCATCGAACCGCCTCGTAGCGAGAGGCCTCGGCGCGACAGCACCCATCGCCAGCAACGATTCGGAAGATGGACGCGCGAAGAATCGGCGCGTGGAATTGCTGAAGCAATAATGCTGTACGGAACTCGCTTCCGTGTCGCAATCGTTTAGATAACGTCGCGTTGTCGCACGCTAAGGTCTCCCCACCAGAACAAAGACGATCACGATGATCAGCACCACGCCGAGAGCGCTGCTCGGGGCGTATCCCCATCTTCTGCTGTGCGGCCAGCGGGGAATCGCTCCGACCAGCATGAGTATGACGACGATCAAAAGAATTGTGCCGAGCGACATCTCGTTCTCCTTGAGCCAGTGGCTTCTTGCCGTACGCGCCTGTGCCGGTGAACGAACGCGTCACATGCGCAAGCCGTGCGTCCCGAATATACCGATCAACCCGATAACGAGCAGGCAGATTACGGAGATACTGACCGATAACCGCAGCACCCTCAGATCAACGTCTGCGCGATCAAGTACATGTACGGATGGACTGTGATGCATTCTCGTGACCATGGTGATCCTTTGGAACGCGCTCGTGCGAAACGGCGCACCGTCGGTGTTGGCACGGGTGCGAAGAACTTACCTCGCGGCTAGCCCAACGAGCGCTCGAACTCCTTGACCTGGACTTCGGCTTTTTCTTTCGCAATGCCGTAGCGCTCCTGCAACTTGCCCACTAGGTACTCGCGATGGCCGCCGGGCGCCTTGACGTCGCTGTCGGTCAGCTTGCCCCATTTTTTCTTGATCTTGCCGCTCAACTGCGACCACTTGCCTTTGATGATGTCCGGATTCACTGATGTGCTCCTCAACGGTCCGTGTATCTGAAGGGTTTGGCGCTGCTCAGCCGACCGTTAGGCCTGAAGATTCCACTTTCCTGCGCCGCGCGTTTGCCCGCTGCCTAGCGATTGGCAACCGTGAGTCTGGCTTTGATTGCGTCGACTGCTTTGTCGTGCGTCAAGTGCGCAGTCTGCGTGCAGGTCGTGGCCGCCTCGTCGGCGAGCATCTTGCACTTTTCGAGCGCGACGTTAAGATCGCCCTCTGCCGCCGCGATGGCTACATCGTAGTCGGCCTTGGCTTGTTCCTTGGATTGTTTCATCGCCGCTTTGTTGATCTCGCGGCTGGCGTCCGCGTGTGCGTCGGCTACTTTCGCGTCTGCTTGCGCCTGAGTGTTGGCTAGGGCGCGATTGGCCGCATCGAGATTCGGCTGCGCATCCTCTCGGGCTTTTGCGATATCCGCCGCGCGATCATGCGAGGCTTTGTCGACATCCGCCTGCGTGGATGCGCCGCAGCCTGCGAGCGCCACGGCCATCAAGCCCACCAGTGATTTCAACGTCATCTTCATACTCAAGTCCATTGGGAAATAAGGTGGGCATCCGCCGGCCACGAATGCCGAGCCCGGCTCATGGATGCGGGTAGTGTCGCCTGCAAGCTACGCTCACTGCGGCAGCCTATCGGTACGCCGGCGCACATAAAAAGCGCCTCGCGAGGTCACTCGTGACCGGGCGAGACACTTCAGCCAAGGATTTTGTCGTACAGCTCGGTCGCACTCACGTAGCAGTCGCAGGAACGTGCTTCCAATCCTTGACGATCGAGAACCGTGATGTGCCCTCGGCTGTAGTGGATGAGAGATTGATCCTGCAGCGACGTGGCCGCCTTGGTGACACCGACGCGACGCACGCCGAGCATGTAGGCCAGGAATTCGTGCGTGGCGTGAAACTCGTCGGATCGCGCCCGATCCTGCGCCATCAGCAGCCAGCGCGCCAGGCGTGCCTCGACGACATGAAAGCGCACACAGGCCGCGGTTTGCGCGAGCTGCTGCATCGTCACGTAGACATAGCGGTTCAGCCTGCGCCGTAGTGCCGCGCTGTGTGCCAGTTCGCGCTGGAACGCGGCGGCACTTACACGCAACGCGCTTCCCGAGCGCTGAACGATATGTGTCAGACGCGATACGGCCACGCCGAGCAGCAGGGGTACACCCAACATGCCTTCGCTGCCGATCGAGCCGACTTCCAACCCCGGACACGCGTCAAGCGGCGTCACCACAGAAATGTTCGCGCCACTCGGAAAGTAGACGTAGCCCAACGGCTTGCCCGATTCGCACAGGACATCGCCCGCGATAAGTTCGACCATGGTTCCCGCAGCGAGCATTCGGCGGCGCTCGAGGTCCGGTAGTGCGGCCAACAGCCGATTACCGTCGAGGATATTCAACGCACCTTGCACGTCATTGCACTCCAGGACGCGGTGCGTCTAGTGGCGAAACCGCGACGCGCAGACGTGGGATCGCCGCATGAGGAATCAGTGCTCTTTGTATACTTTGTCGGCGCGAGGCTGCCAACAAGGCGAGAAGTCAAATTCATTTCGCGATTACATCGGGCAAAAGACGATCAAATTCTTTCTTTACGACCAAGTAGCATTCGCAAGCCTGCGTTTCCAGGCCCGGCCGGTCGAGCACGGTGATCTGGCCGCGGCGGTATTTGATGAGACCTTTTTCCTGTAATTTGCCGGCCGATTCGGTGACGCCTTCGCGTCGCACGCCGAGCATGTTGGCAATCAATTCCTGGGTCATCGTCAGCTTGTTCGAAGGCAGGCGATCCAGACTGAGCAGCAGCCAGCGACACAATTGTTGATCGACGGAATGGTGGCGATTGCATACGGCAGTCTGCGCCATTTGCGTCAGCAATGCTTGCGTGTAGCGCAGCAAAAGGTGCTGAAGTGCAGCCGCACGATGAAACTCCTCTTTCAGCAGTTGCCCCTTCAACCGGTACGCATGTCCCGCGCTTTGCACCAGAGCACGGCTTGGCGTGGTCTCGCCGCCCATGAAAAGCGCAACGCCGACCATGCCTTCATTGCCGACGACAGCGATTTCGGCCGAAGCGCCGTCGGCCATGACGTAGAGCAACGACACGATCGAGGTGGTCGGAAAGTAGACGTAGCGCAATTGGCTTCCGGACTCATACAGCACCTTGCCGAGCGGCATCGCCACCAGCTCCAGATGCGGAAGCAGACGATCGAATTCTTCAATCGGCAAGGCGCGCAGCAGAGAGTTCTGTCGCGGATGCGGAGCCTCGGACATGGATGTGCTCGACGGTATCCGTGCGGCTTGTTTTCGTATCGATGCCACCATGGATTGTCCTCATTGAACCTGGACAGTAGAGAAGAACCGCTGCCGTGTATGTACGCTAGCGTACACAGATCGATGCACACAGTGCGAACGCATCCGAACCGAGGCAGTGCGCGGAGCGGTTAACTCCCTGCGTTCGGCAACGCACAGAACGCGATGCGTTTAGAGCACATGTTCGTGTTCCTTGAGGAGAACACCATGATTCGTACGAACATCAAACGCGTCTTCACCGCGACACTCGTTGCGACTGCCGCAATAACTGCGCCCGCGGCGCATGCGGCGACAGCCGAACTCGATTGCACCTTGCATTTTTCGCTGACGGGCTGGTCGGCGATTCTCGAGCACGCCGAAGGCCGCGGCGTAGTGACCTGCGCGAATGGACGCAGCATGAATGTGTCGATTGAAACGAAAGGCGGCGGTTTAACGGTTGGCAAATCTCACATCGACAACGGAACCGGAAAATTTTCCGACGTGCATCGCATCGGTGATGTACTGGGTTCGTATGCCGAAGGCGGCGCGCATGCCGGCGTCGTGAAATCAAGTACTGCTCAGGTGCTTACCAAGGGCAATGTGTCGCTGGCCCTCGCAGGAACCGGCGAAGGCGTCGATCTCGGTGTTTCTGTTGGACAGTTCAAGCTGACACAGATCAAGTAGCTCGCAAAGGATCGTAGCCGTGGCGCGATTGGATTCGAACAACAACGAAGCTTTACGGTTGTTTGCGAATCGGTGCGGTTGTTCGCTGGACGAACTTAACCACGCGATCGCGGCGCGCAGCGTGAATGAAATGGAAGTGATCTCCTTCCTTGCGATACGCGGATACATATCGCAGGAAGTATTCCTGAGGATGCGCAACGAGATTACGTAAGTGACGGCCAATAGCAGAAAGCCGACAGGAAACTCCTCGCACGAGTCTGATCCGTCGAAACGCCCCTCAAAGATCGCCTATGTTCGGTAGGAGACAGAGAAGCGTGCGGGAAGCAACCAGACTCTTGCGACGGAGCTTCGTTTCCGCATCGTGGACTTCTGCTTGCGTCAAGCCAGGAGAATGCGGGCGGCCAAACAAGCCCATACCGGGAGAAGCCCGATGAGCGAGTGCACGCCCGACGATACGCCTGTTGCCGGACAAGTCTGGAACACAATGGAGGGCCTGCGCAGCATTGCCTTTGACGCAGGTTGCAGCTCGGTTGAATTCGACGCGGCTGTCCGCCTCTGCAATGACGATCCGTCCAAAGTCCAGACCTACGTTCAACTTTTGTTGAGCCGTCGCTGTGTGGCCAATGTGGAAGGATCTTCCGAGAGACGCCTGCCAATAGAGAAAATCGACGAACTCACTTAAGCGCAGGCTCGTTCCTACGCCGCCACTGATTGGATTGCAGGAATACATGCAGCCGTAGAAGGAAATCTTTCAGTCCATGTTGAAGGACACTCTGCTTGCGCTAATGAGACGCCTGCGGCGATGGTTGCGCCATGCGGCTGAGCCTGCGATTCTTTTTCCCGCGATTGCCGCCTTCGGGCTGGTTGCGATTTGGGGAACGACGTTGAGTCTCATCAGGGGTGAGCGAGTAGCTGCCGAACATACCGCGGCCGCATCGAGCCGCGAACTTGCAGAGACTTATGAAGCGCAGATCGTTCGTGCCCTGCGTGAAATCGACCAGACCCTCAAGTTCGTCGAATATGCTTATGAACTCCGCGGCGAGCAAGCCGTTCTCGAGGAGCTCAAGTCGAGAGCACTGCTGCCGGCAGACTTGCTGTTCGTCGTGAGCATTGCCGATGGCGACGGAAAGTTGGTCGCCAGCACACGCCCTTACAAGCCAAACAGCGTCGCCAACCAAGACTATTTCCTGAGCCAGCGTCAGGCAGGCGTTTTCTCTATCGGCCGCCCGGTCCTGGAATCGAGTTCCAAGGAATGGACACTGTATTTCAGCCGCAGGCTCGATGCGAGCGATGGGACGTTCTCCGGAATAGTGATCGTATCGGTGGCTGCGGAGTACTTCGTCAGCGGTTATGAATCCTCGGCATTGGGCGAGCACGGCATGCTCGGAATCCTGGGCACCGATGGCGTGTTCCGCGCCAGCCGCAGTGGGGACGCCGTGACGGCCGGAAAGACGGTCGACTACACGCAAGTGGTGCCCGCAGCGAACGATGAAGATACCGAAGCGACGCTGTCGCTCAACGTTTGGGATGGAGTGCAACGCTATACGAGCGCGCGCCAGCTATTTGATTTTCCGTTGGCCGTCATCGTCGGATTGTCCGCGGACGAACAGCTGGCGGCGACGCGGCGTGACATGCAGACCTATTTGTGGCGTGCGGGCGCCGGCAGCTTGCTGCTGCTCGCAATCGTCGCAATCCTCAGCCGCCTGAGTCGGCAGCTTGCCGCCATCCGCAAGCGCGTACTGCAAGAGCATATCGCGCATGCGGAACGCGTCGAATACCTCGCCTATCACGATGGTCTTACGGCGTTGCCAAATCGCAACCTGTTCAACAAGATTCTGGGTCAAAGCCTCGCACTTGCGCGCCGCCAGAATGCGCAACTTGCGGTTCTGTTCCTGGATCTGGATCGCTTCAAGGACATCAATGACACGCTCGGGCATGAAGCCGGCGATGAATTGCTGCAAGAGGTCGCGATCAGGCTCAAAAAGTGCCTGCGCGATAGCGACACGGTCGCTCGCCTCGGCGGCGACGAGTTCGTCGTCCTGTTGCACCTCCACGAACCAGGCTATGCGGCGACCGTCGCACAAAAAATCGTTGCAGAGGTCGCCTGCCCGTTTTTCCTGGTCGGACAGGAATTGCGCGTCACGGCGAGCATCGGCATCAGTTCTTTCCCGGCGGACGGTCGCGACGAGCTGACGCTGACCAAAAACGCCGATCTTGCGATGTACAAGGCGAAACAGGAAGGCAAGAACAATTTCCAATTCTATTCGGAAGAGTTGAATATCATCTCGCTGGAACGGGCAACGCTGGAGTCGGGTCTTCGTCACGCTCTGGAACGCGGCGAATTTCAGCTTTGCTACCAGGCCAAACGCGAGATTCGCAGTGGCCGGATCACCGGCGTGGAAGCGCTGCTGCGCTGGCAGCATCCGGACCTGGGCACGGTGGCGCCGATGCGGTTCATTCCGGTGGCCGAAGAAACGGGCCTGATCGTTCCCATCGGCAACTGGGTGCTGCGCACGGCGTGTATGCAGAACGCGGAGTGGCGTCGGCTGGGCTTGCCCCTTCTGAGCATGGCGGTCAATCTCACCGCACGGCAATTTTTCGACGAGCATCTGCTGCCGAACCTGAAGACGGTTCTGCAGGAAAGCGGCATGGATGCACAACTTCTGGAATTGGAGATTCACGAAAGCCTGCTGATGCGAAGCAGCGAAAAAGCGCTGCGGATATTGAAGGAGTTGAAGTCGCTCGGAATCCGCATCGCCCTGGACGACTTCGGCGTGGGTTATGTTTCGCTGGCGGCGATCAAGCAATTCCCGCTCGACACCGTAAAGATCGATCGTTCGTTCATTCGCGACGTTGCGACGTCCGCCGGACCGCGAGATCCCACCGGCGCGATGATCGCCATGGGCAGAGCCCTCAGCCTGACCGTGGTGGCAGTCGGTGTAGAAACCCAGGCTCAGGTCGAGTTCTTGCGCCGCAACGCCTGCGACGAAGTCCAGGGCTTTTACGTCAACAAGCCGCTTCCCGGCGACCAGATCGCGGAGTTGGTGCGCAATCAATCGAACATGTCCGATAGCGTATTTCCGGCGGTCGCCTGACCAGACGAGATCGCCCTGGATAGACTACTGGAGCGGCACGATCCTCACGCTGCCATCGAGCTGGTCGCGATCGATGTAGCCGATACCGTTGGCGTTGATGGCGAGCAGCTTCTTCAGTTCGATCACACTCGAGGCTTCCCGCGGAGGCTGGCCTCTGCCGGTGAAAATGATTTTCGACCAATACGCCCGGAGCTGTGCGCTGGTCTTGCTGGCGACCTCGGAATAGAACTGCTCGCGCGCAGAAACGCCCTCGCCCTGGTCGATCGGCATGGCCAAGCTGCCGTCGGGGAAGCGGCTGGTTTTGCCGAGAAAAATATCCACCACCTGGTTCTTGCTCAATGTGGTCACCGCGCTTTTGGCGGAAACCACGACAACCACCTCCGCCGCGGCTGCACCGGTGCCCATGCTCAGCGCGAGTCCGATGAACGCGGCGGCGATGCAGGTGGAAGGCGCCGGTCGTTTCATCAGAAAACGAAGTCGACTGAAACGCTGAACACGTTGAGGCTGCCGCCCGGCTTGAACGTCGGTTGCACATTGACCAGGACGCCATGCGATCCGGCGCCGAGGTCGATATGGTCGAGCTGCACCTTGAATGCCGCGCGCTTGGCGAAATCCCAACGCGTCCCGACGGACGTCGTGCGCTGGACCGCGATGGCCGACAACGTCGAATTGAGCACGGCGTTGAGGCCGATTGCCGTTCCAGTCAAATACGCCGGCAAGCCCGACAACGTCAGGCCAGGGTCGGATCGGTTGCTGTTCGCCTCCACACTGCCGTAAGTCGCATAGGGAGTGAACTTTCCAAACCGGTAGCCGCCCGTGCCGTACCAACCGGTGCTTGCGCCAAGCAGGGAGCGCGTATTGACATGGCCCCACTCTCCGAGCAGGAACCACTTGCCGGGGTCGTAGCTTGCGCCTATGCCGAGAAAGCTCGCGACCTTGCCGTCGATTGCGTACTTTTCGTCGACGGCCTCACCCTGGGGGCCGAACTGGCGGAACGCATCAAAGAGCGGCTCGAGTTGCATGATGGTCAGACGCGCCTCGCCGAAACTTGCATGCGCGGTCAGAAATCCATGTTCAAAGGTGTCGCTGAAAGCGCGCAATTTGCGAATGTTGACGGTTTCAGGAAGTCCGCCGGAACCCGCCGGGAAACTCTTGTCCGATTGTCCCCCGGTTACCTGGAAAGTATTCGTCGCAGCGCCGAGCGCCAGGCGATAACTTGCGTCAAAGCCATCCGCGGTGGTGATCGGGACCAAGCTGTAAACCTCGAGCGGCGGCCGCACCCACGGGTTGGCGTAGCCGACGGAGCGCGAATCGCTGACCATGAAAAATGGCAATACCGTGCGACCCACGCGAAAGTTGAACTCCGGCGTGATCTGATACTTGATGGTGGCCCATTCCACATGCGGCCGATAACTGTTGGCGTAATTCTCGTCGGACACGATCTGCACCGTTGCCGAAAGTTTCGGGGTCAGATTCGCCGTAACCTGCACGGCCAGCAGGCTGTCGACGTCGGCACTCCAGTCGCTGCTGAATCCGGCTCCTCTCGACTTGAGGCTGCTTCCGGTGAAATCCGCACGGTCTTCGCTGGAATACACCTCGCCGACCGTGCCGAAACCGCTCAGCGAAAATGTCGGCGTCGTCGCATCCTGGGCGTGCGCGCCGGAGGCGAAAAACCACATCGCCGCGGAGGCGATGAGGAGGCAGTTGCGCGGGACGTCCCTCCAACGCGAACAGCAACGCACGCGGAAACGGTGAACGCCGCGACTAGACTTGATGTGCATTGTGTTTGCGTTTCGAGTAAGGAATAGGAGAACGCACAACGACACGTTGCGCCGGAACGCCCCAAATTTCCGTTCGCTGCCGCACATAGAAGTGCAGCGCATTTTGCTCGGCGTTTCATGCCGCGGCACGCGGCAGACCGCACGCATTGTCTAGACGATTGCTGCGCCGGAATCCGCCTGTCCTGACGCAGCTGATTGGACGAGATACCTTGCTTCGAAAATCTCGCTCGACAACGGTTTTGCGAAAAGAAAGCCTTGGGCTTCGTCGCATCGCAGCAGCTGCAGCAGACGCAACTGCTCCGCCGTTTCGACTCCCTCCGCCACAACGTTCAGCTTCAGCGAATGGGCCAGGCCGATGATGGTGGAGACCAACGCGAGTCCTTGCGGCGTCAGGGTCATTTCAACCACAAATGAGCGGTCGATCTTGAGTGTGTTGACCGGCAGCTTTGCCAGGTAGCTCAGTGACGAGAAACCTGTACCGAAGTCGTCAATGGCGATCTTCACTCCCATGGCGCAGATCGCTGCCATGGTCGCAATGTTGTGTTCCACATCGTCCATGATCAGGCTCTCGGTAATTTCAAGCTCGAGGCTCGCCGCGGTGTCATGGTCGGCATCGACGGCCCGTCTGATTTCGTCGATGAAGCCGCGACTGCGCAATTGTCGCGGCGAAACATTGACGGCGATACGCACGGCAGCCCACCCCCCATCGCGCCAGCGTCGACCGTCCTCGATGGCCTTGCGCAAAGCCCAACGCCCCACATCGTGGATCAGACCCGTTTCTTCCAGCAGCGGAATGAAATGACTTGGGAGCACGAGGCCCGATCGCGGGTCGTTCCACCGGATCAGCGCCTCGACACCCGACAGCGCACCGGTGCCGATGTTGATTTTTGGTTGGTAGTGCAGCACGAATTCCTCGTTGTCGACCGCCTGCCGAAGCATGTTTTCCAACAGCAGCCGGCCGGCCACGGCTTCGGTCATTTCCTGCGTATGGAACAAATACCGGTCGCCGCCCGCCTTTGCTTTCTTGAGTGCGGCTTCGGCTCTGTCCAGAATCGTGTTTGCGTTGTCGCCGTCATCCGGCGCCAATGCAATTCCCGCCTTGAAGGCGAGCCGGAATTCTGTCGCGTTCAACGGGAACGGGTGATTGATGAAACTCTCCAGCATCTTCTCGACGAATCGCGCGACCTCGGCTTTGTCGTTTACTTCCGGCAGCACGAGAGCAAAGTGGTCGGCGCCAACGCGAGCCAACAGCTCGGCATCTCCGGTGTCACGTATCAGCCACTCCGCAACTTGCTTCAGGAGGGCATCGCCGGTCGCACGACCCAGGCTGTCGTTGACGTTCTTGAACCGTTCCACGTCGAGCAGAATCACGGCAAGCTTGTGGCCACTGCCGTTGATGGTGCGCAGATGGCGTGTCACGCGCTCGGAAAAGCAGATGCGGTTTGCCAATCCGGTCAACTCATCGTGGTACGCCAGATATTCCAGCCGATCCTGCTTGCCGATGTAATCCATGGCGAAGGCAATGTCGCTCGCGAGTTCGGTCAGCAGTTTCAACTCGGCCTCATGAAAAAAATCGATCTCCCCGGCATAAAGCGCGAGCACACCGACAGCCTCGTCCAAAACGATCAGCGGCAATATCACCAGCGAGTGAATCCCAAATTCCGCATACCGCCCGCCCAGGAGAACGCGGGGGTCGCTTTGCGAATCATTGGAAACCATGACGGCTTTTTTCTCGATCGCTTGAACCACCAGCGTATTGGCCGCGTCCGCGGTGGATGACAACAGGTTCCTGATGGCAGCCAGGAGATCTTGATCTTTGCCAGCCGACGCAACTGGCACCTGCAATCGTTCCTTATCCGCCAAGGTAATCAGCGACATGAGAAAACCGCCATCCCGAACGGCGATTCGGCATGCTTCGCGATACAGTTCGTCGCGGTCACGCACGCGCACGATGAGTTTGGTGATACCGCTCAACATCGCGTACACGCGATTGAGATGTTGAATCCTCATCTGAGCTTGTTTGCTCGCCGTAATGTCCTCGCCGATGCTGGCCGTTCCGATGACTTCGCCGGTGTCGTTGCGCAATACCGAATTGTTCCACCGGATGAGTCGACGCTCGCCCGAGCGCGTGAGAATTTCATTCTCGTGATGCAACGTTTCGGGTGCGTTGGTCAGCAGACCCTGAAAAAATGTGTCCCTCAAGCGGTGAGTTTCGGCGGGCACGAACAGTTCAAACCAGTCCCGGCCGATGACTTCTTCGCACCGCCAGCCCGTCAGCTTCAACAAGTAGTCGTTGCAATAGGTGATCGACGCCTCGCGATCGAGCATGAGGGAAATAAGTTCGACGTTGCTGAGCAAATCGCTGAAACGTCGCTCGCTTTCCCGCAAACGCACGGCCGCACGCGTACGCTCGGTGATGTCACGCAACACGCAGACGATGAGCCAATCGGCGCCGTGGCGGTAGGCCTGTCGCCGCGCTTCGACGAGAAGCAGGCTGCGGTCCTTGCACAGCAATTCCACTTCCGCCAGCTCACTGGTGGGATGTTTTGCAATGACAGCATCGTAAACGCGCTCCCACTGTTCGACGGCCACCAATGACGTCTGCGCCGGCCCGAGTTCCATCAGTTCTTCGCGGGAATATCCAAGCATCGCGCTGGCCGTCGAGTTCGCATCGATGTAGTGCATGGTGGTGCGGTTCACCAGAAAAATACCGTCGCCGGTGGTATCCAGTGCGGTGCGGAAGCGCAGCAACTCCGCGGTACGCGTCAGCACCTGTTGCTCCAGGATCGAAAGGTGATGCTCCTTGAAATCGCTCAGTTCCTTGATCTGCAGACGATTGCGGATCCGCAAGCGCAGTTCGGCCTGGTTGATCGGCTTGATAAGGAAATCTTCGGGTTCGGCGTCAGGGTCCGCCGGAGCGGGCAGGTGGTCGAGCGATGCCACTAGCAAAATGATCGGAATGTCTATCGCGACGGGCGCGGACTTCAGCAGCGCAGCCAGCTCGTATCGGTCCACGGCGGGCGACGCAGTGTCGAGCAGAATGAGACTCGGCGTGTACTCGGCAAGTGCCTCAAGCACCTCCGCAGCATTGCCCGCGCAGACGGTGCGATAACCTGCGGCGGCCAGAAGATCCTCGAGTCGACGGCACTCTTGAATTTGGTCATCGACGACGAGAATGGTGGCATGCGAACCGCCCCCGACGATCTGGGCCTCAATCGGACAAGATTGTGTCGATTGCTGCATGTCATTCCGGAACGCGGCTCGACGAGCGGACCTTCGAGCATCCGCCGATTCGGTACGTCGGTATGTACGGTAAACCACCAAAGGCTGGCATCGCGCCGCGAGTTCGTTGACGGACGCGCCCTGCATCGGTTCAACCGTCGCAAGCCAGGCAAAATCCGCAAAGTGCGAGCGGAACTATCCGCTGCCCAATCACTCGACACCGGAAAGGCGCCACCCGACCGCCGACGCTCGAGGTGCGCGCGGCTTCATTGAAGGCGCTCCACGACAGGCACGGATGGGTCGCCTGATGCTTTGATACGCAGGAACACAAGCGGCTCCATATGTACGCTGCCGCACGTACGCGTCGGATACAGCGCAGTAGCATCGGAGGAGAACAGATCGCTTTTTCTTGTGCTCCTTCCACTCAGGCATTTTATGATACTTACTCTGGCCGACCCGAAACAAAACCATCTGCCTGGCGCGAACGCTCGATTACGTCGAAGTTGGTCTGCGTTGCTGGCAGGTATCGGTTTCGTCGCACTCTTTTTCTTTGCGCAATACGATGAGGCGTCGGCAGCGACCGCGCCAGATCTCGGAACGACAGGCACGTACGGTGTCGTTTCCATGACCTATACGAATTCCAACACGTCCCCACAAACCATCGTCAACGGGGACGTTTGTTTTACTACGGGACCCACAACCCCGCCTCTGTCGATCACCGGCGCAACAAGCACGCCTTGCCCTCCGCAAACGGGACTCGATCAAGCCGCTGCCACGGCCAATGCCACGGGTGAAGTCTGTACATTTCTTGGTGCGGGTACGATCACACTGAACTCGGTCGTTATTGGGAGCAATCCGCCGGGCACGATCCCGCCGGGGTGTTATACCAGCGGTGGCGCGATGTTGATTACTGCCAGCACGACCGTGGTCCTCAAGGGCGCAGGTGTTTACATCTTTCGGCCCGGCGGGGCACTTACCACGGGAGCGAATTCCGACGTTCTTTTGACGAATGGCGCGTGCGCTTCAGACGTATTTTGGGTTCCCGTCGGCGCGACAACACTTGGGGCCAACGCCGCACTTTCACCTACGCCGACATTCTCCGGAAATATCCTTGATGCTGCCGGTATCAACGTCGGACACTTCGCAAACCTGACCGGAAGAGCCCTGGCATTTGGTGGGACGCTCACGACCGACGCAGCCACAATTACTGTCCCCACTTGCACTTCAATCCCTAGCATTGCCGCCGCCATTCCAACGCTCACCCGTTGGGCGATTCTGCTGCTTACTATATTGTTGGTAATCGCAGGCCTTGCAACGATGCGCGCGGGCAATTTGATGAGAGTTCGCACGAAACTCTAAGTTCCTGCACCGACCGGCATCTCGCGTACTGTAGCGAGTGCTCGCGCCGGAGTAGAAAGCAAAAAACACGCTGTTATTTTTCATTCATTAGCGTCCGACGAATCCGATGCCGAACTATCGTTTCCGCCGGCCATTTCGACGCCGCCGCCGATAGGAACGGGTACTGATCGAGAATCACACGTGTCGTTCCTGCGCCGGTTACTTAGCGGCGCGCCGCATGCGAGAATCGCGAATTAATGCCTTAACTTTGGCAACGTCGAAGGCAAGTGCTAAATGGACACTCAAACCGCAACCGCTCGTGGCGCTGGATTTCTCTATCTCGTCACGATTGTCACGGGTATCTTCAGTCTGATCTATGTCCCGTCGCATTTGTATGTACATGGGGACATCGTGGCGACGTCGCACAACATCATCGGCTCACAAGCTCTTTATCGTTCGGGCATTTTCATCGGAGCAATTGGCTACATCGCGTTTACGTTGCTGCCTCTCGCATTGTTTCAATTGCTCGCAGCCGTGAATCGCGCCGCCGGCATTTGCATGGTAGTACTTGCGCTAATCGCTATGCCAATGGATTTTCTCGCTTTGGCTAATCAGGTCGATCTTCTTTCACTGCTGACGGATCAAAAGTATCAGCACTTATTCGCATCAAACGAACTGTACGGAAATGTCGCCCTACTGCATGACGCGGCACGCAACAAGATCGTTCTCTCGGAAATTTTTTGGGGCCTGTGGCTCTTCCCGTTTGGACTTCTCGTCTTCCGAAGCGGTTTTCTTCCGAAGGTGCTAGGTGTCGCGTTGATGGTGGGATGCTTCGGCTACCTACTGACAGTGACTGGCGAAATATTTTCAGTCGATCTCTCTCTCGGCGGCTGGGTCAGTCTGCCGGCAAGCATCGGCGAGATTGGTACGGGCTTGTGGTTATTCATTGTCGGGCCGCGTCGATGGCTTTGGCCCCGCCAGTCAGTAGAACGAGCGAGCTAGACCCGAAGAAAGTCGCCAATCTTTGATATTGCGCATGGCGCGTCCAAGTTGCAACGCTAGCCCATTGAGTCAAAAAAATTGTTTGAAGGTGCGAATTCGCCCGTACCGGCTTCGCAACCTGCAACGAAAGCCGACGACGCGATAAGCCGAAGTCGCAAGCCCTCCCTGCACTTCACGAACCGTCTTGATTGCGCGTAACTTGGAAGCGAGACTACGTTTAATTCTGTAATCAATGTGATATCCAGGCAACACCTCGGCTGTCAGCGATCAATCGTGGCAGAATCCATCCCGCCGTTAGGGGAAATCGCCATGACACCGCGTCAAACGTTTCGACTGCCGCGCACCACACCTTTGTGCCAAGCATTGGCCGCACTCCTGATTCAAACGGCACCGGCGGCGGTGATGGCAAAAACCCTCGTCACCTCGAGCGGCGATGTACCTGGCACGTGTCCGAGTTCATCCGCGTGCACGCTGCGTCAGGCCATCGTGTCGACATTCGCAGGCGACGTGATCGAATTCGCGCCTTCGATTACGACGGTCGCGATCACCACCGACGCGACGCTTTCGCTCAACAACAGCATCACCATCGACGGCGCCAACCGCGTGACGATAACCGGCAACGGCAACACGAGCCTGTTCGTCGTCGAATCCGGCGCGTCGGTGCAGTTGACGGGGCTGACGATACAAGATGGCGCCGCGACGCTCGGCGGCGGCATCTACGTGAGCGAAGGCGGCACGCTGGCGCTAAACAATTCCACCGTGACGAGCAACACGGCATCGTTCGCTGGCGCCGGCATTTTCAACGACGGCACGGCGACGCTGACCAACAGCACCTTCTCGGCCAACACCGGCCCGGATTTCGGCGGCGGCATTTTCAACGAGGGAACGTTGACGATGTCCAACTGCACCGTTTCCGGCAACAGTTCGACGCAGCTGGGCGGCGGCATTTCCATCGGCAGTGGCACGGCGACCATGGCCAACATCACGGTGTCGAACAACACGTCGGAATACGGCGGTGGCGTAAGCGGTGGCTACACCACCACGATCAGCGGATCGATCATCGCGGGCAACACCCAACGAAATTTCTTCGATATTTTCGGACCAGTGACCCGATTGTTTTCCCTCGGCGATGCATCCACCCTCAACCTCGGCGCGCTGGCGAACAACGGCGGTCCCACGCAGACCATCTTGCCTGGACCGGGCAGCACCGCGATCAATAGTATTCCTTGTTCGGACGCTCCGCAGACCGATCAGCGCGGATTGATCCGACCCGATCCCGCCAGCGCGGCGTCCGCGATGCCGTGCGACACCGGCGCGGTGGAAGTCGGTTCGGTGCCCGATGTGATTTTCGTCGACGGATTCGAACCTGCCGCGAGCGGCTGACCGCGCGTTGCGCGTCTCGTCGTGAACCATTTCATTCGAGTTTTGCAAAATGCTTATCGCTGAGCCATGCCTGAAAAATGGGGTGCGGCCACAGCTCGACCCCAAGTTTCTCGGCAATGACGGGACAACTCGACGTCCCAAGGGATGCTGAGCAGGATCACTCCGCCATCCGATGTTCGTAATGCCTCGGGTAGGCGCTCCATCGCGCCTCCTTGCATCATTGATCTCTTACAATGATGTCAAAAATGGATTCAAGACATGGCCGATGCTTCGGAATTGTTGCTAGTCGCCGCGGTGGCCACGGTAGGCGTGTTACACACAATTGTGCCTGACCACTGGGTTCCGATTACGCTAATGGCGCGGCAACGCGGCTGGTCGAGGGCGGAAACCGCGCGGGTGGCGTTCAAGGCTGGAATCGGTCACATAGTTTCGACGCTGGCGATCGCCGTGGTTATCTGGCTCGGCGGTATCGCAGTAGCGACGCGCTTTGGACAGTGGGTGGATACAATTGCGAGTCTGGCGTTAATCGGATTCGGTGGCTGGATTGCAATTTCAGCGTGGCGCGAAATAAAAGGCGTCTCCGTACATAGTCACCGTCACGAGCATGGACACACGCATACTCACGCTGAAGAGAGCGGCTCTGTTAACGGTCACCAACTAAAAGAGAGCGATACCGAGCCTGGTGCGATCCATCATCACGGCGATCAACACAGTGGCGGCCCGGAAAAGATCAAAGGTCGTACTGCCCTAGTGCTAATCCTCGGATCGTCTCCGATGGTCGAGGGAATCCCGGCCTTCTTCGCTGCCGGCAAATATGGCGTAGGGCTCATCGTAATTATGTCTGTGGTGTTCGCAGCCACAACGATTGCGACTTACGTACTGCTTTGCGCTTGTTCTACCGCCGGTCTGCAACGAGTCAGCCTGGGACCACTCGAGCGCTATGGGGAGGTCATCAGCGGTGGATTTATTGCGTTGGTCGGGATCGTCTTCTGGATTTGGCCGATCTTATAGCTGCGCCGCCATCGATGTTCGTAATAGGTACGATCTTCTCGGGTTCCTCGCCGTCGTAGTCGTCGAAGCCTGCGGGCACATCGGCCATGCAGAGGTGCGACTGCGTTCGCTATCGCACAGACGTGTCATAGGCACCGTGGTATCAATACGCGGTGGCGGTTTTCGCATTGCCACTCCGCCGCGCGTGAGCGCCGCACGATTCAAGGACGAAACAGGCTATGGATAGCCTCGGGGCAAGTAGTGGCGCCGATGCTCTCCCCGGTCGGCGCTTTTTCATGAGCCGACACGTAGGCGCCATGCGCCGACCAAGATCCAGGAAATGCCATGCGATTAGAGACGTCTGAATTTATCGTCACCGGCTGCGCGTGGAGCCGCAGGGGATCGCGCGAACTGTCCGATTCTCGAAATCCGGAAATGCACAGAAACGGAATCGAACACGTGTCACTTACGTGCAGGACATGCAACTCTGCATGGGTGGCGACGAAAGGCGAAGATTGCGGTCAGTTTCGTCCAGCGATAAATGCGATCCATGTCACTTGTCCTAACGGTGAAACCGAAGGCCAGATCGCGCTCGACTCGATGTGGTGAGCCTCTGCGTCGCCAACAGCTTGCAGCGCACGCGCTGGTCCGACGGTGTCGAGACGAGAGGAGACGCTAGCTCTTCATCATTGCGGTCGGCTCAACGTCGGCTCGTGTCGTTCCGACGCGAATTTTGAAGCAGCCAAGCAGCGAGTGAGAGCACCTATGAAGTCGACTTGCCATCAGTCGAATTTCGGGCGGGGGATGGCAAAGACGTCTCCGGAATGCCTTGATCGGCGAGAAAGCGCAGCTCGGCGAGCGTGTGCGCGAGCAATGAACCAGTGGCGCCGTTCGTGCCGACACTGCCCATCTGGATGGCAGCAAACGCTTGGAGGGCGATATCGATCAGACGTCGGTACTCAGCCGCGAAGCTTCCCATGCGTCCTTTCAATTCTGTCGCCTGCCAGTTTCTTGCGGTTTGGCTCACCGCACCATACGAGGTGACGGCGCCCGCAATCGCATTGTCCAGGCATCGGTTGAGAATGCGAAAGTCGTCCGTGGAAATAGACTCTTCCTTCTCGACGGCGAGCTCTGTCACCGACTGGCAAACATCGCCGTACTCGTGCACAACCTGATCGAGGGTGTAGCCGTGACTGAGCAACTCCGCGCCGCGTAACTCGGCAGCGGGGCCCATGCCGGAATTCGACGGTATGCCGGGTCCCTCTGCGCTATCGGAAAAGTGTGCGGCAGCTTCTTCGCGAAGTACATAGCCAAGCTGTTGGAGGAACATTGGCACACCGTGGCCCATGGCGACAGCAACGCCGGCGGGCTCAAATCTCCTCGCCGCCTTCTCTTTGCATCGCGCGATCAACTCATCGTGATTGATTGTCAGGAAATCGCTCAGCATGTTGAAGTAATAATTCTCTTGGGAAAGATTTTATGTGCGGAGATGTACATAGCTATTTCGCAAACGAAATACCGCTGCGCCGGTGTTTGGCCAGATACATTGCGCCATCGGCCTTCGCCACCAGGATTTCTCGCGTGTCGCCGTCTCTCGGGAAAAGCGAAATGCCGATGCTCGCTTTGACTTCGGCGTGGACCGCAGCGAGTTGCTCGCTGACCGTGCAGGGTGCTTGGACTGTTCGGACCAGTTTTTCAGCGAAAAGCATTACCTGTGCTTCGTCGTGAATTTCCGTTAGTAAATACAAGAATTCGTCGCCACCGTAACGGCTGATCGTGTCATTGCTGCGCGTCGTAGCCGTAAGACGATTGGCGATGGTCCGCAATACGTGGTCGCCCGCATCGTGCCCGTACGAATCGTTTATCGCCTTGAAATTATCCAAGTCGATGAACATCACGGCCATGGCCCAGTGATGCCTTCGTGCCTGCGCCAATGCGTGCTCCAGCCTATCTTCGAACAGCGCGCGATTCGGCAGGCCGGTCAGAACGTCGTGCAAAGATTCGTGACGAGCCGCTTGTTCCTGTTCAACAGCCGCCGCGAATTGGTGATCGAGTAGCCGACGGTCTCTAACCTGGCCCCTGATTGCATCGTTCACCGCCACCAACTTACGCGACACGCCGTTGACCATCTCTTCAACATTCTCGTTTCTCAGCAGTGCGTTCTTCACGCACGGCAAGGGGTTCGGGCGATCCAGCGCCAACTTAATGTTGCTGTTGACTTCGGAGAGTTCGCCTGCGCATTCCTGCACCAAATCTTTTACAGTCGTGTTTTGCTCCAACACTTGCGCTAGCGCCGTCGCTCGCTCGATGTCCGCTTGCAGTTTCGGATTAGGTTCCACGATCACTGCGGCCCGCAGGTCAAAATCGGTAATGCGAGTGTCCTCCAATTTGCCTCTTTCTTATGTGCGTTAGGGCACCAACGAATTGACCTGACCGGCAAGATTTGAACCCGAGTGATAGAGACTATCCCTCGGAACAAAAGCACGAGTTACGCGCAAGAAAGTATTTACCCCAGAACAATTGACGTGACGGAAGACATATCCCTTCTCGCACCCCGAAAACAACTTCAGTGCTGTGACGCCTCTACACGGACAGGCCCGCATCACCCTCCACGACTGTCTGCCGCATCTGCGGTCTTTCGCCGGCTCGCCATAGCGGCACTTCGTGGCGGACGCGATAGCGCAGCGGGCCGCCATCGCGTGTAGTGGCCCGTTCGATCGGCCGCGGAATGCAGACGAATTCCGTCACCATCGTGTTGGCGTCGACGCGCACAGTCGCGTAGCCGTGCCCGCCCGCATCGATGAAGGTCAGGTGCGGAGCCAGTTCGGGGTTCCGCACCGCGTGCGCTTTAGCAAGATCGCCGCTGCTGGCGTATTCGAGCGCCGAGCGGACGCCATGATGCAACAGCAGGTTCTCTGTGCATTGCGGCGGTCCGCCGATCGGATTGGCGACGTAGAGCGGACGCAACGGATCGTCCTTTTTCAGGTTGTGTTCGTTGGCTTCGGCCGAGCCAATTGAACTGATGGAGCCGCCCACGAAACTGACGCCGACGGGCTCGAACGCGGCAGGCGGCAAAGCCTTGGCCGCGTATGCCGCCCAGAAGCTGTGGCGATCGCCGGCGACGATCGCGAAACCCGTGATGCCCGCATCGCGCACGGCATCGAAGATCTCGGCGCGCTCGTGATACATGGCGCCCCAGTCCCAGGTGCCCGCCACGCCGTAGCCAGCGCCCTTCCACTTGCCGAGTTCCGGCGGCAGGTTCTGCGGATCGACGCGCTGGTCGGGCTGTCCCAGCGTATTGCCCCAGATCTTCCAGGTGCCCTTCGCCGCGCGAAGGCGCTCGAGGAACCAGGCTTTCTGCTTCGCGCCCAGCATCGTCTGTGGAGCTTCGCCGGCGCGGTAGTTATCCACGCTTTTGTCGCCCAGGGTCAGCTTCGCCGGCGGATGGCCATTGGCGTACTCGCGGCCGGCGTCGAGCTGCGCCCACAATTCCTCTGGAACGAAGCCCAAGGTGTCGCCTTCGAACAGCGGGTTGATTTCGTCGTGGTTACCGGGATCGCGTGAGCGGTAACTGCGCTGATCGGTGATGATCAGGTCGATGTGCCGACCCCAGCGCAACGCACGATAGCCGATCAGACTGTTGATCGCGGCCGAGATTGTTGGGTTCGGTTCCGAGGCCGGTGTCGTCGAAATCCTTCACCGGCGTGTCGACCACGTGCGGTGCATTGAACGTATCGAGCTTCGAGCCCGGCGGCAACACGCGTGCCGGTTGGTATTCGAACCAAGCCTGGTTCGCCGCGACCTTGAGCGTCTGCGCCGGCACCCAACCTGGAGTGCCGGGAAATTCCTGGATCGACTGCCAGCCGCGCCAGGAGAATTCGTGGTTGTCCCAAATCGCCACGAAAGGCCAGCGTGCTCGCGCATCCTGCAAATCCGGATCCTGCAAGTACGCGTGATAAGCGACGCGATAATCCTCCAGCGAGTCCGGAACCCAGAAGCGGTTCTTGGCGACCACCTTGCCCTTCGGATACTTGATCGGAAACGTGACGATGCGATCGTACTCACGGCCGTTCTTCACCTGGTCGGGGTAACTCACGACTTCGTAGATGAAGTCGCCCAGATGCAGCACGAAGCCGAGCCTTTCCTCGGGTGCCGCGCGCTCGTCTTCCCAGATCATCCGTCGATAGGCATTCAGATAACCCAGGCAGATGTCCTGGCAACTGACGAAGGCGAAGCGCGACGGCCGCGGATCATCGGGGTTCGGCGCCGTCAGCGTGCGGCCGATACGGCTGCCGTTGCCTTCCTCGTCCACGAAGCGGTACCAGTATTCGCGCGCTGCCGACAGGTGGCCGACCAGCACGCGACAGGTCCAGTCGGACTGCGCCTGCACCCGCGCCGACGTCTTCGCGATCACGCGTGTGAATGCCGCATCTTCCGCGACTTCCACCAACAAGCTGGCGCTCTTGCGCCCATCCGCGTACGGGCGTCGTGTCCAGAGCAAGACGCTGTTTTCGTCGGGATCGCCTGATGCAACGCCCTGCGGATACAGGTCGCGGCGCTCGCGCCAACCGCTTGACGACGGGCGCACGGCCGAGCAGCCCCAGGCCAGCGAAGCGCCCAGCGCGACGGAGAGTTTCAGGAACTGTCGGCGGCCGATGGTTGACATATCGTCCATCCCTGCAACGGATTGTGATGATCGATGCGCCGAAAGCTAAACCCGATCGCGGGCTAAGGAGCGTGCCAAAAGTACCGCGGAGCAATGTCCGCAATAAGTATACTTTTTGATAGCATGGAAAACGGTTCGGACTTGTTGCAAGGAGGAGCGATGAGAGTTTCCCGTTACTACAAGCTGGCGCGTTCGCAAGCGGAATTGGATTTCGTTGATGTGCCGCAATCCGACACCTTGATATTTCGGCTGTGCGAGGTCGAAGTTCTGGTTGTTCCATTTGCAATGCGCAGTTGCCGTGAGGCCGACGCTGGATGCTTGCACTTCATTCACCCAGTTTGTGGGGCGGCTTCCACCGCCAGTGTCGAGCAACAATCTGAGATTTTTCCCGTTCTGTAGTGTCGGAGTGGCGTAAAAGTGACCTGCTTCGTATTTTGTTTTTATAACGACATCCGACGAGAAATGCGATTCGGGCGCAGATGCCAAGATCAGAATCGCAAAAACGTAAACGTTCATTGTCCTTTTCCTAATCGTCGCGGACGCGCCTCGATGTTAGACCAATGGTCGTGCCGGTGCGACGATATACAGCGATGGCGCGCGCTAACCGCTGCCCGATGCTCGCAAACCGGCATAGCGTCCTTCGAGTCTCTCTCTGGGAAGAACAAAGCTCCAGTGTCGCGTGACGCCACCAGTACTTCTTGATGAAGTCTTCGAGGTTCAGCGTCGCCTCGGTACCCATGACCCGAAGGTATTTGCGCCAGTCATGTTCAATTTGCGCGGAGTAGAACATCAATCACCCGTCGAAAGTCATCGGCTGGGGCAAACTTGATCGTTCTTGGATTCGTACAGGTCGGCAAGGACTTCGGGCGGCGTGTAAGAGTTGGCGCAATCGTGGAAGCAGCCGCCAGCGCCAAATCCGCAATGATTCCTCTGACACGCAAGTACACAAGCTTGCACTGGCGCACACTCCGTCGCGAAATCATGCATCAGCTTGGACCAGGCTCGGGCGTCTTTGCTCGAACCGCTAACGTCTATTCCACGAAGCGTGCAGTGCTTTGCCCACGGCTTTGTGTCGGCTGCATAAGCCGCACTCGAAAGGAGGAGTGCGAAACAACAAATTGCAGTCGTCTTTCGCATTTCGCTTTGCCGTAAGAGGGGCAAATCATCATACCGCTGTCCATCGCGGTTGGTGAGACGCCGCCGCCTATCCTTCCGGCATGGACCGAGAATCAGCCGAGCAGTGGAACTCGAGACAACCGAAGGGAACGATGGTCAGCGTGAGCCTTCGCGGCGGAGAGACGATCTCGGCACCGACGGCGACTCACGCGCAGCAATGGGGCGGACTCGCGCTGGTGACGCTAGCTGGCGTTCCGGGGTTGTGGACAACCACAGCATTGACAATTGCACTTCATCCCGGAAAGTAGCGCCAAGTTTGCGCGTCGAAGTCGAAATCATATGTATCGAAAATGATGAATGTCGCAGCGTAGAGTACGCTTGGTTGGCCATGCCAAAGGCGATAGCCAAGCATCCATTTCGACTCTAGCTGTTTTACTTCAATTCCAACCGCTGCAAGGTCGGGCGGGTAGTTGCCGGTTCTGTTCCTGTATTCAATGACGGCGCTGACGACGCGATTTGCATCCGCTCGGGATGCGACAAACCAATACCAGTGGCTGACCGCCACAGCCAGTAGTGCGCACGCCCACGTCGCCGCTCTTGCCGAAGTGACCTTGCGCTCAAGTGGCCTTCGAAGAGCGATAAACGCGCAGTAAATGAAGTACACCATAAAGAACGGCAAGAAAAACACCACCACGAAACCGCAATGTATTTGCCCAAAGATAAGAGCGAACACGATGGCAGCTGGAACGGCTTTAAGCTCGGGACTTCGTTGCTTCGTCTCCGCCACTGAGACACTCCTAGCTATCTTACGCGGATGGATCGGACCAACCCGCTACTCTCCCTTCACGCACTACGGGACGCATTCGAAAAGTCGGACAGCGTCACACTCAGCAAGTTCGAGTTCGACTCCATCATGGAAGTGATCCAGCCGGCAATGGCGACCGGCGCGGAAGTCAGCGCCCTCAAGCGTGAGCTGATACGCGTGCGGAAAGTGGCAGCGCCAGCGTGGAAGGCATGCGAGCGCGTGTCGCGTCAGATGGCGAAGTGCCGCGGTGTCGTCGACGAACGCAAGGTTCGCGAGTGGAAGTTCATTCTCGACGACGCGCGCGTGGTCTATTGGTCAGACCTGCCGCAGCGGTTGCGGCATCGGTGGCGGGAGTTCACCGGACTGTAATTTCGATCGACGTCGGGCTCTAAATCGCAGCGACGCCCAGAACACTACCGCCAAATAAAGAACAAGCCCGCCCAATCCGCCGATCAGAAGCAGGCCACCCCACAGCGGCGGATCGGCTGTCCGAGCGAACATCGTTATGAATACAATCGTCATGAGGAGCAGCCAAGGGCCGGAATGCACACTCAAAGTAGCGAAGACCGGCCAGGTCCGCTGGCCGATCGCGAGTGCTTTCTTGTATTCGATTACCGCTACTGCAAGAGCAACACCGATCTTCGAGCACACGATAAATCCGGCAAAAAGTCCGATCGATATCAGGGCGAATGTGTCCATAGAATTAGACGCCTCAATCGAGCGATCGTCGGATTGTCTTCAGGATACCGCAGCTAGCCCGCAGCGGCACTAGCAACTGATACCGCCTGATACCACTTTAAGTGATCCTATCGCATCAGCTGAAACTGCTACGTTGATTCCGAGCACGGATGCGGCGCAAAACTTCTCACGCAATGGAATTTCACAACGAACCATTGCGGAATCTTTCGGGTGACATGTACCGCCGGACGTTGCCACAAACGACTCCAAAGCAGTCAACCTTGATCCCGACGGAAACCGCGCAGCAAGCGCAGCAGTGAAAGCCAGATCGTCAGCTTTCCCACGGAGGTCAAACAATGTCGCAAACGCAACATCCTTCCGCTGATCCACTACGCATCCAGAAATAAGAGCGAGCGCCGCGACTATCGTTGTGCAACGAATCATCTGATTTCTATTCAGCGCTGCTGCGATGCGCGCGATCATGCCGTAACTACCTTCCCATCGACGCGGCACTTGGGGGTGCGGTGGCGAGCACGATTTGAAATGCCTGCTCAGCCGCAGCCGCGTCGGCGCTTTCAGGATTGTGCGTGAGCCCTTGGGCCGAATGTCACTGAGGCCCAGTGCTGTTGACACAAATTTTGCCGCCAGTGGGCGCGGGCGTGAAATATCCAATACCCATACACACTTCATTAGTGCTTTCAGAATCCCCAAATTGGATCGAACTGTTGGTGGGATTGTCATAAGTGCATGCGACCGTAATGCCATTGGTAAACTGGTACAGTGTTGGTTCCGAATATTGCGTAATCGCCGGGTGTCCCCAGTCGGTCGTGTCGACCAACGCCGTCGATCCGTCGCTGACCTTGGATTCAACTCCGAATTTGTGCGTACGCGTTGATAGCCACCAGAACCTTGCTCCGCTAGGTGCAGGACACGTGTTCTGGGCTTCAAAACCATTCGAGCCGGGCGGGATATCGATGCTTGTGTTAATCGTCATGTAAGCGCCCGTTGTCGTATAGGTTTGCGCTGGATCGAGCCCTTCAGCGGTGATGGTGATGGACGGGCTCAGCATCCCCGAGGTGTCGTTGACCAAAAGCATCTGCAAAAATGCAGGCTGGCCCGCCGCCACCGACAGGGCTATCGGATGCCCCGCGCCGTCACTAACCGGAAAGACCAAGTCTTCATCGGTGTTGTGCGTTGCATAGAGCCACGTCGAAACTTGCCCTGGGAAAGTGGCACACGGTGAGCCGTTCGTGAGCGTGCCGTTCGACGCCGCCGCTGTGGGCGTGCTGAAAAGAATTGCGTGTTGCATACCGGCATCCATGTGCGAGACCCACCATTTCACTCCCGTTGCCACGTTGTTGGGCATTGTGAAGAAATAACAATATGTCTGCGTGTCTCCCGCAGCGATGGGAATTGCCGGCGATTGAATTTGAAACGTGACACGCTGTTGGAAACCGTCATCGAATACGCGATCAACAAATGCATTCGCACGGGCACAAACGAAAATCAGGAAGGCGACTCCGAGAAAACGTACACCTGGACGAATAGCGAATCTGATTCGTGTGTGCGACATATTGCCCTCTACATTCAAACAAATGGGTTTTTGGGAGCGAACGCCTTCCAAAGCAAATAACTGACATGAAAGTTGACGCTAAGGCTAGTATCCTTTCCAGTGAAAAGCCAGCCTCGACATAGCTAGAAAAAGAGAGCTCAGGCTCACGCCGCCCGCATACCTTCGTAATACGGCCGTGCCCGATCATCGAGGATCGCTTGCATCGTGAGACGCTACCCGCGCCGACCGCGACGCACGCGCAGCAATGGGGTGATTTCGCGCCGTGCCGGGTTTACTCGAAACCGTCCTTGAAAATATCCGCACCGGTCAGCGCAATGTCGTCGACGTAAGTGTACGGAGGGGACCCGCCGCTACTATGGTTTATGAAACAAATGGTCTGAAGAGTGGTTGGCGACGTAGAAGACGCGCTTGCAAACAAGGACGATGCGAATGGGATGTCAAACCGGATCCAGGTATTCGCAGGCAATGGTCCACCGTACGCATCTTCCAAGTGTAAAAAGTGCTCATTAGCCTCGCCATCATAAATAGCTAAGCTCGTCAGTGTGGTGTCTTCCGTTCCGGCATTGAACCAGAAGCTGATCCCGTCGTAATCGGACTCGGCCGAATAAAGCGTGGGAGCCGCCCATCCTGCTCCATTGTTGTCCGTTTTCTGAATCGCGACCGCCGCCGTGCCAGTATGTACGACGGATGTCTCGCCGAATAATGCCGCTCCAGTGCATGTCGCCGCAGCGTGATTAAAACCGTTTTCATCTGAATCATCGAAGATGATCAAGTCTCCTGTCGCCGCGTGAACGATCCGCGTCGCGAAGAGCAGGAATGCGAAAATTAATTGCTTGCAGTCAATAGAAGCGTTTTTCACCTGAAGTGTCCTGACGTTGGGTTTCTGAATACAGCTACAGGAATTGGCGCGAGTTCCGGCAGTTAGTGAGAGTGTAAAACTTCACAAGCCACTTTTCCGCATGCCGCGATGCGCTCGATCATGCCACAGGGCTGAATCGCCCAGACTTTCGTAGACACCAGTCAGCCATAAACTATGGCGATGACGGAAGTGTTTTGTGGGCACGAAGCGATATACGGATGAGTTCAAGATCGAAGCGGTTCGGCAGGTCACCGAGCAGGGTCACCGGGTAGCTGAAGTTGCCGAACGATTAGGTGTGACCGCGTTTAGTCTCTACGCATGGAAGCGACAGTTTGGTAAAGGCGAAGTGGTTCGTCGCGTGGAGCAAGACCAGAGCGCTGAGGTACGTCGTCTTAAAGCTGAGCTGCGACGTGTCACCGAAGAGAGAGAAATCCCAAAAAAAGCCGCCGCGTACTTTGCCAAGGGGTAAAGGCGAAGTACGCCTTCATGCGTGATCACGCGCGTGAGTTTCGATTGATTGCGATGTGTCGCGTGCTGGGTGTCCAGCGCAGCGGCTATTACGCGCGGCAGCGTTCACCGCACAGTGCGCGTGCAAAGGAAGATCAGCGACTACTCGGACTGATCAAGCACGCGTGGCTGGACAGTGGATCGATCTATGGCCATCGCAAGATCGCCATAGACTTGCGCGAGCTGGGTGAGGTTTGCAGTCGTCATCGCGTGCGGCGTTTGATGAAGCAAGACGGCCTGCGTGCGCTGGTGGGCTACGGCAAGCGCTCTGCGTGCCTTGAACGGTCCGACCGGTGCAGTTGCCGGCAACGTGCTGTCGCGTGCGTTTAATGCGCCCGCTCCGAACCAGAGCTGGGTTACCGACATTACTTACATCCGAACCTACGAGGGATTTCTCTATCTGGCCGTCGTGCTCGATCTGTTCTCGCGTCAAATCGTCGGCTGGGCCACGCGTTCCACACCGCACACCGATCTGGTGTTGCAGGCGTTACTCGCGGCGGTGTGGCGACGTAAACCCAAGGCAGGCTTGCTGCTGCACTCCGATCAGGGTTGCCAGTTCACCAGCCAGGATTGGCAAGCTTCCTCAAAGCGCACGGCATCGTGTGCAGCATGAGTCGGCGTGGCAACTGTCACGACAACGCCGCGATGGAAAGCTTTTTCCAGTTACTCAAACGAGAGCGGATCAAGCGAAAGATCTACAACACGCAAGATGAAGCACGCAGCGACGTGTTCGATTACATCGAGATGTTCTACAACCCGAAACGACGACACAGTGCCAATGGTGGCGTGTCTCCGGTAGAGTTTGAGAAGCGGTACTTACTAAGCGGCTGAAAGCTGTCTACAGAAAGCTGGGC
>CAVPTJ010000005.1:0-47054 GCA_963708785.1 uncultured Gammaproteobacteria bacterium
CGATCGTGTGGTCGCGGCCGATGCAGCGAAGACGCCGCTGCGCATCCGCGGCGCCGGCACGAAGGATTTCTACGGCGAATCGTTGGTCGGCGACGTGCTCGACGCGCGCGCACATCGCGGCATCGTCAGCTACGAGCCGACGGAACTCGTGATCACGGCGCGCTGCGGCACGCCGCTGTCGGAGATCGATGCCGCGCTGGAATCGCATGCTCAGTACCTGCCGTTCGAAGCGCCGCGTTTCGGCGACGATCCAACCATCGGCGGCGTGGTCGCGGCGGGATTGTCGGGACCGCGCCGCGCTTCGGCCGGATCGGTGCGCGATTTCGTGCTCGGCGCGCACCTGCTCGACGCGAACGGCGAGGAACTGCGCTTCGGCGGCCAGGTGATGAAGAACGTCGCCGGTTTCGACGTGTCGCGCCTGCTGTGCGGATCGCTCGGCATCCTCGGATTGATCACGCAAGTTTCGCTGAAAGTGTTGCCGAAACCGCGCGCGGAAACGACGCTGCGTTTCGAGATGACGGCAACGGACGCACTGGATCGGTTCAATGCGTGGCGTGGTCAGCCTCTGCCCGTCGCGGCGACGGCGTGGACAGATGGCGTGGCGCACGTGAAACTCGCCGGCGCAACTAGCGCGATCAGGACAGCGCAGACGACACTCGGCGGTGAGTCTATGGCTGACGACGGAATCTGGAGCAGCCTGCGCGATCAGAGGCACGCCGTGTTTTCCGCGCCGCGCCTGTGGCGCCTCTCGCTGCCAACCACCGCGACGTTCCTGCTGCCCGGCATCGCATTGATCGAGTGGTCCGGCGCGCAACGCTGGCTCGCGAGCGACGCGCCCGCCGCGGCCGTACGTGACGCCGCCGCGAGCGCCGGCGGCTCGGCCACGTTGTGGCGTGGAGAACGCGACACGACGATGTTCCATCCGCTCGACACCGCGAATTTCGATCTGCATCGCAAGCTCAAGCGGGATTTTGATGTGAACGGGATCTTCAATCGCGGCCGGTTGGTCCCGGGCCTGTAGCGTGGAAACGCATCTCGCCGACTGGATCAAAGGCACGGCCGACGGCGACGACGCCGAATCGATCCTGCGCGCCTGTGTGCATTGCGGCTTTTGCAATGCGACCTGTCCGACGTATCAGATTCGCGGCGACGAACTCGATGGTCCGCGCGGGCGCATCTATCAGATCAAGCAGGTACTCGAGGGCGCGCCGCCAACGCAATCGACGCAACTGCATCTGGATCGTTGCCTGACTTGCCTCAACTGCGAAACGACATGTCCGTCCGGCGTGCGTTACGGGCGCCTCGTCGACATCGGCCGCATGGCCGTCGAGCGGCGTGTGCCGCGCAAACCGTCCGACGCGATGCGCCGCAACGTGCTGCGCTTTGTGCTCACACGGCGCTGGTTGTTCGATCCAGCGGTCGTCATCGGACGCGCACTGCGCGGCACGCTGCCCACATCATTGCGGCAGAAGCTGGTGCCGTTGCGCGAAGCCGACGCGATACCGCGCAACACACATACTCGCAAGGCGATCCTGCTCAACGGCTGCGTGCAACCAGCGCTGATGCCGGCCGTCGATGCGGCGACGGCGCGCGTGCTCGATACGCTCGGCGTGCAATCGATCGCGGTTGCCGGCTCTGGCTGCTGCGGCGCGATCGACTATCACCTCGATGCGCACAAGGCGGCGCGAGAAAAAGCGCGGCGCAACATCGACGCGTGGTGGCCGCTGATCGAATCCGGCGCGGAGGCGATCGTGATCAACGCCTCCGGGTGCGGCGCGATGGTGAAGGACTACGCGCACGTGCTGCGCGACGATCCGGTGTATGCCGAAAAAGCGAAACGCGTCGTCGCGATGACGCGCGACGTATCGGAATTCCTTGCTCCGTTCGTTGCCGAACTCGCCGCGAGCGCCGGCTCGCCTGCGACGCGGCGCATCGCTTTCCATCCGCCGTGCACGCTGCAGCACACGCAGAAAATCCGCGGCGTGGTCGAATCGATATTGACGGCGCTCGGCGCGGAACTGGTGCCGGTCGCCGATTCGCATTTGTGTTGCGGATCGGCCGGCACCTATTCGATCCTGCAGCCGGCATTGTCGCGGGAGTTGCGCGCGCGCAAACTTGAGAATCTGGAACGCGGCCGGCCCGAGGAAATCCTCAGCGCGAATGTCGGATGCATGGCGCATCTGGAAACGGGCGCGGCCATGCCGGTGCGGCACTGGATCGAATGGGTCGATCAGCGATTGCAGGGAGCGAAACCATGAGCGTCATCGACAATACCGCGCGCAGCCGTTACGAGTACGAGGTGGAAGGCCGCACGGCGTACATCGATTACCGCCGCGCCAACGGCGTCGTTTCGCTCACGCATGCCGCCGTGCCGCCGGAACTGGAAGGCCGCGGCATCGGCTCGGCCATGGTGCGCGGCACGCTCGATCTGATTCGCGAACGCGGCGAGAAGGTGATCCCGGCGTGCTCGTTCGTCGCCGCGTTCATTCGCAAGCATGCGGACTATCAGGATTTGCTCGCCAAAAACTGACAGCCGCGTCCGCTGTTGTAGGGGCGAACGCAATTCGGGATTATTCCATCGCTTCGTAAAGCGGGAGCGTCAGGAATTCCGGGAAGTCTTTCGACAGCGCCATCTTCTCGAAGATCTGCGCGGCCTGATCGTAGGTGCCGAGCGGTTCGCCCTGCGCGGCGGCGTCCTTCTTCACTTTCTCGAGTTCTTCCGGGATCAGCGCTTTCACCATCGCCGCGTCGACCTTGCGGCCGTCGTCGAGTTTGCCCTTGTCGCTGACCACCCATTGCCACACTTGCGAGCGTGAAATCTCGGCAGTGGCCGCGTCCTCCATCAGGTTATGGATCGGCACGCAGCCATTGCCGTACAGCCAACTGCCGAGATAGTGGATGCCGACATTGATGTTGTTGCGCAGTCCGGCTTCGGTGATCGGTTGTTCGGGAACGAAGTTGAGGAAATCCTTCGCGGCGAACTTTTCGTCGCGCTGCTTGCTCCATTGGTTCGGCTTGTCGCCGAGCACGCGCGTGAATTCTTCCATGGCGATCTGCACCAGACCCGGATGCGCGATCCAGCCGCCGTCGAAGCCGTCGTTGGCGTCGCGCTTCTTGTCGTGGCGTACACCGGCGAGTGCTTTCTCGTTCGCGGCTTCGTCGTTCTTGATCGGAATCAGCGCCGCCATGCCGCCGATCGCGGGCGCGCCGCGCTTATGGCAGGCCTGCACCAGCGCCAGCGCATATGAGCGCATGAACGGCACTTCCATGTTGATGAGCACGCGATTGGCGAGGCAGAAACCGGGCTTGTTCCTGAATTTCTTGATGGCGCTGAAGATGTAATCCCAGCGGCCCGCGTTGAGTCCGGCGGAATGTTCGCGCAGTTCGTACAGGATTTCTTCCATCTCGAATGTCGCGAGGATGGTTTCGATCAGCACCGTCGCCTTGATCGTGCCGCGCGGCATGCCGATCTCGTCCTGCGCCATGCAGAAGACGTCGTTCCACAGGCGCGCTTCGCGATGGCTTTCCATTTTCGGCAGATAGAAGAACGGACCGGCCCCGCGCTTCACCTGTTCCTTCGCGTTGTGGAAAAACACCAGCGCGAAATCGAAGATACCACCGGAGACACGCTGGCCGTCGACGGTCACGTGCTTCTCGTCGAGATGCCAGCCGCGCGGACGGACCTGCAACGTCGCGATCGTCTCGTTGAGCTTGTATTCCTTGCCTTTCTCGCTGGTGAAACCGATCTGCCGGCGGATTGCGTCTTTCAGATTCACTTGGCCGTTGATCTGGTTGAACCAGTTCGGACTGTTCGAGTCCTCGAAATCCGCCATGAACGAATCGGCGCCGGAATTGAACGCGTTGATGATCATCTTGCGATCGACCGGCCCGGTGATTTCCACGCGGCGGCATTCGAGCGCCTTCGGCAGCGGCGAAATTTTCCAGTCGCCTTCGCGCACGGATTTCGTTTCGTCGAGGAAATCCGGCATCTGCCCCGCGTCGATGCGTTTCTGGCGTTCGAGGCGCGCTTTCAACAATTCCTGACGGCGCGGTTCGAACGTGCGGTGCAGTTTGGCGACGAAAGCGAGCGCGTCCGGCGTGAGGATTTCATCGAAACGCGGATGCATCGGCGCGTTGATCGCGACGCCGTCCGGCAATTTGCTCGTCATGGTCGTGGCCTCCTGGCGAAACGGCCATTATCGGCACGGCATCGCGTCGTGGCCAGACCAACCATCGTCGGAGGCGAAACCGGCGCGGCGCGCCGGCTGCGGGGAGTCAGATCAGCCGAATCTTAGATCAGCCGGACCTAGATCAGGGTGTTCGGACGGCGCGCGCCGGCGAAGCGGCGAGCCCAGTAATCGCTGGCGAGATTGCTTACGCGCACGCGTTCGCCGGTGGTCGGCGAATGGATGAAACGGCCGTCGCCGAGATAGATGCCGACATGCGAGATGCGCTTGCCGTGTGTCTTGAAGAAAACCAGATCGCCGACTTTCAATTCGCTGCGCGCGACCTGCTTGCCGACCTGGTACTGACTCGCCGAATTCGCCGGCAGGTCCACGCCGAACACCTGCTCGAACACGTAGTGCACGAAACCGCTGCAGTCGAAGCCGGTGGAAGGCACCTGCCCGCCGCGGCGATAGCGGATGTCCAGAAGTTGCATCGCGAACTGCGACAGCTCCTGACGCGGATCGACGGTGGCGACGTCGTCATCGGTGATGACCGCGTCGTCTAGCGTGCCGGCGTCATCGTCTTTGGCGTCTTCCACTACCCACGCGTTGCCTGCCTCGGCATCGGCGGCGACGGGGGCGGAGGTCAGATAACCGCTCAGCGCGCTGACCATGCACGACGCCGGATCGGCGTTGGGCACGATATCGGCAGTGGCAATCCCCGTTGCGGCGACAAAAAGGCTCACCGCGAGGCCTACTCGCTTAAAAGACATACTGGGTCAATCCCCGTTTTTCAAGACGACTTACGACCTGCATCAGACCGTTCTTTTTGGAGCCGTGACGGCCTTGACGCGGCGAACCGTAACAGAGGATTTGTTCGAATCCCGTTAACCATTTCTTTGGCCGGTTAGAATTTACATTTGCTCCTGGATGAACCCATGCGCGTCTGCGTCTATTGCGCCTCAAGCGAGAAAGTCGACAGCAGCTACCACGAGGCGGCGCGCCGTCTCGGCCTGTTGTTCGCGCGCGACAACTGCACGATCGTCTATGGCGGCGGCGCGGTCGGACTGATGGGATCGCTCGCCAACGGCGCGCTCGAGGCCGGCGGAAAAGTGATCGGCGTCATTCCGCGTTTCATGACCGAAGTCGAATGGCAACACCCGGGACTGGCGTCGCTCGAAATCGTCGAAGACATGCGCGAACGCAAGCATCGGCTGCTCACCGACAGCGACGCGGTCGTCGCGATGCCCGGCGGGTGCGGCACGCTCGAAGAAGTATTCGAGGCGATCACGCTGAAGCGGCTCGGGTTGTATTTCAATCCGATCGTGTTCCTCAACACCAACGGTTTTTATGCGCCCCTGCAGACCTTCATGGAGAAAGTGATCGACGAACGCTTCATGAATCCGGAGCACGCGCAGATGTGGGCGCTGGTCGATACGCCCGACGAGGTGCTGCCGAGGATTCGCGCGATGCCGAAGTGGCGCGAGGATGCACGCGATTATGCGGTTGTACGGTGATTCGCCCCGGGTTTGTCATTCCGGCGAAAGCGGGAATGACGAGCTTTACGGCATCCGCCTTGAGTGCGATCAGTCTTCTTTTGCCGACTCGTGCCCGCCATCCGGATCGTCGAGAAATCCACCGCCGTCGGCGGCTGATCCGTGATCCTCGGACTCGCGCGATTCGGCCGATGACGAATCCCCTCCGCGCTCGCTGCGCTCGACCTGCTTCTGCCAGCGTGTCTTGATCGGATTGGCGGCCTGATCGGATTCGACCGCGGCGACGAGCTCCTTCTTGCGTTCGTCGGGCAAGTCGGCCCAGTGACAATTCTCGATCGCGCCGGCCAGCGAATAGAGCAGGTTCAGGCTCGGCCGGAATCCGGCGCGCTTCACTTTCATGAAAGCGTCGACGGGACCCAGACGGTTGAGATCTTCCTGCGTGCGCACGCCGACCTGACGCAACCATGCCGCGGACTTCGGCCCGACATTGCGGATCTTGTTGCTGTCGTCCTTGGCCGCCATCTCATTTCTCCGCGCGGATCGAGTCGACGAATATACCTGCGAGGCGCTCCATGCCGATACGATCGTCGTCGTCGAAACGCGCGATGTCGGGACTGTCGACATCCCACACGCCGATCAGCGTGTCGCCGTCGAACAGCGGCACGACGATCTCCGATTGCGAGGCCGCGTCGCACGCGATGTGGCCTTCGAATTCGTGCACGTCGCGTACGAGCTGCGTCTGCTTCGTCGCCGCCGCGGTGCCGCACACGCCCTTGCCGATGGCGATGCGCACGCATGCGGGCTGGCCCTGGAACGGACCGACCACGAGTTCGTTGCCGTCATAAAAATAGAAGCCGGCCCAGTTCAGCGCGGGCAGCGAGTTGAACACCAGCGAAGAAAAATTCGCGGCATTGGCGATGCGGTCGCGCTCGTCGGCGAGCAGGCCGCGCATCTGCTGGGCGAGCTCGCGGTAGTGCGCGGCTTTGTCGACGACGTCGATGGGCTCTGCCTTGAACATGCCGGGTCTCTGCGATTCGAACACATATTGTAGCCCGTCGGCGCGGCGCCCGCTTCGATCGACCCGCTTTGATCCGCACGCAACAACGCCTATTCTGCATGCATGGGAGGACGCCTGAATCCGGACGATGTTCTGCGCGTGCGACGGCATCAGCCGACGCGGCTGGAAGGCTTCGTCGATTCGGCCTTCGCGTTCGCAGTGACGCTCATCGTGATCTCCATCGGCCACGTGCCGAACGACGTTCCGGAAATGCTGCAGGCGCTGCGCGGACTTCCGACGTTCGCCGTCTGCTTCCTGCTGATTGCGCGCTTCTGGCAGATGCATCGCTACTGGAGCCGCCACTACGATATCGAAGACCGGGTCGCGGTGCGGCTGAGCCTCGTCCTCGTATTTCTCGTGCTCATGTACGTGTATCCGTTGCGCCTGTTGTTCTCGCTCACGTTCGGATCGATAACCAACGGCTGGCTCGTGGAAAAAGAAATCGTGATCAACGACATCGCCGAACTGCGCGCGGCGTACGTGGTGTTCGGTCTTGGACTGGCGGCGATCGCCAGTGTTTTCGCCCTGATGTTTCGTCATGCATTGAAATCGTCCAGCTGATCGGCCTGAGCGCGGATGAAATCATCGTGACCCATACGCGCATGATCGGTTGGCTGTACACGGTCGTCATTGCACTGTTCTCGCCGGGTTGGCGACGGTGTTGCCTTTCGACCCACATAAACCATGGCTGTTCGCGATCCCGGGTAGCGCGTGTGGTTGTTGATGTTCACGCGGCCCCTGGTCGAGCGCGTGGCAATGCGACGCATCGCCGAAGGACACGGTGACGAGCGCGGTCTACATTACCGGCACCGAACCGGCATCGGCAAGACGCCGCGAGTGCGCGCCTACTGGCCGCGCTCAACGCCTCGGGTGTGCGCGCCGTCGGCATGAAGCCGGTCGCCAGCGGCTCGTGATGACGCCGCGCGGTCTGCGCAACGAAGATGCTGAAGCGCTGCTCGCTCAGAGCGGCGGCGCTCCGAAGTACGAATCGATCAATCCGTTCGCGTTGCGCGAAGCGATCGCCCCGCACATCGCCGCACAGGAAGAAGGCATCGAGATAACTCTCGAGCCGATAGAGCGCGCATTCGCGCAATCTCCGAAGGGCCGATTGCGTCGTCGTCGAAGGCGTCGGCGGCTGGAGCGCTCCGTTGTCGGATCGCTGACGCAAAAGGATGTGGGCGAAACCGTTGCGGTTGCCCGTCATCCTCGTCGTCGGATTCGGCTCGGTTGTCTCAATCACGCGTTCTTGAGCGCGCGCGCCTCCAAGGCGACGGGTGCGAACTGTCGGCTGGATCGGCAAGGCGTCGAATCCGATGCAGCGCGTCCGCGAAAATATCGAGACGCTGAGCGAGCGCTTGCCCGCGCCGTGCCTGGCATCCTGCCATTCTCCAAAGACCGCGATGCGCGCCGCGCCGGCGCGCATCTGCGCGACGCGGTTACGGCGATTTCGGCCGCATGTCGGCGGGCGCCTTGACCGGATCGGCCTGGTGCAGCACGAACCGCGGCGGATTGGCTTCGATGCTCTTCATCACCTCGGCAATGGCGCGGTCGAGCTGCGGGTCCTTGCCGTGGATAGTCGAGAACACATCGTTCTCCACTTCGATGTCGGGACTCACGCCCTCGCCTTCGACGTGGTAGTTGCCGTTGAGATCTGCGATCGCAACGAATTCCGGCACTTCGACCTGTCCGCCGTCGAGCACCGGGCCGTAGTCGTTGATGCCGACCACGCCGCCCCAGGTGCGCTTGCCGATGGTCGGGCCGAGTTTGGCCTGCTTGAACATGTAGGAAAAGATGTCGCCGTCAGATGCGCTGGTCTCGTTGATCAGCGCGGCCATGGGACCGTTGAACACCTGCGGCGGATACGTACCGACGCCGCTCGCATTGCGGTCGTAGTTCGATCCGAGCAACTTGCGGCTCAGCCGTTCGATAATCATGTTCGACACGTTGCCGCCACCGTTGTCGCGCACATCGACGATCAGGCCCTGTTTGCGTAGCTGCGGATAGAACCATTTGATGAATTCGCGGATGCCGTCGCCGCCCATGTCCGGCACGTAGACATAGCCGACCTTGCCGCCGGTTTTCTCCTCGACGTAGCGACGGTTGTGTTCGACCCAGCCGTAGTACTTCAAGATCCTTTTCGCTATCCAGCGGCTTGACCAGCACGGTGCGTGCGCCGGCATCCGTCGGTTTGGAGTTCACGCGCAATTCCACCGGCTGGCCGGGCGCGGTCTGCGAGCAGGTGGTACGGATTATCGTGCGCGGTGAGTTCTTGTCCGTCGATGGCAAGAATGTAATCGCCTTCGTCAGCGTTGACGCCGACTCGGTCAAGGACGAACGGTAGCGGTCTTCGTCGTTTTCGCCCGGCATGATGCTTTTCACGCGATAGCGGCCGGATGCCTTGTCGAGTTCGAAGCGCGCGCCCAGCAGCGCGACGTGCGGTTGCTTGGGCAATTTCAGGTCGCCGCCAGTGACGTACGAGTGCGAGTTGCTCAGTTCGCCGACCTCTGGGCCAGGAGATAATTGAGATCGGAACAGTACGCCGACGTACTGGATCTGCGGTTGCCGTATTTGGCGCGCAGCGCTTTCCAGTGGTCGCCGTTGATATTGACCGCGTAGAAATAATCGCGATAACGACGCCACACTTCGCGGAAGATCTCGGCGAATTCCTGGCGTGGGTCGCGCGTGACCGCGAGGCCCGACGTACTCACCGTCTTGGAATCCTTGCCGTCGCCATCGACGTCGTACACCTTGAAGGTGTTGTCGGCCTGCACGAGCAGTTTCTGGCCGTCGTCGGACAATGCCGCATTTTCCACATTTTCGACCAGCGTCTTGTCCTTGCGTTTGGCGATGTCGTAGACGTGCATCTGCGGTTTGAACTTGCCGTCGCGGCCGTAATAGAACGCGTCGGCGACGCTGTAGACGATGAACTTGCCGGTGATCGAGATCGAGCCGATGTTGTCGAAGTCGATCGGCGCACGTGTGATGCGCGCAGGCAGCCCGTCGAAATCGATCGCGTCGACGGCGTTCTCTTTCTTCTTCTCCGTGTCGTTTTCCTTCTTGCGTTCCTTCTTTGACTTGTCGTCTTCGTCCTTGGCTTCGTCGGATGCGGCCTTGGCTTCATCGTTCTGAAGACCGGGAACGGGCTCGGACCGTTCTTCTGCAGCGTCAGCGCGTAGACGCCCGTGAAACGGTTCACCGCGAAATTGAACTCGATCGGACTGATCTGCGGCGTCCACTCGCGCGCGCCGAGGAAATAAAGAAACTTGCCGTCCGGTGAGAACGCGGGATTGGATTCGGCGAACAGCGGATCGGTGACACGCGTGCTTTTGCCATCCGCGGCCGTCCACACGAAGATCGACGGCAGGGTGTTTTCCTCATTCAGCGTGTAGGCCAGATACGAACCTTTCGGCGACCACACGTAATCGCGCTGCAACCCGAAAGGATCACGCGCGACCTGCGTGACCTTGCCGCCCGCCGCGTCGACGACCTCGACACGATTGGCGCTGTCGCTGAAGGCGATGCGCTTGTTGTCGGGCGACCACTTCGGCGCATACAGGCGGCCGAGGACTTCGTGCGTGAGCTGCTTTGCATTGCCTTGGCCTTCGGCGTCGCGCACCCATACGGCTTCCTCGCCGCTTTCGTCGGAGACGTAGGCGATGTGCTTGCCGTCCGGCGACCGCGCCGGCTTCGCGCTCGTGCGCGCCCGGCGTTTGCGTGAGGTTGCGCGTGATGCCGTGTTCGACGGGCGCAGTGAACAGATCGCCGCGCGACGAAGAACGCGCGTTCGCCATGCGGGCTCAAGCCGATCTGCTCGACCTTGTCCGCCACCGCGATGTGTTCGGCGCGTGTGCGCGTGCCGTCGGTGGGCACGGCGATCGGTACGGCGCGATCCTGATTCGAGTTCACGTCGTACACGTGCAGTTCGCCGCCGAGTTCGTAGACGATGTGGCCGTTGCGATCGCCGCTCGCCCAGCGCACGTCGAAGTTGCGGTGCTTGGTGAGCTGCGTGGTCTGTGCGCTGCCGATGTCGTACTTGTACAGATTCAGCACGTCGTCGCGATCGGACACGAAATAAATCGCGTTGCCGATCCACACCGGATCGCGGTCCGTGCGCGGATTGTTGGTGATGTTGCGGCCCTGCTGCGTGGCGATGTCGAAAATGTCTGCAAAATCTTCCCCGCCCAGCCACCCTGATAGCGGTTCCATGTGCGGAAGTCGCGGAACAGCGGCGAATAGACGAGCTGTTTGCCGTCCGGCGAATAGGCGCCGACGCCGGACATCGGCATCGGCAGCGCTTCCGGCAAACCGCCGTCGCGGCCTACGGTGAACAGCCGCGGTTGCGAAAGCGCGAAACCGTCCATGTATCCGCGGAACAGGACACGCGCGCCATCGGGCGTCCAGCCATACACCTGATTGTCGAAACCCCAGCGTTGCGGCAACGTACCCATCGACGGGTAATACGTGAGCTGCGTCGGCACGCCGCCGTTCGCCGGCATCGCGTACACCTGATCCTCACCGCTGTACTCGCCGGTGAACGCGATCTGTGAACAGTCCGGCGAGAAACGCGCCGATTCCTGCAGGCCCGGCCCGGCGGTGAGCCGGATCGCCGTGCCGCCTTGCGAGGAAACGGTCCACAGGTCGCCGCCGTAGGTGAAGACGATGCGGTCGTTGCAGATGTCGGGAAAGCGCAGCAATTTTGTCTGCGCGCCGGCGAGCGAGGCGACGCCGATCAGCGCGAGCGCGACGAAGGAGCGAACGGTGCGGTTCGACATCGGAATCCTTTGGGCCAGAGTGCAGTGGGACGATCTTGCGGCGAAAGGAGTTTAATCGTCGCCGCTACGCGGGATCAGGGACGGAAGTCATGCACGGCCGCATGCCGGCCATCTGCTAAACTGGTAGGCCGCTACGACCAGGATTTCACAGGATTTCAGGATGACCACGCAGCGCTATTACATCGTCGTCGACAACCTCGCCAAGGCGCGCGGCTCGGTCGGCGAACTGTCCTACACCGGCGAGTCGCCTGACGATTTCGCCGCCGAACTGCAACGCGCATTGCGCTCCCCGGGCTTGTTCCAGCAATGGAAAGCGCTGCAGCCGGACCCGGATGCGATCGACGATTCACTGGGCCAGAGCGACGCATCGGCCACGGTCAGTGCGAAACAGACCGACGTGCATTGCGACGTCACCGTGACCACGTCGCTGCCGCATTCGATCCTGAAACATCGCCTGTCGCTGCTCATCGGCCGACACTGGACGCTGCGCGACGTCACCCACGCCTGATCCGTTCCGTTTCATGCATTTTTCCACATCGATAAAAATCCACTTCGGGGAGTTCTCCACATGTTGCGCGCTCGCTACCTGCTGATCGCCATGACCGCCACGCTCGCCTCTTGCGCACAGACGCAACACAAGACCGCCGATACCACCAAACCCGCTGCTGCGGCGTCGCGCGTCAATCCGTTCCTGGAGCGCAGTTCGCTGCAATATCAGGCACCGCCGTTCGACAAGATCACCGATGCCGACTATCAGCCGGCGATCGAGGAAGGCATGAAGCGGCAACTGGCCGAGGTGGAGAAGATCGCCAACGATCCGGCCGCGCCGACGTTCGAGAACACCATCGAGGCGCTGGAACGTTCCGGCGACCTGTTCGTGCGCGTGACCAAGGTGTTCGACGCCATCGCGCAGGCAAACACCAACGATACGCTGCAGAAAATCCAGGAAGACGAAGCGCCCAGGCGCGCCGCGCATGCGGATGCGATCGCGCTCAATCCGAAACTGTTCGCGCGCGTGCAGGCCGTTTACGACGCTCGCGCCAAGCTCGAGCCGGAGCAGAAGACGGTAGCCGAACACTACTACCGCAACTTCGTGCGCGCCGGCGCGAAGCTGCAGGCCGGCGATCAGGAAAAGCTCAAGGAGCTGAACAAGGAAGAATCCGCGCTCAGCACCGCGTTCGAGAGCAAGCTGCTCGCTGCAACAAAAAACGGCGCGCTGGTCGTCGACAGCAAGGATGCGCTGGCCGGCTTCAGCGACGCCGATCTCGCCGCCGCCGAACAGGCGGGCAAGGATCGCAAGCTCGACGGCAAACTCGTCGTGCCGCTGCAGAATACGACGCAGCAGCCGGCGCAGGTATCGTTGAAGAATCGCGACACGCGCGAGAAGTTGTTCGAAGCCTCGATCAACCGCGCCGAACACAACGACGCCAACGACACGCGCGCCACGATCCAGCGTCTGGCGCAATTGCGCGCGGAAAAGGCGAAGCTGCTCGGCTTCAGGAATTACGCCGCCTATAGCCTCGACGATCAGATGGCGAAATCGCCGGAGCACGCGATCAAGCTGATGACCGACATGGTCCCGGCCGCCATCGCCAAGGCGAAAGGCGAAGCCGCGCAGATGCAGAAACTCGTCGACAAGCAGAAAGGCGGCTTCAAACTGGCGCCGTGGGACTGGCAGTTCTATTCCGAGCAGGTGAAGAAAGCCGAATACGCGATAGACGAAAACGAAGTGAAGCAATATTTCGTGCTCGATCGCGTGCTGCAGGATGGCGTGTTCTTCGCCGCGAACAAGTTGTACGGGCTCACCTTCAAGGAACGCCACGACGTTCCGGTCTATCGACCCGACGTGCGCGTGTTCGAGGTGTTCGACAAAGACGGCACGTCGCTCGCCCTGTGGTACGCCGACTATTTCAAGCGCGACAACAAAGCCGGCGGCGCATGGGAAGACAGTTTCGTGCAGCAATCCGGATTGCTCGGCAATCATGCGGTCGCGTTCAACGTGTGCAACTTCACCAAGCCCGCGCCGGGGCAGCCCGCGCTGATCTCGCACGACGACGTCATCACCATGTTCCACGAGTTCGGTCACGCGCTGCACGAGATGCTGTCGAACGTGAAATATCCGCTTGTCGCCGGCACCAGCACGACGCGCGACTTCGTCGAGTTCCCGTCGCAGTTCAACGAACACTGGGCCGACGAGCCGACGGTGTTCGCCAACTACGCCAAGCACTACCAGACCGGCGCGCCGATGCCGAAAGAACTGGTCGCCAAGATCAAGAAATCGGGAACTTACGGCGAAGGTTTCGAGACGACGGAATACCTCGCGGCCGCGCTGCTCGATCAGGCCTGGCACGAACTGCCCGCGGAGGCGCCAAAGCAGGATGTGGACGCATTCGAGACGCAGTCGCTGAAGAAATTCCACGTTGATTACGCGCTGGTGCCGCCGCGCTACCGTTCCAGCTATTTCGCGCACATCTGGGGCGGCGGCTATTCGGCCGGGTACTACGCCTACCTGTGGAGCGCGGTGCTGCGCGACGACGCCTTCTATTGGTTCAAGGAACACGGCGGTATGACGCGCGAGAACGGCCAGCGTTTCCGCGAAATGATTTTGTCGAGAGGTTATACGCAGGATCTCGATGTCGCCTACCGCGCATTCCGCGGGCGCGATCCGAGCGTCGAGCCGCTCTTGATCGAGCGTGGGCTCAAGCCCGGCAAGATGCACAAGTAATCCCGATCGGCGCCGCAATGGCGCCGATTTTTTTCGGTTCGTCATACACCGCGAGGGCGCCGGTGTTCCATGGCTCGTCATTCCCGCGAAAGCGGGAATCCAGCGACTTTCGCCTGGAAATGTAAACCAACCAAAGGCACTGGATTCCCGCTTTCGGGGGAATGAAACTCGGGGATTGTCGATCCTCTCGGGAGTTGCCCATGATCCGCGCTCGCACACTCGTCGCCGCCTTGGCCGTTTCGCTTGCGGCCTGTGCGTCGCCGCAACACAAGAACGAAACGCCGAAGCCGAAATCCGACACAACGGCTGCCGCGCCCGCGCGCGAAAATCCGTTCGTCAAGGAAAGCACGCTGCCGTTCCAGGCGCCGGACTTCACGCAGATAAAGGACGAGGATTTCCAGCCGGCACTCGACGAAGGCATGCGCATCGAGCTAGGCGAAATGCAGAAGATCGCCGATCAAAGCGATCCGCCGACGTTCGACAACACGCTCGTCGCGATGGAAAAGTCAGGCCGCATGCTGACGCGCGTCAGCAAGGTGTTGTCCGCGGTGGCACAGGCCAACACCAACGATACGCTGCAGAAAGTGCAGCAGGATGAAGCGCCGAAACTCGCCGCGCATCGCGATGCGATCTATCTCAATGGCAAATTGTTCGCGCGCGTGAAGACGATTTATGACCAGCGCGATTCGCTCGATCTCGATCCACAATCGAAGCGACTGGTCGAACGCTACTACAGGAATTTCGTGCGCGCCGGCGCGCAGTTGTCCGATGCCGATCAGACGAAACTGAAGGAATTGAACAAGGACCTGTCCTCGCTCGGCACGACGTTCCGGAAAAAGAATCTTGCCGCGGTCAAAGCCGCCGCGCTGCAATTCGACAGTCCCGATCCGCTCGCCGGCATGAGCGAGGCGGAAATCGCCGCCGCCGCCGAAGCCGCGAAAGCGCGCAAGCTCGACGGCAAATGGCTGCTGACGCTGCAGAACACTACGCAGCAACCGGCGCAGGCCTCGCTGACCAACCGCGACACGCGCAAGCAGCTTTTCGAAGCCTCGATCAACCGCGCCGAACACAACGACGACAACGACACCCGCGACACCGTCGAGCGCATCGCGCAACTGCGTACGCAGAAAGCGCACCTGCTCGGCTACAAAACGTATGCCGATTACGTTCTCGAAGATCAGATGGCGAAAACGCCCGACAAGGCGATCAAGCTGATGACCGACGTCGCATCGGGCGCCATTGCCAAAGCCAAGCGCGAAGCGGCCAAGATGCAGACGATCGCGAGAAAGCGAGGCATTGCGAAACTCGAGCCGTGGGATTGGCAGTTCTACTCCGAGCAGGTGCGCAAGAACGAATACAAGCTCGATCAGGACGAGATCAAGGATTATTTCGTGCTCGACCGCGTGCTGCAGGACGGCGTGTTCTTCGCCGCGAACAAGTTGTATGGGCTCACCTTCAAGGAACGCCACGACATTCCGGTCTATCAACCCGACGTACGCGTGTTCGAGGTGTTCGACAAGGACGGCACCTCGATGGCGCTTTTCTATGCCGACTATTTCAAGCGCGACAACAAAGCCGGCGGCGCATGGATGAGCAGCTTCGTCGACCAGTCGGATCTGTTCGGCACGAAGCCCGTCGTGTTCAACGTGTGCAACTTCACCAAGCCCGCGCCGGGACAGCCCGCGTTGATTTCGCACGATGACGTAATCACCATGTTCCACGAATTCGGACATGCGCTGCACGGCATGTTCTCGCACGTGAAATACCCGCTGATCGCGGGCACGTCGGTGCCGCGCGATTTCGTCGAATTCCCGTCGCAGTTCAACGAGCATTGGGCCGACGAGCCGACGGTATTCGCCAACTACGCCAGGCACTACCAGACCGACGCCCCGATGCCGAAGGCGCTTCTCGATCGCATCAAGGCGGCGGGCACGTTCGGGCAAGGTTACGCCACGACCGAAGGCGTCAGCGCCGGTCTGCTCGACATGGCCTGGCACACACAATCGACGGACGAAAAGGTCGGCACCGATCCGTTCGAGGCCGCCGCACTGAAGAAGTACCACGTCGACTACGCATTGGTGCCGCCACGTTATCGTTCGTCGTATTTCGCGCACATCTGGGACAACGGTTACGCTGCCGGCTATTACGCGTATCTGTGGACGGCCGTATTGCGCGACGATACGTACTACTGGTTCAAGGATCACGGCGGCATGACGCGCGAGAACGGCCAGCGCTTCCGCGACATGATCCTGTCGAAAGGCAATTCGGAAGATCTCGAGGCGGCTTATCGCGCGTTTCGCGGGCGCGATCCGAGTGTCGAGCCACTCCTGATCGAACGCGGACTGAAGACAAGCGCGACGAAGATCGACGCGACAAAGAAATCCTGAGATTCGCAGCGACCCGGCTCCTTGCGCCGGGTCGTCGCTCAGTAGGCGAACTCGCGAAACACCGGATCGACGCTGCCGTTCCATTGCGTCTTGTACAACTCCAGCTTGCGTTCGGCTGGAGTCTGGTTGGCCTGCGCGTATTCGATCAGCGGTTCGAGGAACACCGCTTCACTGGCGCCGGTCGAATTCACTTTGTTGCGGCGGGCCAGTCCATTGCCGGCGATCTTGAGCGCCTCGATGGTCAGATCGCGCACGGTGCCATTGCGGAACGGAAGTTTCAGCGCGTGCTTCGGCACGCCGTCGCGCAGGGCGTGGCGTTCGGCCATGGTGAAATCCTTGACCAGATCCCACGCGGCGTCGAGCGCCGTCGAGTCGTAAAGCAGACCGACCCAAAACGCGGGCAGACCGCACAGGCGGTTCCAGCGTCCGCCATCGGCGCCGCGCATTTCGAGGTACTTTTTCAGGCGCACTTCCGGGAACGCGGTCGTGGTGTGGTCGGCCCAATCCTTCAGTGTGGGCAATTCGCCAGGCAACTCTTTCAGCTTGCCTGCCATGAAATCCTTGAACGACTTTCCGGCCAGATCGATGTATTCGCCGTTGCGATAGCTGAAATACATCGGCACGTCGAGAAGGTAATCGACGTAACGTTCGAACCCGAAGCCGTCCTCGAACACGAAGCGGCAGCATGCCGCAGCGGTCGGGATCGGTGTCGGTCCAGATCTGGGGGCTTGCGATAGCTCTTGAAACCGGTGTCCTGGCTCTCCTTGAACGGCGAGTTGGCGAACAGCGCGGTCGCCAGCGGCTGCAAAGCGAGCGACACGCGGAATTTCTTCACCATGTCGGCTTCGGATTCGAAGTCGAGGTTGGTCTGCACGGTACAGGTGCGCAGCATCATATCGATGCCGAGCTTGCCCTTCTTCGGCATGTACTCGCGCATGATCTTGTAGCGGCCCTTCGGCATCCAGTCGGGAAGTCCTCGCGCTTCCATTGCGGCGCGAAGCCGAGACCGATGAAGCCCGCGCCTAATTTCGTTGGCGACGGTCTTCACCTCTGCGAATGTGCTGCTCGTTCTCGTCCGAAGACGTCTCGTGCACCGTGTCGAGCATCGCGCCCGAGAGCTCGAGCTGTCCGCCCGGCTCGAGCGTGATGTTCGCGCCGCCGCGCAGCAGCGCGATCTAGTGTTGTTGCCCTCGGTCACGGGCTCCCAGCCGAAGCGCGTCATGCCTTCGAGCATGGCGCGGATGCCTGTCTTCCCCCTCGTAGGGAAGCGGCTTCTTATCGTCGCCTTGTCGGAAACCGAACTTCTCGTGCTCGGTTCCGATCTTCCAGCGATCCGGCGTGCGCGCACCCGAAGCGGCGTATTCCACGAGCTGCGCGCGGCGCTCGATGGGTGTCTCCTTGACGATGCTCGGTCCTGACATGGCGCGCTCTTCCGGGTGGTTCGCTGATGTGGTGGCCGATCAGGCGTTAAGCAAGCCGTTCAGCGCCGTGCGCGCTTCGTCGACGCCGGTTTTGGCGTGCGCGGAAAAAAGCTGCATGTGCGGCGACCAGCCCTGCGCGGCGCATTCCTTGCGGACCGCGGCAAGCGTCTTGCCGCCTTCGCTGCGCGAGAGCTTGTCGGCTTTGGTCAACAATAAAAGACACGGCAGTTCGATGCCCGTGCAGTAAGTCAGCATCTGCCGGTCGAAATCCTTAAGCGGATGGCGGCTGTCCATGATCAGCACGACACCCTTCAAGGATTCGCGTTCGCGCAGATACGCGTCGATGAGCTTGCGCCAGTTGTCGCGCATGTCGATGGGGACTTTCGCATAGCCATATCCGGGCAGGTCGATGAGGCGGCGACCGTCGTCGAGGGTGAAAACGTTCAGCAGTTGCGTGCGGCCGGGCGTCTTGGACGTCCGCGCCAGACCCGTCTGCGCGCAGATCGCATTGAGCGCGCTCGACTTGCCCGCGTTGGAACGCCCCGCGAATGCTACTTCGGAACCGACATCGTCGGGCAGCTGTCTCAATTGCGACGCACTGAGCTGAAAACGCGCCGTCTGGAAGGGGTTTGCGGGCATGTCCGGGTTTGCTTAGAGGAAGGGGTTCCGAGATAATTCGCGTTCTTGCGCCGCCGCTGTCAACGGGCGGTTTGGGCATTTCTGGGAGTGAAGTGTATGAGTTTTCGGCATTGGGTTGCCTCGATCGCCGTGTGCGGCGTGAGCCTGGCCTTCGCGGCCGATCCGCCGGCGCAGTCCTCGGCACAAAAAGCCACGCCGACGCCCGCCTCGCCCTCGGCGCAACAGCAGTCCAAAGCACCGCAGACCACCGGCGAGCCGCAGAGCGCGCCGACCTCGCAGCCGCAGGGCAGCCCGAAGCCGCAGCAGACGGAAGTCGCCGAAGCGGTGACGCCGCCGGCGCCCGCGCAGACCAAACCGGGCGACGCCGCCGCCGGTCAGGCCAAGTCCGCCGTGTGCGCCGCTTGCCATGGCATGGACGGCAACCCGGCGCAGTCGCAATATCCGAAGCTGGCTGGCCAGCAGGAAGACTACATCGCACGCCAGCTCGAACTGTTCAAGGAAAAGAAACGCGACAACGTGATCATGCAGGGCTTCGCTGCGCCGTTGCAGCCGCAGGACATGCACGACCTCGGCGCTTTTTTCGCATCCAAGACATCGCTGCCCGGCGTCGCCGACTCGGGTCTCGTGGAGCGTGGCCAGGCGTTGTACCGCGGCGGCGACAAGGCGCTCAACGTTCCGGCTTGCATGGCCTGCCACGGACCTGACGGTCGCGGCAATCCGGGTGCGGGTTATCCACAGCTCGGCGGCCAGTACGGCGACTACATCGCCGCCAAGCTCAAGGATTTCCGCGACCAGAAATCCTTCGGCGACGACGACCGCGGCAAGATCATGCCGATGATCGCCAAAGGCCTGAGCGACACGGACATCGCCTCGCTCGCTTCCTACGTCGAAGGCCTCCATTCGGCCGATGCCGACAAGAGCACGGCCGCAAAGTAACCGAAGGAATTTTTGATGCGTGCAATCCGTTTTCCGCTGCTGGTTTCGATCGGCCTGATCGCGCTGGGTTTCGCCGACGCGGCTTCGGCGCAGGCCCCCGGCGCCTCGGCCGAGTGGAAGGAAGGCACCCATTATTTCCTGATCGATCCGCCGCAACCGACCAGCACTGGCGACAAGATCGAAGTCACCGAAGTGTTCTCGTACGGCTGCCCGGCGTGCAACGCCTCGGTGCCGTTCGTCGACAAACTCAGGAAGGATCTGCCGCCCAACGCCGTGATGACGTTCGTGCCGGCCGCGTTCAATCCGGCCGAAGACTGGCCGATGTTCCAGCGCGCCTATCTCGCCGCCAAGGCGCTCGGCGTCGCCGACAAAGCGCACGACGCGATGTTCGACGCGGTGTGGAAGACCAACGAACTGGCGATCGCCGAAAACGGTCGCGCGAAGCAGCCGCTGCCGACGATCGAGGACGCGGCCAAGTTCTACGCAAAGTACGGCGTGACAGAAGCCGATTTCGTCGCCACCGCCAATTCGTTCACGATCAACACGCGCATGAAGCAGGCCGATGCGTTCATCAAGGCCACCGGCGTGGAGCAGACGCCGACGCTGATCGTCAACGGCAAATACCGTTTCACGGTGAATTCGGCTGGGAGCTGGGACAAGGCCGAACAGCTGGTGATGTTCTTGATCCGCAAGGAAGCCGGCGCGCACTGAGGAACTCGGCGACGCGCCGCGAGTCGGAGTGTTCCGGGATTCCAGGAGATTTGAGATGCTGAAGTACGCTGCAATGCTTGCCGCCCTGCTGTTCGCCGGCGGCGCTCTCGCCGACGACGCGGCGAAGGCGCCCGTCGAAGGCAAGGACTACTACCTCATCGATCCGCCGGCGCCGAGCGAGCCGAACAAGGTCGTGGTCACCGAAGTTTTCTCCTACGCGTGTCCGCACTGCGCGCATTTCCAGCCGTACGTCGATCAGCTCAAGAGCCAGCTTCCGGCCGGCGTGCAGTTCGAGCTCGTACCCGCCGTATTCCAGCCCGGCTGGGAGCCGTTCGCGCGGGCCTTCTATACGGCCAAATCGATGGGCCTGCTCGACAAGACGCATCAGGCGCTGTTCGACGCGATCCATCGCGATCACCAGCCACTGCGCACGATCGAGGATCTGGCGAATCTTTTTTACGTCAACTACGGCGCGAATCCGGGCAGCTTCGTTTCGACTGCGACATCGTTCGTCGTCGAAGGCGAACTGGCGCACGGCAACGAGCTGGTGCACGACTACCAGGTCGACGCCACGCCGACGCTGATCGTTGACGGCAAGTACCGCATCGTCGCCAACAGCGAGAAAGGCGTGAACTTCGGCGATATGGTGACGACCGCGTTACAACTGGTGAAGCAGGAGCAGGCGACGATGAAGCCTGCGCCAGCGAAGAAACCGAACAAGAAATAAAGCGGAAATCGCTTTACCCTTGCGATAAGGACAGCGGCGGCTTAGTCTCGCCGCATGTCTTCCGAGACGCGTCAACGCGCAGCATCGGCGACGCCGACGGACGATTCCGCCGGCTGCTTGCGACTTCTGAGCTGCAACATCCTCGCCGGCGGCAGCGTTTCCAGCTATCGCGATTACGTGATGCAAAGCTGGAAACAGGTGCTGCCGATGCGCGGCAAGCGCGGCAATCTGGATCGCTTCGCGAAACTGCTGTCAGAGTTCGATCTGGTCGGCCTGCAGGAAGCCGACGCGGGAAGTCTGCGTTCGGGGTTCCTCAATCAGACGCAGTATCTCGCCGAAGCCGCGGGCTTTCCGTACTGGAGCCATCAGCCGAACCGCAAGATCGCGCAGTTCGCCGCGTCGAGCAACGGCCTGCTGACGCGACTGGAACCTTCCGAAGTGCTCGACTACCCGCTGCCCAGCCGCATCCCGGGCCGCGGCGCGCTGTGGGTGCGCTTCGGCGACGGCAACAGCGCGCTGGTGGTGGTGATCGCGCATCTGTCGCTCAGCGCCGCGGCGCGCAAACGGCAGATCGAATTCCTGGGCGAACTCATCGGCGACGCGCCGAACGTGGTGCTGATGGGCGATCTCAACTGCACCGCGAAAAGTGCGGAGATGCGTTCCCTGTTCCGGCGCACGTCCCTGGCGCCGCCGGACAGCACGCCGCCCACCTTCCCGAGCTGGGAACCCACGCGCGCCATCGATCACATCATCGTTTCCTCGGGCATGCGCGTGGAGGACATCTGGACGTTGCCGCATCCGGTCTCCGATCACCTGCCCATCGCCGCGCGCGTGCGCCTGCCGATCGCCATGAACCGGGCCGCGTAGACATTTTTTGAGCGCACGTTCCGCTACACTTTCGATAGTCGTCGAACGTCTTTTGTCATGCCGAATGTGCTTTCCAGAATCATTGCCGTCGCGCTGAGCGCGGTTGTCGTCGTGACAGCCCAGGCAGTGGACGATCACGCGCCGCAGAAAGATCTCACCGCGCAGCGCGAACGCTTCATGCTGGCGTGGGAAGCGGCCAAGCACGTACCGGACCTTGCGTGGCGCAAGCTCGCCGTCGGTCTCGACGACTATCCGTTGTATCCGTACCTCGAACTCGCTTCGCTGCAACACCGGATCGCCGACGTGAAAGTCGACGAGGTGACAAAATTCCTCGCCGCGCATGCGGACACGCTGCCCGCGCAGATCATGCGCGAAAGTTTCCTGTTCGAACTCGCGCGGCGCCAGGACTGGAAATCGTTTGCTGCGCTGTACACCGGCAACGAACGCAGCCGCGATCTGCAGTGCGATGCATTGCAGGCGAAAGTATCGAATGGCCAGACCATCGATTTCGACGCGGAACTCAAGCCGTTGTGGCTGTCGCCGAAATCGTTGCCGTCGGGGTGCGACGCGGCCGTGCAATGGGCGCTTTCGAAAAACAAAATCGATGCAACGTTGATCTGGCAGCGCGTCGACGCGGCCGCGCAAGCCGGACAGGCCGATGTCGTCTCGTCATCGGCCGCACTGCTCGACGGCGCGAACAAGACTGCGGCGGAGAAGATCGCGACCGCGCTGCAGAATCCTGCAGCGACATTGAACGACGCATCGACATGGAGCGACGACCCGCACACGCGCGACGCACTCGTCGTCGCAATCACGCGCCTCGCTCGCAAGGACAGCGACGGCGCCTACGCTCAATGGACATCGCTGTCGCCGAAATTCAAGTTCGACGCCGAACAGCGCGGCCGCGTGCTGCGCGCGATTGGTGTTTATAGTGCGTCGAGCTATGCGCCCGATGCACTCGCGCGGCTCGGCGATATCCCCGCCAGCGCCGAGGACGACACGTCACGCGAATGGCACGTGCGCGCCGCCATCGCCGCGCAGGACTGGAAAGCGGCGCTGCACGCGCTGCAGGACATGTCCGAAACGCAGAAAGCCGACGCGCGCTGGCGTTACCTGCGCGCGCGTACGCTGGTGAAACTCGATCGCGAACACGAGGCCGAACCGATTTTCGCAAGCGTGGCGCAGGAAGCGAATTTCCACGGCTTCCTCGCCGCCGACTGGATCAACCAGCCCTATTCGATCTGCTCCTCGGCACTATCGGCTACATCGGACGACGAAAAAATCGTACGCGACAACGCGTCGTTGCAGCGCGCGTTCGAGTTCTTCGCGCTCGACCGGCTTTCCGAGGCGCGCCACGAATGGGATTTCGCCCTCGCCAAACTCGACCCGCGCGATCGCCGCCTTGCCGCCGACCTGGCGAGCAAACTCGGCTGGTACGATCGTGCCGTCTACTCCCTCAACCAGGGCGACGATTTGCATCTTTACGATTTGCGCTTCCCGCTCGCGCGGCGCGATCAGATCGAACGCGATGCGCGTGCCGCGGGAATCGATCCGGCCTGGGCCTACGCCATCATCCGCGCCGAAAGCGCGTGGACGGCCGACGCACATTCCGGCGCCGACGCGTACGGCCTGATGCAACTGCTGCCCGGCACCGCAAAGCAACTGGCCAAGGCGGAAAAAGTCGCGTTCTCCGGCGCGGCCAACCTGTTCGATCCGGATCTCAACATCCGTCTCGGCACGCGCTACCTGAGCGACATGGCAATGCGCTACGACGGCAGCGCGTGGCTCGCCAGCGCCGCGTACAACGCCGGCGTCGATCCGGTCGGCCGCTGGGTCAACGCGCGGGATTCGCTGGAACCGGATTTCTTCATCGAGACGATTCCGTACAAGGAAACGCGCGAATACGTCGCGCGCGTGCTCGCCTTCAGTGTGATCTACGACTGGCGCATGCACGGCAACGCGCAATCGCTCGCCTCGAAGATGACGCGCATCGGGCAATCGTACGCGCCGCCCGGCGACGACGCGCCGCGCAAGAGTGTCGTGTGTCCGAGTACGCCAGCGCCCTCGCGCGCCGTCACGGAATCTACGCCGGCGCCGAAGACGCAGGTCAGCCAGCAGACCGCGCCGTAGTTATTGCCCCACCACCTGCGGCCGCATCGGCGACAGCAGCGCGAGCAGTTTCTTCTGCGTCGGCTTCGGCACTTTCGCATCGTCGAGCGCGGCGACCAGATCGCCGACGAAGTTGTCGAAGTCCTTGTTGGTGAGATTCAGACCGCTGTGCGCTTCTTGCATCGAGCGGCCGGTGTATTTGCAGGGGCCGCCGGTCGCTTCGCACATCTGCTCGATCACCAGCCGGCGCAGATCGTTGTGATCGACGTTGGCGAACAGCGTGTTGATGCGCGCATCGGCGTTCAGGCGCTGGAAGAAGAGATCCACCACGCGCGTGATGCCTTCGCTGCCGCCGAGCTCGCGGTACAGCGCATCTTTCGCCGCCGGTTGCGCGGGTTTGTCCGTCGTGGCGGCGCAGGCGGTCAGGCACGCGAGCACGAATGCGAGCAGGAGGTGCTTCATGGTCTTCCCTATCGGCGGCAACGAGAGGTCTATTGTAGCCCCGCGGCAGCCTATCGTCGCCGGTGTACGCGCGGCGTGAAATTGCGCGCGCCGCTCCGCATAATGCGCGCATGAAGACCTATCTGGTCGGCGGCGCGGTGCGCGATCGTCTGCTCGGCATTGCCGTGAAGGATCGCGACTACGTGGTCGTCGGCGCCTCGCCGGAGGAGCTCCTCGCGCTGCACTTCAAACCGGTGGGCAAGGATTTCCCGGTGTTCCTGCATCCGCAAACGCGCGAGGAATATGCGCTGGCGCGCACCGAACGCAAAACCGGGCGCGGCTATCACGGTTTCGCCTTCGACACCGAACCGGGCGTGGCGCTCGAAGACGATCTGCGCCGCCGCGATCTGACCATCAACGCCATCGCCGAAGACGAGCACGGCGCGCTGATCGATCCGTTCCACGGCGCGAGCGATTTGCGCAATGGCATATTGCGTCACGTCTCGCCCGCTTTCGCCGAAGATCCGGTACGCATCCTGCGCGTGGCGCGTTTTGCCGCGCGCTATGCACGGCGCGGATTTCCGCATCGCCGACGAAACGATGTCGTTGATGACGGCGATGGTCGAAAGCGGCGAAGCGGAGCATCTCGTGCCCGAACGCGTGTGGGCCGAAACGCAGAAGGCGCTAACCGAGCCGACGCCGAGTGCGTTCGTGCGCGCGCTGCACGATTGCGGCGCGCTGCGCGTGCTGATGCCGGAAGTCGACGCGCTGTATGGTGTACCGCAGCGCGCGGAATTCCATCCGGAAGTCGACACCGGCGTGCACGTGGAGATGGTCCTCGACATGGCCGCGCGGCTCGCGCCTGGCGATGCGCTGATCGGCTGGTGCGCGCTCACCCACGACCTCGGCAAGGCGCTTACGCCGCGCGACGTGCTGCCGAGTCATCGCGGTCACGAGCACGCCGGCATCGAGCCGATCAAAGCGCTGTCGGCGCGACTGAAAGTGCCGGCGGAATTCGCAACGCTCGCGCAACTCGTGTGCAAGCTGCATCTGCTCGCGCACACCGCTTTCGAACTGCGGGCATCGACAATTCTTGAACTGTTCGAGAAACTCGACGCGTTTCGATTGCCGCGTCGTCTGCAACAATTCCTGCTGGCGTGCACGGCCGACAAGCGCGGCCGCAAAGGCATGCAGGACGATGACTATCCGCAAGCGAGATATCTCAGCGATTTGTTCCACGCGGCGCTGGCGCCGAAGGCGCAGACGTTTGTCGATCAGGGCATCGAAGGTACCGACGTCGGCAAGGCGCTGCGCGAAGCGCGTTTGCGCGCGATCGGTGCGGAGATCGAACGCGTTCGGGCGTCGCGCGAATCGGCTAAGGCACGCAGCCCGCCTCGAAACCGTTCTTGAAGATCCTGTCGCCGGCGGTGACGTCGAACACGTTGCTGTTCACCGCCGAGAAGCCGCTGGTTGCCGCTTGTAGCACGACTCCGGTCGCCACTGTGTTGAGCGTCAGGTTCGGGAATGCGGCGACGCCATTGACCGTCGCGATAGGACCGCCGCCGCTGGGCACGCCGGTGCTACACGTCGTCTTGTGCAGCGTGATCGAGGAGATGCCGTCGTGACGATATTGTTGTCTCGCATCCTCAACAGCCACCTGCACGGCAGGCGTGATCGGGCTACCGGCAACGACGTTGCTCGGCTGCACCGTGAATGCAAGGTGCGTGGCCGCTCCTGCGGTGATGTTGAATGTGTTGCTGGTGCCGGCAATTCCGGTGGGTGTGGATGTGGCGGCCAGCGTGTAACCGGTGCCGCTCTTGTCGATGTGCAGCCCCGCATAGCTGGCAACGCCGTTGGTCAGCAGTGCGCTGCCGCCGCCGGTGAGCGTGCCGCCGCCGGGATTGGTGCCGATGGCGAGGTTGGCATCGGTGTACAGCGTGTACGGATCGGCGTTGCCGCCGCTGTCGACCACCTCGACCTTGACTGCCGGCGTGATCGTCGCGCCGGCGACGGTGTTGGTCGGCTGCTGCAGGAAAGTGAAACCGGCATCCTGTGCGAATTTGAGGCGCCCGTATCCGTACGAGTAATCCTTGCCCACGGTGCCCAGATCGTTGCCGCCGGTGATGGCGACCGTAAGCAGCGGCGTGATGATGTTGTTGGTCAGGTTCGTCGCGGTGGTCTGCACGCCAAACTTCTGCATGAACAACGCGGCCATGCCGGCCGCGTGCGGCGTAGCCGCCGACGTGCCGAAGAAATCGGGAATGCTGACGGTGGTGACATCGTCGAAGCTTGCGAGGTCCGGTTTCAGATTCGGATCGGTCAGCGGATTCGTATTCGTCGGCAGCGCGCCGCCGGTGCAAGAGGATAGGGCCTTGCGAGCTGAAAGGTTCCTGCGGATTGGTCGTGCCGTTCTTTACGTCGATGGCGGCGACGGAGAGCACGTTTGCCGAGTCGGCTGGGAAATCGAGGCTACGCGCTGCGACGGAATAAACCAATGGACTGCCGTCGTTGGTCGATGCGAAGACCTGCAGGTTGTCGCTGGCCGTGGTGCCGGCCGGTCGCACGACGGCGACTGCATATACGGCGGTGTTCGCGGGGCAACCGGTCGTCGAGCCGGTCACGGTTGCATCCAGCAAATCGCCGGGTCTTGTCGACGTAGCCGGACCAACACTCTGAACGAACGTCCACGTCGTGCCCGAGACCAGCCGGTAAAGATAAATGTCGTACTCGTGCGTTGGCGGATTGGTCCAGTTGTTCCAGTACAGCTGCACATCGACCGTCGTGCCGTCGCTGAGGCAATACAGATGACTGCTGTCCTGTCCGAACGGGTTGTAGATGGTGTTGGCACCGCTCCACGTATGGAAACTGCTGTTGGTGCTCGACCCGCGTACAAACCGCCCCAATGATTCTGCCGCTCATTGCCGGCCGCGTTGACCACCAGCACGCCTTTCGCTTTCGCAAAACCCGCCGCTTCCGCGATCGATCCCGGCAGTGCCGTGCCATCGCCCTTGCCGTCGAGCGGTGCGGCGAGCGAGAAGCGGAAATCACGTTCGCCTTGACCGCTCCGAGCGAACCGCCGGTCGCATTCAAGTGCGCCGCGTCAAGAGGATCGCGTTGTACCAGTCGCCGACCGTTTCTGTGTCGTAGGCGAGGAACGTGGCGCCAGGCGCGACGTCGTAGGCGATCTCCAGCGTCGCGTTGCCGTGGGTCACGTTGTCCGTGCCGAAGTTGCTGACCGTGCAACTCACCGCGGTGTACGGCGGATCCGTTCCGGCGAGCGCGGTACCTTTAGATCGAAGCAACTGATCTTCGCAGTCGCTGGCCAGTCGTTGCTCGTCTGCAGGCTGGCGATCGATGATTTCTGATACGAATCGATCATCGCGATCTTGACGCCGGTGCCGTCGAAGGCCGGCGTGAAATTCTCCCAAAGGTTCGCGTTGCCGGCGGCGACGCCTTCGCTTGTCTTGCTGCCAATCAAGTGTTGGACCAGCCTCGCGGGCGCGACGAAAACGACATCCGGATCTGCTGCTAGTTCACGCAGACGGTTCAGTGGAATCCAGACTTCGTGCATCGTTTCGCTGAGTCGGTTGCGGCGCACGGCGGCGTGCCGATTGAATGCGTCGAGCGCCGTGGTCTCGGAAGCGTCGGCGCGAAGATGCACTTCGACGAGGACATCATTGCCGCGATGGAGCGCTGCGGGCAGCGACGACGCCGGCGTCGTCACACCGCGCGATTGCGCGTCGAGTACGTCCCGCAATTGATGGTGCCGGAGCGCATCGACGGCATCAAGGGCCGGCCTAACCGCAACCGTTTCGCTCGAGTTTCCCCGCAACGCCTCGGGATCGACCGCGATCGTGGGTGGCAGCGACTACGGCCACCGTCGAGCCTAGCAACGCGCCGACGCATATCGATCCACGTGTCCACAATTTCATAACAACCTCGCCGGATGAATCCGCTTTCCCCGGCGCGGACGTTCCGGCGCGATGCTACGCCCGCACGCGCGAACGTCGCAAGCGACTGCGTCGGTCAATTTGCGCCGTTCGTGCGATATCGATTCGCATGGGAAATCCATCACGCTCTATTGATGGCAGCCATCGAAGCCATCGGCAAAAATGAAGTCGGTGCTGGTTCCGACATTGAACGCTGCGCTGTTGCCGCTAAGGCTGTTGCTCGACGTCGCGTGCAGCACGAGGTTCGAAGCGACGGTATAGAAATGCAGCGGACCGAAGTGCGGGACGCCGTTGGTCACGATCGAGGTGCCGAGCTTAACGGTGCCGCAAGTCTCGGTGACCTGCAGCGTGATCGTGTTCGTATTGTCGGAGACGACGATGTTGCCAGCCGCGTCTTCGATGGCAACGACCACCGATTCGGTGCCGCCGCGCGCGATGGTGCTCGGCTGCGTGGTGAACACGAGTTGCGTCGCCGGGCCAGCCGTGATCGCGAATGCGCTGCTGGTAGCGGTGAGTGCGCCGCTAGTTGCCGATAATGTGTACGTGCCGACCTTGTCGATCGAGACGGTGTACGTCGCGTCGCCGTTCGTGTCCGTCGTCGTGTTACCGCCGCCGGTGAGCACGGCGCCGCCCGGGCCGGACGCGATCGTCAGCGTCACGGTGCTGCCCGACACGCCGTTGCCGAGGCTGTCCTGCAGATGAGCGACGACGGACATGTTGGTGTTCACCGATGTCGTGCTCGGCGGCGTGCTGAAGGTGAGCGACGAGGCCGCGGCCGGATGCACGGTGAACGACGCGCTGGTCGCCGATTTGGACGCGTTCGCCTCGGTCGCACTCAGCGTGTATACGCCGGCGACGTCGAGCACGATGTCGGAGAAGGTGACGTTGCCGCTCGCGTCGGTCGATTTCGGATTCGTCGCGATGATCGTCGCGCCCGCCGGACCGCTCGCCACGGCGAGCGTTACCGTCATTGGCGATCGGATTACCGCCGGCATCCTGCACGTGCACGACGACAGCGGGAGTCATCGTCACGCCGGCGACGACGTCGCTCGGTGGCGTGGAAAACGTGACCGATGCCGGCGCACCAAGGGTGATATTGAAGGGGTTGCTGGTCACCGAAGGCACGAGGCCGCCCGCACTGGCGACCAGCGTGTAGCCGTTGCCGGCTTTGTTGATGCTGGCGCTGTTGAACGTCGCCACGCCGCCGCCTTGCGTGCCGTTGACCGGCTGCGACGAAACCCCGCGCTGGTCTGCGACAGCACGCCGGCCGACGGATTGGTGCCGATGGCCAGTCCGATATTGCTCAGCAGCCCGTAACGGATGAGAAATCCTTCATCGTCGAGCACGCCAACCGACACGTTTGGCGCAATCACCTGTGCGGCGGCGGTATCGCTCGGCTGCTGCTCGAAGGTCAATTCGGTTTCGTACTGGAACTTGAACTTGCCCCAGCCATAGGCGTAATCCACGCCAGCGCTGCCGAGATCGTTCGAACCTGCGCTAGCGATGGCGTGCGCGATGCTCTTGAGCGAGTCGACGTCGCCCGATGTCGCAGGAACGCCGAAGCGGTTCATCAGCAACGCGAACATGCCTGCGGCCTGCGGTGCGGCCGCGGACGTGCCGTAGAACGCGCGCTCCTGCCCCACGCTGCCGTAGCTGGCCGTGCTCACGCCGTGGAACTACATGAGGTCGGGCTTCGGATTCGGATCGTCGCTGACCGGACTGTAGATCACCGGCGCGCCGCCACCGGCTCCAAGCACGGGGCCGACCGAACTATAGAACTCGATGTCGTTCCGGTCGGCCTGATCGGCGGCGCCCACCGGGACGACATCGGCGAATCCGCAGGCATGGCCAGACTGCCGGGCGTGGTCGTGAATTCGAGCGAATCGATGCCGCTCCCGTTGATCGCGTGATTGCCGCTTTCGTCGAGCACGCGCAGGTAATTGGATGCGCCTTGTGTTATCTGCTTTACACGGATCGCGAATAGCGCATCGTGGCTATCGGAACAGCTCGGCGACGTATCGCTTGCTTTGCTGACATAGCTGATCGCTGCGGCGGGTTTGCTGCCGGGTGTGTTGGTCACAGACGCGACGACGGTGCCGGCGGTCACATCGCCATTCCCATCGACGGCGGAAGCCCGCACCAGTTCAAGCTGATACTGTTGAGTGCGCGCGGACCAGTCGTTCCACTGCAGCGAGAAATCGATTTCCGTGCCGGCCGACACACAGTTGTTGACGCCGGCGACCAGGTTGTACGTGTGCGCCGTGCCGCTCGGGTTCCAGTTGAGGTAGTACGCGTCGGCGCCGGTCGTCGTCGCCGGCGCGAAATTGCCGCCCCAATGTCCCTGGTTCGAATTGCCGGCCGGCACGATCACAACCACGCCATTGGCCTTCGCGAATCCGGCCGCTTCGGCGATGGAGCCTGAAATCGCAGTGCCGTCGCCGATGCTGTCGTTCTCCGCCGTCAGCGCGGCGGAAATAATGTTTGCTTTCGGCGCACCGAGGATGGTGCCGAGCGTGCCGGTCGTGCCGTTGCCGACGTTCGCCGCGTCGAGGATCGCGTTGTACCAGTCGGCAACCGTGTACGTGTCGTAGGCCAGATAAGTCGCGCCGGGCGCGTAGTCGTAGACAAGTTCCAGCGTCGCATCGCCGTGCAGGTTGCCGCTGCAGCCGAACGCATGCGTGGCGCACGATGCCGCGCCGCTGCCGTAGGACTTGAAGTCGAACGTCGTCAGATGTGCGCTCGCCGGCCAATCGCCACTGGCCTGCAGGCTGGCGACGGTGACGTCGTTGGGCGCGCTCGCACCGGTGTTGTCGAACGTATCGATGCTGGCTATTTTTATGCCGGTGCCGATGTACGGTCCGGCGGACTGCCAGTGATCGGAATTGCTCGCGGATACACCTTCGCTGATCGTCGCGGCCGCAGGATGCACGCTGCGCGCGAAGCCGACATAGGCCACGTGCGCATCGGATGTGAGCGCATCGAGCTTGTCGAGTGGCACCCATGCCGTGACGGCGGCGAGCCCGAGCGTGCGACTGGTCACGCCGCCGAGTCCGCGCACCAATGCGTCGACTGCGGTCGCCGCGACGACCGCTTCGTTCGCTGTAACGTCGTAACCGATTTCGACGAGCACCTTGCCGCCGTCGAACAGCCGCGAGGGCAATCCGGAACGTTCGCGCGCACCATCCACGCCTGCGCCGCTTCGCAGCGCCTGCAGCGCGACCTGCAATTGTCCGTGCAGTTTGGTCAGCGGGCCGGATTGGGCCAGTCGGATCGAGTCGTCTGCCGGCGCTTGCTGAGCAGAAGGAGCCGCGTGCAGCGCAGTCGCTTTCTGTACGGCCGCCTCTGCCTGCATCGACGCACACGAAAACAGAACAGCCGCCGCAAGCCAGCTTGCTTTCATCGCACACCCCTGTAGTCGTCTCGGAGCGCGTTTTCGTGCAAATGGATTTCGCCGCGCCTGTACGAACCTAGTCCATGCCTTTCGCCGTTGCAAGACGAAATTGAGGTGCGCGTCTTAACAACCTCTACGCTGCAGGCGTATTACGCGGAAAGCGTCGCCCATTTCGCCCGGCAGCGTGAGGCGCTTGACCTCCTGTGCGAGGCGATAACGCGCCGCTTCATCGGACGCGACTTCATACGCTTGCGCAAAGACCGCATCGAGACCGTGCGCAATGAGGAATTCCGCTTGCGTCATAAATGCGCCGACCTGCAGCCCGCAGGCCAAGCCCGCTTCGCCGAGCGCATCGAAATCGACCCACGCGGTGATGTCCTGCAGGCCGGTGAGGATCAGCGGATCGTCGTGCGCGCGATGCCGGTAGTGGCAGCGCAACGTACCGCTCCGGCGTTGCGGCGCGTAGTAGCCGTCTCGCGTGTGACCGTAATCGACAAACCAGGCCTCGCCGTCGGCGAATGTCCCGGTGACTTCCGCGAGCCACGGCCGCAGCAACGCGCAATATTCCGAACGATACGGTTGCGGCAGCGGATGCCCGACCAACACTTTATTTACCGCCGCCGCGAACGCCGTATCGGCATCGCGTTCGCGCCACTGGAAACGATTCGACGCATCCACGCCGACGCAACGTTCGAACACGCGATCCTCGCGAAGCTCGAACAGTCGCACCGGCAGTGCGTCGATGACTTCGTTGGCGATCAACACGCCGCTCCACGTTTCGGCAGGCGGCGCGTCGAGCCAGTCGATCGTCGTGGCAAGGTGCGCGCAACGCGACGTCAACGCGATGCGCTGGCGCTCGCGCAAATCGGCGCTGCGTTCGAGCAGACGGTAGCGCGACGGACTGGCGTCCAGCCGATCCAGTTCGAGCAGCAGTTCCACCGCCAGCGCGCCGCTGCCAGGGCCGAGTTCGACGACATCGGCGCCTCGCGCGCGCGGCGCAATGGCCCGCGCGAGGCAACGCGCGAACACGACGCCGAGTTCCGGCGCGGTGACGAAATCGCCGGCCGCACCGAATTTCGTCGTGCCAGCGCTGTAGTACCCCAGGCCCGGCGCGTACAAGGCGAGTTCCATGTACCGCTCGAATCCGATGACGCCGCCGGCATCGCCGATTTCGGCGCGGATGCGTGCGCACAGCGCGTCGCTGTGCGCCCGTTGTGCGACGCTTGGTTCGGGCAAATCGACTTGCACGCTGGCTAAATCTCCGCAAATCCGCTGCCAAAAACCGTTAAAGTCAGGCGCATGAGCACCGATCGTCCCGTCGTTTTGATCACCGGCGCCGCCAAGCGCGTCGGCGCGGACATCGCGCGCACGCTGCACGGCGCCGGCTACGACCTGGCGCTGCATTATCGCCATTCGCGCGCCGAAATGGACGGACTCGCGGCCGAGCTCGAATCGGCACGAAGCGGCAGCACACTCGCCGTCCCGGCGGAACTCGCCGACACGGACGCGCTGGGCGGCATTGTGGAAAAGTGTACTTCGCGCTTCGGCCGGCTGGATGCGCTGGTCAACAATGCGTCGGCGTTTTTGCCGACGCCGCTCGGCGAAGCGACGGCACAGCAATGGGACGAACTGTTCGCCAGCAATGCGCGCGCGCCGTTTTTCCTCGCGCAGGCCGCGGCGCCGGCGCTGAAGGCGGCGCGTGGCAGCATCGTCAATATCGTCGACATCTACGCCGAACGGCCGCTGGCGCGGCATCCGATCTACACGATGGCCAAGGCGGCGCTGGCGGCGATGACGAAATCCCTGGCGCGCGAACTCGCACCCGACGTGCGCGTGAATGGCGTCGCGCCGGGCGCGATCCTGTGGCCCGACAACGGCGTTACGTACACAAACCAGGCCGACCTCATCGAACGCACGCCGCTCAAGCGTACCGGCACACCGGAAGAAATCGCACGGGCCGTGCTGTTCCTTATCCGCGACGCGACCTTCACGACCGGCGAGATTCTCAAGGTCGACGGCGGCCGCTCGCTGGTCATCTGATCAAAGATCGACGCGGACGCCGGGCGCTTCCGTCGAGGCGCGCCACAACTCGCCGATGGTTCGTTTCGATACCGGATGCACGATCTCGCTTGCGATGTCGGCCATCGGCTGCAGCACGAACGCATGTTTCAACTCGTCGCGCGGGATCTGCAGATGGTCGGAGCCGCTCATGACCGCGTCGCCGTAAAGCACGATATCGACATCCAGCGTGCGGCTCGAAAAACGCGGCACGTCGCGGCGACGGCCATGGCGGTGTTCCAGATCGTGCAGCCAATCGTTGAGCGCGGCGGCGCCGAGGTCCGTATCGATGGCCGCGGCGAGATTGAGGAAATCCGGTCCGTTGAAACCGACGGCGGGAAAGCGATACGTCGGCGAGACGATCATTGCGCCGAAGTTCGCACGCAATTCGTCGAGCGCCGCGCGCAGATTTTTTTCGGGCTCGACGTTTGAGCCGAGACTCAGATACGCCCGTGTCACGCCGGTTTGTCGCCGCGTTCGATGATGACGCCGACGGCTTTCGAGCCGCGCACGGCACCCGGTTTCGACAGTTTCAGCCGCAGCCATTGCACGTGGAATTCTTCGCGCACGATTTGCGCGCAGCGCTCCGCGAGCGTTTCCACCAGTTCGAAATGTGACGCTTCGACGAACGCGATCAGGCGTTTGCTGACTGCCTTGTAATCGAGCGTGTCCTCAATCCTGTCGCTTGCCGCGGGCTTGCGATTGTCGAAGGCCATTTCGAGATCGAGCGCGACGGTCTGCTTGATCTTGCGCTCCCAGTCGTAGATGCCGATGACGGTTTCGACGCGCAGGTCTTCGATGAACACGCTATCCATTCAGACCGTCTCCAACGGCGCGAGCGATTCGAGATCCCAGCGCGGCGACACGTTGATGGCGTTGCCGTCGTGCAGCCCGGCGCGCAGACGCAGTGCGCCGGCGAGCGCGATCATCGCGCCGTTGTCGGTGCAGAATTCCAGGCGCGGGAAATACACGCGAAAGCCGTCCTTGTTCGCCGCGGCGGCGAGATCGCTGCGAAGGCGCTTGTTCGCGCCGACACCGCCCGCGATCACTAGCCGCGTATTGCCGGTTTCCTTCAGCGCGCGACGGCATTTGATCAGCAATGTGTCGACGATCGCTTCTTCGAATCCACGCGCGATGTCGGCTTTCGCATCCGGCTGTTCGGAATTGGACTGATAGGCGAGCAGCACTTGGGTCTTCAATCCGCTGAAACTGAAATCCAGGCCGGGGCGGTCGGTCATGGGTCGCGAAAACTTGAACTTGCCGTCATGGCCGGATTCGGCCAGTTTCGCCAGCGCCGGGCCGCCCGGATACGGCAGTCCCATCAGCTTGGCAGTTTTGTCGAAGGCTTCGCCGGCGGCGTCGTCGAGCGTGTCGCCGAGCAGGCGGTAGCGACCGATCGCGGAGACTTCGATCAGCATAGAATGGCCGCCCGAAACCAGCAGCGCCACGAACGGCGGCTCCGGCGGATCGGCCTCCAGCAGCGGCGCCAGCAGATGCCCTTCCATGTGATGAACGCCCACGGCCGGCACGTCCAGCGACCACGCCAGCGCCCGCGCGCACGAGGCGCCGACCAGCAGCGCGCCGATCAGGCCCGGGCCGGCCGTATAGGCCACGCCGCGGAGGTCGCGGGTGGTCAAATCGGCCTTCTTGAGCGTCTCGCGGACCAGAGGCAGCAGTTTGCGCACGTGGTCGCGCGAGGCCAGCTCCGGCACCACGCCGCCGTAGTCAGCGTGCATCTTGATCTGGCTGTACAGCGTATGCGCCAGCAGGCCGTGGGCGAGGTCCGGCCGGGTCGGATCGAACACGGCCACGCCCGTCTCGTCGCACGAGGTTTCGATGCCCAGGACCGGCCCTGGCCAGCTGCGATAATCCATTGCGGTCACCTGAGTTTTCACGTTAAAATACGCGGCTCGCCCGTAAGAAAACGGGTTTAGTTTACCAGCGGAGCCATCATGCCCAACGTCAAAGTACGCGAGAACGAGCCGTTCGAGTTCGCATTGCGTCGTTTCAAGCGCACCTGCGAAAAGGCCGGCGTTCTGGCCGAAACGCGTAAGCGCGAGTTCTACGAAAAGCCCACGCAGGAACGCAAGCGCAAGGCCGCCGCGGCGGTGAAGCGCCATCTGCGCCGCGTGTCGCGCGACGTGACCAAGCGTCGCCGCCTGTACTGATCGGCTGCGCCACGCGCCCAAACGGCGGCCGGTTGCGTCACGCGCAATCGGCCGTTTTCATTTCCACGACCTCTATTTGATGCCATGAGCCTTAAAACCCAACTCACCGACGACATGAAAACCGCCATGAAAAGCGGCGACAAGGATCGCCTGGGCGTGATCCGCCTGGTCAACGCGGCGATCAAGCAGCGCGAAGTGGACGAGCGCATCATGCTCGACGACACGCAGGTGCTCTCGGTGCTGGAAAAGATGCTCAAGCAGCGCCGCGATTCGGTTGCGCAATTCGAAGCGGCCGCGCGTCACGATCTGGCCGACAAGGAAAAGTTCGAGATCGGCGTGATCCAGCACTACCTGCCTCAGCAGATGACCGCCGCCGAAGTGGATGCCGCGATCGCGGCCGCGATCGTCGAATCCGGTGCCGCGGGCCCGAAAGACATGGGCAAAGTGATGGCTGCAGTGAAACCCAAAGTCGCCGGACGCACCGACATGGGCAAGCTTTCGGAGCTGGTCAAGGCGAAGCTCGCCGCGCCGGGTTGATTTTCGCTTCGCGAGAGGCGCAATGAGGGAGTGGTGTCATGAAATGCATCGATCGATTCGCCGAACGCGCTTGCTTTCGAGGTAACGCGTAAGCGTCGCAAGGGCTTTCCGTCGGAAACGCATGTAAAACGTGGCGAGCGCGTCGTCAACGGGGACAAGCAGCTCGTCGAAAAACTAGGTCGCAATGATCCATGTCCGTGCGGGTCGGCGCGGAGGTTTAAGGAATTGCTGTATGCGCAGCGGCCGATTCGACGGGTCGCCACGCGGCGACTACTTCCGCGAATGAGGAAAGGCCGGGTTCGCCCGGCTTTTTCATATGCCCGCACCTGAAATACCTTTCGTCCCGCCAGCGAATATTCAGTCTCCGTTCCGCCAGTCGGAGTAGCGTGGCGGCATCCAGTAGGAGTCCGCCATGACAAGGATGCTGACGCTGCTGCCTTTCGCACTCGTCTCGGCGGCGAGCGTCGCCGCAAGCAATGACGACTGGCCGAGCTACAACCGCGACCTGGCCTCCAACCGCTATTCGCCGCTCAACGCGATCACAACCGCCAATGCAGCGAAACTGCAGCCGGTCTGCACCTACGACACGGGCGATGAAACGAGTTTCCAGACCGGTCCGATCGTCGTCGACGGAAAACTTTTCGCGACCACCGAGTTCGACATCTTCGCCCTCGATCCGGCCACGTGCAAACTGCTGTGGCGCCAGCATGAGGAATACAAGTCGGCCAGTCCCCTCAAGGTGAATCGCGGCGCAGCGTATCTCGATGGCAAACTGTTTCGCGGCACGCAGGACGGCCGCGTGATCGCCTACGCCGCGCAGGACGGCAAGAAGTTGTGGGAAACGCGCATCGCCGATCCGGCGAAAGGCGAAACCGTGCCCGCTGCACCCATCGCCGCGAACGGCATGGTCTATGTCGGCAATGCGGGTGGTGATAACTTCGGCGTGAAGGGCCGCATCTACGGTATCGACGCGGCCACCGGCAAGATCGCGTGGGAATTCTTCATGGTCCCGCGCGGCAGCGATCGCAGCTATTTCAGTGACGGCGCCGGACAAACAGCGCCGGAACAGAACACGTGGAAAAATCCGCCCGGCGTGCCGATCACCGGCGGTGCGACGTGGACTTCGTACACGCTGGATGCCGGCAATGGGTTGCTGTACGTACCGGGCGGCAATCCCGCGCCGGATTTCGTGCCCGCGTTGCGCCCGGGTGACAATCTGTACACCGATTCCATCGTAGTCCTCGACGCCAAGACGGGCGCCTACAAGACGCATTATCAGCTCGTGAAGAACGATCGCCACGACTACGACGCATCGAACGCACCGGCAATCGTCAGGACCAAATCCGGCAAGACGATCGTGGCGATCGCGCCCAAAGACGGCCATCTGTACGCATTCGACATCGCCAGCGGCAAAAATCTGTACAAGACGCCGACCACGACCGTCAAGAACACCGACGCGCCGATCACCGAATCGGGTACGCACGTTTGCCCTGGCACGCAGGGCGGCAGCGAGTGGAATGGGGCCGCGTACGATCCGGACACGAATCTGCTTTACGTCGGCGCGGTCGACTGGTGTGTCACGCTGAAGGCGTCGAAAGCCGCCGCCGAACAATCCAAGCAAGGCGAGCCGTTCTCCGGCGAAACCGACAAGCAGCACGCGTTCGGTCAGCTCGATCCGCAAGACACGTGGGCCGGCTGGATCACCGCTGTCGATGCGGACAGCGGCACGGTCGCCTGGAAACACAAGACGGCCGCGCCGGTAATGTCCGGCGTGACGCCGACCGCGGGCGGCATCGTCTTCGTCGGCGACATGATGGGTGCCCTGCTCGCGCTCGATGCGAAATCCGGCAATGTCGTGTGGCAATACAAACTCGACGGCGCGGCCGGCGGTGGCATCGTCACCTACAACGCGGCGGGCAAGCAGCTCGTCGCAGTCGCAGCGGGCATGACGTCGCCCATTTGGCCGACGCCGAAAACCACGGGGAAGATCGTCGTCTTCGGCGTGCCGTAAGGGCGAGTGCTTGACGCACGTGGCATGCTATCGGGCATGCCTGGTCGCATCCCCGAACAATTCATCGACGATCTGCTCGCCCGCATCGACATCGTCGAGGTGATCGAGCAGCGCGTGCCGCTGAAAAAGGCCGGGCGCGACTGGACGGCGCGCTGTCCGTTCCACGACGAGCGTTCACCGTCGTTCACGGTGAGCCCGGCCAAGCAGTTCTATCACTGTTTCGGCTGCGGCGCGCACGGTAGTGCGATCAAGTTCCTGATGGAGTACGACCGGCTCGAATTCGTCGATGCGGTGGAGGATCTTGCCGCCCGCGCCGGCGTGAAGGTGCCGTACGACGGTGGACGCCGCACGCCGCAGGAAGATTCGACCGACCTGTACGCGCTGCTCGGCAATTGCACGACGTTCTATCAGCGCGAACTGGCGAAGGCGCCGAAAGCGCTCGAGTATTTCAAATCGCGCGGTCTGGACAAGGACATCATCGAACGTTTCCAGCTCGGCTACGCACCGGATGCCTGGGAAGCGTTGAAGACGGCGTTGGGAACCAGCGCGCAGCGCATCGAACTCCTCGAAAAAACCGGCATGCTCACCAGCGGCGAGCGCGGCAAGAAGTTCGACCGCTTCCGCGACCGTGTGATGTTTCCGATCCAGGATCGGCGCGGCCGGGTGATCGCGTTCGGCGGAAGAATTCTCGCCAAGACCGATGACGGACCGAAATATCTCAACTCACCCGAAACACCGCTGTTCCACAAGGGTCGCGAGCTGTTCGCGCTGTGGCAGGTGCGGCAGACGCACAGCAAGATCCCGCGCCTGATTGTCGTCGAAGGCTACATGGACGTGATCGCGCTGTTCCAGCACGGCATCACGCAGGCCGTGGCCACGCTCGGCACCGCTACGACGCGAGACCATGCGGAACTGCTGTTCCGCAATTGTGCAGATGTATACTTTTGCTTCGACGGCGACCGCGCCGGACGCCAGGCGGCTTGGCGCGCGGTCGAGTCGGTGCTGCCGCGAATGCGCGACGGACGCCAGGCGTTTTTCCTGTTCCTGCCCGATGGCGAGGATCCGGATTCGATCGTGCGCAAGGAAGGTCCCGGGGGTTTCGAGCAGCGCCTGAAAGACGCGACGCCGCTCAGTGAATTCGTGTTCGCCGAACTCGGGCGCGACGTGAACCTCAACACGCTCGACGGCAAGGCGCGCCTCGCCGAACGTGCGCGTCCACTGTTGTCGCAGATTCCCGATGGCGCGTTCCGCGACCTGATGCTCGGCGAACTCGATCGCATCGCGAACGTGCGCATCCGCATCGACGCGGCCGCACCGCCCGAACAGACGCGCGGTGCCGCGAAGCCGCCGCAGGAACGCACGCTAGTGCGGATGGCGGTCGCCTTGCTGATTCAGAATCCCGGATTCGCCGCCGCGATCGAACCGCCGTATCTGTTCAGCGAATTGCGCCAGCCGGGCGTGTCGTTGCTGGTCGAGCTGATCGCCCTGTGCCGGCACCGCCCGGAGATCTCCACCGCGCTGATCCTCGAACACTTCGCGCAGCGCGACGAGCTGCGCGCGCTGCAGAAACTCGCGGTCATGGAATTGCCGGGCAGCGAGCACGAATGGCGCATCGAATTCCTCGACGCCCTCGCCCGCCTCGATCGCCAGACGCAGATCCAGCGCCGCGACGAACTCGATTCCAAAGGCCTGTCGAACCTCACGCCCGAAGAAAAGGAAGAACTGCGCGGCTTGCTGACGTTGAAGCCGTAACGTCGATTTCCACCCTTGGCGCATTTCGCCACGCCTTCGGGTATGGCGCCGCGGCAGGTTGTACCGCTATCGATCCACTCGTCGAGCGCCTCGAGGGGCGCTGCCGCGCGCGACATTGCGCTTGCACATGCGCCCGCGTCACCGCTTGCGCCGACGCGCGACAGCCGCGGCACTGCGATATTTGCTATTTGTATACTTGTTCGCAAATATACTTTATTGCATTGCATGATTCTTAAATTATCGTTGGTATGTGGCTTGCTCCTTCGCCCGCGCTCGATCGGTTCATCGTGATTCGATCGCAGGGACAAGCGGGGAGCATCAGGGAAATCGCCTAGATAGATCGAACAGGTGGCTTGCCACCACGTCCTCCTCCGTTCCGACCGAGCGCAACGTTCGCCCGACCTGATGCGCCGATGCGCAGCAGCGGACTCGTGCGGGCAAAAAACCAAAAAACCATTCGAATGGAGGGAGTATGAACACGCGTACCCAACTGGCATTGGCAATCGGTTCGATTCTGCTGCTACCCGCGATGCAGGCCTACGCCGGCATCGACTTCACCGCCGGGGACTGGAAGATCGACGTCTCCGGCAACGTCAACGCGTTCTATGTCGGCGCGGACTGCGACAACGGACCGACCGCGACGACAGCGGTGGTCGGCGGTCTGGCCTGCACGGGCGATCGCAGCACTGCCGTGCGCAACGGCCTGCTGCCGGCTGCGCTGGTTTTCAACGCGACTACGCATCAGGACGACTACGACGTCGGCGTCACAATCGGTCTTTATCCGGGCATCAACAGTTCGGCGGCGGCGGGCGTCAACGGACCGGGTCTGCCTTCGGCGCTGCAAACGCCCGGCATCGACGCGCGCCAGGCATTCTTCACCGTCGGTCAGGACTGGGGCTCGTTCAAGCTCGGCCGCGACATCGGCATCTTCGGCAAGGATGCGATCCTCGACGACATGACGCTGCTCGGCGTCGGCTCGGTCGGTAACAACGCGGCGCCGAGCAACACAAGTCTCGGCCGCATCGGCCTCGGCTACATCTATACCGACTGGGAGCCGCAGATCACGTACACGACGCCGAATTTCGGCGGCTTCAGCGGATCGATCGGCGTGTTCCAGCCGCTCGATGCGGAAGGCTCAGCGTCGTACTCGCGGCACAGCTCGCCGCAGATTCAAGGCGGCGTGAACTACACCTGGGGTGATCCGAAGTCCGACGATTTATCCGGCAAGGTATGGGCAGGCGGGGTCAGCCAGAAAGTTTCGGCGACCAATGACGACATCGCCAGCAACGAGTCGGGTGCGCGCACCAGTTTCACCGGCACGGGCTGGGACGCGGGCGTCAAGCTCGACGTCGCCGGCTTCGAGGGCGTGCTGTACGGCTACACCGGCAAGGGTATCGGCACGACCGGACTGTTCATCCTGCCGACCTCGGCCGACGGCGACAAACGCGATTCGAATGGCGGCTATGCGCAGCTCACCTACAAGTTCGGCCGGTTGAAGATCGGCGCGAGCTATGGCGAATCGCGCCTGAAGCTGGCATCCGACGAAAAGGCGTTCGCCTCCAGCAGCGATCTGCTCAAACGCAACGAATCGGCGGTCGGCGGCGTGTACTACAGCCTGACCAAGAACGTGACGCTGGTCGGCGAGTACATCGACACCAAGTCCAACGCCTGGAACGGCAACAAGGCCGAAGAAACCACGTACGCGATCGGCGGCATCGTCTTCTTTTGACGCGGTACGCGTGTGCGGCACTTAAGTGGCCGACGTCGGCGACGCAGCAATTGCGTCGCCGCTTTTCGTCCGGCTAGTCGATGTAGCGGGCGAAGTGGAAAGCGACGAGCGAGATCAACGCCGCCGCCGCGAGGTAGTAGCCGACGAACTGGAGTCCGTACGTCGTCGCCAGCGACGTGGCGATGTACGGCGCCAGCGACGCGCCGAGGATGCCCGCCAGGTTGAACGCGAGCGACGCGCCGGTGTAGCGCACGGCGGTCGGGAACATCTGCGCCAATGCGGTACCCAGTGGGCCGTAGGTGAACCCGATCAGCAGCAGGCCGGTGGCGAGAAACACGAACGGACCGACACCCAGCGTGAAGAGCGTCGAAAAGAACAGACCGAACACCGCGATCATCGCCGCAATGCTCATCGACACGACGCGCGCGCCGTAACGGTCCGCCGCAACGGATGCGACCGGAATGCCGATCGCGAACATCAGCGCGGCGATCATCTGCTGCACCAGGAACGACGTCCGGTTGTAGTGCATGGCGTTGGTTGCCCAGCTCAGCGAGAACACGGTCATCAGATAAAACAAAGTGAACGCGACCACCGCGGCGAACGTGCCGAGGATCAGCGCACGCGTGTGCCGCGCGACGACGACACCCATCGGCAATTTGACGCGCTCGTTTTTCTCGACCGCGCGAAGGAATGCGGGCGTCTCCGTCAATTTCAGGCGCACATACAATCCGACGAGAACCAGAACCGTACTGATCAGGAACGGAATGCGCCAGCCGAATGCGAAGAACTGCGCGTCGGTCAACGTCGTGCTCAGCAACAGGAACGATGCCGCCGACAGGATGTAGCCGAGCGGCGCGCCGAGTTGCGGAAACATGCCGAACCATGCGCGCCGTCCCGGCGGCGCGTTTTCAGTGGCGAGCAACACCGCGCCACCCCATTCGCCGCCGAGCCCGAGTCCCTGGCCAAATCGGCACAACGCCAGCAGCGCCGGCGCGGCAACGCCGATGGACTCATACGTCGGCAACAAACCGATGACGACGGTCGACAATCCCATCGTCAGCAGCGCCGCGACGAGTGTCGCCTTGCGCCCGATGCGGTCGCCGAAGTGTCCGAAGATCGCCGAGCCGAGCGGCCGCGCGAAAAATGCGAGCGCAAAGGTGGCCAGTGAATTGAGCGTTGCCGAGGTCGGGTCGCTGGTCGGGAAAAACAGTTTCGGGAATACGATGACCGCCGCCGTCGCGTAAATGTAGAAATCGAAAAATTCGATCGTCGTACCGGCAAGACTTGCGAACAGCACGCGGCCGGTGGAGTTGGCGCGAACTTCCGTGGAAGGACTGCGATCGGTCATGAGCGGCATCGGCGCGGCAACGGACGGGGCATTATGCGCGAGGCGCTACGCACGTCGCCACGGCCGCCGCACGCGACGCAGCGGCCGCTGCGTGGTCGCCGCGGCGTTGTCGTCGAGAAACCCGCGCCGTTTGAGATGACGGATCGCCGATTGCACGGCCGCTTTCGACAGTCCCGTGCGCACGGCGATCGTCTGCAGGCTAACCACGACCGCGTCGTTGCGCGAACGCGCCGCGAGGCGCAGCAGATAGAGATAAACGAGGAACGCCGATGGACGGCGGTCGTGCCCGACCAGATCGGGCAGCAGGGTGTCGATCACGTAGGCGTCGAGGACGATGCGCGCATTCATACCAATCGATACTATAGCAACCATTATCGCCGCGGTGCATGCCGTTCGGCGAGAATGCGCCCCAATGAACCTGCGGGAGCACCGATGATCACGCAACTCAAATTCGCCGGCATTCCGGTGGGCAACCAGCAACGCGCGCTGGCGTTCTATACCGAAAAACTCGGTTTCGAAGTCGCCACCGATCAGCCGATGGGACCGGGCAAGCGCTGGATCGAACTGCGCATCGCCAATTCGCCGACGCGCGTCGTGCTGTTTACGCCGCCCGGGCACGAGGATCGCGTCGGCACGTTCTTCAACGGATCGTTTCAGTGCGACAACGTCGAGGCGACGTACCGGCAGCTCTCGCAGCGCGGCGTCGAATTCGTCGAGGCGCCGACGCAGCAGCCGTGGGGAACGTTCGCCAAGTTCAAGGATCCCGACGGCAACACGTTCGTGCTGTCATCGGGTTGAGGCTTCAGCGTCCCGCGCGGAAATCCGCGGCGATCGCCTGCGCGGCATTATGTCCGGGCGCCCCGGTCACACCGCCGCCGGGATGCGTGCCGGCGCCGCACAAATAAAGGCCGGGCAGCGCACCGCGGTAATCGGCATAGCCGAGCATCGGCCGCGCGCTGAACAACTGGTTCAATGACAGTGCGCCGTGGAAGATGTCGCCGCCGATCAGGCCGAAATCGCGTTCCAGATCCAGCGGCGATTTGATCTGACGGCCGAGCACGGAATCCTTGAAGCCCGGCGCGAAGCGGTCGACGGTGGCGATCATCAGGTCGGCCACTTCGTCGCGATGGTCATCCCATGACTTGCCGCCAGGCAACTGCGGCGCGACGTGCTGGCAGAACAGGCTTGCGACGTGCCGATCTTTCGGCGCGAGCGAATCATCCAGCGTCGACGGTATCAACATTTCCACAATGGGATTTGTGGACCAGCCATTGGCGCGTGCATCGAGGTAGGCGCGATCCATGTAGTCCAGGCTCGGCGCCATGATGATGCCGGCGGTGAGATGATCGCCCGGTTCGGGCAGCGCGGTGAATCGCGGCAGTTCCGACAACGCCACATTCATGCGGAACGTGCCCGATCCGCAGCGCCAGTTGGCCATGCGTTCGCGCATTGGCGCGGGCACAGCCGAGGGATCGAGCAGCCGTTCGTACAGCAGTTTCGGATTGACGTTGGCGACGACCTTGCGCGCGCGAATCGTTTCGCCCTTGTCGGTGACGACGCCGACCGCGCTGCCGTTCTCGACGAGGATTTCGCGCACGCCCGTGCCGGTGCGAATTTCCACGCCCGACGCGGCCGCGGATTTCGCCATCGCCTGCGTGATCGCGCCCATGCCGCCGATGGCGTGTCCCCACGCGCCTTTCACGCCGTTCACTTCGCCGAAAACGTGATGCAGCAACACATAAGCAGTGCCCGGCGTGTACGGGCTCGCATAATTGCCGACGATACCATCGAAGCCGAGCACGGCCTTGATCGGTTCGCTTTCGAAGAAACGGTCGAGGTACTCGCCGGCGGAGATCGCAAACAGGTCGAGCAGATCGGTACGCAATCCGGCGTCGAGTTTCTTCAGTCGCTTGCCGATGCGGCCGGCATGCAGCATTTCGCCGATGGCCGGGAAAAACCCGCGCGCCGTGATGTTCGGCGGTGCCTGCATCGCGAGCGCGCGGAGTTCGTCGGCGATGGCGTCGAGGCGGCGGTCGTAGTCTGACAAACGCTCCGCGTCGCGCTCGGAGAACTTCGCGACTTCGCGCTTCGTACGACCGTCGCCGGTGAGCAGGTAACGATTGTCCGGCAGCGGCAGGAAATTGCTCGCTTTGCGCAACACGACTTTCAGGCCGTGGGCGGCGAGATCCAGATCGCGAATGACCTTGGGCTGCAGCAGCGACACCGTGTACGCCGCGACCGAGTTGCGGAATCCCGGATGGAATTCTTCGGTGACTGCCGCACCGCCGACCACGCCGCGCTTTTCCAGCACCAGTACCTTGCGTCCGGCCTTGGCCAGATAGGCCGCGCAGACCAGCCCGTTATGTCCGCCGCCGACCAAAACGGCGTCGTATGCTTGGTTTTCGTTCGTCATCACGCGATTATGGCGGCTGTCGTTTGCACGCGCCATGTCCGAAACCTTGAGAACGGTCCACGCCACCCGCTATGTCACGCCGCTGCGCGAAGGCGGCTCGCTGCCCGCCATCGTCGAAGCGGACGATCAGGGCATGTACGTGCTCAAGTTTCGCGGTGCCGGACAAGGTGCCAAGGCGCTGGTCGCGGAACTCGTCTCGGGCGAAATCGCGCGTGCGATCGGCTTGCCGATTCCGGAAATCGTATTCGTGCAGCTTGACGCGGAACTGGCCCGCACCGAACCCGATCCGGAAATCCAGGAGCTGATCAAGGCGAGCGTCGGACTCAATCTCGCCCTCGATTATCTGCCCGGCTCGATCACGTTCGATCCGGCCGCGGAGAAGATCGATCCTGAGCTGGCTTCGAGCATCGTCTGGTTCGATGCGTTGGTGACTAACGTCGACCGCACCGCGCGCAACACGAACATGCTGGTGTGGCATCGCAAGTTATGGCTGATCGATCACGGCGCCTCGCTGTATTTCCATCACAGCCGCGACGGATTCCTGGAACGTGCGCGGCAGCCGTTCGCGCTGATCAAGGATCACGTGCTGTTGCCGTTTGCGGATCGAATCGCACAGGTCGATGCGCTGCTCGCCTCGCGCCTGACGCGGCCGGTGCTGGAAAACATCGCCGCGCGCATTCCCGACGCGTGGCTGGGCAACATACAGAAATCCGACTACGTCGAATATCTCGCGCGCCGGCTGCAAACGCCGCGCGCCTTTGTCGAGGAGGCGATCCGTGCGCGAACCGGTAACGTATGACTACGCGGTGATCCGCGTCGTGCCGCGCGTGGAACGCGAGGAGTTCGTCAACGTCGGCGTGATCGTTTCGTGCCAGAAGGACGACCGGCTCGAAGCGCGCATCGAAGTCGACGAAGCGCGCCTGCGTGCGCTCGATCCGTCGATCGATGTCGACGCGATCCGCGGACATCTCGCGGCGATTCCGGCTATCTGCGCCGGCGGTGATGCTGCCGGGCCGATCGGGAAACTCAGTCGGCGCGAGCGCTTCGACTGGCTCACCGCGCCGCGCAGCACGATCATCCAGACCTCGCGTGTGCATAGCGGGCGGTGTCGGGACTCGGGCGACATCGGCGACCACCTGATGCGTACAATGGTTCGTGTGAGCCGATGATGATCTCGGCGTTGATGAACCATTGCGTTTCTGACCAGCCGTCTCAGAGCATCGGCGCGACATCTTTCTCGATG
>CAVPTJ010000006.1:0-115659 GCA_963708785.1 uncultured Gammaproteobacteria bacterium
AGCATCACCGAGCCGCAGCTCCTCCAACTTGCAAACAGCGAGTAGAAGCTCACAAGGTCGCGGCGTGGATGCTCATGAGGGTACAAATGCGGGTATGAGTTGGCCTACACAGTCGGGCGCTCTCGGAAAAAGCTGAGCAGTCCACATCGGCCTATCCGGCACGTCCCTGTTTGTCGAGAGCTGCAAACTCATCGTCAGTCAGCGTCAGCTGCGCGGCCTGCACATTTTCTTCGAGATGTTTCATCTTGCCAGTGCCCGGAATAGGCAACATGACCGGCGAGCGCTTAAGAATCCATGCGAGCGCAATCTGGCTCGGCGTTGCACCGTGCGCGTGCGCAATCTTATCCAGTAATGAACTGGGTTTCGCCAAGTCGCCGGCCGCGAGGGGGAACCAAGGAATAAAACCGATGCTGTTTTGCGTACAGTAGTCGACGACGTCTTCACTCTGCCGCGTCACCAGGTTGAATTGATTCTGCACTGACGCAACGGGAAAATGTTTCTGCGCTGCCTTGATGTCGTCCACCGAGACCTCGCTTAGTCCGGCAAGACGAACGACGCCTTCAGCGAGAAGGGACTTGATCGCACCAAATTGTTCGTCGCGCGGGACCTTCGGATCGATGCGGTGAAGCTGCCATAAATCGATGCGCTCAACACCCAGGTTGCGCAGGCTTTTCTTCGCCTGCTGAATCAAATATTCAGGACGCCCCAACGGAATCCATTGATCGGGTCCGGTGCGCGCTAGTCCGCTCTTCGTTGCTATGTACACCGACTTATAGGGATGCAACGCCTCGCGGATCAGCTGCTCGGAAATGTCCGGGCCGTACGAGTCGGCCGTGTCGATAAAGTTGATTCCAAGTTCCGGCACTCGTCGAAGCGTGCGCAAAGCTTCCGCGCGGTCGCTCGGTTCGCCCCACACACCGGACCCCACGATGCGCATCGCGCCGAATCCAAGCCGTGTTACGGCAAGTTGGTTGCCTAAGTTGAATGTGCCGGATTTGATTGCACTGATCTCAGTCATGACATTTCCTCTGCGCTACATGCGGGCGAGTTTGGTCCGAAGCCGTATTGTGACCTCATCCCGATCGCGCTCAAGCAGGAAATTCAGAGCCGAACATCGGCAAGCCGCTCTTTGATTCGTTTGCGCTGACTTCCTCCTGCCACAGATCCCAGTGCTCGGCTAGGCGGCCATTCTCCATCCTCACAATGTCGATGGTGACCAGCGCGCGGGGTCCTCCGTTTCCGGTATAGCGCCTGTGCACCATGACGTAGTCGCCTTCGGCAACGATCAGTCGATGTTCGTATCGCAAGTTAGGAGGAAAACTGCGCACGAGGTCGGACAAACCCTTGCAAATAACGGGGCCTTCAATCGAGGACTTAGAATCCGAAACCAACTCGCATTAGCCTTGTAAGGAGCATTGTGCGCTACATCGTCCAACGCGTCGCGTATGACGCGTTTATCGACGTTCGAATCCTGGAAGAAGATTCCTGTCTGCGCAGGTGAACCGCTTCACCTCTGATGAATCATGACCAACGTGCTACGTACAGCCTTCGTTTTCAAAGCTGTTGTTGAAAATGCTGTCGGCCTGCTGCACCTCGAACGCGCCTATATCGGCTGTCATGCCCGACACGCGCGGATAACCCAGCGGTGGCGGTGCGATTGGTGGCGGTGTAGGTCCACCGCGCTGATCGTAACTGCCTCCGCCGGTATCGTTACCTTTGTCGATGGCTGGACTGCCGCTGGACAAAGCGTGCGTTTGTGTAGCGCCTCCGTTGTCCTTCAGTGGGCCGAGCAATGGGCAAGAGCCAATAATTGTGTCCGGGGGCAACGCGTCCGCATTCACCGTAGCGTCTGTGGCGAAGATCAAATTGTTTGCGCCACTGATGGTGACACTGTAGGTCAGGTTGTTCTGAGGGTTGGTGTAGTTGAATACACCGATATCGTCAGGCACATATTTGTTTGACGAAAGATTGAACTCATTGTTGGAAACCAAGCTGCTTTGCAGGTCGACTGTGAAGGAGTTGAACACCGCCTCGAACGTCAATCCGGCAGACTTTGGTCCCAAACCGGGGTTCGTCGTGTTGTGATTGAACGCTATCGTGCTATTGCGAATAACAGTCGGCGAATCGGAAACCAAGACACCCGCCGACGTAGCTGCGCTGTTGCCGGAAATCGTGCTGTTGGTGATGCTTACGTTCCGATTGATGGACCCCAGCACGTCGATGCCACCGCCTTCGAGGCTGGCTGCGTTATTGGCCACTGTTGAGGCGATGAGCGTCGCGTTGCCTGACACTGACACGCCACCGCCGAGACCAGTTTGATTGACTGACGGCACGCCGTAGGCGGAATTTCCCTCGATTGTGCTGTATTTGGCGAGGAAGTTGCCGGCGACAGATGCGCCGCCACCAGCAACGAAATCGCTCGACAGCGCGCCCAAATAGTAGCCAGCGGCATTGTTGCTAACGACACTGTTGATCATCGTCAAGTTGTATTGGGTCCGAATGCCGCCGCCTTGTGCACCGCCGCCGGTGAATTGACCTGCAGTGCACCCGAACACCCGGGAATTCGACAAAAGCACACTGCCGGCGGACAAGATGCAACCGCCGAAATGGCTTGTGCCCGTCGAATCCATGCGACCGTGACCGTTGGCAAGGTCCAAATTGTCGACGATCAGCGTTCCCGTGCCGGTGTGATACAAGAGCGTGTCCTTCACTGACGGGTTGACGGGCTCATAGATGATCAGGGCGTGCGATGTCGGCCCTCGCAGGGTCAGGTCGTGCTGGTTGATCTCGATTGCGCCGGTGGTCAGGGAAATGCCGCTGCACGTCAAGGCACTCAGATCAATCGTATCGTCTGAGACGACGCTGACGTTGCTGACAACATCACGCAAGCTGCCCGGATCATGGTCGCTGCAGTTGGTGACTGGCCAGGTATTGCTGGCAAACGCGTCCGACGTGGCGAGCGCAAACAAGATGCAGCAATGCACGGCCAACGGTTTGCGACGGCCCAGCGTCGCGGCGCTTTTTTGTTCGGCGGATTTCATGTGTGTGTCCGGAATGCGATGTTTGTTTCAATGCCGCGGCAGGCCGAAACGAACAAAACATTCACGCGTCGGCATCAAATCCGTCGCGACGACTACCCAGCGTCTTTCCAGTCGGACTTTTCGCTACTCCGAGGATGCTGAACTCAGAAAGTGAAGCGCCGCCTGAGCAATTGCTCTCCTGAATACCGCAATGTGGTCACGGTTGCCGCGCTTGGGAGCAGGCGCTTTTTTACAATCGCGGCGACTCGTTCAACGAACAGAACAGCCAAGCTTGTCGATGCGCTCGATGGCACGCGGGATTGTTCACATACCGTGCACGCGGGCGGAGTATGTTTACGAGGCGTGGAGCTTTTTTATGGACGGAACGTTCAACGTATTGCTCGTCGAGGACGACACCGCGCTGGCGAGGCGAGCGTCGAGAGCTTGGCCGCGTCGGGGCATGTCGTTACCTTGGGGCGCACGGCCGCGTCCGCGTTGGACGCGCTTCGCATTGAGCAATCGTTCGAAGTCGTCCTTCTCGACCTTCGACTGGGCGACCAGAGCGGTGACACCGTTTTCGAAAAGCTGCGGCTGCTGCAAATCGCGTATCCGCCTGTCATTGTTCTTTCGGCTGAACCTGAGACAGCGATTCGACTTGCCGCTCGGCGGATCAAAAACCGCGTTATCGAAGCCTGCCTCGAGGGGCAGATCGACCGAGCACTGCTTCAAGCCATGGCAATGGGGTGCGTCAAATGAACGGCCTGCACGCATCCGCCCGATCACGGCGCCAAACCTCAACGAATAATGCCAATGGCAATCTATGATCAGTGACAGCGAGCGTGAGGATTTGTGGACCTTTCTGGATGATTGCGGCCGATCGGTCCGTGTGTCAGTCGTTGTGGCCGACTACCCTCAGCAGCCCGGACGCTCGATGTTTATCAGTGGCGTCGCCGATGATGGCCGAATAGTTTCCTATGAGAATGGAAAATATGTCTGCGAGGACGGCAGAGTTCTCATTCTGCCGTGCGGTTGAGCTGGCGTATTGTTTCATGTCCGCGGCTTGCCGATGGCAAACTAAGGGTCAGGCGATAAGCAAAATTGTCGACACTAGATTATGGTAGGCGATGGTCCAGGGACGGTTATGCGAGCCAAAGTGCACCTTCCACTGATCGTGTGCGAGCACTGCGACGCGGTGCATCGCAAGCCTTTTCTCACTCGCGGAGAGCTGTCGCGTTGCACATGCTGCCTGGGTCCTCTGGAGCGTGCGCAACGGCTCGATGTGGGCGGAATGCTGGCGCTCAGCATCGCTGCAGTCATTGTGTTCGTCGTCGCCAACGTATATCCGATTGCCCGCATCGACGTGCGTGGAGCGAATGATGCGGCAACGTTGTGGGGCTGCATCATGACGAGCTGGCGCGAGCACTCATCCGTCGTTTCGGCGCTGAGTGCGCTAACGTTATTTTTCTTCCCATTGGCCGAACTTATTGCTGCGTTGGTCGTTCTCGGGCCGCTCGCGCGGGGCAGGCGAGGTGCGCTGTTCGCGGTCGGCATGCGTGTGCTGCGCTTCGCGCGTAACTGGAGCATGCCGGAAGTATTCATGCTGGGCGTGATCGTCGCCGTGGTGAAGCTGGGCGACATCGCGACAATCCACCCTGGGCTCGGACTGTGGGCGTTCGCGGTGTTGACCGTGCTCATCACGCTTATCACCTCCTTCGATCACGCTTGGCTCTGGGACATCGCCGCGGAGCGCGACCGATGATTGTCCGCGCGCAGGATTTAAAGCTGGTAGCGTGTTCCGTCTGCGGCCTGCTGTGCCGTGATGTGCAAGATGACATGCACCATGCGTGTCCACGCTGCGGCGCTTCGTTGCACGTGCGCAAGCCCAACAGTATCGGGCGCACCTGGGCGCTGCTTATCGCCGCACTTGCGCTCTACATACCGGCTAATATGCTGCCGGTGATGGAAACGGGGACGCTGCTTTCGAGTGCCGAGTCGCATACGATTCTTGGTGGCGTCGTCGAGTTGTGGAACGACGGCTCGTGGTATCTCGCCGCGATCGTCTTCATCGCAAGCGTCGTGGTGCCGATGTTGAAGATCCTGATTCTCGGCGTGCTGGCGGTCGGTGTGCAGCGCGGTTGGTCCTCACGTTTGCGCCAGCGCGCCGCGTTGTATCGCATGCTGGAAACCGTGGGTCATTGGTCCATGCTCGATGTTTACGTCATCGCGGTGTTGGTTGCGCTCGTCCACTTTCGCGGATTGGCCGAAGTCATCCCCGGACCCGGTATCACAGCGTTCGGATTGGTCGTGGTATTGACGATGTTGGCGTCCGCGAGCTTCGACCCGCGACTCATCTTCGACGCAGGACTTCGTCATGGCTGAGAACGAAAGTCCAGGCGGCGCGTTGGCGGACCTGCCGGAGCCGATCGAAAAACGCCGATCGCGCTTTCTTCCGTCGCTGATCTGGTTGGTACCTTTGGTTGCTGCCATCGCTGGCGCGACTTTGCTCATCGCCAACTGGCGTTCGGCAGGCGACAAGATCGAAGTAAGCTTCCAAAGCGCCGAGGGTGTGGAGGCGGGTAAGACGCAAGTGCGCTACAAAGAAGTGGTGATCGGCCGAGTCACGGCCGTCAACCTGAGCGACGACAACGCCCGCGTGATTGTGCACATCGAGCTTGATCGCCGCGCGCACGGTTTTTCCGCTGTCGACGCGCGCTACTGGGTGGTGCGTCCGCGCATCGGCCTCGGCGGTGTATCTGGACTCGGCACCTTGCTTTCCGGCGCCTACATCGGTGCCGATTCCGGCGTCAGCAAGGACACGAAAAAAGTGTTCACGGGCGTCGAAGCGCCGCCAGCCGTTTTGCGCGGCAGTCAGGGGCGCACGTTCTCGCTGCATAGTGAGGATCTGGGATCGCTCGATGTCGGCTCGCCGGTGTACTTTCGTCGCATCCACGTCGGACGCGTGACCGGGTACCAGCTCGACAACGACGGCAAAGGCGTGAGCATGCAGTTGTTTGTTGATGCACCCTACGACCGGTATGTGACGGCGGCGACTCACTTCTGGAACGCGAGCGGGATTGATCTGGCGTTGACGTCCGCCGGTTTGAAAGTGAATACCGAATCGTTTGCGACAGTGCTCGCCGGCGGTGTCGCTTTCCAGGCGGTCGATTCAATGGATGGCGCCGGCGGCGAGGCGAAAGAAAACGCGACGTTCGAACTCTTTCGCGAACGCGGCGAAGCGCTCAAGCCTCCCGACGGGCCGTCGATCGATGTGCGCATGCGCTTCAACGAAACACTACGCGGTCTGGCGATCGGTTCTCCCGTCGACTTCCGCGGCGTGGCCGTGGGCACGATCACGGCGATCGATCTCGACTACGACGCAAAGACGCAAACGTTCCCGGCGAACGTCAGCGCCACGATCTATCCCAAGCGTCTGGGCAGCCTCGCTGCGCATTTCGCAACGACCGGCGACGCCGACCACGACGCGCGTGCGGTATTCCAGGTTCTGATTGACCACGGATTCCGCGCCCAGGCGCGGCTGGGCAGTCTGCTCACGCAGCAGTTGTATATCGCGCTCGCATCGGTGCCGCACGCTACACCGGTGCACTTCGACGCGGACAAGAATCCACTGGAGATTCCGACGGCTCCCGGCAGTCTTGAAGAACTCCAGGAGCAAGTCGCCGACATTCTCGCCAAACTCGACAAGGTGCCGTTCGATCAGATCGGTTCGGAGCTGCGCGATACATTGCATGGCACGAACGCACTGATTCATCGCCTCGACACCGAGCTCGCGCCAGAGGCCAAGGCCATGCTGGCGAGCGCTCGGCAGGCAATGGAATCGGCCAGCCGCTCCCTTGCGGCGGATTCCCCGCTCGAACAGGGTCTGACCGGGACGCTGGAAGAATTGCGGCGCGCCGCGCAATCCCTGCGCGGCCTTGCAGACTACCTGCAACGTCATCCGGAAGCGTTGTTGCGCGGCAAGCCACGCGATGCGTTTCATGAATCGGGAGATCACTGATGCGAAGTGTTTTGCGCGCCGGGGTGATCGCGATGGTGACGGCGGTGTCAGGCTGCAGTTCGGCACCGACACATTTCTATACGCTGCTGCCGCCGCCTTCGAACACATTGGTTGCAGAGGCTTCGTTCGCGGTCCACGTCGAGCCAGTTGTCGTGCCCGCGGAAAACGATCAAGCGGCGTGGCTGGTGCGCGTGAGTCCGAGTGAAGTCGCCGTTCTCGACGGCGAACGGTGGGCTGCTCCCTTGAGCGACGAACTGCGCGCTGCCTTCGCAGACACATTGCAAGAGCAGCTTGGCGCACGCGATGTAGAAGCAAGTGGAACTACAAAAACGAAATACATCATCCACATTGCGATACGCCGCTTCGAATCCGTGCCCGGACAACGCGCGTTGATCGATGCGGACTGGAGTGTGCGAACCGAAGGCTCTGTCGCCTTGATGTGCACCAGCCAGGCGTCTCAAGATGTTGCTGCAGGATTCGCCGCTTTAGCAGCGGGCCATCAGCAGATCATCCGCGCCATGGCCTTGCAAATGGCCGCCGCTGTGCGTGCGATGGAGGCGCATCACCCCGTGTGCCCCCCAAGCTAACTACCGCATCGTGGCGGATCGAGCACAACTTCGTTCCAAACGAAATCTTGAACTTGATAAGTGAAATCTTGTTCCAACTGCGGAAGCTCAGTCGTTGCGCCGGTGCCAAACCGGCGCGATGCGAACATCGGCGTCGATGGGTTCTCCTGGCCCGTCAATAGCCAATTCTGCAGCAAATTGGTTGTGAAGATTCGAGAGCGAAGGAAATAGCCGATCCACCGGCCGGATATTGACCTGCAGCCCGAGATTGACTGCGAAGATCACACGGTGCTCAAACAATTGGGGACGACCGCGCCTAAATCGCCGCCAGCGACTGAGAATCGGCGTCGCGAATGCCTCAGCTGCGTTTTGAGACGACGAACAACGTCGCTCACCGCGTCGGTGGGCTCAATGGAGAAATCCTCTTTTCTATCTTCGCGATACCGTTTGCGCGCCGTAAATGTCGCCGGCAACGACCGGTATGCCGCAGCGCGGCGATTTGCGATGGCTCTCCCGGCGGCTTCAGTGCGCCCAATTGGGATAGGCAACCAGTGCATCGACGAAATTGTGAATCACGTCGGTGTGCGCGTCTTCTTGCCAGCCGCCCGGTGCATCATGTTTTGCAAGATCGCGCGGCTGCCCGCTCTCGTTTATCGAGTAGGCGACGAAGGTCAAAGCGTCGCGCGCTTCCGCCGCGAGGTCTTCGTCATTCGTGGACTTGGCGAACATGGCTAGAACCGCGGCATACGATGCGTTGATACCGCCCCACGCATCGTGATCCTCGTCTTGTTCGTGACAAACAAGAATTCCGTTTTCGCGATGCGTAAAGTTTTTCCGCACGAAGTCGATCAATGATCGTGCATGGTCTTTCCAGTGCGAATCCACGCGATCGCGTTTTTCAAGAAGGTATCTCGCCAGATTCAACGGCGCCCACGCGTTCCGGTTCGCAGCGCTGTCGTGGTCCTCGAAAAATTGCGCAAACAATTTGCCGTCGGATCGCGCACTCGGTATTTGATAACGGATGACCCAGTCCCACAGCGCTTTTCGGCGTAAATCGAACTCGTGATATCCCAGCGCGATCAATTCGTCATAGAGCCGCGTGATGTAAATCATGTTTGCCGAAACGTCGCCGCGCGGTTGCCCGGTCCGGTAGTTCACTCGAAAAGGCCAAGGCGAGCGAAACGCATCGCCCGACTGTTGGTGTTCCGCCAACACCCGTGCATTGTGCAGCGCTTGCGCAAGGTACTTTCGTTCGCTCGTTTGTCGGTAAAGCAGCACGAGTGCGTAGCCAGCGATGCCACCCTTGTCCGGTTCGATCTCATACGGATGATCGCCTTGCGATCCGGCGTTTTCCGATTGCGGAAACTGCATTCGTTTCCCGGTCGAACGCGTGAAGCGCGGATAGGCACCGACATCGGAAGTGAGATCCTCGAAGATCAGATAATCGCCCATCGATTTCGCAATGCCGAGGACGTGCGGATCCCGCTTCCCGCGCCATGCGTAGAATTTCAGATAGGAGACTATTCCCATCCCGTTCTGCATCGCAGGAATGCTGTCGTCACGTCCGGCGATGGGTTTCCACGTTCCATCCAGGAATGTCGTCGTGACGAAAACGGGATAGCCATGGTCGCGCGGCGCCGTCTCGTAGAAGTGCATTTCGCGGTCGATCGCCGTTTCGAGTGATGTCCACGGCACGAGATGACCTGCCGCGTCGAACGTCGCGGCATGTCCGGCAATCGAGACTTGCGCGAATAACCCCTCGATCGGCGCAAACGCGAGGCACAAAAAACTTATAGAGATCCACGCCTGTCGCCGCATTGCGCTTTCGTCGCGGAAATGTTCGCCGACGCTTTCCAAAGATGTGCAGTTGAGCGCTGGATATGCGGACCTGATCACTTCTCGATCTTTGAAGCGTTTAGGGATGCAGACTTTGCCACGTGGGGTCGTCCGACTCCATCAATGTGATGAACTGCTGGAGCGTGAAATTCCCCGTCGCCGGATTTCCGGTGGAAATCGTGGGGTCGAACCATAGAACGTGCCCCGCACCGCCAACCGCAAAATAGGCGAGGTTCTGGTTTGCGGTCGCGTTGAATTGGCTGGTCTCAAGTTCGCCGAGCCCCGTCGTAAATTGCGCCTGCGTTATTCCGTAAAACGACGGCAATACCGTGTCCTGGGTGTACGACAAAAGTGCGCCGCGGTTGCCTGGAAATGCGGCCGAATAGAAATCGAAAATCGTATCGATCGCCGTGTTGCATGTCGTGCAGGTCGGTGGTCGTGTTGTCGCCAAGTTCCATGCCGTAAATTCGGTCGCATCCGAACCGTTACCGTCGGCAAGAATGTCTGGCGGCATATACGTCCCCGAGTCGTCGATCATGTCGACGCGGATATTTGCGAAAGCCCGCTGCGTCTGCCACCAGTTGGCGGTCGCGCCAAAGCCGCCTGCGCTGCTTCCGGCGAGTACTACCCGCCCGGCCGATCGAAACGTTGGATACAGACGGCTCAGATACGCCTTCATGTTGTCGAAACCCACGAAGTGAGCCGTATTGGCTCCGAGCTGGACGATGTTGTTCCCCGAATGTGCATCACCCGTACAGTAAGGAACGTAGACATAGCTGTAGTCTTTGAAGGGATTAGCTGCAGAAGTCCGATCGAACAAACCGCCCGGTTGTGCGATGTAGCTCGAAGAGCTCGCTTCGGCGTTGAAGTCCGACTCACTGTATCCCGTCGTGAAGTGGGCGGCTGTCTGAAGGGTGTAGCAGGTCAACGAGTCGTAACAGGCACCGCCGCCTTCCATGTAGATCAACACGCGAGTGCCGATCGAGCTGGGATTGATACCGATGCCGACAGTCGAGCCATCGCCGCAGAAGGCATCGGAAAAAGGCACCCACGTCCATGTATTTGCTGCCGCATTTATCGGCGCTTCAAATCCGTCCTTGAAGATATCGTCGGGCGGGGTCGCGCCGCAAAGCGCCGGCACAGCGAATAGCAACGGAAACCAGGAAATAGCATAAGTTGCGCGCATACACCGATCTCCCATCGATTCAGCTCGCAATAAATCTAGATCATCACAGGTTAAAGCAATCTATTCGTCGCCTGACTGGCTGATGATTATGACAAGTCGAAACACGCGCGCCTCGGCGCAGGCGTTCTTCGCCGCCAACCTCGCGAACGGTCCCAGCGATGCGACACGATCTGCATGAGTACGCCTGCGGTTTGGGCGGAGTGCAGTCTTGGCAATTACGTTGCAACGACATCAAACAGTTATTCGCGGGATGATTTTCGATTCCGACGAAACGTAGACCATTCGCTGACGACTATCCAAAAACTCAGGTCTACTCTGCCGCATCAGTTCTGCAGCCAAGACCATCAGAATGAATCTGAGTCATGAATCTAAATATCCCAGCCGGCGCACTTACGTATTGAAGTTGCGCAACGATGCAACGCCCGGTGCACTCGCGGGTCGCATTGAAAACATAGTTACCGGCCGTCAGCATGGGTTTGAGTCGGCGTACGAATTGCTAGGTGCGCTCACCAACGAGCTTGAATTGTCCGAAGGCGACCCGCCTCGGAACGAGCGGTGAGGTCGACGACCGAGAACGCGATGAACAAGGCAAGGGGGGCCGTGCTTCTCGAGCGCGAGCTGTTGATATCGCCGAAATGCCGTTACACCGATCAGACACGCTATAAGACCGCACAAGTGTCAGAATCGAATGCGCCGAATCGGGGCTTGGCAACTTGCCGTTCTGCACATGGAGGCGCAGGATTGTCGTCGGGGGCGCGTCCCGCTTTTTTATTCCGCCGCACGGTTCATCAGACCATGTCCGCAGCGAAACGCGACGAGAGTTCGAACGGCGACGGCACGGCGCAAGATACGCTGCTGCGATTCGACCGATTCGAGCTGGACGAAGCGAACGCCAGTCTGTTGCGCGACGGCAAGGCGGTTTCACTCGCACCGACACCATTTGCGGTGCTTTGTGCACTGGCTCGTCGACCGGGCCAGTTACTGACTAAGGACGCACTGCTCGACAAAGTGTGGGGTCACCAGTTCGTTAGCGAATCCGTGCTGAAGACAGTGATCAGCGAGTTGCGCACCTCGCTGGGCGACGACGCGCGCAAGCCGCGATTCATTGAAACGGTGTCACGTCGGGGTTATCGATTCATCGCGCCAACAGTTCCGTCGACATCGCAGGCGATAAGTGGCGCTTCGCAGATCGACGGAGCATCCGTGCCGGCATCCTTCATCGGCCGACGTGATGCTCTCGCGCGCCTGCATGCGGATTGGGCACTCGCGTGCGGCGGCAAGCGCAGCATCATGTGGGTGGCGGGTGAGCCGGGTATCGGCAAAACGACGCTGACAGAAAATTTTATCGCGAGCCTGACGGATACGATGTGCGTCCGCGGACAATGCGTCGAACAATACGGGGGCGGCGAGCCATATCTGCCGGTTCTCGAGGCGCTCGGTGAGTTGTGCCGCCGTGACCCTTCGGCGGCGCCGTTGTTGCGTACCGTCGCCCCAACATGGTTGCTGCAGTTGCCATGGCTCAGTAGCGCGGACGAGCGGGACGCGCTGCGACGCGAGCTCGCCGGTGTCGGCGCGGACCGCGCGCTCCGGGAAATGGGCGAATTCCTGGATCGCTACACCGGGCAGCGGCCACTGTTGCTCGTCACGGAAGATCTGCATTGGAGCGACCGCGCCACCATTCAGCTCATCGATTACATTGCGCGGCGTCGCGGCAGTGCGCGCTTGATGTGGCTCGCCACCTTCCGCCTCGCCGAAGTGGTGGCGCTGGATCATCCATTGAATCCCCTGCGGCGCGAACTGCGCCTGCACGGACTGTGCGACGAGATCGTGCTCGATCCGTTTTCCGGAACGGAAATAGCTGAATACCTCGCGCAACGCGCGCCCTCGATCGAGGCCGACGAAGCCTTCGTGCGAGCCTTGCAAGAACGTACTGACGGATTACCGCTGTTCGTCGCCTCGGTGGTAAGTGAGCTCGCACGCCCCGTGCAAGGGGAGAACTCACCGCCGGCGGCTCAGGTCACACGTATGGCAGTGCCCGAAAACCTGGCCGCCATCATCGACCGTTATATCGCCAGGCTCGGTGACGATCACCATGCCATTTTGTCCGCCGCCGCCGTGTGCGGTGTCGATTTTCGCCTCAACACTGTCGCCGATGCGATCGGGCGCGAAGTCGAATGGGTCGAACGAGCCTGCGAGGAACTGCAAAGGGAAGGGTTGTGGCTTGCGGCTTCGCTTCGAGACGATTCCGACGGATCGGAACCGGCGTATTCGTTCCGACACGCGCTGTTCCGCCAAGTGATGTACGAACGCGCGGCACCTTTTCGCCGCGCAGAGCTGCATCGCAACGTTGGTCTTGCATTGGAACGCGAACGTGTTGATGGTTCGACCGTTGCGGCTGCGGAACTCGCTGCGCACTTCGAACGCGCTCGCGATCCGATCAAAGCCGCGCAGTACTGCGCGGAAGCCGCGGAAGCGGCGCTGCTTCATTTCAGTCCGACGGAATGCCGTGAGCTCGCCGAGCACGGGCTCGGTTTACTCGGGCGCGTCCCTAAGAGCAGCGCCCACACTGCGTTGGAAATCGCTCTCGCGACGCTGAGCGGCGTGTCGGCATCGAACCTGCTCGGTTTCAGTTCCAACGAAGCCAAGAAAGCTCTCGCACATGCGCACGCGCTGCTCGCAGAGGTACCGCAACATCGGATGCGCGGCCTGCTGCTGCACAGTTTGGGTATTACGCTGGTGACTCGCGCCGAGTACACCGAAGCACTCGCGATGGCGGAACGGAGCGACACACTTTCTGCAGAGACTGACGATCCGGTCTTGCGGCTTGGTGTGTGCATCGTGCAAGGCGACGTGCACATGCTGCAGGGAGAACCCAGCCAATCACGTTCCTGGTTCGAGCAAGGCCTGAATGCGATCGCGTCGCTCGACACGTCGTCCGAAAACCTGTTGCTCGCGGATCCGCAAGTCACCATGCTCGTGTTGCTCGCGCTCCAACTGCTGCACCTAGGGTTGGTCGAATCGGGAAGGCGCCGCTTGCGCGAGGCGCACGCGCGCATGCGGGAGGGAGCACAACCAATGGCTCAGATGATCGCCGTCTGGTTCGAGGCAGTTTTCGAATTGCGCCTCGGCGACGCCAAACGTGTCGCCGAACTTGCCCAGCAAGGCGAGGCGCTCGTCGATGAGTTCGCACTGGCGCAAGGTCGAACCGCCTTCCGCTGGTTTCGCGGCTGGGCAATGGCGCGCCTCGGACAACCGTCGCGAAGGATATGCATTGATTCGAGATGCATACGAACAGAACACTCGCCTTGGAATGCTTTCAGGAGCAAGCGAAACCCTTGGCTATGCCGCAGAGGCGCTCCTGCTTGCAGGGGACCTCGTTGGCGCGCGCAGAGAGCTCGATCAGGCGCTGCACATATCCGAAAAGTTCCGCGAGAAAATCTATCTGCCGCAGCTCTTGTTGACGCAAGCATCGATCTCTCGCGGGCAAGGTGGCGCGCGCCTCGCGAACGACTCGGTTCGGCGCGCGATTGCCGAGGCGCGAGGACAGGGTGCGGCCTGGTTCGAATTGCTTGCGATGATGGAGTTGATCGAGCACACAGACGCAACGTCTGAAGAGCGGCAAGAATTCGCCGCACTTGTGGCCCAGCTTCCGGAAACGAAAGACACCGTCGCATTCTCCAGAGCCCAAGCATTGCTCCAGCGGTAGGAGTGACTTAGCCCTCCACGTCACGCTGACCAAACGGCGATGTTTCGCTGACGACTTCGACGATCGCGGCCCTTAGCCTGCACTTGCCGTGGAACGGGGCGAGATCGCCAGACTTTTCGTAGGGACTGGACACTCCCCAATCGGCACGGCAAATCCCCGAGAGGCGCGATTGACGTCGCGCCTCTCGGCTTATGACTGGCGGTCAGGCGGAGATAATCACATGGCATTCCCGGTGACAGATACGACGACGCTCACGGCGCTATCGGGCCTGCTCGGCACGCTGATTGGCGGATCCGCGTCGGTGGCTACCACATGGGTCGCGCACAAGACCGTCAGCAAACGCGAGCTGATGCGCGAGGAAATGCGTAAGCGCGAAACACTCTACGGCGAATTCATCGGCGAATGCGCAAAGCTGCTGATGGACTCGTTCACGCACACGCTGGAAACGCCCGAGACCATGCTGGCCGTTCTCGCGCTGATCAATCGCATCCGGCTATGTGCTTCTCCGGCGGTCTTCGAGCAAGCCGAGAGCCTGGTGAGGCGCATCACCGACCAATACCTCTCGCGCAACCTGACATTGGACGAACTGCGCGAACTGGCGCGTTCCAAGGACGCGGACCTGCTGCGGGAATTCGCCGAGACATGTCGGGCTGAGCTGGCTTCCCTGCAGGCCCGGATGTGAACAAGCCATTCCGACCGAATGCCGACCGTTCGCTGACGACTCACCGCGATATGCCTCTTACGCTGGACACATCGCAAAACCCACAACACGAGCGAACCCAATGACGCCCTCTCCGCACCAGCTTCAGATGATTTACCCGACACCGAATGCGCCGCAACGTCCTGCAGCGATCCGTCATTGCGCGCCGGCACTCGTGCTGGCCGTGGTTACGGCTCTTGCCGGATGCGCCGCAACACCCGTCCTAAAATCAGAGGTCACTGTACCGCCTCAATTCGCGTCGGCGGCGGAAGTTGTGGGCGAGCCCGAAGTCGCCTGGTGGGAAAGCTACGGCGACTCCGTGCTCACGGATCTGATCCGGCGTGCGGCGCGCGAGAATCGCGACATCAAAATCGCGACCGAACGCGTTCGAGCGGCGCGAGCCGGCGAGACAATCAGCCGCTCATGGTTGTTCCCGAGCATCGGCGTCGGCGCCGCCGGTACGGACAGCACGACCGGTTACAACTCCTCAGTCCGGCAAGCAGTTGCGCCTGCGGCAGATGCGAAGACGCTCGCCGGAAGTCTCGACGTTTCTTGGGAAATCGATATCTCCGGCCGTCTTCGTGCCGGCGCGGCAGCCGCCGCCGCCGACACGGCGGCCAGCGAAGATACAGCGCGCGCTGTGCGCCTGCTCGTGCTGACCGACGTGGCGAGCAACTACTTCACATTGGTCGGCGCATTGCGCCAGCTTGATACGGTGCGTGCCATCGCGGCCGCACAGGACGAAACTCTGCGTCTGATCACATCGCGACAACGCGCGGGGCTTGCGACCGCGTTCGATGTCGAGCGTGCGCAGACGGACGCCGCGAAAACGCGCGCGGCAATACCGCCGCTCGAAACATTGGTGGCCGTTTCGCGTCATCGCATCGCGGTGCTCATCGGCGATCAGGCAGTCAATGCCGCCAAGATCGTACCGACGAGCGGCACCATCGCCGTTCCGCCGACGCGTGCTGGACAGCCCGCCACGATATTGCAGCGCCGTCCCGATCTGCTCGCTGCGGCGGCGCAACTCGACGCTGCCAACGCACGCCGGCAGCAGGCGGCGGCTGAGTGGTTCCCGCGACTCTTCCTCGGCGCGTCGTTCGGCCGCGAGAAGATTGAGCCGAACGGCCTCGATCTCGGCGCCGCGCGCTTCAGCAACGTAGCCACGCTGCTCGCCATGCCGATCTTCAACGCGGGCCGTACCGGCGCGATCAATGACAGCGCCGAGGCAGCTCAATCCGAAGCGGTGCTGCACTACGAAAATGCGATCGTGCGCGCGCTCGAAGATGTGGAGAACGCGCTGACCACACTCGCAGACGAGCGCCAGCGCGCATCACTTCTCGACAGCGCGTCTGCTTCCGCAGATGCGGCGCTGGGTCGTGCCCAGTCGCTATACAACCGTGGCCAGATCGATCTGCTGCCGCTGCTCGATGCGCAGCGCGCGCGATTGGCCGTGCGCATCGACTCGAACGCCAGTAATACCCAACTGCTGCTCGACAGTATCCAGCTCTACAAGGCCCTCGGTGGCGGCTGGCAAGTTTTCGAACCCAACAAGGAATCCTCCTCATGAATACGTTGCTTCGTCCTATTCTTCTTGCCGCGACGGTAGCGGCGCTGCTCTCTGCATGCGGGCAAAACAAGCCGAGCGTCGAGGCGCCTCGAGCCGTTCGCACCACCGGGCTGCGCTACAACACAGCCGGCGAAACCAATCGCTACTTCGGCGCCGTGCACGCACGCTACGAAGTGGATCAGGCGTTCCGTGTCGGCGGCAAGGTCGTGCAACGCCACGTCGAAGTCGGGCAATCGGTGCACGAAGGCGATGTGCTTGCGGTGCTCGACGACTCCGATTACCGGCTCGCCGAGGAAGCGGCGCGGCAGCAGCTCATTGCTGCGACGACGCAGGCCAAGCAGGCCGAGTCGGACCGCCAGCGTCTCAACGCATTGCACCTTGATGGCTCAGTCAGCACGTCTGACGATGAACACGCGCAGAGCGGCGAACACAAGGCGAAAGCCGCGGCTGAGGCTGAAGCGCGGAATCTCGAACTCGCACGCAATCGCCTGAAGTACACAACATTGCGCGCTTCGCAAAGTGGCGTCATCACTTCCGTGCGTTTCGAAGTCGGGCAAGTGGTGGCTGAAGGTCAGCCAGTCATCTCGATTGCCGATCCGGGTGAACCCGAGATCGTGGTCGATGTACCGGAAGATCAGATCAATTCTTTCCAGAGTGCGCACTTCACCGCGGCGCTCACCGCGATGCCCGAGGATTCGTTTGCGCTCACGCTGCGCGAACTTGCGCCACAAGCAGCGACGCAGACGCGGACGTATCGCGCCAAGTTGAGACCCGAGAGTGCACGCGGGTTGCCGCTCGGCGCGAGTGCCACCGTTTCTGCGCAGGGCGCCGCTGGCGAAATGCCGATCGCTGTGATTCCGGCGAGTGCCATTACGCAATCGAACGGACAACCGGCCGTGTGGGCGGTGCACGCAACACGCTCGACGTCGGACGGCGAAGGCATCGGCATCGTTGAGCTGATCCCGATCACTGTACACGGCTATCGCAGCGACGAAGTGCTCGTCTCAGGTCCACCCGCCGGAGAGCGCATCGTCACGGCCGGTGTACAGAAGATGTCGCCCGGCTTGCGCGTAACGCTACCCGACACGACGCCGCACATCGGTTCCGAACAGCCCGAACTCACCAAGCAGGCCGCACTATGAAATCTTCTTTCAATCTCACCGAGTGGGCACTGAACCATCGCTCCATCGTGCTGTTCCTGATCCTCGTGATCGGCGTGGGCGGCATGTTCAGCTTCACCAAGCTCGGGCAACTCGAGGACCCGAATTTCTCGGTGCCCTCGATGACCATCATGGTGATGTGGCCGGGTGCTTCGGCGCAGCAGATGCAAGACGAGGTGCTCAATCGCATGGAAAAGAAATTCGAGCAGCTCGATCACTTCGACAAGGTGAAAACGTTCGCGCGCCAGGGTTTCGGCGGCATGACGCTGAGCGTGTACGACGGCACGTCGAAAAAGGACCAGCGCGAGGCGTGGTATCAGGCCCGCAAAAAATTCAGCGACGTCCGCAACGAGCTTCCCGAAGGCGTCATCGGTCCGATCTTCAACGACGAGTACGGCGATGTGTCCGGCTTGATGTACGCGCTCAAAGGTGACGGCGTCGGACAAGCGGAGCTGGCCGACATGGCCGAAGTCATCAAGCGCAGCTTGTTGAAAGTGCCGATGGTCAAGAAGGTGGATATCTACGGAAAGCAGGAAAAAAAGGTTTATGTCGAGTTCTCGCACCAGCGCCTCGCGGCGCTTGGCATCACGCCGGTGGCGATCGCAGAGAGTCTGCGCAGTCAGAACAACGTGCTGCCCGCGGGGTCGATCGACACGCAAAGTGACCGTGTGCTGGTGCGCGTCGGTGGGCAATTCTCGAATCTGGACGATATCCGCAACGTGCCGATCATGGCGGATGGCCGCCAACTCAAGCTTGGCGACATCGCCACGGTGACGCGCGGTTTCGAAGACCCGCCTACTTACACCGTGCGCCAAAACGGTCAGCAGGTGTTGATGCTCGGCATCGTGATGACCGACGACGGCAACATCGTTGATCTCGGACGCGCGATTGAAAAGGAAGCGTCAAAAATTCAGGCAGGACTTGCGTATGGTGTCGAACTCGAACGCGTGGCCGATCAGCCGACAACGGTCAGCGACTCGATTTGGGAATTCGAACGCTCGCTACTCGAGGCGCTCACCATCGTGCTGGCCGTGTGCCTCATTAGTCTCGGCTGGCGTACGGGCATGATCGTCGTCGCCTCAGTGCCGCTGGTGCTGGGTGCCGTCGCCGTGGTGATGCTAGCGATGGGATGGAACCTCGAGCGCATCTCGCTCGGTTCGCTCATCATCGCGCTCGGCCTGCTTGTCGACGACGGGATCATCGCGGTCGAGATGATGGTCGTGAAGATGGAACAAGGCTGGGATCGGACCAAGGCGGCTGAATTTTCTTACGCGTCAACTGCGATGCCGCGCCTGACCGGCGCGCTGATCACGGTGGCTGCCTTCATGCCGATTGGTTTTGCGAAGTCGTCAACTGGCGAATATGCCGGTGGCATTTTTTGGATCGTTGGCACCGCGGTGCTCTTTTCCTGGATCGTGTCGGGACTGTTCACGCCGTATCTCGCGGTCAAGATGCTGCCGAAGGATTTCGGCAAGCACCAGCACGGGTGCGGATCCGTATGCTTCGCCCTTCTACAGCAAGTTGCGCAAGTTGATCGGGCTTGCGCTCAAGCGACGCTGGTGGGTGATCGGCGCCACGGCGGCGGCGCTCGCGCTGGCGATTCCTGCGATGAAGCTCGTGCCACAGCAGTTCTTCCCATCGAGCACGCGCCCGGAGTTGGTGGTCGACTTGCGCTTAAAGGAAGGTTCGTCGTTCGCCGCGACCACTGAACAAGTCAAGAAAATGGAAGCAGTACTGGCGAAGGACGAAGACGTCAAGTTCTTCACTGCGTACACGGGCGCCGGCGCGCCACGCTTTTACCTGTCGCTCAATCCGGAATTGCCGAACCCGGGCTATGCAGAGTTCATCGTCATGACAAAGGATATGCAGGCGCGTGAACGTGTGCGCTCGCGCCTAATGGCGAACGCTAACCAGCAGTTCCCGGATATATGGGTACGCGTTTCGCGATTGGAACTCGGCCCGCCGGTGGGTTACCCCGTGCAGTTCCGCGTGGTCGGTCCCGATACGCAAAAAGTGCGCGCGATCGCACGTGAGGTCGAGCATGTTGTCGAGTCGAGCCCGAAAGTACGCGACGTGCAGCTTGATTGGAATGACCCGGTCCGTACGTTGAAAGTCGATCTGAATCAGGACAAAGCGCGTGCGCTCGGCCTCACGCCGGCCGATGTCTCGCTCGTCACGCAGACGGTGATGAATGGCGCGACGCTGTCGCAGCTGCGCGAGCACGAGGACTTGATCGACATCGTCGCGCGCGCAGTGCCTTCCGAACGCCTCGACCTCGACACATTGAAGGATGTGAATTTGTATACGCGCCAAGGAACCGTCGTGCCGCTGTCACAGGTCGCGCGCGTGCATGCCGAGCTAGAAGAGCCGGTGCTGTGGCGGCGCAATCGCGATATGGCCATCACGGTCCGCGCAGACGTGCCAGACGGTGAACAAGGCGTCTCGGTTACTGAATCGCTGCGCCCGATGCTCGAAGGAGGTTGAGGCCAAGCTTCCTGCTGGCTATTGCATTGATGTTGGCGGTGCCGTCGAAGAAAGCCAGAAGGCCAACGCGGCGCTGATTGCGGTCGCACCCGTGATGATCGTGACGGTTCTGCTGATCCTGATGCTGCAACTTCAGAACTTTTCGCGCATGGCGATGGTGATACTGACGGCACCACTCGGATTGATCGGTGTCGTCATGGCGCTCTTACTCGCGCACGCTCCGCTCGGCTTCGTCGCCATCCTGGGCGTGATCGCGTTGAGCGGCATGATCATGCGCAACTCGGTCATCCTGATCGATCAGGTGCGCGCGGAGATGGAAGCCGGCGCGGACGCCTGGACTGCCGTGGTGGAAGCGGCTGTACATCGAACGCGGCCAGTCATGTTGACGGCGGCGGCAACGGTGCTCGCAATGATTCCGCTGACGCGCAGCGTGTTCTGGGGTCCGATGGCCATCGCCATCATGGGCGGTCTCACGGTTGCCACGTTCCTGACAATCTTCTTCCTGCCGGCGCTCTATGCCGCGTGGTTCAAGATCGCAACGCCGACGACGGAGCCGGATCCGGTCGCCGTTCTCGCCATTGCACACTGAGTCGGTGAACGCCGTGGCAACGAATGCGAACAGCAACTCGCAATTGGTTAGTGACCGGCCAATTCGACGCATAGCCGTCGCCTTACAAGGCGGCGGTTCGCACGGTGCGTTCACCTGGGGTGTGCTGGATCGGCTGCTGCAGGAGCCGGACTTCCAGATTGTCGGCATCAGCGGCACCAGCGCGGGCGCAATGAATGCCGGCATTCTGGCGGACGGATTGCGACGCGGTGGTGTCTCCGAAGCGCGCCGAGCACTCGGGCGTTACTGGGAGGACGTAGGGCGCATGCCTGGTTTCGCCAGTATCGTGCCGCCGATGTTCAGTGCGAACCGCAGCTGGCACCTGGACAACAATCCGGTTTTTCTGTGGCACGACATGCTTACGCGGATCTGTTCTCCATACCAAACCAATCCGTTCAACTACAACCCGCTGCGGAGTCTGCTTAAACGCATCGACTTTGATGGCCTGCGCAACGATCTCGAAGCAGCGCGTGTCTTCATCTGCGCCACCAACGTTCGAACCGGTCTGCGTCGCGTGTTCGAGAACGAGGAGCTGTCGGCGGAGGTTTTGCTTGCCTCCGCCGCGCTGCCACAGGTCTATCAAGCGATCGAGATCGACGGCGAGCACTATTGGGATGGCGGCTATACCGGCAATCCCGCATTGGCGCCGCTGTATTTGCATACGGACGCGACCGACATCATTGTGGTCGGGATCAATCCCGTCGTGCGCGCGGAAGTTCCGCGCACCGCTCGCGCCATCATCGACCGCATCGATGAGATCGGTTTCAACTCAACGTTCATGTCGGAAGTGGCAGCGATCGCGTTCATCGAGGATTTGATGAAGTCGCGGCCGCAGGACAAAACGTTTAGACGTCTCTACGTCCATGGCATCGGCGACGAAACGCTCGGAACGTTCGGCGCCACGAGCAAGATGAACAACGATTCCGCATTCCTGCGCCATCTGCATGCACTCGGCGCACAGGCCACCGAACGGTGGCTGGCAGAAAACCGAATAGCCGTCGGCCAACGCTCTACCGTCGATCTGTCAGGCCTCATGCCGACTCGGCACGGATCGCTGATCGGCCCCTCTCTCATCAAACAATCACAAGAGGTTCAACCATGAAAATCGACGACGTGCGGCGCAACGCTTACGCGATGCCGCTGACAAATCCCTCGTTTCCACGCGGGCCATACCGGTTCTTCAATCGCGAATATCTCATCATCACGTATCGCACAGACCCCGAGGCGCTGCGTGCAGTCGTGCCCGAGCCGCTCGAGATCGTCGAGCCCGTAGTGAAATACGAATTCATTCGCATGCCCGATTCCACCGGCTTCGGCGACTACACCGAGTCGGGCCAGGTAATCCCGGTGCGTTACGGCGGCCAAGACGGATTGTATGTGCATTCAATGTATCTCGACTGCAATGCGCCGATCGCTGGCGGCCGCGAACTGTGGGGATTTCCCAAGAAACTTGCCCGACCCAAGATCAGGCATGACGGTGATGTGATCGTGGGCACGCTGCACTATGGCGATTCGCTCTGCGCGCTCGCGACGATTGGTTACAAACACCAAGCCGCCGACCAGCAACAGGTGATGCACGGTCTCGTCAAATCCAACTTCGTATTGAAGATCATCCCCCACGTCGACGGGACGCCTCGCATTTGCGAGCTCGTGCGGTATCAGCTCGAAGACATTCACATCAAGGAATGTTGGACCGCTCCGGCCGAGTTGCAGTTATTCCGCCATGTGGCTGCCGACGTCGCGCGCTTGCCGGTGCGCGAAGTTATCTCCGGCCAGCATTTCATCGCGGACCTCACGCTCGGCTACGGGCAAGTGGCGTTCGACTATCTCGGCGAAGCCGTCGAGCGCGACGCGGCGCTCGATAAGAAATTGAGACAGGAGCTCACCCGTGCTGCGTAATAAGACTGCGATCGTCACGGGTTCAACCAGCGGCATTGGGCTCGGCATTGCGCATGCGCTCGCTCAACAGGGCGCCAACGTCGTGTTGAACGGCTTTGGCGAGCGCCCGGCCATCGACGCGCTCGTTGCGCAGATGACGAGCGAATACAAAATCGATGTGACCTACAGTTCGGCAGATATGTCGAGTTCCAAGCAGGTAGGCCAGATGATCGCGCAGTGTGCCGATCAATTCGGCGGCGTCGACATCCTCGTCAACAACGCAGGAATCCAGTTCACGGCGCCCGTGGAGGAATTTCCGGACGAGAAGTGGGAGCAGATTCTCGCAATCAACCTTTCCTCTGCCTTCTATGGGAGCAAAGCGGCGTTGCCGCATATGCGTCGCCGAGGTTGGGGACGCATCATCAACATCGCGTCGGCGCATGGTTTGGTTGCGTCGGCGACCAAATCAGCGTACGTCGCTGCGAAACATGGACTCCTCGGCCTCACCAAAGTCGTGGCGCTCGAAACCGCTCGTTCATCGATCACCTGCAATGCGATTTGCCCAGGCTGGGTGTTGACGCCGTTGGTGCAGAAGCAGATCGACGACGCTGCCAAACGCGACGGCATATCCAACGACGAAGCCAAAGCCAAGTTGCTTGCGCAAAAACAGCCATCGCTGGAGTTCGCAAGTCCCGAGCAGATTGGTGCTATTGCGATATTTCTCTGCTCGTCGGCTGCAGATCAGATTCGCGGCGCATCCATCAGCGTCGATGGCGGCTGGACGGCGCAGTAGTGGCACGACAGTCACACATCGTGTTCAGCGGAATAGCACGACTCGACGACTACTCGAAGCCATCCTTGAAGATGGTGTCGTCGGTCTGGATTTCGAAGGCACCGATGTCGCTCGCGGGCCCTACCACGCGGGCAAATCCCGCGCCGCGCTGATCGGTGGGATCGCTGCTGACGACCGGTCCGGAATCCATCGCGCACGAGCCGAATGCCAGTGCCTGGGTCTGCGTCGGGCCGCCATTGTTGGCGAGCGGGGCCAGATGCGGGTCGCACGTCAGTGTGTCGTCGGGGGCGGTGAGGAACTGGCCGAGGGTGCCGATCAGGTTGTGATCGCCCGAAAGCGAGTCAGCGAAAGCGTCCAGGTCCGCGCCGCCCGTGTTGCCGAACAGGAGCGTGCCGCTCAGCGTGGCGACGCCGTTGCCGAAAAATGCGCCCGCGCCGCCGTGCGCGCCGGTTCCGATCAGGCGATTGCTCGAAACGGTGGTGAAGGACGCGTCGAAAGCACCTGCCGCGTACACTCCGCCGCCGTAGTGGAACGCGCTGTTGCCGCTGACGGTGCTGTCGTCGGAATCGACGACGTTCGCGGCAGCTCCGCCGCCGCTGGCGTGCGATCGGTTGCCGCTGACGGTGGTTTGATAGAGGGCGATGTCCTGGTACGCGGCGATTCCCCCGCCGTTGCCCGCCGCGGAGTTGCCGCTGACCGTGCTGGTCAGCGCCTGAACCGAATCTCCGGAATAGACGCCGCCGCCGGCGTTCGCCGACGTGTTGTCGGCAATGGTGCTGCCGGTCAACTGCACATGGTTGCTGGCTGCGATGCCGCCGCCGTGCGCGCCGGCGAAGTTGCCGCTGACCATCGATCCCGTGACGATGACATTGCCTCGCGAATAGATGCCGCCACCGTAACCGTACGCGGCGTAGTTGCCGCTTACTGTCGAGGCGGCGACATTTATGCTCGCCTTGTTGGAGCGACCTTCGATGCCGCCCCCGGATTCAAACGCGTAGTTGCCGGAAACGATCGAATTGTTGAGGTTCACCGGTCCGTACGCGGCGATGCCGCCGCCGCCGAATGCACTGTTGCCGGTCACGACGGCATTCGTCAGGGTGAGACCGGCGACGGCGTTGGTCAGGATCGCGCCGCCCAAGCCATTGGCCGCCGATCCGCCGGTGAATGCCAGTCCGTCGACGGTCAGAGCGGCAGTGCTGCGCAGCAGCCGGAACGGCAACGCAGACGACGAACGCGACAGGGTGACCAGCGGCTGGCCGTTGCTGTCGAGGTTGCCGAGGATCGTGGCCGCGCGCGCGAGCGTCAAGGCCGATCCGGAAAAAACGTTGTCGAAGGAAATGGTGGTCGGATTGGAAAATCCTGACAGATCGACGGTGTCGTTCACGCCGAACGCATTGCTGCCGGAAAGCGCGCAGCCGGCCTGCAACGAAGCGGCATTGATCGATTGCACGGCGTCCACGATCGTGCAACTGGTGCCGGAGGCGAACGCACCGCTGTCGGTAACTGGAATCGTGGCGGCCGAGGCAACGCCGCCGACGATGGCCGCCGTGATCGGCGCGATGCGCACCGCTGCTGCAAGCGGCCTTTGCCTGATCGGATGACGCTGAGCCATATATGCGATTCCCGTTCGATGACAGGAGTGTATGCCCGGTCGCGCATCAAGAAAAGCCATGTGCGGAACGTCCGCGAAACGTTGACATCCGCCGCGGCGCCGACAGAATCGATGTTTTCCGACGACAGGACCGCGATGCCTCGGCCGCGTGGAGTTCGCTATTACGGCGCAGCCGACCTGAGCGGATACGGTCAGGCATCGATCGCGTATGTGCGCGGCCTGGTCAACGCCGGTGTGCCCGTGCAGTGGATTCCGCTGGATTGGGCGCCGGAACGGATGCAGGTCGGAACGTGGTCCCGGCCGCTGCTGCAACAATGCGGCAACGGCGGATGGCTGGCGGATCTGCCTGCGATGATCGAACGCACCAGCGCGCGCATCGATTGCGACACCGTCATCGCCCATTCGCCGCCGGAGTTCTGGCCGTTTGCGTTCGAAGCGGGCAAACGCAACATCGGCTACACGGCGTGGGAAACCGATCGTCCGCCGGCGCACTGGCTGCCGCTGTTGCGCCAGGCCGATCGCGTGCTGGTTCCATGCACGCACAACCGCGACGCTTTCGCGCGAGGTGGATTGTCGACGCCGATGCATGTCGTGCCGCACATCCGCCGGCATCGCTGGTGCGAATATGCGCCGGGCCAGATCGCTGCGGCGCGCGACGATCTCGGCATCCCGGCGGAGCACCGCGTGTTCTATACGATCAGCGCGTGGGACCCGCGCAAGGCGGTGAGCGATCTCATCGCCGCATTCGCGACGGCGTTCGATGCGTCCGATCGCGTCGCGCTGCTGATCAAGACGCAGGCGACGGGGCACGGCGCAGGGCCGCTGTATCCGCGCAGGCCGACACGCGAGCTGGCGACGCAGGCCATCAGCGAGATCGCCGCCGCGCGCCAGCGCGAAGCGCCGCTCATCGTGTTGCTCGACGAAGCGCTCGACGCCGACGCGCTGGATCTCATCCATGCTGTCGGCGACGTCTTCGTCTCGCTGAGTCACGGCGAGGGATTCGGTCTCGGTGCATTCGAGGCCGCGACGCTCGGCAAACCGGTGATCATGACCGGATGGGGCGGACATCGGGATTTCTTCGGCGACGACTGGCCTGGCGCAATTCCGTATCGGCTTGCACCGGTGCCGCTGTGGCCGCCGGATCGGCCGTCGTATTTTCCGAGCCAGCGATGGGCCGAGCCCGCGCGCGACGCGGCCGCACGCCTGATGCGCGCGGCGTTCGAGGATGCGGCGCCGATGCTCACCGCCGCACGCCGCATCCGTGAAGACATCGTCGAACGCTTCGCGGAGCCGGTCGTCGTCCAACAGTTTCTGGATGCGATTCAATGACCGCCCATCGCGATTTTCATTTCATCTTCGGATTGCGCGAACAGACCGAGCCGCTGCATGTGCTGCACTACCTCTGCCTCGCATCGTGCCGCGCGGTGAACCGGCCGCGAAGTATACATTTCCATTATCGCCACGAGCCGTACGGTCCGTGGTGGGAAAAGATCAAACCGCACCTGCAACTGCAACGCGTGACGCACACGGTCGACGGGTTTTCGCCGGCGCGCTATCGCGACAGCCCTGAAGGCCGGCTGATCGAGCGGCTGGAACTCGGCTACGCGCACGAAGCGGATTTTCTGCGGCTGGATATTCTGCTCGCGCACGGCGGCGCCTATGCGGACATGGACACCGTGTTCGTGCGTGAGTATCCCGATGCCTGGTTCGAAGAATCGTTCGCGATCGGCGAGGAAAACGCGCCGCCCGCGCCGGGCCGAATCCTGCGGCCGTCGTTGTGCAATGCCGTGATGTTCGCGCGCGCCGGGGCACCGTTCGCAGCGCAGTGGCGGCAACGCATGGCTGAGGTATTCGACGGCACGTGGAGCCGCCATTCCTGCGAGGAAGCCGCTCGGCTGTGGCAGATCGGGCAATCCTTGCGTGTCTTGCCGTCCGTATACTTTTGTCGGTACGGCAGTTCGATCGCCGGCTTGCGCACCTTGCTCGAAGAGTCCGACGTCGCGCATCCCGATGTATACAGTGTGCATCTGTGGGCACATTTGTGGTGGGCCGCCTCGCGCTCCGATTTCTCCACCGTGCACGCCGGCGAGATCAATGAAACCTGGTTGCGTGAACGCGATTGCACGTTGGCGAACCTCGCTCGGCGCTTCCTCGATTTTTAACGGATCTGCGTTGTGCCGATCTGGATGACGCCGTTCTCATGCGGCATGCGCAACGGACCGAGCGGCGGAACGTACTCGGCGAGTCGCGTCCGCAACACGCGTTCGCGTTGCAGCAGTCGCACCTGGCCGAATCCTTTTGCCCGCGCGATCGCTGCGTGATGCGCCGCGCTCCACGCATTGCTCCCGTGATAGAGGTAGACGTAGCACCAGCCCGCATCGCGCAGCCGCGCGACACGATGACCGTCGCGGAGAATCCGCAGCGCCACGTGAGTATCCTCGCCCAGCGCCGCATCCGGATAGCGCGGCAGGCGTTCACGCCGCCCAAGCAATGTGCCTTGCACGAAATTGAGCGGATACGCTTCGCGATCCCAATCGTCCCAGAACAGTTCGCGGCGTTGCGGGAACCAGTGCAGTTGATCCGCCAGGAAACAAAAATCCGCGCGGTCCGCTTGCAGCGCCTGCCATTGCAATGCGATGCGCAGCGGGTGATAACGGTCGTCGTCGTCCCACTGGCAGACGTAATCGCCGCGGCACGCCTCGATCGCCGTGTTGCGCAACGCGCCGAGCGTGGCGCCCGGCCGTGCGCGCACCAACCGGATCGACGCATGCGCCGCTGATAGCACAGAACGCGGCATGGCCGGCGTCGTCGCCGTCGTGAGTCACGACCAGTTCGCGCTCCTCATGCGTCTGCCGCAGGAAATCGCCGACCGCGAGCTTGGCCAGAGCCAGCCGCGACGGCTGAGTTACCATGATGCAACTGATCATCGGGCCGGATGGCGAGCGCATGCACAAGGCGAGCTACATCATGACGTGGCGCCAGGGCGAGGACAATGCGCGGCGCGACAACCTGTTCGCCGTGCTCGAGTGGCTGTCGCGTTATCCCATGTTCGCACCGATCGTCGTGGAGCAGGATTCGGCGCCCCGCCTGAGCGGCCCGTTGCCGCATGCGGACGTGACGCACGTGTTCGCGTTCAATGCCGGACCGTTCAACAAGAGTTGGGGACTGAACGTCGGCTTCCGGGCCAGTCCGCTGCCGTGGCTCGCGTTTGCCGACGCGGATGTGATTGCTGGCGATGCGTTGCCCGAATCGCTCGGCTACCTCGCGCAAGGTTACGCGGCGGTAAAGCCGTATAGACGTCTGATCGATCTGGAAGAAACGGAGAGTGTGCGCGTGCGCAGCGGGGACTTCGACTGGCTTCCACCGCGCGACGACGGGATCGCGCCAAACCGCGAAACGATCGGCGAACACATCGTCTTCGCGGGCGGTGCGTTCCTGATCACGCGCGCGGCATTCGCGGCGACTGGAGCATGGGACGAGCGCTTTCTAGGCTGGGGCGGCGAAGACGACGCGATGAGCTATAAGATGGAGCGTCTGCGGCTGTCGGCCGTCGAACTCGATCGCCGACCGGCGCTGCATCTGTTTCATCCGCGCCCGGCCTCGGCGACGGTACGGCAGCCGCACTACGCCGCTAATTGCGCGCTGCTCGCCGATTACCGGCAGCTCGAGGACGTGCAGCTTGCGCGTTTCGCCGAGGTGCAGATGCAGATCGCGGGATTCCGCGAGAAATACCGGCCGACATGACCGTCGCCGCCGGCAATCTCTTGATCGGCACGCCGGCCTATGGCGGCATGGTGCACAGCGATTTCGCCAGCGCCTTGCTCACGTATCAGCAGCACCAGATCCGCTTCGCCTTGATGACGATCGGCAACGAAAGCCTGATCACGCGCGCGCGCAACACCATTCTCGCCGAATTCCACGCCCGACCGGAGTTCACGCATCTGCTGTTCCTCGACGCAGATGTCCTGCTGCCCGCTGCCGGTTTGTCGCGCATGCTCGAAAGCGGACGCGACGTGATCGGCGCCGCCGTGGCGCTGAAAGGGCGCACCGCGGATGGATCGCGCATCTTCAATGTCGGCAAACTGATGGGCGAAGACGGTGCGCACTACCGCGTCGAGCGGATCGGCACCGCCGCGCTTCTGTTATCGCGCAAGGCCGTCGATGCGCTGGTCGATGAGGCGCGCGGCGATGGGCGCATCTATCGCCGCAATCACAACCTGCGTGGCATGGCGATGCGCGCGGAGGTGCATTTCGATGTCTTTCGTACCGGAGTCGTCGACGACGAATATCTGTCCGAAGATTTTTGGGTGTGCCGTCAATTGCGCGCGTTCGGCTTCGCCATTCATCTGGATCCGACCATTGTGACGCGCCATTCTGGAATGATGGAAGCGTGAATCACGCGCTTTCCGTGAACCATTCCGGGCTGCTGCAAGCGCATGCGCCAAAGACAACGCAGCGCATAGCTTTCGCCGCACTCGGCATGGCCGCAGCGGCGCTGCTGTTGCCATGACGAGGCTCTTACGATCCACTGAAACTATGTCAGCACTCCGAATCAGGCGTGCCCGTCACTCGCTGTCCGCTTCCGGTCAGCGGAAAGCGCAGATAGGTTCACTGCCCTAAAGCACACGCCACGGAGCCGAACGAGAAGTGGCCCCTGCATGATTCAGTCGTCGCTGACAGATTCCCCGTTGCGCTTCTTGAGCTTGTACCAGAGCGTTCGTTCGCTGATGTCGAGAAGGGCTGCTGCCTTTGCTTTGTTCCCGCCTGTCTGGGCCAAGGCCCGATCGATCATTTCCGCTTCGAGTGCTTCCACTGCGGCGGTAAGCGTTCTCGGTGGTGAAGGTGACGGCGCGTATTCGATATCGGATTGGATAGCCATGATCGGATCGAACAAGAAGTGCTTTTCCTCGAGCACATCGCTCGAGCGGACGATCAACGCGCGCTCGACCATGTTCTCCAACTCACGAACATTGCCAGGCCAGTCGTACTTCATAAGTCGTTCCAACGCGGCGGGCGAAATTCGAATGGGATGATGTGTACCACGGTGCTTTTCGATGAAGTGCTCCGCAAGCAACGGAATGTCGTCACGACGCATACGAAGTGGAGGCACGTCAATGGACACGACGTTGACCCGGTAGAAAAGGTCTTCGCGCAAGCGCGCGTCGCGTATGGCGCCGCGTGGATCGCGATTGGTCGCCGCAACCACGCGGAGGTCGAGTTCGATCTGCCGGTTGGACCCCAGGCGCTCGATTTTTCCCTCTTGAAGCGTACGCAATAATTTTGCCTGCAGCGAACTTGGCATCTCGGTCAACTCATCGAGAAAGATCGTGCCTCCGTCGGCGATCTCAAACTTGCCGATTCGCTCTTTGATCGCTCCGGTGAACGCACCTTTCTCGTAGCCAAACAGCTCGCTTTCGAGCATCTCCGTCGGGATCGCCGCACAGTTGATGGCGACGAACAACTTATCCTTGCGCGGCGACGCGTTATGGATCGCGCGCGCGACCAGCTCTTTGCCGGTGCCCGTTTCGCCGGTGATGAGCACCGAAGCGCGCGCGGGAGCGGCTTTTTTAATTAAGTCATAGACGGCTTGCATTGGCTGGCTATTGCCGATGAATCCTTCCCATCCTTTTTGCGCTTCTTCCTTCAGGAACATGTTGTGCCGCGCGATTTCGGTGCCTTCGAGGGCGCGGTTGACCGTCAGCTCCAGCACATCGATGTCGAATGGACGCAGCAGGTAGTCGAAAGCCCCGTGCTTCATCGCCGTGATGGCCGATTCGATCGTGCCATGCGCGGTGATGACGATCACCGGCACGGAGGAGCTTTGCTCGCGCAGCGACTGCAGAAGCTCCAGACCGTTGAGCTCGGGCATGCGCATATCGGCCACGACGAGATCGACAGGTGAGGCGGCAAACATCTCGAGCGCTTCGCGGCCGTTGCCTGCGCTCAAGACGCGATGCCCCATGCGCTGAAGCATCATTTCCAGCACCCGGCGCATCTTGGGTTCGTCGTCCGCGACGAGAATATATTTACCGGCCATGTTCGGATTGTTGTCTGGGAAGATGGAAGCGGAAAAGTGCTCCACCGAGCGGGCTCTCGCCAACGTCGATTTGACCGTGGTGCGCGTTAATAATGCCTTGCACGATCGCCAACCCCAAGCCGATGCCGCCTTCGCGCTTGAAGAAGAATGCCTCGAACACGCGCGCGCGTTCAGCGCTCGGAATGCCGGGGCCGTCATCGCCGACCGTGACGGTGATCGAACTGAAGTCTTCGTGCGTCGCGATGGCAATGCGTCCCCCCCGCGGAAGCACCTGAAGCGCATTAACGATGAGATTGAGCAGCACCTGCGTGATTTGCTCCTCGTCGCATTCGATTTGCGGCACGGTCGCTGCGAGGTCGAACGAGATGGTTACTCCGTGTTTCTGGATCTGCGCCGCGAGAAGGCCGACGGCTTGCTGGATCAAGCGATGAAGGTCCGTCGCCGCGAACAGCATGGCGCGCGGCCGCGAGACGTCGAGCATCGTGGACACCAGGCGGTTGAGACGGTCGGTTTCGCTCTCGATAAAACCGATCAGCTCGCGGCCTTCTACGCTGATAGTCGCTTCGCGCCCGAGCATCTGCGCGGACGATCGCAGGATACCGAGGGGCGTTCGCACTTCGTGTGCGATGATCGCCGACATCTCGCCGACCACAGCGAGCTTCGATGCGCGCACGAGGTTTTGCTGGGAGCGCTCGATGTCTTCGATTAGCTGGACAAACGCACCGGCGAGTTCGCGCAACTCGGTGGAGCCCGACGACGGGGGAGCGGACTGCTTCCGGTCACGCGCGTAGCTGCGCGTGAACCGGGTCAGGCGCACGATCGGACGCGCGATGCCGCGACTCACCAGTACCGCGACAAGCAGGCTTACCGGAACAATGACGAGGAACAACGCGGCAAAGATGATGGCCATGCGATGGATGGGCGCCATGGCCTCGTCGACTGGTTGAATGACCAGCGTGGTCCAGCCGAGACTCGCCATCTGCGCGTAACCGCTCGACGCTGCCGCGCTGACGATCACCGCGGAGGTGTTCATCGCGCGGCCGTCTTGCTCGCTGACCGTACCGGCCAGGCGAGTCCATTCGGCAAAGACTTTGCTCAGAAGCAGCCCGCGTTCGCGCAGCGCGGCGGAAGCCGCGACGAGGCGGCCGTCACGATCGAGCACCGCCAGCGCCTGGCTGGGACCGCCGCCCTGATCGAGCACATCGTAAATGGCCGACCAGTCCAGACGAAGACGGAGTTCGCCGAGCGCGCCTTCGGCGAACGACGAAGGGATCGGCACACGCAGTTCCACGTCCGGCAAGTTGCCTCCTTCTCGGACTTCGACCGTGACGTTACTGCCGGCGCGCAAACTGGTTGGCGAAGCGCCGGCCGCGCGCGCATCTTGCGTGCCGATGAGTTCGGCATCGCTGCTGCTCAACACCGTATTGTCTGGCGCCACGCACGAGAGCGAGAGATAGACGCCCCGGTAACCGTCGTGAACGCTCGTCAGGAAAGACGACAGGCGCTTGTCGACATCGCGCACCTGAAGGTCTTGCATGACATCGAGCCGGCTCCACACCGCGGCGTTCTGCACGCGTTCGAACATGAGTTTGTCGATTTGCGCGGCGATGGATTCCGCCTGGGTGCGCGCGTTGCGTTCAATCGCCTCGCGCAAGGTCATGCGCGTATTGACAAACGCCAAGGTTGCCAGAAGGATGGCCGACACCAGACTGACGCCGAGAAACGCCATGAACAGAGTTTTGCGAATGGGCACGGCGTGACTCAATGAGTTTGTTCGCGTTCTCGATTTCCTACTATACGCGTATGCCAGAAGCGGGCCGGTGTCAGCGCGCTGGGAGCGCGCGATGAAAGCGCTTCGTTGCACGATTCTCACGCTTCTTTATGCGGCCTGTTCTTTGTCCGCGTGGGCCGGCGACGAGTCGGGCAGCGACGACACCGACTACCGGCTTGGCAGCGGACTTAAGATTCCCGGCACTGACATCAACGTTGGAAGCTACGCAACGGCGAGTCTGGACAACCACCCGGATACGCCGCCACGGCTGGCCCTCGACGCGTTGAGTTTATTCGTGTGGTGGGACGGCCAAGGACGCTGGAAGTTCTTTTCAGAGCTCGAATACGAAAACCTGCTCTACACAGAAGCGTACGCCAAGGGCGAGAACGGTTATCTGTCGCTGGAGCGCTTGTATGTCGAGTATGCGCTCAGTGATTCCGCGAATGTCCGGGCAGGCAAGTTCCTGACGCCCATCGGGCGCTGGAATCTGATTCACGCCACGCCCCTCGTGTGGACGACATCCCGACCGTTGGCGACCCAGTACCTGTTTCCGACAAACATGTCCGGCGTTATGGTGTCGGGCTCTTTGGCGAACTTCGGGCGCGGTATCGACTATTCGTTTTACGAGTCCACGGGCAACGAGATTCGTCCCAATCCCGCACTCGATCCATTCCGCGAAGCGCTCGGCACGCATATCGTCGTCAATTCGCTGTACGGCACGCAGTTCGGGTTTTCCTACGTCTCGTTCACGCAGGACGATTTCAAGCCGTCGCACAACAACCTCATCGGCGCCGATTTTTTTTGGACGCGCAATCGATGGGAAATCAGCGCCGAAGCCGACTACCGGCGTTCCAGCGCCGGCAAGCCGAACGATGAGTGGGGTGGATACGTTCAAGCGGTCGCACCGCTGACGCGGAAGCTCTATGCAGTGGTTCGCTACGAAAATCTGCATCTCGCCCAACAGCCGAATACGACGGAATTGCGCGTCGCCGGCCTCAATTACAAATTGTCGCCGTCATTGATCTTGAAAATCGAATGGGCCAGCAGCCGGAACAATCGCATCGGTGCGCCGGACGGCTTGTTGTCCTCGATCAGCGTGCTGCTCTGACAATGATGGGCGAGTGGCTCATCGTGCTGGCTCTCTTCGCCGCTACGCCGATGGAATCGCGGGACGGCATCGAGCCCTTTGCCGTGATCGTTTCGACCGAAGCCGAACCAGAACGGATGACGCGCGATGACGCAGCTTCGATCTTTCGGCGTAAGCAGACGTTCTGGAAAGGCGGCGGCCGCATCCAGCCGGTCAATCTGCCCGCGGGCAATTCGCTTCGAAAAGCCTTCTCGCGATGCGTCCTCGGCGAGGCGCCGGATGCGATGGAAGACTACTGGCGACAGATGTACTTTCAGGGCGTCTTGCCGCCGCGCGTGGTCGAATCGGAACGTGCCGTCACCTTGTTCGTCGCCGCCACGCGCGGCGGCATCGGCTATGTGTCTTCGTGCACGAGCGATCCGAAGATAGTGGTGATGCTGACTTTCGGCGACGTGCCTAACTGCCCGAAGCGACCAGCCGACTGCGCGCCGCTGCAAGAATCGTAGACAGACTTTGCAGGCCGACGCGCGACAGTCCGCTCACGCTGCGCTTGAGCGCCTCCACATCGCGTAAGCAGGCGCCGTCTCAGCGATTGTGCTTGGCATAGGCGTTGCGTGTGCGCGTTCGATCTATCAGGGCGCGTGCCAATGATTCTTTCCGGCAAGGTGGTGCTCCTCACGGGCGCCAGCGGTGGTATTGGCGGAGCCATCGCGAGTGAACTGGCGAGTCGCGGCGCATCGATCATCGCGGTTGGTCGGCAACGCACGCGACTCGACTTGTTGTGCGACCGACTACGCAACAATCGCAGTGATCTTATTCCGATCGCGGCCGATGTCGCGGACCCGAAGCAACTGCAAGGGCTGCTCGACACCATCATCGAGCGCGCTCCGCGCGTGGACGTGCTCATCAACTGCGCCGGAGTTCAGCGCTTCGGCTTTTTCGCGAAGGAACAATCCGACGACGTGGGGGCCATGTTCGCGGTCAACGCGACGGTGCCTATCGCGCTGGCTCGCGCTTTCGTACCACAGATGGTTCAACGCGGAACCGGACGCGTCGTCAACATCGGTTCGATCGCCGGTTCCATCGGCATGCCGTGCTTCGTGTCGTATTCGGCGAGCAAGTTCGCGCTGCGCGGATTCTCTGAAGCGCTCCGACGCGAGCTTGCCGGAACCGGTGTCGGGGTGACATACGTCGCTCCGCGATATACACGCACCGCATTCAACCGGCTGGAAGTGGTGCGCATGGCGTACGCACTGAAAGTCCATCAGGATGAACCGCAGGCGGTCGCCGCGCAGGTGATTCGAGCCATCGAATCGGACAGCGACACGAGCTACTTCGGCTGGCGGGAACGTTTGCTCATCCGCCTGAATTCGTTCCTGCCCGACCTGGTCGATCGCCGCTTGAGGCGGCGCGCCGAACACATGCGGCCGTTCGCCGTCATGGCCCTCGACAAACGCGCGCGGTCATCGTGACGAGGTTTGGCTGGGCATCGAGCATGACCGACTCCTTGAATGCGCGCGCCGGACGCATCGTCTATGTGATCGTCGGCGGATTCTTCCTGCTGTTCGCATTGCTTGGCTATGCACTCGATCGCTTCCAGATCAATCGCATCGCCGATGCGCAGTTGGCCGAGAACGCGCGGATCATCGGTGCGCTGGCGGAACTTGTGCAGAGCGACGACGCCGTGAAGCGGGGAGCTGCCGAAGCGTTGCGCATCGTGCGATCGCGCGGAACGGCTTCACAAATAGGTTTGCAGATCTGGAACCACGGCAACGTGTTGATCGTGGCGTCCGACGCGCTGCGCTCGCTGCCGCTCGATGCCGCTCCCGCTGGGTTGTCGCGGCTGTCCGTAGCTGGCGAGCCGTGGCGGATGTATACATTGTTGAGCGACAACGGTCGCTGGGTGCGGGTCGGGGAAAGTGCAGAGGGCTTGGTCGAGACCGACCGCGCGCTGCTGGCGACGGCGCTATCGTCGTTGCTCGCAGTGCCGCTGATTGCGCTGCTGATGCGGCGTGCGGTCGGTCTCAGCGTTCGCTCGCTCAACGGAGTTGCCGAGCAGATCGCCGCATGGCGCCCCCACCATGTCGAACCCATCGGCGACGACGTTCCCAACGAACTGGTGCCGGTGGTCGCCTCCATCAACGGTCTGCTTCGGCGCGTCAATCAGGCGATGAAATGAACGCGTTCGTGTTCGACAACACGTATGAGCGGGCGCACCGTTGGACCCTGCTCAAAAACCGTCTGGCCGACTGGCGCCTGCACTGGTTTTTGCTTCTGCTTCCAGCGGCGTTCCTTCTACCGGCGATGCCTATCGATGAAACGCGTTATCTCGCCGTCGCGTGGGAAATCTATGTGCGGCAGGACTATCTTGTCCTGCATCTCAACGGCGTGCCTTACGCCGATAAAGGTCCGTTGTTGTTCTGGCTCATCAATCTCGGATGGCTGTTCGTAAAACCATCCGTGTGGCTCGTGCGCGTCGAGATGCTGCTGGTTTCCTCCGCGTGCCTCTGGATGCTACAGCGCCTGGCGCGGCGGTTGGGCGGTAGTGTCCAACTTGCAGACCACGTTGGCCTTATCTTCTGCGGGATGCTCTACACGGTGGTCTTCGCCGAAGCCATCATGTTCGACGTGCTCTTGACCGCGTGCCTGCTCGTCGCCCTCCACGGCGTCGTCGACCTGCATATGAATTTCCGCCGTTGGGGCATCGCGATGATTGCGATCGGTCTGGGCTTGGGCGTTCTCGCGAAAGGTCCGGTCGCGCTGCTGGACGGTGTGTTCGTCCTGCTGCTCGGACCTTTGTGGAGCCAGACCGCGCGACGCGATCGCTCTCGATGGTACCGCGACAGTGCATTGGGCCTGCTGGGAGCGGCGTCGATCGCGCTGTGTTGGGCTGTTCCCGCCGCGTTGCGCGGCGGAAGCGAATATGCGCACGCGATCTTCCTGGGGCAAACCGTCGGACGTCTCGCCAACAGTTTCGCGCATGCTCGTCCGACGTGGTGGTATTTCGCCGTACTGCCGTTGATGTTCCTGCCGTGGACCATCAGCGTGCGCGCATCGTTCAACGCAGGGTGGCGCGCACTGGTCGCTGAACCACTCGTACGGTTTGCACTGACCTGGTTTGTACCGACGTTCGCGGTGTTCTGCGCGATCAGCGGCAAGCAGGCTCACTACCTGTTCCCACTGCTACCGGGCGCGGCATTGGCATGCGCGCGTCTGCTGGAACTCAAAAGCGTCAGCATCAATAGCCGCGCATTCGGTTGGGCCGTGCTTGTGTTCGCGTTGTGTTTCTTCGCTTGCGCAAATCTGCCCTTTTCGGAAGCAGCGAATGAATGGTTCGGATCGAACGACGCGATAGATGCGTTACGCAGAGCGAGCTTCGGCGTTCGCGTGGGTTGTCCGGTGCTGGTGGGACTGATCGGCGGATCGCTGGCAATGTTTCCGGCGTGGCATCGCTCGATTCGTTGCACGGCATTCGCCAGTATCGCGGCAGGCGTCGTCTGTCTGATAGCAACCTCGCAGCTGATAGCCGCGCGTCTGGATCTTGAAGCTGCCGGCCGCCGAATTCGCGAAGCGCAAGACAGCGCCAAGCCAATCGCAAGCATCGGGTCCGGCGATGGCATGCTGACGTTTGCCGGACGCGTGATCTATCCGGTCCATCAAGTCGAGTACGCGGACCTGCGTCGGTGGTGCTCGGCCAATCCGACCGGCGAGCTTTTCAGTATCTACGAGAAGTATCGCGTCCCTGCGGCTCCGGTATTCGAGCAATCTCTGCTTTCCGAACACGTTCGTTTCTGGCGTGCGTCGGATGTTTGTGAAACAACACGACAACAAAGCGAACAACGATGAACGATTTCGTCGAACATTTCGTCGCCGGCGACGCCGAACTCGGTTTCGGGAGTCGAAAGAGCGAGCAACCCCGGCAAAGAGGCGACCGTTCGCTGCCGCACAAAAATATTTTCCGTATTCTTGTCTGCCGCGTCACCCACAGCCTTGGCAACACACTGTGTACGACACCTCTGATACGCGAACTCGCGCAAATTTATCCTGGCGCCGAAATCGATATCGTCACGCGATCTCCGGTCGCGAACGAGATCTTTGGAGCGCATCGCAATGTGCGTCAGATTTTCGAGGTGCCTGCGCACGGCGTGTTTCATCCGCTGCGTTACGCAAACCTGTTGAAGCGCGTTCGCGCAACGAAATACGACCTCGTTATCGATCCATGTACGCGTTCGCGCACCGATCGTCTGTGGCTCGCCGCGGCGCACGGCCGCTACAAACTGGGCTATCGCAAAGAACTTTTCGATCACTGTCTGACGCACGTCAGTGCTCGCATGCCCGACGTCAAACACACGGCGCACAAGCCGGTGGTGCTGCTCCGCGACGCACTCGGAATCGCGCTGGACAATCGCATGCCGACGTTGTCGCTCGACCTCGGCCCTGGCGAACACCTTGCCGGGCGAGCGGCGCTGAATGCCGTACTCGGTCGAACCAGCGGGCGCCAGCCGATAATCGGGGTTTTCGCCAACGCAACGGGCGCCAAGTTGCTGCCGGCGGCGTGGTGGCTCGCGTTCACTGAAGTCCTCGAACGGCGCGCGCCGAACATGGCGATCGTCGAAATCGTGCCTGCGTTCGCGCGTTCGATGCTGGGTTCGCGTTATCCCGCATACTTCTCCAGCGACGTGCGTCAGCTCGCGGCAGTTCTGAGCGAGCTATCGGTGCTGGTCACGGCTGACTGCGGCGTCATGCACCTGGCGTGCGCGGCGGATTGTCCCGTCACCGCGATCTTCAGCGTGACTGATGCCGACGAATGGGGTCCATATGGTGCTCGCGATTGCATCCTGGATGCACGCGGGGCATGTCCCGAAACACTCGCGGCGCGCGTCGTCATACCCGATCTCTGATGCGACCGTGGGTGATCCGCTTCGGTCGCGTGGGCGACATGGTGCTGCAATCGGTTCTGCTGCATCACCTGCGGCACCGCTATGGCATGCCCTGCGGACTCATAACATCCGGCACGTGGTCGAAGGACATTTACCGCGACAACGCGGATGTCGGATTCCTCAAGCAATTGCGCACGCGTCACGCACCCGCGTGGACAAGTCCCGAGCACTGGGCGCTCGCGAGCCATCTGAGTACGTGCCATGGACCGTTCTATGTTTCCGACGATTCACCAAAACAGGTGAGCCGCGCGCGATGGCTTCTAAAACGCGCAGGCGTGACACGGGATCGCAGCGTGTTTCTGGCCGATCACCCTTCCCGATCTCCGCACTGGGCCGATCGCCTGAATGAGTTCGGAGCGCTCACGCCATCCGCTTTTCGAAGCACACCGGCCATCGATCCCAAGCACGAATGGCGTGCGCCGCGCCTATCGCTGACCGCGGACGACCAGCTCGATGTGGAACGCTGGCTCGGCCAGCGGGACATCGCGGGGCGACCCATCGTATTGCTCCAACCCGGCAATCGACGGACGATGCGGCGATTCCACTCTCGTCAGGTCGACACGAAGGCGTGGCCCTCCGGCCACTGGGCGGCAGTGGCGCAGCACGTGCTGCGAAGTCTTCCGGAGTGTCACGTTTTGCTCTGCGGTTCGCCCGACGAAGCACGGCTGCTCGCATCCATCCGTGGGCACGTTCGCAGCGCGCGAGTTTCGGTCGCGGCGCACGACTTGCCGTTGCGCCGGTTGATGGCGCTGACACAAATCGCACACAGCATGATTTCCGTCGACAGCGGGCCCGCGCACATCGCCGCCGCGCTAGGCGCTCCGCTGGTTGTGCTTTACGGTATGGAATCCGCGGCCATGTGGAGTCGACGTAGCGCGGTCGGCGCGCCGATCTTCGAACTCGGCGGTCTGGATCACGGCGCTGTTTCGGATATTGCGGTGGAGTCGGTGATCGAGGCCTGGTCCCGCATCGCTGCGGCCGGATGGCGGCTCGAAGCGAACGTGGAGTCGTAGTTGGACCGCACGAGATGTTGGCGCATCAGGCTGCAAGGCGTGCGGTCAATTCCGTTGCTCGGCAGGTGCACCGGCCGGCCGCTGTGGCAAGAGCCATACGCAGGCGACGATGAAGACAAGCAAGCCGAGCGATAGCAACGGTCGGCTGATGTCCAAACCGCCCTCATTGTGCGGCTTGTCGAAGAAGTCACCGACGGTTGCACCAAGCGGACGGGTGAGGATAAAGGCAAGCCAGAACAGCGCGACGCGCGAAACACGAGTGGTGAGATAAAGGACGAAGACGACGGCCAGCGCACCGAGGAAAACGAGAGCACCGCCGCCGAAGCCCAGTCCGCTGTCATCCGCGATCCAGTCGCCAAGCGCCGTACCCAAGGTCTGCGAGAACGTCACCGTTAGCCAGTAGAAAATTTCGGCACGCGGCGATTTGATGTCGCTCACCGAAATCGAGCGTTCGGTCGCGTACCAGGTTCCCAACGACGCGATCACGCAAGTGAGCAAGAGAAGCGAGCCGCCGAGATAGCCGATTCCGAGCGAGCGATCCGCGAAATCGGCGAGTGCCGTGCCGGCGGTGGTCGAAGCCACGATCGTGGCCCAATACAGAAATGGATGAAAACCGCGCGCGCGGATCTGGATGGCGACGAAAAGCGCCAACGCGGCAAAGAAAATGAGCGAGCCGATCAGATAGCCGAGACCGAGCGTCATCGTCACGGTATCGCCGCCGGTCTCACCCAATGTCGTGGCGGCGATCTTGATGATCCAGAAAGTGAGGGTGATCGCAGGAACCTTGCTGTAAAACGAGTCGGTCGTTTTGGCGTTCACGAAGTTTTCCTTTCTCAAAATGTCAGTAACAGCGAGGAATACCGGTTGTAACGCGCGTTGCTTTCGATGTGATCGAAACCGGGACCGTCATCGGCGAGCGGATGCCATTCCTCACCGCCCAGCCAACCGCGCTGACTCATGAGCGACCGACAACGACGAAGCCGAACGATTCGGATTTCATGACGGGATGCGGATGCGGATCTTGCGCACTTGCGGCGGGCGCCGGTCCGAACTCTGCAATCGGCAGCACGACGTGATGAGTCTTTTCGTCAAGCGTGATCGTGCGCGCGCGTGCCGGCGTGGCGAGGTTGGCCAGCACATGAAAGTGATTGGCATCGTCTTCGTGGACGATGGTCAGCGTACCGTCGCTGTTCGACGTGAACGCGTTACCCGACGCGGGATCGAATGCCGCCCCATCAGGTCCAGCTCCGATAGGCAGCGTTGCGACCGACTTGCCGTTCCTTGCGTCGGTCACGGCTAAATGCTTGTTCGCGCACGCCGAGAACAGGCGTTCGTTTTTTGCGTCGATGGCGAGACCCGATGGGTCTTCGCAATCGGTCAGTTCCCAGGTAGACAGGACAGAATTGGATTTCGAGTCGATGACCGCGAGCGCACCTTTGTCTTCAAGATTGACGAAGACGTGACCGCGGCCGTCGCTCACCGCGAGTTCCGGTTTGCCGGGAAGCGCGATGGTACCGACCGCTTCCTTTTCGGCCGGATCGATCACCGTTGCGTTGTTGGATTTGCCGTTGAAAGCGATCACATGGCCGCTCGCGCTGTCGTACAGCATCGCGTCGGGATTGCTGCCGGTCGCGATAGTTTTTATGGTCTGAAGCGTGGTTAGGTCGAAAGCGACGACCTTATCGTCCTGCCCGCTGCTCACGAAACCGACATTCAACTTTGGAACCAGCGCTACACCGTGCGCGCGATGAAGTCCGGGAATGTCACCGAGCATTTTTCCGCTGTCGACGTCGGCAATCATCAGATGGTCGCCTCGCGTGATGAAAACACGGCGCGACTGCGCATCGACGGCGAGAAGATCCCATCCGCCGGCACCGCCGAGGATATGGCGTGAGACTTCACGCCACGATTCTGGACTGGGTGCGGCCGTACACGTGACGGCCAGCATGCTCGCGGCGACGCCTAGAACTGCGGTTTTCACGAGAGATCTCCTTTCGATTTGTGGGCGTGATCACACGCGCTGTGGTGGAGCAGGGGTCAGCGCGATTATGCGGATGAAGCATGGTGCGATACGTCGCGTCGATTCATCCGTCAACACGGCGCGGCAAGATTCGCCGTGGAAGCCGGCTTCCGTTCAACGCTTCAGGGATGAATTCTCAGCGGTTCGATCGCGATTCGAGGTTAGTCGACTAACCTTAGGCGACGCTTAAAAACGGTAGTAAAGCGATTGTAAATGTGCACGCCAACCATTTCCGGGACTTCACGCGCATCGGTTATCCAACCAAGAGCCCGCTGTTCTCTTGGATGACGTTCTAAAGAAGTTGTGGTCATAAGTCTTGCGATGCGCTTCACGTCAAAGCGCGACAGTAGGTTGGTCTGTTCCGTTCAGAAATCCCACGTGAACGTGAGTTCATTTCCATCGACGCCAACCGTGGGTGCGAAGCTTATGCCTCGCGCACGCACTTCTCGATTGAATTCGACCAAATGGTGGCCAATCAATCCACCGATCAGGCCGCCGGCGATGACGTCGCTGGTCCAGTGTGCGTTTTGTTCAATGCGCGCCACACCGACCAGACTGGCGATTCCGTAAGCGGTCGCGTCCACCCACGGCGAGTCGTAGTGCGCGGCAATGACAGAGGCAAACGTGAAAGCGCCCGTTGCATGTCCGGATGGGAATGAATAGTCGCCCTGGAATGGGCTGAAGTGACCGGAGCCAAGCCCCGTATTTGGGCGAGCGCGGCCGACAACACCCTTGATCGTCGACGTGACGAGTGCGGTTATCACGCTCGCCGAGAGACCATCCAGAGCAGTCGTCTGTGCATTGTAATCGTCTCCGATCTTGCCGTACGCGTAGAACCCAGCGAGTACCGGCAATCCATACTGCTTGGTCCCAAATTTTTGGACTTGACGGAAAAAGTTGTCTTCGCCTGAGGTCCGATGGCGTTGTGCCGTGTTACGTATTGATTCATCAGCGAATGCGCCGATGACAACCAGGCCGCCGGTGGCGAGGCCGAATTTGCGCCAATCCTCGCCGTTCCATCTCAGCGGTTCTGTCACCGTCTCAGTCGTGTCCGCCCAGACTAACTTCAGATAGTCGAACGAGATGAGGTTTTCCGCTGTGGTCTGCGCATCTGCCGATGCGTGGGAAACGTCATCGCCACCCCAGGATGCAGCGGCCAATGACGTTCGATCAGATTCTGTCGCGTACGCGCGGCTGGCTTCGGTGAGAAGAACGATCGTGAGCAAAGCTGCGGTTGAGACGAAACGCATGCGTGAAACTCGTGATCAAGATGAAGCGCTCTGCTGGAGCAAGCGCCATGCCGGACGCGAGCTATGGCGAAGGACGTCGCGAGCAGAAGCGCGAGCACCACGTGGACACAAGGCGCCGAATGGAATTTTGGGGTCGAGCATCTAACGAACTCGAAGGGTCCGGGTTGCAGAGTGCTGCAAAATTTGTCGGCAAAAGTTGCGCAGCCGCTGCAACCCGTATTGCACCTAGAGTTCCAGGGCGGCTTCTCGCGACATCAGCGCCCCTGTGCGATGGAACTCGGCTCGCTTCCCACGCGCGCTTGCTCCACAACCAATACACTACGATCGAAAACGGCCATTACTCATCGCGCGGAACGCCCGCTACTGAATGTCGGAATCTTGCGGAACGGTCGGTCGTGGATCAGCTAGCTGCGTGAAAAAAATCCCGCGGGTTCGCCACGGGATTTCTACGATGCCCGAACTCTCGGGCGGCCAATGTAGACGCTACATCAGGGGACGCAACCGTCGAAGCCGTCGGCGAAGAGTTTATCGCCGTCAGTCTGCACGTCGAACGCGTTGCTGTCCGCCGCCGTAAGCGCCGGAGCCGATGTCGCGTGCAGTTTCAATCCGGTCTGCACTTTCAGGAACTGCAGGTTCGTGAACTGCGCGACGCCGTTCGTGACAGTCGCCGTGCCGAGCGTCGTCGAGCCGCACGCGTTCACGCTCAGCGTGATCTGCGTCGTGTTGTCGGTCGCCACGACGTCGCCGACCGCATCCTCGACGCTGACCGTGGCGTTCGTCGTGCCGCCTTCGACGATCGTCGAGGGTTGCGCGGTGAACACGAGTTGCGTCGCCGTATTGGCTGCGAAGGTCGCCGTGACCGTGATGTCCGCGGTCACGTCGGTGTCGGTGCGCGGGTTCGCCGTCGAACTGTCGCTCCACTGCACGAAGTGATATCCGTTGTTCGCGACCGCGGTCACGGCCGTTGCGTCCGCACCGAAGTTCACGGTTTGCGGCGTGGTGCCCGATATCGTGCCGTTCGCGCCGGCGAGGTAGGTGAGCGTGAATTGCTGCGTCACGCAGTTGACCTGCACGTTCGTCACGTTCGCCGAAAGGTTCGTACCCGAGCCGTTCGTGACACTGCACGTCTGGCCTGTCGGCTGCGTCGCGACGCTCACAGTCCAGTCCGAGCCCGTCGCGAGCGCGGTCCCGAACGTGAAGGGGCCGTTGGAGGAGAACGCCTGCGTCTGCGTCGATGACGGCGTTGTTCCATCGAGTTTCAGCGAGACCGAACCCGTGAGGCTGCCGATCGTGCCGCCGACGGTGAAGGTGGTCGGGACTGGGGCTCCGAGCTCCCACACCGAGCGGCCGAACGTGCCCGCGCGGATCAGGCTGGCGTCGGATGCGATGTACAGGTCGGTCACGTTCACGAGCGGCATGCCGCTGCCGTAGCGCGTCCAGGTGGTGCCGCTGTCGACGGACGTATACACGCCCAGATGGGTGGCGGCGTATATCGTCGTCGGCGTGACCGGATCGACGAAAATCGCGTTGACCGGCACGCCGTGGGGAAAGCCTGCTGCGCCACTGTCGATCGCAGCCCAGCTCGCGCCCGAATCGATCGAGCGCCACAGATGATTGGACGTCATGCTCGGCGCGACCGACGCGATGTAGATGATGTTCGCATTGGTCGGGTCGAATGCGATCGACGAAAGACTCAGGCCGTTTCCCGGCAGCAATGCGGTACTGCCGATCTGGGTCCAGCTCGTTCCGTTGGTGGTGAGGTAAGCGCGGCCGGAGTTGGCGACAACACCGACGGTGGTGGCGCTGGACTTCGCCGAACCGACATTGCGGATGATAAGACCGCTCGCCAGTCCCGTGGTCGGAAGTGCGGTCCACGCCGTGGCGTAGTTCGTCGTCTTGTAAACCTTCGCGTTGCTGAAGGTGTACAGCGTGTTGCCGGTGGCGTCGCCGGCCCAGCGCGAGAGCACGGTTATGAATGGCGCGGTGCCGGAATTGTTGCATTCGGTGATGCCGCTGCACGCCGACGCGAAGCTCGTGCCGCTGTTCGTGCTGCGCTCGATGCGATCGTAATAAAGGCTGCCGAGCATCTTGGTGGGATCGGCTTGGTTGATGTCGCAGCCGAAGCCGTCGCCGCCGATGATCTGGTTGAACGTCGATGTGCCTCCGACGCGCACGCGCGTACCGTCGTCCTGCAGGCCGATGATGACCGCGTTGCTCGCAGTCGTGGTCGATCCGACCTGATAGACGAGATGCGAGAAGATGCCCTTGTTCAACGTATCGGTAAATGTCGGGACGGTGTTCGCGGCGGCCGTCGTGGACGCGTCGGTGGAACGGAAGATGCCGCCGTCCGTGCCGACGTACAGCGCGCCGCTGCTGCTGATCGTGCCGCCGTGGAAGTCGGCGTGCACGTACGGCAGACTGAATTGCGCGAGCCAATTGCTGACCTGCTTGAACGTGGTGCCGCCGTCGTTGGTGCGGATCAGGAGCAGCGCGCCGCCGAAATACGCGACATCCGAATTCGACGGATCGACAACGACGAGTTCGTTGTACCAGCCTTGGCCGTTCAGAAGCGTGCTGAGGTTTTTCGACTCGGTATTGGTCGTGGTGTACGACTTATAGGTGGCGCCGTTCACAGCGGTCTTACCCATGCCGGTCCAGGTCACGCCGTTGTCGGTGGACTTGAAGATGTCGGCGAAATCGGTCCCACTTATGCCCTCGTTCTTGTTCGCCGCCTCGGCGTACATGACGCTGCGATTGGACGGCGCCGCGGCGATATAAAGACGGCCGACACCATTGTCGGTTGCACCGTTGAGGTTGGTCACGCCGGTGGACTGCGTCCAGGTCGCGCCGTTGTCGGTCGAACGCCAGATCTGGCCGAGCGTGGAAGTGCCGGTCCCGAAATTGGCGTAGGCCGCCTCGAGGCCGACAACGAAGACATTGCCGCCGCCCCAGGTCAACGTCCAGACGTAGGGATCGCTCGCTTGTCCGGTGTTGATCGTTACCTTGTTGAACGTCGCGCCGCCGTCGGTCGAGCGGTACAGGCCGCTGTCGGTAGACGCCAGCACGATCTGCGTGTTCGAACGCGCCACTTCGATGTCGGTGATGATGCTCGAATCGCCGAGGTAAACGACATCGCTCCAGGTATCGCCGCCGTCGGTGGATTTGACGAGGCCGATGCCGGTGCCGTCGAACGGATCGCCGAGCCCGAGATACAACGTGTTGGAGTTGGTCGGATCCATTTCCAGCGTGCCGACCGAGAGCGAGCCCAAGGTTTCGGTTTTGGGCGTCCAGTTGGTGCCGCCGTCGGTGGACTTCCACACACCGCCGCCCGAGAACGCGATATAGATGACGTTGGCGTCGTTCGGATCGGTGAGGATCACGTTGGCGCGGCCGCTGTCGGTCACATCGAGCGTACCGCCGTTCTGCGCAAAGTTCGCGCGATCGGGACCGATGTTGGTCCAGCTCCTAGTCAGTACGCCGTTCGCCGAGCTCACGGCGGTCTTCGAGCCGGGCATCAGCGGCGCATAGCGTTGGCGCTCCTGGCGTGCGACGCCGTTGAGGAAGCGTGCGTATTCCGGCGCGAAATACATCGGTTTGTGATTGGCAAAACCGGGCTCGCCGTGATGGCTGTAGTCGTCGGTGTACCACTCGTACATCGCCTGACGGCGCAAGGTCGCGTCGTCGCTGTCGTGATCGTCGTCGCGATCGGCCGTCATACCGATGGCCGGCAGCGCCGCGAGCAACGCCAGCAGCAGGCGTGCGGCGACCTGCGTCCAATGAATCGAATTCAGTCGCATCGCTGTGCATCTCCCCAAACTATCGTCAACGAATGGCATCGGGCATTCTTCAGTCATCACGGAATACGTCAATCGCACGCGCGATCGCGGCACTGGTTCGGAACCCGGATGAGCAATCGCGCCACAGGTAGGAACCGCTGCGTCGAAGGGATCGACGCGCCTCGTGCCGAACGAGATATCCCCGTAAGGCGGACTATACGTGCGACTAACGGACCGGGCAACGGTCCTCCCCGGGATACAGATCTGAGACGCTCGCCGTCTAAAAAATCAGGCGCGCTCGAATGCCACCGCGCGAAAAAAATCGCCCATCTCGCCGGGACGAGGGAGCCGCTCGACCTCCCGCGCCAAACAGCACCGCGCCGTTTCTAGGTGCACCTGCCGGGCGTCAGTCGCGCGATATGGACAGCCCCGCGAGAAGTGGAGCGTGCGCGGCGAGCTGACGCGACACGAACTCCGTGAAAAGCCGCACGCGTTTCGTCTTGCGTGTCTCCCCCTGGGTGAGAAGCCACAGCGTTCCAAACATATGCAGGTCGGTGCCCGGCACCCTCACCAGCAACGGGTCGGCATCTCCGACGAAGCACGGGAGTGTCGTGATGCCGAGTCCTTGCCGTACAGCAACGATCTGCGCCTCGGCGTCCGTGGTTCTGAATGGAACGCCGGTGGTACGAACCTCACCCTCGCTGGCCCAATCCGGAATTCCATGCATGCTGATGACGATCCAACGGACGGCATCCGGCGCGCCGGCACGCCATGCGGCGAGCCGATCGCGAGACATATATACGCCGCCGAACAGCTCTGGTCCCTTCAGGCCGTTGAGATTGAGCGGCAGGGTTTTGCGATCGTAGACCACGCGGATCGCCACGTCGGCCTCGCGATTGGTCAGGTTGGCGAGCTCTCCGGACGACAAGATTTCCATCTCGATATCCGGATGCAGACGCGCGAACTCGGCGAAGTCGGGCATGAGCAGGTGTGTCGCAAGAGGTGGCGCCAGCGTCACCCGCAGAAGGCCGCGCACGCTCTGGTCGCGCCCGAAGACGCGCGTCTCCAGCTGGTGCGACGACGCTTCCATCTGGTGCGCGAGTTCGAGGACCTCCTCGCCCGCAGCCGTCAGGCGGTAGCCCGACGGTAACTTTTCGAACATGCGCGCCCCGAGGCGTTTCTCGAGCTGTGCGATGCGTCGCAGCACGGTCGAGTGATAAACACCGAGGCCCTCGCCGGCGGCCCGGACTGAGCCTCCGCGCGCTACGGCAAGAAAGTAGCGGATGTCGTCCCAGTCGATCATGGTGCAATCCGGCACCGCGTGGCGCGCCGTTCCAAATCTGTCTCTAACGCATCGTACAGCAGCGCATCGTACAGCAGCAGGCGGACAGCGAACGTGGCGGCGAGCATCAGTCGTCAAGCCGGATCGATTTTGCACCACCGATGTGCACGCTTCCGCACTTAGCTGCTGACGCGGCGGACCAATGTTTAGGTTCCCGGGGGCGTCCCCGAAAGACCAAAGGAAAAGTCATGGGAAAGCTTGAAGGTAAGGTTGCAGTTGTCACCGGTGGCTCGAGCGGCATGGCGCTGGCGAGCGCCAAAAGGTTCGTTGAAGAAGGCGCCTACGTTTTCATCACGGGCCGGAAACAAGAGTCACTCGATCAGGCCGTCAAGCTGATTGGCCGCAACGTGACCGGCGTGCGCGGCGACGCGGCCAATCTCGACGACCTCGATCGCTTGTTCGATACGGTCAAGCGGGAAAAGGGCAAGATCGATATCCTTTACGCGAGCGCCGGCACGGGCGAATCGGTCCCGCTGGGCGAGATTACCGAGCAGCATTTCGACGCGACCTTCGGCCTGAATGCGCGCGGCACGCTGTTTACGGTTCAGAAGGCGTTGCCGCTGTTCAACGATGGCGGATCGATCTTCATGACCGGGTCGGTTGCTTCGATCAAAGGTTTTCCGGGTTACAGCGTGTATGCGGCGAGCAAGGCGACGCTGCACGCGTTCGCACGCGGGTGGCTCAACGAACTGAAGGGTAGGAATATCCGGGTGAACGTGCTGCATCCTGGGCCGATCGCCACGCCGATGCAGGATCAAGTTCTCACCGAAGAAGCGAAGCAAATGTTCGAATCGCTGATCCCGCGCGGAAAGATGGGTCGTCCCGAGGAAATTGCGGCGGCCGCGCTGTTTCTTGCTTCGGACGATTCGAGCTTCGTGAATGGAGTGGAGTTGTCTGTCGACGGCGGCTTCTCGGCCATCTGATACCGGAGGTTTCTATGTACGACTCTTCTAAGCTTGTTGAGATACGTCAATTCGCACAAGTTCATGCGGGCTCGACTGTGATGGATGTGTGGCCGGGCGGTGGCGATTGGACACGCGTGTTTTCCGACGTCGTCGGACCCAAGGGGCGCGTTTACAGTTTCGTGCCGGCCGAGCTCGCCCACTTCAAGAGCGATCCCGTCGGCCAGATGCGGGCGCTGGCCAAGGAGCCGGGACGAGAGAATGTGGAGGTCGCCTCGGCGGACTTGGTGGCGCTGCCGGGGAACTCGCAATCGTTCGATGTCGTGTGGCTGCACCTGTTCTACCACGATCTCCATACCACCCTTCTCCAAACGAGAGGCGCAACTCCGGCTGCCTTCAATCGAGCCGTTTATGAGCGGCTCAAGCCGGGTGGGTTCTACGTCATCGTTGACCACATTGCCGCCACCGGGACGGGCGCACATGGCGCCGAATCGCTGCATCGGATCGACCCTGCAGCTGTTCGCGAGGAAGTGGTAACGGCGGGATTTGTGCTGGACGCCGAAAGTACCGTGCTGGCGAACAAGGACGATCCGCACTCCACCAAAGTGTTCGATCCTTCGATCAAGGGCAAGACCGATCGCTTCGCCTATCGGTTTGTCAGGCACTGATAGCAGCCGTCCGCCCGCGCGCGGTTCAACGTGGCATGAGGTACAAAGTCGCAGAAATTAAATCACTTGCCGATCATGATTGCTGTCGAAGTCGGACACTTCCAGCTCAGCGCCGTCGTTGTCTTAGCGAGTAGTGTTGGTCGGCACGTACCTTCTTCGCTGAGTGTTCTTCGCAAAAGGGCTATCGGCTGCGCGGATGTTCAATGCTTTGTAGCTTTGAATGCCAAAGTGACACGGCTGTTCCGCTCTGCTCTGTAAGCGTTTACATTGCGACAACACTAAACGTCGGGCGTGTCACATGCACTTTATCCAATCAGCGGCGAAGACGGTCGTTATCGCCGCGCTTTTGTTTGCCGTTTCGACAACTGCGCGTGCGAACCGCTTCTCGACGACGTCCGCATGGAACAGTCTTTCAGTCAGAGATCGCCAGTTGCTCGACGATGTCGAGCACAGGACGTTCGACTATTTTCGAGACAGTTCAAGCACGAAGAATGGGTTGGCTGCAGACCACTGGCCGAAGGACAACAGCGGCGACTATTTCGCATCCATTGCGGCAACGGGCTTTGCGCTGACGAGCTATGGAATTGGCGTTGAACGCGGGTGGATGAAGCGTAAGGATGCCATTCAACGAACCTTGGCCACCTTAAAATTCCTAGCATCGGCGAAGCAAGGTGACGAGGCCAGCGCTTCGGGCTTCCATGGTTTTTTCTACCACTTCCTCGACATGGATAACGGCCAACGTTTCGCTAGCCGATCCGACATCGAGCTGTCCTCGTTGGATACCTCTGAACTGATGGCGGGAGTGCTCTTTAGCATGTCCTACTTCGATAAGGACACGCCTGACGAGCGCACTATTCGAAAGCTCGCCGATCAACTGTACCGCAATGTCGATTGGAAATGGTTTGCGAACGGCACGCTCCTCGTCGAAGGCGGGTGGACTCCTGAGCACAGCTATGACCACAACTTTTATCGCGGATACAGCGAAGCTCTTACTCTTTACTTGGTGGCGTCAGGTTCGCCGACCCACCCGTTGCCTGCCGAATCTTGGACCGAATGGACGAAGTCGTACGACATTACGTGGGGTGAGTTTCAAGGGCAGGAACATTTGGGCGGCGGCCCGCTTTTTTGGCATCAATACACCCATGTCTGGTATGACCTTCGCGGTATCCAAGACCAATACATGCGTCAGCACGGATTGGACTACTTTACGAATAGTCAACGCGCGACAATTTCCCAGCGGGAGTATGCGATTCACAATCCGCTGAACTGGAAAGATTACGGCGCGGATGTGTGGGGGCTAACTGCATGTAACGGACCGCGCGGAGCCACGCCGCCGGGAGAGGTTGACCGCTACATCAATGACCCAAAGACATTCTACGGATACATCGCACGCGGGGCAGGACTAAAGTACTCAGTTGACGATGGCACCATTGCACCGACCGCCGGTGTGTCGTCAATTGCGTTTGCCCCCGATATCGTGATTCCACTTGTCCGATCACTTACGCATCGATACGGAGATGCCGTCTACACGAAATACGGCTTCGTTGACGCCTTCAATCCCAGCTTTCCGTTCAGTGATCGACCAATCCGAACTGGAAGAATAGTTCCAGATGTCGGGTGGGTTGATTCAGTCTACATCGGCATCGATCAAGGGCCGATTTTGGGAATGATAGAAAATTACCGAAGCGAGTTCGTGTGGCGCGTGATGCGCACGAACCCTTACGTCCGGGCAGGACTTGAACGTTCTGGATTTACTGGCGGCTGGTTAACAGCGCAGGTCCATTGAAAGAACGAGTTGACGACGGTCCGGAACGTCCGCTTGGGGTCGATACCTGCTACGTCAGGGTAAGTAGCACGCTTGCACTGCGCTATCGCTCGCGGTCCGCCTTTGGATAGACTCCTTGTGTTGTCGGGGGGCTGACGGGTGGACGGATTTTTCGGGCGACTCAAAGAACGCAAGCTCGTGCAGTGGGCGTTGGCCTACGTTGCCGCCGCGTTCGCGTTGCTGCAAATCGTCGACATCGTCGCGCAGCGTTTCGGTTGGCCGGAATGGATAGAACGCGGACTGATCGTCGTGCTCGCGGTCGGCTTTTTCGTCGTCGTCGTGCTGGCCTGGTTTCATGGCGAACGTGGCGCGCAGCGCGTCACCGGCACGGAACTGCTGATTCTCGCACTGCTGCTCGCGATCGGTGGCGGATTGTTGTGGCGGATGTCGCAAGTGCCGGAGAACGCGGCCGCGGCAGACAGCACGAAACTTGTAGCTACTCCGCCGATAGCGATACCTGACAAGTCCATCGCCGTCCTTCCGTTCGTCGACATGAGCCCGGCTCACGATCAGGGCTATTTCTCCGATGGCATGTCCGAGGAGATCCTCAACGCGCTCGCACAGGTGAAGGATTTGAAAGTCACGGGCCGTACGTCGTCTTTCTACTTCAAGGGACGCAACGAAAGCCTGCGCACGATCGGCAGCGCTCTTGGTGTCGCCAACATCCTCGAAGGTTCGGTGCGCAAGCAGGGGGATAGGGTGCGGATTACCGCGCAGTTGATCCAGGTGTCCGACGACACGCACCTGTGGTCGCACGATTACGACGGCGACCTGAGCGATGTCTTCACTCTGCAGGACAACATCGCTCTCGCCATCACAGACCAGCTAAAAGCGGTCCTGACCGTCGATCAGAAAGCCCATTTGGTGCAGGCCGGCACCACGAATACCGATGCTTACAAGCTGTACTTGCAAGCGACTGACGCGCTGAATCACCGCGATTACAAACGCATGGGCGATGCGATCGGCTGGCTTGAACAGGCGATCCAGCCTCGATCCGAACTTCGCGCAGGCGCACGCACGTTTGGCGATGGTCCACGCCCTCGGCTGGTCACAGTATGGCGCGTCCGAAAGCGAAGCCGCGCGGCAGGCCAAGCTCGCTTACGCGCTCGACCCCAAAGTTGCCGAAACGCAATATGCGCTCAGCTTTCTTGCGCGCAAGCAGCGCCGATTTCTGGATTCGCACGAAGCGTTGGATCGTGCGTTGGCGCTGGCGCCGGAGGATGCATCGGCGAATTTCTATTATGCGCAGGCACTGATCAACACCGGTTACACGCGCTTAGGAACAGAACAATTGGATCGCACCCTGGCGATCGATCCTCTGCTGCCAAATGCACTGCATTGGCGTGCGATGCAATATCTGTTCACCGGCGACATCGACAGCGCCGAGCACCTGTGGAAACGCGCCGACGATGCCGGCTTATCCTACGCGAACGTCGGCCTCGCGAATGTTGCCAAAGCGCGCGGTGACTATGCGAGAGCTCGCGCGCTACTGTTGCCTGCGATGTTGACCAACACCGCCATAACATCGTGCTTGAAGGATGCCAGCGTATCCCTACCGGTGTTTTTGCGCGGGACCATGGGCGGTGACGCGCAAGGGCGTGCGAACGCGTTGGCAGTCGTGGACGAATGTCTGGCGGCGAAACCGGAGAGAGTTCCCCTCTGGGCTGTGCAAGGCTTGATGGTATTGGGACAGAACGAGCGCGTCCTGCAGGTCATCGCGCAGGGCCCGACGATGGACGATGCCGGCCTGTTCAATTATTTCTGGAGCGAGCCGCAGCGCGAGCTGCGTCGTTCGCCCAGCTTTCCGGAATTCGCGCGCCAGGTCGGGTTCGCCGCGCTGTGGGATCGATTCGGTCCTCCTGACGGCTGCCGACGGAAAGCACCGGGCGAGTATGTCTGCGAATAGTTGCGCCGCGGGTTTTCGCCGAGCTCCGGGATGGTCGACGCACGGAGGCTCGGCGACGTGTCCTGCGCCTGAAGGCTGCGGTTCGTCGCGGTCGTGGCAGGTAGAAATGTGGCGCCGCGGAATGGCGCGCTAGTCTGACGCGCCAGGCACTTCAGATGTCTATCAATCAGTTTTCAAATCCGTTGGCAAAGATAACGTCATTGGTCACGCCGTAAGTAAAGATGCTCACGATGTTGCTGGCGGGCTGACCCACCACCAAACGCGCACGCGGTTCGTCGTAGGCGTATGTCATGCGCGATCCTCCCGATGCGACGCCGCCGACGACGCTGTTGGCTGAAGTGATCGGACCCACCGTACTGCCGTCGCCGATGCCCAGGGTGATCGCACCCGCACTCGTCAGAGCGCCATTGGCCCACTGAGTGTTGTTTACTACGTACAGGCCACCCGCCGGCGTGATCGGCGCATCTGCGAGGCTGACGGAATCGCCGGTCTGTGTGCCGACCAGCGAGTTGGCGGGAGAAACGACGCCGATAGTGCCGGCGCTTCCGTCGCCCCACGTCACCGCACCGGCGTCTTGCGCGGTGCCGTTGGTCCAAAACGGACTCTCCACGATGTAGTTGCCGTTGCTCAGCGCAAAAGGCACACCGATTTCGTCGCCGTCGGTGGTGCCCACCAGTGAATTGGACGTCGTGACGGGTCCGGTCAATCCGGTGCTGCCGTTCACCCACGTCGCTGCTCCGACGCTTGCGCCGCCGTTGTGCCACCGTTCGCTGCCCACGACGAAATTTCCATTCGTGAGGACGGCGATGCCGCCGTTGCCAACGTTGTCTTGATCCGTACTGCCGACGAGGGAATTGGAGCTGGATACTTTTGCGGATGTCTTGCGAGTGCCATCGAGCAACGTCACCGCGCCGGCGCCGCTGTTCCAAAATAGGCTGTCGACGACGTAATCGCCATCGGGAAGCGCGAATACACCGCGCGCTCCAACGGCGTCTCCCTGCGCCGATCCGATCAATGAATTGGCGGCGGAGACGACACCCGGTTGCGGTTTGCTGCCGTCGAGCCACGTAACGGCGCCGACATCCATCACCGATCCGTTCGACCAGTTCGCGCTGATCACGACATAATTCCCGTTGCTCAGCGCAGCGACGTGATGCACGAGGGGAAAATCGATCAGCACGCCGCCGCCGACCTGATCGCCCGCTGCCGTTCCGACCAGCGAATTCGCGGGTTCGACGATACCCGACAGACCTGTCGTGCCATTCGCCCAGGTCACGGCGCCGGCCTGGCTCGCGGACACGTTCGCGCAATCCGGACTGTCGACGACGTAGTTGCCGTTGCTCAACACTTCGATGCCACCGCGGCCGACGTGATCCTGCGCGTGCGTTCCGACCAGCGAATTCGATGAGGAGATCGTGCCGGCGATTCCGTTGATGCCGTCCGCGAACGTCGCCGCCCCGGCTTCCGAAGCAGCACCGTTGCTCCATGACGAACTCACGATTACGAAGTCGCTGTTCGGCAACACAGTGATCCCGTCGCTGCCGACCGCATCGTCAGCAGTGCTTCCGACCAGCGAATTGTCCGAGTCGATCGTGCCCGACAAGCCCAGCGTGCCGTCCGCCAGCGTCACGGCTCCGGCCTGAGCCGCAGAACCGTTCGCCCATGCGGAACTGATCACCACGTAATTGCCGTTCGGCAACGCCACGCCGCCGCCGTTGCCGACGTCATCGCCTGCCCGCGTTCCGACCAGCGAATTGTCCGCGGATATCGCGCCGGCGGTTCCCGTCGTACCGTCGCCGAACGTCGCGGCACCGGCGTTGGCCGCCGACCCGTTCGACCACGCGGGCGTCGTCACCACATAGTTGCCGTTACTTAACGCCGTCACCGAACCTGGTGCGCCTACCGCATCGCCGGCCGTCGAGCCGACCAGCGAATTTTCGTCGGTGACCAATCCGCTCATGCCGGCATTACCGTCCACCAGCGTGACGGCGCCGGCGTCGGCGACGTCTTCGTTATGCCATTGCGGACTCAGCACTACGAAATTTCCGTTCTTGAGAACGACGATACCGCCGCTGCCGACGTGATCGTTCTCACTGCTGCCCGTGAACCAGCTGATAGGCGAACCGTCCGGCGCATACAGATACACCGCGCCGACACCGGACACAGGACCGTCCGGATCCGTCACGACGATATTGCCGTTGGATAAGACCGCGAAGGCGGTGCCGAAGGAGACACTGCCGGCAGGACCTACGATATCGGTTTGCGTACCGTCCACCGCGAGCGCGGATGGTGCGGCGGTCCCGGCAAGCACTACAAATGCCGCCGAGAGAACCGATGTTCTGAAGTTACTATTTGACATGACACCCCCCGTGCATGTTCCGGATTGTCACACATGCCTTGCTGGGCCAAGTTAAATGCCCCAACTACGAAGGTGTACCGTCCACAGCAACGTTAAACAATCTGTCGATTGTGCGGATCCAGCCACTGCTTTCCGTTCGGTGGAGTTGCTTGCCTGCCAACTTGTTCAGCACGGCGTTTTGGAAAACGACTCGATATTGCCGAAGAGCAGGCCGGTTGGGCTGCGATGGACGAGAATGTGCCGCACGTGACAGCAGATCGGTTCGAACGGCGCGTGGAATGCTTCGCGCATGACGGAAATCCGCAGCGCGGTCCGAAAGCTACCCGCCGTGACTCGTCTTGCGCCGGTCAGACCGTCTCATAGAACGGCGGTCCGCGGCGGCACGCCGTTCGACGACGACGCGCGCACCGCACTTGCAACCCACTTGGCGCCGTACGCCGAGGGGCTGCAAGTTGAGCAACACCTGCCCGCAGTTCGGGCAAGGAACTTTGTAAGCGTTGGCGGGAATGACAACCGTATGCATCTCAGACCTCCTGTCCGAGAGTTACCGATCTCACTTCGCGCAATTCTTCACAAATGCCGTTGTCGCGTCAACACCGCTGCACTGCGCGCGATGTCCCAATACTCACCCCTTGCATTTCTGCGGGTCGCCGAATGATCTCGATGAATCACTCGCGCGCTTTCATCCGCGGGGCATTCCGGATGCCGAACGCCGCCAGCAGCGCCAGTGCCAGCGCCAGCGCGAGGAGTCCGCGGACGTCGAGCGCCGGCACATTATTCGGCGCTGCGGTAATGCTCACTTGCGCGCTGGCGAATCCGCCACCGGCGGGCGCCTGGTCGGAAATCACTGGGCCAACGGTGTTGACGACGGTGCCGCTTCCAACGACATGCACATCGACAGTGATCGTGCACGTTGCGCCGGCGGCGAGCGACACTCCCGATACGGAAATACTGGACGAGCCGGGCACCGCCGTGACGGTTCCACCGCACGTGTTGTCGAGGCCATTCGGAGAAGCCACGGTCATGCTCTGCAGGTTATCGGTGAATCCGACACCGGTGGAGGCGACCGAGCCGACGAAGCTTCCGCCGGAGTTATCGAGCGTGAAGGTCAGGCTTGTCTGGTTTCCGGAGATGACGCTCGGCGTCCCGAATGCATTCCTGATGCATACGCCACTCGTGTAATCGCAGGCGATGAGGCCGGGGAATTCGACGTTGACCGGCGCACTGAAAAAGTCCGTGCTCGTGCCCGGAGTGACGACCACCGGGACGAAGCCGGCTGCGTTGTACGGGATTTTGGTTTGGCCGCTCGTAGTGGCGCAGAAAAACACTTCCACGTTGAGCGCGACGTCCGGAACGATGATCGCGTCGGGTGTCACGCTGCCGGTGCTGATCGGAGTCAGGCAGTCCGAAGTGGACGATGAAAATCCGGCGACATAGCCGTAGTAATGTCCCCCGATCGATACCGTGGCCGTATCGGACGGTGAAGTGGTGTTCGCGGTGCCGTCTGGATTCAGCACAGGCGCCGAACTGGTCGCTGTGTCGCGTACCTGAGTGGAGATTGCAATCGCGCTGGTGACGATCGTGGCACTGTCGACACCGGTGCCAAAAAGCGTTCCGAGGGAAGGGCTCGCTTGATCGATGAACTGGATCGCCCCGACATAGACGACCTGGATTCCCGGTTCGCTCGCAAACGCGCCGACCGAAAGCGGCGTGGTGTCCGTTCCAACGGCCTGCATCGTCAGCGGCAGTGCATCGGCGACCGGCGTCAATGTTTCCAGCGCCGTGGCGCCATCGACCACGAACGTGGCGAGCGACGCACTTTGCGCATCGGTAAGTGCGGCCGTGCCGATCTGGAACGTCGCCGCCTGCGATCCGACGCCGCCGGATACGAGCGTGAATGTCGATGTGCCGGTCGTCGTCAACGAAGGCGCCGACCCGAACGTGAAACCCGACGGCAGTGTCACGATGAGACTCGTGCCGACATTCAGCGTGCTGGCGCCGTTCACGGTATACGTCGCGACGTTCGCCGGCACCGTGATCACGCCGTCGGTGCCTGCAAGTTTCGCGGCATTGTAATCGGCGATGTTGGCGGTCAACGTGTTGGCCACCGTCAATGAACTTGCGGTCGTCAAAATGAACGCAAGCGCGGCCGCGCTCCCAACGCAGACTCGTTTCATTATTCTTTCCCCTGGTTTGACTAAATCCGGAATGCGACGCTACAGCGAAGCGCTATTAGCTATCGAAGCATACATCTGCCTTTGGCGCGCTCGGAAATGTTTACAATTGATTTCCTCGGAGGAAATGCGCTCATCCGCGCGCTTTGAGCAGACGCGGCGCGCAAGCAATGTCGGCGCCTATGAGATGCGGCGGATCCCTGATCACGTCTTCGCGGATGCTTTGGGCGATCCGACATCACTCGTGTACCGAGTGCCATGATTGACTCCGCGCCGTGCACGCCGGCCGTTGCGACCGAGAAGATCGCGCTACAATCAAACGGAGATGAGGTTGGGCAACGTCGGGGAGCACGAGATGGTTTTCTATGTTCTTGCAGCGTTTGTCCTGCTGGCGATCGGCGGAATTCGAGTACTGCAGCAATTTCAAAGAGGGCTCGTGTTTCGACTCGGTCGCTATCAGTCGACGCGAGCGCCTGGCCTAACCTGGATTGTTCCCATCATCGACCGTCTGCAGATCGTCGATATCCGCGTGGTCACTCAAGACATCGAGCCGCAGGAAACGATGACCAATGACAACGTCCCCGTTAAAGTACGAGCGGTCGTTTGGTACAAAGTCGTCAATCCAGAGAAGGCGATTATCGAAGTCGTGCGGTTTGAAGATGCGGTGCGGCAGACTGCGCTGACCGTGTTGCGCAGTGTGATCGGACAACATTCCCTCGACGAACTGCTCAAAGAGCAGGAAAAACTTTCCAGCATGCTCGGCGACGTGATCGACAAGGTCACAGAACCCTGGGGCGTGGCCGTGGAGCGCGTTCAGATCAAGGACGTCGAGATACCTCAATCGATGCAGCGTGCGATGGCGCAAGAAGCGGAAGCACACCGCGAAAAGCGCGCCCGCATCATAAAATCGGAAGCGGAATACGAAGCCGCGATGAAACTTACCGAGGCTGCGACAAAAATGTCGCAAACGCCAATGGCCATTGAGCTTCGGCGAATGCAAATGCTGACCGAGGTCGGCGCCGAACAAAACACCATGACCATCGTGATGATGCCATCGGAGTTCGTCAGTGCCGCGACGGCCGTTGTGCGGCTCGCTGACGCCGCCGATCGCAAGTGAAGTTGCAAGCCGAGATCGCCAGAGACGAGTTCATGCCCGTGCGCCTCGCGCATGGCCGTCACTGCCAGGGCGCGTCCAGCTGTTCCAGCGGGCTGCCGAATAGGGGATTTCTCTCTGCTCTGCGCGATTGTTGCGCCGCGAGTTGACACCGGTGTCAAATTTTTTGAAACTTCGCACAGTCAAATTGACACCGGTGTCAATTTTTCGCACATCGTTGTTCGAATTGCGCGGGGAGTGCAATGGCGGCAGCAGTGGATCATCGCGATCTTTGTGCATTTTCCGCGGCGCAGCCCTTTCTGGCTGCCGACGTCGGCGGAACGCATGCGCGCGTCGCGCTCATGCGCGTCGCCCGTGGCGGGCCCGAGGTGGTCAGCTACCGGAAATTCGTGTGCCGGGAATTTTCCAGTCTTTCGGAGTTGCTCAAGACGTTCCTCGACAACGAGGCGCGGATGCCGGTCGAGCGCTGCGTCATCGCCTGTGCGGGACAGGTGATGGGCGACGAGATCCTGCACGACAACATCGCGTGGCCGATCAGCCTGTCGCAGCTTCGGCAGGCGCTGGCGTTCGAAGAAGTCGCCGCGCTCAACGATTTCGAGGCGTTCGCGTACGCGCTCGACGATCCGTCCGCTCGTGCGGGGCGTCTGCTTTGCGGCCCGGATGTTCGCGAAACCGGGCCCGTGCTGGTGATCGGACCGGGAACCGGATTGGGTGCGGCGGTTCGTTTGCCCGGTGCCGACGGTGGCAGCGTGCTGACCACAGAACTCGGGCAGATGGACTTCGCGCCGCACACGATCCGCGAGCGCGACGTGCTCGCGTGCCTCGCGCCGGAAGGCGGCTACGTCGCTTACGAACGCATCACGTCAGGCCCGGGGCTGCTGGTGCTGTACTCGGTCCTGTGCGGACTGCACGGAATCGCGCCGCGGCTCGCAACGCCCGAGGACGTCACGGCGGCCGCGCTGGCCAACGATGATGCGCACGCGACGGAGGCCGTGGAAATCTTCTGCGCCACACTCGGAAGTTTTGCCGGAAGCCTCGCCATGGCGTTCATGCCGACGGGCGGCGTTTATCTCGGCGGAGGATTCCTGCATTCGATCTTCGCGCTGCTCGATCGCAGCGCGTTTGTCGAACGATTCCTGCACGGCCGCAGCGTGCGTTCGTTTCTGTCACGCGTGCCGGTGCGCGTGATGGAACACGGCCGCCACGCAGTGCTCGGCGCGGCCAACTGGTACTTGCGCCGCGCTGCAGTCGGGACATCCCAATGAACGCAGTGTCTGCGCTCGCACGGCTGTGTTGTTGCGCAGGATTGTGCCTGGCAGTGGTTTCGGGGCACTGCGCGACGGCCGCATGGTCGCTGATTCCGCAACCGGTCGATGTGCGGCTAGCCGCGGGGCCGCCGATCACGATCGCGAACGGTTCCGCCATTGCGGTGCGTGGCGCGAACGGCGAGCAGGTTCGCGGTATCGCCGACCGATTCGTGAAACTCGTCGTCGACACGCGTGGGTTGCAGTTGCGCGTGGCGGACAGCGCGAACGCGTCGATTACGTTCGACATCGATCCGCATGCCGAGGTCGTGGCCGACGACGGCTACCGCATCGAGGTGAACGAACAGGGCGTGCGGGTGAGCGCGCGCAAGCCGCAGGGTCTGTTCTACGGCAGCGTCACGCTCTATCAGCTATTGACCCAACCTGGCTGGACGCGTGGTTCGCCGGCCGAAATTGCCGCTGTCGTCATCATCGATCATCCGCGCTTCGCATGGCGCGCGCTCATGCTCGATTCGGGGCGTCATTTGCAGAGTGTTGCCGACATCAAGCAACTCATCGAATGGATGTCGCTCGCCAAGCTCAACGTGCTGGTGTGGCATCTCACCGAGGATCAGGGTTGGCGAATCGAGATCCCCGCGTATCCAGAACTCACGCGCATCGGCGCCTGCCGCAAGGCGGTCGGCATCGACGCCGAATTGAGCGGTTCGGCGGACACGCCGTACTGTGGGTTCTACACCGCCGACCAGATCCGTGATGTCGTCCGCTTCGCGGCGGAACGTTTCGTCACCGTCGTGCCGGATCTGGATCTGCCCGGCCATTCGCAGGCGGCGGTGGCCGCGTATCCGTGGCTCGGCGTTACGGGTGAACGTCCGCCGGTGTGGACCGATTGGGGCGTCAGTCCGTGGCTGCTCAAGCCCGATGCGAAGACGCTGCGTTTCGTCGATGCGGTCCTCGACGAAGTGATGCGTCTGTTTCCATCGCGCTATGTGTCGATCGGCGGCGACGAAGCGGCCAAGGATCAGTGGAACGCGTCGGCCGAGGTCCGCGCGCAGATGCAGAGGTTGCGGCTCGCCAACATGGATCAGTTGCAGAGTTGGTTCACCGCGAAAGTCGCCGATCATCTCGTCAGCCGCGGACGCACGCCGCTCGGCTGGGACGATGAACTCGTCGCGGGCGCGACGTTGCCGCCATCCGAAGTGGTGATGTCGTGGCACGGCAATGACGACGAGCGCGTCGCGCTGGACGCGTTGCGGCAAGGTCACGATGTGATCATGGCGCCGCAGGAATCGCTGTACTTCGATCATTATCAATCCGATCGCGCCGACGAGTGGTCGGGTCAGGCGCCGATGTCGACGCTGCAGCAGGCCTACGACACGCTCGTCGTGCCGCCCGGTGCGACAGCCGCGCAGGCACGGCACATCCTCGGCGTGCAGGCGTGTCTGTGGACCGAGTTGATGCCCACGTTCGTCGACGACCAGCACGCCGTATTCCCGCGCATCGCTGCATTGTCCGAGCTGGCATGGTCAACGGCGGCGGCGCACGACTGGAAAAATTTTCTTGGACGGTTGCCCGCCGAGATCGCGCGCTACCGCGCGCTCGGCATCGCTTACGCGGACAGCGCATTCGCGCCGTCCTTCGAACTGACGGCGACGCAGGACGGTGCATTGCGCGTAGCCTTGTCGAAGCAAGTGGCGTTCGGTGATATGCGCTACACCATTGACGGTTCCGCGCCGGCGACGGACTCCGCAATGTATTCGCACGCGCTCGATTTCTCCGCGCACGACAACGTCACGCTGCGCGCGGCGACGTTCGCGCCGGACGGTTTCGCCTTGTCCGCACCGCGCACGCAACGCATCGATGCGGATGCGCAGCTCAGCCGCAATGGCAACGATCTCATGCCGTGCACCGCTCAAGCCGAGTCGACGCGCGTGCCCGGCGCCCGTCCGCAAAACCGGCCGCGACCGATCTACAAGGCCGACGTCGGCAACCTGTGCTGGCGCTGGCCGCACGCTCCGGTGGCGGGCGTGCAGCGCGTGGTGCTGAGCGTCGATCGCGTGGCGTGGCAATTCGGCGATGACGCAGCGCGTGCCGCCGTGCGCCTGAAGACGAGCGCCGCGGGCGAAATCGAGATCCATGCCGATGCGTGCGACGGACCGTTGCTGGCAAGCGCGCCGCTCACCTCGGCGCCCGCGCCGTTCGACATCACCGCGAACATCGAGACACAGTCGGCCACAGGCGACCATGACGTATGCATCGTCGCCACCGGCGATCCGCGCGACGGCCAATGGACGTTGGCGCGAGTCACATTCCAGAAGGATGGCGCACGATGACATCGCGCCGAACCCAAAGCCTGACATAACGAGAGGGGAGAGTTTATGCCGACCGCATACCGCAAACACCCGCTGTCTTTCGCCATTTCCATGTCGCTGTTCGCAGCGATGGCGACATCGGCGATTGCTGCCGACCAGCCCGACGCCGCCGACGCGCAACCCGCGGTCACGCAGAGCGCGACGGCGCCGGACTCCTCGACCAAGAAAGACGAAAAAAAGCCCGGCAAGAAAGGCGACGATGCCGATACGTTGTCAGTGGTCGAAGTCGTGGGCGTACGCGCTTCGCAGGAACGCGCGATCGAAACCAAGCGCATGGCGCAGGACATCCAGGACAGCATCACCGCCGAAAGCATCGGCCAGTTGCCGGACGTCACGCTGACCGACGCACTGCAGCGCATCACCGGCGTGCAGATCAATCGCGATGCGGGCACGGGTACGTCGGTCGACGTGCGCGGCCTGCCTGAAGTCGGCACGATGTTGAACGGCGAAGTGTTCATCACGCCCGATCAGATCGATTCGCAGCAGCCGGATTTCACCATGCTGCCCGCCACGCTGTTCCGTGGCGTGGATGTGCTCAAGTCGCCCACCGCGAGCACCACCGTCGGCGGCATCAGCGGCGCGCTGGATCTGCACACGTATCGTCCGTGGGATCTGCCGAGCGGATTCACCTACAGCTATTCCGCCAACGGCGAGCGCGGCGGCACGACCGACAAGTGGGGTCGCGCGGCGAGCGGGCTGGTGTCGTACAACGGCGGCAACTGGGGTTTGCTGGTGTCGGGCGACTACTCCGACACCAAACGCCACAACGCGAATGAGGGACTCGATCAATACGGCGTCGTGCTCAACGGCGAGAACGCGGCGAGCGCCGGCGGCTACAACGGATTCCTGACGCCGTGGAACGGCGCGCCGATTCCGTCGCAGATCAAGCAGAACGCCGACGGCACCGTCGACGTGAACAACGACGGCAAGACCAACGGGGTGTTCATGGGCAGCCAGGACATCGGCTTGTACGACGTCACCACCGAGCGCAAGCGCAAATCGGGGAATGCGTCGTTCCAGATGGACCTGACTCACGGCTTCACGCTGACCAGCGATCTGTTCTTCGCGAGCCAGACCCAGCACGACCGCAACATCGGCATCCAGTTCAATTCGACCAACTGGCAGGGCGCGACTTACGTTCCGCTGGTGTCGCGCGACACCGGAAGTCCGGCGCTGGGGTCCTATGGCACGCCCGAGGACGGTTGGGACAATATGCATTTGTATACAACGCAGGTCTACGAGAAGTGGCCTGGCGATGTGGAGTCGTTCACGCAGAACACGCTGAAGAAATCGATCGCGCGCAATTTCAACATGCAGGTGGATTTCGACAACGGCGGACCCTTCACCGGCAGCGTGCGCGGCATCCGTGACACCGCGCATCAGTCGAACGTCGAAGCTGACACCAATATTTCCGATTCCGACGGCGCACTGTGGCCGAACGTCCTTAACGACGGCGTTCCCGACGACGCGGTGCCGCCCGGCACCTTCATCTATCCCGGCGGCAATCGCGTATTCAACGCCAACGGCATTCCGCAAAATACCAATCCGATCATCGCCGATTTCCGCAACCGCACCATCGGCATCGACCTGTCGTCGGGACTCGCGCACAATTTCGCCGATCCCAACGGCTGGACGATGAAGACGCTCGAGTCCTCCGGCGACTACGACCGCAGCGTGGGCCTGAGCGCCGTGCGCTTCGACGGCCACTACGATTTCGGCGGCAACTTCAAGCTCGATTTCGGCGTGCGCAACAGCATCCGCAACGCCGACAACATCGGCTTCACGCTGGTCACGCCGGTGTGGGCCGGGCAAGGCGCCAGCGATCCCAACGGATGCCTGGTGCGCTACGTCGGCGCCGACGTGGTCCTCAACAGCGGCGACTGCACCGCCGGCAACGATCTGGGTTACTTCCGCGGCGGTCCGCTATCCGCGCTGCAGATACCGAACGAACCCGGGCCGCTGTCGAACAACTGGCGCGAGTACAAGGACCTGCTGGGATCCGGCATCACGTTCTGGGGCATCGATCCGCGCGCGCTGGACGATCCCGAGAAATTCTGGAAGTCGCTGTATCCCGGCACCATCCGGCAGGAGGATCCCGGGACCACGTGGGCGGTCGGCATGCACGAACGGTCCGGCTACCTGCAGGCCGATATCCAGGGCGACATCGGCAGCATGCCGTACAGCGCGAACGTCGGCGTGCGCGCCATCGATACGAGCCTGCATGTCACACAGCATCTGACCGGCGCGCCCGGCGCATACGGTACGAATGCCGTCGACAACGGCACGACGGTGACCAACCGCGACTACTGGGACATCCTGCCGGCCGCAAACTTCGCGCTGGATATGACCGACAGCCTGAAACTTCGACTGGCTTATTCGAAGAACATGATGCCGCTCAATCTCGGCACCTGGGGTGGCGGCCTGACGCTGAACTATTCGCTGGTGGAAACGCCGCAAGGACCGCTGTTCCGCGTCGCCGAAGGCCAATCGGCCGGCGATCCGAATCTCGATCCGTGGCGCTCGACCAACTACGGTACCTCGCTCGAGTACTACATCAACTCGACGACGATGGTCAGCCTCGCCCTGTTCCGCATCAACGTGCAGAGCTTCATCGAAAACGGCAGTGTCCAGAACTGCACGCTGCCCGACGAAGACGGCGTGGTGCGCAATCACTGCATCGTCATCACCGAGCCGGTGCAGGGAACCGGCAACAGCATCCACGGCGCGGAATTCGACTATCGCCAGGGCTTCACGTTCTTGCCGGGACTGCTCTCGAAAACCGGCATGGAATTCAATTTCACCTACGCGCCGAGCGATTCGGGCAAGACGGATCTGGCCGGCCACAAGATTCCGTTCCAGGACAATTCGACCAAGTCCGGAAACCTGATCCTGTGGTATCAGGACGACCGCTTCGAAGCGCGCGTCGCTTACAACTACCGCTCGCGGCGCGCCGTGTCCGAAGACGAGGGCAGCATCAGCGGGATGGAGCTTTACGAGTCGCCGCAGAAGTACATCGACGCGTCGATCTCGTACAAGCTCAACAAATACGCGGAAATATTCGTGCAAGGCACCAACCTCTCCAACGAGTATCAGCGCTTCTATCTCGTGTGGTCCGACCAGCTCGCGCATTCGAATTTCTTCGAGCGTACGTATATGGTCGGCGTACGCGGGCACTGGTAGTCACGCATGCAAAATCCGGGGACGGGTTTTCATCGCTCGATCGGCCTGTTTTCGGCGACGGCGATCAACATGACGCAGATGTGCGGGATCGGGCCGTTCATCACGATCCCGCTCATGGTCGCCGCGATGGGCGGACCGCAGGCGGTCGTCGGCTGGATCGCCGGCGCGCTGCTGGCCGTCGCCGATGGCATGGTGTGGGCTGAACTCGGTGCGGCGATGCCGGGTTCCGGCGGAACGTACGTCTATCTGCGCGAGGCGTTCCAGTACCGCACCGGCAAGCTCATGCCGTTCCTTTTCATCTGGACGGTGCTGCTCGCGGTGCCGCTCACGATGTCGACCGGCATCATCGGCATGGTCGAATACCTGCAGTTCTTTTTCCCGAACCTGAGCGGGCTCGCCGCGCACGCGATCGGCGTTGCGGCGACCGGTTTGGTCGTCGTGCTGCTTTATCGGCGCATCGAATCGATCCGCGCGATCACTATTGCGCTATGGATCATCATGCTGGTTTCCGTGATCGGCGTGTCGGCGGCGGGACTGTCGAATTTCCACTCGGATCTCGCGTTCTCCTATCCACCGGATGCATTCGGCAGTCACTTCTTCGTCGGCCTCGGCGCGGGCCTCATCATCGGCATCTACGACTACTTGGGCTATTTCACCACCGCCTACATGGGCGACGAATTGCGCGATCCGGGCCGGACCATGCCGGGCTCGATCATCATCTCGGTGACGGCGATGATGTTCATCTATCTCATCCTCAACATCTGCGTGCTCGGTGTCGCGCCCTGGCAGGAAATCGCGGCATCGAAATCCATCGCGTCGATGGTCGTCGAGCGGAGCTGGGGACACGCGGCGGCGAGCGTGATGACCGTGCTGATCGTCGTGACGGCGTTCGCATCGGTGTTCGCGGGGCTGCTCGGCGGATCGCGCGTGCCGTATCAGGCCGCGCACGAGAAAGTTTTCCTGTCGGTGTTCGGACGCCTGCACGCGCAAGGCTTTCCGCATATCGCGCTGGTGACGATGGGCGTGGTCACGGCGATCGGAACCTTCTTCGACCTGCAGGAAGTCATCGACATGCTGCTGACGGCGAGCATCATCGTGCAGTCGATCGCACAGATCGCCGCGCTGGTGGTGCTGCGCCGGCGCCAGCCGCAGATCGAGCGGCCGTACCGGCAATGGCTGTATCCGGTGCCGTGCATTGTCGCGCTGTTTGGATGGCTATACGTCTATGTGTCCGCATCGATGCTGTCGATCGTGCTGTCCAGTGCCTGGCTGCTGGCCGGTCTGGCGGTGTTCGTGGTGTGGGCGCGGCACAACCGATCGTGGCCGTTCGCCGCGGTCGAGATACGGGAAGCCTACGTGAGGAAGGACTGAGGCCATGCAAAAACGATTCGTCCATCTGCTAGCAACGTGCATCGCGTTCGCGGCGATTCCGCCTGCGTACGCGCAGACAAATTTCACGCCGGTGCAGGTCGGCGGCGACGCCGGCGCGACGACCACGCTCGATCGCTGGGAAATTCAATCAAGCGCCAAGGCACAGCAGAGTGGGGCCGAAGTTTCGGGGAACGATTTTTCGACCAAGGACTGGTTCCGCGTGAGCGGTCGCGCCACGGTCATGGCGGGTTTGATTGAAAACGGCAAATTCCCGGATGTTTTCTACGGCGACAACCTGCGCGCCGTCGAGGTGCCCGATTCGGGCGGCAACCGGATCGTCGTGCCCTGGTGGTATCGCACGCAGTTCACGCTGCGCAAATCGGCGCACACGCTGCTGCGCACGAACGGCCTGATCGCCAGCGCCGACGTGTGGCTGAACGGACAACGCATCGCCGACCGCAACACCGTCGCCGGCGCTTATCCGGTGTTCGAATTCGACGTGACGCGTTGGGTGCACGACGGCGTGAACACGCTGGCGCTGCGTCTGTATCCGGCCGATCCGAATCTCGCATTTTCGATCGGCTGGGTCGACTGGAACCCGATGCCGCCCGACAACAACATGGGGCCGTGGCGCGGCGTCGACATCGTGCAAACAGGTCCGGTGCGGATGCAGTTCGTGTCGGCCTCCGCGGCGCTGTCGTTGCCGAATCTCGAACGCGCCGCGCTCACCGTGAAAGCCGAGCTGAGCAATCTCGACGACACCGCGCACGACGTGGCGGTGAGCGGAGAAGCCGCCGGAATCGCGCTTCAGCAGACCGTACATCTCGATCCGGGCCAGAGGCAAACCGTGGAATTTTCGCCGCGCACCGATCCACGCCTCGTGCTGGACCATCCAAAGGTGTGGTGGCCGGTCGGCATGGGCGAACATCCGTTGTATCGCGTGCAACTGATCGCCGCGGTCGACGGCGCAACCTCCGATCGAACCGATGCGACGTTTGGCATTCGCGATGTGACGTCGCGGCTGACCAAACAAGGTCACCGTCAATTCGTGATCAACGGCCGGCCGGTGCTGATCCGCGGCGGCGGATGGGCGCCCGACATTTTCCTGCGCGACGACGCCAAGCGCATGGACGACGAATTCGGCTACGTGATCAATCTCGGGCTCAACACGATCCGCCTGGAAGGCAAGCTGGAAAACCAGCGCTTCTACGATCTCGCCGATCGCCTGGGCGTCATGATCCTGCCCGGCTGGGAATGCTGCGACAAATGGGAAGCGTGGGCCGAAACCGGCGCCGAGCCGTGGGACGCGGCGGATCTGAAGATCGTCGAAGCGTCGATGGCGAGCGAAGCGCGGCTGTTGCGCAATCATCCGTCGGTGATCGGATTCCTGATCGGCAGCGACAACGCACCGCCGCCGTCGATCGCAAAAAAATACATCGACATCCTGCGCGCCGCGGACTGGCCGACGCCCATCGTCGCCGCCGCATCGCGACGCGAAGCCAGCGATGCGCCGATGACCATCAACGAAACGCCGCCCGTACCGAAGTCCGCGGGCTCAGGCCAAACCGCCGACGCGTTTCCATCCGGCATGAAGATGGACGGTCCGTACGACTGGGTGCCGCCGAACTACTGGTATGCGGACCAACTCGGGGGCGCGTTCGGCTTCGACGCGGAGATGAGCGCGGGCGCAACGATTCCGCGCCTGGAAGATCTGCAGCGCATGCTGTCGCCGCAGGAACAGGAAGCGCTGTGGAAATATCCGGCGGTGCGGCAATACCACGCGGCCGAATCGTGGTCGCCGTTCGCCGCGCTGCAGACGTTCGACACCGCGCTCGCGAAGCGCTACGGCGCCGCGAAAGATCTCGCCGACTACGCAGCCAAAGCGCAGCTCGAGAATTACGACAACGTCCGCGCGCAGTTCGAGGCCTTCAACGCGCACATGGATGCGCCCAATCCGTCGACCGGCGTCATCTACTGGATGCTCAACGGCGCATGGCCTTCGCTGCACTGGAACCTTTACGACTATTACCTCAATCCGGCCGGCGCGTATTTCGGTGCGAAGAAGGCCAACGAACCGGTGCACATCCAGTATTCGTACGACACGCACGACATCGTGCTGGTCAACCACACGCTTGCCGTGCAGCACGCCTTGCGCGCGCGCATCCGCGTGCGCGACATTGATGGCACCGTGCGCTACGACAAGAATACGAAAGGCATCGAACTCGCCGGGAACCGTGCGCAGCCACTGCTCAGGTTGCCGTCACCGTCCACGATTTCCGGCACGTATTTCGTCGAGCTGGAACTCGAGTCCGGCGGCGGACAGCCGATCAGTCGCAACGTGTATTGGCTGGCGACGCGGACCGATCAGCTCGACTGGCCAAAGTCGAACTGGTATCTGACGCCCGTGTCGCAATACGCTGATCTCACCATGCTGCAATCGCTGCCGGCAGCAACCGTCGACGTGCACGCCTCGACGCTCCACGAAGGAGCCGAAGACGTCAGCACCGTCACGCTCGCGGTGCCGGCATCGTCGAAATCCGTCGCCTTGTTCCAGCACGTATCGCTCAAGCGCGCGCAAGGCGATGACGTGCTGCCGATCCGCTGGAGCGACAACGACATTACACTATGGCCGGGTGAATCGATGACGTTGACGGCGCGCTACGCGGCGCAGGGCGCAACCGGCGTGCGCGTGAACGGATGGAACAGTCCCGCGCGCGACGTCACGCTGGCCGACGCTGCGCAGGGAGCCATCCACTGAACGCCACCGGGTGTCCGTGATGCGAGCAACCATCGAAGACGTCGCCCGGGCATCGGGCACGTCGAAGAAAACCGTTTCGCGCGTCCTCAACGACGAGCCGAACGTGCGCGAGTCGATGCGCGAGCGCGTGCTCGCCGCGATGAGCGCGCTCAAGTATCGCCCGCTCGCATCGGCGCGCAGCCTCGCCACCAATCGCTCGTTCCTGATCGGCCTGCTGTACGACAACCTGTCGCCGAGCTACATCATGGAAGTGCAGGCCGGCGTGCTCGAAGCATGCGAGGCACAGCACTACAGCATGATGGTGCGTCCGCTCGTTTCGACCGCCGCGGATTTCGTCGAACGTGTCGAGGACATGCTGTCGCGTCACCGCCCCGACGGGCTGATCCTGACGCCGCCGATCACTGACCACGCGAAGCTGCTCGAAAGCCTGCGCAGCCACGACGTTCCTTTCGCGTCGATCGCGCCGCGGCACCCGAAGCGCTCGATCGGCGTCATGTTGAACGAACGCGAAGCCGCCGCGGCGATGGTGGCGCATCTGGTCGAACTGGGCCATCGCCGCATCGCGCACATCATGGGTGATCCGAAACACGGCGCGGGCATCTGGCGCCTCGCCGGCTTCCGCGACGGACTCAAGCACGCGCATCTTCAAGAAACGCAGGCGTACATGGTGCAGGGTCGTTTCTCGTTTCAGTCCGGCGTCGACGCGACGCGCCGCCTGCTCGCGCTGAAGCGGCGGCCGACTGCAATTTTTGCGGCCGACGACGACATGGCCGCGGGCGCGATCTGGGCGGCGGCGGAAGCCGGCGTGCGCGTGCCGGATGAGCTGTCGATCTGCGGATTCGACGACACCACCATCGCCGCGCAAATGTGGCCGCCGCTCACCACCGTGCATCAACCGGTGCGCGAGATGGGCAAACGGGCGACCGAGCAGTTGCTGCGCCTGGTGAGCGGTAAGGGCGACGCCGCGATGGTCGAAGTCGGCTACCAGATGCGCATCCGCACCTCGACGGCTGCGCCGCCGTAGCCGCGCGCGTACGATGGCCGACATCCACGACCGCCCGCGTTAATACGGAGATTCCACGCATGCCTGCCGCACGCGACGCCGCGACGCCTTCGCGCAAATTCCATTTCATTTCCGGACTGCCGCGTTCGGGCAGCACGTTGCTTGCGGCGATCCTCAGCCAGAACCCGCGTTTCCGCTCCGGCATGACCAGTCCACTCGCCGACATCATGGGTGTCGTAATGGCAGAGGCGAGCAGCAAGAATGATTTTTCGTTCGGCGTGTCGGAGGATCAGCGCGTCGCGCTTCTGCGCGGGCTCGTCGAAAATTTTTACGCGGGTGCCGTCGGTGCGGATGTCGTCTTCGACACGAGTCGCCTGTGGTGCAGTCGCATGCGATTGCTCGAGACGCTGTTCCCGCAAGCGAAGGTCATTGCATGCGTGCGCCAGTTGTCGTGGGTCCTCGACAGCATGGAACGGCTGGTGCGCAAATCGCCGGTCGGCGTCAGCAAGGTGTTCCGCTTCGACACCAACACCACGGTGTATTCGCGCGTGGAAGCGCTGACCGATCCGCGCGGCATGGTAGGTTTTGCGTTCCAGTCGGTGAAGGACGCGTTTTACGGCCAGTACGCGCCGGGCCAACTGCTGCTGCTCACGTACGAGAGCCTGGTCAGCGATCCGGCCAAAACATTGCGTGCGCTTTATCAGTTCATCGGCGAGCCGTGGTTCGAGCACGATTTCGAGAACATCGAATACGACGCCAGCGAATTCGACGAACGTGTCGGCATGCCCGGATTGCACACGGTGCGGCGCAAGCTCGAGGTCATCGACCGTGCATCGATCCTGCCGCCGGAAATCTTCCACCGTTTCGCGCGCGAGGCATTCTGGCTGGACCCGAAGAACAATATCGGCCGCGTGCCCATCCTGTAGCTGCGAGTCGGGTCAAGATCCGCGCGACTCATTCCCGCGGACTTTTAGTCCGCATGGATCCGCTTGAGCGAATTGCCAGGCGATATCCTTCCTGCTCCGCTTTGAGACGCCGCTTCATATCGACATAGGCGGCATCGATGAGTTTTCTCAAAGCTGCGTCATCGATCGGCCGGCCCGGTCTGAGCTTGACGTGGCGCATGTATTTGCCGGTGCCTTCAAGTAAACCGTCCGGATCGCTGAGTTCGGCGCCACGAAAAAAGCCGACGTTCACGTGAGCCGTGAAGGCGTTCGCGTACGCGAATGCCGCGTCTTCCACGCAGGCTGTCGGGTGTCCGTCGTGTAACAGCTCCCGAACATCGTCGCCGCTACTTCGCATGACTTCAAACCAACGTTGAGCCATGTCGCCCAATTCACCCGCGTGCGCACGCATCCACGCGGCGATGGCTTGATCCCGCCGGCTCGCATTGGGAAATCGAAACAGTTGGCTTGGGCGCGCTTTCTCTTTCAAGGTTCGGCGCTTCAGCTTGGCGGCCGCGATGCGGGCGATGATACGCGTTTCCCGACGATCAGCAGGCCAAGGCGACCACGTCCGCAAACAATCTGTCGCATAAGTCCGTCCGACCGGACGATATGCGAAAAAAATTTCGGCTCATCCGCAAAGGCGACTCGTTGCCGAGTCGCCTGAGATTCCCGTTGTTCCTATGCGGCCGTCGGACTTCCCGGATCGGTAGCACGCAGCATTGCAATCACTGCTGTCCGCGCACTTTTGGCTGTCGGGCAAGGCTCGCGTTCCTCGGAACACGAGCCGCACCGAGCAGAGTCAGCACGCCGTACAGCAGTAGCAAACCCCAGGTGGTGAGCGTCGGCGTGGACACCACGTTGCCAGCGCTCGCGCCGCCCGTGCCTGGGCCGCCCGCGTCGACGATGCTTCCGTTCGCGACGAGATCGTCATCGCCCAGTGCGCCGTCGGTGATCGTGAACGTCGCCGTGTGTCCGGAAAGGCTGACGTTGTTGGCGGCTCCCAGCGAATACCAGTGCGCCGCGGTCGGTCCAGGTGTCGGGCCGTATTTCCAGTATTTCTCGCCGGCCGCGAACGCCGTCGGGAACGTGACCTGCAGGGTGACCGTACCCGCGCATCCGGTGGTGGAAAACTGGAAGAGTCCGTCCGGGAAGTTGACGCCGGCCGGCGCCGTGGCCGGCAAGCCGACCAGCGACGCCGTGGCGAACGAGCAAGTAGAACCGCCACCCGACAGGATCGCCGAGGCGACGCCCGTGTTGGTGGCCGTCGTTCCGCTGAACGTGGTGACCACGCTGGCGGCGCGGTTGACCGCGATGGTGTAGGTCTGCGTCGTCGTGCCATCCTGCGCGGTGACGACGACATTGATGTTGTTCGCCCCGACCGCCAGCGGGAGCGATCCCGACGCGGAGCCGCTCGCCACGGTAATGCCGTTGACCTTCACCGTCGCATTCGCATCCGACGTCGTCGGCGTGACCGTTACGGAGGCGACCGCATTGCCGACCGCATCGGTATAGCTCAACGTCGTCGAGACGAACGCCGGCGCCAGCGAACCGCTGGAGATTGCGAGGTTCGACAAGGCCGCGTTGTTGCTCAACGCGCCCGCGCGATTCACCGCGATCACATACGTCTGCGTGGTCGTGCCGTCCTGTGCGGTGACGACCACGTTGACGTTGTTCGCACCGACCGCCAGCGGGAGCGATCCGGATGCCGAGCCGCTCGCCACCGTTGTTCCGTTGACTTTCACGGTCGCGTTCGCGTCCGCCACGGCCGGCGTGACCGTCACGGAGGCGACCGCGTTAGCGACTGCGTCCGGTATAGTTGAAGTGGTCGCCAGCGAACGCCGGGCTCAGCGCACCGCTGGAAATCGTCGAGATTCGACAGCGCGGCGTTGTTGCTCAGTGCGCCCGCGCGATTCACGGCGATGGTGTAGGTCTGCATCGTCGTACCGTCTTGTGCCGTGACGGTCACGTTGATGTTGTTCATGCCGACCGCTAGCGGGATTGCGGCGGAAGCCGAACCGCTGGCGACCGCCGTGCCGTTGACGGTCACGGTTGCATTCGCATCGGACGTCGTCGGCGTGACACTTGCGGAAGCGACCGCGTTGGCCACCGCGTCGGTATAAGCCAGCGTGGTCGAAACGAACACCGGCGTCAGCGAGCCGCTGGAGATCGTCAGCGCCGACAGTGCCGCGTTGTTGCTCAGCGCGCCGGCGCGGTTGACGGCGATCGTGTACGTCTGCGTGGTCATGCCGTCCTGCGCGGTGACGGTCACGTTGACGTTGTTGGCGCCGACGGCGAGCGGGATGGATGCCGATGCGGAACCGCTCGCCACCGTTATGCCGTTCACTTTGACCGTCGCGTTCGCATCCGACGTCGTCGGCGTCACCGTTGCCGAAGCGACGGCGTTGCCCACCGCATCGGTGTAGCTCAGCGTTGTCGAGAGGAATGCCGGCGTCAGCGTGCCGCTGGAAATCGTCAGACCGGACAACGCGGCGTTGTTGCTCGCCGCTCCGGCGCGGTTCACGGCGATGGTGTAGGTCGCCATGGTCGTGCCGTCCTGCGCGGTGACGATGACGTTGACCGGCGTCGACGAACCCGGACCACCGAGCGCGATCGCGCCGGAAGAGGAGCCACTGGCCACCGCCGTGCCGTTAACGGTGACGGTCGCGTTGGTGTCCGCCGTCGTCGGCGTGACGGTGACCGATGTCGTCGCGTTGGAAACGGCGTCGGTGTAGGCGAGTGTCGTGGTCGCGAAGGCGGGTGTGAGCGAGCCTGCCGAAATCGTCAGGTTCGACAGCGCCGCATTGTTGCTCGCCGCGCCGGCGCGATTGACCGCGACGGTGTAGGTTTGCATCGTCGTGCCGTCTTGCGCGGTCACGATGATGTTGATGTTGTTGGCGCCGACGGCCAGCGCGATCGCGCCCGATGCGGAGCCGCTCGTCACGGCGATTCCGTTGACCGTCAGCGTAGCGTTCGCATCCGATGTCGCCGGCGTGACGGTGACCGAGGCCACGGCGTTGCCCACCGAGTCCGTGTAGCCGAGCGTCGTCGAAGCGAACGCAGGCATCAGTGTGCCGTTGGAGATTGTCAGGCCCGACAGGGACGCGTCGTTGCTCAGCGCGCCGGCGCGATTCACGGCGATCGTGTACGTGTGTATCGTGGTGCCGTCTTGCGCCGTCACCGCGACATTGATGTTGTTCATTCCCACCGCGAGCGGAAGCGCACCGGACGCCGAGCCGCTCGCCACCGCAGTGCCGTTCACGGTGATGGTCGCGTTCGGATCGGCCGCGGTCGGCGTGACGCTGACGGAAGCGACGGCGTTGCCGACCGAGTCGGTGTAGCCGAGTGTCGTGGGCGCGAAGGCCGGCATCAGCGATCCGCTGGAAATGGTCAGATTACTCAGCGATGCGTCCGAACTGACGACCGCGGCGACGTTGGAAAACTCCGACGTGTTGTTCGCCGTGCACGCTGAGAGAATAACGCCCAGGTCGCCGATGAAACATTTGAGGCCCGTCGTCCAGCCGGTGCTCCCGGGTGTAGAGGTGAGCGCGGTGATGTCGGTGACGTTCACCATCACGTAGGCGCCGGCGGCATTTCCGCTCAGCGTGGCGGTGCACAGCGAATTGGGACACTGCGCCGGGTCCGGCAATCCGCTGACAAGCGTGTCGATCTGTTGCGTGCCGAGCAAGGTGATTCCGGTCGCCGTGTTGTCGTCGCTGCTGTCGATCTTGTAGAACTCGGCGCGGAACGTGGCCGGTCCGTGCGTGGCGATTGTCCAGTTCACCATCGTCATGCCACCGGCCGACGAGGCTGCCTTGAAACCGGAGCACTCCGCCTGTTCGCCCGGCGCGCCGACGCAGATGGCGGGCGGCGCCTGGTCGAGGTTGGCGTAGTTGCTCGGGAACTCCGTGTGTGGTCCGTCGGCTGCGTTGGCGACGTGATCGAGATCGACGCCGACGCCGCTGCCGGGCGGCAACGGGTTGGGCAGTGCATTCTGATTGCCGACCGCGTTGGCGTAGATCGAATTCGCCTGGACGAGATTGCCCCAGCCATTGTTCGTGTCGCCGTTGAGAATCTTCACGCCGTTGCGGCCGTTGGCGACGACGATGTTGCCGTCGCCGGCGTTTGGACCGCCCACGAACGTGCTGCTGCCGTTGTCGATGTGCACGCCGTCGAAGCCGTTGCCGAGCGTCATGTCGCTGGCGAAGGCCGGATACTGTCCGATCGTGTTGCCGGTGATGTGGGTGCTGATCGCAGCACCGGTGGACACGACGATGCCGTGCCGCTTGTTGCCGGCGATCACGTTGCCCGTCACGCTATTGCCGTTGGACGTGACGATCACGCCATCGGCGGCGTTGCCGTACGCGCTGGAATCTTGCGGCGAACCGGCCGGAATCTCGACCATGCCGATGGTGTTGCCGGTCAGCTTGACCGCGTTGCTGGCACCGGTGATGTACACGCCGGCGCCGCCGGTCGGCAGCAAATCCGGATCGGTGCTGTTCGGCGCGCCCTGATTGTCGGAAATGAAATTCGCCGGACCGATGATCGCCGAGATCATGCTCGGATTGAAATTCGTCATGCTCGAGTCGGGCTTGGTATCGGTGAAGATGCCGCTCATGCCGTTGCCGACATGCATTCCCGGCGTCGCTGCCGGCGGTCCGATGGTGTTGCCCATGATGTAGTTGGGCAGGTAGACGGTGCCCGTGATGGTCACGCCGTTGCCGAGGTTGCCGCTGATCACGTTGGCCGTGATCACGTTTGCGAACGTGTTGCCGTTGAGGTTCACGCCCGCCCCGCCGTTGCCGATGGCGACCGTGCCGGTGGTGTCGGTGCCGATCATGTTGCCGGTGACGAACACCGCGCCCAGGTTTTCGCTGTGGATGTTGACGCCGTCGCCGGCGTTACCGGAAATCACGTTGCCGTTGATCGTGTCCGGATCGAGCGTGGCCAGCTTCGTGCCGAGGTTTTGCACGAAGGTCTGGATGTCGGTGCCGTTCACCGGAATTTGTGGAAACGTCTGGAACAAGGCGTCGAGGCCGCTCGTGTCCACGTTGCCGTACACGTGCGAGGCCGACAGCGTAATGCCGTTGCCGCCGTTGGGCAGCTTGATCGTGCCGGTGACATCGACGCCGATATGGTTCAGGAAGAAGTGGTAGCCGTGGCCGTTCCCAGTGATGGCGTCGCCGCCGCAGTTGCCGATAGTGATCAACGTAATGATCGATCCGTTGGCGCCGTTGGAGTAGCCGAGCCCCGCCGTGCCCGAATCCTCGAGGTCCAGACACGTCAGCGGCGTGCCCATCCCGGCGCCGTTGATGTAGACCGGGCCGGTCATCGCGAACGGCGCCATCATCGATGGGAAGCTGCCGTTGGAAATGTCGACTTCCGGCACCGAAAAGCTGATGGTGTGCGGTGCAAGGCGCGTCGCGCCGGCGAGCGCGTTGCCTTCCTCGATCGCCGCGCGCAGGCTGCAATGGCCGCCGCTGTCGGCGCAGGTGCCGTCGCCGGGATTGGCATCGCTCGTGTCCGCGTTCGTGTTGACGACGAACGATGCGGCCCACGCGGAGCCGCACAACGACAGCCCGGCGAACACGAGGAAAACCATCCAGCGCGCCGAACGCGCGCGTGCGGATATGGCCGACGATGACTTCATGACGAACTCCCCTGCAGGTGATGAGGCGGCGTGCACGCCATCGGCGCGCTCGCGACGCGAGGCTGGATACCCGTAAAACGTCAGGGCACCGCGAAACCGAACACGCTGTGTGACGCCGGCAGAATCCGCCTGCGGATCAACGGCTCACGCGCTGCGGCGGGCGGGAACGGCGCGAGACTCGGCACTCGCGCGGCTCACCTGCGACACGAGAGCCGATGCGGTTGCCGGACGAAGGCTGCCGAAGTGGAACCGGCCGGCGGGAATCCGCGTGCTGCCGTTGGCGCGGCATTCGAAGTCGACGCACCAGCGCGCGCCTTGCAGCAGCAGGACGGCGTGACCGGTTTCGACTTTACCGTCGCTCTTCAGCAGCATCTCGACCGTCGCACAATCGCCATCGACGAAACAGGCGACGACGGCAAGCAGCCGTGGAAATGTCTCGCACCACAATTCGAACAACGCTGGAAAACCTTTTCGATGTGCCGCGCGCAGATGGCGGCCGTAATCGACGCTGAGTCTTCCCAACACGCTCTCCACGTCGCGGTGTTCGATCGCGGCGGCATATTGCAGGTAGGCGCGTGCGGGATCGTCACGCGTTTTGTCGGTCGAGACGTTCATGGATCTGGCCAACGTGCGGTGTCGATTACCGAAACGTCGCACCGAGGAAAAACCGAACACGCGACGACGGAAGATTTAGTGCCAGTCGCCTTCGCTGACGAACGCCGCCCAATAGTAGGGGTGATCGGATTTTCCAGCCGCGCGACGCGACGCGATCACTGCGCGCATTGCCGCCGCCATTGCATCGGGAACATCGTCGTGCGCGACAAAGCGCTGGCGATACAGCGACGCCATCAAGTCGGCCGTGGCCTCGTCGTCCACTTGCCACAGGCTCATCACGACGGTGTGCGCGCCCGCAAGACGCAACGCGCGACGCATGCCGAATACGCCTTCGTTGCGTCCGATCGGCCCGAGCCCGGAATCGCACGCCGACAACGCGATCCACGACACCTTCGACAAATCCAGCGTCGCCAGTTCGCCGGCGCTTAGCACGCCGATCGGTGCCTGTCCGGACGAGATGTCCGCGCCGCTGAAGGCAAGGCCCGAAACGTGTTCCGTGTCCGCGGCACTCTGCAGGCTAGTATTCTCCACGATCACGCCGCGGCTGCCGCCGGCATCGGCACAACTTTCGTCGAGACTGAATCCGTGCGTCGCCAGATGCACGATGTTGGCTTGCGTCAGCGCGTCGATCACGTGCTGCTTGGTCGCGTCCGCGCCGCGTACCAGCGTGATTTTCGACGGCGATGCGGCGGACAACAACGTATCCAGATCGTCCAGCTCACGCGTGGCGTTCGGTATCGCCGCGAATCCGTCTTCCGCCGCACGCAGGCACAATTGTCTCGACGCTACGCCGGAATTCGCTTTCGCCATCGCGAACGACGGCGCACCGGCAAGCAACGTCGCGGCGCCCACGATCGCGTTTCTTGCTGCTACGTCAGACTCGTTCGACAGCGTGTGCACGCTTGTTCCGCTGTCGATCAGATAGCCGTGATCGCGATCGGGCAACGCCGCGAAACTCAGGCGATACAACTCGCCTTCGGGAACGACGAACAAATGTCGCGCGGCGTGTCCGTCGAGAAATGGGTCGAGCAGGTGTTGCCGCAATTCATCGCCGTCGCGCTTCAGGCGCGCCTGGTCCGAATCCGGATTGCGCAGCGCGGCGTACCAGCCGCGCAATTGCGCCGACAACGCTTCGACATTGCCGACGCGCCGCAACTGCGGCCTGCCGTCGTGGCGCAGCGCGAAGGCGTACCAGTCTTCCGGCGTCTGCTTGTTGCCGGCGCGCAACTGCATGGCCGGATTGTTGACCACGCCTTCGGTGTACGCGATCAGCAGACCGTCGGCCGGCAGTGAGCGTGCGACGTCGCCGACGCTGGTCGCTTGCGCCGCGTCATCGCTTTTCCGCGGAGCCGCGTGCGCCCACAATGCACGCTCCGCGCGTTCGGACTCGGCCTTCAACTCGGCGAGCTGCGCGGCATCGGACGTCTTGCTCAGCCATGCTTCGCCGAGCGCGGCATTCGCCTGGCGCCATGAGGCGAACGCTTTCGCCGATTCAGGATCGCTGAGGGCGCGTGCCGAGGCCAGCTTATGCGCCTGGGTCCGCGAAACGAGCCCTCGCTCGACCATCACCAGGCGCCACGCCGTTTCGATGCTCGCGTCGTCGCCGCTTCGCGCGGCAAGCGTGACCGCCAGCGCCGTCGCCGGCATCAAAAGCTCGCGATACGCGGCACTCTGTCGATCGGAAAAATCCGCCGCGAACGCGGCCAGCATATCCTGCTGATGCTGCGCCGTCTCGACAGCGATGCGGAGCGCGTCGGCTTCATCGCCCTGGCCCCAACGCGCTAGCGCCAGGCCGAAATGCAGAGGACCCAGCGTCGGATGATTGGGAGCGACCGCCTTGCCGCGCAACTCGATGGCGCGGCGAAAATAGTTTTCCGCATCCGCATAACGCTCCAGCGCCAGCGAGGACGAGCCGAGACCTTCGAGCGCGTACGCCAGACCCGGACTTTCCTTGCCATCGGATTTTTCGCGCAGCGCGATCGAGCGCTGGAAATCGCCGATCGCCTGCTCGAAATGCTCCAGCCGGAATTCGGTGTTGCCGATGTTCGCCGACACGATCGCACGCGCGTGCATCGTCGTTTCGCTGTCGCCCCACAAGGTGAGCGCCAGACGATAATGTTCGAGCGCCGCCTGCTCGTCGCCCATTTCCTGCAGGACGTTGCCGAAGTTGGCCGAGAGCAGACCGCGATCGTATGCCGGCGCGTCCGGCAACGCGGCGAGTGTCGTCAGCGCGTGTTCGTAGTGGGCGCGCGACGCGGCGTAGTCGCCGATTTCCTGCAGTCCGGCGCCGAGTTGTCCTTCCGCCTTCGCCGCCTCGGCACTGACTTCGCCGAAGCGCTTGCGCGCCACGGCGAGCATCTCTTCGCGCACCGCGATCGCTTCGCGATACCTTCCCATCTCCACGAGTACGGCGGCGCGGTCGGAGTCGAAGCGCAGACGTCCGGCGCTGTCCGCGCCGAACGCCTTGATGGTGACGTCGAGTCCCGCCTGCAGTTGTGCCAATGCTTCGCTGCGGCTGCCGGTCAGTTGCGCGGCGTTGGCGAGGATGTAGTGCAGTTCCGATTCGCGCTGTCGCGCCTGCGCGTCCGCGCGCGGATGCCAGAGTTTGAGCGCAAGCGCCGCTTGTTCGCCGGCGATGGGCATCTGGCCCGGCGCTTGCGCGGCGGCACGCGCCATCAGCATGCGAAGCTCGGGCATGTCGGCGGCGTCCGTCGCGGCGAGGCTTGCCTGCGCCATCGCCAATGCCTTGCCGGCGTCGTCCGTGTCCAGCACCTTGGCGATCTCGAAACGGCGGCGCAGCCCGGCCGCCGACTTCACGTGCTCGGCGAACGCATCGATGTCGTTCTGTACATGCGCGCAACCGGGCTTGGCCGTTTCATGACGCGCAGTACACAGGTCGAGCTGGAGCTGCAACACGCGGGCGCGCCGCGGATCGGTCGGCGAGACCGCCGCGAGCAGTGCGGTGGACTGCTCAGTGGCCTTGGCGAGGTCGCCGCGACCCAATTGCGTGTACGCCGCATCGAGCCGCATCTGGAAATCGGAGGGCGACGCAAACGCCGCATGCAGGCCGCTCAGGCAAAGCGCAGCCAGCAAACCTTTTGCACCATGCATTCGCATAATACGTTGCCGATTCAGAGCCGACGCGGAGCGCGGCTCATCATCTTGACAGATGAAGGCTCCGAACGGTCATTGAGTATGCGTTTGCGCCGCCGCGTCACTGTGCGGGAAAACGAATTGCCAGTGGCGTACGTGCGACGGATCGGCGGCGAGCCGTTGCAGTTCCGCACGCAGGGAAGCGCTGGAAATGTCCGCTTCCGCGGGGGCGGGCGCAAGACCGAGCGCACCGCGCGTCGATCCCGCCTGCGCGGCATGCCGCCAGGATGAGATGGCTTCGTCGAGTTGCGGTTGCGCCGTGTCGGCGATAACGACGATGAACTGTTCGCGCTCGGCGTTGCTGCTGACCTGCCAGGTCATCGGTTGCGCCGCGGACTTGCCGGGCAACTGATACGACGTGTTCGCCGCCAGCGGATTCGCGGGCTCGATGCCCGTCAGCGGAAACAGGACCGCCGCCTCGCCCGAGCCGTCGTCATCGAAAACATAAAGATACGCCGGAATGCTGTTGCGGATCGCCAGTGACAGGCGATCGCCGATCTTGATCATCGCGCCGTCCAGCAATGCCGTGCTGGTGCGACCCTCGACGCGGTAGAACGCGAGTTCGGTCTGCCAATCGGGGGTGCTGCCGAACTTTCCGTACACGAAGGCGAGGACGATCGCGAAGATCGCCGTCAATGAAGCAGCGATGCCGACGCCGCGCCAGCCCGCAAACGTCTTGGGTGCCGGCTGCGACAGCGCGGCGGCGAACGCGTGCGCATCGCCGAAGCGCCGTGCGGGATCGGTTGCGAGCGAACGTTCGATAGCGCGCACGAGCGATGCCGGCAGACCGGGACACAACGCATCGAGTTTGAGGCGCGCGCGATTGTCCTGAGCCCTCAACAGCTCGGGCAATGTCGTGGCGGCGTACGGATAGGTTCCCGTCAACAAGCGGAACATGGCCACGCCGAGCGCGTAGATGTCGCCCGCGATCGACGGCGCGCCACCGCGCAGGATCTCCGGCGCGAGATACTGCACCGATCCGGAAATCACGGAAGTTTGCGCGGCGTCCTGCTCGCGTGCGGCGCCGAAATCCATGAGGACGATGCGCCCGGAAACTTCGCGCATGACATTCTCAAGTTTAAGATCCCCGTGCAGCAGTCCATGCCGATGCACAGCGGCGAGCGCATGGCACAGGTCCAGGCCGATGCTGCGCACTTCGTCGTGCGGAAACGCGCCATGTTGAGCGAGCAATTCCGACAGCGACATCCCGCGAATCAACTCGGTCCACAGACCCGCGCGTCCGTCGTGCACGGCAGCGCCGTACACGCTGACGATATTCGCCTGACGCACGCGCGCGAGTCGGCGCGCCTCTTCCAGGAACTGGTGCGACAGCGTGCCGGAATCGACCTTGCGCAGCTTGAGCGCGACTTCGAGATCGAGCAGCGGATCATAGGCGCGCCATACTTCGCCCTGGCTGCCCGCGCCGAGCGCTTCGAGGACCATCAACTGACCGAAACGGAAGCGGCACGTGCGCGGCGTGTCCCGCTCGGGCGCGAGCTGCACGTGACGAAATGCATTGACCATCTGCTCGACTTCGCGCAAACCCTGCAGCGCCGGATTGTTGCCGGTGGGCAGCGTCGCCACTTCGGCGCGCCAGTCGACGGGCTCGTCGTCGGCGATGCGCGCGGCGAGGTTCTCGAGCTGCACGATGGTTTTCTTGTTGGACTCGGTCATCGGCGCACTCCGGCGATCAATACGTGAGACTCAAGAACATAAACGTCCCAATTTCATCGAACCGAACACCCGTGGCGCATCGGCCCTACTCGGCACCGATTTTCCGCGACAGTTGCACGATCGCGCGCGCGACCGACATCCGCACCGTGTCCGGCACGCTGCCGGTCTCGGCGGCGATCTCCGGATAGCTCATGCCGAACTCGATGCGCATGACGATCAATCCCTGCTGATGCTTCGGAAGTTCGCCGAGCGCTTTCTCATACGCACGCACCCGCTCGCTGCCGACCAGTTGTTCGATCGGCGTATCCGCCGCCTCGTCGTCCATCTCGACGTCGATCTCAGTGTGTTCGGGACGGCGCTGATGGCGACGGATCTCATCGCGCACCTGGTTCAGCAACGCCTGCCGCAGATAGGCGAGGAAAGCGCCCGGTCCGAGGCTCTCGAATTGCTCCAGACGCGCCAGCGACTTCAGCAGCGTCACTTGCACCAGGTCGTCGGTGTCGTTGAGATCGCGAATCTGGCGCGGCAAGCGGCCGTGCGCCCAGCGCCTGAGCGCCGGCAGGAAGCGCCTGAGCAATTCCTCGCGCGCGCCCGCATCGCCGGAACGGATGCGGCGAATCAGATCGACCGTCGGTTCGACCTGCGCGCAGCCGGCAACCCGTTCGATGTCGCTCATCGCATTCGCCTTTCCCCGGCTATCAGCATACCGCTTCGGTAGCCAAAAGAGGTTAGTGCCCGCCCGGGAAATTATTGCGCCTGCGCGATGAAGACAATCAATCGGCTTACGCGGCAGTCCCTTTTTTCCGTGGGCCGCCACGTACCAGCCCGGTGACGAATCCAATGCAAAAGCCGAGCGGGCCGTAAACGAAGATGGATCCGGCAAGCGCTTCCATCGATCGGTCGTAGTGATTGGACGAAGTCCACTGCAGCAACCAATAGCCCATAAACGCGGCAACGAAGTAGGCGCCGATGGCGAACAACAATCCGAACGCGAAACGTCTCATCGTTTGAGGTCCAAACCGGACGATAGAGTGCGGGCGCTCAAGGATTCGCCATCATCGCGCGAACGCGATCGGCGCCGTCACGATCGCCGGCTTTCATGGCGACGTCGATTGCACGATTCGCCGTGCGGCGCGTACTGGGATGTTCCATGCCTTGTGTCGCCTTGCGTAGCCGTATCGCTTCTTCAAAGTAAGCGTCGGCGACGGCCGGATCGCGATTCACCGCGTATTCCGCGCACTGTTCGCTGTGCCGCGCCTCAGCCAGCGGACTTGCTTCGGTCGTCTTTTCGAGTTCTTTGCCGTGATGGCAAATCAGCATGGGAGCGCGGTCATTGCTCATCGCCTGGTCCACTGCATGGCGCAGTTTTGCAGCGGCGTCGTCGGTGGATTCCACGGAACCCATCGCGGCGATTATCTTTTCCGTCGCCGCAGCGTCAGTCCATTGCTCGTTCTGGCGGTACAACGTTTCGAGCACTTTGAATCCGGCTACGACCGGCGCGCTTCGTTCTCCCCGCACGCGGCGGCGCAGTTCGATGACGCGTTGCCAAAGAGGAATCACTTGCGCGAGATCGCCTTGCGCAGCGCGAATGCCAACCAGGTCCAATAGGTCGTACGCGTAATAATCGGTAACCGGATTGCCGCGTTTCGTGGAGAGTGCAATCTGCCGGTTTTCGAATTCGACCACGCGCGCCGTGTTGCCTTGCGATCGCGCATTGCTGATCACCCTATTCCGGGCGTCGTCGGTTCTCCGACTTTCGGCGCCGAAGCAGGCCTCTTCGTAAACCAGTGCGCGCTCGTAGTGAATGTCCGCCGGTGCGTACCGATCGCTCAAACTCAACGTGTTGCCCAACCATTGTTCCGTATCGCCAGCCTGTGCAAAGGCTCGCTTCAGGAGATCCTTGTCCCAGGTGCTCTGCTTCGCATGGGACAATCGGGCGTTGAGGCGCCCGCTCCACGACTCGGCATCATCCAAATTTTCGGAATAGATGGCCGCGCGCTCGAAATCGGCCAAGAGACTGGCGCTCTCCGGCAACGTCTTCGCAGTCGGATATTTTTCCATGATCGCCAACGCAAGTTCGCTGACCCGTTTGTCCGGCTGATCCTTCCGGCGCTCTTGCTCCGCCAAGTCCTCGGCATATTCAGGATGGGCCAGCGGCCCCAATTCCCGTTCGATCCGCGCGATTTGTCCGAGATACGGAGGGTCCGTGGCCGGTGTGTTCTCGTCAGTCATCATGAGCAACGAAAATTCGGCGAACTCATCGCCGACGGATGCGTCGTTCTCGTCGCCCCGATGCGACTTCGCCGACGTCAGAATTTCTTTCAACGTCGCTTTCAGTTTTGCCGTGTCGTTACTTCGACGAAAGCCCGTTGCCTCGTTGCGCAATTTCTGGATGTCCTCGCGGCGCGGCGACAATTTCGTGAAGACGTAGCCCTTGTTCCCGACAGGCTTGACCAGCACGTCCGATAGATCCGAAATCAAGGACATGACTTCTTTGACGGGAACAGCAGTATCCGTGACGAACGTTATCAGACTCGATGAAACGAACTCCGGATTCCGCACCTGCAACTTCTTGACGCGTACCAGTTCGGCCAGCAATTGATTCACAGGCGTGTTGACGGCATTGATTCCGACATGGTCCACGCCGTCGTTCAATGCGCTTATCGACAGCGCCAGTTCCGGACCTTGGGCGGCCTTTACCGGCATGAAGCGCACGTGTTTCGCGTCGAGGCGCAATCCGGTCACCTCGTAGATGATCGGCCCGTCGTTGCTTGTCCGCAGTTCCAGGCGCGCATCGAGTTTTCCGTCGCGCACGGTGAGGGAATACGGCAAATCGAATGGCGTGGAGTACGGAAAATCCGCCGGGTCGTGGCGTATCTGTATGGGAAATTCCGGCTCATTGTCCTCTTTCAATGCGAGGCGACTTGCCAAACCCAATCCGCACGTCCGAACCTCGGCCGCGACCTCTTCTTCGCCCACCGGCGGGATGCCGTCGATGCGCACGAGCAATGGATGCTCGCAAGCGAAGACTTGCATGCTCGACGTGCGGTCCGCGGGCACTTCGGCGATCGCCGGGACAACGATCAACGACAACGCGGCCGCACAACTCCAAGCGCTCAGCGCTATTGCGAACATTGCGTGTGGACGGTGACTCATCGTTGTCGTGCAGCGGCCGGTCCGCGAACCGTTCGCGGTGCGTACGCGCGATACGAAACCGCAAAATAAGGTTGCTTCCATTTTTTTGCCTTCGGCATGAAGCGGATTTCGCTCGCCTCGGGTTCCCAGACGAAAGGCCCGCCGGTGTACACATCGCGCAGTGATTCCGGCTGTGCAGACAGAAAATCGTCCATCTTCGCCGGCGGAACGTGTTCCCGCATCGCAGATAGCTTGGTCGAAACCATGCGCCGGAGATCCTCCACGTCGTGCTGTACGTAGAGGTGATCGGAGTAGGCAGGCAGAGAAATCGACATCAGGACGCGACCCACCGCGTTGTAGGAAATCCTGCGCATCGATTCGCTGCCGCTGTCGGTGAGAGGACTGATGGCTTCGAACACTTCGGACAAATGTTTTTGAGCGGCGGGAATGTCGCGCGGATCGGCCATGTGCACGGCAAGCATCGCATCCCAAATTCGCGCACCCAGGTTTCGCGTCGCGCGGCGTTCGAAAAATTGCGCCATCAGCCACGACGCGAAGCATTTCGATTGGCAATAACGCGCTGCGTCGATGGGTCCCGCGAATATCGACTTGTCCAGGACGCGATCGAAACGCACGGCCTCGTTGCGGAAAACATATTCCCATTCTTGCTGAGCCGGCGTCGGCGCCTGCAATACGACGCGGGCGCTGTCGCCGAGTAAATCCATGTCGTCGCCGGAAACGAGATTCGCGGTCGCATCGAGAATCCGCATGCAACGTTCGCGTCCATGGTCGGCCAGCACTTTCATCAGCAGGCCCGGCGCGGGCTCCTCTACGCGCTGCCAAAACTCCGCCAAATGATTCAAGCGCCCGATGGCAGCGGCGCGTTTCGACGGATAGCCGACATCGCGAAGGATCAGTGCCCGGTACAGCGCATCGTCCGAGCCGCTGTCGGGCAGCGGCGAGTCGTTCGCGGGCGTCGACAACTCTTCGAAGTTAGTCATCGCGATCATCGTTTCGAAACGGTGCAACCGGATGGCATTGGCCGTTTCGAGCCAATCGAGATCGTCTTCGTTTTTCCGCGCCCAGGCGACACAGTCCTCGCTGTCCAAGTTGCAGAAAATGTCTACTTTCTTGTTGTCAGTGTTCGTCGAAACGAACGGCAACGGATCGATCTTCAGCGCACTTTCTTGCTCGCTCGGCGGCAACAACATCGGGCTGGCCTCGCGGGCCTCGAAGGCGTCGACTATTTGGCGGCCGCGAATGGTCGGATCGTCCGCGGCGCCTGCACCGATGCCGATCATGTACAACCATGCGTTGTCCTTGTCGGCGACCGAATGATCCATCGGCACGAACCAATGCATGCTTTCGGGTGTGGCCTTTTCGTCGAAGCGGTTGTAAACCCAAAGTGCGAAAGCGGGGACAATCACGATCGTGAGAAGGACCGCCACGGACCTTACCGCAAATCGCCGCAGGCGGCGCGGCATCGGAACGCGCTCGCGATCCGTCGCCGAGGCAAAGTGGATGGAATCGCCGTCGACGTCGCGAAAAAGCGTTCGCAGCAGATAATAAAGAATCCAGATGGCGACGAGATTGATCTGGATGACCGTCTGCACCGGCTGTCCGAATGCCAGCGTCGTGACGACGTCGCCCAGCTCGGCTTTCGCACCGACGATTCCCGTCTGTACGTTGGCGAAGAGCAAGAGTCCCACACCCATCACCATCTTGTAAGTGACCGTGTGCGAAACCACCAGCACAAGCTGGGGGACTTGTGCGCATGCCGACAGACGCACGCCGGCGGGACGCAGCTTCCATAGCAAAATACCGCCGACGAGGGTGGCCGCCGGAATTGCTACTTCGAAAATCACGGCGACCAACGGATCCGACCACGACGTGAACGCACTGACCGAATGCCACAACGACGGCAACGTGAGTGCGAAAACGCCAATCGACCCTGCGATCTCGACTACAGCGATCACGCGCAGAATGATCTTGCTCGCGGTGTGGCGTCGGGCGGGTTTTGCGTTCTCGGTCATTGCCGACTCGCCTGCCGATTTGTGAGAACAGACGCCGAAGTGCACCTAAAGCGAACACCGGACTCTACCATTCGGCGTCGCGAAACGACCATTTGCCGAAAGCGCGCACCGTCCACGCGACGTCGGTGGCATGCTCGCCACGCATCGATGGCGGGCACGCGCGATGCGACGTCGTATACAAGTCCACTGGACCGACAATGCCTACATGCCAGATCGCAATCGGATTGTTTTCACTCGTCCTCGCCGCAACGGCGCCTGCGGCGGAGTCCGCTGCAATGCCCGCGCCCGCTTGGGTCGAGCGCAGCAATGCCGATGCGCAAGTGATGTTGAAAGCGATGGGCGAGTTTCGTCCGGAATTTGCGTCGCGCATCGGGCTCCTGGGCTATGACGACAAGGTCGTCGATCTGAAGCCCGGCGTCGTCGAGCGCCAACGTGCCGCTTCGCAAGCCGCCATTGCCGATTTGCGGAAGAAGCTTGCCGTCGAATCCGATGCGAACGTGAAGCAAGACCTGCAAATCATGATCAGCGCGGCCGAGCGGCGTCTTGAAGCGAGCATGCTGAACGACAAATGCCTGCTGCCTTACCTGGACATCGGCGAGACGGTTTTCCAGGGTCAATTCGTACTGCTGCAGGATCAGGTCGCGCCGGAGCGGCGCGCGCTCGCGCTGAAGCGCTTGCAATGCGACGTCGGACTCGGCATCGGCTGTACGCCCGTCGCTAAAGATGCTGAGGCACTGTTCGAGACGAAGCTGAAGGACAGCAAGCTGATCGGCCCCTACAGGGTTCAAGTCGAGCAGAATCTTTCCAACACCGCGCGCTATGTCGAAGGCGTCCGGAAATTGTATACAAAATACAAGATCGAGGGCGCCGATGCGGCGCTGGATGCGTTGCAGAAACAACTCGCCGCGCACGACGAATGGGTGAAAGCCTACGTTCTGCCGCATGCGCGCGCCGATTTTCGGTTGCCGCCGGAGGTATACGCCAGCAATCTGAAGCAGGCCGGTCTCGACATCAGTCCGCAGGAGCTGGTCAGGAAAGCCGACCTCGAATTCATCGAGACGCGCGCACAGATGCAAGTACTGGCCGCGACTGTCGCCAAAGAAAACGGAATCACAGCGACGGACTATCGCGACGTGCTCAAGGCGTTGAAGAAACAGCAGCTCGACAAGGATTCCATCGAACCGTATTACCACGATGTGATCGGCAAGATCGAAGCGATCATCCGCGCGCGGAACATCGTCGCGCTACCGCAGCGCGCGATGATCATGCGCCTGGCGTCGGAAGCCGAAAGCGCCGCGCAACCCGCGCCGCACATGGACGCGCCGCCGCTCATCGACAATCACGGTGAACGGGGCACGTTCGTGCTGCCCCTGCGCAATCCGCCCGCCGGCGACGGCAGGGGCGAGGTCTACGACGACTTCACCTGCAAAGCTTGCGCATGGACGCTCACCGCGCACGAAGGCCGTCCGGGCCACGAATTGCAATTCTCCGCGATGGTGGAACATGGCGTATCGCTGGCGCGGTCGCTGTTTGCGTTCAACAGCGTGAACGTCGAGGGCTGGGCGCTGTATTCGGAATTCATGATGGTGCCGTACGAGCCATCGGACGGCCAGATGATCGCGCTGCAACTTCGTCTGCTACGCGCCGCGCGCGCGATGCTCGATCCCATGTTGAATCTCGGCATGATCAGCCGCGACCGGGCGCACGATATTCTGGTCGACGATGTGGGCTTGTCCGAGGCCTTCGCACGTGAAGAACTGGATCGGTTTACGTTCCGATCGCCGGGACAGGCGCCGGCATACTTCTATGGCTATGCGCGACTTGTAGAATTGCGCACCGAAGTCGAAGTTGCTTTGGGCGACCGGTTCGACCTGAAAGCGTTCAACGATTTTATCTTGAGCCAGGGCTTGCTGCCGCCGGATCAGTTGGCGGATGCGCTCGCGGCGGATTTCCTGAAAAAGAAATGACGCAGCCAAGACGGCTAGCCGATACGCGCACGCAACTTCTGCGCCCGGGCTCGGCTGACCGGTATGCTCTTGCCGTCATTCATCTGGGCGACCAGTGCATCGACGCGTCGCTTGAAACTCGCGACGCGATCGAGGTTGACGATGTGCGCGCGATGCACGCGCAAGAACCGCTGCGGGTCCAGGCGCGCTTCGAGCTGGTTCAAGGAAACGTGCAGCAGGTGATGCGCATCGCCGACATGCACGGCCGTGTAATCGCCGACGGCTTCGAAGCGCACGATATCGGCGACGGCAACGGGGACCACGTTGCGGCCGGTACGCACGAACAAGCGGCTCATCGGCACGTGTCCCATAGCTTCGCCGAATCGATCGAAGGCTGCGTGCGGTTCGCCCACTGCGGCACGCACGCGATCCGCGGTCACGCGTAGACGTTTCTCGGAAAATGGTTTCAACAAATAATCCAGCGCGCCCAGCTCGAACGCGGTGACCGCATGCTGCGAATAGGCGGTCGTGAAGACGACAAGAGGCCGGTGCCGCACGCGGCGGAAGACGTCCGTGCCGATCAGTCCGGGCATTTGGATGTCCAGAAACACGAGATCGGGTTTTTGCGCGTCGATCGCTTCCACGGCCGTCAATCCGTCGGCTGCTTCGCCGACGACGTCGATCCATTCGATCTCCGCAAGCAGACGGATCAGTCCGGCGCGCGCGATCGGTTCGTCGTCGACGATGAGCGTGGAAACTTTCGCTGCGTCAGTCATCCGGATTCTCGGTCGAGGCCGGCAATCGAAGCGTCGCACTGAATCCTTGCGTCGGGGCGCTTTCGATGTCCAGTCGCGCGCGATCGCCGTATAACCACTTCAGGCGCGCACGCAGTCGGCGCAATCCGGTGCCGCCGTCTCGCTCGATGGCGGCTGCGCTGGCACCCGCCCCATCGTCGGCGACGCGCAAAACGAGTTCGTCGCCGTCGATGCGCGCGGCGATCGACACATGCGTCTTCTCGACGCGCGGCGCCGCGCCATGGCGCACGGCGTTCTCGACCAGCGTCTGCAAGCAGAACGACGGAACGAGGAACCCGGCCAGCGTTTCGCTGAGCTCGACGCGAACGACAAGGCGCTCGCCGAAGCGAATGCGCTCGATGCCGAGCACCTGCTCGACGAAGGACAGTTCCCGCGCCAGCGTGACCAGATCGTCGTCTTCCTCGAGCACCGTGCGTAGGATTTCCGCCAGGAGTTCGGCGGCGTCTACGGCGGTGCGGGGATCGCTCGGGATCAGTTGCACGATGGTGTGAAGGGCGTTGAAAAGAAAATGCGGATGCAATTGCGCCCGCAGTTCCGCGAGCTGCATGCGCGTGGCGTGCGACTCCAGTTGCGCAGTGCGTGCGGCGGCCTGATTGGCATAGGCGACGCCGGCGACCATGATGTACAGCCAAATGCCCGTGATCAGGAAAAGGCCGATGCCGGGCCCGATCGTCATCACGATGTGACCGACGATGATGCTGTCGATCACGATTATCAGCAGCAGCCAGATCGCCGCGTAAAGGATTGCCGCAAGGACGTGGGTTGCGATAAAGCCGAGCCGGAACGGATGCGGCCAGGGCGCGCGCGAGGTGAATTTGTATACAAAGTAGCCGAGCAGCGCGCCCGGCACGATCATGCGCGCCGACGCGATCGCCGCCGAGCCGATCGGCAGGTCGTGCGCCATCACGATCAACGCCGTAAACAGCGCCCACATCGGCAGCCAGGCCAACGCGAGCTGCAGCCAGAGCCATCCGCGCGCCATCATCGATCCATCAGTTGGGCGCCGCTGCCGCTGCAACGCGTTTCGCCTCGATCGTGACGCCGGTTTCTTCCCACGTCTTGCCGCCGTCTGTCGAGCGTTCCTGCAGCAGACGAAACGCGTCGGCGGTGATGTCGAGATAGCGTGTGCGCGTCGACGTCTGCTTGCCTTCCGATTCGGTGGAACGACCTTCGACGCGCATTTCGCCGTCCTGAAATTGCCCGACCGATTCGTACGTGCGGCTGTGCTGCAGGTCTATGCCGGCGGTCTTCCAGCGCTTTTCGTCCGCCGAGTAGAAACGCAGCGCGCGATCCAAGGTTAGCGGATTGCCCGACGCATCCACAATGCGCAGTTCGTCCTCGATGGCGCGACCATCGACCGCGCGCCACGCCCTCCATGTGCCGCTTAGTTTCGGCGTGCCGTGGATCATCGCCGCGATACCGCCGGTTTTGACGTGCACGTCCAGCTCCCACTGGCCGAGCAGGAAATCGAATTGTTTGGCGCCGTCACCGGCAGAGGCCGGCGCATCGTTTTGCGCGAACGCGCCGAGCGGAGCGATCGTAAGCAGCGCGAACAGAAGAATTCGAAAGCAAGTCATGGAATGCGTCCGGTTGGGAAGGTGCGGCGAGCATGCCACCGCCGCCGCGGCCGCGACGTTCGCTTTCGGCGAACGGTCGTTTCGCACCGTCGAGCGATGCGCCAATGCGGAACGCGACCTCTAAAGTGCGGCGATCCTCTCGACGAAGCAGAGAACATGACCGTCCTTTCCAAACTCAATACCACGCCGGAAGCGCTCATCCGTCTGCACCGGATCGGAAAAAAATATGCGACCCCGGCCGGCGAGTTCCACGCGCTGAGCGGCATCGATCTGTGCATCGAGCGCGGCGAGTTCGTGGCTGTGGTCGGTCAATCCGGCAGCGGAAAGTCGACGCTGCTCAACCTGCTCGCCGGCATCGACCGGCCGAGCGACGGTGAACTCCTCGTCGACGGTGCGAATCTTTCGACGATGTCGGAGCGCGCGCTGTCGGCGTGGCGCGGCACCCATATCGGTATCGTGTTTCAGTTCTTTCAATTGCTGCCGACGCTGACTGCCGCGGAAAACATCATGTTGCCGATGGACTTCTCGCGACGTCTTGCGGCGCGCGCGCGCCGTCCGCGCGCACTGATGCTGCTTGAGCAACTCGGCATCGCCGAGCAGGCGGATAAATTGCCGGCCGCATTGTCCGGCGGGCAACAGCAGCGGGTGGCCGTGGCACGCTCGCTCGCCAACGCGCCGGCGATCCTCCTGGCGGACGAGCCGACCGGCAATCTCGATTCGCGCACGGCCCAATCGCTGCTCGACGTGTTCGCCGAACTCGTGCGCGAAGGACAAACCATCGTCATGGTCACCCACGCCACCGCCGCGATCCGCCAGGCGACACGCACGGTGACGCTGGCCGACGGACGCATCGTGGACGCGGTGCACTCGCATGTTTGATTCACGCGCGAAAAAAATTCTGCGCGATGCGTGGTTGCACAGATCGCGCACGCTGCTCGTCATCGCCGCCGTGGCGATCGGCATGATCGGCGCGGGTGTGCTGCTCGATACGTGGGCGCTCGTGCAGCGGGTGACCGTGCAAACCTATATCGCCAGCCATCCGGTATCGGCGACATTGCGCGTCGATTCCTTCGACGAGGCGTTGCTCGCGCAAGTCCGCGCGATGCCGGACGTCGCCGCTGCACGCGCCAGGCGCGTGGTCGCCGCGCACGTGCAAGGCAACGGCACTCAGCTCAATGCGGAATTGTTTGCGCTGCAGGACTGGCAAGCACAGGACATCGGCGCGCTGAAAGCCGAACGCGGCACATGGCCGCCGCGCGACGATCAGATCGTGATCGAGAATTCCGCATTGGAATTTTCCGGCGCATCGCTGAGCGGAACGGTGACGCTGCAAGTCGGCAAGAATTCTTCGCGCGCGTTGACGGTCGGCGGTGTCGCTCGCGATGTCGGTTTGCCGCCGGGGTGGATGGATCATGTCGTCTACGCGTTCGTCACGCCGGCGACGCTGGCCTCGCTCGGCGCTCCGTCGAGTTTCGATGAAATTCAAATCGTCGTTCGCGACACATCGTTGTCCCGCGACGGCGTGCGCCGCGTTGCGCAATCCGTCAAGTCGCAAATCGAACATGGCGCGCACCGCGTTACGCATATCGACGTGCCCGAACCCATGCAACATCCGCACGCCGCGCAGATGAATTCGTTGTTGCTCACGCAAGGAGCGTTCGCGCTGCTGACCCTGCTGGTGTGCGGTTTCCTCGTCGTCAATCTCGTGACTGCGCTGCTGGCGAACGAGACGAAACAGATCGGCGTCATGAAGGCGATCGGTGCGAGCGTGTCACAGATCGCTTCGATATACCTTGGCTATGCGCTGCTGCTTGGCGTGATCGCGTCGGCCGTTGCGCTGCCTGCGGCGCTAGCCATCGCCTATCGCTATGCGGCGCTGAAAGCCGAGATGCTGAATTTTCCGATCGCCGGCGTCGCCGTTCCGTTCTGGGCAATCGCATTGCAATTCGCCGTTGGCTGTTTGCTTCCCGTCGCGGCTGCGGCGATTCCTGTTTGGCGCGCGTGCCGCATGCCCGTCGTCGCGGCGCTCCACGATCCCGGCATTGCGACCGATGGTTTATACGTGCGCGGCCGCATTGCTGTTCCGTTCGTCGGACGTCCGCTGCAATTGTCGATCGCCAACGCGTTCCGGCGACGGCAGCGCGTCGTACTGACGCTGCTGGCGCTCGCCACCGGCGGCGCGGTTTTCCTCGCCGCGGACAATTTGCGGGAATCAGTTCGTCGCTCCGTCGATCGAATATTCGACGGTCAGCACTTCGATGTCGCGTTCCGATTCGCCGGAGAATATCCACCCGCAACGCTCGAATCGGTGGCGTCGAAGGTCGATGGTGTCGCTCGCGCGCAGGCGGTGGCGAGCGCGCAGGCCAGCGTCGTGCGCGCGGACGACTTCGCCGGCGACACTTTTTCGGTGATCGGCATGCCGCCGGATTCGTCGCTGCTCGTTCCGTTCCTCGACCAGGGCCGATGGCTGCAGACAGCGGACGACAACGCAATCGTCGTCAGCCGAAGCCTGCTGAAGGACGAACCCTCGATGCATCTCGGTGCGCCGATCGCACTGACATTGGCTGGGAGAACAACGTCGTGGAACATCGTCGGCGTGGTCGAGTCCGGCCCGCAACCACTCGCGTATGCGCCGCTCGCCGCGTTGAATGCGGTTCGCGGTGATGAACGGGCATCACAAATAGTTTTGCAGACGACCGCGCACAGTGCAGCGATGCAGCTCGACACGATCGCCCGCGTGCGCGCGGCATTCGAACGCGAAGGCATGTCCGTCGCGGGCAGTCTGGTGACACGCGAGGTCCGCCGCGCGTTCGAAGATCATTTGCTGATGGTCGTGGAATTCCTGGGCGCGATGGGCTGGGTCATGATCGCCGTCGGCGGCATGGGTCTCGCGTCGACGATGAGCCTCGCCGTACTCGAACGTACACGCGAAATCGGCGTGCTGCGCGCGATCGGTGCGCGTCACACGGCGATCGTTGCGATGATCGAGGCCGAAGGGTTGGTCATCGCCGCGCTCGGCTGGATCGTCGCGTTGCCGCTGTCGATGCCGGTGAGCGTGGCGCTTTCGTCAGCGTTCGGCAAGGTGATGTTCAGCGTGCCGATACGTGCATTGCCGAGCGTGTCCGGCGCGTTGCTCTGGTTGCTGCTCGCCGCGATCGTATCGCTTCTCGCGTGCGCGATGCCGGCGCGGCGCGCGACGCGCATATCCGTCGCTGCGGCGCTTAGCTATGAGTGACGATTGGAAAACGTCACCTCACCTGGACCACTGCACCCAGGCGCCCGGCTTCGCGATCTGCACATCGACGTGGCGCTTGCGGCCGAAGTCGCGCAACTCCTGTTCGGCGTTCGGGTCTTCGGCGTGCGACCACGCTGTAGTGAATCGGCACGATCGGACGCACGGCTGGCCGACGCAGCCGGTTGACTGTAACGACTGTTCCATGTAACGATCGTTACATGAGCGATCGCAAGAACCAACTTATCGATGCCATCATCGACTACCTGCTGCAAAACGGACTCTCGGATTTGTCGCTGCGTCCGCTCGCGGCGAAGATCGATTCCAGCGCGCGTCTGCTGATCTTCCATTTCAAGTCCAAGGAAGGATTGATCGAGGATGTGCTCGAGGAAGTTCAGGCACGCATGCAGAAGTCGTTCGTCGCGATCGCGTCGGCCAAAGGCGGCGAACCGCGCGAAACTCCCCTGAAACGTTGCTGGCGCTGGGCGACCGATAAGCGGAATCTGCCTTATCTGCGCCTTATGTACGAGGTGCACTTCCTTGCCGTGCAAAATCCGCGCACGTACGAACGCTATCTCGCGCGATCTTCGTTGAACTGGATCGACATCATCGCCGCGCATCTGCCGGAGCCGATGAATGGCGCGGCGATGGCAACGCTGTGCGCCGCCGTGTTCGACGGACTGATCATCGAACTGTTGAGCACCGACGACCTGCGCCGTACGACGCGTGCGCTCGACGAATTCATCGGCATGCTGCTTCGTGAGTACGAAGCGAGAAAGCGCACCTCGTCTGCCGCAAGGCGCAACCGCAAGTCCAGGAGTTCGAAATGAAGCCGCTGTCCAGATCCAAAACCGTGTTGGGACTTGTACTCACGCTCGGCCTGGGAAGTTTGCCGTTCCCGGTTTGGGACAACGAACTCAAGGACGTCCCGCACATGCTCGGCAACGAAGCGATTTACTGGACGCTGGTTGCCGCGACTTTGGCGTATGTCGTGCTCGTGGAAAAACGTGCGCTGACGTCGATCGGTTTGCGCAGGCCCGGTCTCGTTGACGCGCTGGTGGCGCTCGCGTTTGCCGCAACGATCATCGTTGGGCTCGCGGCGTTGTATCTCTTCGTATTGCCGGCGTTGCACATGGACGAAATGCAGGCATTCGATACGCTCAACGCGGCGCCGGCGTGGTGGCTGGCGATATCAGTAGTGCGTGCCGGCGTTTCGGAGGAAATAATGTTCCGCGGCTATCCCATCGAGCGCCTGAAGGAGTTGACCGGCAACAGTTTCATCGCGGCTCTGCTGCCGCTGGCGTTGTTCTCGCTGGCCCATGTCGGCCCCTGGGGCTGGTCGCATCTCATCATCGCCGGATTCGGCGGCGCGATGTTCACCCTGCTGTATCTTTGGCGGCGCAATCTGTGGGTGAATATCGTTGCGCACGTTCTCGTCGATGGGATCGGACTGCTCGTTGCCTGAACGTCCTCGGACGACGAAAAATTTCATGGCGCAGAAGAAACTCCGCTTTCGTGCCCGGATCGAAATCCGAGGCATCAATCCGTATGTTCCGGTGAATGCCAAACAGGCCGCTCGGCTGCGTGGGAACTGGCGCAGGCCGATGCCGGTGCGCCTGCAGGTCAACGGCAAGCCTGACGGCTTCTGCCGCACGAATCTCATGCCGGTCGGCGACGGCAGTTTTTTCCTGTACTTGAACGGACCGGTTCGTGCTGAATCCGGGTCGGATGTCGGTGACGTCGTAAATATCGTTGTGGAGTTCGATGACGAATACAAAGGCGGTCCCGCAGACCCCATGCCGATCTGGTTCGGCGACGAATTGGCGCGCAATCAGCGTGCGCGAGAAGGTTGGAACGAATTGCCGCCGAGCCGTCAGAAAGAGATTCTGCGCTACATGAATCGATTGAAGTCGCCAGACGCGCAGCAGCGCAACGTCGAAAGAGCGCTGCACGTATTGGCCGGCGGACGCGCGCGGTTCATGGCGCGATCCTGGAATGGGGACGGCGGAGCCTGAGAAGGCATCGACGCTGCTATCGGCGATCGATCTTGAACGTCAACACGCCGGCAACGATGAAGCATGCGCCGCCGATCAGCACGCCCGCGAGCGGCGCATTGCCGAAGAACCGCTTCAGCACGACGCCGAGCATGCTCGCGGCGAGAATCTGCGGGATGACGATGAACAGATTGAAGATGCCCATGTAGGCGCCGATGCGCCGCGGCGGAACGCTGTCGGACAACAACGCATACGGCACGGACAGAATCGACGCCCACGCGAAACCCACGCCGATCATCGAGACGAACAGCCATCGCGGATCGTGGATCACCGCGAATGAGAGCAGGCCGATTCCGCCGAGCAAGAGATTCAACGCGTGCGCGCCGCGCAATCCGAACACGCGCGTCATCCTCGGCACGCCGAGCGCGACGACGGCAGTCACCGCGTTGTACGCGGCGAACAGTACGCCGGCCCAGTTGGCGCCTTCGTTCCAGGCATCCGAGACGGTGTCGCTCGCGGAGAAATCGATCTGTGCCACGGTGGCGGTGGTGTAGGTCCACATCGCGAACAGCGCGAACCACGAGAACAGTTGCACGGGCGCGAGTTGCCGCATCGCGCGCGGCATGGTGTGCAGATCGACGACGAGCTGCGCGATCAGGTCCGGCGCCGCGCCGCGTGCGGCAAGGATTTTCGTGATTCCGTAAAGCAACGCGCCGCTGGCGAGCATGATGATCTGCCAGTCCGCGCGCACCGCGAGCAGCAGCGCCGTGACGACGGCCGCGACACCCGCCCACGTCCAGCCGCTGCGCAACATCGCCGCACGCGGCGTATCGGCCCGAGGCGGCTCGATCTGCGCATCGTCGAACTGTTGCAGTTGCCGCGGCGAATATTCGCGCGTCTTCAGCGCCGTCCAGAACAACGCGCCCAACATCGCCGCCGCACCGATATAGAACGACACCTTCACCGTTTGCGGAATGCCGATGGTGGCGACGTTCGCAAGCCCCAACTGTGCAAGACACCAGGGCATGACGCTCGCGATCACCGAACCGATGCTTATGAAAAACGTCTGCATCGAGAAACCGCGCGCGCGTTGCGCGTGTGGGAGCGAGTCGCCGATCAGCGCGCGGATCGGGCCCATCGCCACGTTCACCGCGCCGTCGAGCAGCCACAGCAGTGCGGCGGCGACGAACAGCGTCGGCGCATTCGGCATCGCGAGCAGCGCGAGTGCGGCGAGGATGCCGCCGGCGATCAGATACGGCCGTCGCCGGCCGAAGCGGCCCCACGTGCGATCGGAGTAGTGGCCGATCACCGGCTGCACGAGCAAGCCGGTCAGCGGCGCGGCGATCCACAACGTCGGAATCGCATCGACATCCGCGCCGAGCGTCTGGAAAATCCGGCTCAAGTTAGAGTTCTGCAACGCGAGTCCAAACTGGATGCCGAAGAATCCGAAGCACAGATTCCAGATCGTCCAGAAATCGCGTGACGGTTTGTCCGATATGTCGTCGGGCATGTCGTCGGACATCACGCGCGCGCGCGGCGGCGCGCCGGCGCGGGGCCGGTCGAACTGCGGATTTTCAATTCGTATGGCACGTGCACGAGTTCGCCAGCACTCGGATCGCGGATCGATGCCAGTAACTGCTCCGCCGCGATGCGGCCCATGTCGCGGCACGGCTGGCGCACCGTGGTGAGACTCGGCCACACCTGATGCGCGGTCGGCGTGTCGTCGAAACCGATCACGGACAGATCGCCGGGCACTTTCATGCCGCGCTCGAAGGCTTCATGCATCACGCCGCATGCGCTGTCGTCGTTGGCGGCGAAAATCGCCGTCGGTGGATCAGGCATGTCGAGCAGGCGCCGCGCACCCGCGCGGCCGAGTTCGAACGAGAATCCGCCTTCGACAACCAGCGATTCGTCGTATTCGATGCCGGCGCGGCGCAGGCCGTCGCGGTAACCGGCGAGTCGCCACGCGCGCCCGCCGTGCGGTAGCGGACCGGATATATGGCCGATGCGCCGATGCCCGAGCGCGACGACGTGATCGATCATCTGCGCGGACGCTTTGCGTTCGTCGAGGATGGTGCCGACGCGTTCATGACCGATATTCGCTTTCGCCGAAATCGTGGCGTAGCGCGTGCCGAGTTCGTCCAGACGCCGCAGCAATTTCAGATCGTCGGCGAATGGCGGCACGAGAATGAGACCATCGAGCCGATAGCGCGCGATAGCGTCTTCCACCGCATCAATGTGGCCGCTGTGCGCGTATTCGAGCGGGCGCAGCATCGCGCTGTAGCGTGAACTCTCGCACGCGGCGAGCATGCCGACGATGATTTCCATGATGTAACTCGATCCGGCCGCCGGATCGTCGTAGACGAGCGAGATCAGATACGAACGGTTGCCGGCGAGGCTGCGCGCCGACGGATTCGGCCGATAGTTGAGCGCCTTGGCCGCTTCTTCGACGCGCTGGCGCATGCGCTCGCGCACGTTCGGCTCGTTATTGAACACGCGCGAGACGGTTTTCATTGAGACGCCGGCAACGCGCGCGACGTCTTCGATTCTTGCGGGCATTGGCGATTCCGGCGCGCTCAGGCGCGCATTGATAGCGTTGTCAATCCTACAGGCAAACCGCGTGCGATCAAGCGGCCGATTCGTCCGCGGTTGCACGCGTGCAGAGGCTATCGATCAATGTGCGGTGATCGGGCAGATCGGTGATGGCGTGTGTCGACAGGGTGCGGATCGTCGCCATTTCGCGGCGCGCGCGTTCGAGGTGCGGATAGGCGAGGCGCATCGGCGCGAGATCGGTCCTGAATTCCATGCCATAGAGGATGTATTGCCAGCTCGCGGGCATGAACATCTCGACATCGGTGACGAAATCCAGACGATGCGGCGGGCGATGGCGCCACATGGCGAGACGCTCCTTCAGCGAATCGGGCACGCTTGCGGGGTCGGTGTTGTCGCGCCAGAACGTCGAATCGCGGCGCTGGCTCAGGCAGTAGTGCATCTTGATGAAGTCGAAGATGCGGCGAAACCGTTCGTCCATGAGCATATTGAACCGACGCGCGGTTTGCGCCATCGAATCGCGCGTGGGAAACAGGTGCGCGATGAGGTACGCGGCGATTTCGATCAGGCCGATGCCGGTCGATTCGAGCGGTTCGACGAAACCCGCCGATAGACCGACCGCGACGCAATTGTTGATCCACTGCAGCGGACGATGTCCCGCTTCGAACTTCAGCACGCGCGTCGTGAGCGCGTCGGCGGCCGGGCCGATGTAGTTGCGCAGCACTTCTTCGGCGCGCATGTCGCTGGTGTAACGCGTCGAATAGACGTAGCCGATGCCGCGCCGCTGCTGCAGGCCGATATCCCAGGTCCACCCGGCTTCCTGCGCCGTGGAGATCGTCGCCGAGGCGAGCGGCGCGCCGGCACGCGCATACGGCACCTGCATGGCGACGGCGCGGTCGACGAACAGCACGTCTTTCGCGCTCTCGAACGGCGAGCCGAACATCTTGCCGATCAGCGCGGCGCGAAAGCCGCTGCAGTCGACGAACAGATCCGCTTCGAGCGCGCCGGCCTCGCGCGTCAGCACGCGCGCGATGTTGCCGGCATCGTCGAGTTCCGCCGTTTCCACGTTGGCGATGATGTGACGCACGCCGAGCGCGCGGCCGTGCTCGGCGAGCACCGCGGCGAATTTCACCGCGTCGAAGTGGTATGCGTAATTGAGGCGCGCCTGATACGGTTTGTCGCCGGCTTTTTTTGGCGCGCGCGATGCGTCGACGACGCGCTTCTGCAACGTCACCGCTTCGGCGAATGGCATATCGCCGGCCGCGCCGAGCAGCCAGTACGGCAAAAGCTCCGGCGCGTCGCCCTGCTGGCTCGGCACGCTGAAGGGATGGAAATAGTGATCCGCGCCGGCGCTGCCTTTCGCGCGTACCCAGTCGACGAAACGGATGCCTTGCTTGAACGTCGCGGTCGCACCGCGCAGGAAAACGGTCTCGTCGAGGCCGATCGCCGCGAGCGTGCCGCGCAGGGAAGGAAACGTGCCTTCGCCGACGCCGAGGATGCCGATGTCGGCCGACTCCACCAATGTAATTTGTATACTTTGCGGCGACGCGGCATGCAGCGTTTTGGCGAGATAACACGCAGTGAGCCAGCCGGCGGTGCCGCCGCCGACGATCAGAATGCTGCGCAGTGTCATGGCTTTCTTCCTCCCCGATCGCTCCGCCATCTCGTCTGCGGCGGATGCATTTTGCAGCACACGAATCTACGCCGAATTGGCAGCGTTGTCATTTCGCGATTGACAGCGCTGCCAATCTGCAGTATTTGTTAGCCGCGGTCGTTAACGACGGGCCATAGAAGCCCGCGGGCGATGCCGCGATAACCCGAGGGAGGGAGACAATGAGATACCGTCACCGCGCGCTATTCAGCGCGATCGCCGCCGTATTCGCCACGACTACCGCTTTCGCCGCCGAGGATGGCGGCAGTTCCGCCGATTCGTCCACGCACAACCGCGACGTGCAGTCGCTGGAGGCGATCAACGTCACCGCTACCAAGCGCGAAACGCCGCTGCAGAAGACGCCCATCGCCGTCACCGCGATCACGCCGGATACGTTGTCGAAAGAACGCGTGATGACGGTCAGCGACATCACGCACCTCGTGCCGAGTTTCGAGGCAACCACCGAAGGCGACCACGATGTCGTCACGCTCACCTTGCGCGGCATCGGCAACGACAGCGCGAAGACCGAATACGCCGATCCCGAAGTGGCGCTGTTCGTCGACGGCGTGTATACGCCGCGCGCCGAAGCTGCGGCGAGCCTGCTGCTCGATCTTGAATCGGTGGAAGTGCTGCGCGGTCCGCAGGGTACGTTGTGGGGCCGCAATTCAACGGTCGGCGCGGTCAATTTCCAGACCGCCAAACCGGTGCTCGGCGATCAGTCGGGCTATGCCGAATTCGAAGCCGGCAACTACGGCCACTTCGGCGCTCGCGCGGCGGTGAACGTGCCGCTCAGCGATACGTTCGCGTTGCGCGTCGCCGTGGCGCAGGAACAGCACGACGGTTACGTCGATTTCCAAAATCCGAATTCGCAACTGCCGACCGTCGCGCAACAGCAGGCGGCGTATCTGGCTTCCGGCGGCACACTCGCGTCATTCAAGCCGATCGATCCGAGTATCTACGCGACGGGCGGACAGAAGTACAACGCGCAGGATCAGTCGGCCGCGCGCGTGAGTGCGCTGTGGGTGCCGAACGGACAGTTCACGTGGAACCTGTCGTTCGAATATTTCCGCGATCGCGGCACGCCGGATGCGAACCTGATGCAGACCCCGCGCGCCGGCCAGGATTTCTGGTCGACGCTCGCCGACACCGCGCCGTACCTCGACCGCAATTCCTATGCGCTGCGCAGCCGCATGGACTATGCGATCAGCGACGGCATGATGCTGAGCTACATCGCGGGCTTCAGCAAATACAACGGGTCGAGCAATTACGACCAGGACGGCGGCGTACTCGTCCCGACCAGCTTCGCCACGGGCGCGACGTATCAGGAAGACCGCACCAACGGCTCGCATTACCGCAGCAGCAGTCACGAAATCGACCTGAAGTCAACCGGCGACAACACCATCGACTGGATCCTCGGCCTTTATTACGCGGCGGAAGACAATTCGATCCGCTTCGACATCCCGATCTTCAACGGCACGCCGCAAGGGACCGTGGCGTGGCAGGGTTCGTTCATCCAGCCGAGCGAAACGGTGAACTCCTACGCCGGCTTCGGCCAGGCGACGTGGCACATCACCGACGCCATCCGCCTCACCGGCGGCGCGCGCTGGACGCACGACCAGAAAGAAAACGACGGCGGCCGCAATTACGGCTGGACGTACAATCCCGATGTGCCGCAGGTGCCGATCGCGACCGGCACGATTCCCGGACCCGACACCGGCTTCAGCGTCAGCGCCAACAACGACGGCAAGTACGACGCGAGCAAGGTGACCTGGCTCGCGCGCGTGGACGCGGACCTGAGCGACAACGCGCTCATCTACGGCAGCATCTCCACCGGCTACAAGTCCGGCGGCCTGCAGGACGGTGGCGTGCCGTACAAAGCCGAAACGCTGACGAATTACGAAGCGGGCATCAAGCTCTCGTTCCTCGATCATCACCTGACCTGGAACAGCGCCGTCTATCACGAGGACTTCAAGAATTTCCAGCTCGCCGCGCCGATCACCTTCATCGACGGCAGCCACGGTCTGGGATTCTCGAACGTGCAGGGCTCGACGAAAGTCACCGGCATCGAATCGGAAATCGCCGCGATACTGAGCGACGCCGATCGCCTCAATTTCGTTTTTTCGGCGATCCCGCAGAAGAAACTCGGCACGCTGCTGTATGCCGGCAGCAATGACTACGGCGGCTTGCCGGCGTGTCCGGCCGCATCCGGTATCGGCAACTGTCTGGACATCAGCGGCAACAAGCTCGCACACGCGCCGGATTACTCGGCGACGCTGATCTACGAACACAAGTTCACGCTGAGCAATGGTGGGTTCCTCACACCGCGCTTCAGCGGGCACTACGAGTCGTCGAGCTGGCTGTCGCCGTTCAATCTGGGCAGCGGCGATCAGCAGAAGTCGTATTTCCGCGGCGATCTGTCCGCGCGCTACACCACACCCGGCGGTCGCTGGTGGACGGGTCTTTACGTCGACAATTTCACCGACGTCAAGGTGCGCACCAACGCCGGACGCACTGCGCTCTCCGGTGGCGGCTTCATTTACACGTCGCAGTATCTCGCTCCGCGCACGTTCGGCGTGAACTTCGGCATCGATTTCTGACGCCTCACCGTTGGTGTCGGGTCCGTTTTTTCTCTTCCCGAGCTGGACCCGACACTTTTTCTCCGCGCACCGCGCGGACCTCGACTGGAGAATGGACGATGCGCCGTCGCGAGTTTCTGCGCCTGGCTTCGGTGTTGACGGGCGGTGGCGCGCTGGCGGGATCGCGGCTGGCGACGGCGCTCGCCGCCGATACGTTCCCGAAAGATTTCCTGTGGGGTTCGGCGACCGCGGCGTACCAGATCGAAGGCGCGTGGAACGTCGACGGGCGCGGCGAATCGATCTGGGATCGCTTCGCGCACACGCCGGGCAAGATCAAGGACGGGTCGAACGGCGACATCGCCTGCGACAGTTATCACCGTTACGCCGAAGACATTGCGATCATGCGCCGGCTCGGCATGCGCACCTATCGCTTTTCGATTTCGTGGCCGCGTGTGCAGCCCGGCGGACGCGGCGCAGCGAACGCGAAAGGTCTCGACTATTACAAGCGCGTCACCGACGCGTGCCTCGAAGCGAACATCCGGCCGTTCCCGACGCTGTATCACTGGGACCTGCCGCAGGAACTCGAAGATGCCGGCGGCTGGCCGAACCGCGACACCGCGCAACGCATGGCCGACTACGCGAAGATCGTCGTCGATGCGCTCGGTGATCGTATTCCGCAGTGGGTGATCTTCAACGAACCGAAGACCTTTACGCACGTCGGTTACTGGGACGGCACGCACGCGCCCGGACGCACCGATCCGCTCGCGTTCCTGCGCGCGACGCACACGGTGAACCTCGCGCAGGGCATGACGTTTCGCGCGCTGAAGGCGATCAGCCCGAAACTTGAAGTCGGCGGCGTGTTCGACGTCGCGCCGATGCACGCGGCGACGAACTCGGCCGCCGACAAGTCCGCCGCCGAACGCTGGCACCGCTTCCTCAATCTGTGGTTCCTCGATCCGGCGCTGCGCGGAACTTATCCGGATGGCGTGCTGCCGCAGGATCGTCTGCACGAATTGCTCGGCATGCGCGCCGGCGACGAAACGATCGCTCGCGCGCCGTTCGACTTCATCGGCTTGAACTACTACTCACCGTGGATCGTGCGCGACGATCCGGCCGGCAACGGCGTTCCCGGACTGAACACGAAAGCCGACTGGGCCGCCGGACCGGACGAGAAAACCGATAACGGTTGGGACATCGATCCGCCGGGTTTCTACGACATCCTCAAAACCATGTCGGCGCACGTCGGTCCGCTGCCGATCGAGATCACCGAGAACGGCGCGGCGTACAACACGCGTCCGGCTGGCGATGGGCACGTGCACGACAGGAAGCGAATCGAATGGATTCGCAAGCATCTGCGCGAACTCGCGCGCGCGATCCGCGACGGCGTGCCGGTGCGCGCGTATCACTGCTGGAGCCTGCTCGACAACTTCGAGTGGGGCGAAGGCTATTCGCAACGTTTCGGACTGGTCTATGTCGACTTCGCGGACGGACAGAAACGCAGGGTGAAAGATTCCGGTGACTGGTACGCGCGCGTGATCGCGGAGAATCGCGCGCTGTAATGCCCCGGCACAGCGCGTCGCAGTGTTTGCCGCCGATGTCCACGGCCCGGCGGGTTTTCGATCGACGACTTTCGATCTAAGCTCATCCCCCTCGGCAGCGAATGCAGGGCAATCGGTCGCGTGACCAAGAAATGGCTGGGTGAAATCCTTCCGCGCACGTTCTATGAGCGTGACCCGCGCGTGGTCGCGCCGGATCTCCTGAACAAGGTGTTTGTTTCGTCCGACGGGCGCGCGGGGCGGATCGTGGAAGTCGAGGCGTACTGCGGCGCGATGGATGAAGCCGCGCACTCGTTCCGCGGCGAGACCCGACGCACGCGCACGATGTTCGGCGCGGCCGGACACATGTATGTCTATTTCACGTACGGAATGCATTGGTGCTGCAACGCCGTCTGCGGTCGCGGTGACGGCACGGCTGTCCTGATTCGCGCGCTCGAGCCGCTGCGCGGTCTGGACCGGATGCGCCAGGCGCGCGGCGAACGCATCTCCGACCGCGATCTGTGCCGCGGCCCGGCCCGCCTGGCGCAGGCGTTCGACATCACCGGCGAGGACGACGGTGAAGATCTCGTCCGGGGTTCCGGGCGTCTGCGCATCGTTTCCGACGGAATGCCGCCGCCGGCAGAAGCGCGCGCGACGGCGCGCATCGGCATCACGCGCGCTGCGCATCATCCGTGGCGTTGGTTGGTTCCGGAGAGCCGTTTCGTTTCCAAATAGCGCCGGGCACTTTGCGGGAGCAGCCGGGAGCGAAGTTGCGAACTACACGCCGCATCACTCGAACCGGCATGACGCGACGCGCGTGTTCGCTGGCGGGAGCCTTGCAACGTTTGCGCGATCGCGATGGCCCACGGGATTCCCGTTGATGAGCAAGGACGTTCTCTCGTTATGGATCGGCTGGTCGAGCACTGTCGTATTGCTGGCGACGCTGCTCGCGCAAATCTATCGGCAATGGAAAATCGGCAAGGCCGACGAAGTGTCGCCGGCGTTGTTCATCGGCCAGTGCGCCGCATCGATCGGTTTCCTGATCTACAGCGTGCTCGTGGGCAGCGCGGTGTTCATCGTCAGCAATGCGCTCATCCTGGCCATCGCGTTGACCGGCGAGATCGTGCGCCGCATGTTGATGCGCCGGCAGAAAAGGTCGTAGCGGCTGCCGCTCTTGCCAATCCCGCGCGAACGCGTAAGGTAGGACGCTTCCGCAAGGAAGCCGGAGTGCTCATGCTTTACATCTCGAACGCGCGCGCGAACTGCCGGCGCGTGCTTTCCTGTCTCGCGCTCCTGGCCATGGTCGGCTTCGCGCGCGCGGCGGCATTGCCAGATCACTCGATCCATGTCGGGCTTGCCGATTCGGCCGGTTTGCGCGCGACGGTTTTCGGCGTGAAACCCGAGGATGTCGCGCCGCTGCCGGCGCGCGTGCCGCTCGACGAGATCGATATCGCGCTGCCGTGGGCGAGGCCGGTGCCCGATGTGTTCTGGTTCGATCGCCGGCTTCGCGTATGGTTTTCCGAACAGAAGCATCCCGCGCCGCTGGCGATCGTGATATCCGGCACCGGCAGCGACGGCAACACGGCGAAACTGTCGATGCTGCGCGCCGCACTGTATGGCGCCGGGTTCCACGTGCTGACGATGCCGTCGCCGACCTTTCCCGGTTTCATCGTCGCCGCGTCGAGCACCGGCGTAGCGGGCGATCTGACGCAGGACAGCGACGATCTGTATCGCGCCATGCAGGAGATCGTGCATCACCTGCCACCGCGCGTGCAGATCACCGACATCGACGTGCTCGGCTACAGCCTAGGCGCCAGCAATGCCGCGTTCGTGAAATACATCGACGCGCATCAGCACAAGCTCAACGTGCATCGGGTGGTCATGATCAACCCGCCGTTCAGCCTGTTCGCGTCGATCGCGCGGCTGGACAAACTTTTCGCCACCAGCATCGGCGGCGACGCCGGATTCGAAGCGCTGTACCAGCGGCTGTACGCGCAACTGGCGAATCTGTACCGCGCCTCGAACGCGCTGGAAGTGGACGCCAACTTCATCCTCGGCGCGGCGCCCGACGTGCTCAAGACCGACGACGAATTTTCCGCCGCCATCGCGCTCACCTTCCGCATCGCGCTGGTCAACATCTATTTCGCCGGCGATCTTTACGCGGGCACCGGCGTCGTCGTCGATCCGCGGCATCCGCCCACGGTGAACGATTCACTCGAGGACACCGCCGTCGTCCTGCGCCGCAAGACGTTTGCCGACTATTTCGACCGCGTGTTCGCGCCGTACTATCTCGCGCATCGCCACGGCGCGACGCGCGAATCGCTGGTGGCGCAGAACCGTCTCGACGTGATCGGCGACCTGCTGCGCGACGATCCGGACATCTACGCGCAGACCAACAGCAACGACCTTATCCTGGATGCCACCGAACTAGGTTGGTTGAAGACGACACTCGGCGCGCGCCTCGCCGTCTACGATCACGGCGGACATCTGGGCAACCTCGGCGACCGCCAGCAGATCGCCGACATGCTGCAGATGGTCGCTGGCCAGTGGCGGGGCGCGCGATGAGAGCGATTGTCCTGCTTGCCGCGCTTCTCGCCGGATGCGCGTCGCAGCGCGTGGAAATCCGCAGCGTGCCGCCGGAAACGCCGGCCGCCGATACGGCCGAGGCGATCAAGACGAAAAAAACCATCGCCGCCGTCACCGCCGATCAGAACGAGTCGGCCGTTCCGCCGGTGCTTCCGTCGGATGCGCCGTCGATGCGCACCTACGATCCGTGGGAACGCATGAACCGTTTCACCTATCGCTTCAATGCACGCTTCGACGAGGCGATTTTCCTGCCCGTCGCCAACGCGTACCGGCGCCTGCCCGATCCGGTACAGGGCGGCGTGCACAATTTTTTCTTCAACCTGTCGGAAGTCGACAACGTCATCAACTTCGCCTTGCAAGGACGCGTCGGCTTCGGCGCGCGCAGTCTCGGCCGGTTCCTGATCAACAGCACGATCGGCATCGCCGGATTGTTCGACGTCGCCAGTCGGCTGCACCTCGCGCCCGCGGTGACGGGTTTCAGCGACACGTTGGCGAAATGGGGCGCGCATCCGGGGCCGTACCTGGTCTTGCCGCTGCTCGGTCCGTCGACGCTGCGCGACGGTTTCGGTTACCTGGGCGACTACGCCACGTCGTACGCGGTCGACATGGGTGGGCTGTATCGCGGCAGCAATAATTCGTGGATGCTCGGCGTGGTCAATTCCGTCGATCAGCGCGCGAACATCGGCTTTCGGTATTACTCGACCGGCTCGGCATTCGAATACGAAACGATCAGGTTCCTGTACGTGCGCAAACGCCTGATCGAAGACCAGGCCCTGCATCTCGACGCCGTGCCCGCGCAAGGCGGTCAGCCGGCCGGGCAATAGCGCTCAGCGTATCTCGAAAATTTCGGCGATGCGGTCGTTGCGGATCAGGAAGCGGATGGTCTTCGCATCGACCGTGTAATAGTAATAGTCGCCGACGTGGCCGCCTTTGCTGTCTTCAATCGAGACTTTGCGCGTCGGTTCGCCGAGCGCGGCTATCAGCGCCGCCTGCGGATCGCTGACGCGCAGCGTTTTACCGCCGCTTTCGAATGTATTGGCGGCAAACGCGGGCACGCAGGCCAGCGCAAGCGCCATCAGAAAACCCCTGTACTTCATATCGACCTCGCGTTGCGGGCGCGACGTCCCTTTCTTCCCGCGTGTCGTCTTACCCGGTTGACGATACTGCGCCGCGCTGGCCACCGCAATCCCGGCGTCGCGCAAACGGGTCAATGTCTGCCCCAGGCCACCTGCACGCCCAACATCACCATGCGTTCGATGCCGGGCTCGTAGTAGCGGCCGTTGCTTTCGTTCACGATCACCGAACCGACGTAACTGTGGTCGAGCAGATTGTTCAGCCGTATAAACGTATTGACGTCGGCATGCCCGGCGATGAAGCGATAGCCCACCGACGCGTTGAGCAGACCGTAGCCCGGCGCGTATTCGGTATTGAGATCGTTGACTGCAGCGTTGCTGGCCGCGTTCGTCTCGAGCGAAGCGTTCCAGCCACTGCCGCCGTCCCACTTCAGCGCAGCGTAAAAATCCGATTTCGGTACACCGGGAATGCGCGCGCCGGCAGCGACGCGCGTGTTCGGTGTCGTGCACGTGGAGGCGGCCGGGCAGGTTAGAAACGAGGACTCGAAGTTCGCCTCCAGGTACGTGTACGCGGTTTCGAGCCGCCAGTGTTCGCCGAGCGGATAGTGCAACTGCGCCTCGACGCCGCGCCGCCGCGCCTTGTCGATGTTCTGGTACGTAGTGCGTCCGCCGCTGGAATTTTCTACGGCGAGCTCGTGATTCGTATCGGCCTGGAACACGGCGAGGTCGAATTCCCCGCCAGCGCCGAAACGGTATTTCGATCCCACTTCGCCGTTGCGGCTTCGCGCCGGCACCAGCGCGAAGTTGATGCCGGAACTGCCGTCGGGCCGGTAGCCGAGTTCGTTGAAGGTCGGCGTCTCGAACGCGTTGCCGAAGGACGCGTAGAGATTCCAATCGTCGGCGGCTTTGAACAGCAGCCCGGCGACCGGCGTCGTGGCGCCGTATTTCACGTTGCCGCTGTCGTCGCCGTTGCTGGCGGTGATGTAGTGGTCGGCCGAGTCGAATCGCACCTGGCTGTGACGCGCGCCGGCGGTGAGCGACCAGCGCTCGGCGAAATCCCATTTGCCTTGCAGGTACTGATCGAAGTCCGACTCGTTATCCTGCTCGTTGCGGCGCAGGTCGCCTTGCACGCCGAGAATCGGACCGACGAAATTGTTGAACCCGAGCCGGTGCTGGCGCTGCTGATCGTAACTCGTGCCGGCCGTCAGTTCGAACGGCCGGCCGGCGAGCATATCGTGGTACGACCAGCGCAAGTCGGTGCCGCCGTAATTGCCGTTCAGATCGATCACGCCGCCGGGGCTGGTCGCACGCTGCTGCGTGGCGATCGGAATCGACTGGAACTGCTGCACGTCGCGCTCGCCGTAATACGCCATGGCGCGCACGCTTTGCGACGAGCATCCAGATCCTGCTCGTAGATCGCGCCACCCTGTTGCTGATGCACGCTCTTGCGCGTGTCGAACTGCACGGCGACTGGCTGCGGCTGGCGCGGATTGGCGTTGAACTGCGCCCGCGTCAGGCCTAGCGGATCGTCCGCATTCGGCAGCGACACGGTGTTGGCGAGCAGGGTGAGCTTGCCGCCGCTGCCGACGTTGTAGGTGACTTTCGCGTTGCCGTTGTCGCGCTCGGCACGGGCGTGGGCGCGGTAGTTGTCGGTATAAAAGTGCGAAAAGTCCACATTGTAGCCAAGCGTCCCGGTGTCGCCGCGTGCGTTGGCGGCGACGCGATAGGTGCCGTAATCGCCGCCGTCGAGCGTGCCGCGGTATTCGGTCGGGCCTTGTCCGTCGGCGGTGAAGATCTGGATCACGCCGCCGGACGAATTTCCGTACAACGCGGAAAACGGTCCGCGCAGCACTTCGATTCGATCGCCCGAATCGAGACTGAAGGCGGAGACCTGGCCTTGTCCATCCGGCGCGGTGGCGGGGATTCCGTCCTGATAGATGCGCACGCCGCGCACGCCGAAGGTCGAGCGCGCACCGAAACCGCGGATGGAAATCTGTTCGTCCTGCGCATAGTTCTGCCGATCGCGCGCGATGAGGCCCGGCACGCCCTGGAGGTATTCCGACGGGTTGATGCCGGCCGTATTCGCGGTCGGGTCCTGCAACGACACCGAGTCGATCGATGCAGGCAAATCGAACGCGGACTGCGCCGAACGCGTGGCGGTCACGACGACGGTCTGCAAACGCGGATCGGGCGTCTGGTCGGCAGTTCCGGCCGGATCGGCGAACGCGTGCGCGCTCAGTGCAGCGAAGACGGCGAGCGGCAGCCGCCGGAAGCGGGAAGTGTATCGGCGCACGGACTTCGTCCCCTGAAAAGTTCGCGCGATTTTGTCATGCGCTCCCGGCGAAGGAACTCACGATTTTCGCTATTCTGCAAGTGTGCCGAAAACGGCACAGCGCTCAGTTGGTGAGCGGAATGCCGTGCTTGTGGATCTTGCGGTACAGCGTGTTGCGGCTGATGCCGAGCGCCTGCGCGGTGCGGCTGATGTTCCAGCGCATGCGTTCGAGTTCGCGCAAGAGCACGTCGCGCTCGGCCTGCTTCAGCGCCGCCGACGGTTCGTGCTGCGCATCCGGCATCATCGCGATCTGTGCCGGCAAGTCCGGCGGGGCGGCCAGCGCGGCGTGCGGCGTATCCATGTCGAGGATTTCCTGCGGCAGGTTCGAGGTGCGGATCGTGCCGTTGCGGCACAGTGCGGATGCGGTACGCAGCGCATTGCGCAACTGCCGGATGTTGCCCGGCCAGGTGTAGTCGAGCAGTTTGCGGAAGGCATCTTCGGCGATCTGCGGCGGATCGTTTTCGTTTTCTTCGCCGAGCAGCGTGTTGATGAGCTGCGCCTTGTCGCTGCGATCGCGCAGCAGCGGCAGGTGCAGCGTGATGCCGTTGAGGCGGTAATAAAGGTCTTCGCGGAATTCGCCTGCGCCGATCATCTGGCGGATGTCGCGATGCGTGGCGCTGATCACGTGCAGATCGACCGGCGTGCCGCGGTCGCTGCCAAGCGGCACGACTTCGCGTTCTTCGATCACGCGCAACAGGCGCGTCTGCAGCATCAGCGGCATGTCGCCGATTTCGTCGAGGAACAGCGTGCCGCCGCTGGATTGGAGAATCTTTCCGGGACGTCCGTCTTTCGCCGCGCCGGTGAACGCGCCGCGCGTGTATCCGAACAGTTCGCTCTCGATCAGGCTTTCCGGAATCGCCGCGCAGTTCACCGTCACGAAAGGTTTGTCGGCCCACAACGAATGCCTGTGCAGCGTGCGCGCGAAGGCTTCCTTGCCGGTGCCCGTCGCGCCCTGCAAGAGGATCGGCACCTGTTTCGCAAACAGTTGCCGCGCGCAGATCATGTTCTTGCGCATCAACGGATCTTCGCTGACGTGCGATTTTGATTCCGACAGCTTGCCGACCGGCGCGACACTCTCCGTCTGCCGATCCTGCGCGGGCAAAGCATGTGCGCGCATCACCGCGCGCAGCGGCGCACGCACCAGCGCGAAGAAACGGCGGCCGTGGGTGAGATCGCGCACCGGCCAGATCGTGCTCGGCTCGTGGCTGGCGCGATGTTCGAGCGTATCGAAATCGAACTTGAAGAAATGACTCACCGGCTGTCCGACGAATGCGGTGCGATGCGAGTTGCCGAGCTGCAGCATCGCGCTTTCGTTGACGGCGAGGATGTTGCCGTTGCCGTCGACCGCGATCAGCGCCTCGTGCAGCAGGCCTACGAATTCGGGACGGCTGTGGAAGCGCAGCACCCAGGCGTGGCTGAAGTCGTTGAGGAAATTCCAGCGCGAGATGAGGTTCGCGCTCATGTTGACCAGCGCCATCGTGTGCCGCTGCACCAGACGGCTGTCATTGGAATTCACCGACGAGGCATCGAGCACCGCCAGCAGCGATCCGTGCGGATCGACGATCGGCGCGCCGGAACACGACAGTCCGACGTTGTAGCCGCGATAATGTTCCTCGCGATGCACGGTCACCGACGCGCCTTCGGCCAGACACGTGCCGATGCCGTTGGTGCCTTCGTGCTTTTCGTCCCACAGCGCGCCGAGCCACAGGCCGGCCTGGCGGAATTCGCGCTGCAAGGTCGGATCGGTGATCGTGCTCATCACCGCGCCTTGCGTATCGGAAAGGATCACGGCGAAGCCCGATCCGGCGATCTGGTCGTACAGGCTTTCCATTTCCGCGCGCGCCACACGCAAGAGTTCACCCATGCGGTGCTGCGCTTCGCGCACCGTCTGCGGATCGAGCACGGCCGATTCGCGCTTGGCCGTCGGCTCGATGCCGTATTCCTTCATGCACCGGTACCACGAACGCGTGACGTGCGCGTCGATGCCGGCCGGTTTCAGGCCGCCGCGCACGACATTGAGGATGCGCGAGGCATGGCTGGAAGTGAAGCTCAGATTGGACACGTTGACCTCGGCCCTTACATTTCCCGCCGTCTATGCGGACGAATTCCCCTCGATTCGTCCTGCGGCTTTGGACTGGCGCTGCAGCGCCAGTTGCGAGGGTTCAAGCCTGTTCCCTTTGCGCGACCGGCGCAAATTGCGCCGCAGCAAAAAACGACGGGGTGCACCATTTCTGGCACACCCCGCGCTTGGTATCAAATGAAGAATATTTTTGTTTCTACGTCATTTCTGACTTTCGGGCGTCCCGTACTTATAGAGCGGATCGGCGCTCGCGCTGTACTTGGAGCGCACGAAGGCGAAGATCTTGAACAGATCGTCGGCGGATTTGACGATCTGCCCGAACGGCGGCATCGGACCGACCACATTCTCGCGCCCTTTGCGCGCATAACCCTGCGCCTGCAACGCGTCGCTGCCGAGCGTGACCAGACGGAACAGCGTGTCGTCGTCGCCCTCGTACACCCACACGTCGTTGGTCAGCGGCGGGCACATGCCGCCACCCCCGCCGCCGCCGTGGCAACCGTTGCAGCCGTAACTCAGGAACAGATGTTCGCCCTGCGCGACGATGTCGGCCTGCGTGTCCTTGTATGGATTCTTGATCTGACCCTTCGGAATTTTCGCGATGTAGTCGGGCGGCTTCAGCGCGAGATCGCCGGACGCGGGCGAACTGTCCGCCGCGATCGCCGTGCGCAACGAATAGGTGGCGATCGCCGACGCGAGGCCGACGCATACGAGCAATACGATCCTTTTCAACACCGTGAGTTCTCCTGGGTAGCATCGGCGTGGTCGGGCGACGGCCACGCCTTGTCGAATGAGCCGCGCGAACCTTGCGGCTGCGTGCCGTGTTCGCGCGCGATGAAAGCCTGCGCTTGCCGGTAATAGTCCATCGGCGCATGCAGGAACGTTTCGCGCGAGGCGACGTCCTTGAAGCAATAGGTATTGCCGTCTCCGCCTATCCACGGCACCGAACAATCGGTGCGCACGTGATGGCCCTGGGCGAGCGCGACGACGTCATCGTTGCCGAAGGGTTTTCCGCCTTCGGGCACGTGATATTTCCAGTAGCCTTCGGCGTGTTTGTCCTGCGCGTGCGCGAGGCCAGCGATGAGGAACGCGACGATCGCCACACGCCTCATGAGCCGCTTCGATCCTTGCCGGACTGCAGCAGCTTGAGCATCGCCTCGCTGTTGTTCGACTGCGCGATCGATAGTGCGGTGCGTCCGTCGTCGCTCTTGATCGAAGCGTCCGCGCCCGATCGCAGGAGCAGGGAAC
>CAVPTJ010000007.1:0-16667 GCA_963708785.1 uncultured Gammaproteobacteria bacterium
CGAGCGCTGCGCGCATCGCGGCGACGTCGCGCACGCCGCTTCGGTACTGCTCGAGCGCATTGCGCAGATAGTCGAGATTCTGGCCGGCCAGATTCGGCAAAGATTTCGTCGCTGCGATTCCACGCTCGCCGTGACACGACGCGCACAGGCCCAGTCGCTGCGGCGGCGTTTGCGCGACGCCACCGGAGCTGAGCGCAAACAGGACTGAGGCGGCGACGAGCTGCCTGAGGGGATGGTTCGGCATGACCGCGATTTTATCAGGCATGACCTGAATTCCGCGCTGCCGCAATCCGTTAAAATGCGTACTCGACAGGAGCCTGCCGTGCCCACGACGCTGCATCAATCCGATCTGCCCGGTCTCAATCTCGTCCATCGCGGCAAGGTGCGCGATGTGTATGCACTTTCCGACTGCGAACTGCTGATCGTCGCCACCGACCGGCTGAGCGCGTTCGATGTGGTCCTGCCCGATCCAATCCCGGGCAAGGGCGAAATGCTGTGCCAGATTTCCAACTTCTGGTTCGACAAGACCGGCTCGCTCATGCCCAATCACCTGACTGGAAAAAAGGTCGCCGAGGTTTTGCCGCCGGGCACGAATCTGGCGCTGTACGCAACGCGCAGCGTCGTCGCCAAACGACTCAAGGCGGTGCCGGTCGAGGCGATCGCGCGCGGCTATCTGATCGGCTCGGGCTGGAAGGATTATCAGGCGACCGGCTCGCTGTGCGGCATCGAACTGCCGCGAGGCCTGCGCCAGGCCGAGAAATTGCCGGAGCCGATTTTCACGCCGTCGACCAAAGCCGCATCGGGCAGTCACGATGAAAACATCGATTTCGATCACGTCGTCGCGCTGATCGGCGCCGACCTCGCCGAACAGGTACGCGAGGCCACGCTAAAAATATACAAATTCGCCGCCGAATATGCCGCGACGCGCGGCATCATCGTCGCCGACACCAAATTCGAGTTCGGTACCGACGAAACCGGCACGCTTTTCGTGATGGACGAGATGCTGACACCGGATTCCTCGCGTTTCTGGCCGGCGGACGAATACCGCGTCGGCATCAGCCCGCCGAGTTACGACAAGCAATTCGTGCGCGACTACCTGGAAACGCTCGACTGGAACAAGCAGGCGCCGGGCCCGAAGGTGCCGGAGGACGTGATCCGCCGCACGGCGGAGAAATATGCCGAAGCGTTGCGCAAGTTGGCGGGCATCGAGATCGATTAGCGGTAAACTCCGTCATCGCTCCGCGGAGACCCTCCATGAACGCGATTCACTCCGAACACGCCGATACGCGTCGCGAAGTCGACCGCTGGCTCGGCAACTACAGCGAAGATCATCGCAACCCGACCAATATCCTCGTGCACTGGATCTGCGTGCCGCTGATCCTGTGGACGGTGATCGCGCTGCTCTGGGTCATGCCGGTGCCGGCGGTGATCGGACGGCCGGGATTCTGGGCGGGCGTGGCGATGTTTTTCGCGCTGACGTTTTATCTGCGCCTGTCGCGGCCGCTCGGGTTCGCGATGCTGCTCGCGTTCGTCGCACTCGGTCTGATCACCGAGTTTCTGTATCGCGCACTCGGACCGATGAATCTGCTGTGGCTGGCGATCGCCGTGTTCGTGCTGGCGTGGATCGCGCAGTTCGTCGGGCACAAGATCGAAGGCAAGAAGCCGTCGTTTCTCACCGACATCGCCTACCTGCTGATCGGGCCGGCGTGGATCGTAGCCAAGCTCATGCGGCGCGCCGGGATCGCGTACTGAGCGCGGCGTCGAATCTTCAGTGCAGCTTGCCGAGAAACAGCAGCACTTCCGCGCCCGCCATCAACATGATGACGAACGCGATCACGATTTCGATGGCGAGCTGGATGATCGATATGGCAAGCGCTTTTGACCATCCGAGCCCGCGACCGTCGGGACGACGGATGACCGCAGCAACAACCGCCGTGTTGATGACGAACGCCGAAACGCAAAGGGCGAGCATGCCGTAGCCGCCGAACGCAAGCGTCCGGCCGATGACATGACAGGCGACCAGCCAGCCGATGCCGATCAGGATTACGGCGGCCAGCGCATGCGCGAAGCGCGGAAAAAATCCTGCGGCGATTCGCGTGCTGAAAAGAATGAGCAGTACGCCGGAGGCGATCGCGCCCACGATGGACGCCGCGAAAATCGCCAGCACCGTGTCCGCCGAATCAGACATTCGTCGTTTCGCGCGGCCTCAGCAGCCAGCGACACAACGCCGGCAGAAACACGATCGCAGCGATCATGTTCACCACGAACATGAAGGTGAGCAGCACGCCCATGTCGGCCTGGAACTTGAGATCGGAGAACACCCACATGCCGACGCCGACGGCGAGCGTCAGCGCCGTGTAGAAGATGGCAATGCCGGTCGTTTTCAGAGCGATGAAATACGAATCGGTGAGCGAGCGACCCTGCCGCATCGATTCGCGCATGCGCGCGAAAATATAGATCGCGTAGTCGACGCCGATGCCGACGCCCAGCGCGAGAACGGTCAGCGTGTTCACCTTCTTGCCGATGTCCAGATACACCATCAGCGAGTGCCCCAGCTCCGTCACGAGAACCAGCGGAAGCACGATGCACAGTGCGGCGAGCGGACTGCGGAAACTGAGCAGGCACATCAGGAACACGGCGGCGTAGAGCAGCCACAGCATTTCGTGATCGACGGCGCGCACTTCGTCGTTGATCGCAGCCATTACGCCGACGTTGCCGGTAGCCAGGCGCAGGTTGAGCTTGTTGTTCTTGTCGGGCGATGAATCTTTCGCGAGCTGCTCGCGGAAATTCACATCGGCGCCGCTGAAGATCTTGTTGTCGTCGCGGAACTGTTTGACTGCGGTTACGACGCGATCGATCGTCGTGGCGCGGTGATCGGTGAGGAACATCATCACCGGCATCGCACTGCAATCCTGGTTGAGCAGGCCGGAATCGGTCTCGAAGCCTTGCGTGTCCTGGCGCAGGCCATCGCTGTCGCGCGGCAGCACGCGCCAGCGCAGATTGCCTTCGTTCCAGCCGGCGTTGACGATCTTGGCCGCGATCGGCAACGTGATCACTTGCGCCACGCCCTCGACGTTCTTCATGTGCCAGGCGAAACGGTCGAGCGTCTCCATCACCGGATAGCTCGTGGTGCACGCGTTCGGCGCGGCTTCGGCGATGGCATCGAGGATGTCCACGCCGAGCGCGAACTTGTCGCTGATCAGCACGGCGTCGCGGTTGTAGCGCGCGTCGGGGCGCAATTCGGCGACGCCTTTCTGCGCGTCGCCGATCATCACGTTCCTGCCGAAATGCGCGGCGGCGCCCCACATGACCAGACCGGTCACGATGACGATGGCCGCAGGCGTCGGACGGCTCAGGCGCGCTAGCACCGCCCACAGTTTGTCGAACTGCGTGAGTTGCCGCAGGCGCCATTTCTTCTTACGCTCGAGATTGCGCAACCGGCAATACGACAGCAGCACCGGCAAGAGGATCAGGTCGGTGAGGATGGTCAGCGCAACGCCGACGGTCGCCGTCACGGCCAGTTCGAAAATAATGCGAACCGGGATGATCAGGATCGTCGCGAAGCCGATGCAGCCTGCGATCAGCGCAACCGTGCCCGGCACGAGCAGCATGCGGAACGCGAGCCGCGCGGCGGTCTGCGGATCGACGCCCTCGCGCGTGCGCAGTTCGTCGACGCTGCCGTCTTCGAGTCCGCCGAAAAACAGTTCGCCGCGAAAACGATTGATCATCTGCTCGCCGTGGCTGACGGCGATGGCGAAGATCAGGAATGGCGTCAGCATGTTCATCGGATCGATGCCGAAGCCGAGCAGGCGCAGCGCGCCGAGCATCCACACCACGGCGACGAGCGCGCACAGAACAGTCAGCGAGGCGAGTTTCACCGAGGCCGAATACGCGAACAGCAGCAGCCAGGTGAACGCGATGGTCACGAAGAAAAACACGATCACCGATTTGGCGCCGGTGCTGATGTCGCCGACCATCTTCGAGAAGCCGATGATCGCCACGGTGGTGTCGGCGTTCTCGTATTTCGCGCGGATCGCTTCGAGCTGATCGTTGATGGCGTTGTAGTCGATGGTGACGCCATGCGCCGGATCTTCGGGCACCAGATCGACCCACACCATCGCGCCGGAAAAATCCTTGGCGACGAGCCGGCCGACGATCCCGGCCTTCTCGATGTTGGCCTTGATCGTGGCGAACTGTTCGTCGCTGGCCTTGAAGCCGTCGACGTTCGGCGTGAACGTGGCGGGGATGACGTTGCCGCCGGCGAAACCGTCCTCGACCACTTCGACGAAGCGCACGTTCGGCGTGAAGATCGAACTGACGCGCGAGGCATCGGCGTGCTCGATCTTCGTCGCGTCGAGCGTGATCTTCTCCATGGTCTGGAAGAACGGCTGGTTGAACATGTCGCCGTGCTTGTCCATCACCGCGATCAGGATGCGGTTGGCGCCGCCGAAGTCCTTCTCGTAGTCGAGGAAGGTGCGCATGTATTCGTGCTGCAGCGGAATCTGTTTCTTGAAGCCGGCGTCGACTTTCAGTTGCGACGCGAAAAATCCCATCGCGATCGTGACCAGCGTGAAGATCGCGAGGACGACCATGCGGTTGCCGAATACGAGCGATTCGGCGGCGCGCTGGAACGCGTTGGGTTGGGTTGCGGAAGTCGGCAGCGCCATCGGTGCGGTGGGCTCAGTGCGGTGTGTAGTTGCTGAGGCCGTTTTCGCCGGCCACGAGAATGGTTGTCTTGGACAGCGGCAACACGGCCGCGATGATGCCGGCGGGCGTGTCGATGAAGCCGTGCAGTTCGTCGTGCCCGTTCATGCGCGCAAGGACGATGCCGTTCGCGCCGACGATGACCGCGCCGCCGTCGGGCAGCGCGGTGCCGCCCATCAGGCTCAGTTCGGTTTTGGTTTCGACTTCGGCCCAGTGCGTGCCGAGATCGGCGGTTTCGTAGACGTGACCGCGCAGTCCGAACGCGAGCGCGTGATCGCCGTCATAGCCGAGCACGCCGAACATCGAACCGTCGTATGGAAGCTGGATGCGCTTCCAGGTCTTGCCGTCGTCGCGCGACTGGAATCCGCTGCCACGCTCTCCGACGATGATCAGCCCGCCGCTGCCGGTGCGCGCGATGGCGTTCAGGTGCGGAGTGGCTTCCTCGCCGATTTTCAGATCCTTTTCGCTGAAGGTCATCTTGCCGCCGGGCTTGGTCGGCGCGGTGTCGTCGTCGTCGATGTCGTCGTCGCTTTTCGCGGCGGCTTTCTTCGCGTCCGATTTTTCGGCGGGCGAGGCGACGGTCATCGCCGTCCAGTGTTCGCCGCCGTCGTCGGTGCGCAGCGCAAGGCTATAGGCGCCGACGACCATGCCGTGCTGCGCATCGGTGAACAGCACGCCGAGCAGCGGCGCGCCTTGCTGCGAGTCGCGCGTCGCGTCGTTGGCGTCGTCGCCCATCTTCAGCGGGTCCTTGCGCTGGATCGTCCAGTGTTCACCGCGGTCGGCACTGTGTGCAATCACGCCTTCGTGACCCACCGCCCAGACGTTTGCGTCGATCGCGGTGACGGCGGTGAATGTCGAGCGCGTGGGGACCGGCGCCTGCGTCCAGGTCGTTGCATCGTTCGAGTAGACGATCTCGCCGCGCCCGCCGACGGCGATATAGCGGTCGCCCGACTTGACCAGGCCGAGCTTCAGCGAATTGGCCGCGAGCGGCATGATTTCGGCGGGTGCGTCCGCGGGATCGGTCCACGCGTGCGCGTGCGTGGCTGCGAGCGCGCAAAGCATCGCACCTAGAATCGGAATTCGCCGTTGCTGCATTTTCCGGAACCCCTGAAACGCGTCAGCCGCTCGAAAGCGGCTGACGTGGACAACCGTTGACGTCGAGTTTACTCCACGCCGCGCTGGCGCAACGCCTGCGGCGAGAACATGTCCGGCGTGGCCGGGAACGAGAAGTCGTATTCCTGTTCCTGGTTGTCCAGACCCTGCACCAGATAGCGCGAGGACTTGAGGTCGTAGTGGCATTCCAGCGTCGACCAGAACACCGGCACTTCGTAGTAGTTCACGCTCGGGGCTTCGGAATAACGCCACAGCTTGCCGTCGGTGTCGTAGTGATCGACCTCGAGGATCTGCCAGCTGTCTTCATCGAGATAGAACGTGCGCTTCGGATTGATGTGGCGCTGACCCGGCCTCAGGTTGGCCTCGACCACCCATACGCGGTGCAGTTCGTAGCGCAACAGGTCGGGGTTGATGAAGTGCGGCTTGATCAGATCGTCGACCTTGGTCTGGTCGCTGTGCGCCTTGTACGAGTTGTACGGCACGTACATCTCGCGTTTGCCGACCAGTTTCCAGTCGTATTTGTCCAGCGCGCCGTTGAACATGTCGGTCATGTCGTTGGTGCGCAGACCGTCGGACGCCGTGCCCGGATTGTCGTAGGCGATGTTCGGCGCACGCCGCACGCGGCGCTGGCCGGGGTTGTAGATCCACGCCTGGCGCGGCTCCTTTTTCGAGTCCAGCGTTTCATGCACGAGCAGCACCTGGCCGGCGAGGCGCGGCGGCGAAACCACGTCCTCGAAAAAGTATAGAAGTATATTGTTGATGTCCTTGAGCGTATTGCCCGGCTTGTAGTACAGGCCGAGTCCTTCCTCGCGGAAGCGGATCAGAGTGTACTGGCCGCCTGCGGTCGGGATCGCCTGGTTGTTCCAGCGCGCGAACGACACGCCTTTGAACTTGAGCTTGTGGTTCCAGATCGCTTCCATACCCGCCTTCGCCGGATCCTTGTCCAGGATCGGGAACGGGAAACCTTCGGCGACCTGATCGACACCTTCGCCGTCGTCGACCAGTTCGCCGGTCGCAGCATTCTTCATCGAGTAGTCGTAGATGCGTTGCGGAAACGAAGCGGTGCGGTGGGTCGGATACACGACCATCTTCCAGTCCGGGTATTTCTCGAACATCGCGATCTGGCCCGCGCCGAGTTTGTCGCCGTAGTCCTTGTAGTTCTTGGCGGTGATCTCGAACTTCGGTTTTTCGTTCGCGAAGGGATCCGGATGGTGCATGCCGACTTTGTAGCCGGCCGGCGGGGCGGTGATGCCGCCATCCCACGCAGGAATGCTGCCGTCCTTGTTGGCGGCGCGCTCGGCACCCACGGGCGTGAGTTCGGTGCCGGTCATTCCGAGTTTCTTCGCGTCGTCGCCCGGTGCTTTCGCCAGCGCACCCGTTGCGACGACCGCGCAGGCGATGAGAGTGGCGAGTTTGCTTTGATTGAAATGCATGTTTGCGTTCCTTTAGAACGAATACTTGGCGACGAACGCGACGAAATCGCGATCGCTGATCAGGTTGAACTGGCCGCCGCCGAAATAGTTGGTATAGCTCAGGTCGACGGCCCACTGGTTGAGGTAGTTCGCTTCCACGCCCAGCGTCACCGATTTGCGGCCTTCGATGAAGTTGCCGCCGGGACCGGGCGAAGTACCGTTGACGTCGTGGTTGAACGCGAGGCGCGGCGATACCGTAAACGGCGTACCGAACGCATTGTTGTAGTCCGCGCGCGTGGCCAGGCGATAGCCCCACGAGAACGCCGTCGGGAATCCGTTCGTCTGTGTTTCCGGATTGTTGAGGTTGCCCGAATTCACGTCCGGACCGCCGCCGGTGTCCGTGCCGTCGCTGTTGTAGCGGAGCACCGACTGCGCGGGGAAATCCCACACTTTCGTCGCACCCACCTCGCCGACGAAGGCGATCTGGTCGGCGTGCAGCGGATTGTTAGGTCCGAACACCTTGGTGCCGGTGAACTGCAACTGCGAAACATGATTGCGCGTGTAGCCGGGAATTTCCTGACCCGGCGCGTAATTGCCGAGCTGACTGACGAACCGTGTCGCCGGCGCCGGCAGGAACGCGTTCAGCGGCGAAAGGCCGGCGAACAGCAACTCCACCGCGTCGATCTGCAGCGGCGCGTTCGGGCGATAGCTCAACTCGCCCTGCAGCGCGATGCCGGGACCTTCGATCTGCGTGTTGAAGCTGACGCCGAACATGCGGATGCCGCTCGGATATTCGACGAAGTACGAGCCGCTGTTCGGCACCGTCGATGTCACGGCGCGGCCGGAAATGATCGGCAGGCGGCTGCTGTAGCGCAGGAAATAAAAACCGAATTCGGTGTTGTTCAAATAGTCGGCGACATAGTGCGCCGCCACGCCCCACTGGCCGTACTCGCTCGGATAGCGATCCGGCGTGCGGTGCACCGTTTCGGCGCACGATTCGGCGAGCAATGCGGCGAGCGGATTGGTGCCCGCGTTGAGGATGCTGGCGCCACCAAAGGCGGTGTTGTCGCTCGGCGCTCCGCCGAAGCACACCGGATAATAGTTCTCCGGATTGCGTACCGGCTGCGGAATCAGGCCGAACGGCAGCGAAGCGTATGTGCCGCCGATCGTGGCGAAGTCGTTGGTCGAAAAGTACGTGCCGGCCGGATCCGGATTGGTCTGCGAGAATTCGAGCAGGTACGTGGCTTCGACCGAGAACGCGTCGCTGATGTTGTACGAGCCCCACAGCATGTTCACCGGCAGCAGCGCTTCCTTGAGTTCCGCACCGGCCACGTGCAGTTGCGACACGTCGACCGGATTGATCACGTTGATGCCGCCCTGGATGAACGTGCTCTCGCCCCAGCTCAGCACCTGCTTGCCGAAACGCACGGTGGCCTGGTGATTGGCGACGTTGAAGTTGTCGAACAGGAACGCATCGAGGATGCGCGCGCGATGTCCGACTTGATCCTCGGCCAGCTTGGTGAGTTTGTCGTTGCCGGAGTTTTCGAAGTCGTAGAAATAACTGGCGCGCAGGAATGCGCCGAGGTTTTCGCCGTAGTTGACGTGCAGTTCGGTGGTGGCTTTCACCGCGTTGGAGAACGGACTGCCGGCCTTGTAGTTCAGATCGCCGTCGTCGTGGTTGGCCGAGAACGCACCTTTCGCGGCACGCTGCTGCGGGTTCGGCGCGAGGCCGATGAGCGGATCGTAGTGCGCCTTGGCGACATTATCGCCGCTCGGATCTTCCGTGCGCACCGCGATGCCGTACGACAGCGTTGTGTTCCACGTGCCGTGGAAACCTTCCGCGTCGCCGAACTCGATCGCGTGCGCGCGCGGTGCGGCGCCCGCGAGCGCCAGCGCGATCGCAACGGCCAGTGCGGTGTTGTTGTTTGTCTTCGTCATGATGACTGTTCCCCTTGGCCGGTTACTGCGACTTGATCACGGACGGATTGGCGACGATCACTTCCTGACCGCGCGATCCGATCATGCTCGCCATCTCGATCTGCATTTCCTGCGTCACGGCCGGCGAACTGGTCGGATCGAGCAGCGATCCGTGTTCGCCCTGCGTGAAGCGCACCACGCCGCGGATTTGCGCCGCTTGTGTGGTCTGGGTGATCGTCGACAGTCCGAGCGCGGCGATCAGCGGATCGGTGCCCGACAGCGGCGCACCCGGCACGAAGTTCGGGATGACCTGATCGGGCGGATGCGTCGCATCGCCGACCACTTCCTGCGCGAGGATCGCCTTGCCGGCCGTCGCGAATGCGTAGTTGATCGAATCGCCCGAATCGACAACTGTCTGCGCGGCGACCATGAACGCGTCATACGTCGGTGTGCCTTGCTGGATTCCCGCCTGCGCGAGACCCGCATGAATCGACGGACCGAACGCCGGCGATGCATCGAGCAGGCGCGCCACGCCGCCACCCGGCACATTGAGCACGCCGACGTGCACGCGCGGCTCGATCGCCATGTACGCCGTGCCGATGATCGAGCCGAGCGACTGGCCGACGAATTCCACCGTCGAGCCGTCGAGTTCGACGCCGCTCACGCTGCCGCTGACGATCGCCTGCGTGAGTTCGAGCAGGTCCGCGTTCGCCTGACGCAGGTTGTCGCGTGAGGTGAGCAGGCTGCGAGAGATTGATGAAGTACGTGCCCGAACCGTCGATAAGGCCATCAGGCCCCGGCGCGCCGGTGGCATTGTTCGAGAGATCCAGATCGAACGTGCGCTCACCGACGACGAGCGACGGCGCGCCGGCGGCGAGAATCTGGTTGCGATAAAACGGGCTGGTCTTGTCGGTGATGCCGTGCAGTGGTGCGTCGATGGCGACGACCGCGAAACCGGCCTGCGCGAGTGCGCCGGCGATCGCGAGCATGTCGGTGCGGTTGCGCGTGATGCCGTGCTGGAAGACCACGACCGGCCAACCGGCCGGCGGCTTGGTAACGCCTGCGTTGGCGTTGGGAATGGTCAAGATCACCGGAATGCGTTGCAGCGACGTCGCCACCGGCAGCGGATTGGCGAAGGTCACGTTGGTCGATGTCGGATCGAGCCCGGCCGCATTGAACGGCGGCAGGTAACCGCCCGGCGCGGCGTGCCAGAAATCGTGCAGTGGCGCGGTTGGATCCGCGCTGCTCGGCACGCTCAGGTAATAAGGATCGTTGTTGAGTGTGCCGACGTAGATATCGGCGATCGGCGGAAGACCTTCGCCGAGACTGCCCAGATTGAGCGTCGTGAACGCCACCGTCACCGACGGCGTATCGGAATGTTCCGCGCGGCTTTCCACGGCCTGCATTTCCGGCGTGATGCTTTGCGTGGTCATGACCCACGACAGCGCGATGCGCGACGGATCGACACCCGCCGATGCCGCGGCGGCTTCCTGGGAATTGGTCAGCTCACGCAGCGGTTCGAGCGCGCATGCGGTGCCCGAATCGAGCAGCGGATCGGTCGAGGCGCCGTTCACGCACAGCGGGCTGGTGCGCTTGGACAGGAAATACGCCGTGTCCGGCGTGATGTCGTTGCCGTTCGCGTCCGTGATGCTCGGACCCGCGCTCGGCGTCGAGACACCGCCGTTGCCGAGCAGCACCGCCATGTAGGAAGTGAGCTGCTGCAGCGGCTTGGTCGGCACGATAGCCAGCGTGCGGCCGGTGGAATCCGAGGGTACCAGCGCGACCACGAATTCCGACGGCGACTGCAGTTCGCGCACGATGCTGGTGACGCCGCCGCCCGGTCCGCTAAGCGTGACTTCGAAAACGCGCACGCTGCCGCTCGGACCGCCGGTCACCGACGAAGCCTTGACCGGCGCGCTGAACGTGGTGCTCCACGGCGCCACTTCGCTGAATCCGTCGAGCGCGTTGAGCGCGACCTGCGGATCGCCGATGTTGCTCGGATCGGCCACCGGGATGTTGAGCGTCAGGTCGGTCGTGCCTGACAACAACAGATTGGTGGGGAAGGGCACGATCGCGTTGGACGGATCGAATTTCGCCGTGATCACGGCGGTGACGGGCGTGCCGCCGGTATTCGTCGCCGGCGGCGCATTGACCGCACGCGAACTGTTGCTACCGCCGCCGCACGCTGACAACAGCAGCGACGACGAAAGCGCCAAGAGCAAACTCAGCCTGGCCTGCATATGGAATTTCCCCAATGAAAGTTGAAACGCAACGACGACCGTATGATAGGTAGTTCAAACGGTCGTTGGCAATGCGAAAAACGCCTCGGCGTTCGCGAAAATCCGTGCTGCAGCGCAGCACCGACGCTGCCGCACGCAACGCGTATAGATGTTTATTTGTATACGGCCTGAGGCTGCGGCAGCACGTCGGCCGCTATGAAAGCGCGTGGTGCATAGCCGAAATCGTGCTGCGCGGGTGCGATTTCCGCGACGAGATCTATCTTAAGTCGGGCGATCGCCGCGCGCGTCGGTGCATCGTCGCGTAGCACGCGGGTGGCGATAGCCAGCGCGGACAGCGAAATCGGAACCGCTACAGCCCATGTCGGCATCGCCGCGCGCAAACGCCGCAGCAATTCGACGAAGGCCAGCCGCTCGCCGCCGCCCATTTCATACGTCTTGCCGTACGTCGCCGGCTCACTGAATGCCGCCGCCGCCGCGATCGCGAGGTCGTCCGCATGTACGGGCTGCCGCAAACCCGTGGCGCCGAACGGCAGCGGCAGGCAATGCCAGCGGCGCAGGAAGCGGGCGATCGGCGCGAGGCTGCGATCGGTGCCGTCTCCATATATAAGCGTCGGTCGGAAAATCGTCAGACCGATGCCGCGTTCCGCGGCGCATCGCTTCAGCGTTTCCTCGGCGGCGCGTAAGCGCGCCGACACCTCGCGCTCGTGCGCATCGAGTGAAGCCTGCTTGCTTTCCGCGCTCATCGAGCTGAGCGCAATCACGCGCCGCAGCGGCAATCCTGGCTGCCTTTGCAGCCAGACGGCGAATGCGTCGAGTGGACCGAGGCTGATTGCCGCATCCGCCTGCGGCCATCGCGCGTTCGCATTGCCCAGATCGCCAGAAACCCAGCCGTCACGCGGAGTACGGCTGACGGGCACCACGCGGTGTGCCGCCAGCCGAGGCTGCAGGCGTCGGCCGACCGCTCCGCTGGCGCCGAAAACGAGTATCGTATGCATCGCCGCCGGCACTCTCCGGGCGGCTGGGATTTCCGTCAAGTCGGAAGCCCGAATCCAGCGCCTGAAGCCTCGTCTTGGGCTTGCGCGTTTTCCCACCTTCCGCTATCCTTTCTCGTTCTCCCGTACACGAACACGCCCTTTCGGGCCCACAGGTTTGCTCATGAAAACGATCAGCGCCAATGCTGAGACGGTGAAGCGTGACTGGTTCTTGATCGACGCCAGCGGCAAAACGCTCGGCCGTCTCGCCAGTGAACTCGCGACCCGCCTGCGCGGCAAGCACAAGCCCGTCTATACCCCGCACGCAGACACCGGCGATTACCTCGTCGTGGTCAACGCGGAAAAAGTGGCGGTCACCGGCAATAAGATGAACGACAAGATGTACCACCGGTTCACCGGCTACATCGGCAACCTGAAGTCCATGCCGTTGAAGGATCTCCTGGCCAAGCATCCGGAGCGCGTGATCGAGATCGCCGTGAAGGGCATGCTGCCGAAAAATCCCCTGGGTCGCGAGATGTTCCGCAAGCTCAAGGTGTACAGCGGCCCGAACCATCCGCATTCCGCCCAGCAGCCGCAGGCGCTGGACATCGCGCGATAACGATCAATAGCGACAGAATTCAGAGACCGACCATGGCAACCCAACAGCAATACGGTACCGGCCGCCGCAAATCCTCCGCCGCGCGCGTGTTCCTGCGCCCGGGCAAGGGTGACATCAACGTCAACGGCAAGCCGCTCGACACCTTCTTCGGCCGCGAAACCGCGCGCATGATCGTGCGTCAGCCGCTGGAGCTGACCAAACTCAACGACAAGTTCGACGTGCTTGTCACCGTCGAAGGCGGCGGCATCTCCGGCCAGGCCGGCGCGATTCGTCTCGGACTCGCCCGCGCCCTCGTCGAATACGACGAAACGCTCAAGAGCCCGCTGCGCAAGGCCGGTTTCATGACCCGCGATGCGCGTGAAGTCGAGCGCAAGAAAGTCGGTCTGCACAAGGCTCGCCGCGCGACGCAGTTCTCCAAGCGCTAAGCAGGTTCGCCGCTGCGGTGTCTTCTGCATCGCAGCGCATCTTCCACTGGATCGTCGCAAAGTCAGAGTAGCGATCCATCCGGAATTGGGAGATCGTCTAACGGTAGGACAACGGACTCTGACTCCGTTTATCTAGGTTCGAATCCTAGTCTCCCAGCCACCAACGAGTTTCACTGGTTCCCAGCGATACTCGGAAACACATCAAACCCCGCATCACAGCGGGGTTTTTTGTTCCCACCGATCACCACCGACCCCCATTGCAGCCTGCGAGCCGCGAGGGGTAGAGTGTGGGGTACGCAACTTTACCCCACTCGAATTACCCCATATCTTAGTTCGAAGTTCGAGTCCTGGAGGTAGAAAGCGCGTCAGACCGTAATTTCGTGGAGGAATTTACCCCACATGGCTCGCCAATTTACCGATCTCCAGGTTCGAAGTGCAGCGCCGCGCGACAAGAAGTACAAGATCTCAGGCGGTCGCGGGCTCACGCTGATCGTCATGCCGGACGGCGCCAAGTACTGGCGACTACGCTACCGGTTTGGGGGGAAACTGAAGGAGATTTCTCTCGGCCGCCCGTATCCGGAAATGCCCCTCAAGTCGGCGGCACATGAGGCCGATCGGTTTCGAGTGATGATCGCGGAGGGAGTGGATCCTGCTGAACAGCGCGTCCAGCAAAAGCTGCAGAAGGAACGCGAGGTCAACAACACTTTCGGCGCCGGTGCCGAAGCCTGGTTTGAGTTTCGCAGCAAGGTGTGGGCGAGCCGCACCGCTGCGCAGGTTCGCCAATATCTGGATAAGGACTTGCTGCCCGCGCTCGGCAAGCGCCCGTTCGCCGCGATCACGACGAAGGAGTTGGCCGTTTTCACCGGGGCCATTGAGAGCCGCGGTGCGCCAGACGTCGCCAAAAAAGCGCGGCAGTGGCTTTCGGGAATCTTTGCCTATGCACGTGCAAACGGCTGGACTGATCGGGATCCGGTTCGCGACTTGCAGGCCGTCGTCATCCCGACGGGTGCGGGCAAGAATTATGCGCACCTTCCTATCGACGAGCTTCCGCAGTTTTTGCGCGCCCTCGACAAATCGGATTCGTCGCCGCTCGTAAAAGCCGCTGTCATGCTGACGCTGTGGACGGCCAACCGCCCCGGTGTCACCCGCACGCTTCGATGGAGCGAAATCGACTTTGAACGACAACTCTGGACGATCGAGAAAGGTCGCGAAGGAATGAAGCGCGGTTACATTCATCACACACCGTTACCCCGCCAGGCGGTTGCGATGCTCCGCGAGGTTCAGCGAATAACAGGGACTTTTGAGTACGTCTTCGCCGGGCGAAATGATCCCCGGAAACCGCTCAGTGACGGAGCGGTCAACTCCCTCATCAAACGGCTTGGTTATCGCGGCCAGCAGACAACTCACGGGTTTCGACACCTGATTAGCACGGCACTGAATGAACGCGGATTCGAGGCTGACTGGGTCGAGCGGCAATTGGCGCACGGCGATCCGGACAAGATTCGCGGCACTTACAATAAGGCGATCTACTTGGATAAGCGTCGGGAGATGATGCAGAGCTGGGCAGATTTGCTTGACGAAATGAGAGTCGCTGAAGCCAGCTTGGCAACTTCCAGTGGCGGCGAAAGCCAAATCCTGCACGGCGGTAGACGATAGAGGCACGATCCGTAGTCGCGTGATTTGAGATGCGACTTCGTTAACTTGAATGTGCGGGAAAGCAGTGAGCTTCCGCGACGGGCGTGAAACTACGACCGAACGGCAACTTCCACCCCTTTGTGGACTGAAGTTGTTCCTCTTAGCTAACGGAGGCAATCCCATGGTCAAAACGGAATCGATTCAAACTTTGGTGAATCGGCTAATTCGTGAAGGCGCCGACGCACTGCTCGAACAAAAAGAAGCTATTTCGCTCGTCGCGTCGAGGGTGATGGACGAGCATGATGACTTGTCGACTGCAAGCAAGCGCGTTCGGATGCAGATGATCCGATCGATGGCATATTCCAGCGATGTAACGGCAGGTGGCCTCTGGTGTCGCGATGATGGACTTTTCACATGTGATGAAATCGCCCGCTGGGCGCAGCGGAGATATCGCGGACTATTCGACGACTTGCCTACGAAGTCGCGCAGCATCGACGTGGTGGTGATGGAAAGAGCGAGCGCCTCTTTGGCTGTCGAAACTGAATGGGAGCCCTGGGATCCTGAAGAGCTTCGAGCGTTGCTCCGTGCACTCCGCGCCGAAATTAAACAGCGCGATGCCGATGACGCGAAGCGGGAGCGGGATAGAAAGGAAGAGCTCGCGAGTCGGTTTGGCAACGGGAAAAGTGGAAACAGTTGAGGCGTTCCTTTGGTAGAGCGTTCTTGTGTCAATTAACTAGGTAGCTGCCACCCCGTCCCGGGGTTAACCAAGGCGGCTACCATGAATTACCAGCATCCCGATCTCTTCCCGCAGATTTCACCCACCGCGGAGCACGACAGCGCAACGAAGGTCGCATCGAATCCGGCAGCAACTCCCCAGTGCCCCCAGCACGCCAGTGATTCCTGTGCCAACCCCTCGCGCACAGATAAGTCTCGTAAAGACGACGTCGCGAAGCCGTGCCCCGCGATTAAGCGCGCAGCGAAGAAAGCTTCACAGCGCACAGATCACGATCCGGGTCGCGAACGCTTCTTGCGGCGGCCGGAGGTCCAGCACGTTACCGGGCTGAGTCGCAGCTCTCTCTATCGCCTCATCACGGCCAACGAGTTCCCCTCGCCAATCAATCTTTCCAAGAATGCAGTCGCTTGGCTTTCTTCATCGATTGAGGCGTGGATGGCAGCGCGCGTGGCGGCCGCTCAGCTCGAGCAATCGTCGAAACGGAAGGAGCGCTGATCATGCGCATGCCGAATCCGCGTCGTATCAAACTCAATTTTTCCTATCTGGTTCACGAGATCGCGAAGGCTTGCCGGGTCACGCGGGGGACGGTCCGCCGTTGGCGCAAAGAGGGTCTCGTGCCCATCGAAGAGCGCAAACCGTGGCTGTTCTTGGGCATCGAGGTTCGTCACTTTCTCGAACGTAAGCGCCGCAGCAGGAAGCACCCGTGCGGGCCCGGAAAGATCTTCTGCATGCGCTGTCATTGTCCGAAGGAGCCGCTCGGCAACGAAGTTGACTACCGCCCTCGCGATGCCGTCGTAGGCACCCTCATCGGCTTGTGCCCGGACTGCCGCTGCTCGATGTACCGGCACATCAATCTGGAACGCCTGCCGTTGGTTCGCGGCGAATTGACTGTGCGAAT
>CAVPTJ010000008.1:0-181440 GCA_963708785.1 uncultured Gammaproteobacteria bacterium
AACAACAAGCTCGGCGCATGGGCCAACACTACGCCCGGCATCATCATGAACATCCAGCGCCAGCCGGGCGCGAACGTGATCGCGGTGGTCGATTCGATCAAGCAGCAATTGCCGCAGCTCACGCAGTCGATGCCGGCGTCGGTCGACGTCGCCGTGCTCACCGACCGAACCATCACCGTGCGCGCATCGGTCGAAGACGTGGAATTCGAACTGTTCCTCGCCGTGGTGCTGGTCGTCGCCGTGATCTTCGTCTTCCTGCGCAACCTGCCGGCAACGATCATCCCGAGTTTCTCCGTTCCCTTGTCGCTGATCGGCACGTTCGGCGTGATGTACCTGTGCGGATTCAGCCTCAACAACCTCACCATGATGGCGCTGACCATCTCGACCGGCTTTGTCGTCGACGACGCCATCGTGATGATCGAGAACATCTCGCGCTATCTCGAAGAAGGCGACAAGCCGCTCGAAGCCGCGCTGAAGGGTTCCGGACAGATCGGTTTCACCATCGTGTCGCTGACCATTTCGCTGATCGCCGTGCTGATCCCGCTGCTGTTCATGGGCGATGTGGTCGGCCGCCTGTTCCGCCAGTTCGCGATCACGCTGGCGGTCACCATCGTCATCTCCGCGATCGTGTCGCTGACGCTCGTGCCGATGCTGTGCGCAAAAATCCTCAAGCATCACCGCAAGGAAGACGAGAACAGATTCCAGCGCAAGACCGGCGAGATGTTCGAGCGCATCATCGCAGCCTACGGGCGCTGGCTGAACTGGGTACTCGACCGCCAGTTCGCGACGCTGCTGGTCGCCGTCGCCACGCTGGTGCTGACCATCATCCTGTACATCGTGATCCCTAAGGGGTTTTTCCCGACGCAGGACACCGGCCTGATCCAGGGCATTTCCGAAGCGTCGCAGTCGATCTCGTTCGCGGCGATGTCGGAGCGCCAGGAGGCGCTTGGCAAGAAAATTCTCGAAGATCCGGCGGTCGAATCGTTGTCCTCGTTCATCGGCGTGGACGGCACCAACACCACGCTCAACAGCGGCCAGTTCCTGATCAACCTGAAAAAGCACGGCACGCGCGACGATGTCGAGACCGTCATCGCGCGCCTGCAGAAATCCGCGCGCGATGTCACCGGCATCGCGCTGTACATGCAGCCGGTGCAGGATCTGACCATCGAGGACCGCGTCAGCCGCACGCAATACCAGTTCACGCTCGGCTCACCGAATCTCGACGATCTGAACACGTGGGTGCCGAAACTCGTCGACCGGCTGAACCAGCGCAAGGAACTCGCCGATGTCGCCAGCGACCTGCAATCGCAAGGTCTGCAGGCATATCTGGAGATCGATCGCGATACCGCCGGCCGTCTCGGCATTACGCCGGCGGCGATCGACCAGATTCTCTACGATGCATTCGGCCAGCGCCTGATCTCGACGATCTATACCGAATCGAACCAGTATCGCGTGGTGCTCGAAGTTCTGCCTGAACTGCAGAACGGACCCAAAGGTCTCGAGAAGATCTACATTCCGGGACTCAGCAACGCCAACGCGGTCGCGCAAACTTCGCAAGGTTCGACCGGATCGGCGGGCAACAGCAACGCGTCATCGTTCGGCGGCACGCCGCAAGGCGCCACACCGGGGGTGACGCAGGGTCTCACCGCTGCGGCTGTGTCAAGCGGACAATTGCCGCTCAACACAGTGACTACGCTCCACGAACGCGCAGCACCCCTGTCGATCGATCATCTCGCGCAGTTTCCGGCGACGACCATCTCGTTCAACCTCGCGCCCGGCTATTCGCTTGGGCAGGCGGTCGAGGCGATCAAGCAGGTCGAGGCGGGCATGCAGATCCCCGGCAGCGTCAGCACCAATTTCCAGGGCGCGGCGCTGGCCTTTCAGGCGTCGCTGACCAACACGGTGCTGCTCATCCTCGCCGCCATCGTCACGATGTACATCGTGCTCGGCGTGCTGTACGAAAGTTACATCCATCCGATCACGATTCTGTCCACGCTGCCGTCGGCCGGCATCGGCGCGCTGCTCGCGCTGATGATCGCGCGCGACGATCTGGGCATCGTCGCGATCATCGGCATCATCCTGCTGATCGGCATCGTCAAGAAAAACGCGATCATGATGGTCGACTTCGCCCTCGACGCCGAACGCAACGAAGGCAAGCCGCCGCGCAAGGCGATCTACCAAGCGTGCCTGCTGCGTTTCCGGCCGATCCTCATGACCACGCTCGCCGCGCTGTTCGGCGCGTTGCCGCTGATGCTCGGCACCGGCGTCGGATCGGAACTGCGGCATCCGCTCGGCATCACCATCGTCGGCGGCATGATCGTCAGTCAGGTGCTGACGCTGTTCACCACGCCGGTGATCTATCTCGCTTTCGATCGGCTGGCGTTGCGCGCGCGTCGCCGTTTCGGCCGCGACGATCGCGACGAAGAAACGCACGGTGAGGTATCGCCGACGTGAACCCGCGTCTTGCGAGCATGTCCGCACCGTTTGTCCGCCGTCCGGTGGCGACGACGCTGCTGACCATCGGCATTGCGCTCGCCGGACTGGTCTCGTTTGCGCTGCTTCCCGTTTCGCCGCTGCCGCAGGTCGACTTCCCGACCATCTCGGTGAGCGCATCGCTGCCGGGCGCGAGTCCGGAAACGATGGCGACATCGGTCGCCACGCCACTCGAACGCCAGCTTGGCCGCATCGCCGGCGTCACCGAGATGACCTCCTCGTCGTCGCAGAATTCCACGCGTGTGACGTTGCAGTTCGACCTGTCGCGCGACATCGACGGCGCCGCGCGCGACGTGCAGGCCGCACTCAATGCCGCGCTCGCGCAATTGCCGACGGTACCGACGAATCCGACGTATCGCAAAGTGAATCCGGCCGATCAGCCGATCCTTATCCTCGCGCTCACCTCCAAGACATTGAGTCCGGGCCAGATCTACGACGCGGCGTCCACGGTCGTCGCGCAAAAGATTTCGCAGGTGAAAGGTGTCGGTCAGGCGACTGTGAGCGGCGCGACGTTGCCGGCCGTGCGCGTCGACGTGAATCCGACCGCGCTCAACAAGTACGGCATTCCGCTCGACACGGTGCGCATCGCGCTGCAGAACGCGAATGCGAATCTGCCGAAAGGCTACATCGAGCAGGACGACAAACGCTGGCAGCTCTATACCAACGACCAGACCGGACTGGATTCGACGCCGTACAAAAACCTGATCGTGACTTACAAGGACGGCGCCGCGGTGCGCATGTCGGATGTCGCCACCGTCACCGATTCGGTGCAGGACATCCGCAACCTCGGCCTGTTCAACGGCGAGCCGGCGGTGCTGATCCTCATCAACAAGCAGCCCAACGCCAACATCATCCAGACCATCGACGAGGTGATGGCGCAGTTGCCGCAACTGCGCGCTGCGATTCCCGCGGACATCGAGATCAACGTCGCCGTCGACCGCACCACGACCATCCGCGCCTCGCTGCACGACGTCGAACGCACGCTGATCATCTCGGTGCTGCTGGTGGTGCTGGTCGTGTTCGTGTTCCTGCGCAACTGGCGCGCCACGCTGATTCCCGCCGTCGCCGTGCCGGTGTCGCTGATCGGCACCTTCGCCGCGATGTACCTGTGCGGCTACAGCCTGAACATCCTGTCGCTGATGGCGCTGACCGTGGCCACCGGTTTCGTCGTCGACGACGCGGTGGTCGTGCTCGAAAACATCTCGCGCCACATCGAAGACGGCATGCCGCGCCTGCAGGCCGTGCTGCTCGGTGCGCGCGAAGTCGGCTTCACCGTGCTTTCGATGAGCCTGTCGCTGATCGCGGTATTCATTCCGATCCTGCTCATGGGCGGACTGGTCGGCCGCTATTTCCGCGAGTTTGCGATCACGTTGTCGGTCGCTATCCTCGTCTCGCTGATCGTCTCGCTGACCACCACGCCGATGATGTGCTCGCGCTGGCTACGCCACGAGCCCGATCAGCGCAACCGTTTCTACGTCTACAGCGAACGCGTCTTCAAGAAGATGCTGCGCGGCTACGAACTCACGCTCGGCTGGGCGCTGGCGCGGCCGTTGCTGATGATGTTCATCCTGCTCGTTACCGTTTGCCTCAATGTATACTTGTATATCATCGTGCCGAAGGGATTTTTCCCGAGCGAAGACACCGGCGTCATGGTCGGCGGCGTGCAGGCCGACCAGAGCATCTCGTTCCAGGCCATGTCGCAGAAGATGGTCGACTTCATGAAGATCGTCAAAAGCGATCCGGCGGTTCAAAACGTGGCGGGATTCACCGGCGGCGGGCAGCGCAACGGCGGTTTCATGTTCGCCGCGTTGAAACCGCTCAAGGAACGCAAGATTTCCGCCGACGCCGTGATCAGCCGCCTGCGCCCGAAGCTGAGCGAAGTGCCCGGCGCGCAGTTGTTCCTGCAGGCCGCGCAGGACATCCGCGTCGGCGGGCGGCAGGCGAACGCGACCTATCAGTACACGCTGCGCAGCGACAGCCTCGACGATCTGCGCACGTGGGGCGACAAGATCCGCGAAGCCTTCGAGAAGCTGCCGGAGCTGGCCGACGTCAATTCCGACCAGGCCGTGAAAGGACTCGAAACCGCGCTGCAATTCGATCGACCTACCGCCGCGCGCCTCGGCGTGACGACGCAGGCGATCGACAACGTCCTCAACGACGCCTTCAGCCAGCGCAACGCCTCGACCATCTACGCGCCGCTCAATCAGTATTACGTGATCATGGAAGTGTCGCCGGATTTCCTGCAAAGCCCCGAGTCGCTCAAGGACATCTACGTGCAGGGCAAGAACGGCGCGATGGTACCGCTGACGGCATTCTCCTCGTTCGGTCTCGGCACCACGCCCTTGGCCGTGAATCATCAGGGCCAGTTCGTGTCGACGACGATCTCGTTCAATCTCGCCGACGGAGTGAGTCTGAGCCAGGCCTCCGACGCCATCGAGAAAACCATGTCGCGCATCGGCGTGCCTGCCACGATCCACGGCGGCTTCGCCGGCAACGCCAGCGCGTACCAACAAGGACAATCCAGCCAGCCGTGGCTGATCCTCGCCGCGCTTCTTGCGATCTACATCGTGCTCGGCATCCTCTACGAAAGCTACGTGCATCCGCTGACCATCCTGTCGACGCTGCCGTCGGCCGGCGTCGGCGCGATCCTGGCGCTGCTGCTGTTCGGGCAGCAGTTCACGGTCATCGCGTTCATCGGCGTGATCCTGCTCATCGGCATCGTCAAGAAGAACGCGATCATGATGATCGATTTCGCGCTGGAGGCCGAACGACACAGGAATCTCGATGCGCACGACGCCGTGTTCCAGGCCTGCATGCTGCGGTTCCGTCCGATCATGATGACTACGATGGCGGCCATGCTCGGCGCGCTGCCGCTGGCCATCGGTGTCGGCGAGGGCAGCGAGATGCGCCGTCCACTCGGCATCTCCATCGTCGGCGGCCTGCTGTTCAGCCAGTTGCTCACCCTGTACACGACGCCGGTCGTGTACCTGTATCTCGACCGCTTCCGCCTGTGGGCCAAGCGCAAGTGGGAGCGCATCCATCCGTCTCCGGAAGCCTCCACGCCGCAGGCCGCGACATGAGCTCGCCTATGTCAACAAAGTATACGAGTATAAAACGCGGCATCGTCGTAGTCGGCGCGGCATGCCTGTCGGCCTGTGCGGTGGGCCCGGACTACAAGCGTCCAAATACCGACGTGCCCGACAAGTACAAGGAAAACACCGGCTGGCACGAGGACTGGACGACGGCGCAGCCGGCCGACGCGCTCAAACGCGGCGCGTGGTGGGAAATCTACGGTGACGCCAAGCTAAACGAACTCGAAGCGCAGGTGGACGGTGCCAACCAGTCACTCGCGCAAGCCGAAGCGCAATACCGCCAGGCCGCGGCGCTGGTGTCGCAGGCGCGCGCCGCATTCTGGCCGACGGTCGGCATCAGCGCATCGGCCACGCGTTCGGGCCGCTACGGCAACAGCGGCACTATCATCGGCAGTGGTGGCACGGTCGTTACCGATCCGACCGGAACTGGAAGCGGCACGGGTTCGACAACCACAACCACCGCAACGAGCACCGGCGCGCGCATCTCAACGGTTTATTCGCTGCCGCTGTCGGCGAGCTGGGAGCCGGATCTTTGGGGCCGCGTGCGCCGCACCGTCGAACAACAGGCCGGCAACGCGCAGGCGAGCGAAGCCACGGTCGAATCCACGCGGCTGAGCCTGCACGCCGAACTGGCCACCGATTATTTCCAGCTGCGCATCCTCGACGAACAGAAACGTCTGCTCGACGACACCGTGGCAGCGTACCGCAAATCGCTGCAGCTCACGCAGAACCAGTACGACGTCGGCGTCGCCGCGCGCTCCGACGTGGTCACGGCCGACACGCAGCTCAAGGCCGCGCAGGTGCAGGCGATCGATCTCGGCGTGCAGCGTGCGCAACTGGAGCATGCCATCGCGCTGCTGATCGGCAAGACGCCCGCGGAGTTCTCGCTCGAGCCGACCAAGTTCGACATCAAACCGCCGGCGATTCCGGTCGGCGTGCCGTCGCAACTGTTGCAGCGTCGTCCGGATGTGGCGATTGCAGAACGACAGGCGATGTCGGCGAACGCGCAGATCGGCGTCGCTGAAGCCGCGTGGTTTCCGACGCTCACGCTGCAGGCCCAAGGCGGTTTCCAGAGTTCGAGTTTTTCGAAATGGCTCACTGCGCCGAGCCGTTTCTGGTCGATCGGTCCGCAACTCGCCGAGACGTTGTTCGACGGCGGACTGCGCCACGCGCAATCGGCGCAGGCGCGCGCCGCGTACGACGCGGCCGCAGCGAACTATCGCGAAGTGTCGCTCGCGGCATTTCAGAACGTCGAAGACCAGTTGTCGTCGTTGCGCATTCTCGAAGCCGAATCCGCCGCGCAGGCCGATGCGGTCGCGGCGGCGGAACTCGCGCTGAAAATCGCACTCAACCAGTATCGCGCAGGGACGGTGAGTTACCTCAACGTCGTCACCGCTCAGACCACCGCGTTCTCGAACGAACGCAACGCGATCTCGATCCTCGGCAACCGGCTCAATTACAGCGTCGGGCTCGTCAAGGCCATCGGTGGCGGCTGGGACGAAAGCCAGTTGCCCGCGCCGCACGACATCGACGCAGGTTCGCAAGCGCCCAAGGCCAGCGCGTCGAAGGACTGAGCGTGTTTTCGAACCGTCCGGTCGCCAGATCGGTCGGTGCGCGCCACTATAATTGCGCCTTGTTCCGTTCGCGACGCGCCATGCGTCGCCCCGACTCACGTGCCTGCTTCCGCCCGCCATCATTCAAGGCCGCTTTTGCGCCCCGAATTCGCCGCGTTGCGCCGCGAACTCGACGAAACCACGCTGCTCGACCGGCGTGCGTTGTCGCGCGCGCTCGACGCGCTGAAACCCGGCGACGAGAAGGCGCTCGGCGACTGGCGCATGCGTCTGCAGACGGCGCGCGCGAAATTCGCCGCGCGCGCCGCGCTCGTTCCGGAAATCCGCGTCGACGAATCGCTGCCCATCGCGGCGATGGCCGCCGATATCGTCGCCACTATCCGCAAGCATCAGGTCGTCGTACTCGCCGGCGAGACCGGTTCGGGTAAAAGTACACAATTACCCAAATTGTGCCTCGCCGCCGGACGCGGTGTCGCCGGCCTGATCGGCTGCACGCAGCCGCGTCGCGTGGCCGCGCGCAGCGTGGCACGACGCGTCGCAGCGGAACTCGGCACCGAACTCGGCGGCATCGTGGGCTTCCAGGTGCGTTTCACCGAAACTACCAGCGAGCGCACGCTGATCAAGTTGATGACCGATGGCATCCTGCTCGCCGAGACGCAATCCGACGCCTGGCTCAACCGCTACGACACGATCATCCTCGACGAGGCGCACGAACGCAGCCTCAACATCGATTTCCTGCTCGGCTATCTCAAACGCCTGCTGGCGCGGCGCAAGGACCTGAAATTGATCGTCACCTCCGCGACGATCGACACGGCGACGTTCGCCAAGCATTTCGACGATGCGCCGGTCATCGACGTCGAAGGTCGCAGCTTTCCGGTCGAGGTGCGCTGGCGTCCGCCGGCCGATCGCGACGACGCCACGACGACCGAACGCATCATCGCCGCCACCGACGAGATCACGCACGAAGACGGTCGCGGCGACATGCTCATTTTCCTGCCCGGCGAACGCGAGATCCGCGATGCGCATCTGGCGCTGTCGCGCCGCAAATACCGCGCGACCGAAATCCTGCCGCTGTACGCGCGCCTCTCCGCCGCCGAGCAGGACCGCGTGTTCAAGCCCGGCCCGCAGCGCCGCATCGTGCTGGCGACGAACGTTGCCGAAACGTCGCTGACCGTGCCGCGCATCCGCTACGTCGTCGACACCGGCACCGCGCGCGTGAAGCGCTACATGCCGCGCAGCCAGCTCGAGCGCCTGCACATCGAGCCGATCTCGCAGGCGGCGGCCGAGCAGCGCAAGGGCCGATGCGGACGCGTCGGCCCAGGCATTTGTATACGTTTATACAGCGAAGACGATTTCCTGTCGCGGGCGCGCTATTCCGATCCGGAAATCCTGCGCTCGTCACTGGCCGGCGTCATCCTCAAGATGCTGGCCCTGAAGCTCGGCGACGTCGAGCGGTTCCCGTTCGTCGAAGCGCCCGGTACGCGTGCGATCGGCGACGGCTATCGGCGCCTCGCCGAACTCGGCGCGATCGACGATCACAAGCAGCTCACCGGCGTCGGCCGCGACATGGCGCGCCTGCCGATCGACGTGGCGCTGTCGCGCATGCTGGTCGAGGCGCATGCGTTGGAAGCCTCGCGCGAAATGCTCGTACTCGCCGCGTTCCTCAGCATCCAGGATCCGCGCGAACGTCCCGCCGATGCGCGGCAGGCCGCCGATCAGGCGCATGCGCCGTTCGCCGATCCGAAATCAGATTTCGTTTCGGTGCTGAATCTGTGGCACGCGCACGCGCTCGCGCACGAGGAACTCACGCAGTCGAAATTGCGCGATTGGTGCGCGGCGCGGTTCCTCTCGTATCTGCGCATGCGCGAATGGCGTGAGTTGCACCGGCAGCTTCTCGTCACGGCCGATGAATTCGGCTGGAAGCAGAATTCCGATCCGGCGAGCTTCGAAGCCGTGCATCGCTGTCTGCTGTCCGGCTGGCCGACGCAGGTCGGGCAGAAGGACGAACGCAACCAGTATCGCGGCACGCGCGAACGCAAGTTCCAGATTTTTCCCGGATCGTCGCTGGCCAAGGCACCACCGCGATGGGTGCTGGCGGGGCAAATTATAGATTTGCAGAAAGTATACGGATTGCTGTGCGCGCGTATCGAACCGGAATGGGTCGAGCAGCAGGCTGCGCATCTGGTGAAAAGGAACTGGCGCGATCCGCACTGGTCGCGCAAACGCGGTGCCGTGATCGCGTTCGAACAAGTGACATTGTTCGGACTCACGCTGGTGGAGAAGCGGCCGGTGCAATTCGGCGCGCAGGACTTGCCGCTCGCGCACGACGTGTTCGTGCGCGAGGCGCTGGTGCGCGGCGACATCGATTCGCGCAGCGACGTCGTGCGCGCCAACGCGCGCGTGCTCACGCAGGCGCATGAGCTCGAAGCGAAACGCCGTCGAGCCGGTCTGGTCAAGGACGAAAACGAACTCGCGCAATTCTTCGCCGGTAAGCTGCCGATGGAGATAAACACTACGGCGGCCTTCGATGCGTGGTATCGCCGCGCGACGCCGGCCGAGCAGGCCGCGCTGCACTGGTCGCAGGATTTCGTGCTCGCCGACGAACCGGGCATCCGCGGCAGCGATTTTCCGGCGGCGATGGAATTCGCCGGCCACCGCATGAAGCTCGACTATCGGTTCGTGCCCGGCGATCCGGCCGACGGCGTGACCTTGAACGTGCCGCTCGCTTTCGTGAATGCCGTCGACCCGTCGCGCTGCGAATGGCTGGTGCCGGGTCTGCTGCCGGAGAAAGTCGCTGAGTTGATTCGTGGTCTGCCGAAATCGCTGCGTCGCAATTTCGTGCCGGCGCCGGATTTCGCGCGTGCGTTCGCCGCCGCCGAAGCGCCGCGCGACGAAGCGCTGAACGTCGTGCTGGCGGCGTATCTGAAACGCGTCACCGGTGTGGAAATTTCCGCGCGCGACTTCGACAGCATCGAGCTGCCCGCGCATCTGCAAATGCGCTTCCGCATCTATGACGAAAACGGCAAGACGCTCGCCGAGGGCCGCGATCTCGCGGCGATCCGCGCAGTGTGGTCCGACAGCGCGCGCGCCGCGTTCTCGCGCCGCGCCGACACCGAACTCACGCGCGAAAGCGTCGACGATTTCGATTTCGACGAAATCCCGGACACGCTTGTCAGCGAAGGCGGACTGACCGCATTCCCGGCGCTGGTCGATCTCGGCGAAAGCGTCGCGCTGCGCGTGTTCGAGCGCGCCGACGAAGCGCGCGAATCGCATCGTGCCGGCGTGATCGCGCTGTTGCGCCGTGCACTGCGCGAGCCGATCAAGCAGGCGCGGCGGCAGTTGCCGATTGCGCGCAATCTCGCGCTGAAATATGCAGCGGTAGCCAGTGTGGATTCGTTGCGCGAGGACATCGTCGAGGCAGCGCTGGAATCGCTGCTTGCCGATCGCACGCTCGATGTGCGCCGGCGCGACGAGTTTGCGCACGAAGTCGCGGAGGTCGGGCGTGCGTTGTTTCCGGAAGCGATGCGCTGGCTGAGTGTCGTTGAAGAGGTTCTTGTCGCCTACGCGGAACTCGTGCCGTGGCTGCAACCGCCGCTGATGGGCTACGCCAGCGCGAACTACGAGGACCTGCGCGAGCAACTCGATGCGCTGGTGCATCCGGGCTTCGTGCGCGAAGTGCCGCGCGAACGTCTTGCGCACTTTCCGCGCTATCTGAAGGCGATGCGGCTTCGCGCCGAACGCCTGCGCCAGGATGCCTCGCGCGATCAGGCGCGCATGCTCACGGTGCGCGGCTACTGGCGCGATTACCTGACGCTGAAAGCCACGCGCGGCGGCGAGGATGCATCGCTCGCCGAACTACGCTGGCTGATCGAGGAACTGCGCGTGTCGCTGTTCGCACAGGAACTGAAGACGGCCGAGACCGTCTCGCCGAAGCGCCTGAGCAAACTGATCGAAACGCTGCGCGCCGAACGCTGAGTGCGGCGCGCGACGATTACTTGGTGCGCTCCACGCGCACACTGCAGCCGCACGGCTCGACATACATCAGCCACGCACCGAGCAGCATCGGCTTGATCTTCACTTTCGGATGATCGTATGGGCCGGAGCTCATCTGCCCGGACTCGGCCTGCGTCCATTCCTGACCGTTCTCGAGCTTGAACACGCTATGCCCATACCAGCCGGTGAATTTCCCGGCGATGCGGTCCTGCACCGTCTCCCGATCCGAACTCTTCGGATAGAACACCGGCGCGCCGCTCGGCGTGACATAAGTCTTGGACTGGTGCGTGCGCAGCCATTCGTCGAGTGCGTTGAGTTCCTGGGGCGAGAGCTTGTCCAGGCCCGCGGCGTGGAATTCCTGCTGGGTCATGCGCTCCTCGAGCGAGGAGAACTCGGCCGCCGCCCCGGTTCCGGCCGCGGCCAGCGCGATCAGGAAGATCGTCGAAAAACGCTTGAATGTGTGCATAATTGGCTTCGAGGGAGCCCGAAACGGGCGGGGAATACGGTTTGGACGGCTAAATGTGAATAATGCACATTTAACACATCCATTACACTAACGAACTATTATAAGTCATTGAAGGCGCGTGATAACAAGAACTCCGCTGCGTCTTCAAGGGGTTGTGGGATGAGCTACTGTCCGGAGTTGAAAATGCGGCATTCGCCCTGCGCTGCGCGCGCTTATCTTTGTGCCTGGCTGATGGCGGCGTCCGCGCCGGCATTTTCCCAATCTCTCGGTTTGACGGTGGACATGATGGCACCGTCGACACAATGCACCGGCAGCAAATGTCCGTCCGACATCAACCTGCCGCAGATGGGCGGCGTCATTTCCGCGGTCGATGCATCCCTCACCGGCACGCTCGGCACGGTCACGCTCGACACGGCGGCCGCGCTGCCGATCGTCTGCAGCGAGCAACACGGTTCGACGTTCGGTGCGAACGGCACCTACCAGTTCTCACCCATTTACAACAACGCTTCGCCGGGCGGCTTGTTCGAGTTCGACGCGGGTGGCGCCAGCGTTGTGGACAGCTCCGTTTCCTTCGGCAGCACGCTCGCATTCACGCATGCGAATACGACAGGCAACCAGGTCGCCTGCTATCCGATCAACGCAATCGGCGTCGATGCGCCGGTGTACGCGGACAGCTCGGTCAGCGGCGATCGTGTTTTCTATGCGGAGTTCGAGGGCGGTCATCGCTCGGATGAGCCGTGGGTTTCGATAAATACGGTCGCCTCCGCCAAACGGTTCGGGTCACGCGCTCGGATACGTGATGCAAATCCACAACGCTTCAACGGCGGTAAATTGGCATATGTCATTCGGCTATGACCACGCCTTCTTCAGCGCTGCGAACAACGGTGGTTTTAATCCGAACTGGTGCATGCTTTCCAAACCGCAGCCAGGAGTCGTAGACACGACGGGAGCGCTATTGCGCCGACGTGTCACAACCACGCACGTGTTTACAGCGGGCGACATTCAGGCCGCTACAAATTCGTATATTTGTGTACGTGACGAATTCGGCCAGCTCGTCAGCGGTCAGTAATTGGGCCGGGCTGTCCGACCTCTTTCTATGCCGGCGTCCGCCGCTGTATTTGCGCCGCCCGGAACTTATGCGCAACGCATCGACGACAAAGTCGCCGTTGCGAGCAACGTAAACGTCCCGACGCAAAACATCGGCAACATCGTCTGTGCCAACGATCCACTGGCTTCAGCTTGCACGATCACCGATCCGGATGGCGCCGGCGTTCCCGCCGCGGTCACGTTCAAGAATCAGTTCTCGCTCGGCGCTGTTACGGTCGATCCCGTAGCATACGTGGTCGACACAGGCGCCGGTACTACACTGCCTGGCTCGACCGCGCTGGCTGCTCCCAGCAACGTCTCCTGCGACGATCCCAGTGGCGTTCTCGCCGGCAACATCAGCTTCAGCACGTCCAGCGGCGCGGCGGGTGCGAGCGCACTCGCGTTTGCGTTTGCGCCGTCCGGCGTGCTGTATCAGCCGGGCACGGCAACGTGCACGGCCACATTTACCGCGAACGGAATTTCCTCAAGGCAATCGTTCAACATCACGATGCAGCAGGTCAACGTCACGCATTTCACGTGACGGCCGACAGCAGCGTCACGGCAGGCGGCACTGTCAACTTCACCGTCACCGCCAAAGACGGCGCCGATAACACGGTACCGTCATATACGGAACCGTTCGATTCAGCACCAGCGACGGCCAAGGCATCGTGCCGGGTAATTCGTCGCTGACATTGGGCGTCGGCAATTTCGCCGCTACGTTGAAGACGGCAGGGGCGCAAACGATCACCGCGACCGATGTTTCATCGTCGACAATCACGGGAACGTCGAACAATGTAGCCGTATCCGCGGCAGCGGACCGCCGCGCTCACGCGTTGATATTTCCGGTCCATGTGCCGCATGGTCAAACAGCGGTCATGAACGTACACGCCGTTTGACCAATACGGCAATGTTGTCAGCACTGGATACAGCGGAACGTTGCATTTCACCAGCACCGACAATGGGGCAACGCTGCCGCTCCGATCTTCCATATTCCGACGGCGTATTACAAACGTTGATATTCAACACCCGGCACGCAAACCGTTACTGCGACCGACACGCCAACGCCATCGATCACCGGCACGTCGAACAACGTCACCGTCAACTAGCTTCGTTCGAGTAACTATTTCGCATCTGCCGCCTGCTGGATAACAGCGGGCGCCGCCCGCATTTGTCGGGCATGATCGCGCATGCCAAAGTAGCCGCGTGAAAGCGAGCGAATCCAAACCGACTCTGGCGCAGTGGGCGCAACGCGAACGCGCGGCGGTGAACATCGTGCCGTGGTGGGCGGCGTTGCTCGATGGCGTGGCGGCCGTGTCGCTGCCGCCGGATGCCGACGCGGAGCTGCTCGAAGCACTCGATGTGCTCGAAGGTCTGCGCGTCGACGACGAAACGCGCGCCGCGTGCATCCTGTATTCGCTGCAGCAAGCCGGCGCCGCCGCGCCGACCACGCTGCGCATCGACAGCATCCCGCATCTGCGCGATCTGATCGACGGTCAGCAGGCCGCCGAGAAAGTCTGGTCGCTGTATGCGGCGCGCGGCGCGCACGCCAGCGCCGAAGGATTGCGGCGGCTGCTGCTCGCGATCATCCGCGATCTGCGCGTGGTCTTCATCCTGCTCGCGCGACAATTGGCCGCGTTGCGTCGCGCGGCGAAATCGCCGCCGGAACGGCAGCGCGATCTTGCGCAGATCAGCGCCGACATCCACGCGCCGCTCGCCAACCGGCTCGGCATCTGGCAATTGAAATGGGAACTCGAAGACCTCGCGTTCCGTTATCTGCAGCCCGACGTTTATCGCCGCATCGCCACGCTGCTCGACGAACGCCGCGATCAGCGCCAGCGCTACATCAGCGCTGCAACCGGCGCGCTGAAGCGCGCGCTTGCCGAAGCGGACGTCGACGCCGACGTCGCCGGTCGTCCGAAACACATCCATTCGATCTGGAAAAAGATGCAGCGCAAGGGCGGCGATTTTTCCTCGCTGTACGACATCCGCGCGCTGCGCGTTTTGGTGAAGGACGTACCCGCGTGCTACGCCGCGCTCGGCGTGGTGCACACGCTGTGGCCGCCGGTGCCGAGCGAGTTCGACGACTACATCGCGCGGCCGAAAGGCAATCACTATCAGTCGCTGCACACCGCGGTGGTCGGTCCTGAAGGCAAGACGCTGGAAGTGCAAATCCGCTCGTTCGACATGCACGCGCACGCCGAACAGGGTGTCGCCGCGCACTGGCGCTACAAGGAAGGGGGCGGCAGCGATCAGGAGTTCGAGCGCAAGATCGCGTGGATGCGGCAGTTGCTCGAGACCAAGGACGAATCCGGCGACGAACCCGACGACGGCGCCGCGCTGCTCGCCGGTTTCAAGACCGACATCCTCGAAGATCGCGTCTATCTGCTCACGCCGCAAGGCCAGGTGATGGATCTGCCGCGCGGCGCGACGGTGCTCGATTTTGCGTACGCCGTGCACACCGATGTCGGCCATCGCACGCGCGGCGCGAAAGTGAATGGCCGCATCGTGCCGCTGAACTTTCTGCCGGCCAGCGGCGACCGCGTCGAAATCCTCACCGGCAAGACCAAGGAGCCGCGCCGCGACTGGCTGTCCGCGCATCACGGATTCCTCAACACGCACCGCGCGCAGCAGAAAGTACGGACGTGGTTCAAGCGTGTCGATCACGATGCCAATCTCGCCGCGGGCCGCGCCATCCTCGAGAAGGAACTCAAGCGGATGGCGTTGCACAACGTCGATCTGGATTCGCTGCCGCCGAAGTTCGGCCAGAAGAATCTCGACGAGTTCCTCGTCGCGCTCGCGCTCGGCGAAATCACCGCCGGCCACGTCGCGCGTGCGCTGCACGAAACGATGATGCCCGCATCGACCGAAACGCCTGCCGCACCGGCACCGCCGCGCGCGCCGAAACGCGGCAAGGATGCGGTGACCATCGAAGGCGTCGGCAATCTGCTCACCACGCTGGCGCGCTGCTGCCAGCCGCTGCCGGGCGATGCCATCGTCGGCTACATCACGCGTGGCAAAGGCGTGTCGATCCACCGCGCAGACTGCGCCAGCTTCGCGCGCCTGCGCGCACGCGACGCGGCACGCGCGATCGACGTGGAGTGGGGCAGCCAGCGCGATCAGGCTTACGAGGTCGACGTACTCGTGAAAGGCTACGACCGCAAATGGCTGCACAAGGACGTGACCAACGTCATCGCCGCCGCCAACGTGCATCTGATCGCGGCCAATGCGCGCGTGGATTCGGCCAGCGGTCTGGCGACGATGAATTTCGCCCTGCGCGTGGCCGACTACGAGCAGCTATCGATGCTGCTCGGTCGGCTGTCCGGCGTGGCGAATGTGATCGAGGCGCGACGGTTGGCCTGACATCCTGGCATGACGCAATTGGGCGCGTTTCGGCGTTCATCGCCCTGACTCCAGGAGAGCGTCATGCCGAACATCTGTCGACACCGCACCAGCCATCTGGCCATTTGCGCCGCATTGAGCATCGCCGCCGACGCCGCAGTCGCTACGCCGCTGACGGTGACCAACTGCTACGACGATAGCCGCGCCGGATCGTTGCGCACCGTGATTGCAGGTGCGGTGGACGGCGACACCGTTGACCTGAGCGGGTTGCCCGGCGCCGATCCGGCGTGCACGGCGAGCAAGATCACGCTCACGCAAGGACAAATTCCGGTGAGCGGCGCGCTGACGATCGTCGGGCCGGGTCAACAGCAACTCGCCATCGACGGCGCCGATGCGTCGGCGATCTTCTACAGCACAGACGGCAACGCCGCATTGACGCTGCGCGACATCACCGTCACCAACGGACACAATCCCGGCCAGCGTGGCGGCTGTGTCGATGTCGCCGGCGCCGTCACGCTCGATGGCGCCGCTGTCACCGGCTGCACGCTCGACGCCCACGGATCGACCGGCAAATATCAGCCCTTGTACGCCGGCGCCGGCATCTTCGCCAGCAAAGTGACGCTGCAGAACGGCGCGCGCGTCGCCGGCAATTCGCTGGTGAAGCACGACATCGATCCGGGTTTCGCTTACGGCGGCGGCATCGCCGCGGTTTATCTGTATTGCACCGACAGCAGCATCAGCGGCAATGTGGCGGTGCTGGCTTCGGCGGCGGGCGCCTATGTCACTAACGAAACCAGTTTCGCCCGCTGTACCGTCGACGGCAACACGGCCAGCAAGTACGGCGGCGGCCTGCTGACCAACGCCACGACGGTCACGATCGAGCAAAGCACGTTCTCGCACAACGGCGCCGCTGCCGGCGGCGGCATTTTCACCAAGAAGGCGTTGAACATCTTCAACAGTACGATCGCCTTCAACTACGCCGGCGCCGGACGCGGTGCCGGGATCGACAGTACGCAGGACATTTCGCTGCAAAGCGTGATCGTCGCCAGCGACACCAACCAGAGCGGCACGCCGGTCGACGTGTTCCTGGCGAGCGGCAAACGCATCAACGGCGCGGCGAACCTGATCATGTATACCGCGGCGACGGCAAGCACGGGCGTCATCGTGTCGACGGCCGATCCGCACCTGACGCCACTCGGCGATCACGGTGGACTCACGCGCACGCACGCGCTGCTCGCGACCAGCGCCGCACTCGACATCGGCGCCGATCCGCAGCACTTCGCGAACGACCAGCGCGGAGCGCCGCGCGAAGTGCCATCGGGGAAACCCGACATCGGTGCCTACGAACGGCAGGCCTCCGATGACGAGTTGTATTACGGCGGATTCGACGACAGCTAAGCGCCGCGCCGCGGCCGGGGCGGCGCACCTGCGTGTTATGCTTGATGCAACGCCTCATTCGGGGTTGTTTTCTACATAACCGTGATCGAAATCCCCGGCTACAAGATCCTGCGACAGCTCGGCCGCGGCGGCATGGCCACGGTGTATCTGGCCATGCAGGAATCCGTGCAGCGCGAAGTGGCGCTCAAGGTGATGTCGCCGACGCTGCTGGCCGATCCGGATTTCGGCGAACGCTTCCTGCGCGAGGCGCGCATCGCGGCGAAGCTGCATCATCGACATGTCGTCGCCATCCACGACGTCGGCCGCAGTGGCGACTACAACTACATCGCGATGGAATACATCGGCGGCGAACCGGCCCTGGCGATGGACGGCACGCCGCGCTCGCCGTCGTTCGCGCTGAAAGTGGTGCGCGAAACCGCGACCGCGCTGCACTACGCGCATTCGAAAGGATTCGTGCACCGCGACGTCAAGCCCGACAACATCCTGCTGCGCGAAGACGGCTCCGCCGCGCTCGCCGATTTCGGCATCGCGCGCGCCAGCGATTCGTCCACGCACGTCACGCGCACCGGCACGGTGATCGGCACGCCGCATTACATGAGTCCGGAACAGGCGCGCGGCCGCACGCTCGATGGTCGCGCAGACCTGTACAGCCTCGGCATCGTGCTGTACGAACTGCTGGTCGGCCGCGTGCCGTTCCACGCCGAAGACTCGCTCGCGATCGGCATCATGCACATCACGCAGCCGATTCCGGTGCTGCCCGAACATCTCGCCGCGCTGCAGCCGCTGCTTTCGCGCATGCTCGCCAAGCAGCCGGAAGACCGCTTCCAGAACGGCCAGATCCTGGCCGACGCGATCGAGCAACTCGAATTCCAGATTGCGCAAGGCGAGCATCCGGAATTGCTCGCGCCGCGCGATGGGTCGCGTCGTCCACCGACTCCGCCGGCCGAGGAGCCCACGCGCGCCGTTCCGGTTACGCCGATGCCGGCGAACCTGTCGCGGCATCGTGCCGAACCGAGCCTCGGCCGCATGGACGACATCGCGTCCGCACCCTCGCGGCGCGCGGTGCCGTCGAAGCGCTCATCGAGCGGATTGTGGATCGGCGCCGTCGTCGCCATCCTGCTCGTCGCCGGCGGCACGTTCGCTTACTTCTACCAAAACCGTTTGCGTTCGATGCTGCCGCGCACCGAGCTCAACAGCCTGATCGCGCGCGGCGACAAGGCGCTCAGCGAAGGCCGCCTCACCGGCAACCAGAACGACAGCGCGCAGGAGCTGTACATCGCTGCGCGCGCGCTCGATCCGGACAACGATCAGGCGCGGCAGGGACTCAATCATGTCGGCATGCGTCTGGTCGAGCGCGCCAACACCGAAATGGCGCATGGCGATTACACCGCTGCCCGCGCCGATGTGGCCACGGCCAACGACATCCTCGGCGGCGGTCCGGAAATCGACGAATTGCGTTCGCGTCTGCGCGGCGCCGAGTCGCGCAATACGACGACGGCCGAATTGATCGATCGTGCCGGTCAGGCGCTCGCCGCCGGCAAGCTGGTCGGTGCCGGGAGTGCCGCGGACTTGTACAACCAGGTCATGCAGGTCGATTCGGCGAACGCCATTGCACTCAAGGGGCTCAACGACGTGGCCAAGGCGCTCGCGCAGAAAGCGCGCGAGGCCATCTCAAGCGGCGACATCGACGCGGCCAACCAGCGCATCAACGAACTCGCCGCGCTCAATCCGAACAACGCAGCCATTCCCGATCTGCGCGCGGCGGTGTCCAGCCGGCACACCGATGCACCGTCGCCGCCGCCCGTTGCAGACGCCGGTCCGTCGGTCGCACAACTGATGACACGCGCCGAAGCCGCGCAGCGTGCCGGCAACTTCGCCGGCAACGACGGCGCCGTCGCGCTGTATCAGGGCGTGCTTCACCAGAACCCGAACGATCAGCGCGCACGCGCGTCGCTGCGCAAGATCGCGCAGACGCTGATCGGCCAGGCCAACAACGCGATGGACGTCGACAACATCGCGCAGGCCGACAAGCTGCTCGCGCAAGCGGAATCCGCAGCCGCCGACGCGCCCGAACTGATGCCAGCCAAGAAGCGGCTGCACGAGGTGCACGAGCAGATCGACATCGGCAACAAACAGCAGGCGCAGTCCGCGCCGGCCGATCAGGTGCGCATCGGTCCGTTGCTCGACGATGCCGAGCGTGCGATGAGCGCGGGCGATCTCAATCACACGCCGGGCGACAGCGCCTTCGACAAGTACCGCGCCGTGCTCAGCATCGACGGCAACAACGCCAAGGCGCTGGCCGGCCTGCAGCGCATACCGGCGCGCGCCAAGGAACTTTTCGAGCAATCGCTGAAAGAGGGCACGCCCGGCAAGGCGCGCGACTACATCGAAGCCGTGGCGCAAGCCGACCCGAACGACCCGGCGCTGCCCTCGATGCGCGAGCGTCTGGCCAATGCGTATCTGGACAAGGCCGAATCCAACATCGGCGAGCACCGCGTCACCGACGCGGCTTCCGCGCTCAAGGCCGCGCGCCAGCTCAGTCCCGGCAACGCGCGTCTGCCGTCGCTGGAAGCGAAGCTGCAATCGCCCAGCGGATAGTATACTTTTCCACAAATGCCATGTGCCTGATCCTGCTCGCCCTGCACGCCGTGCCGAACCGGCCATGGCTGCTGCTAGGCAACCGCGACGAATACCACGGCCGTCCCAGCGCACCGGCGGCGCATTGGGACGACGCGCCGGACGTGATCGGTGGCCGCGATCTCGAAGCCGGCGGCTCGTGGCTGGCGGTGACGCGTGACGGACGTTTCGCCGCCGTCACCAACGTCCGCGCCGGACCGCCGCGACGCGGCAAGCGCTCGCGCGGCGCGCTCGTCGCCGACTTCGTGCGCGGTTCGCAATCCGCGCGCGACTACGCGCAAATCATCGCGCGGCTGCGCGACGAATTCGGCCCGTTCAACCTCATCGTCGGCGATCGCGACAGCGCGTGGGGCGCCAGCACATTGAGCGAAACCGCGTGGCGATTCGCCGACGGCGTGCACGTCCTGAGCAACGGACCACCACTGCCGCGTTGGCCGAAAGCGCAACATCTCGCCGACGCCTTCGCGGACACGGCCGTCGAGGATGGCGCCTTGCTCGATCTTCTCGCCGACACATCGCAGCCGGACGAATCGGTGCTGCCCGACACCGGCATCGGCATCGAACTCGAAAAATTCCTCGCTCCGGTTTTCATCCGCGGCAACGAATACGGCACCCGCGCCAGCACACTTGCGTATGCAAACGACGACGGTTCCGTCGTGCTGCACGAACGCCGCTTCGGCCCACGCGGCTTCGCCGAAGGAGAAAGTCGCCTGACCGCATAAACACCAAGCCATCGCGCTCCATGACGAGAGCCCGGCGCGATAACCGAGCACCGCACCTGCGAAAGCCGAGTCTTCGGTGCGGGGTGCGGTGCGATGTTGTGTACAGCGACGCGTCGTCGCTACGCGACGAGAACGATTGTCAGTTTGCGGCGTGTCTCTGCGACACCAATGATGTGTGAGAAAGCGGTGATCGCGCGCAGGAAGCGCGCGGTCCGCAGCGAGCATCAGGGACGTGCTCTCTGCGGACAACTCCCTAAGTGAACGACAAAGGTGCTTTCTTTGGTGACTTTCTTTGCACCGGCAAAGAAAGTTACCCGCTGGCCGCAGGACAGCGGAAGCCGTTGCTCTGATTCAACGGAACCGAAACCTCAAACGCCATCCTCACCCCAACCCTTTCCCCCGCTGGCGGGAGAGAGCGGGAACAGCGCAACCTGCAAGCACTTTCATGAGCGCCCCCCGCGCAGCATCAAACGAAAAATGCGCCTTCACGTTCGCCAACCCGTTATCCGACAACGATCGCCATAGTTGCGCATCGGTGTACCCGCGCACGACCGCATCGGCAAATTCCGACGGCGAATCCGCCACGAGCAGATCCACGCCGTCGCGCACATGCATGCCTTCGGCAGCCGGCGACGTCGCCACGACCGGCAACCCGTAACTCATCGCCATGTTCACCTTGCCCTTCACGCCCGCGCCGTAACGCAACGGCGCCACCGATAGCCGGCATCCATCCATGAACGGCACGATGTCCGGCACGAATCCGTGCACGACGACACCGTCATGCGCCAACTCCAGGATCGCCGGCGGCGCCTTGCTGCCGATGACGTTAAACACAACCTCGCCGAGCCGCTCGCGCACGCGCGGGAACACCTCGCGCACGAACCACAGCACCGCATCGACGTTGGGTGGATGCTGGAAGCCGCCGACGAAAACCAGATCGCGCCGTTGCTCGAATTCGCGGCGCCGGCCGTAAATTTCGTGCACATTCGACACGACCTCGATGCGCGCCTGCGGCATTTCGCGTGCGAGGATTTCCTTTTCCGCCGCGCTGACCACGAGCGTGACGTCGCACTCGCGCATCAGCTTCAGTTCCTGCGTGCGCGTGCGCGCGGCCTGTTGCGCGAGTTCGGCGCTGCCTTCCAGATCGGCGACGCGTTGCTCGCGCAGATGATGCACGTCGACCGTATCGAAGATCAGCCGCGCCTGCGGCGCATATAACCGCACGCCTTCGATGTAATTGGTCGCCACGTAGTGCCGCGACAGGATCACTGCCGACAATTCCCTGCCATGATCGCGCAGCCACGCGATCGGATCGGAGACGAACGGGTGATACAGCGCCTGCACGCCGAGATCCTGCACCGCGCGCGTGTAGTCGCCCGCGTGCGCACGGTTGTCGGGCAGGAAGCTCACCGCGTAGCCGCTTTCGCGCAGCAGGCGCATGAGATTGAGCATGCGCAACGAGCCCGAATCCTGATCGGGCGTCGGCGTGTAGGCATCCACAATCAGCACATGGCCGCGATCGCGCCAGTGCGCGGCGCGGTCGGCGAGGCTGGCTTCGTGGATCGGAGCCGGCTGGCGCGAGAGTACCGTTTTCCACTTTTCCACAAATTTGCCACGGTTGATCGTTTGATAGCGCTTCATGCCGCTGGCGATATCGGTACCCGCGGTGATGCCTTCGAAGTGCACGACGCATGAACGCGGTTCGATCAGTACCTTCTTGCCCGCCTCGCGCACGGCGAAGGCGAGATCGGTGTCTTCGTAATACGCCGGCGCATAGCGCGCATCGAATCCGCCGAGCCGCTCGAACAACGCGCGCGGCAACATGATCGCCGCACCGGAGCAGTAATCGGCTTCGCGGCGCATGTTGTAGCGCGGATCGCCCGGATCGTCGAAGCGCCCGTAGTTCCAGCCCGAGCCGTCGCTGAACACGATGCCGCCGGCTTCCTGCAGGCGGCCGTCCGGGTAGATCAGTTTCGATCCGACCAGTCCCGCGTCAGGTTCCTGCGCGAAACAATCCAGCAGCGCGCGCAGCCAGCCGGCGGTCACGACGGTGTCGTTATTGAGGAAGACGATGAACTTGCCGCGCGCCATCGTCGCGCCCGCGTTGCACGAGCCGACGAAACCGAGATTCTGCACATTGCGCTGCACGCGGATGCCGTCGATCTGCGCGAGGCGTGCTTCCGTCGCGTCGGTCGAACCGTCGTCGACGACGATGGTCTCGAACGCGATGCCGTCCGCGTGCTCGGCCAGCGAACGCAGGCACGCGGCGGTATAGGCGATCTTGTTGAACACCGGAATGACGATGGAAACTTCTGGCGCATCGCTCGACGGTACAGTGAACGGCGCGAAGTGTTCGCTCGGCGCGGGCACGAGCGGCGCGTTGATCGGCGAGGGCTTGCGGCGGAATTCGTCCGCCGCCCGTTTCATCGTGCCGACCACGCCGCGGCTGGCCAGGCTGCCGCGCGTGCGGTGCACGGTTGCGCGCAGACGGCTCGACGAATAGCGCAATCGTGTGCGTACCCGTTGCAGCAAACGCATCAGAAAACGCAGGGGCGCGGTGATGCGCCACGAGGTGCTGGTGAGCACCGCATCGCGCTCGGCGTAAGTGCGTTTGAGCTCGTCGTCGAGGCGCTGTGCCCATTGCGTGCGTTCGTCGAGATCTGATTGCAGGCGATGGATCGTCTTTGCCGAGCGCTTCAGTTGCGCATCGAGATCAAAACCCCATTCGCCGCGGCGCACGAGTTCGTGTTGCTGCTCCGCGATGGTGCGGCGGAGCGCGTCGGCGGCGCGGCCGATTGCGCCGACTTCGCCGGCGCGCGCCTGCGCGAGAGTGCGGTCGATGCTGGTTTCATTGAGCTTCGCGGCTGCATGCCGATGCATCGAAGGCAGGAACGCAGCGTAATCCTCCCTCATCGCATCGAGCGAGCGATGCCGCATTCGCGCCAGCGTTGCACGCGCGGCATCGAGTCGGTCGCGCCGCGTGTGCAGTTGCGCGATCAGCCCGGCGACGCCAGCGGCATCCGGCGGCACGTGGAATCCGTCGACGCCGTCGGCGATACGTTCGGCCAGCGCGCCGAGCTTCGTCGCGATCACCGGAATGCCGAACGTGTTGAGTTCGGACAACGTGTAACTGAAGGTCTCGGCGAAATTCGGCAGGATCATAGCTGCATCCGGCGCGACGCGCGCGAGCAGTTGCGGCAGTTCGTGGTGACGGTAGTTGAGCAGGATGTGCACACCCGACGTGCCGAAGAATTCCTCGCTTTCCGGTCCCGCGCCGAGCAGAAAAATTTCCGCATGTTCGCGGATGCGCGGGATCAGATCGCGCAGCATCGCCGCCGCCTTGCCGCGGCGCACGCGGCCGAGCACGATCAGGCGCAGCTTGTCGCGGCGCGGCGGCGCAGGCAGCGGTAGCGCGAGATCCGTTTGCGGCAACGCCGTGCCGTGCGGAATCACGTGCTGCGGCAATGCGGCGAGCCTCGGCTGCACGCGCATGAACAGCGTCATCGCCGATCGGCTCGGCGAGATCAGCGTCGCCTTCGACGCGAGCAACGCGTCGGCGGTCTGTTCACGCAGCGCCAGCCAGTGCGCAGGGTCGCGCTCGGCAAATTCGAAACCGGCGTCGGCGTCTTTCAGGTCCTGCGCCATCAGGGTCGCGTCGAAGTTGAGCGCGGCATCGTCGAGATTGCGATGCAGCAGCGGCCACATCGGGTAGAAGTCGTGGACGAAATGGACCGTCGGCAAACCCGTTCGCAGCGCGTCGAGACTGTGACCGATCAGCGATGAAACGAAAATCGAGTCTACGCAAAAGTCGCGCAGGACGTCATCGAGAAAATTCTTGTAGGTACGGTGCGTCGCGCGTGTGCTGGCGATCGGATCGGACAGCGGCACACTGCGCAGCGGCGGTTGAGAAAGCGCGCCGTCGAGCAGTTCCAGCGATTCGCCGAAACGACGACGCGCGAAATTTCCGCGCGCGAGGAAGACCAGATGATGGCGCGCCGCATCGGTCGCGGCGAGATCGCGCACGAAGCGTTCCGCGCCGCCGCCCCACGCATGCAGCACGTGCAGCACGACGGGCTTGTCGTCAAGACCGGGATACGCCGTTTTCTGCCTCACGCGCAACGCGGCAGCGACGCGCTCGCGCACTTCGCCGAGCGGGGAGGGAGGCATCTCGTCTTCGCCCGGCTTCGGTGCGCGCGGTCCGCGCAGCGGTTTGGTCGGATCCGCGACATAAAGGTCGCTCACCAGCATTGCGCGCCACGGCGTCAGCGTCGGCGGCAATGCGGCGCCGTCGAGCGAAGCGAGGTCGACGGATTTCAGCGCGGCGCCGTTCCACGCGCTGAGCAACGGCGAGAATGTCGGCCATTGCAAGGGCGTGCGGTCGCCGTGACCGTAGCACGCCGCGTCGACATCGGCAGCGTGCGCATCGCTCGTTGCATCCGGCGGCAGCGGCGATCGCGGCGGATCGAGATTGTCCAGCGGCGAGGCGACGAGCACGTCCGGCAGCGCCAGTGCGCGCGTCAACCGCTCGCGCCAGAACGGCGGCAGCGCTGCGTCCGAGCGGATCAGGATCAGCGATTCGCCGGGGAACCTCGCCGCGGCAATGCGCAGCGCCTCGACCGGTTCGCGCGCGTCGATGCGCGTGAGCGACGTGTCGGCGCCGGCCTCCGCAGCGGATGCGGCGCCGTATACGCAGGCGCGCATCGGCGCGGAGGATGCATTTTCCACAAGTTTACTTTTTCAGATCAGCGATGGCGCAGCGAACCCAGGTCGGCCTCGGTGTAGCCGGCGGGAATGGCGAAATCGGCGCTGGACACGCCGCCGGTCTGCAGCGATTTCAGCTCGACCACCTGTGCAGGCTTGCCCGAATCGTCGTAGCGCGTCATGCGCACCGGGAATTTGTCCGACGGCATCGAGCGCAGCGGCGAATGGAACATGCCGTTGGACATTTTCTCGGTCATCGCCTTCATCTGATCGAAGGCGCGGCGCAGCGTGGCCTGGTCGGCGCCGGAGATGCCGGCGTCGGCGACGTTGGCCAGGCACACGTCTTCCATATGCTCGCCGCCGACCTGCGTGCGGTAAACCTCGCAGTTGAAATTGCCGACGCGCTCGCGCGTGCCGGTCGGTGTCACGCTCACGTCCACTTTCGCGCCCAGGCCCGGCACCTTGCCGCCCATGCGCTGCTCGATCATCGCGCGCTGCTCCGGCGGCAGGTTGGCGAGGGCCGCGCTGGCCTGCGCCATCGCCGCGCCCGCAGTCTCGGCGACTTTCTGCATGTCCATGTACTGATGCTTGTCGTGCATCAGCGCGATCATCCGGCCGTTGCCGGCATCGATCAGCACGGACGTGCGATCGGCATCCATGCGCAACTTGTCGCCGCCGAGTTCAAGGCGCGACATGCCCGGCATGTCGGCGGAGTTGCTGCCCTTGACCACCGCGAATTCGGCACGGAAATCCGCCATCGCCGGAACAGACGCGAAACAGGCCGCGAGTGCCGCGGCGGCCAATGAAAATCGGACGTGCATGAAAGCTCCCTCCACGGTGATTTCTGTAGGCATTCGTTCTGGAAAATCAGCCTGCCGATTATCCCGGAACGCCGCTTGCGTGTCACCGCGGCATCGATACGGGCGGCCATGGGCTACACTGCGCGCAATCAAGGTTGCAGCGTTCACGCTTTGTCCTTCTTTCGCGGTCTGTGGTCGGTGATGCGCCTGATCTGGCGCTGGGTGCGCATTCCGTTCTGGCTCGGCGCGGGAACGGCACTGGGCTTCCTCGGCCCGTACATGATCTATCTCGATACGCAGGTGCGCTCGCGTTTCGACGACCTGTCGTGGGACCTGCCCAGCCGCGTCTATGCGCGGCCGCTCGAGTTGCACGTGGGCACGCCGATGAACGCCAAGGCGCTCGCCCTCGAACTCGATGCCGCGCGCTACACGCGCACGAGCGACGCGAAGCTGCCGGGCACCTATTCCTCCAACGGCGACCGCTTTGTCATCGCACGGCGCACGTTTTCCGATGTGGAAGGGCGCGATCCTTCGCGGCGTTTCGTCGTCGCGCTGGCGAGTGGCGCGGTGGCATCGCTCAGCGACGACCACAACGCGCCGCTGGATCGCGCGCGGCTCGACCCGGCGCGTATCGCCACGTTGTACGGCGCGGAACAGGAAGAGCGGCGCGTCGTGAAGCTCGAGGAACTGCCGCCGTTGATGGTCGCCGGTTTGCAGGCCGTCGAAGATCGCGACTTCAAGCATCACCACGGCATCAACCTCATCTCCATTTTGCGCGCGGTGTTGTCGAATGTCGCGGCCGGACATGTCGTGCAGGGCGGCAGCACGCTCACGCAGCAGCTTGTCAAAAATCTTTTCCTCGATCGCGGACAACGTTACTCGCGCAAGATCAACGAGGCGCTGATCTCGCTGCTCATCGAGGCCCGCTATGACAAGAAGCGCATCCTCGAGGCGTACATGAACGAGGTGTTCCTCGGCCAACAGGGCGGGCAGGCGGTGCATGGGTTCGCTGCGGCGTCGGAATTCTATTTCGGACGCGAACCGCGCGAGCTTACGACGCCGGAGATCGCGCTCCTGGTCGGCCTTGTGCAGGGTCCGAGTCTGTACGATCCGCGGCGCCACAAGGATCTGGCGACTGCGCGCCGCAACCTCGTGCTCAACGAGTTCTACGAAACCGGACTCATCGACGACACAGCGCTGGCCGCGGCGCGTGCAGCTCCGCTGGCCGTACTCGAATCGTCCGGTTTGCAAGCCAATCGCGCGCCGGCATTCCTCGATCTGGTCCATGTGCAACTCGAACGCGATTACGCCAGAGGCGAACTGCAGCGCGCGGGTCTGTCGATCTACACGACGCTCGCACCATCGACGCAGGCGATGGCCGAAGCCGCGTTGTTGCAGACGCTCGAGTCGCTCGGCAAGAAGCAGCCCGAACTGCAGGGCGCGATGGTGGTCACCGGCGCGCGCGACGGCGAAGTGCAGGCGCTGATCGGCGCGCGCGATGCGACCGATGCGGGTTTCGACCGCGCGCTGGAAGCCAAGCGTCCGATCGGATCGCTGATCAAGCCGTTCGTGTATCTGGTCGCGCTGGCGCAGCCGCAGACGTATTCGCTGGCGACGCTGCTCGACGATTCCACGGTCGATCTCGTGCAACCCAACGGCCAGCACTGGACGCCGCAGAACGACGATCACGAAACGCACGGTCGCGTGCTCATGATCGATGCGCTGGCGCATTCCTATAACCTCGCCACCGTGCACCTGGGCATGGTGCTGGGCGTGGACAAGGTGCGCGGGCTGCTGCAGTCGTTCGGCACGGACGAGGCGATCAATCCGAATCCGTCGCTGCTGCTCGGCGCGGTCGACCTGTCGCCGCTCGAAGTGGCGCAGATGTATCAATACTTCGCCGCCGACGGCCACGCCGTGCCGCTGCGCGCGGTGCGCGCCGTGCTCGATGCGCAGGGCAAGCCGCTGACGCGCTACACGGTGAAATCCGGCGCCGGCGACTACGTCGCGCCGGCGCGCTTGGTAAGCTACGCCATGCAGGCGGTGACCACCTTCGGTACCGCGCGCGCCATCGCCGAGCACGGCCTGGCCAGCTTGCACGCGGCCGGCAAGACCGGCACCAGCGATTCGCAGCGCGACTCGTGGTTCGCCGGCTTCACCGGTTCACAGCTCGCCGTGGCGTGGATCGGCCGCGACGACAACAAGCCGACCGGCCTGTGGGGCGCCACTGGCGCGCTGCAGGCGTGGATCGCGCTGTTCCGCGAGCTGCCGACCGCGCCGCTGCAGGCGTCGGCCGACGGCCTGGAGGTGGCGTGGATCGATCCGGAATCCGGCCAGCGCACGCAGGAAAAATGCGACGGCGCGCGCCAGATGCCGTTCATCGCTGGCCACGTTCCCGCCGATACGGAACATTGCGTCTGGCAGGAGATCAAATCGCTATTCGGCGGACATTGAGCCGCCCGCTGACGGAAACGAAGATGAACAAAAAGATATTTGTATATTTTGCAGCGGCGGCACTGGCCGCGTGTTCGCAACCGCCTGCGCCGCCGAAAGCGACGGTGGTCAAACCCGACACGACTTCCGCGCTGAGCAACATACGCGGCGCCGGAAACCAGTTCGATTCCAGCGTGGAAGTGCATCCGCTGCGCGATCCGGCCGTCGACGGACTGGTCGATCGGGCGCACAAACTCGAAGCGCAGCAGCAGCCCGCAGCGGCCCTGGACAAAGTGAGCCAGGCATTGAAGATCGCCCCGAAATCGCCTGACCTGCTGCAATTCCAGGCCGAACTATTCGTCGAGACGGGCGACTGGAGTCAGGCCACGGCATCCGCGCAGAAATCGTACGAACTCGGCCCCAAGGTCGGCGCGTTGTGCGCGAAAAATCTGCAGACGCTCATCGAAGCCGGCAACGCATTAAACAACCCAACGATGGCCACCGACGCCAAGCAGAAGATGGCCGGATGCAAGGTCCCCGCGCCAAACCGCTTCTGACAAAGAAACAAGGCGCGATAACCGTGCACCTCACCTGCGAAAGCCGAGTCCACGGTGCGGGGTGCGGTGCGATGGGGTGTACAGCGACCTGTCGTCGCTACGCGACGAGAACGATTGTCGGTTTGCGGCGTCTTCTGCGAAAGCGCGAAGGTTTGAGAAAGCGGTGATCGCGCGCAGGAAGCGCGCGGTCCGCAGCGAGCATCAGGGACGTGCTCTCTGCGGACAACTCCCTCAGTGAACGACAAAGGTGCTTTCTTTGGTGACTTTCTTTGCACCGGCAAAGAAAGTTACCCGCTGGCCGCAGGACAGCGGAAGCTGTTGCTTCAGAGTCTAAAAGTAAAGTCACTGTATTCCCGCCTCTGCGGGAATGAAGGCGTAGGGCCCGCAAGCGCCACCCTCATTCCAACCCTCTCCCGCCAGCGGGAGAGGGGAAGAGCGGCGCTCGATCCACACACCATCGGCGCTTCGTATCCAATCGGATCCTCGACAAACGAATCCTCCACAAACGTTTCTGCGAGAATAGACAAATTACTGTCAGCGATATGTTTTGATGCGTGATTGGAGCGCCCGCGAACTGCTCGGCCCCGACGGCCCGTTCGCGCGAGAGGTGCCGGGCTTCGCCCCGCGCACCTCCCAGCAGGACATGGCCGATGCCGTCGAAGACGCCATCGCCAACGGCCACAACCTGATCGCCGAAGCCGGCACCGGCACCGGCAAGACGTTCGCGTATCTGGTGCCCGCACTGCGCTCGGGCAAGCGCGTCATCGTTTCCACCGGGACGAAAACGTTGCAGGACCAGCTTTTCCACCGCGACCTCCCGCGTGTGCGCGAAGTGCTCGGCGCGCGCCTGCGCACGAGCCTGCTGAAAGGCCGCGCCAACTACATCTGCCTATATCGACTGGATCAGACGCACAAGGAAGGCCGATTCACCTCGCGCGAGCAGGCCGCGCACCTGCAGGCCACGCGCGAATGGTCGCAGCGCACCGGCAGCGGCGACCGCGGCGAGTTCGCAGAAGTGCCAGAAGATTCGCCGCTATGGCCGCGCGTAACATCGACCGCGGAGAACTGCGTCGGCGCGGAATGTCCGATGTTCGCCGACTGCTTCGTCGTGAAAGCGCGCCGCGCCGCGCAGGAAGCCGATGTGGTCGTCGTCAACCATCATCTGCTGTTCGCCGATCTGGCCATCAAACAGGAAGGCTTCGGCGAGATCCTGCCCGGCGCGAATGCCTTTATCCTCGATGAAGCACACCAGGTTCCGGAACTCGCCGGCCAATTCTTTTCCACGAACGTCACGTCGCGGCAGCTCACCGAACTCGCCAACGATGCACTCGCCGAGTGCGGATCGGTCAGCGGCGCACTGGCGACCTTGCGTCTGCCGATCGAAGCGATCGCGCCGGCGGTGCGCAAGCTGCGTCTGTCGCTCGATTATCTGCCGGCGAAAGGCGGCTTCGGCGCCATCGAAAACGACGCGCCGACGCAGACCGATCTGCACGCGCTGCGTGACGCACTCGATGCGCTGGCCGACGCGCTCGGCAAGCAGGCCGAGCGGTCGCGCGGCCTGACCAGCGTTTCCGAACGCGCGGAAATCCTGCGTCAGCGATTGCACGAGGTCGTCGATGGCGGTGCCCACGACGCGGTGCACTGGTACGAATTGTCGCCGAATGGATTCGCGTTCCACGCCACGCCGCTCGATCTCGCGTCGCCGCTGCGCACGCTGCGCGAGCAGAGCAACGCGAGCTGGATATTCACCTCGGCGACGTTGTCGGTCGCCGGTGAATTCCAGCATTTCGCGCGGCAGCTCGGCCTCGACGATCCGGTCGCGATGAGTTTGCCGAGCCCGTTCGATTTCGAACGACAGACGTTGGCCTACGTGCCGAAAGGCTTGCCCGATCCGAACGATCCGGGCTACACCGAACGCGTGGTCGCCGCCGCGCGCCCGGTGCTCGAAGCCGCGCGCGGCCGAACCTTCATGCTGTTCACCTCGCACCGCGCGCTGCGCCGTGCAGCGGAGTTGCTGGTCGATGTGCCGTTCCCGCTGTTCGTGCAGGGCACCGCGCCGCGACATCAGTTGCTCACCGAATTCCGCGCGTCGGGCAACGGCGTGCTGCTCGGCGCGGCGAGTTTCTGGGAAGGCGTGGACGTCGCCGGCGAAGCGCTGAGCTGCGTCATCATCGACAAATTGCCGTTCGCCGCACCGGACGATCCGGTGCTCGAAGCGCGCTTGTCCGCCCTGCGCGAATCCGGCGGCAATCCGTTTTTCGACTGGCAGATTCCCGCCGCCGTGATCGCGCTCAAGCAGGGCGCCGGTCGTTTGATCCGCGATGTCGCCGATCGCGGCGTGCTGATGCTGTGCGATCCGCGGCTGACTTCGCGCGCCTACGGCAAGCTGTTCCTGAAAAGCCTGCCGCCGCTGCCGCTGACGCGCGACTTGGCCGACGTGCAGAAATTCTTCGCGCCATGAGCAGCGCACCGCGATTGTTCGTCAACGGCAAGCCCGCGCACGTCGACGATCTGCGCACGATCGTCGCGAACAACTACGGGCACTTCACGGCGATGCGCGTCGCCGAGGGTTGCGTGCGCGGACTCGATCTGCATCTGCAGCGGCTCGATGCTGCGACGCGATTCCTGTTCGGCCATCCGCTCGACGGGCACATCGTGCGCGGCTGGTTGCGCGACGCGATCGGCGATGCGACCGCTCCGTCGTCAGTGCGCATCAACGTTTTCTCGCGCGCCTACAAGCGCGACAATCCCGCCGAGGCCGCCGCGCCCGACGTGCTGATCAGCGTGAGCGACGCGCCGGTCGCTTCGACGTTCCCGCTGCGCGTGAAATCCTTTGCATACGAGCGCGATACGCCGCGGGTCAAGCACGTCGGAACGTTTCCGCTGTTCCATCATCGCCGTCTCGCGCAGCAGTCGGGTTTCGACGATGCACTGTTCGTCGATCGAAACGGCAATGTCGCGGAAGGTTCGATCTGGAATGTCGCGTTCTTCGACGGCGAACGCATCGTCTGGCCGGACGCGCGGCAACTCGAAGGCGTGAGCAAGCAACTGCTCAAACAAGGCTTGGCGCAGCGCGGCGTGGAAAGCATCGATGCCGGCGTGCCGTTGTCGCGCATCGGCGACTTCCGCGCCGCGTTCTTCACAAACTCCGGTCAGCCCGTGCGTTTCATCGCGCGCATCGACGGCGTGGAATTCGCGCACGACGGCGAACTCGCCGCGCTGCTTGCCACTTGCTACGATAGCAATCCACCACAACGGATTTAGGGAGCCTCGATGGCGCGCGTCACTGGTTTAGGCGGATTCTTTTTCAAATCGCGCGACCCGAAAGCGCTCGCGGCGTGGTACGAGAAACACCTGGGTCTGCCGATCACCGATTTCGGCGGTGCCATGTTCGGCGAGGACGAAAAGCGTCCCGGCTGCACGCTCTGGTCGCCGTTCAAGGAAAGCACTGACTATTTCAAGCCCAGCACCAAGGATTTCATGATCAACTTCCGCGTCGACGATCTCGACGCGCTGCTCGCCAAACTGCGCAGCGACGGCGTTCAGGTGGATGAGAAAGTCCAGGATTCCGAGTACGGCAAATTCGGCTGGATCATGGATCCGGAAGGCAACCGCGTGGAGTTGTGGCAGCCGCCGGCGTCGTAATTCGGTTCTGCGGGCCATGCGCCCGCGCCGCGGCCCGATTCGTCCGCATCGCGCCTCAACTCGATCCGCACGGCGCCATGCGCTGCGCCGGTAATGGCGTTCACCGCGCGCAACGCGCGCTGTAGGATTCGCCCATGCCAAACATTATCGTTGCCATCGAAACCTCGACCGAGAACTGCTCGGCCGCGCTGTTGCGCGACGGCACGCTGATCGAGCGCAGCGAACTCGCACCGCGCCGACACACCGCGCTGATCCTGCCGATGATCGAATCGCTGCTCGACGAAGCCGGCTTGTCGCGGCGCGATCTCGATGCGGTCGCTGTTGGCCGCGGACCCGGCGCGTTCACCGGCGTCCGGCTGGCGATTTCGGTGGCGCAGGGATTGGCGCTCGGCCTCGACATTCCGGTGATTCCGGTTTCATCCCTGGCCGCACTCGCGCAGGATGTGCCGCCCGGCGATGCGTCGATCCTGGCCACCATCGACGCGCGCATGGGCGAAGTTTACGCCGCTGCATTCCGGCGCAAGTCCGACGGACTGGTCGAGGCGCTCAATGCCGAGTCGGTCGGGCCGGCCAGCATGCTCGTGCTGCCGGACGTATCGGAGTATACAAATGGACAATGGAGCGTCGTCGGCAGCGGCTGGGCCGCGTACCACGACGCGCTCGCCATGCGCCTGCCGCACGATCCCGTGTGGGCCGACGGCGCGCGACACCCGCAGGCCCGCGCGGTAGCGCAACTGGCCGCGCCTCAGTTCGCCAGCGGCCGCGGTGTGGCGCCGGAATATGCGTTGCCGGTTTATCTGCGCGACAAGGTGGCGTTGACGCTGGATGAGCAGCGGGCGCGGTGACGTCAGCTAGGTTTTTGTAGCACCAGGGCGAACGCCTGACCCTCTTCGTGTTTTGCATTCCAGTGCACGATCTCGAGTCCCAACGCGCTCGCCTGCCTTGCAAACCAGCGCTTCGAAAAGTACGTGATGTGCGCCGGCACATGCAGGTAGGAATATGTGCGCCACAATTCGATTCCCGCCGACGCTGTCCATCCCACTGGACGGAACGGGGCGGTGATGAACACTTTGCCGCCGCGCACCAGCAATGCAGCGATCGATTTCAGCATCGCCGCAGGATTGGCCAGATGTTCAATCACATGCGTCAGCGACACCAGATCGTACGGTCCGCGATCGGTCAGCGTGTCGATCGTACCGACGAAATAGGTGTCGACCCACGTGCAGGCCGCGGCACATTCGCCGCTGACGTCTTGTGCAACCGTGTTTGCCTGCGGGTTTTGATTTTTCGCGGCGTGTGAAACCCACGCACGGCCGGCGCCGATCTCGAGCAGTCGGCACGGTCCGGCCGGCAGCAGGCTGAGGGAAGTCAGTTCGGTTTCGTAGTAGTCGAGGATTTTCCGGACTTGCTCGGGATCGGTGTAATGGTCGCTGGAGAATTGCACGGATTCTTCATAGAGCAACGACAGATCCGCCGGGGTGGGCAGTGGATGCAGATAGACGGTCTCGCACGCGCTACAGCGCACCAAACTGTATTCCTTGATTTCGAAATTTCCCGGATGCGTGGTCGCGACGGGGCCGATCGTCGACGCGCCGCGCTTTCCGCACAGGCGGCAGTGCGTGCCGAAGATTGAATCGAACAATGTCATCGCGCTGTGGGCTCCGTGCGACAGGGCACGATTGTATAGCGCGGTGTATGCGCTTTTCGCATCCAAGCCGTACGATTCGCTCGCTCGTACTGCAAGTCGCCGGCGTCTATTTGGCGCGATGCGATCGTATGCACGTTCGCTTCGACGCGCGGGCGCACGTGCGCAGTTCTTAGTCTGTGCCGTCTACCACGCAGGCGAGAAAACCATCGAGCGTGTGGCAGGTGGGCGCTTTGTCCGTGTGCCGGAACCGTTCCAGCCATTGGTCGCTCACGATATACAGTTCATCGCTGCGCAGGTCGCCCTTGGCCAGTTGATCGACCAGTTGCGCGCAGTAATTCTGCTCGGCCTTCGGATTCCAGCGCGCGACATAGGCTGTATTGAATGTCATGCGGTTGCGCGCGGCGACGAGCTGGAACGGCAAGAGCGGTCCGGGTGGATCGCCGCACGGCGCAGGTGGAATCAGCGTCAGATGGCGTCTGTTCGCGGCCAGTTCGTCCCAGCCCGGATCGTCGAGCGACTGCATCGGCGGTGGCCAGTTCGCGCCGTCGCGCAGGTGTGCGGCCTGCCGGTGCGAATTGGTGAAATCCCATGCCTGCGCGGCGACTGCGCAAGTCAGCAGAACACCCGCGGCGGTCGCGCCGAAGCGTTTCACGGTGAATACCAGCGCGGCGAGGATGGTCAGGTAGTACGCCACCCAGATGAAACGGCCGGAACTTCGGAATGTCCCCAGCAGCGGCGTGCTCAGCGGATGGTTGATCAATGTCCATGCGCCGATCGTGAGCACGGTGCTGGCGGCGAAGGCAACCGTCATCAGCGTGACGATCAACAGGGGCCAGTTCCGCGATGGCCATTGCGGCCGACGACGACGCACGAGCGCTTCGATCAAAAGTACTGCGATGAGTGCGAGCGTGCCGAGGCCGAGATAGGAATAGCCTTCCATCTGCTGCGACGTCACCGCGGGCAGCGCCGGCAACAGTTTCGACCAGCCGTATGAGTTGAAGAATCCAAGCAAATTGAACGAATAGACGCCGTACGACACGCCACCGTTGGCGTTCTGCGCGTGCAACGTCATCGCGCCGCTTAGCCACCACATGCCGAGCACGACACCGATTCCCGCGGTCAGCATCAGTGTCGCCTGTGCGACGGAGCGTTCGCGGTCGACCCAGCACCGTCGCACGCAATACGCGAGCAGCAGCGCCATCACCATGGCCGCGAGATAAGGCATCGTGCCGGCGCCGATGAGCGCGAGCAGCCACCACGGCCATGTCTCGGCGACGATGCCGCGCGGCCGCGTGGGCCGGAAATACAGCCACAGGCAAGCCAGGATCAGCCACTGTGCCATCAGCGTGGCGTGCGGCATCCGGTTGAGCAGCACCGGTGCGTAAAGGAACATGGCCGCCGAGGCGAGAACGACGGCGGGATTGCGCGTCCACCGTTGCGCGAGCAGCGCGCCGAAACCGCCTTGCAGGATGCAGCAGAGCGCGAACCAGCCACCGGTGAACTGGAAGGTATCCGGCAGCCAGGGCGAAAACGGCTTCAACAGCAGTGAGACGATCGGCAGAGAATCGGTGAAGATGATCGCAGTGCCGCGCGGATACATCAGTTCGTGCATCGCGCCGGGTGGCCACGCCCACGGCGTATTGCGGAAGATCGCCCAGCCGGCGTAGTGCGTGGTCCAGTCGTTTCCACGCAGCAGCCATTGAATGTTGCCCGGATCGAGGATTGCGAGACCGATCGAAGCAGCAAAAAAGCCGGCGCCGCACACGGCCCCGAGCAGGAACCCGGCGCCCGCGCCGGTACCGCGCCGTATGTGGGCGAGCGACCAGAGCAAGGTCAGCGCAATGCACGCTACCAAGATGTAGCGATCCGTCGTCAGTCCCGGTGTAGCCGGTGATGAGCCCTCGACGTGCGCGATCACGCCGAGCCCGTCGATGAGAAGCAGCAGGCACAGTGCCGCACAGGCTGAGCCTGATATCCAGATATTCCAATTCGCGGCGGATCGCTCGGGGGACGCGGAGTTCGTCATCAGGCTGGCTGATGAGCGCGCGAGCGTCATCGCAGAGAAGGGCTAGGGTTCTGGATTTTACCGTTTGTCGCCGGCCCGCGTAAATGGAACTGTCCCGCGTCGGCAAGCGCGGCCGCACTGCTATCATGACCGGCGAGATGCGGACGTTCACCGTGACGTTACGGGCGCTGCCGCAATTGGCTGCCGATCAGGAATTCGAAATAGTCATCGACGCGAAGGAGTGGCGCCATGATCGTCGGTAGCGGCCTCCTCGCACGCGCGTTCGCTCCGTGCGCCGGCATGTTGCGGAATGTCTGCCTCTACGCGGCCGGCGTTTCCAATTCCTCCTGCAACGACCCACGTGAATTCGAACGCGAACGCGAGCGCCTGCAGGCAACGGTCGACTCGCTTGACGACATCACGTTGCTGCTCTACTTCAGCACGTGCAGCATCAACGATCCCGCCGCGCAGACCAGTGCCTACGTGCGGCACAAACGCGCGATGGAGCAGCTCGTCGCGCAGCGGCCGCGCCATTTGGTCCTGCGCCTGCCGCAACTGGCCGGACGCACGCCCAATCCGCACACGCTGCTCAATTACCTGCATGCGCGTATCGTGCGTTCAGAGCGCTTCGCCGTGTTCAGCGGCGCGCAGCGCAACATCATCGATGTCGACGATGTGGCGACCGTCGTGGTCGAACTGGTGCGCGAAGGCGCTTGCTCGGAAACGATCAATGTCGCCTGTGCGCACAATGCGCCGATCTTCGAGATCATGCGCTGCATGGAGGAGGTGGTCGGCCATCGCGCCATTTTCGATATAATCGACGCGGGCGCCGGATATCCGATCGACACTACGCGCATCGTCGCAGCGCTTGCGCGTTGCGGTGTTTCGTTCCCCGCGGACTATCTGCGCCGGACCATCGAAAAATACTACGGCCACCATGACTCATCCGCGCCCTGAGGTTTCGATCGTCGTACCGGTGTACCGCAGCGAAAGCATTCTTCCGCATCTGGTCGAACAGGTCGGCGCGTCGATGCAACGCGCGGACGTCGCCGGGCGCTTCGAACTGATCCTGGTCAACGACGCCAGTCCCGACGATAGCTGGAACGTGATCCGCGATCTCGCCGCGCGTTTCGATTTCGTGCGCGGCATCTGCCTCATGCGCAATTTCGGCCAGCACAACGCGACGATGGCCGGACTCAATCATGCGCGCGGCGAGGTGGTCGTGATCATGGACGACGATCTGCAGCACCCACCGCAGACGATCCTGCAACTGGTCGATGCCGTGCGCGGCGATTTCGACGTCTGCTACACCACCTACGTCGGCCGTCAGCACGCTGCGTGGAAGAAGCTCGGCAGTTGGTTCAACGATCGCGTCGCGTCGTTCCTGCTCAACAAGCCGCGCGGGTTATACCTGTCGTCGTTCAAGGCACTGCATCGGCGCGTGGTGCGCGAGATCGTGCGCTATGAAGGCCCGTACGCATACATCGACGGCCTGATACTGGATGTCACGCGGCGCATCACCACCGTGCCGATCCAGCATCAGAAACGACTGGATGGCGAAGGCAACTACAACCTGCGACGTTCGGTGTCGTTGTTGCTGAAGATGGCGACGAGTTTCTCGATCACGCCGCTGCGCTTTGCGTCGGCGGCGGGTGCCGTGCTCGCGCTGATCGCCGGCATCGGTCTGATCTCCGTGATCGTCGATAAATTGCGCCATCCGGAAACGCCCGCCGGCTGGGCCTCGCTCGTCGCGATCACGTTGTTTCTCGGCGGACTGCAGTTGCTGTTCCTCGGCGTGATCGGCGAATACCTCGGGCGTGCGTACCTCAAGCTCAATCGCAAGCCGCAATTCGCCGTGCGCGAATGCGTCGGCGGCGACGACGCGGACCGCGCCGATGCCGAATGAATTCGACCGCTACGCCGACGACTACGACCGCACGCTGCGCGCCGCGCTGCCCGCCGGCATGGAAGAGGACGCGTATTTCGCGCGTTACAAGGTCGACCATGTCGCCACTGCTTCGCGCGGGCGCAACGTCGCGCGCGTTCTCGATTTCGGATGCGGTGCCGGGCGCAGTCTCGAGTACCTCGTGGCCGCGTTTCCGCAGGCGACGGTGCACGGGTACGATCCGTCGACAGAATCGATCCGCATCGCGTCGCAGCGCGCGCCGACCGCCGTGCTCAGCGCGAACTGGGACGAAATCGCCGCACAGCGCTTCGACGTTGTGTTCGCCGCGAACGTTTTCCATCACATTCCGCGCGACGAGCTCGCGCAGAGCCTGCGCCAATGCCGCGACGTGCTCGCGCCCTCGGGACGATTCTTTGTGTTCGAGCACAATCCGGCCAATCCGGTGACGCGCTGGGTGTTCGAGCGTTGTCCGTTCGATGCCGATGCGCACATGATCCGAAGGCGCGAACTTGTCAGCGCGGCGAACGGCAGCGGCCTTAATCTCGCGCGAAGCCGCTACACGCTGTTCTTTCCGAAGCCGCTGAAATTCCTGCGTCCGCTGGAACGCGCACTCGGCTGGCTGCCGCTCGGCGCGCAGTATTTTGCTGAATTCACCGCGCGATGAGCCTGCCGAGGTTGCTGGCGAAATACTCGTTGTCGGGCGTGGTCAATACGGTGATCGGCTACGCGCTGATCTTCGCGTGCATGCATTTCGGACTCGCGCCGACGCCGAGCAATGTCGTCGGCTATGCGGCGGGCTTCGTGTTGTCGTTCGCGCAAAGCCGCTATTGGGTTTTCCGTTCAGCCGACAGCGTGAGCGCGGATGCGAGCCGCTTCGTGCCCGCATTCCTCCTCGCCTATGCAGTCAATTTCGCCGTGCTGCAGGCGGCGCTTGCGATAAACATCAATGCGTATGTCGCGCAGATCGCCGCCGGTGTCGCATTCGTCGGCGCCGGCTTCGTGCTCAATCACCTGTTCGTGTTTCGTCGCCGCAAACCTTGACTCAAGATGCCGGCGCGATCGGTGCCTGCGCGACTATCCGGTGCAATACCGACTCGACTGCCACGATGCGGTAGTGCCGATCGGCGCGATAGTCGCGGATGTACGCGTCGAAACCGTGCAGCGATGGATGATGCAATTGCATGATGTGCGAGTCGCCATCGACGAAACTGAATTGCACGAGGCCGACGATCCGGTCGGCGTCGTCGACAACGGCGAGCTGGCCGTGCGCGAGCGCCTTCATTCCCTGACGAACCACGCCTTCGACGCGCGCCGCCGGCAATGCCGATATCGGATCCTGGAACGTCGCGACAACGTGCGCGTCCATCACGACTCGGGCGTCGTCCACCGATGGCGCCGCGGTGGTCTGCGCCAACTCCCAGCCCGGATCGGCGAACATCCCCAGATGACGCGCTTTCATGGCCGCGAGCGTGCTCAGCACATTGTCACGGCTCGCATCCGCGTCGTTGGGATATACGTCGGGATCGAACACATCGCTGCGCGCCGCGGCGGCGGACCGTTCGGCCGACCGGTACATCGCCGCCGCCCAGTCCGCCCACGCGCCGTGCGTCGGCAGCAAGATCAGGGGCAACACAGCGCATCCAGCGAGTACGAAAACGATCGCGGCGCGGTTGCTGCTGCGGCAGGCGTCGTCGAGCACCAGCAGCGCGAGGCCGGTCCAGAACAAGCATGGCCACGCAAGATAGCGATCGGCGAAAATCTGATACGGAAATGCATCGAAGTAGTTGACCCGTCCCAACCCGATGACCGCCGCTGTAAGCAGACCGAAAATGCACAATGCGTTCGCGATGGTTTCGTAGCGGCTGGGCGCGGCGCGCCGCAGATAGCGCAGCAGCGTTCGCACAAGGAACGCGAGAATGCCGATCACGCCGAACGCCGTGGAGATCGACGGCCACGGCGCACCCATCCACGAAACGAGGCTGTCGGCAGCGGAGGCCGTCGTGCGGCTTAGTGTGTCGCCGGCACGCAGCGCGTCCGGCAGCCACGCCTGCACCGGTGGATCGGCCAGTCCGAAAAAAGCGTTGGCCCACGGTGATGACAACCATCGCGCGGCGGTCATCGCCGAGTCGAACGGCCGCAACGCCAGGCTGTGTTGCACACCTTCGTGTCCGGGCAGCACCACGATGTACAGCACGAGACACACCGCCCACGCGCACGCCGGAATCGCCAGCAAGCGCCAACGCAGCCGCAATAGCGTACCCAGCGCGAGCACGCTCGGAAACGCCGCCGCACCTGCGCCGAAGGTGAACATGGCGACGACGCACGCGATGGTCGCGGCTGCCATCGCGCGCCAGGAACCGGTTTGGGTTGCGGCCCACGTCGCCAGTGCCGCGAGCAACACCGACGCGACCACGAGATAAATCTGCAGTTCGCCGACACCCTGCACCAGCATGCGCGCATTGGCGAGCCAAAGCAGACCGAGCACCGACAGCATGACCGCCGCGGCGCGCGCCACCAGCGGCATCGCGTGCCGCCACGCCACCGTTGCCACGACGCCGAGCGCCAGCGCGATGCACAGGCACCCGATGCCGAGCTGCAGCAATTGATTGGCGCCCATCGTCGCGATTTCGATGTTCGCGATCAACGCAGGGAACACCGGCCGGTGCCCGTTCTCGAGCATGAACACCGACGTCAGGAACGGCTGCGACAGATAGTGCGCATATTCCTTGTATTGATCGAACGTCGGCTGCCGCAGCGCGTACAGCGTGAGCACATTCGCGGTCGTTGCCGCGAAGTAAGCGGCGCAGCCCAGGAACCACAGCGTCAGCGGCAGCGTGGGCAGGACGCGCGTGAACTTGGCGAGCGCGCCGTCCCTGCCGGCCGGATTCATTTGCGGCGACCGAAACGCCACCAGACACGCTTTGCGGCGTGCTGCAAGCGGCCGAGATTGCTGCCACTCAGGGCGGCTTCCGCGCGCTCCACTTGCCCAGTCAGATGCGTGATGTCGCGATACAGACGCTGGTTATGCTGGTCGCGGCGCGCCAGCAGGATGCGCAGTTCGTGAACATCGGCCTCGCTCAGCGTGTGTCCCGGCTGGAAGCGTTCCGGCAGCGGACGATCGACGTAGATGGTCGAGTGCGTGTCGGCCAGTTCTTCCTGCGGCCGGTTTTTTGTATAAAAGTATAGTGCGATGGAACGGCGCGACAGATGCTTCTTGTCGGCGGGAAGACCGATGCGGCTGAAGCCGTGCCAACTCGTTTCGGTGGTCTCGAAAATCACCGCGCGGTTGTACAGCGGAGTGACCAGCTTGATGCGATCATCGGCCGCGCGCGGATCCGAATGCAGCTCCAGCGAGCCGCCCCAGGCATCGTCCCATTCGTGATTCAGATAGACGATCAGGTTGAGCCGCCGGTGCCAGCGTTCGGCCGGATGGCGGTTGAAATCGACGTGTGCGTCGAGGTCCTGACCCTCGCGGTTCTCGTGCGTGCCGCCGCCGAAATACCATGGGTCGTAGAGCAGGTCGGGGATGCCGGTGATCGTGCCGATCAAGGCGAGGAATCGCGGCGTCTGGATGGCGTCGTCGAGCGCCGCATAGGAACGGCCGAGTTCGCGGATGCGCTCCACCGTCGACTTCGCGCCGAGTTCACCCGCTTCGTTGCGCGCGTTGCCGCGCTCGAAAGGCGGAAAATCGGCAAGCAGTTTCGCGCACGCATCGGCAGTGAAAAAATTTTCAATGACGATATGGCGAAACGGCTTCGCACTGCGGAATTGTTCGGCCAGCCGGCCGGCGGCACTGGCGACTTCCGGGTTCACGAGAGAAGTGTTCAATGGGTCAAGGCCTTGATAGCTTGGTCGAGCGACTGGGTGATCTGCGGCGCGGCCGCGCGCAGCTTGGCATCTTCGGTTGTCAGTTTCACGCCTCGTTCCCACGCCACACCAAGAAAATGAGCTTCGTATGCGCTGACACCGAAATCCATCGCGATCTTGAGCGCGGTGGCTGCCTCGACCCGGCACAGATGATCCTGCAGCAGATCGCGCGCATGGGAAAGATATGTCGCTGCCTTTGCGGCGGTCACGCGTTTGGCGCGGTGATAAGTGGCCAGCACGTTCGAGAACTCGATCAGCGCGAACGGCTCGGTGGACCAGGCCGGGTCGCTGTCATACAGGCGCTGCGTGTCCGCCGTGCGCGCGCTTTCGATCAACAGCGCCACGACGATGTTTGTGTCGACAACGATCATGCGCGATCAGTCTCGTCCGCGCGCGATGGCCGCGTCAATGTCCTTGAAGGACGGCAACGTCCCCCCATGCAGACGCAGCGGCTTCGGGCGCCCGCGCGAGCGCGGTTCGGCCAAGCCGCGTTCAAGCAGTTCCGCGACGGACTGCTTGAGCTTCTTATGTTCACGCAGCGCACGCAGCTTGACCCGGCGCATGAGGTCATCCGGCAGCTCAATGGTAGTCTTCATGAAGCCATTTTCCCATAAAAACAGTTTTATGGCGAACGCATCTTTTCAAGCACACGTTCGATACTTGCGCGGCTTTGCGCGCGAAGCAAACTCTTCGACAACCCGATCAGTTCCGCACGATCGCATTGCGCGATCGCCTGCCGCACTTCGAGCAGCGCGCTCGGATGCATGCTGAAGCCGGTCAGGCCGAGCGATAGCAATAGCGCTGTATAGCGCGTTTCGCTCGCCATCTCGCCGCAGAGAGTGACCGCCTTGCCGGCCTTCACCCCGACCGCGATGATCTGCGACAACAACTTGAGCAGCGCAGGATGCAGTGGGTCGTATAGCGTGGCGAGTGCGTCGTTGTTGCGGTCGACGGCGAGCGTGTATTGGGTGAGATCGTTGGTGCCGATGGCGATGAAATCGAGTTGTCTGATCATGCCCGGCAAGGCAATCGCGGCGGCGGGGACTTCGATCATCGCGCCGAGTTCGACGTGGTCGGCGATCTCGTGCCCGCCGGCGCGTAATTCGCGCGCGCATTCGTTGAGCAGCGCGCGCACCACGGCGATCTCCTCGCCGGTGGTCACCATCGGCACGAGCACGCGCACCTGCCCGAAACTCGAGGCGCGCAGTATCGCGCGCATCTGCGTGGCGAATACCGCAGGACGCCGCATCGACAGTCGCACGCCGCGCACGCCGAGCGCCGGATTGGATTCCTCGCGCAGCGCCAGTCCTGTACCGTCGGCCTTGTCGGCGCCGAGATCGAGCGTGCGGATGGTGACCGGTGCGCCGCCCATCGCCAGCACGATGTCGCGGTAGGCGGCGTACTGTTCGTCTTCCGACGGCAGTTCGTGCCGCTGCAGGAACAGGAATTCCGTGCGGTACAAACCGACGCCCACCGCGCCGCAGTTGCGCGCCTGTGCCACGTCGGCGGGCATTTCCGCGTTGGCGTACAACTGGATTTCCACGCCGTCGCGCGTCAGCGTGCGCTCGTGGCGCAGACGCGAGAGCTGCTCGGCGTTGCGCGCCTGGTCGCGCTGGAACTGGCGGTAGCGCGCGAGGTCCTGCGCAGTCGGATGCACGATCACCTGGCCGGCGCCGGCATCGAGCAACAGCAGGTCGTCGTCGGTGATGTGGCGCAGGGCATCGTGCGCGCCGATGATCATCGGCATGCGCATGCTGCGCGCGAGAATCGCGCTGTGCGACAACGGGCTGCCGCCGGTGGTGACAACGCCGAGCACGCCGTGTTCGGTAAGGTGCGCCAGTTCCGCCGGCGCGATCGAATCGCCGATCAGCACGGTGCCGACGCGCGAGGCGATCTGCCGTTCGGCGGGCGTCGTGTCGCGCGCGAGCGTCGCCTGTACGCGGCCGATGACGTGATCGACATCCTCGCGCCGGCTGCGCAGGTACGGATCGTCGATGGCGTCGAACACCGCGACCAGCCGGTCGCGCTGCATCTTCAACGCCGCGCTGGCGCGGTAGCGGCCGCGGCGGATCAGGTCGAACAGACCCGAGGTGAGTTCCGGATCGTCGAGGATGAGGCTGTGCGCGTCGATGAATTCGCCGACTTCGCGGGCCAGCGCGCCGTGCAGCTTTTCGCGCAGGTGATTGAGTTCGTCGCGCGCGCGTCCGAGCGCCTCGCGCAATTTCACGACTTCCGGTTCGATCTCGCGTTCGGCGAGCGGCCGCTCGTCGATGTTGATCTGTCCGGGTTGGACCAGTCGCGCGCGTCCCAAGGTCATGCCGCGGGCGGCGGAGATACCGTCGATGACGAAGCGGGTACTCATGCGCCTTCGTCGAACTTGCGGGCGAACAGGTCGGCCATCGCCTCCAATGCGGCGGCTTCGTTCTCGCCGTCGGTGCGCAGCGTGATCGTGCTGCCGACGCCGGCGGCGAGCATCATCACGCCCATTATGCTTTTCGCGTTCACTTCGCGATTGCGATGAATCAGCCACGCGTCGCACGGATAGCCTTGCAGCAACTGCACGAGCTTGGCCGACGCCCGCGCGTGCAGGCCGAGCTTGTTGCTGATCGTGACTTCGCGTTCAAGCATCGTCGATGTGGATCCCCGTGCGCCCGCCGCTCGATGCGATCTGCACCAGTTCGGAAAGGTTCTGCTCCGGATAATTCAGCACGCGCAGCAGCATCGGCAGGTTCAGGCCCGACACGCGACGCACTTCGAGACCGAGCGCGCCGAGTTTGTCGGCAACGTTGCTCGGCGTCGCGCCGTAGACATCGGTGAGCACCAGCACGCCTTCGCCGCGATCGAGCGCACGTACGCGCGCGGCGGCGTCGCGCAGCGCCGCGTCGACGTCGCTGCCCGGCGGCACGGCGAAACTGTCGATCGGCAAGGCGAGGCGGCCGAGGATGTGGCGCGCGGTCTGCACGAGCGCGGAGCCCATCGTTTCGTGCGTGAGCAGCAGAACACCTACCGCCATGGATTACTCCAGCTCCCGATGGAACGTCAGCACCTGCTCGCGCTGCTGGCGGAAATATTCGGCCAGCCGCTCGGCGAGGTATACCGACCGATGCCGCCCGCCGGTGCAGCCGATGCAGATGGTCACGTACGAGCGATTCTCCGCTTCGAAACGCGGCAGCCACGTCTCCAGGAATCGCTGCACGTCGCCGAGATATTGCATGACGTCGGGCTTGTTCTCCAGCCACTCGCGCACGGCGCGGTCGCGACCGGAGAGCGGCCGCATCTGCGCATCCCAGTGCGGGTTCGGCAGGCAGCGCGCATCGAACACGAAGTCGGCATCGGCCGGCACGCCGCGCTTGTACGCGAACGATTCGAACAGCAGCGACAACGGGCCATCGGCCATGCCGAATTCGGTGGCGATCAGGCGGCGCAACTGGTGGACGTTGAAATCGCCAGTGTCGATCACGCTGTCGGCGATCGACGATAGCGGCTTGAGCAACTTGCGTTCGCGCGCGATCGCGTCGGCGAGCGAGACGCCTTCGCCGGTCAGCGGATGGCGACGACGCGTGTCGGAATAGCGCTTGAACAAAACATCGTCGCGCGCGTCGAGGAAGATCAGGCGCGGTTCGATGCCGTCTTTTGCCACATCGGCGAGGACCTGCGGCAGCACGTTCAAATCCTTCGCACGATTGCGCACGTCGATGCCGACGGCCAGGCGCGGATGCAATCCCGCCTGCGCGACTTCTGCGACGAAGGCCGGCAGCAGCGAGCCGGGCAGGTTGTCGACGCAGTAGTAATCGAGATCTTCGAGCGTGCGCAACGCGATGGTCTTGCCGGAACCGGACATGCCGCTGACGACGATCAGGCGCGTCGGTGTCTGTTTCGCGTTGTCCGGTCCGGTCGCCATCACCAGGCAGGCTGCTTGCGCATCTGATGCGCCTGGCGGTCGAGGAAGGTCTGCGCCGGATCGATGCCTTTGGTCTTCAGCACGTGGTTACGCACCGCGGCTTCGACCAGCACGGCGAGGTTGCGGCCCGGCGCAACCGGTATGGTCGTCTGCGGAATTTTTGTGTCGAGCACATCGCGATAACTGTTGTCGCCGTAAATGCGTTCAAGGCCGCCGTGCTCGATCGGCACCGAACGCGGCGTGATCTGCAGGTGCACGATCAGGCGCAGGTATTTGGACGGCTTTACGGCCGTATGTCCGAACATCTCGCGCACGTTGAGGATGCCCAGGCCGCGCACTTCGAGCAGATCCTGCAGCATTTCCGGGCAGGAGCCGTCGATGACATCCGGCGCGATCTGCGTGAATTCGGGTGCATCGTCGGCGACCAGGCGATGGCCGCGCGTGATCAGTTCCAGCGCCAATTCCGATTTGCCCGATCCCGATTCACCGGTGATGAGCACGCCGATCGAATACACCTCCATCAGCACGCCGTGCAGCGTCACGCGCCGCGCCAGCATGCGCGCGAGGTGATATTGCAGGTACGTCAGCAATTCGTGTCCGCGCTGGCTGCTGACCCAGATCGGCGTGCCGCTTTCGTTGGCTGCATCGCGCAGGTCGGCTGGCACGGCTTGATCCTTGGTCACGATCAACGCGGTCGGATTGAAACCCATCACTTTCTCGATCATCTCCCAGCGCTGACGCGAATCGAGCCCATCGAGCCATGCCAGCTCCTCGGTACCGATGATCTGGATTTTGTTCGGATAGATGATGTTGAGATAACCCGCCAACGACGGACGCCGCGATTGCTTTTCCGCCGGCACGATCGCGCGCGATTCGCCGCGCTGGCCTGCCGCCCAGCGCAAGGAGAGGCGCGTGCCGACTTTCTCGAACAGTTCGCGGGCGGTGAGGCGTTCCATGAGGCGCAATGTCGCAGGAACGCAACCGTTTTTCTACTGGCTGCGGTTGGCCACTCGGAATTTAAGCGCCACGGCCATGGCGGCCGTGACGCTCCGTCGTTATATTAGGGAAGAATTGGAACCTGGTAACACCGCAAATCTGCGTCGGCGATGGGGAGTTTGCAGTTGTGTGTCTGGTCCGTCGAAATGCTCTTCATATTGACGGCAGTCGGTGTCCACCCATAGTTTATTCGCTGCTCCGCGGGATATCTCCACGCGAATTGGTCAGCGCGCGAAGGCCCTACAAAAAGGCCACTTGGGTCATAGACTGCATTGGCCGTGCGTATGGAATAGCCCGGAAAGAAGTTTGTCGGCACATAGTATTCGGACCAAACCGTCGAGTCATAGACCACCTTATTGTTGTACGGGCCCGCTACCGGCGTGATCCCCACGATGCATGCATCCACCCAGCCCACATCCGATGATTCACACGGCCAAATAGAGACATTTCTCGGATCGGTATAACGTCCGCGACCTTGCATGTAGATGGCAAGTTTCGCTGCCTGCACAATATCGTCGCCGCCCGCCCAATTCGGCGTACTGAGTACTGCTGCGTAGATAGAGCTGTCGGGCTCGACATCGTTGGACATATACGTAACGACATAATAGGCGTCCGGGTCCTTGGGCTGATCGTCGCCGGGCTTTCCCGGCGTCGGCGAAGGCGATCCCAATTTGCTGCGGATGAAATTCCAGACGCCCGTGGGAGTGTTCCCCGACAAATAGATTCCGGCGGTAAATCCGCCGAGCACACCAGAGCCGGCAGCTGCCCACGCGGCAGCCGTGTATTCGGTAGCCGCGGTGGTTCCAGCTTCAATGACGTATGAAACGTACGGCGGCGGCGCCCATCCTTCAGCCAAGGCGTCTCCGTCGGCAATTTTGTATTGGTCCCACTGATCATCCTCAGGGACGACGAACAACAGCTCCCCTTTTGTGTTGTCGTAGTGAGTTTCATAGAAATTGACTGGCAATCGAGGCGGCAGTGCATATTTGGCGCCGCTTGCTGCGTCGGTGAGAATCAGTCGGTTGGCCGTCGGAACCGGATACATGAGGTTCTCTCCGGTGGCGGTTAGTACGTCACCTGTCTGTATTGCGTCATCCTTTCCTGAAGCTCCTGTAATCGAAGAGTAGTGCGGCATAGAGGCGAGACACGATCCTTTTCTCGCCGTGCGCCAGCGGGATCTGCCGCCCGACGCGCTGATTCCGTGGGCTGTGACCTCGTCGCTGGACGCCGAGTAAAAATAAAGATCGATATCGGCATCTGGCGTGAGCGAATCGCCAAGATCGCCGAAATTGACGTGTATTTCATTGTCGCTGATCACCTCCAGAGACGTACTGAAAAAATGTTCGCCGGCTTGCTTCAATGCCGCCGACTGGATATGCGACTGAACGAAGCCGCTTCCAAAAAACCGGAATGATCCGTTCACCAGGTGCGGCCATACTCCGTACTGCGCCGCGTCTAGAAAATAGTCCTTATTCGTGCACTGCGCATAGGCTTCTTCGTTGACGAAATTAACCTGCTTCGCGCACAGTTCAAGTGTCAACGAATCGTGCGCGATATTCCACGAGCGCGGCACTTCCTGCCACACGCCATCGGCCTTGACGAACGGACGCCACCGGCCGTCGCTGAGTTTGCCATCTTGCGGCAACGTGAGTGTTACTGTCGATGCCTCGGCGTCGTAGCTCGCAAAACCATCGGCCGGAAGATCAACGGTGGTGCCATCGCTTTTGATCCAACGCACCGATTCAAGTTCATCCGCACCAGGAAAGTTAGACACGCTGACGGCGATCTGCTTCGGCCAGAGATCTCCGTCTTTGGTGTTTGGCAGGACGCCGCACTCGCCGCCGGCGGACCAGTCGTAGTTCGTCGAGAGGATGCCGAACGGGTTGACGACCTTCAAGTCCATCGGCGGACGCATTGGCGTTGTGTACTTCCAGTGTGTACGAACCGATGTCGAGTGTGCTCAGTTCCGGAACTACTACGCCATCTTTGTCGATGCCGCTGACCTTCTCCGCAGGGTCGACCGGAAAAATGCCGACGACTGCATTGCTCGATTTGTCGCGCACGAGTACGTAGCGAATCGCATCGGCGATGGTGGCGCCCAGTTGTTCGCCAACTAGCACGGCGCTCATTTCGCCTTTCGGCAAGGTGTTGCCGATATCGGTCAGGCCATCCTGGATAAAGCGGCCGACGGTGAGGCCGTCCAGACGCGGCACCGGCGATGCGTAGCTTTTGGTGAGGTCCGGACGATACAGCGCCAGATGGGTATACATCGGATCATCGACGGCGGCGTCCTTGTGATCGAGAACGACGACGGCGCGCTCACTCGGCGAAGCGAAACGCCCAGAGGCAATAAACGGCTTGTGATCGGCACTTCCGGTGGTGACCGAAAACGCCTGGAAGCGGCCGTCGTCGAAATTCGCGTAGAACGGCTCGAACCGCTTGTCGCCGGCTGCGCCGGTTTCTTTTGCGTAGTCGAGCATGATCAACGCGTGCGTACCACCCCACTGCGATGCGGGCGGTGCCGTGCCGTGCCGTCGAGCGGCAGGTGATACCAGCTCGTCGTGCCGACGCAAGGATCCGGCGATCGGCAGTAATCCGACAAAGACAACAGCGCAGACCCCGCGTCGAGCATCGTCCATTCCAGCCACGCGCCGACTTGTCCGGTGCGGTTGAGATAATCCGGAACGGGTTGCTTCGCAACACTGCCAGGGTTGGTCGGATCGTAATAGACGTCCATTCCTCCGGCCGTGATCAAAGCGGCATCGCCGGTACTCATCGTCGCGAAAGTAAATCCGGCCGAGCGCTCAGCGCCTTCAATGGCAGGCAATGCATTTCGACGCCGCATGAGCCGCAGCGCGTTATCGTGGACGAATTCATTGGCCTGCTGATTACCCTCGAGCCAAACTGCATCGGATCCGTTCGGTCCTTTGCCCGCGAGCGCCAGCAAACCCGGCGAGGCGTTGACGCGGACGACGGCCGGTTGATACGGGTCGGTGGCACCGCCGCTGTCCATTTGCACGATGTCACTGGCGGCGTCGTCGAAATTCAAACGTGCACCGTTCGCGATGCGGAAGTTATAGAGCGACGTGTCGGCGCTCATTGCATCGTTCCATCCCGCGCACCCGGCGGACGCGCCGCCGAAGGCGAGATCGCAACCCGGCCACGCTACGCGTTGAGCGAACGAATCAAAGCCACGTGCGGTGTGCTTGGTCGGATAAATGATGGCCAGCGATTCGTAGTTGCGCTTGTTGAACGGCGACGGCTGATGGCTGCTCGGATCGAGTTGCAGGCCGCCGTGATAAGCGATGATCGATTTCCTTCCCGATCCTTCGCCCAGGTCCGCGGCGGTAACGAAAATGGGCGTGCCCTCGACGTGATCGTCACCGGCGACGCGTTGTGCCAGCGGGCTCAGGATTGTCATCGAAGGATCGGTTGGCAGCATGGCATCGGGAACGAACACGAACGGCGCAGGCGCATTCGCGCCCTGGTTCCAGATCACGAAGATCTCGCCGGTGGCCGCGGAGCTGGCCAGCAAATCCGGTTTGCCGTCGTTGTCCAGATCGACCACTTGCAAGTCGCCGCCGCCGCTGAATTGGACGTGGTCCTCGGCCGCTTCCGTGTTGCCGTGGGTGGCGAGGGTCAGATGGATTTTGGTGAACGTGACGTCTTCACCGCTGCCGCGAACCTTTGCATCGTTCATGTAGACGTCGATGCCGTTGCCGGCGAGCGCGACGATGTCGTCGAAACCATCGCCGTTTACGTCGGCCACGATCATCTTCTGGACCGTGCCCTGAATCGGAATGCGTTGTGGCGGCAGAAACGTCTGTTGCGGCGGTGCCGCGGCCGCCGTCAGCGGGAAGAGCATCCATGCGTTGCGCAGGAGGCGTACGAATGCGTGTGGTCGATGATGGTTTTTCGAAATCGCAGGCTTCATGAAGTCGGTTCGTCCGTTGAAAGAAAACCGCTGCACGTCTACATAGACACTCCGTACAGCGGGCGCGCAGGATAGTTGCGACGCGCATTGCGCAACGGACACCGCGCGGACTGAAAGTGGACAGCGCGTCGCGACAGGCCATCGAGGCGCAGGTATCATCCCGGCCTGCGGAAGAGGAAAGAGTTCGAATGAGATCGATTTTGTTATTGATCGTCACTGCGCTGCTCGCTGCATGCGGCCACAACGGCGCCGCGGGCGACTCAATGGCGCTGGTGAACGGCGACTTCGAACAGCCCGCCAACGGCGCCGACATTCCCGGTTGGCAGTTCGGACAGCACGCCGGCGTGCACGCCTATGAAGTTTCGCTGGACACCGACTCGCCTGCGCAAGGCAAGGCCAGCCTGAAGATGACGCGCATGCAGCCGCAGGTGTATGGATCGATCACGCAGACGCTGCCGCTCAAAGGTCTTGTCGGCAAAACGGTGCGCGTGACGGCGAAGATGAAAAGCGACGGCGTCGGCGACAAGGGCTGGAAATTGTTCATGTCCGCGCGCGGTCAGCGTACCGTCGTGTATAGCGATCCGCTCATCGGCACAACGCCGTGGAAGGATGTCGCCATCGACTTGAAGATCACGCCGGAGGTGGATCAGCTCATCGTCGGCGCGAGTCTGCTCGATGCCGGCACGGGCTGGCTCGACGACGTGCAGGTGCACGTCGTCGACTGATCCGCAACGCCGCTCAGGCCAGCGGCACGCGGATCTCCACTTCGAGGCCGCCGCCGTCGGCGTTCTGTGCGCGGATGCGTCCGCCTTGCCGCTCGATGGCGCGTTTGGCGATGGCCAGACCCAGTCCGCTGCCGCCGCTTTTGCGTTGACGCGCCGTGTCGGTGCGGAAGTACGGTTCGAAAATCTTTGCCTCGTCGGCGGAGGGGACACCCGGTCCGGCGTCGCGCACGCGCAGGCGTGCCTGGTTCTCGACGCGGTCCAGGCGCAGGTCGATCGTGCTGCCGACCGAGGTGTAGTTGACCGCGTTGCGCACCACGTTTTCGATCGCGCTGGTCAGTAGGTCCGATTCCGCGTGCACGCTCAGCGGCGTGCTTTGGGCGATGTGCAGCGCGCACGGTCGCGCCTGCGCTTCAAATGCGGCATCGGCGACGATGTCGGCGACCAGTTCATCGAGCGCGATGGTTTCCGCGCGCGTCTGCGCGGTGGTTTCCATGCGCGAGAGCTGGATCGACTGGCCGATCATTTCCTCCAGGCGCATCGCTTCGCGCTCGATGCGGTCGAGCTGTTCGGTCGTCGCCGGCGAGCTGTGTTCGCGCGCCAGTTCGATCGCCACGCGCAGGCGCGACAGCGGCGAGCGCATTTCGTGCGACACATCGCGGATCAGGCGCTGCTGGCCTTCGACCAGTTCCTTAAGCCGCGCGGCCATCTGGTCGAACTCGTTGGCGAGCGCGAGGATCTCGGCGCTGCGTCCAAACGGAAGTTTGCCGACGCGTGCGGACAGATCGCCACGCGCCACGCGCCGCGCGCTGCTGCGGATGCGCGCCAGCGGTGCGGTGATGTAGGCGGCAAGCAGCAGGCTGAACACCGCGCTGATCACCATCGCGGCGGCGACGTGCATCCAGAACGTGTTCGGCCGGCGATACAGCATGCGCAGCAGCGGCGGTCCGGTGAAACTCGCCACAGCCGTGTACATCGGCTTGCCGTCGGCGTTGGTCAGTTTGCGCACGCGCAGGCGGTTGTAGTGGAAGCCTTCGCTGTCCTGCACCGGATGCATGGCGGCATCGGCCACTTCCGGCGGCACCGGGCGGCCGAGCGCGTCTTCGTTGTTGGCGTCGAGCACGTACATGTCGACGCTGAAGCGCAGCATGTCGCGCACGCGCTGCTTCATCGCTTCCACGCCGCTGTCGCGCAGGGCGCGCTGCGCGGTGCGCAACTCGTCGTTGAGCGCCAGATCCATGCGCGTGACGTCATGGATCGGCAGCTTCTCGTTCTCGAAATTGATCGAAGTGATCCACGCGATGGCGATGATGAGCACCACCGTGGCGACCCAGAACAGGCCGAAGATGCGCCAGAACAGACGGCGCATGTCAGCGCACCTCTGCGGCTGTCATGTCGAAATCAGTCCTCGACGATGCGAAAGATGTAGCCGCCGCGGTGAACCGTGCCAATCAGCGATTCGCCGTCGCCGGCCAGACCAAGCTTACGCCTCAATTTGGAAATGTGTACATCGATGCTGCGGTCGAACGGACCGAGTGGTCGACCGAGCACATCCTGCGACAGCGTTTCCTTGCTGACCACGCGGCCGGCCTCGCGCATGAGCACGGCAAGGATGTTGAATTCCGTACCGGTGAGGCCGACCGGTTCACCGCGAACGGTGACGCTGCGCGAGGCGGCGCGCAAGGCGACCGTGCCGATGGTGAGATCGGACAGGCGCGGGCCCTCGCTGTCGCCCTGCGTGCGGCGCAGGATGGCTCGCAATCGGGCAGCGATCTCGCGCGGGTTGCAGGGTTTGGGTACGTAGTCGTCGGCGCCGAGTTCCAGGCCGAGGATGCGGTCGATGTCCTCGCCGAGCGCGGTCAGCATCAGCACCGGAAGCTTGGAGGAGCGGCGCAGTTCGCGCAGCAGTTCCAGGCCGGAACGCTGCGGCAGCATCACGTCGAGGATCACCGCGTCGTAACCGCCCGCGTAGGCGCGGCGCAGCGCTTCTTCGCCGTCGTGGGCGAGATCGACCTCGAAGCCTTCACGCACCAGGAAATCGCGCAGCAGCGCGCACAGTTCTTCATCGTCGTCAGCGAGCAGGATGCGCGCGTCGTTCATTGCCGGCATGTCCATGAGACGCGGAAGGATAAGGCGCGATGTTCGCGGCGGGGCGGTCTTTGCATTTGCTTACTTTTGCTTACCGCGATTTGCGGAAAATCCATCGTACGACACGGCGTTCTCCTTAAGATGCGGCAATGCACGGAAGGGTTCACACATGACCGCCCGATCGTTCCTGTTTTGCGCGGCGCTGGCCGCCGGGCCGGCTTTCGCCGATACGCCGATCGACTTCAGCGGCCAGTGGGTCGTCGATGAAAAGAACGCCGACAGCGCCGACGCGCCGGCCAAATCCGATACCGCGCCGCACAGCGGACATTCCGGCGGCGGCGGACACGGCGGCGGCATGGGCGGCGGCGGCCACGGCATGGGCGGCGGCGGTCATCACGGCCGCAGCGCGCCTGATGCTGCCAACGGCGCGACGACGCCGAGCACGTCCGGCAACGACCCACGCCTGCGCGCGCACACGCTGATCATCCGTCAGTCCGACACGGTGTTCGATGTCGCCGCCGACGGCCAGCGCGCGGCGTACCGTTTCGACAACCGCAACAACTACGGCGCGCAGTACGGCGGCACGGTCACGCTGAAATGGCTGGCGCCGGAGATGTCTATCGAAACGCATCCGGACGGCGGCGGCGCCATCATCGAGCACTACACGATGTCCGACGACGGCAAGCACATGACGCTCGAGGTTCGCACCGAACAGGCCGACGGAACGGCGCGCGAGGTTCATCGTGAATTCCATCGCGGCGACGGGTCGGCAGCGTCCGCGACGACGCTGCCGTAGGTTCATTCCTCGGCGACGGCGGTGACGAGCGGCGGCGTCGGTGTGTGGCCGGTGCCGGCCTGATGGTGCGTCGCCGACAGCTTGTTCATCAGCGGCAGCACCGCGAGCGCGATCGCCGTGCACACGATGCCGACCATGCCGAGCTTGGTGAACAGTGCCGTGTAGATCGGCAGCGACTGCAACGGATCGGTGATGTTTTCCGGGATCGCCGCGTAGTTGGCGACCAGGCCGCCCAGATACTGCGACACGCCCACGCCGACGTAATACGCGCCCATCATGAAGCCGCCCATCCGCGCCGGCACATAGCGCGCGATCATGGCCAGACCCAGGCCGCTGACCAGCAGTTCGCCGAGCGAATACAGGCCGTAGCCCCAGATCATCACCCACGACGATGTCTTGCCGGCGGCATCGGCGTAGCTGCCAGCCAGACCGTAGACGAAGAAGCCCGCGGCGACGACCGCGAAGCCGAGCGCGAACTTGCCGGCGATCGGCAGATCCTTGCCGCGTTTGCCGGCCGCGGTGTAGGCGAAGGCGAGTACCGGCGAGAGCACCATGATCCAAATCGGGTTGAGCGCCTGGTATTGCGCCGGCAACCAGTTGAACAGATGCAGGCCGAACACATTCTGCGCCGGATCGACATTGCGCAAGGCGAACAGCGACAGCGACGTCGACATCTGCTGATAGAAGATGAAAAAGAAAATCGTCTGGATGGTCAGCACCAGCGCGGCGATCAGGCCGGCGCGTTCGCTGCGATGACTGGTGGAGATGAGATACCCGAAGATGCCGAGCATCGCGATCGCGGCGACCACGACGAAACCGCGCGCGATGTCGCGGTTCTGCAGGATCACGATCGCGGCGAGCACGCACAGCGCGCCGGCGCCCAGCACCTTGAGCAGGCCATTCACGTTGAACGGTTTGTCGTCCGGATCCGAGCCGATGTGCGCCATCGACGCGCGCATGAAGAAGAAGTTGATCAGACCGACGACCAGACCCGCGCAGCACATGCCGAACGCCGCGTGCCAGCCGAACTCGTTCGCGTATGCAGCGTTGACCCAGTCCTTGACCAACGGTGTCAGCGTCATGGAAACCGCCGAACCGATGTTGACGGCCATATAGTAGATCGTGAACGCGCTGTCGATGCGCGCGTCGTCGCCGTCGTAGATCTTGCGCACCAGATTGCCGGCGTTGGGTTTGAACAGGCCGTTGCCGACCACGATCACACCGAGCGCGGCGAACAGGAAATTGACGTTCTCGGTCGGCAGCGTGATCAGTCCGTAACCGAGACTGAGAATCGCAGCGCCGGTGAGCATCGTGCGGCGCGTGCCGAAGATGCGATCGCCGACCCAGCCGCCGACCGCGGGCGCAACGTAGATGAGTGCGGAAGCTGCGCCCCAGACCAGATTGGCGCGCGTGTCGTCGAAGCCCAGACGCTGCACCATGTAGAACACGATCAGCGCCTGCATGCCATAGAAGCCGAAGCGCTCCCATAGCTCGATCAGGAATATGGTGGAAAACGACTTGGCCTGCGACGGCGTGGAGTTCAGATTGGACATGGCGGATACGGACAGGCGGGGAAGCCGGTAGCGTATCGCAAGTTTCGCGGCGATGCGTGTGCGGTTGCGGAACGGGCAGGTTCGGTGCGCACGCTGCGCACGATGGCCGGATGCGTCATTTCGTTAAGACGCGACGCGTCAGTGATGACGTCGCGGGTCGGGCATCGCTGCGGCGAATGTGCCGCAGCGACGCGGCGATGTCTTGACGCTGTTACTTCAGATCGGCCCACGCCTTGCCATCCTTGTAATGCAGGACGACTTCGTTGGTTTCCTTCAGATTGATATCGGTGAACGTGATGGCATTGCCGGCGCCGTCTTCGATGCGCAGATCCCAATGCGTGGCCTTCTCATGTTTCGGGAACGAGATGTCCAGACTCTCCCCGTCCGGCAGCGTGTCTTTGCCGAGCACGTCTTCTTCCCATTCGTCGCTGCTGTGCGGCGAGGTGTAGAACTTGTGGATTTCCACCCCGGTGTGGTTGACCAGCGTGAAATCCTGCTCGCCTGCCATGACGGCCGGGCTCGCGGCAACCATCATCACGGCCGCGGCCGCGGCACTAAACAGCTTGCCCTTGAAAAACGACATTTGATGCTCTCCTGAAATTCGCGCGTCGACCGTCGGCGCACGTCGCACCAATTAATGCACATTCCCCGCCAATCGGAAACCGTCAGCCCGCGCGCGCTTCCTGCGGACGGATCCAGCGCGCGACGAGCGACGCGGCGAGCAGCGTAATCAGGCACGCCAGCGCGATGGAAGCGAGCACGTCGGAGAGGAAATGATAGTTCTCGTCGATGCGGGCGAGCGCGATGAAGATCGGCACCGCCAGCAATGGAATCCGCCAGCGTGGGAACAGATAGATCAGCGGAACGAACAGGCCCCAGAAAAACGCGTTGTGTCCGGAAGGAAACGAATTGCTGCCCATGAACCAGACGTGGCTCCAGTCGTTTTTTTCGATGAGCTGGAACGGACGCATGCGGCCGAACACGTCCTTGACCTGCCACGCGCACTCTAGCGTGATCCACTGCACCGCGCCGGTGAAGACCAGCGCGCGCGCGCCGTAACTCGTGCGGCGGATCGCGAGCCCGATCAGCCCGGTCGCGATGAACAGGCCGCCGAGCAGGAATTGGCCGAGCCCGACGTGACTGCCGACCAATCCGCGTCCGGTGAAGACGTCGAGGAACTCGCGACCGTATTCGAAGAATGCCGCGTTTTCGTAACCGGAATCGTGCACTGCCATCGCGATGGTCTGATCGACGGTAAAAATGCTGATCAACGCGATGGCCGCGCACATCGCAGCAACGATTGCCAACGCGCGACGGCTCATGCGGCCGGCATCAACAGCAGCAGCGCCGCGCCGAGCACGATGCGGTAGATCGCGAACGGCGTGAAGCGGTGGTTGCGGATGTAGCCGAGCAGCCATTTCACCGCAACGAACGCGACAATCGTCGATACGACGAAACCGACGGCCAGCGCCATCCAGTCTTCATGGCCTTCGTGACTTTTGAATGATTTCAGCAACTCGTAGCCGCTCGCGGCGAACATCGTCGGGATGCCGACAAGGAATGCGAACTCCGTCGCCGCCGGCCGGTTGCTGGTGCCGGCCAGCATGGCGATGAAAATAGTCGCGGCCGAGCGCGAGGTGCCCGGAAAAATCGCCGCGACGATCTGGGCAAGCCCGACGAGGATGGCGACGAGCCAGGTCACTTTCGCATTGTCGGCGCGTTTCTCGGCCAGATATTCCGCCGCGATCATCCACACGCCGCCGATCAGGAAGGCCCAGGCCACCGGTCCGATCTTCTCCGGCAACTTGAAGCCCAGTTTGGTGATGACGAGTCCGCCGACCGCCGTGATCAGGAACGCCGCGGTCAGCTTCAGCGCATAGTCGCGGTTCTCGCGGCGCGCGAAATGTGTCGCCAGTTCCCATAGCCGCGCGCGATAGATGATGGCCACCGCGAGGATCGCGCCGGCCTGGATCACCACATTGAACGTATCCGAGCGCGCGCCGAGCCAGTGCTCGGCGACGAGCAGGTGCCCGGTGCTGGAAATCGGCAGGAATTCGGTGATGCCCTCGATGATGCCGAGGACGATCACGTTGAGCAGATCGGTCATCGAAAAAGCGGAACTTGGACATGGACAGACGGCCGATTATGGCATCATACGCGCCTCAAGCTTCCACTCAGTCGCATGCCATGCTGATTTTCGAACTGTCGCAGCCGGGCCGGATGGCCTCGGCGCAGGTCACCGACGACTCCTCGCTTCCGTCCGATCTCCCCGAACAATTGCGGCGCAGCGAGCCGGTCGGTTTGCCGGAGGTGTCCGAACTGCAGGCGCTGCGTCACTACACGAATCTGTCGCGCAAGAATTTCTCGATCGACACGCAGTTCTATCCGCTGGGCTCGTGCACGATGAAGTACAACCCGCGCGCGTGCAATTCGCTGGCGATGCTCGACGGTTTTGTCGCGCGGCATCCGTATGCGCCGGAATCCTTGAGTCAGGGATTTCTGTCCTGCATGCATGACCTGCAGGAAATCCTCGCCGACGTCACCGGCATGAAAGGCGGCGTGTCGCTCGCGCCGATGGCCGGCGCGCAGGGCGAATTCGCCGGTGTCGCGATGATCATGGCCTATCACCGCCATCGCGGCGACACCGAGCGCACCGAGATCATCGTGCCCGACGCCGCGCACGGCACCAATCCGGCGACGGCGACGACGTGCGGCTGCACCGTCCGCGAAATCCCGACGAACTCCGATGGCGACGTCGACGTCGAAGCGCTGAAGAAGGTGCTCGGTCCGAAGACGGCCGGCATCATGCTGACCAATCCGTCCACGCTCGGCGTATTCGAACGCCGCATTGTGGAAATTGCGAAACTCGTGCACGAGGCCGGCGGCCTGCTGTACTACGACGGCGCGAACCTCAACGCGATTCTCGGCAAAGTTCGCCCCGGCGACATGGGCTTCGACGCCATCCACATGAACCTGCACAAGACGTTCTCCACGCCGCATGGCGGCGGCGGCCCTGGTGCGGGCGCGGTCGGCGTTTCGGAACGATTGAAACCGTATCTGCCAATCCCGATGGTCGAGAAGCGCGCCGACGGGAAGTTCGGCTGGGTGCGCAAGAAGGATCGTCCGCAGTCGATCGGGCGCCTGACCACGTTCGCCGGCAACGCAGGCGTGCTGCTGCGCGCCTACGTGTATGCGCGCCTGCTCGGCCGCGAAGGCATGCCGCGCGTGGCCGAGTTCGCCACGTTGAACGCAAACTACCTCGCCAAACGCCTGGCCGAGAAAGGTTTCGATCTGGCGTATCCGAAACGCCGCGCCAGCCACGAATTCATCGTTACGGTGAACAAGCAGAAAAAGGAACACGGCGTTACCGCGCTGGATTTCTCCAAATCGCTGCTCGATCACAACATCCACGCGCCGACCAATTATTTCCCGCTGCTCGTGCCGGAATGCCTGCTCATCGAACCGACCGAGACCGAAGCGAAGGAAACGCTCGACGAATTCGTCGAGGTGATGGGCAAGTTGCTCGAACTGGCCGGCACGCACGGCCAGACCATGCGCGATGCCCCTGTGACCATGCCGGTGCGCCGCCTCGACGACGTGAAGGCCGCCAAGGAACTCGATATCGCCTGGCATCACAAGCACCTGCACGCCCGCGACACTGCGCTGCCCGCCGGCGTCTGATTTGCGACGTCGCTTCTAAAAAGGGGATGGGGAGCCGCAATGCCGAGCACCGAACCGCGCGGTCCGAAGCAGATCTACAAGGCGTTCATCTGGTCGCTGAAAGGCATGCGCGCCGGATGGCAGTACGAGGCCTCGTTCCGGCTAGAGGTGTATCTCACCGTCATCCTGTTCCCGCTCGGTTTGTGGCTCGGCCACGGCGGCATGGAAAAGGCGATGATGTGCGGAAGTATACTTTTGGTGCTTTCGGCAGAACTGCTCAACTCCGCCGTCGAAGCGGTCGTTGACAAGGTCAGCCCCGAATTCCACGAGCTCGCCGGCCGCGCCAAGGACATGGGTTCAGCCGCGGTTTTCCTGCTGATGGTAAACGTCATGCTGTGCTGGACGCTCATACTGTGGCAAAGGATCTGACCGTGCGCTTCGCGTCTGACGCGAATTCGCTTGCTGGCGTTTTTCTTTGCTCGTCATTCCCGCGAAAGCGGGAATCCAGTGACTTTCGAATTTCAGGAAAATGCAAAGTCGCTGGATTCCCGCTTTCGTGGGAATGACGGCAATAGCGGCGGGCGGAAGACGTGAGTTTCCTCAGCGCCGAACTGCTCATCGCGCTGCTCACGCTGTCGACGCTGGAGATCGTCCTCGGCGTCGACAATCTCGTCTTCATTTCCATCGCCGTCGGCCGCTTGCCGAAAACACAGCGTCCGCGCGCGCGACGCATCGGCCTGGTGCTCGCCTGCGGCACGCGCATTCTGCTGCTGATCACGCTCGCGCACCTGGCGCGGCTCGACGACACGCACATGAAGCTGTTCACCGTCGGCGGCAAGATCATTTCCGTGCGCGACCTGATCATGATCGGCGGCGGCCTGTTCCTGCTGGTCAAGGGCGCGATGGAAATCTGGGACGCGATCTTCTCCGAACCCGAGCAAGCGCCCGGCAAAGTGGACGCGGCGACGTTCGTGTGGGTGATCGCGCAGATCGCGCTGATCGACATCGTCTTCTCGCTCGACTCGGTGATCACCGCGGTCGGCATGGTGCGCAACATCCCGGTGATGGTTGCCGCGATCATTCTCGCCGTCGCCGTGATGCTGTTCGCCTCCAATCCGGTCGGCGACTTCATCGACCGCAATCCGCCCATCCGCATGCTCGCGCTGGCCTTCATCATGCTGGTCGGCGTGATGCTGGTCTGCGAAGGCGTCGATATCACCATCCCCCGCGCCTATATCTATTTCGGCATGGGCTTCTCGGCGGTGGTCGAAACGCTGAATCTCATCGCGCGACGCGAACGCAAGAAACGCAAGGCGCGGCGCAGGGCGCTGGCGGCCGATGCTGTGCCGTCGCAACCATCGCAAGCGGACCTGATAGGGCCGCCGGAGTCGATGTGATCGCAGGCATGTGAGCGCGCTATGATGTCGCACCCGGCGATGGCGCCGACGGAGCGGACATCATGCGAACGATTCGTTTCGGAATCCTGCTGATACTGGTCGTGCTGATCACCGGTTGCGGCTACAACGCGATCCAGTCGAAAGACGAAGCCGTGAACGCGGCGTGGTCGGAAGTGCTCAATCAATACCAGCGCCGCGCGGATCTGGTGCCGAATCTCGTCAACACCGTGAAGGGCTACGCGCAGCACGAGGAAGAAGTACTGGAGAAAGTCACCGAGGCACGCGCCTCGGTCGGCAAGGTGACGCTCACGCCCGACGATCTCAGCGACGAACAGAAGGTGAAGCAGTTCCAGGCCGCGCAGGGTGAACTCAGCAGCGCGCTGTCGCGGCTGATGGTGGTGACGGAGAATTATCCGAACCTGAAAGCCGACGCGCTGTTCCAGAATTTGCAGGCGCAACTCGAAGGCACGGAAAACCGCATCACCGTCGCGCGCAACCGGTACATCGCCGCGATCCAGGACTACAACACCTTCATCCGCAGCTTTCCGCAGAACATGACGGCTGGCATTTTCCGCTACAAGACCAAGGCGAACTTCAGCGTCGAGAACGAGAAAGCGATCTCGACGGCGCCGACGGTCGATTTCAACAAGCCCGCGCCGCCGCAGCCGGCAACGCCGCCGCAACCTGCGCACTAGACTCGTGCGCGCGATGCGCTCGCTGCTCGGCGTCCTCGCCGGCGTGCTGCTGATGCTCGCGCCGGCCGCGGCCGACGATCGCCAGCCGATACCGCCGGTCGCGCGCATCACCGACAGCACCGGCACGCTCACCGCTGAGCAGAAGCAGTCGCTCGACACGAAGCTGACGGCGCTCGAGCAAAGCAAGGGCTCGCAGATCGCCATCCTGATCGTGCCGACGACGCAGCCGGAAGAAATCGAAGAGTTCTCGTTTCGCGTCGCCGATGCCTGGAAGCTCGGCCGCAAAGGTGTGGACGATGGCGCGCTGCTGGTCGTGGCGAAGAACGATCACAAGGTGCGCATCGAAGTGGGCCGTGGACTCGAAGGCGCGATTCCCGATGCGGCAACCGCGCGCATCATCCGTGAATACATCACGCCGAAATTCCGCAGCGGGGATTTTGCCGGCGGCATCAACGACGCGGTCGATGCATTGAGCAAACTCATCGACGGCGAGCCGTTGCCGCCGCCGCTGGAAGGCAAACGATCGCCGAGCGACAGGCACGACGCGGTCAACAGCCTCATTCTTGCGCTGATCCTCGGATTCTGGGCGCGCTCCCTGTTCGGTTGGCTGCCGCGCCTTCTTCGCGGAGGCCTGGTGGCGCTCCTTTGTGGCAGCTTCGTGTTTTTTATCAGCGGCATCGTGTACTGGGCTGTCGGCATGGGCGTTTATGGATTGATTGTTGGACTACTCGGCGGCGTCGGCGGCGGACGCTTCGCCAGCGGCGGCGGCTGGGGCGGTTTCGGTAGCGGCGGTTTCGGCGGCGGCGGCGGTGGCGGTGGATTCAGCGGCGGCGGCGGCGGATTCTCCGGCGGCGGCGCTTCGGGGAGCTGGTGATGAAACTGTCGCATTTGCCAGCGCACCTGTTCGCCGAATATTCGATGCGCCGGCATTTTCCGGCGCGGCTGCTCGATCGATTGCAGCAGGCCGTCGCCGAGGGCGAAACGCGGCACGACGGACAAGTCTGCTTCGCCATCGAGGGCGCGCAACGCTTGCGCGCCGCGCTACGCGGCGTGACGCCACGCCAGCGCGCGGAAGAAGTGTTCGCGCACCTGCGCGTGTGGGACACGCACAACAACAGCGGCGTGTTGATTTACGTGCTGCTTGCCGAGCGCGCCATCGAGATCGTCGCAGACCGCGGCGTCGCCGCGAAAGTAGCGCAAGGCGAATGGACGTCCATCTGCGAACGCATGCGGCAGCGCTTCGCCGCACGCGAGTTCGAGAACGGCTCGCTCGAGGGCATTGTCGCCGTAAACGACCTGCTCGCTGCGCATTTCCCGCCGGAGCCCGGCAAGAAGAACGAATTGCCCGATCGCCCAGTGCTGCTTTGATCCGTGACTTCCGGACTACAGCGGCGGCCTTGAGTCGGCGCCTTGCGGTGCCCACATCCGATAGGACTTCGAAATGAATTTCTGCGCGAGGCGACCATGCTGACCTTCATCCTCTGGCTGCTGCTGTTGGTTTTTTGCTGGCCGCTGGCGCTACTCGCGCTGGTGCTGTATCCGATCGTCTGGCTGTTGCTGCTGCCGTTCCGGCTGGTCGGCGTCGCTGTGGAAGGTGTGTTCGGATTTCTCGCGGCGCTGGTGCTGCTGCCGGCGCGGGTGTTGCGCGGCAGGCCTTGACAGACGTTCGCTCCGAAGTCGCGCGGTCCGCTCAGTCGATCTTGAAATTTTGCGGCTCGTGCTGGGCCGGCAGACAACGCGTGCCGCGACACACGTATGCCGCGCCGCCCGCCGAGTGGGTTTGCGCCGCGATCGCGGCCGGCAGGCCGGGCACGCTTTTCCCCACGAAATAGACATCCGTGCGACGCGGCGCGGCCCGCAGCGCGTCGCGCCAGCGCCGTTCCTCGTCGGGGCCGTCGAAGCGGATCACGACGTGCGTCCGCGGATGAAGCAGATCGTTCAGCGCCCGCAACATTGCCGCACATGCAGCCGGATTTCTTCGCAGCGTCTCGAATGCAGCGCGCAGTGTGCGTTCGGCGGCATCGATGTAGCGCGTCTCTCCGATGAGATGGCCAAGGCGTAACAGGTTGCGCGCGGCGACGCCGTTGCCGGATGGAATCGCCTCGTCGAGCCAGGGTTTGGGTCGCTGAATCAGTTGTTCGTGGTCGTCAGCCGTGAAGAAGAATCCGCCGGCTGCGGAGTCCTCGAAGTGCGCAAGCAGCGCATCGGCGAGTTGCGTCGCCCACGCCAGGTCGCGTGCGTTCCAACGCGACTGCAGGCATTCGATGATCGCCTCAAGCAGAAAAGCGTAGTCGTCGAGATAGGCGGCGATGAGGCGCGTGGCGGCGGTGGTCGCGAAAAGTTTTCCCTCGCGCCACGCGTTTGCGTGCACATTATCGAGTGCGGTGTCGGCTAGTTCCTGCAGCGACGGATCGCGCAGCGTGCGCGATGCGCGTGCGAGGCCGCCGATCATCAGCGCGTTCCACGATGTGAGAATCTTGTCGTCCAGGCCGGGACGGATTCGCGTCGCGCGCGCATCGAACAATTTTTGCGTCGCCGACTGGATAAGCTGTTCGACGCGAGCAACGTCAAGATGCAGTGCCTTCGCGATGCTCTGCGCGTCATCTGCGACGATCGGGTTCCACGCCTTTCCCTCGAAATTCGGTGGACGATCGAAACCGTAATGGCGATCGGTGACTGCAAATTCATCCACGTCGAGTAATTGCCGCACTTCCTCGCGCTGCCAGACGTAGAACTTGCCTTCCTCGTGTTCGGAATCGGCATCCAGCGCGCTGTAGAAACCGCCGTCGGGCGAAGTCATCTCGCGGCGCAGCCACGCGACGATGCGCTGAGCGACCCGCGCGGATCCCGTGCTCGCATACAGCGGCAGAAGCTGCGCGTTGTCGTACAGCATCTTCTCGAAGTGCGGAATTTCCCAGCGTTCGTCGACCGAATAGCGGCAGAAGCCGCCGCCGATCTGATCGTGGATGCCGCCGTCGGCCATCTTCTGCAACGTGAACCTGACGCGTTCAGGCGCGTCGAGATCGAGCAGCAGTTCCATTTCCGGTCCGTGCGGAAATTTCGGCGCGCCACGATGTCCGCCATGGCGATCGTCGAATGACATTTCGATCTGTTCGATGGCCGCGCGCAGCGGCGCGTCGTCGAGGGCGCCGTCGAATAGCGTGTCGTTGCCGATGTCGGTGAGGAACCCCCGCAGCGCGGCGTTTTGCGCGCGCACGTCATCGCGGCGCGAATCCCAGAAATCGCGCACCTGCCGCAGCACGTGCACGAACGGCGGCATGCCGTAACGCGCCTCTTTCGGGAAATACGTTCCCGCGAAGAAGGGTACGTGGTCGTCCGGCGCCAGGAACACGGTCAGCGGCCAGCCGCCGCCGCGGCGCGTGAGCGCCTGGTGCGCGAGCTGGTAGATCTTGTCGAGATCAGGCCGCTCCTCGCGATCCACTTTTATACAAATGTACAGCTCGTTCATCACCGCGGCGACGGCGGCATCCTCGAAGCTTTCGTGCGCCATCACATGGCACCAGTGGCAGGCGCTGTAGCCGACCGAAAGCAGGATCGGTTTTCCCTGCGCGTGCGCGTGGGCGAGCACCTCCTCGCACCACGGCCACCAGTCGACCGGATTCTGCGCGTGCTGGCGCAGGTACGGACTGTTCGCGTCGGCCAGCCGGTTGCTCATGCGCTGTGCCGTCAATTCGCGACGGGCGCGCCAGGTCCCAGGTATTTCTGCAGGAAGGCTTCCGTCACGTTGAAGCGATCGACGTTGTTCTCTTCCTTGTAGAAGCCGTGGCCTTCCTTCGGCTTGGTCAGGTACTCGACGGGCTTGCCGGCTTTCTGCAACGCGTCGCGCATTTCGCGGGCGTTCTTCACCGGCACGCGTGGATCGTCCTCGCCGTGCACGATGAGCACGGGCACGTTGAACTTGTCGACGTGGTCGATGGCCGAGTTCGCCGCAATGTATGTTGGATCCTTGAGGCCCCACGCTTCGCGCAAAAAATTCTTGCCGGCGCGGGAACGCCGCGTATCGGCATCGGCCCACAGCCGGATATCGGAAATGCCGGCGATCGCCACCGAACATTTGAACGTGCCCTGCGGCGCATACACCGGCTGGAAGTAGGCGGTATAGCCGCCGTAGCTCGCGCCGTAGACGCACACGCGGTTCTTGTCGCTGTAGCCCTGGTCCTCGGCCCATTTCAGCGCGTCGAGCATATCCTGCATCATGCCGCTGCCCATCTGCAGCTTGCCGGATTCCTCGAAGGCCTTGCCGCGTCCGCCGGAGCCGCGATAGTTGACCTGCACCACGGCGTAGCCACGCGTGGCGAGGAATTGCGATTCGATGTTCTCCCACGAACGGGACAGATCCCACGGATCGGCAACGCCGATCGGGCCGCCGTGCGCGATCAGGATCGTCGGTAGATTTTTTTCCACGCGATGCGGCGGCAAGGTGATGAAGCCGCCGAGTTCCTCTCCGCTGGAGGCCTTGAACCAGAACGGTTTACGTTCGCCGAGCTGCGCGGCCTTCATCCACGGCATGACCTGGAACAGCGGACGCAGGTTGTTCGTCTTGGTGTCGAACAGTGCGTAGGTGCCCGGATCGCGGTCGCTGGAAGCGCCGATGAGGATGCTCGATCCGTCTTCGCTCATGCTGACCGGCACAACCGAATGATCGGGGAACTTCGCGTTGAGCGCCTTCACGACGGCGGCGTAGCGATCGTCGTCGAGATAGTCCATCACCGGCTTGCCGTCGTCGAATATGACGGCGTAGGGCATGTGCGGCGACGGCGTCCAGAACACGCCGGCCACGCTCACGCGCGGATTGGAGGCGAGCACTTTCGCGTCGGTGCCGTCGAGATTGCTGATCACGAATGCATCCGGACCGCCGTTACGATTGCCGATCGAATAAAGGTGCGTGCCGTCCGCGCTGATGCGGCGCGGCTCGAATGACGCACCCACGACCGTCCGCGCCAGTTCGTTCCAGCGATCGTCCGGTCCGCTGCGGTAGTAGACGTGCTCCTTGAGCGCGTTGTCGTAGCCGTAGGCGTAGCGGACCACGCCGTCGTTGATCACGAACTCATAGCCGTCCTCGTCGATTTCGCCGAGTTGCTTCACGCTGCCGCTGACCGCTTCGATGTCGTACACCAGCGTGCGGTGCGCCTGCGCATCGCTGCCGCCGCCTTCGGGAAACGGATAGACGGTGAGATAGAAGTGGCCGTTGGCGTGGTCGGGGCGACCGGAGATCGTGCCGAAGCCGACCGGAATCTTCAGGATGTTGCGCGCACCCATCGCGCCGCGCAGCGTGTCGGAATACAGCACGCGCTTGTTCTTGCCGTCGATGTCCACGGCGATGATGTCGCCGGTCGGCGTGGGCGCTTCGGCGAACGCGGTTTCTTCGCCGACGCCCATCACCAGCCGCCTGTTGTCGACCCAGGTGATATCGATCGGCAGGTAGTGCTGATTCATGTCGAGACGGCTGACGAACTTCAGGTCCGGCAGATGCAGCACCGCGAGCTGATATTTGTTGTCGCCGTTCTCGGTGTTGTGCACGGATACCGCGATGTGTTCGCCATCCGGCGATAAGCTCGGCCGGCCCAACGGCGGATGTTTCGCGAAATCGATTTCCGGCACGACGGTCACGCTCGGTAGCGTGGTCGGTTTCGGCTCATCGGCCTGCGCGCACGACAGCGCGCCGAACACAGCGGCGATCACACCAACGCGCCGAAAATTCATCGTCACACTCCGCTTCTTCCGGGAATCCGAATTATGCAGGAGACGATATTGCCGTACCATCGACGGATGTCTGACGAAATTTCCTATCCGGCGCTGTATCTCAAACGCGGCGAAGACGCGCGCCTGCGCGCCGGACACGTGTGGGTTTTCTCCAACGAAGTCGATGTGAGGCGCTCACCGCTGACGGACTTCGAAGCGGGCGAACTGTGCGTGATCGTCGATTCGGCCGACAAGCCGGTCGGCATCGGCTACGTCAATCCGAATTCGCTGATCGCCGCACGCCTGGTCAATCGCGGCGTCGCGCACGCACTCGACCGTTCGCTGCTCGTTCACAAGTGCAACGTGGCGCTGTCGCTGCGCGAGCGGCTGTATCCGGAGCCGTACTATCGTCTCGTGTTCGGCGAAGCCGACGGATTGCCCGGGCTCACCGTCGATCGTTATGGCGATGTGCTTGTCGCGCAGACCACCACGGCCGGCATGGAACGGTTGAAAGACGACATCGCCGCCGCGCTGGTCAAAGTGCTAAAGCCGCGCGCACTGGTTTGGAAGAACGACGCAGGTATCCGCACGCTGGAACAGTTGCCCGAGTACGCAGATATCGCTTTCGGCGATCTGCCGACGCCGACGATCGCCTGCGAGGGTGGACTCGCTTTCGAGATCGATCCCATCGGCGGACAGAAAACCGGCTGGTTCTACGACCAGCGCGCGAACCGCGATCTGCTTGCCGCCTACGTGAAGGGCAAGCGCGTGCTCGATGTCTTCAGCTATCTCGGCGGCTGGGGTTTGCGCGCCGCCGCGGCGGGTGCAGAGGAAGTGGTGTGCGTCGACGTGTCGGCGGCGGCGGTCGAGGCGATAACGCGCAATGCGGCGCGCAATGGACTCACCGAACGCGTGCGCGCCGTGAAGTCCGACGCATTCGACTATCTCAAGGCATTGCGCGAGCAGCGCGAACGTTTCGACGTGGTCATCCTCGATCCGCCCGCGTTCGTCAAGCGCAAAAAAGACTTCGCCGAAGGACGCCTGGCCTATCGGCGCATCAACGAGATGGCGATGCAGATTCTCGCGCGCGACGGCATCCTTATCACGTGTTCGTGTTCGTATCACATGTCGCGGGCGACCTTGCTCGAAGCCGTGCAGCAGGGCGCGCGGCATCTGGATCGGCAGGTGCAAGTGCTCGCGCAACTGCAGCAGGCGCCGGACCATCCGGTGCATCCGGCGATCGCGGAGACGGATTATCTGAAGGGATTCATCTGTCGCGTGTTGCCGTCGTGAGGAAATCCCGCGGCCGGCACTTCGGATAGAATTGCCGCTGGTATTTCCGCTTCGGTCCCGATGCCTTATTTCCACGATATCAATCCGATCGCGTTCTCGATCGGACCGCTCGCCGTGCACTGGTACGGCATCATGTATCTGCTCGGATTCATCGGTGCGTGGCTACTCGGCAATGCGCGTCGCGCGCGCGGACGCCTGCCGGTCAGTGCGGAGGCGTTCTCGGATCTGGCTTTTTACGCGATGCTCGGCGTGATCGTCGGCGGACGCATCGGATATATGCTGTTCTATGCCGAGCCGTGGGTGACGACCGATCCGCTCGCGCTGCTCCGCGTGTGGGAAGGCGGCATGTCGTTCCACGGCGGATTGCTCGGCGTGCTGGTGGCCGGATGGATCTGGTCGCGGCGGCACACGATCCAGTTTTTCGATACCGTCGATTTCGTCGCGCCTCTGGTGCCGATCGGATTGGGACTCGGCCGCCTCGGCAATTTCATCGGCGGCGAATTGTGGGGACGCCGCACCGACGTGCCGTGGGGCGTGATTTTCCCGCGCGCGCTGGAAAACATCAGCACCTCGCGCGACGAATTGCATCAGATGTATCTCGCCGGACAGCTCAATCACGAGGCGCGGCATCCGTCGCAGCTCTATGAATTCGGGCTGGAAGGCATCGTGCTGTTCAGCGTGCTGTGGATTTATTCGCGCAAGCCGCGGCCGCGCTATGCGGTGTCGGGCCTGTTCGCGCTGCTGTACGGCTGTTTCCGTTTCGCCGTCGAATTCGTGCGCGAACCCGACGTGCAACTCGGCTACATCGCCTTCAACTGGTTGACGATGGGCCAACTGCTCTCGCTTCCGCTGATCATCGTTGGTATCGTGCTGTTGTGGCTGTCGCGCGGAGCGCCGACGCTGCAGCCGCTTCACGCCGGCGCCGAGGCCGACGTGCCGCTCAAGGAAGCCGCCTGATGCGCCAATATCTCGATTTGCTGCGCTACGTCCTGCACAACGGCGATGAAAAATGCGATCGCACCGGCACCGGCACGCTGTCCGTGTTCGGCTGGCAGATGCGCTTCAATCTCGCCGAAGGTTTCCCGCTGGTCACGACGAAGAAGCTGCACACGCGCTCGATCGTGCACGAACTGCTGTGGTTCCTGCGCGGCGAAACGAACATCGCGTATCTCAACGAGAACGGGGTCAGCATCTGGGACGAATGGGCCGATGCGCAAGGCGAACTCGGACCGGTCTACGGCAAGCAGTGGCGTTCGTGGTCGGCACCCGACGGCAAGGCCATCGACCAGATTTCCTGGGTGATCGAGGAAATCCGGCGCAATCCCGATTCGCGCCGCCTTGTGGTCAGCGCCTGGAACGTCGCCGACCTGCCGAAGATGGCGCTGCAGCCGTGCCACGCGCTGTTCCAGTTCTATGTCGCCAACGGCAAGCTGTCGTGCCAGTTGTACCAGCGCTCGGCCGACATTTTCCTCGGCGTGCCGTTCAACATCGCAAGCTACGCGCTGCTCACGCACATGATCGCGCAGGTGTGCGATCTGGCGCCCGGCGATTTCGTGCACACGCTCGGCGATGCGCATTTGTATAAAAATCACATCGAGCAGGCGCGCGAGCAACTGGAGCGGCGTCCGTTTCCGTTGCCGCAGCTCAAGCTCAATCCGAACGTGCGCTCGATCTTCGATTTCAAATTCGACGACATCACCATCGAGCAGTATCAGTCGCACAAGTCGATCAAGGCGCCGATTTCGGTGTGAGCGGTGCGCCGGTCAGCCTGATCGCCGCGCTCGACCGTGGTTTCGCCATCGGCCGCGCCGGCGCGATGCCGTGGCATCTTCCGGAGGATCTGAAGCGTTTCAAACGACTTACGCTCGGCAAAACCGTGCTGATGGGCAGCAAGACCGCGTACGCGATCGGACGTCCGTTGCCGGGCCGGCGCAATTTGGTGATGACGCGTGGCGATTCTGCGCCGTTCGCGAAACAGGAAGTCGTGCATTCGCTCGATGACGCGATTGCAAAGATCGATGGCGGCGAATTGTGCGTCATCGGCGGCGGAGAGGTTTACGCACTCGCGTTGCCGCGCGCGACGGCATTGCACCTGACGTGGATCGATACGCAGACGCATGACGCAGACGCGTTCTTTCCCCGATTCGACGAGGCGGTGTGGCGCGAAACGATTCGCGAATTCCATCCCGCGGACGCGAAACACGAATTCGCTTTCACGTTCGTCGACTACGAACGCCGCAAATGAAAACGGCGCGGGATCGCCGCGCCGTTTTCGCAATTGCAACGGGTCTTACGGAGCGATGCCGGGCGCGTCCTCGTAATCGGTATCGACCGTTTCATCCTCACCGTGGCTCATCTTCGCGGACTTCGCGATCACAGTGATGATCGCCGCGATCACCAGGTTGACGGCGAGCGCGATCAGGCCGATGTACAGATTGCCGACGCCGGGGATCATGAAGACGGGTTTCACGCCCTGGCTCCACGACATCCACGTGCCTGCGATCATGCCCACCGCCCAGCCGACGAGCAGGCCGGTCGAATGGAACCAGCGCGTGTACAGGCCGAACACGACCGCGGGCAGGATTTGCAGGATCCAGATACCGCCGAGCAGTTGCAGGTTGATCGCGAAATCCAGCGGCAGGAACACCACGAAGACCAGCGCGCCGAATTTCACCACCAGCGAAGTGACTTTGGCGACGCTGGATTCCTGATGCGGCGTCATGTTGCGGTTGATGTAGGGCCGCCAGATGTTGCGCGTAACGATGTTGGCCGCGCCGATCGACATGATCGCCGCCGGCACCAGCGCGCCGAGCGCGATCGCGGCACAGCAGAAGCCGGCGAACCATTCCGGGAACTGCTGCATGATCAGCGTGGGAACCACGGCGGTGCCTTTCGCGTCGGTATGCGCGGCGATGGCCATATAGCCGAGCATCGCGATCAGTCCCAGCGCGATCGTGTAGGTCGGCAGCAGCATCGCATTGCGGCGGATCACGTTCGGGCTGGACGCGGCGAGCGTGCCGGTGGCCGAGTGCGGATACAGGAACAGCGCGAATGCCGAACCGAGCGCGAGCGAAGCGAATGCGGTCATCTGATTGGAACTGAGCAGGATGCCCGGCGGCGGCGAGTTGGGCTTGGCCTTGAACGCCGCGTCGGCGGCATCGAAAACTGCCTTGTAGCCGCCGAGGTGCGCCGGAATGACGATGATCGCGGCGATCACGAAGATGTAGATCATGATGTCCTTGACGAACGCGATCATCGCCGGCGCGCGCAGGCCGCTGGTGTAGGTGTACAGCGCAAGGATGATGAAGGCGACCACCAGCGCGATCTCGCCGCCGGTGTGCGGATCGATGTCGCCGAAGCCCATCGCCGTGAACACCACCTGCATGCCGACGAGCTGCAGCGCGATGTACGGCATCGTCGCCAGCACGCCGGTGAAGGCGATGGCGAGCGCCAGCCAATGGCTGCCGTAGCGGGCTTCGACGAAGTCCGACGTCGTCACGTAGTTGTGCCGGTGACAGACGTTCCACAACCGCGGCATGACCAGGAACACCAGCGGATACATGATGATCGTGTATGGCAGCGCGAAGAATCCGTACGCGCCGATGGCGAACACCAGCGCCGGCACCGCGACCACGGTGTAGGCCGTGTAGACGTCGCCGCCGATCAGAAACCACGTGATCAGCGTGCCGAAGCGACGGCCGCCGAGCCCCCACTCGTGCAATTGCGAAAGATCGGCCTTCTTCCATCGAGAGGCGACGAATCCAAGGACCGTCACCACGATGAAGAAGAACGCGAAGACGATCCACGCTGTCATGTGGACGACGGGTGCGGAAGGCGTATTCATGCCCTTTTCTCCCCCATGTAGACGATCCAGATCAGAAAGGATGTGACGAACACCCAAATGAACTGGTACCAGTAAAAGAACGGAAATCCCCAGAGTTCCGGTTCTGCGCTGTTGTAGAAGGGCACCCACAACAGGCCGATGAACGGCAGAAGCAGCAATAGTCTGCGCATGAAGTCCTCCCAGGTCGGACTGGTGAAGCGTCGGTTGCCGCGACCGGGCCGTCAAGACGCAACCGCACATCGCGGCTTTAGTCTTTAGTCGTAAGGATCAGAGCCAGCGCGCGCGACGCAGGACCCAGTAAAGTCCCACGCACGCCAAAAAGGTGAGCAGAGCCAGCACGGGATAGGCATAGGGAGTGTCCAGTTCCGGCATGTCCTTGAAGTTCATGCCGTACCAGCTCGCCACCATCATCGGCACCGTCAGCAGCAAACCCCAGCCGGCGATTTTCTTGAAGACGTCGTTCTGTGCGATGCCGACCAGCGCCAGGTTCACGTCCATCGCCGAGGTCAGCATCTCGCGGATCATCGCCGCGATTTCGTTGATGCGCGCGGCGTGATCGCTGACGTCGCGGAAGTAGGTGCGCACTTCGTCGCGGATCAGGTTGGGGTAAAGGCGCACGAGCTGGCTCATGATGTCCTGCACCGGACTGACCACGAGCTGCATCTTCATCAGTTCTTTTTTCAGTTCGTACAGCCGCACGATAGTGCGCTGCTGAAATTCACCCTGCAGCACCGAGTGTTCGAGGTCGTTGAGCCGCTTCTGGAAGTTCTCGATCACCGGGAAATAATTGTCGACGATGAAATCGAGCACCGCGTACAGCGCATAGCTCGGTCCGAATTTCAGCAGCTCCGGCGTCGATTCGCACACACGCCGCGCCGGCGCATACGACAGCGATGCGCCGTGTCGGATCGTGACCAGATAATTCTTGCCGAGAAACATGTGTGTCTCGCCGAACGCGATGCGGTGTTCGGCGAACTGCGCCGTGTGCACGACCAGGAACAGCGAATCGCCGTACACTTCGATCTTGGTGCGCTGATGCGCGACGTGCGCATCTTCGATGGCCAGTTCGTGCAGGTTGAATATGTCCGCCAGACGATCGAGCAGCGGCTCGTCGGGCTCGTGCAGCCCGACCCACACGAACGTATCGGGTTCCTTGAGGACATCCTTGATTTCGTCGAGCGAGATGGGCCGCGTCTTGCCCGGCGCATAGGCCACGCAATTGACCAGCATGTTCTGGGGCGTTTTCGTATCCATGAGCTTCGCCGCGCGCCGTGGGGCGCATCATGCGGCAAAGTCTGACACGCCGACACGCCGCGCGCATGACGAATTCCTGAATCCGTGCGCACAAAAAAAGGGGCCGCGAGGTCCCGAACCCCGCAGCCCCAGCACTCCATGCGCTACTCGTTGCCCGTTGGAGAGGGCACGGTCAGCATGTCATCGGCCTGCGTGGCCGCGGTTGCAGAGGTGTATCAGTTCGTTGACGGAAATTGTCGCGAGCGCAACCAGACCGCGCACGCGAAGGCGGCATGCACCGGCAGCAGCAGCGCGATCCAGAAGCGGTTGTCCTGGACGAACCACGGGAACACTTTCGCGAACCAGGCAAATCCCGCGAGCAGCACGACGATGAGCGTCGCGTAACGGGCGAAGGCCGACGGCACCCATGCGCGGCGGTACGCACGGATCCAGACCGGAATCAGCAACAGACACAACGGATCGAGCAGCAGCAGGTTCTCGTTGCGCCACGCCGATGTGTGTTCGGTCAGGAACCAAAGTCCGAGCAGAATCACCCCGCCGAGACCGAGCACCAGCGCCATGACGAGGGCAATCGTTGCGAACGTCGCGCGCGCAGGGCCGTTCGCGTGCGCGCGTGCGAGCGCGAGGATCAGCACGGCGAGCAACAGGCCGACGGTCAACGCGCCCCAGAACCAGTCGGGCGGCGTTTCGCTTGGCTCAGGAATACGCGCTTGGTTGAGCCGAGTCTCGCGTGCGACCAGCGGATGCTGCTGACCGGTCGCCGGATCGACCACAGAAACCTCGCGCATGTGGCGCATCAACTCCGTCGGCAGGAAACTTTCGTCCCAGTAGGTGAGGCGGCGATCGGCGAACGGTCCCAAGCCCACATCCATGCCTAGCATCAGCAGCGGATCCGGACGCATCAGTCGCATCACGTCCATGCGGTAGGTGAAACCGCGCGAGGGCGCAATGGTCTGCTGGCGGATCGCGTCGTCGGCGGCCATGTTCAATGCGTCGCGCGTGCGGGTGGAACAGTTGGCGTCGAAGTACCTGTAGCGGTATTGCGCGTTTTCCGGGCGCACGTTCCAGTCGAGGAATGTGGCGAGCTTGGCTCTCTGCGCCGGGGTCAGGTCGAGCTGCTGCTGCACGATCCAGCGGCCTTCCTGCACGTAGAGCGGCAACTCCTCATCGGCATCGTCGACGGCCATGCGGTAGGTCATGCGGCCGCGCGCGAAGTTGAGGAAAAAATCTTCCTGATCGAAATCGAAGATACCGTAGTTGTACAACCGCGACTGGTTCGTCGTGCGGTCGTGGATCAGGATCGCGTTGTGTCCGAACCGTTCCCAGACTTCGGTGCCGGGTCCGAAGGTGATCAGCGATACGTCGAGGTCGGTAGCGGGCGGAGCTGCTTCGTCCTGCGCGTGCGCATAGCCGCCGGTCGCGGCGATCAGCAGGAACAGCAGAACCAGCGAGAGGCGCGAGGCGCCGTCACGCATCGTGGACGTGCACGGCGAACTGCAGCACGCGCCGCGCGTCGGCCTTGGCCACGCGGAACGCGAATCCGCCGAGGACGACTTCTTCGCCCGGTTGCGGCAGATGGCCAAATTCGGAGGTGACCATGCCGCCGATGGTATCGAAATCCTCGTCGGAGAATTCGCTGCCCAGGCGCTCGTTGAAATCGGCGATCGGCGTCAGCGCGTTGACCAGGAAGCCGCCGTCGGGTTGAGGCTGGATCAGTTTCTTGCGCGCCGGATCGTCTTCGTCGTGCTCATCGTCGATCTCGCCGACGATCTCCTCGAGCACGTCCTCGATCGTGATCAGGCCCGACACACCGCCGTATTCGTCGACCACTATCGCCATGTGGTTGCGCGACAGGCGGAATTCCTTGAGCAGGATGTCGAGCTGTTTCGACTCAGGAATCAGCACCGGCGGGCGCATCAGTGCGCGGATGCTGCACGGCGCATCCTTGTCGACGAAGCACTTGAGCAGGTCCTTTGCCAGCAGGATGCCGACGATCTGATCGGCTTCCTCGCCGTAGACCGGGAACCGCGAATGGCCTGACTCGATAACGTCCGTGAGGACGTCGGCCAGGGGCGCGTCTGCGCGAAGGCACACCATCTGGCCGCGCGGCACCATGACATCGGCAACGGTGAGATCCGAGACCTCGATGGCGCCCTCAACCATCGACAGGGTGTCGTTCGACAGCAGGCCGTTGGCCTGGGCGCCGCGGAGTTCTTCGAGGAGTTCTGCGATATTGCGCGGTTCGCCGGAAACAAGCTGACCGATGCGTTCCAGCCAGGATTTTTGAGCGTGCGGACTAGGGTGGTCCTCGTTCATTTTTGTGAAGCTGAAGCCCGCGTTGGGCGAGCAGCTAATTATACCGTAGTTTAGGTTTCAGGATTAAAAAACTATGTACGTCAATATGTTATGTGTGAATTTCGTACGGATCGGCGATGCCGAACGTCGCCAGGACCAGCCGTTCCTGATCTTCCATACGCGCGGCATCGGCCTCGTTTTGATGATCGAACCCGAGCAAGTGCAGCACACCGTGGACGGTAAGGTGGGCGTAATGGTCACGCAGACGCTTGCCCTGTTCCTGGGCTTCGCTGGCGACAACGGCGGGGCAGATGACGATGTCGCCCAGCACCGCCGACTTTTCGCCGCGAAGCGGTTCATAGGGAAAACTCAGGACGTTGGTCGCGTAATCCTTGCCGGCGAAGGTCTTGTTGATCTCGCGCGCCTGCTTCGGATCGAACAACTGGATGTTCACTTGCCGCCGTTTCGAACGCCGGCCTTGCAGCGCGGCGCGCACCCATTTTTCGAACATGCGCTCGTCAGGCACGCCGGCGACGGCGACATGACTTTCGACGTTCACCCGGAAACCCGTGGAAGGCCTGCCGGCGCTCACGCGCTGATCGACCCATCGCCGGCCTGATCGCGGCTTTCGTAGGCGCGCACGATGCGTTGCACGAGCGGGTGACGCACCACGTCGCGCGCGGTGAAGAACGTGAAACTGATGCCCTCGACATCGCGCAGCACGTCGATGGCGTCGCGCAGTCCGGATTTGACGTGCTTGGGCAGATCGATCTGCGTCACGTCGCCGGTTACCACCGCCACCGAGCCGAAACCGATGCGGGTGAGGAACATCTTCATCTGCTCGGTGGTCGTGTTCTGCGCTTCATCGAGGATGACGAACGAATCGTTGAGCGTGCGGCCGCGCATATAGGCCAGTGGCGCGATCTCGATCACATTGCGCTCGATCAGTCGCGTGACCTTGTCGATGCCCATCATCTCGTACAGCGCGTCGTACAGCGGACGCAGGTACGGATCGACCTTCTGCGTGAGATCGCCCGGCAGGAAGCCGAGTTTTTCGCCGGCCTCGACCGCCGGTCGCACCAGGATCAATCGTTGCGCGCGATTCTCGTTCAGCGCCTCGACGGCCATCGCAACGGCAAGATACGTCTTGCCCGTGCCCGCGGGACCGATGCCGAAATTGATGTCGTGCCGCGCGATCGCATGCAGGTACTTCGCCTGGTTCGGTCCGCGGCCACGTATCGTGCCGCGCTTCACCTTGACGGCCACCTGCTGCGCGCCATCGGCCGACTTCGCTTCGAGAGCCTCGACGCCGGATTCCGAAAGGCGCAGCGAAATCTGCGAACCGGTCAGTGTTTCATTTTGCGTCGCGTCGTAAAGATCGTGGATCACGCGATCGGCCAGTTTCACCGAGTCCTCAGCGCCGCTGACGCGATAGACATTGCCGCGATTGGCGATCTCCACACCCAGACGCAGCTCGATCTGGCGCAGATGTTCATCGAACGGCCCGTTCAAGTTGGCCAGACGTTCCATGTCGTCCGGTTCGAGGACGAAATCGTGCTGTTTCAATTCAGTCATGCGGGAGAGATGGCGTGTCGACGCGGTTGAATCAAGCCGCGCTCAGGCAATCGCCGCGAGCGGCGCGCGAACGCGTCCGCGCAGCGAGTTGGCCATCGCCTGCGTGATCTCGACATCGACGAATTGCCCGACCATGCGGACGTCGCAGGGAAAATTCACGTAGCGCATGTTCTCGGTGCGGCCGGTCATTTCGTTCGCGTTTTTCCGGCTCGGTTTTTCGACGAGAACGGTTTGAACCGAGCCGACCATCGCTTCGTTGATGCGTCGGGCGTTTGCATTGATGGCGTTTTGCAGACGCGCCAGGCGCGCATGCTTCGCGTCGTCGCTCGTGTCGTCGGGCAGGTTCGCCGCCGGCGTGCCCGGACGTTTGGAGAAAATGAAACTGAAACTCTGATCGAAGCCGATGTCGTCGATCAGCTTCATGGTCTGTTCGAAATCGACGTCGCTTTCGCCGGGAAATCCGACGATGAAATCGGTGGAAATCGAAATATCCGGCCGCACCTTGCGCAGCTTGCGGATCTTCTGCTTGAACTCGAGCGTCGTGTAGCCGCGCTTCATCGCGGCGAGGATGCGGTCGGAACCTGCCTGCACCGGCAGATGCAGATAATTCGCGAGCTTCGGCACGTTCGCGTACGCCTCGATCAGCGAATCGGAAAATTCGAGCGGATGCGAGGTCGTGAAACGAATGCGGCCGATCGAATCGATGCTGGCGATGGTATGGATGAGCACGGCCAAATCGGCGACCGAGCCGTCGTGCATCGCGCCGCGATACGCGTTGACGTTCTGGCCGAGCAGATTGATCTCGCGCACGCCTTGATCGGCAAGCGATGCTATTTCTGCGATCACGTCGTCGAACGGCCGGCTGATTTCCTCGCCGCGCGTGTACGGCACGACACAGTACGAACAATATTTCGAGCAGCCTTCCATGATCGAGACGAACGCGCTCGGTCCCTCCTTGCGCGGCTCGGGCAGGTGGTCGAATTTTTCGATTTCCGGGAACGAGATGTCGACTTGCGGTTTTTTCGTCGCGCGGCGCGCTTCGATCATCTGCGGCAGGCGGTGCAACGTCTGCGGCCCGAACACCAGATCGACGAATGGCGCGCGTTTCACGATGGCCTCACCTTCCTGGCTCGCCACACAGCCGCCGACACCGATCACGACATTCGGATTGGCCTGTTTCAACTCACGCCACCGGCCGAGTTGCGAGAATACCTTCTCCTGCGCCTTCTCGCGGATCGAGCAGGTATTGATCAGGATGACGTCGGCCTCGGCCTCGTTCTGCGTCAACTCCAGGCCGTGCGAGGCCGCGAGCACGTCGACCATCTTGGCCGAGTCGTACTCGTTCATCTGACAACCGTGGGTTTTGATGAAAAGCTTGCCAGACATCGCGGACCGATGCGAAAGGAAACGATGGGAACTTCGTATTTTACGGCTATGTCGTAGTGCGGGCTAGGTTTTTCGCCGATTTCGCGGCGTTTTGCCCCGCCAGCCCTCAATTCAGCCACCTGTCGGCCGAAATAGCGGGCTTAACGCCGATGCACTTGGCAAATTGTTTTTCCTGTCAGAAACTTGGGTCGTCTAGCTGTCCTGTCCTATGAAGTCACGCTCCGCCACAATGCGTCTGCTGCGCACGCTGCTGCCTCTCGTGCTGATCCTGGCAGGCACCGTCGCGCACGCCGGTGCGGTGTTCAAATGCGCCGGCCCGAACGGGCAGATCGCGTTCACCAACACACCGGGCACGTTCAAGCATTGTGAGCAGGTGTCGTCGTATGCCGACGAGAAACCGGTGTCGGCGGCGAGCGTGCCGAAGAACCCGCAGGCGCGCACGGACTATCGCACCGCTCCCGGCGATGCGGCGCTCGGCTCGGTGACCACGCAGGAAGGCGGCAACACGCCCGACGCCGCTGCGCCCATTAACGAAATACGCCGCGGCGCCGTTTACAAAGTCGCCAAATCCAACGGCATCACCGAGTACACCAACGTGCGTCCGGATCGCGGCGCCTATCAGGTACTCTTCACTTACATGGCGACGTGTTACGCGTGCAACGTGCATTCGACCGTGGACTTTTCGCACACGCCGCTCAACGTCAACGCCTTCAATGACCAGATCGCGGCGGCGGCGAATGAATTCGGCGTCGACCCGGCGCTGGTGCGCGCGGTGATCCACGCCGAGTCGGCATTCAATCCGAACGCGGTGTCGCTGAAAGGCGCGCAAGGGTTGATGCAGCTCATGCCGGGCACCGCGTCGGACATGGCGGTGAACAATCCCTTCGATGCCAACCAGAACATCCGTGGCGGCACGCAATATCTGGCCATGCTGCTCAAGCAGTTCAACGGCGACGAAAAGCTCGCCGCGGCGGCATACAATGCCGGTGCGCAAAATGTGCAGAAGTATAAAGGTGTACCGCCATTCGACGAAACCCAGGTTTACGTGCAGCGCGTCGCGCAACTGCGCCAGCGCTACGGCGCGGCCAATGCGACCGTGACCGCCACCGCGGCCGCCACGCCGCCGCGTTCCTGATCAGCCGCGCTTTCGATCAACCGTTCGTCTGACGCTGCGGCCGCTCGGCCAGCGTCACCGACAACGTGAGATCCTTGCCGTTGCGCGTGCCGGCGAGTTTCACCGTCGTGCCGGGCGGCAGCGCCGCTTCCTTGTTGCGCAGTTCGAGCTGGTTTGCGATCGGCTCGCCGTCGATGCTGGTGAGGATGTCACCGGCGCGCAATCCCGCTTTCGCGGCGGGACTGTTCTCGTAAATCCCGAGCACAGCCACGCCGTGCGTCATGCCGGTGTTCTGCAACGAATTCACGTCCGCATACTCCGCACCGATCCAGCCGCGGATCACCTTGCCGTGCGCGACGATCTGGTCGAGCACGCTCTTCGCTGTCGCCACCGGAATGGCGAAACTTATGCCCACGTTCTGCCCGGGCGCGAGCACATCGGAATTGATGCCGACCAGTTCGCCGTAGGCGTTCACCAGCGCGCCGCCGGAGTTGCCGCGATTGATCGCCGCGTCGGTCTGGATGAAATCCTCGTACACCGACTTGTTCAACTGCCGCCCGAGCGCACTGACGATGCCCATCGTCACCGTGCGACCGATGCCGAACGGATTGCCGATGGCGAGTACCACGTCGCCGACGTTGAGCGGATTTTTGTCGGCAATCGTGATGCTCGGCAGGTTCGGCGCATCGATCTTGAGCACCGCCAGATCGGTTTCCGAATCGCTGCCGATGACGCGCGCGTTGACGACGCGGCCGTCGTACAACACGACGGCGATTTCTTCCGCGCCCTGGATGACGTGATTGTTGGTCAGGACATAGCCGTCGGCGCTCACGATCACGCCGGAACCCAGACTCTGCGTCGGCCGCTTGGTCGGCGGCCCGACGGCGATACCGGGAAACACCCGCTGGAACGCGGGGTTGCTCGGAACCAGATATTGCTGCTGCGTGACCACCTTGTTCGCATAAATGTTGACCACCGATGGTGCCGCATGCGCCACCGCTTTCGAATACGACACCGTGACCACGTCGTCGTCGCGTTCGTTTTCGCTCGGCGTCGGCGCGGGGCGGTCCGGCGCGCTCTGCGTGACCACCGGCGGCGGCGTGGACCCCGGTGCGATCGCCTCCCGCAGGCGGCCCACCAGCGATGGCGAGACGATCGTGGCGATGAACGCCGCGGCCAGTCCGAGCGTGATGCACTGGGCCACGAAGATGCTGATGCGGTAAACGGTTCTCATTCGGCAGCCGGATGGAAAAAGGGAAATGCGCGCGTCGCGGTCGAATCCGATGACAGCATCCGACAAACCGGCCCACGACATCGGCGTGGGGAGGTCGGCGCCGACATCGAATTCATTGTCTGCCGCCGGGTGCTTCGTTAAACTAACATGATTTTTGGGGAAGCTTCATCGCCCCAATTGCACTTTCGACAAGTTTACGTTGACGCGGAGTTGAGATGGCGAATGACGTCGTGGATCAGGGCGGAGTAGATCGGGGGCGTCGACGGTTTTTGACGGCGACAACGTCGGTAGTCGGCGGCGTGGGAGCGCTGGCGGCGATCGTGCCCTTCGTCAAGTCGTGGGAGCCGAGCGAGCGCGCGAAGAACGCGGGCGCCCCGGTGCTCGCCGATATCAGCAAAGTGGAACCCGGTCAGCGCATCTCGATCGCCTGGCGCGGTCAGCCGGTGTGGATCATCAATCGCACGCCCGCATTGCTGGCGACGTTGCCGCAAGTCAACACGCGCCTGAAGGATCCGAAGTCCGAAGCCGACCAGCAGCCGAAATACGCGCAGAACGAAGACCGTTCGCTGAAACCCGAGTGGTTCGTGGTGATCGGCATCTGCACGCACCTTGGCTGCTCGCCTGAATTCGTGCCGGACATCAAGCCGGAACCTTTCGATCCGGACTGGAAAGGCGGCTTCTTCTGTCCGTGCCACAAATCGCGCTATGACATCGCCGGCCGCGTGTTCCAGGGTGTTCCGGCGCCGGCCAATCTGGTCGTTCCGCCGTACAAGTTCGTCAACGACAAGCAGATCATGATCGGCGTGAATCCGGAGGGAGCGGCCTAATGGCAAACGTATTCACAACGATCGGCAACTGGGTGCAGGAGCGCGCGCCGGGCATGATGCCCGTGTACCGCAAGCACATGACCGAGTACTACGCGCCGAAGAATTTCAACTTCTGGTACTACTTCGGTTCGCTCGCGCTGCTGGTGCTGGTCAACCAGATCCTCACCGGCATATTTCTCACCATGTTCTACAAGCCGGGCGCAGCGACCGCGTTCGACTCCGTCGAATACATCATGCGCGACGTGCAGTGGGGCTGGCTGATCCGCTACATGCATTCCACGGGCGCGTCGATGTTCTTCATCGTTGTGTACCTGCACATGTTCCGCGGGCTGATGTATGGCTCGTTCAAGAAGCCGCGCGAGCTGGTATGGCTGATGGGCATGCTGATCTTCCTCGCGCTGATGGCCGAAGCGTTCATGGGCTACGTGCTGCCGTGGGGCAACATGTCGTTCTGGGGCGCGAAGGTGATCATTTCCCTGTTCGGCGCGATACCGTTCATCGGCGACGCGCTTGTGCAGTGGATCATGGGCGACTTCAATCCGGCCGACGCCACGCTCAACCGTTTCTTCGCGCTGCATGTGATCGCGCTGCCGCTCGTTTTGCTGCTGCTCGTCGTGCTGCACATCGCCGCGCTGCATGAAGTCGGATCGAACAATCCCGACGGCGTGGAAATCAAGAAGGGTCCCAAGGACGCTGCCGGTCATCCGGTGGACGGCATCCGCTTCCATCCGTATTACACGGTGAAGGATCTGTTCGGCGTCGGTTTCTTCCTGATCATCTGCGCGTTCATCATCTTCTTCCAGCCCACGCTCGGCGGCTGGTTCCTGGAGAACGATAATTTCATCCCGGCCAACAACCTCGTGACGCCCGCGGAGATCAAACCGGTCTGGTACTTCACGCCTTTCTACGCGATCCTGCGCGTGATCCCGAGCAAAGGGCTGGGCGTGTTCTTCATGTTCGCCTCGATCGTGGTGCTGTTCCTGGTGCCGTGGCTGGATCGCGGCAAGGTGAAGTCGATCCGGTATCGCGGTCTCGGTTTCAAGATCGCGCTCGGCATATTCGCCGTGGCATTTGTCCTGCTCGGCTCGATCGGCGCGGGCAAGACCACCGAATGGATTCCGGAATTGTTCGGCGCGAATGCCGATGTGACGTTCATCGAAAACTTTTTCGGCCGCACACTCACGATGATCTATTTCGGCTTCTTCGCTTTCCTGTGGGCGTACACGTATTTTGGCAAGGAAAGAACCAAAGCCGTTCCGGAACGGGTGACCACTCATGCTTAACTTCGTGATCAGACAACGTTTCGGCTTCCTGCTCGCGCTCGGTCTGTTGAGTTGCGCGTCGGTGCAGGCGCAGGAAGCGCAGGGACTGACGCCGGCGAACGTGCGCGTCGAGAACCTCGGTTCCGTGCAGCGCGGCGCGCGCATCTACTTCAACTACTGCTCGGGCTGCCATTCGCTCAAGTACATGAGCTATTCGCGCCTGAGCGAAGACCTGAAGCTGACACCGGAAGAAACGCTGTCGAGTTTCGCTTTCACCGGCGCGAAGATCGGCGATCAGGTTACGACCAACATGCCGGAAGCCAATTCCGCGCAATGGTTCGGCAAAACGCCGCCGGATCTATCTCTGGAAGCGCGCGCCAAGAGTCCGGACTGGATCTACAGCTATCTGAAATCGTTCTATCTGGATCCGTCGCGCCCAAGCGGCTGGAACAACACCGTATTCCCGAACGTCGCGATGCCGAACGTGCTGTGGGAATTGCAGGGCACGCAGCGCGCCGTGCTGACGCAAGCCAAGCCGGGCGAAGAGCCGAAGGTCGAGAAGCTCACTCTCGCCAGTCCAGGAAAGCAAAGCGAAGCCGCTTTCGACGATACCGCCCGCGACATCACCGCTTTCCTCGCCTACGCGGGCGAGCCCGCCGCGCTCGCGCGCGAAGCGACGGGCCTGTGGGTCGTGCTGTACCTTGCGTTTTTCACCTTCCTGGCGTGGCTGCTCAAGCACGAATATTGGAAAGACGTGCATTGAACTTCGCGGGCGCGATAAGTCGCGCCCTACGCGAAACCGATTCCTCCGTACCGGCGCAATTCATCGCGCCCGTCCTGCCCACATCCCGTTCCGCCCCCGCTATCGCGCACCGGTGCCTTGGATGCAGCCATTTGTCCGGCGGGGCTAGGCGCTTTACTCGCCGCGGTGTACATTCGATGACAGGGAGGGTGTGACCAATGTGCCGGGTCCGCACCTCGTGGGGGCGTGAGGAGCCGTTATGGCCTTGAGTCAACGATCGCGCACGATTCTTACGCTGTACTCGGCAAACAACGATGCGCAATGCCACCGTGTGCGTCTGGTGCTCGCGGCGAAAGGCGTCGTCTACGACCTGGTGCAGGTGAATCCGCAATCGCCGCCGGAAGACCTGCTCGACCTGAATCCCTACAACACGATTCCCACGCTGGTCGATCGCGACCTCGTTTTATACGACACCAGCGTCATATGCGAATACCTTGACGAGCGCTATCCGCATCCGCCGCTGATGCCGGTCGATCCGCTGTCGCGCGCGCGACTGAGGTTGGCGATCGTGCGCATCGAAAAAGACTGGCTGCCGTTCGTCGAGCAGATCGAAGCCGGTGGCCGGCCGGCCGAAGGCGCACGCAAACGCTTGCGCGACGCGCTGCTGTCGAGCCTGCCCCTGTTCAAGGCCGCGAAATTCTTCCTCAACGCGGAACTGAGTCTGGCCGATTGCGCGCTGGTGCCGCTCATCTGGCGTCTGCCGTCGCTCGGTGTGGTGCTGCCGCGCGAGGCCCATGTCATCAACGACTACGGCGACCGCATCTTCCGCAATCCGGGATTCACACGCAGCCTGACGGCGGAAGAAAAGGCGCTGCGAGACACATGATCAGCGAGTGCAACCGATGACCGGCAACGTCAGCATGACGTCGAACCGTCCCTATCTGCTGCGCGCGATGTACGACTGGATCAGCGACAACGGACTGACGCCGTACATCCTGGTCGACGCCGCCGCGCCCGGCGTGCAGGTACCGAAAAGTGCGATCAAGGACGGGCGTGTCGTGCTCAACGTCGCTGCACGCGCAGTGGCGCAACTGGAACTGGGTCAGGATCGCGTGCGGTTCGTCGCGCGCTTTTCCGGCGTGAGCCAGTCGGTCGAAGTGCCGATGGCGAGCCTGCTTGCCATTTACGCGCACGAAAACGGGCAGGGCATGATGTTCCCTGCCGAGAACCAGCCGCCGACGCCGCCCGGACCGAATGTCGACGAATCCGCCGGCAAGAAGGGATCGCACCTGCGCGTGGTGAAGTGATCTCAGTGCGAAGCGGGACGCCGCGGAAAAGCGACGACGGTGGAACGCGGGGCGGGTTCGAGGATGTCGACCGTATTGCCATCCAGTAACGGCAGGCTGTGCGCGACGAGACGATCCTGCCTCAGGTCGAGTGACCCGTGATGGCGGTCCGAGCCGTTGGTGCTCAATTCGAAGCGATAGCGGCGCAGCCAGTGCAGGCGGCCGTCGTCGCCGCGTCGAATGCGCAGGCGCTGCAAAGACACCGTCTGATCGAGCAGTTGCACGTGTGCTCCGCTGCAAAGCGTCTGCGCGAACTGCCGCGCGCGCTCCTTGGCACGCAAAGCCGCCTGCCAGACATAGATCGCGAGCAGCACGAGAATGAACGGACCGAGCGCATCGACCATGCCCGCCAGTGTGCGGGCAGTGTGCGGCCAAAACAATGGCCAAAAGCCGCGTCACGGCTGCGCTCGGAGCCGAATTCGTTACAATGCCCCGGTCTCATGAGTGAAACAGGGTGGGCGGGCAGGTGATCGACATCCCCGGCTATGTAATCAAGCGAGAGATCGGGGTGGGTGGCATGGCTACCGTGCACCTGGCTATGCAGACCTCGCTCGAACGCGAAGTAGCACTCAAGGTGATGTCGCCCGCGCTTGCCGCCGATCCCACTTTCTCCAAACGCTTCCTGCAGGAAGCGCGGATGCTCGCTTCGCTTGCGCACCCGAACATCGTCGCCGTGTACGACGTCGGCGTGACCGCGAACCAGCTGCATTATTTTTCGATGCAATACCTGCCGGGCGGCGATCTCGCCGGCCGCGTCAAGCGCGGCATCGAGGAGCGCGATCTGGTCATCGCCATCGCCGGTGTGGCCCGGGCGCTCGGCTACGCGCATCAGCGCGGCTACGTGCATCGCGACGTCGCGCCCGGCAACATCCTGTACGACGCCAACAACAATCCGGTCCTCACCGATTTCGGCATCGCGCTCGCCGCGGCTTCGGGCTCGCGCATCACCAGCGCCGGATTCTCCGTCGGCACCAGTCATTACATGAGTCCGGAACAGGCGCGCGGCGGCGATGTCGATGCGCGTTCGGACATCTACAGCCTCGGCGTGCTCACCTACTACGGACTCGTCGGCAAGCCGCCTTACGACGGCGCCGACGGATTCGCCGTCGCCTACGCGCACGTGTTCGAGCCGGTGCCGCGTCTGCCGGCGGAAAAGGCGCATTGGCAGCCGTTGATCGATCGCGCGCTGGCGAAGGATCCGAAAGACCGCTTCAACGACACCGAGCAATTCCTCGAAGGACTGGCCGGCGCCGTGCCGCAATACGCGACATTGTTCCGCGACGATGCCGCGTCGGCGCCCGCGCCCGCACCGCGTCCCGCGCCGGCGGCGACGACGCTGGTTTCGATGCCTGCGGCGCGCCCGGCCGGCGCCGATGTAGCGACGAAGGTTCCACGCTCGACGCCGACTCCATCGAACAGCACACGCGCCCCGAACGCAACGGCACCCGCGACGCCGAAGCCGGTCGCGGACAAGAAACCGTCGGCCGGACTGATGCGCTGGTGGCCCGTGTTCATCGTTTTGATCGGTGTCGGCCTGATCGGATTCGCGATGTTCGCGCGCCGCTCGACGCCGCGCGCGGCGCCGACCGCGCAAGCGTCGGTACCCGCCGCGCAAACGCCGACGCCCACATCCGCGCCGCCGAGTGCGTCACCCACCGCGCCGCCGAGCGAACCGCCCGCCGTCACGACGACCTCAACGCCGACCCCGGCGCCGACCGAGACACCACCGCCGAATGCGCAGAGTCCGTCGACCGCGATGGATGCCGTCGAGGCGTCCGACGCGCAAGCGGCGGCCGATCAGGTGCAACTGGCCGATCTGCCGACGGTGGTCGATCCGGTCAACGAAGCGGTGCGTCTGGCGCGTATCGATTTCGCCGCGCAGCGTCTCACTACTCCACCCGGAAACAACGCGCTCGAGCGTTACCAGACGGCACTCAAGCTCGATCCGAAGAACAAGCAGGTACGGCAGGGTATCGTCGACATCGCCAAGCGTTACGTCGACATCGCCGAGAAGAATCGCGCGACAGGCGATCTCGCCGCGTACGACCGCTATCTGAAAAGCGCCGCCGACGTGGGCAAGAGCATGCCCGACGATACCGAGGTGCCGAAGATCATCGCCCAGGCGCGCCAGTCCGCAGCCGCGCCGTTCATCGCGCAGGGCAAAACCGCCGCCGCCGCCGGCGACAAAGCTGCGGCCAAGGCGGCGTACGAAAAAGCGCAGCAGCTCGATCCCGACAGCGACGGCGCGAAAGAAGGATTGAAGTACGTCGCCACCATCGGTGAACCCGGCTTCGCGTTCCGCGACAAGATGGGCGACGGTCAGGGACCGGAAATGGTGGTCATCGATTCGCGCGCTGCGATGGCCAAGCATGACGTTACGCGCGGCGAGTTCCGCCGTTTCTGGAATGCGGGTGGCAAGTCGCAGTTCGAGAACGAAAGCATCTCCTGCCGCGATCGCGAATCGGTGTTCCGCTCGTCGAAAAAACGCGGTTGGGAAAATCCCGATGTGGTGCAGGACGACACTCATCCGGTCGTCTGCGTAAGTTGGGGTGAGGCGGCCGCCTACGCACAGTGGCTGAGCAAGCAGACCGGCAAGCACTATCGGCTGATGACGGCGGCGGAATTCGACAGCGTCGCGCGCAAGGCACCGAGCGGCGCATGCAAGTCCAACCTTGCCGATGCGTCGTTCGACAAGAAATTCGACAGCCACGACGGCGCCGATTGCGATGACGGCTTCGCCGGCACCTCGCCTGTCGGCCACTTCGGCGGCGTCGCCGGCGGCATCGCCGACATCGACGGCAACGTACGCACCTGGGTAGGCGCCTGCGGCAACGGCACGGCCGCCGACGTCGGCAGCCGCTGTCGCGATTTCCTGGTCAAAGGCCGCAGTTGGTTGTCGCCGCCGCGCGAGTCAGTTACCTTCAGTGATACCTACGGCGCCGACGTCGCGCTGAACACGGTGGGTTTCCGCGTCGTGCGCGATATGGAAAAGTAGGGACCACGCGGGTACCCTTGCCCGCGACGCTCCAGGAAGGTGAGTCGATGAAGCTGCTTTTCCCCAACGGCGAACACGAGCCGGTCGAACTCCGCGATGGCGATGTTTTCGTCGGCAGCGGAGCGGACTGCCAGATCATGCTGGCCGCACCCGGCATCGGGTTGCGCCACTGCGTGCTGCACTCGCATGGCGAGAACGCCACGGTGAAGCCGGTCGACGCGCAGGCGGTGACTGTTCTCAACGGAAAGCAGATCACGGCGGAGACGCCGATCAAGCCGGGCGATCTGGTGCTGTTCGCCAAGGTCGGTTGCCGCGTGGTCGCGTCGGAAAAAGCCACGCCGCCGCCGCCGCGCAAACCGATGTCGCCGCCGGTCGCCGCCACAGGCGACGACGGTCGAACGCGCGTGCGCATGGCGCTGCCGAAATTCATGCTGCGCGGCGTGTCGGGACCGACCTTCGGGAAAACCTACGCCGTCGTCGGCTCGATGACGATCGGCCGCAACCACGACTGCGACATCGCGATTGCCACGGACGAAATCTCCCGTCACCACGCCAAGCTGCAGGTCACGCCGACGGGTGTGATGGTCGAAGACCTCGGTTCGGCCAACGGTACGTTCGTCAACAACCAGCGCGTGCATGGCAGCGCGATGATGAAAGGCAACGACGAATTGCGTCTGGACACGATCCGCTTCCTGCTCGTTTCGCCGACGGCCGAGGCGCACGCTCACGCGCAAGCTGCCGCTGTCCAGACGGCGGCTGCGACGCCGAAGAAAGGTGGGTCGGCGGCGATGTTGTGGATCATCGCGGCAGTGGTAGTGATCGGTGTTGGCGCGCTGGTGTTGTTGCGATATTTCGGCGAGATCTGAGTTTTCTCCCGCTCGCGCTGGCACGAGAAGGCTGAGGGTTTACTTTCCTTGCGCACCCGCGAAAGCGGGAATTCAGTGACTTTGCCTTTTTAGGCCTTATGAGCAAGAGCTTCCGCTGTCCTGCGGCCAGCGGGTAACTTTCTTTGCCGGTGCAAAGAAAGTCACCAAAGAAAGCACCTTTGTCGTTCACTGAGGGAGTTGTCCGCAGAGAGCACGTCCCTGATGCTCGCTGCGGACCGCGCGCTTCCTGCGCGCGATCACCGCTTTCTCAAACCATCGTTGGTGTCGCAGAGACACGCCGCAAACTGACAATCGATCTCGTCGCGTAGCGACGACGCGTCGCGGTACACAACAGCGCACCGCACCCTGCACCGAAGACTCGGCTTTCGCAGGCGTGATGCACGGTTATCGCGTCTGAATTTTTTTGTCAGGGTTCGACGACGATCCGCATCGACAGGTCGATCGCGCGGATATGTTTGGTCAGGGCGCCGATCGAGATGAAGTCCACGCCAGTCGCGGCGAGCGCGGGCAACGATTCCAGATTCACGCCGCCGGATACTTCGATCTTGGTGCGGCCGCCGACTTCCGTGACGGCGCGACGAATATCCTCGATCGAGAATTCGTCGAGCATTACGCGATCAACGCCGGCCGCGAGCGCCTCGCGCAATTCGTCGAAGTTCTCCACTTCCACTTCGAGCGGCAGATCCGGATGCCGCTCGCGCGCCGCGCACACGGCGCCGCCGAGCGAGCCCGCCGCGGCGATGTGGTTTTCCTTGATCAGCATCGCGTCGAAAAGACCGATGCGGTGATTGCCGCCGCCGCCGCAGCGCACCGCATATTTCTGTGCGATGCGCAGGCCGGGCAGCGTCTTGCGCGTGTCGAGGATGCGTGCCGACGTGCCGCGCACCGCTTCGACGTAACGCGCGGTGGTCGTCGCGGTACCGGACAGCGCCTGCAGGAAATTCAACGCGCAGCGCTCGCCGCTGACCAATGCGCGCGCCAGGCCGTTCACCGAGCACAATGTTTCGTTCGCGGCGACGCGGTCGCCGTCACGACATTCCCACTTCACGCGCGACGACGGATCGAGCAGGTCGAAACACGCATCGAACCACGCCGTTCCGGCAATGATCGCGCTTTCGCGCGTTATCACGCGCGCGCTGGCGATGGCGTCGGCGGGCAACAGATCGGCGGTGGCGTCGCCGCTGCCGATGTCTTCGTCGAGCGCACGCTGCACATCGCGACGGACGACATTCGGATTCGGTGCTTCGATGGGCATGCACTTGCCTGACAGTCGCGACGGCGCACGTCAGTATAGCCGTGCGTGGCGGTCAGACGGACGTGGTCAGACAGGTTCGGGCTCGCCGGCGTCGTTCGGTGCGGCGTGCGCGGCCTTGAGACGTTCGACGATGGCATCGAGCGCACGGTCGAATAGTGGCACTTCCTCGAGGACCACGGCATGGCCGCGACGGATTTCGGCGGCGAGTGCGAACACGGTCTTGTCGGAGACCTTGAGTCCCTTGCGGTTCACGAACAGGTATTTCGAACTGATGGGGCTGATCCACGACAGTTTCGCGCGCTCCTTGTTGCCGGAGTGCGCGTCGGTGAATTCGACCCACGTGCCGACCTTCATCTCGCGCGCCTGCTTGAGGCATCCGTCGTCGTCGGGATAATGCGCGTCGGCGGAGTCTTCTTCCTCGTGCAAGCCCGGATCTTCGATCGGGCTTTCCACCGCCGCCGCTGTAGCGACCGCCGTGCCGACGATCTCGAAACCGCCTTCCTCCTCGTTGGCCGCATTGCCGCTGGACACCGTGGTGGTAGCGGCCGAGTCGCCCTGCAGCAGGTTGCGGTAGAACGCGTTGAGTTCGACCATCAATTGCTTGACGTCGTTCTCGTGGTAGGCGACGGTCGCCAGACCGTGCCGCAAACCTTTTTCGAGCGCGGGCAGCAGGCCTTTCAGGCGCGTGCGGTCCGCGTCGGTGACCTTGGGCTCCGCACTCCAGGCGAACTCGTCGGCGAACCGCAGCGCATGGCGCCATTCGTTGGAATCCTCACCCTGGCGCAGCAGCGTGAGTACCAGATAGTTCGCCCACGGCCGCGTCAACACGCTGTGCACGATGTCCGGCAGCTCGCGGCCGTCGACGCGCTTGAGGACTTCCTTGGCCGCCTGACGCCGCGCCGCGTGCAGTTTCTCGCGGCCACGCGTGGCTTCGGCGGCGCGCTGTTCGGCGAGATCGGCGCGCTTCTTGTTGCTGTCGAGGAAGGTCTCGAAATCCTTGCGCGTGCGGTCGAAGACGGTGAGGTCGTCGTCGAAATCCTTGAGCAGCGCTTCGACGGTGCTCTTCACTTTGTCGTACAGACGGTGGTCGCGATCGGATTCTTCGGACCAGCCCATGCTCGCCTGCGCCATGCTGTCGAGCAGTTGACGCGCCGGGTGCGCCTTCTGCGCGAACAGGTGCTTGTCGAGAATCGCGACCTTGAGAAACGGAATCTGCAGACGCCCGAGCAACGCCTGCATCTGCGGCGGCAGGTTGCGGTCCTGCAGGATGAATTCGAACAGCATGCCGACCAGATCGATCGTGTCTTCGTCGGCGCTGGCGACGTGCGCTTTGTCAGTGCCGTGGAATTTGGTGGCCTGATCGAGCAGTTCCTGCTTGATCTGCTGTACGGTGACGGCTGCATCGGCCGCCGTGGAGGCGTGCGTCTGCGCCATCATCGCCTGGTTCTGCAGCAGCGTCAGCGCGGACAGCAGTTCCGTCGGCGCCAGCACCGGCGGCGCCATGCCGGGCGGCAGGTTCTGCGCCAGCGCGTAGTCGGAAATCTCGCCGCTCGGCCGTCGGCTCGCCAGCAGGCTGCGCACCGTGTTGTAGATTTCGGCCTGCAGTTGTGCGGCCGCCTGATCGTACTGCGCGCCGTAACTCTGTCCGTAACTGCCGTAGCCCTGCTCGGGAAGCAACTGGCCTTGCTGATCCTGCATCGCGCCCGGCGGCGGCAGCGCTCCGCCCTGCGGCATCGGCCGCCCAGGACGATGCCCGAGGCCGGCAACCGTGTGGCGAATCTGCGGCAGCACGCCGGCCTGGATCAGGATTTCGTTGACTTCTTCGTACAAGCCGTCGAGTCCGGCCATGACGTAGCGGTCGAACAATTTATAGATGATGAGCTGCGTCTGCAGGTTGAGTTCCATCTCGCGCATCGAGAATCGGAACGCCTGGCACAGCGGTGCGGGCGCGATCGGATTGGTCGCATCCTCGACCCTGGCGCCGCCGAGCAGTACCGACAGCCGCTGGTTCACCGCATAGAGCGGCCGCGACAGCCGGTTCTCGGCCTTGGCCACTGTGCTGGCTATGGCGAGTGATTCTTCCAGTTCCTTGTCGTCGACCAGCGAAAGATCGCCCGCCGCACCGGTACCGGACGCATCGCCGCGATTGGACTGCATCTTTCCTGCGGCGAACTCGTTGAAGATCTTGCTGAGCTGTTCCTGGAACAGGCGCTCGACGAGCTGGCGTTTCTTGCGCACTTCGCGCATGCCGTCGAAGTATTGTGTCTGGATGGCGTTGTTCTCGGCCTTCTCGGCCAGATCGAACAGCGCGTCGTCGATGTTCTCGAACAGGGTCGAGACCAGTGCCTGCACGCGCTTGAGCGCGGTACCGCGAACGACCTTCAGCAAATCGCCTACGCGATCCTGGCTGGCGAGCACGTTCGCCTGGCGCTGTTGCAGATCGACAATTTTATTGTTGTCGCTAGGCGTGCTCATCGACCGGGGACCTGAGAATCGCTACAAAATAATCGCGGACACGAAACCGCTACGCATACTTCCTGCCAATGCAAGCATAATTCCCTGCGCGTAGCAAAGTGTGAATCCACGCACAGTGCGGCAACATGACGGTAAACGGGCCGATCAGATGTCGCGCGCCGCAGACGAGCGGCAGTCGCCGCATCACCGGACGGCGGCGAAATCGCTCAACTGCAGTGTCGCGATGGCTTCGTCGGCCAGCATCACTGGAATATCGTCTTCGATGCGATAAATCAACTTGCCGTCGGTGGTGATCAGCCCCGCCTGAAGTGCGCTGGCGACCGGCGCGTGTTGCACCGTCTGCACGCCGCCGGCGGCGATGGAGCGGTTGAGCGTGTCCAGTTCCGACTTGGCGAGCGGCCGCACCGGCACCTTCGTGGCCGGGCAGCAGAGGATGTCGAGCAGACGCTTGTCCATCGGGTGGGATTGCGAAGAAGTTGCGCCTAGAATAGTCGTTTTAAGGGGCACAGGCCATGAACTCTGAGCGCACTCAGGCGCACGTCGGCGTGGTGATGGGTTCGCGTTCGGACTGGGAAACGCTGCAGCATGCCGCCGAAATGCTGCAACGCCTCGGCATCGCGCACGAGGTCCGCGTGGTCTCCGCGCACCGCACGCCGGATCTGCTGTTCGAATACGCATCTTCGGCGCAGTCGCGCGGGCTGCGCGCGATCATCGCGGGTGCGGGCGGCGCGGCGCACCTGCCCGGCATGCTCGCGGCGAAGACGACCGTGCCCGTGCTCGGCGTGCCGGTGCAGTCGCATACGCTCAATGGCCTGGACTCGCTGCTTTCGATCGTGCAGATGCCGAGCGGTGTGCCGGTGGCCACCTTCGCCATCGGCAAGGCCGGCGCATGCAACGCGGCGCTGTTCGCCGCGGCGATGCTCGCCTCGACCGACTCAGATGTCGCCGCGCGTCTGGCGAAGTTCCGCAGCGAGCAGACCGAGCACGTGCTCGCCAAACCCGACCCGCGCGACGAGTGATGGCGACTGCATGTCGACGATAGGCATCCTCGGCGGGGGCCAGCTCGCGCGCATGCTCGCGCTCGCGGGCGCGCCGCTCGGCGTGCGTTTTCTGGTGGTCGACAACGTGTCCGATGCGTGCGCCGGGCAGGTGGCGCCGCTGATCGTCGCCGATTGGCGCGATTTCGACGCGCTGGAGAAATTCGCCGCGGGTATCGATGTCGCCACGTTCGACTTCGAGAACGTTCCCGCCGATACCGCGCAGTGGCTCACCGAGCACACACGCGTGTCGCCGAATCCGCGCGCGTTGTCGGTGGCGCAGGATCGCCTCGCCGAGAAATCGATGTTCCGCGAACTCGGACTCGACACGCCGGCGTTCGCGACAGTGGATTCGGTCGACGATCTGCGCAACGCCGTGCGCGAGATCGGACTGCCGTCGGTCTTGAAGACGCGCCGTCTCGGCTACGACGGCAAAGGTCAGTTTCGCCTGCGTGGCGAACGCGATGTCGATGCGGCATGGGAAACGCTGGCCGGCGCGCCGTCGATCCTCGAGGCATGGGTGCCGTTCGATCGGGAGGTGTCGGTCATCGCCGTACGCGCAGCGGATGGTGCATTTTCCACTTATCCACTTGTACAGAACTGGCACGCCGACGGCATCCTGTCGGCGAGCCTGGCGCCGGCGCCGGATTCGTCGGGACTCGCCGAAGTCGCCACGCACCATGCCCGGCGCATCGCCGAGCACCTGGATTACGTCGGCGTGTTCGCACTCGAACTGTTCGTGCGCGACGGCAAGCTGCTCGGCAACGAGATGGCGCCGCGCGTCCACAACTCAGGGCACTGGACCATCGAAGGCGCCGTGTGCAGCCAGTTCGAAAACCACGTGCGCGCCGTGCTTGGACTTCCGCTCGGCGATACCTCGGCGTGCGGCGTCAGCGCGATGCTCAACTGGATCGGCGAATTGCCGGATGCGAAACCGGTGCTGGCCGAACCGCACGCCTACTGGCACGACTACGGCAAATCGCCGCGCGAAGGTCGCAAGGTCGGACACGCGACGATCTGTGCCTCGGACAACGCCGAACTGCGTTCGCGTCTGTCGCGCCTCGGAATTGCGCTCGGCCGTGAAAAACAAACGGCGCCCGTAGTGAGCGCCGTCGCGGCGGAGCGCTAGTTCCGTCTACTTCATCTGGTTCGCGGCGAAATCGAAGTTGGCGAGATTCCAGAATGCCTCGATATATTTCGGGCGCGCGTTGCGGTAGTCGATGTAATACGCATGTTCCCATACGTCGCAGGTCAGCAGCGGAATGTCGGTGCCGGTGAGCGGCGTCTGCGCGTTGCTGGTGCTGACCAACGCCACGCTGCCGTCCGGACGCTGCACGAGCCAGGCCCACCCCGATCCGAATGTGCCGACCGCGGTCTTGGTGAATTCTTCCTTGAACTGCGCGAATCCGCCGAACGCCTTCTTGATCGCATCGGCGAGCTTGCCCGTAGGTTCGTTGCCGCCTTTTGGCGACAGGCAGTTCCAGTAAAACGTGTGGTTCCACACCTGCGCGGCGTTGTTGAACAGTCCGCCCTGCGCCTTTTTCACGATGGTCACCAGGTCGGCATTCTCGAACTCCGTGCCCTTGATCTGGTTGTTGGTGTTGGTGACGTAGGTCTGGTGATGCTTGCCGTAGTGATAGTCGATGGTCTCCGCCGAGATGTGCGGGGCGAGGGCGTCGCGCGCCCACGGCAGAGGGGGTAGTTCGATGGCCATGTGGTTCTCCTTGGTTGACCTGGGCACTCACTGCGAACGCAAAGTATAGGACGAATCGCCGCAGCTCGCCTGTTACAATAAGCGCCTCGGCGCGCCGCTGTGGCGCATGCACGCAATCGCATCCCCATGGACACACTCGACCGCATCAATCAAACCGTTCACGCCTCTCCGATCGTGCTTTTCATGAAGGGCACGCCGCAGTTTCCGATGTGTGGATTTTCCAGCCGTACCGCGCATGCGCTGCGATCCGTCGGCGCGGATTTCACGTCGGTGAACGTGCTGGAAGATCCTGAAGTGCGCGCCAACCTGCCGCGCTATTCGAACTGGCCGACGTTCCCGCAGCTTTTCATCAACGGAGAACTGATCGGCGGCTGCGACATCACGCTGGAACTGTACGAAAGCGGCGAACTCGGCCGCATGGTGCAGGAAGTGCACAAGAACTGATGAAATCCGACGCCGCCGCGCGGCTGCCCGCGGGGTGGCTCGCATCGCCCGATGCGTTGCGGGACCGCGTCGTCCTGATCACCGGTGCCGCCGGCGGATTGGGCCGCGCCTCGGCGCTCGCCGCCGCGGCGTCGGGTGCGACGGTCATCCTGCTCGGCCGCAAGGTGCGGCCGCTGGAAAAAATCTACGACGACATCGCCGCGCTGCACCGCGCACAGCCGGCGATTTATCCGATGGACCTGTCCGGCGCCACCGCGAACGATTACGCCGATCTCGCCGCGACGATCGAAAAGGAATTCGGCAGGCTCGACGGCATCGTCCATTGCGCCGCGCATTTCGACAGCCTGAGGCCGGCCGCGAACATCGCGGCGGACGAATGGCTGAAGTCGCTGCACGTGAATGTGTCCGCGCCGTTCCTGCTCACGCAGGCCAGCGCACCGCTGCTCGCGAAGTCGGATGCCGCGAGCGTCGTGTTTGTCATCGACGATCCGGAACGCATGCGCCGCGCGCACTGGGGCAGTTATGGCGTTTCGAAGAACGCCGTCACAACGCTTGCAGCGATCCTGCACGACGAATGGGAAAACACGCCGGTGCGCGTGCACACGCTGCTGCCGCCGCCGATGCGCACCGCGTTGCGGCGCGCGGCGTACTATGGCGAGAATACGATGCAGCTTCCGCCGCCGGACGACATCGCACCGGCCGTCGTCTATCTGCTGAGCGCCGACGGCGCCGCGGCACGTGGCAACGTATTGGATCTGCGCAGCACCTGATTCTTTCGCGGGGAGACGCGATGGAAAACTCGATGAGCACGTTGTCGGCAGGTCTGCTGCTGTTCCTGATCATGGATCCGCTCGGCAATATCCCGCTGTTCCTCAGCCTGTTGCGCAATGTCGCGCCGGAACGGCGTCGGCGCGTGATGATCCGCGAATTGATCATCGCGCTTGTCGCACTGTTCGCATTCCTGCTGGGTGGCAGTTACGTGCTCAAGGCGCTGCAGTTGCGGCCCGAGTCGATCAGCATCGGCGGCGGTATCGTGCTGTTCCTGATCGGCGTGAAGATGATCTTTCCGCCCCGCGACGGCATATTTGGCGGCGCGCAAGGTGTCGAACCGTTCATCGTTCCGCTGGCGATTCCCGGAGTGGCTGGTCCGTCGGCGATGGCCGCGGTGATGTTGCTGACGAATTCGGCGCCCGGTCGTACGGCGGACTGGAGCATCGCGCTGTTCTGCGCGTGGCTTGCAACGGCGCTGATTCTGCTGTCTTCGACCTACCTGTTCCGACTGCTCGGACAAAGCGTGCTCACCGCGCTGGAACGTCTGATGGGCATGCTGCTGATTGCGCTGTCGGTGCAGATGTTCCTCGATGGCGTGGCCTTGTACCTGCGCATGGCCCCGCACTGATCAGCGTCCGGTATCGGGCGCGGTTTCTCTCGGCGCTAACAATTCCTAAAAAAAATTTACAAGTGCGGTCAAGGAACTGACATCGCCCCGCCGGTAGACTGATTTCGGGGCCGTGTCACTCGCCCGTTTCGCCGGGAACCTCGTCTCCTTCCTACTTTCGTGCGGGTTTTCTAACGCGCGATGAAAATTTTTGTATTGCCTCGAGAAAAAACTAATGACCAAACGATTGGGATTGCAAATTCTTCTGTTTTCGTCGACTTCACTCATCGCACTGGCCGCCGCAGCGCAATCGACGCCCGACACGTCGACCGACGCCACCGAGGCCAAGCGTGTCAGCCCGTCCAGCACCTCCAACACCACCACGGCGAACGATACGCAGCGCGCCAGCCAGCAGCTGTCGACGATCGAGGTTTCGGCCAAATCGCTGTCGCTCGGCGGTGGCCTGATGTCGATCCAGACGGCGCCGAAAGCGGTTTCCACGATCACGCGCGACGCGATAGTCAAAGCCGCCCCCGGCAGCAACTTCACGCAGATGATCGGCAGCATTCCGGGCGTGAATGCTTCGACCGACGACGTCACCGGTCTGGCCGACGGCAACTACAACATCCGCGGCTTCAGCGGCAACGAAGTCGGCATCACCGTCAACGGCGCGCCGATCAGCGACTCGGGCAGCTACGCGGTGTTCGCGACCGAATACGGCGACACCGAGAACTACGGCGACATCACGGTCGAGCAGGGTATCCCCGACGTCGACCAGCCCGACAGCGGCGCGGCCGGCGGCCACATCGCGTGGGCGACGATCGATCCGACGCACGACGCGGGACTCGACTTTTCGCAATCGTTGGGTTCGCACAGTTACGAACGGACGTTTTTACGTCTGAATACGGGCGACATCGGCCCGGTGCGGTCGTGGCTGTCGTATTCGTGGAACTCCGTCGACAAGTGGCGCGGCGCGGGCGATCTGGATGTCTACAAGATCGACGGCAAGTCGGTGTGGACGATCGATCCGGACAACTCCGTCACCGGCTCTCTGCAGTACAACCACGAAGTCCGCAATTCCTATTTCGGTCCGACCAAGGCGCAGGTCGCGCAGTTCGGCTACTACTACGACTACGACACGACCTACAAGACCGGCGACACCAGCTTTTACAAGCTGCACATCAACCCGTTCGAGAATTACCTGGCGAGTCTGGATGGCGAATTCCGGCTGAACGATGCCATGCACCTGTCGGTCATTCCGTATTACCAGTACGGCGCGGGCGGCGGCAGCGGTGCCTCGACCTTCTGGGCCGAAACGCAGAACGTGTCGGGCAATCAGTACGAATTCGCCAATCAGGATCTCAACCAGGACGGGCAGATCGTCACCGGTCCGAACGGGACGAAGTCGATCGCCTACGACGTTTCGCACAGCATCACTTATCGTCCGGGCGTGATCGCGAAGATCAATCAGGAATTCGGTCCGAACGACAGTCTCGAATACGGTTTCTGGTACGAGCGTCCGCGTCAGGAACAGAACCAGACGTGGAACCTCGCCGACTACGCTACCGGCACGCCGTTCGACATCTGGGGCAATTCGAATTACATCCTGTATCCGAACGGCCAGATCCAGGAACTTTACAACGAGTACACGACGACGCAGACGCAGAAGTACTTCGTCACCAACACGTGGACGCCGACCGATCACTGGCTGTTCTCGCTCGGTGCCGCGTATCTGCACGTCAAGCGCAGCGGCTACGATCTTGAATATCCGGGCTCGGAGATTCCGTCGTCTTCGACGTGCAGCAGTCCGAGTTCGTGCCGCGTGCAGTTCGGCGGCGACTTCAGCGGTACGTTCCACAAAGTCACGCCGGCGCTCGGCATCAAGTATTCGCCGGACGACAAGAACCAGTTCTACTACGGGCTGGGATCGACGTTCCGCGCACCACCCAACGGCGCGCTGGCGGTCAATGGCGCGGCGAACGACGTACAGACGAACGGTCGCTCGTACGTCAACGTTCCGGAGACCGCGTGGAACAGCGATCTGGGCTGGCGCTACTACGGCGAGCGTTTTTCGACGAACGTGATGCTCTACAACAGCAATTTCCGCAATCGCCAGATTTCCGGGTTCGATCAATTGTCGGGACAGGTCATCTACGTGCAGATTCCGACGATGAGAATGCGCGGCGCGAATGCCGAAGGCAGCCTCAACTTCACGGATGACCTGAAGCTTTACGCGTCGTACACGTACACGCAGGCGACGATCGAGAGCAACATCAACAGCTACGGCGACGGCATCTTCCCGACCATCGGCAAGCAGTTGTACAACACGCCGCGCAACATGGGCTACGTGGCGCTGAATTACGATCACGGTCCGTATTGGGCCGGCATCAACGGCAACATCCACAGTTCGTTTTACGGCGACTACATGAACACCGAGAAGGTCGGCGGCTATGCCACTTTCGGGGTGAATGCGGGCTACCGGTTCGACGACTGGAGCGCGTGGTTCAAGAAACCGTTCATCAAGGTCAACGTGTTCAACATCGCCGACCATCATGCGTTCACGAATGCGAACAACGCCTCGGCGTTCCTGGCGTCCAATCCGAATCACATCACCGGTGTGGACGGCACGTCGCTGTTCACGAGCGCGCCGTACTACTCGTTGCTCGAACCGCGCACGTTCATGATCACGGTGGGCGCTTCGTTCTTCTAAGCGGCATTTCGAGGAAAATCCGAGCCGGCGGCTGCAATGGCCGCCGGTTTTTCTTGCGCGTACGTTGTCCGGACGGAAATGCAATTTCCGGTAAAAAAACGTAAGCACTTCGACACAATTGCCTGTTAAACTACAGTTAAGTGCCGGATTAGCCGCCGAAGACCCAATCGGCGCAGCGGCCGACGCTTAACCACCCGCCACCGCCCGCTCTGCAGCAGCGACGGTCGGCGTTTTTTCGGCGATTTCCCTGGGGCAAAACATGTTTACCAAACGACTCAGCTTGCAACTGCTTTTGTGGGTGCTGGCAACGCTTATGGCGATGTCCAGCGCGATGGCGCAGAACACTTCGGCGGCCTTGAGCGGACGCGTCACCGACGCCGCCGGCAATCCGGTTCCCGACGCGACCGTCGAAATCGTGCACATGCCGTCGAACACGTCGATCAAGGTGACGACGAATGCGGAAGGTCGTTTCGTGGCGCAAGGGCTGCGCGTCGGCGGCCCGTTCGGCGTGTCGGCCGAAAAGAACGGCGTGACCGGACAGAAATCCGACGTCTATCTGCAACTCGCGCAGCAGGCGGACATCACCATCCAGCTTGCCGGAGCGACGACCACGCTGGAAGGCGTGTCGGTCACCGCGACGGCGACCTCGCAGATCTTCCAGCCCGACAACAAGGGCGTGAGCACCAACGTTTCGCAGCGCGAGTTGAAAGTGATCCCGAATCCGGATCGCTCGATCCAGCAGATCGCCCGCCTGGATCCATTCATCATTCTTCAGAACAACAATGCGGCCGGCGGCTATGCGGAAATCAGCGCGCTCGGCCAGAACAACCGTTACAACAACATCACCATCGATGCGGTACCGACCAACGATGCGTTCGGGCTTGAAGCCAACGGCCTGCCGTCGCAGAACCAGCCGCTGTCGTACGACGCGATCGAGGAATACAACATCTCCACCGCCAACTACGACGTGACCAACAAGCGCGCCGTCGGCGCCGCGATCAACATCGTCACCAAGAGCGGCAGCAACGATTTCCACGGCTCGGTCTACTACGCCTACACCAATGCCAGCGACCTCACCGGCAACGGCGTCAACGACACCGACTTCAATGGCTTTCAGCGCAAGTGGACCGCCGGCGGCACCTTCAGCGGCCCGATCGTCAAGGACACGTTGTTCTTCTTCGTGGACTACGAGGAATCCAAGCAGGTCTGCCCATGTGGCGCGGGCTTCGGTCCCATCGGCGCGGGTGCAGACAATACCGTGCCGCTCACCACCGACCAGCTCAACCAGATCGTCAGCATCGCCAAGGGCTACGGTCTCACGCCGGGCGAGTTGTCCGGCAGTCCGAACCAGGACGAAAAGCGTGGTCTGATCAAGCTCGACTGGAACATCGCCGATGGTCACCGCATGAGCGCGCGCTACAACGAGACCAAAGGCGAGCAGCCGATCATCCAGGGCGGCTTCACCGGTTCGAGCCCGGCGCTCGGCCTGTCGAGCTACTGGTACACGCAGGCGCGCAAGCTGCAGCAGGGCGTCCTGAACTTCTACGACGACTGGTCCAGCAACTTTTCGACGGAAGCCTCGATCTCGTATTCGAAATATCACTCCACCCCCAGTGTCCTCGCGCAACAGCCGATGGTGAACGTGTATGTCGACCGCAGCGATCCGTCGACGCAGAACGCGAGCGTGTATCTGGGCGAAGACCAGTTCCGCGACTACAACGTGCTCAATGTCGATACCACCACGGCGTTCTTCGCCGGCACCTGGACGGCGGGCGATCACCAGATCAAGGCCGGCGGCGACTGGCAGCGCGACGATTTCTACAACCTGTTCGGCCGCACCGAGTTCGGCAACTACACGTTCAACAGCATCGCCGATTTCGCGGCCGGCAAGTTCTCGGCATACACGCTGTACTACCCGGCGCCGGGTTATACGCTCAGCGACATCGCCGCGCAGTGGAAGCTCAACCAGTATGGCCTGTTCCTGCAGGACAACTGGCAGATCACGCCGAACCTGTCGCTGCAATACGGTCTGCGCTACGACCTGCCGCAGGCGCAGGGCAAACCGTTGTACAACGCCGCGTTCACCAGCGCCTTCGGCGTGCAGAACAACGCCACACCGGGTTCGGGCGTGCTCGAGCCGCGCTTCTCGTTCAACTACAACTTCGACACCGAATACAAGACGCAGCTCCGCGGCGGCGCGGGCGTGTCGGAGAGCGTGACGCCGGGCGTGTGGCTGTCCAATCCGTACACCAACAACGGACTCACGCTGTTCACCACCGGTGCCAGCACCGGTACATTCAATCCGAATCCGTTCGGGCAGGTTCCGCCCCCGGGCACACCGCCCGCACCCGAAGTCGACGTGACCGCTCCCAACTTCAAACTGCCGACCGTAATGAAAGCGAGCGTCGGTTTCGATCGAGAACTGCCGTGGTGGGGCCTGGTCTTCACTGTCGAAGATCAGTACCTCAACACGATCAACGGCGTGCGCTACGAGAACCTCAACTACGGCGCGCCCACGGGTACGTTGCCGGATGGCCGCTTGAGCTACTGGAAGAATCCGTACTACTCGTGCGACGCGACCGGCAAATGCACGACCGCCAGCGGTCCGGCGCCGAATCGCAATCCGAAGTACTACGACGTCGTCTATCTGACCAACACCAACAAGGGCATGGCCAACTATCTAGCCCTGCAGTTGAGCAAGCCGTTCGGCGACGACTGGTTCGGCAGCCTCGGCTTCGTCACTGGACACGCCACGGAAGTGAATCCGGGCACGTCGTCGCAGGCGGCGTCGAACCTCAACAAGAACGTCGTGCTGAATCCGAACGAGGACGAAGCAAGCCCGAGCAACTACAGCTTCAAGCGCCGCGTGATTTCGTCGCTGACCTATCAGCATCATTTCTTCAGCGATTATCTTTCCAGCATCTCGGCGTTCTACGACGGCCACACCGGCTCGCCGTATAGTTGGGTGTTCAGCAACGACGTCAACGGCATCTGCTACAACACCACGATCGGTTCGAGCAGCCCGAGCAACTGTCCGTTCGGACTCGCTTACATCCCACGCCAGGGCGACGTGGAATTCGCCAACGGCACGAGCCCGACAGTGATCCAGCAGTTCTACGATTACATCAACGGCAACAAGTACCTGCGCGACCATGCCGGTCAAGTGGCCGGCCGCAACGGCGTGGATGCGGGCTGGGTGAACCAGATCAACCTGAGCTTCCGTCAGGAAATCCCGGGCATCTGGAAAGGCCGCGGCGAGATCAAGTTCGACATCCTCAACTTCTCGAACCTGCTCAACAAGAAGTGGGGCAACGTCTACGACATCGACTTCCCGTATGCGCGTTCGCTCGCCGGTTTCGCAGGCATCGATCCGGCGACCGGCAAGTACGTGTACACGCTGCCGACATCCAACGGCGGCAAGAACTACGCGCCGGGTGCCTTGAAACTGGAAGATCAGTACGCGCAGTCGCGCTGGTCGCTTCTGGTGACGGTGCGCTACACGTTCTGATGCGATCGTCCTGATCGCAGCGATTCGAGAAACCACGGCGCCGGAGACGGCGCCGTTTTTCGTTTTTGCGCTAAACTTTTCCGGATGGACACGACAAACACGAAACTCGCAACGGTCAACGCCCGCATCTCGCCGGTGGCTGGCATGGACATCCTCTCGCGCAATGAAGTCAAACGCCTGCGCGACGCCAGCCACGGTGGCCTGCACGCGCTGCTCAAGCGCTGCGCGCTCGCGGTACTCACCTCCGGCAGCGAAAACGACGACGCGCTCGACATCTTCCAGCGCTATCCCGATTTCGACATCCAGGTGCTGCAGCAGGACCGCGGCATCAAGCTCGAACTGAAGTCCGCGCCGGCGAATGCTTTCGTCGACGGCAAGATCATCCGCGGCATCAACGAACTGCTGTTCGCCGTGGTGCGCGACATCGCGTACATCGCCACGCAGATCGAAGCCGGTCGCTTCCAGCTCGACGACTCCCACGGCATCACGCACGCCGTGTTCGAGATCCTGCGCAACGCGCGGCTGCTGAAACCCAACGTCGAACCGAACATGGTCGTGTGCTGGGGCGGCCATTCGATTTCGCGTCTCGAGTACGACTATACGAAAGACGTCGGTTACCAACTCGGCCTGCGCGGCTTCGACATCTGCACCGGCTGCGGCCCGGGCGCGATGAAAGGGCCGATGAAAGGAGCGGCGATCGCGCACGCCAAGCAGCGCTTCCGCTCCAAGCGTTACATCGGCATCACCGAGCCCGGCATCATCGCCGCCGAATCGCCGAATGCGATCGTCAACAATCTCGTCATCATGCCGGACATCGAAAAGCGTCTGGAAGCATTCGTGCGCACCGGCCACGGCATCATCGTGTTTCCGGGCGGCGTCGGTACGGCCGAGGAAATCCTGTATCTGCTCGGCATACTGCTCAATCCGAAGAACGAAGGCATTCCGTTCCCGCTGATCTTTTCCGGGCCGGAACATTCCGCCGCGTACTTCGAGCAGATCGACGCGTTCCTCAAACTCGCGCTCGGCGACGCCGTATCGCAGCACTACCGCATCGTGATCGGCGATCCGGACATGACCGCGCGCCTGGTCGCGAAAGGCATCCACGAGGTGCGCCAGTACCGGCTGCACAATCAGGATGCGTTCTTCTTCAACTGGGCGCTAACCGTCGAACACGCATTCCAGCAGCCGTTCCGGCCGACGCACACGAACATGGCCGCGCTGAACCTGCACCGCGACCAGCCGCGCCATCTGCTTGCCGCCGATTTGCGTCGCGCGTTCTCCGGCATCGTCGCCGGCAACGTGAAAGAAGAAGGATTGCGCGAAATCGCCGCGCACGGCCCGTTCGTCATCGACGGCGATCACGGCATCATGCGCGCACTCGACAAACTGCTGGCGAGCTTCGTCGCACAGCAACGCATGAAATTGCCCGGTACCGAATATGTGCCGTGCTATCGCATCAAGACGTGATCGATACGGCCGCCCGCGCGAGGCGAGCGGCCGCATGAAGAATCATTGCTGGTAGCGCTCCTCACGCACCGGATCGCGACGGTGCTTCACGAGCTTGGCCTTGTGCTTCTTGACCTGCACGTCGATCTTGTCGGACAGCGCATCGATGGCGGCGTACATGTCGGCGGCTTGGACGTCGGCGTGGATGGTCTTGTTGCCGGCGCAGTTGAGTGTGGCTTCGGCTTTCTGCAGGAGTTTTTCCACGCTCAAGACAACGGTGACGTTATTCAGATGATCGAAGTGGCGGTCGACGCGTTCGAATTTTGCGACGACGTAATCGCGCAACGCGTCCGTGATGGGAACCTGATGGCCCGTGACGATGATCTGCATAACTACCTCCTGAACTGGTTCGGGTCTGTCGGGCGAGCACTGCAATGCAAAGCCGCGACATCTGTTTTGACCTGCGTGGGTAGCGCTTGTTCCCGCAATCCTCCTTTAGCCCAGACGGCTGCGTTCGTTCGATGAGGGAATGTGCAGCGCCTCGCGATATTTCGCGACGGTGCGCCGCGCGACTTCGATGCCGCGGCGGTTGAGTTCGGCGGCGAGCGCCTGATCCGACAGCGGCTTCACCGGTTTCTCTTCGTCGATGAGTTTGCGGATCATCGCCTGGATCGCCGTGGCCGATGCCGCGCCGCCGTCGATCGTCGAAACGCCCGACGAGAAGAAATACTTGAACTCGAACGTGCCGCGCGGCGTGTGCAGGTACTTGCGTGTGGTCACGCGCGACACGGTGGATTCGTGCATGCCGATTTCTTCGGCGATGTCACGCAACACGAGCGGGCGCATCGCTTCGGCGCCGAATTCGAGGAAGGCGCTTTGCGCACGCACGATTGCCGTTGCGGTTTTCAGCAGGGTTTCGGCGCGCGTCTGCAAACTTTTTATAAGCCAGCGTGCTTCCTGCATCTGGCCGCGCAAATACGTGGCGTCGTCGCGGCGCGCGCGCGCGATCAGCGAACTGTAGTGCTGGTTGATCGCGAGTTTCGGCTGGCAGTGCGGGCTCAGGCTCACCACCCATTTGCCGCCGATGCGATGCGCGTAGGCATCCGGCGCGACGAATTCGGTCTTGCCCGGATTGATCTGCGCGCCGGGTTTCGGATCGAGCGATCGGATCAGCGCGATGGCGGAGTTGAGATCGTCCATCTCGACGTTGAGCTGCTTGCACAGCCGCGTGCGGTCGTTGCGCGCGAGCGATTCGAGGTGTTCGCGCGCAAGCGATTTCGCGGTCAGCAATCCGGGCGTCGACGCATCGAACTGGTCGAGCTGCACCATCAGGCATTCGCTTAAGTTTCGCGAGGCGATGCCGATCGGATCGAAATGCTGGATGCGATGCCGCATCGCCTCGATCTCGTCGAGATCGGCCTGATAGTCGACGCCGGCGAGGATCTGCTGCAGCACCTCGTTGGTCTCGTGCAGATAGCCGTCGTCGTCGACCGCTTCGATGATCGCCGCGCCGATCGCGCGGTCGCGCGGCGAAAGGTGCGTGAGATTGAGCTGCCACAACAGGTGATCGCGCAGGTCTTCGGGTTCCTGATCCTGCGACTCCATGTTGTCGGCGTCGTCGGGAGCCGGTCCGCCGCCGTAGTCGAAACGGTCCATGCCCATTTCCATGTCGCCGAATTCCATGTCGGCGGCGACAACTTCCGTGTCATTGTTGGTTGCCTCCGCAACGGGCTCCTCGCTGCCGTTGGAGTTGCTGTCTTCGGCACCGTCGCCGGAGCTCGAGGGCTCCGCCAGTTCCAGCAGCGGATTGGATTCCAGCGCCTCCTGGAGCTCCATCTCCAGCTCCACGCTCGATAGCTGCAGCAGGCGGATGGCCTGTTGCAGTTGCGGCGTCAGCGCGAGTTGTTGATTGAGGCGGAGGTGGAGCGCGGGCTTCAAGCGATGATCCTGCAACGGTGTCCGGTAGCAAGGATAATGCCGGATCGGGGCCCTGCGTCAATCGCCAAATCGGATATATACTGCCGGGGATCGAGCGCGCCTCAGCGTGAGTTCATTTTGAATTTTCGGCGCAATTTTTTTGTCGCCGATCGCGTGCGAAAAATCTTCTCGCTCGCTGCACATCACATCCGGAATTCCTTGCCCAGATACACTTCGCGCACCTTCTCGTTGGCGAGCACGGTGGCCGGCGGACCTTTGGCGAGCACGGCGCCGTCGCTCATGATGTAAGCGTGATCGCAGATGCCGAGCGTCTCACGCACGTTGTGATCGGTGATCAGGATGCCGATGCCGCGCGCCTTCAGCTGACGCACGATGCGCTGGATTTCCACAACCGAAATCGGATCGATGCCGGCAAAGGGTTCGTCGAGCAGCATGAAGCGCGGCCGGGCAGCGAGCGCGCGTGTGATTTCCACGCGGCGCCGTTCGCCGCCGGACAGGCTCAGTCCCTTGCTGTCGGCGATGTGCGAGATCTGCAGTTCTTCCAGCAACGACTCGAGTTCCTTGCGCCGGCCGGAGGCATCCAGATCGTCGCGCAGTTCGAGAATCGCCAGCACGTTCTCGGCGACGCTCAAGCGCCGGAACACCGATGGTTCCTGCGGCAGATAACCCACGCCGAGTTTGGCGCGGACATGCATCGGCATCTGCGTGATGTCGTGCTTGTCGAGCATGATGCGCCCGGCATCCGCGCCGATCAGGCCCACGACCATGTAAAACGTCGTCGTCTTGCCCGCGCCGTTCGGACCCAGCAGCCCGACCACTTCGCCCTGCGCGAGCTGGAAATCGAAATCGCGGACGACGGTGCGTCCACGAAAGCTTTTCTGCAAACCGGTGGCCTTGAGCATTATTTCTTGATCGCCGATTTGTCGGACTTCGGTTTCGGCGTGCCGGGGAATCCGCAGTTGTTGGTGGTCGCCGTGGCGGCAGCCTTGTTGTTCGGCTGGATGACCATGTGCACGTGGCTCTCGGCGGACTGGTCGCCGCCCTCCATCTCGCCGGTGACGGTGTTGTAGACCATGTGCTCGCCGTGGAACTCGCTCTTGCCGTGCTGCACGACGGTCACGTTCCGGGTCAGCACCGCGATGCCGGTGACGTTGTTGTAGTCGATGTTCTGCGCATCGGCCGTCATCAGGCTGCAGTCGATGTCGTGCACCTGTTCCAGATGCGCGAGCTTGCCCTTGCCGGTCAGCACGATGCGGCGGATGCCGCCGATGTCGCCGCTCTCGTCGGCCACGCCGGTCGGATTCTTGTAGATCACGGCGTGATCGCCCGTGGACTTAAGCGAACCCTGCGTGATCACGACGTTGCCGTCGAGATTCGTGATATCCGGATCGTCCGCATTGCCAGTCAGGCTTTGCGTCGACTTCTGGTATCGCGCGTCGATGTTCATCGGCTGCTGACGATCGGTCTGCAACGCGCACGCGAACGACGAGGCGAGCGCCAGCGCGATCGCCACACAGACCCGCATCGAATCAGTTCTTTGAGTTGGCATTGGCATTCTGCGACGGTAGCGTAATCCAGTGAACATCGGACAACAGTTCAGTTTCCTTCATCGCCAGGTCCGACTTCATGCCGATGCCGTGCGCGACGTGGCTGGGATCGGTGATGGTCGTGAGCGACGCCGTTTCGAGCCGTTTCTGATTCGATTTCGGATTCGGCTGACCTTTGACCTTGGGCGGACTGGTGATGGTGAGATCGGTGGTTTCCAGACGGATCGGCACGACCTTCGGCGTGGGGATGCGGTTCATCACCACCTTGCCTTCGAGCTTCATGATCGAGCCGTCCTTGTTCACCCACGCCGACTCCGACGTACCTTTCCACACGTTGCCGTTGTCGTCGAGGATTTCGTAGTTGGGCAGCGTAACGTACATCGAGCCGTCGTCTTCCTTGCGCACCATGCGCGGTGCGACGATGGTGAAGGCGTGCTGGCCGTTTTCGTCGAGCGAATCGACGGTGAAATTGCTAAGCGTGTAATCCGAACGCGGCGGGCCGACGAAATCCGGCGACTGATCGCGCGCCCCGTACACCCACACCAGCACCTGCGTGGTGAGCGCGAGCGCCGCCACGCCGAGTATCGTGAGGATGAGTTTGCGTTCCATCACTGCAGTTCGAGCATGCCTTGCGAAGACAGCAGCAGATCGCACACTTCGCGCGCCGCGCCGCTGCCGCCGGCGAGCCGCGTCTGCCAATGCGCATGATCGAGGATCGACGGATGCGCGTTCGCCACTGCGATCGAAAGACCGACCGTGCGCATGACCGGCAGGTCCGGCACGTCGTCGCCGGTATACGCGCACTGCTCCGGCGACAGCTTGAGCGCCGAGACGATCCGCTCGAAGCAGGCGAGCTTGTCGTCCTGATCCTGATACACGTGCGCGATGCCGAGCTCGGCGGTGCGCTCGGTGACGATATGACTGATGCGTCCAGTGATGATCGCCACTTCGATGCCGTTGGCCATCAGACGTTTCAAGCCGAAGCCATCCTGCACGTTGAAGGCTTTCAGTTCGCGGCCGTCATCGGAATACCAGAGCTTGCCGTCGGTAAGCACGCCATCGACATCGAACACGGCGAGCTTCACGCGCGCGGCACGTGCACGGATGTCGGAGGAAATCTCATTGAAATGCGGGTAAGGCATGAAGGCCGATCGCGCACGGGCGCGTCTAAAGACGTATTTTCGCCTGCTGCGGTTAACAAACGCAAAATAGATAAGGCAGCCGCTTTGGCTCTTCCTCTTTCCCGCCCGCGGAAAGAGGATGGGTGCTGTCGGGAGAATGACGCGAAAAAGATTCAGACCACTCGCGCGCGCAACAAGTCGTGGATGTTCAGCGCACCGACCACGCGATTGTCCGCATCGACCACGAGCAGCGCATGAATCTTGTGCGCCTCCATCAACCGCGCCGCTTCGATCGCGAGCTTGTCCTGGCTGATCGTCTTCGGTTTCGCCGTCATCAGCATCGTCACCGGGGTGACGCGCAAATCCACTTTCGTGTTGTCCAGCGCACGACGCAAATCGCCGTCGGTGAACACGCCGAGCAACCGCTTCTGCGCATCGACGATCGCGGTCATGCCCAGGCCCTTGCGCGTCATCTCCATCAGCGTGTGCGACAGGCTCGCGTCGGCGCCGACACTCGGAATCTGCTCGCCCGTGTGCATGATGTCGCTGATGTGCAGCAACAATCGCCTTCCGAGACTGCCGGCCGGATGCGAGCGCGCAAAATCCTCATCGGTGAAACCGCGCGCTTCGAGCAGCGCAATGGCCAAGGCGTCGCCCATCACCAGCGCGGCGGTGGTGCTCGCCGTCGGCGCCAGTCCGAGCGGACACGCCTCGGCCGGAACGCTCACGTCCAGGTGCACATCGCCCATCGCCGCTAGCGACGAATCGGTATTGCCCGTCATCGCAATCAGCGGAATGCCTTGTCGCTTGATCACCGGCAGGATGGTCAGCAATTCATCCGTCTCGCCGGAATTCGACAAAGCCAGCACGACATCCTTCTGCGTGATCATGCCCAGGTCGCCGTGACTGGCTTCGCCCGGATGCACGAAGAACGCGGGCGTCCCGGTCGAGGCCAGGGTCGCGGCGATCTTGCGCGCGATGTGCCCCGACTTGCCCATGCCCGACACCACGATGCGGCCCGGACACTCGAACATGAGCTGGCAGGCGCGCAGGAACGCCTCGTTGATGCGGCCCTTGAGCACGTCGATCGCCCGCGCTTCGGTGTCGATCACGGTCAGCGCGCTGCGTACCAGCGCGGCCGAATCGAGCATCGGGTGCGTGAGCGCCGGTGCCGGCGTGACGACAGCTTGCAGTTGCGCGTTCATGAATAGCGATCGTAGGAGAGAGGATCGTTTGGTGGGATCGGCGGGTTCTGCTTCCCGCTCCCGGTATCTGCCGCTCTGGTTTTTCAGTACCATGCGCAACCCTATTGTAACCTGACGAACCAAGCGCGGACGCAGCCGTACTACCGATACCTGCTGTCGCGTCGACGCCACTGCGTCGCATCCGCGCAACGGGGCGCGGCGCCACGAGCACGCCACATTTGGGCCTTCCGATGAACAGCCAGACCATCAAGAATCTGATCGAGAACGGCCTTGAGGGCGCGCGCGTTGACGTGCACGGACCCGATGGCGTGCATTTCGAGGCAACCGTCGTGTCGGCCGCGTTCGCCGGCAAGCTGCCTCTTGCGAGGCATCGCATGGTTTACGCGACATTGGGCGAACTGATGGGCGGCGAAATCCATGCGTTGTCCCTGAAGACCCTGACGCCGGACGAAGCCTCGCACGGCACGAGTTAGCATCGATCAAAATTTCGTTATCGAATGTGCGACGCCTCACGGACACCGGGGCGACGCGTAGAAATTGAACTGGAGCAGCGGCATTCCATGGACGGCTCGGAGATCGGCATGGCAAAAATTGTGATCAGCGGCGGTGAGCCGCTCAAGGGCGACGTCTGGATCTCCGGCGCGAAGAACGCGGTGTTGCCGATCCTGGCGGCTACGCTGCTCGCCGACGAACCGATGACCATCGGCAACGTGCCGCACCTGCACGACGTGACGACGACGATGGAAGTGCTCGGCCAGATGGGCGTGCAGCTCACCATCGACGAGCGCATGCGCATCCACGTCGATCCACGACCCGCCGACAAATATTTCGCGCCGTACGATCTGGTCAAGACGATGCGCGCCTCGATCCTCGTGCTCGGTCCGCTGGTCGCCAAGTTCGGACAGGCCGACGTGTCGCTGCCCGGCGGTTGCGCGATCGGTTCGCGTCCGGTCGATCAGCATCTGCGCGGACTCGAAGCGCTCGGCGCGACGATCAGCGTCGAAAACGGCTACATCAAGGCGCGCGCGAAGCGGCTCAGAGGCGCGCGTATCGTGATGGATCTGGTCACCGTCACCGGCACCGAGAACATCATGATGGCCGCCGCGCTCGCCGCGGGCACGACCATCATAGAGAACGCCGCGCAGGAACCGGAAGTCGTCGATCTCGCCAACTGCATCATCGCTATGGGCGGCAAGATCGAGGGCGCCGGAACCAGCACGATCGTCATCGACGGCGTCGAGCGATTGCACGGCACGCACTACGACGTGCTGCCGGACCGCATCGAAACCGGCACCTTCCTCGTCGGCGCGGCGATCACCGGCGGACACGTTACCGCCAAACGCGCACGCCCGAAGACGCTCGATGCGGTACTGGCAAAGCTCGAGGAGGCCGGCGCGCACATCAACACAGGGGACGACTGGATCGAAGTCGACATGAACGGCCGGCGCCCGCGCGCCGTCGACATCACCACAGCGCCGTATCCCGCGTTCCCGACCGACATGCAGGCGCAATTCACCGCGCTGAATGCCGTCGCCGAAGGTGTGGGCACGATCACCGAAACCGTGTTCGAAAACCGCTTCATGCACGTGCACGAACTCGAACGACTCGGCGCCGACATCCGTCTCGAAGGCAATATCGCGGTGATCCACGGCGTGGAAGGAATGTCCGGCGCGCCGCTGATGGCCACCGACCTGCGCGCATCGGCGTGCCTGGTGCTCGCCGGACTGGTCGCGAAAGGCGACACCACCGTCGACCGCATCTACCATATCGATCGCGGCTACGAGTGCATCGAAGAAAAACTCGGTTCGCTGGGTGCGAAGATCCGCCGTTTGCCGTCCTGAATTCTTGGCGAGGTGATCATGCGAAGCCAGTGGCGCGGAGCCTGCTTCATTCTTATCGTCGCCAGCGCCGCGTCGCACGCGCAGTCCGTGACGAATTATCAAACGGCCGGCAATCTGGCCACGCACAAGCCGATGATCTGCGCGCCGATGAGTGCGGTCACGCCGCACACGATCCCGCCCGACATCTATGCGGGCCTCCGCGACTGCGTCGACAAAAAGCGCTACGACGATGCGGCGGCGCTGTTCGCTATCGGCGGCGTGTACAGCTATTTCGACGCGCTGCGCGTGTCCGATCCGACCGCGCGCCAGGCGCACACCGCGCTATCGCGCCAGACGCTCGGCCCTCTCGATGACGATGCCAAGAAAGCCACGAGCGACGCGGTCAACGCGCTGCTCGGCGACGACACCAAACGCGCCGGCGTTTGCGTTGAGATTCGCCGCATCGGCGTGCCGACCTATCATCCCGACTATATGATCCAGCACGGCATGCAGGCCGTGCAGGGCACGAGCAGCGGCGACAAAGGTCTCACGCCGGCGTTCGACGACGGCGCCGGCTGGGAACAGGCACTGCGCGACTACCTGCGCTGTCCCGCGGCGTGATGGATTGAAGACGCGGCGCGTCCTGGTTCTCAGCGCGTCGGCAGGAGCGGGCCACGTCCGCGCCGCGCAGGCATTGTGCGAAACGGCCGAGCGCGAATTTCCCGGCCTCGCGCTCACGCACGTCGACGTGCTCGACCTGGTTCCGCCGACATTCCGCAAATTGTATTTCGACGGTTATTTGAAACTGATCGACAAAGCGCCGCTGCTGTGGGCGTATCTGTATCAGCACACCGACAAACCCGCGCGCGAATCGAAGATCTCCTCGATACGCAAACAGATCGAGCGTCTCAACACGCGCAAGCTCTACGCGGAAATCGAGAAGCTCGCGCCCGACGCGATCGTGTGCACGCATTTCCTTGCACCGGAATTGCTGTCGCGGCGGATTCGCAAGGGACATCGCGTGCCGCCGGTGTTCGTACAGGTGACCGACTTCGACGTACACGCGCTGTGGATCCATCCGCACATGCGCGGCTATTTCGTCGCCAACGAGGAAATCGCCTGGCGTACGGCGCAGCGCGGAATCGCCGCGAGCGACATCCAAGTGACCGGCATTCCGATTTCGCCCCAGTTCCTGCAGCGGCTCGATCGCTTCACGTGCGCGCGAGAAGTCGGACTCGATCCGCAAACGTTCACGCTGCTGGTGATGGCTGGCGGCGCGGGCGTCGGCGCCATGGAAACGCTGGTCGAGCGCATCGCCGCGATGCCGGCGGACCGAAATTTCCAGATCATCGCGCTCGCCGGAAGGAACGAAAAACTGCTCGCGAAACTCAACGCGCTGGCGCAGAGATATCCCGGCAAGGTTTTCCCGATGGGATTCACGCGAACGATCGAACGCCTGATGAAGTCCGCCGACGTTGCGGTGACCAAGCCGGGTGGACTGACCACGTCGGAATGTCTGGCCATGGGACTGCCGATGATTATCGTCGCGCCGATTCCGGGTCAGGAAGAACGCAACGCGGATTACCTGCTCGAAAGCGGCGTCGCGCTCAAGGCCAATGATGTCGATGCGCTGGAATACAAACTGATGCGGCTCTTGTCGGCACCCGAAAAACTTGCCGCGATGCGCGCACGCATGGACGACATCGCCAAACCCGATGCCGCCGCGCGTGTGCTGTCGGTCATTTCGCGGACGCTAGCTTCATCGTGATCGTTTCGCCGTTTTTCTCGACCTGTTCGATCTGCACCGGCATCCAATTTTTCTGCGGCGCGAACCAGTAGGTCGTCGACCGCTTCGCGTCGCCGCCGCGATCCCGCACCACCTTCACCGCGTCGATGGTGCCGCCGGAAGCGAGCGTCACCGCCTCATGGCCGGACTGCACGTATTGCTGATCGGAAACCTGCGAGCGCTCGATCACCGGATAGTTCAGCGTCGGCGTTCCTGCCTTGAGATCGACCATCAGCGCGAGCGGCACCAGATGCCGATCCATTGCTGTGGACGACAACGTCACACTGCCGGGTTTTCCATTGTCGTCGACGTTCGCGGACTTCGCGTTCCAGTCGCATGTGATCGACGTGGACTTTGACTTCAGCGCCTTCTGCGAATACGCGTACGTGAGGCACTGCGGTTTGTTCGCATTCCAGGTAAACGTCGATTTCTCGTGCACCTCCGCGCCGACGATCGATGCCACGCCCGATGTGCCGCGCGTGTCACTGACGAATTCCCACTCGTTGCCGGCGTTGTGCAGGTCGAGCGTGGCCTTGCCGAGCGGCTTGCCGTTGCGCAGGACGTCGTAGTCGGCGTGGAATCCGGCGATCGGCGGAGCGGCCGCCGCCGCGGTGCCGGCGACGACCAGTGCGATCAGTCCGGCGAGAATACGTGCATTCATGTTTCGCTCCGTATTTTTAGGTGGCGCGCAGACTCGCACGCGCAAGCTGAATGCCGCGTTAGACCGTCAGCGCACCGTCGGCGGCGAGATGCAGTGGTCGGCGCAACAACGCACCGTCGAACGTCACGCCGTTTTTGCCGAGCGCGACACGTCCGCGCGCGATCGCGTCGATGCTGGCGACCAGCAGCCGATGCTCGAGCGGCAGCAGGCGCGCCGCGAGCGATGCCGCGGTATCGCCGTCATGCACATCGAGTTCGACCTGTGCGATGACCGGGCCGCCGTCGAGTTCCGGCGTGACGAAGTGCGCGCTGGCGCCGTGCGTGCGGTCGCCCGCGTCGAGCGCCCGCTGATGCGTGCGCAGGCCAGTGTATTTCGGCAGCAGCGACGGGTGGATGTTGATGGCGCGGCCGTGCCATTCGGCGATCACGGCATCGTCGACGACGCGCATGAAGCCGGCCAGCACGAGCAGATCGGGTCGCGCCTCGGCAATGCGTGCGAACAACTCCCGATCGAATGCTGCGCGATCGCTATACCTTTTTGCATCCAGCGCCACGACGGGAATTCCGTGCGCACGCGCCAGCTCGACCGCGCGCGAAGCAGGTTTATCGCTGAACAATCCGGTCAGCGTGATCGGCAGGTTCGCCGTGGCGATCGCTTCGAAATTACTGCCGCGTCCAGAGGCGAGGACGGCCACGCGCAGCGGCGCGCGCGCGGAGAATGGTGCCACCATCAGGTCGAACTGCGGATCTTGCGCACCCAGAACCAGCTATCGGAACTGAAACGCACGCGGAAAACCTCGGGCGAACTCTTCACGTCCGTGATGGCCATCCGTCTAGAGCCGCTGCACACCTTGCGCAGCGGCGCCGCGCGGAAGCAGCCGTGCAGTTCCTGCGCCGGCAACGCGTGCGGTACGGTGTTGCCGAAGAAAATGTATTTCCCATCGTGCTGGATGTTGACGTAGTCGCGCACTCGCTCATGACGATGCGCCACCCACACGCGAACGATGTCGAGGTCGGTGCAGTCCACGTCGAGACAGCGGCCGAGTGCGACCAGATCGTAACCGTACAGATAAGGCGACTCGACCTGCAGGCGATCGCCCGCGTGCAGCGGCTCGGCCGGACTGAACGAACTACTGTCGGGCGCGACGACGAAATCCGTCGGCACGGACGCGAATGCGCAGGGCACCGTGGCGATCAGCGCAATGAAGAGCAGTGGGCGAAACGTCATGGTCGACTCCTTCCGCTTCAGACCGATGCGTATCAGCGAATGTACACCCGCTCGCCGTTGCCGAGGCGTTCAATTTCCCCGATCTGCACGCCGTGCAGTTGCAAAGCATTCAGATTGGCGAGCGTGCTCGCGACGGCGTCTCTCGCCACGATCACCGTGTAGCCGATGCCGCAGTTGAACGTGCGCCACATTTCGGGTTGCGTGACGTTGCCTTCGCGTTGCAGCCAGTCGAAAACCGCGGGCAACTTCCACGTGGACGTGTCGATCGACAGGCCCAGTCCGTCGGGCACGACGCGGATGATGTTTTCCGTCAGTCCGCCGCCGGTGATGTGCGCCATGCCGTGGACGGACTGCTTTTTCAAAAGTTCGAGAATCGGTTTGACGTAGATCGTGGTCGGCGCGAGCAAGGCATCGGCGAGTTTCACGCCACCGAGATCCAGATCGAATGGGTTTCCTGCGCGCGCCGCGATCTTGCGGATCAGCGAATAGCCATTCGAGTGTGGGCCACTGGAGGCGATGCCGATGATTGCGTCGCCGACCTGTATTTTTGCGCCGTCGATCAGGTTCGCTTTTTCCACGGCGCCGACGTTGAAGCCGGCCAGATCGTATTCGCCCGGCGGATACATGTCGGGCATCTCGGCCGTCTCGCCGCCGATCAGCGCGCAGCCGGCGAGTTCGCAGCCTTTGGCGATGCCGCCGATGACCGCGACCGTCGTGGCGACATCGAGTTTGCCGGTGGCGAAGTAGTCGAGGAAGAACAGCGGCTCGGCACCCTGCACGAGCACGTCGTTGACGCACATCGCGACCAGATCGATGCCGATCGTGTCGTGACGATTCAGCATCTGCGCGAGCTTGAGCTTCGTGCCGACGCCGTCGGTCCCGGACACCAGTACAGGATCCTTGAAGCGGCCGCCCAGTTCGAACAGCGCGCCGAAGCCACCGAGCCCCGCCATCACTTCCTTGCGGAAGGTGCGCGCCACCAGCGGTTTGATGCGCTCGACGACTTCTTCGCCCGCGTCGATGTCGACACCGGCGGCGCGGTAGGTGAGAGCCTCTTTCTCGGACATGGGCGTCGCGCGGCGCGGCGGTTTGGGAGGTGGCGAATGATAGACGTTCGCGCCGCGATTGGGCAGACTGACGCTTCTTCGCCGGCCTTACGGATATCGCTGTGCGCTTATCGCTGTTCCGCGTCGTTCTGCTCGCTGCCGGGCTCGCCGTCTGCGTATCGGCTACCGCCGGCGGTCTGTATGCCGGGGAGGTGCCGGTCGGCTCGCAGGCCGAAGGCGAGCGCAACGAGGCGCTGAAAACGGCGCTGGCGCAGGTCATCGTCAAGGTCAGCGGCGACAACACCATCCTCACGCGGCCCGAGGTTTCCAAAGCCGTCGCGGCGCCCAGCCGCTTCGTGCAGCAGTACGAATACCGGCAGGATGTCGTCAACGACAACGGTCAGCCGCAGGTGCATCTGACGCTGGTCGCGCAGTTCGATCGCGAAGCGGTGGATCAGCTCATCGGCGGCGCCGCGAAAAGCAGCGGGGACGCCACGACCGCCGCCGACACGCGCACGCAGAGTTACCGCGTCTGGGTCGGCGGCGTCGCCTCAGCCGACGATTACGCGCGGCTGGTCGGCGCGCTCAGCCGCAACGAACTGGTGCGCGCCGTACAGGCCGAGCAGGCGCGCGGCGATGGCGTGGAATTGCGGATCGAGACCATCGGCCCGCTGCAGCGCGTGCTCGATTCCCTCGGCTCCGGACCGGTTCACGTCAGCAACGCCAGGCCGCCGGTCGACGGCGTCGACGCGCTGCTCGACATGCGCCCGTGAGCGGCTGATCCAATGCAGGCCACCGCATCCACGCGAGCCGGCGCGGCGACATCGCCTTGGCGGCATCTGCCCAACACGCTCACCGCGTTGCGCATGTTGCTGGTGGTGCCTCTGGTCTGGCTGATCCGCGAAGGACATTACGATGCCGCGGTTTTCGTCGCGCTGATCGCCGGGCTCACCGACGCGTTCGACGGCTGGCTCGCCAAACATTTCCACTGGCAAAGCTGGCTCGGCAGCATTCTCGATCCGATCGCCGACAAACTGATGCTGATCGGCTGTTTCGTTTCGCTCGGCATGGTCGGCGCGCATCCGGAATGGCTGACATGGCTGGTGGTCGGGCGCGACGTCGTCATCGTCGCCGGCGCGCTTGCCTATCACGTGCTGATAGGCCGCATCAGCGGCGAACCGACGGCGCTGTCGAAACTCAACACCTGCGTACAGATCGGATACGTGCTGCTGCAGCTCATCAATCTCACCACCTGGTTCGAGTTTCCGCATGCGGTCATCGTCGCCGCGATCTACGTCACGGCGGCACTCGCCGCGGCCAGCGGACTGCAATATGTCGTGATCTGGACGGCCAAAGCCTCGCGCACGCGCCGGCGTGCCTCGCCATGACGCCCAAGCTCGCCCAACGCTGGCAACTCATCGCGCTCGCATTGCTTGTGTGCGTTGCTTTCTACGTGCTCGCGCCGGTGCTGACGCCGTTTGCGGTCGCGGCGATTTTTGCGTATCTGTTCGATCCGCTGGTCGACCGGCTGCAGCGCTGGAAGCTGAGCCGCACCGCGGCGACCACCCTCGTTTTCCTGGTGCTGCTGATCGCGCTCATCGTCGTGCTGGTGCTGCTGGTGCCCTACATCCAGCGCCAGATCGCCACGCTGATCCGCAAGCTGCCCGACTGGGTCGCGTGGGTGCAGAGCGACGGCATCCCCTGGCTCAACGCCAAGTTCGATCTGAATCTCGAAGCGCCGGACATGCAGCAGATCACCGCGCTGCTGCAGGAGCACTGGAAAGAGGCCGGCGGATACGCGGCGTCGTTCGTGGCGATCGTTTCCAAATCCGGATTGACGGTGGTGAGCTGGATCATCCACGTCATCATCGTGCCCGTGGCGTTTTTCTATCTCTTGCGCGACTGGCACACGATGATCCGCTTCATCCACGACCTGCTGCCGCGCTCGGTCGAGCCGACCGTCACGCGCCTGGCGCGCGAGTCCGACCAGACGCTGAGCGGCTTCGTGCGCGGACAGGTGTCGGTGATGCTCGTGCTCGGCGCGATGTACGCCATCGCGTTGTGGGCAGTCGGCCTGGACATCGGTCCGCTGATCGGCATCATCGCCGGACTGATCAGCTTCATCCCGTATCTCGGCGGCATCAGCGGCATCCTGATGGGCCTGATCGCCGCGATCGTGCAGTACCACGACTGGATGCACGTGATCCTCGTGCTGATCGTGTTCGCCATCGGCCATCTGCTCGAGGGTTACGTGCTCGTGCCGCGTCTGGTCGGCGAGAAGATCGGCCTGCATCCACTCGCGGTGATTTTCGCGGTCCTTGCCGGCGGCGAACTGTTCGGTTTCCTCGGCGTGCTGCTGGCGCTTCCGATCGCCTCGGTGTGCATGGTCGTGCTGCGCTATCTGCATCAGCGCTATCGCGCCAGCGATCTGTACCAGCACGGCCGCGAGCCGACCATCATCGTGCCCGGCGAATCGGATGTCGTGCTGTTCGACGCGGCCGGCCAGAAGATCGATCCGCCGCTGCTCGACGGTCCATGATTCAGCAATTGCCGTTGACGCTGCGCTGGCCGGCGCAGCAACGATTCGACACGTTCGTCGTCGATGGCAATGGCGCTGCGGTCGATGCCGTCGCGCGCGCTGCCGGCGAATCGACGCCGTGGATTTTCCTGTCGGGTCCCGCGGGTGTCGGCAAAACGCATCTGCTGTTCGCCGCCTGCACGCGTGCCAGTGAAATGAAACGGTCCGCGCAATATCTGCCGCTGGGCAAACTCGGCGCCGACCGTTCCGCTGCGATCCGCGCCTTCGGCGGCAGCGCGTTCGTCACTATCGACGACGTCGATGCCATCGTCGGCGATGGGCCGTGCGAGCACGCGCTGTTCGACCTGTTCAATCGGCTCAAGGCGGAACACTCGACCGTCGTGTTCGCCGCCACCGCGGCACCCGCGCAACTCGGCATCGGCTTGCCGGATCTCGTCTCGCGCCTGTCGAGCAGCACGCAAATCGCGCTGAAGCCGCTCGGCGATGCCGCGCGTCGCCAGGCGGTGCGTCAGCGCGCGAATGCGCGCGGCATCGAACTCGACAATGCGGTCATCGACTGGATGTTCGAGCACACGCCACGCGATCTCGGCAGCCTGGCTGCGCTGATCGAACGCATCGACCGCGAGTCGCTCGCCGCGCAGCGGCGCATCACGATTCCATTCCTGCGCAAACTAACCGGCGGATAGCACCCCGTTGATCTCGGCGAGCCGCTGCGGCGTGCCGACATCGCTCCACGCGCCGCGATAGTGCTCGCCGGCGACTTCGCCGCGGCGCATCGCCTCGCGCAGGATCGGCACCATCGAGAACGTGCCACCGCTGCGGCCGTCGAGCAGTGACGGGCGGTAAACACCGATGCCGGCGAAGGTGAGCCGCGGCGAAGGTTCGTCGTGCAGACGTCCATCGCGCAGCACGAAATCGCCGTACGGGTGATGCGGCGGATTGTCGACCACGACGAGATGCGCCACACCATCGGGTTCGCGCGGCAACGTCGAGAAATCGAAATCGGTGACGATGTCCCCGTTCACCGCGATGAACGGATCGTGGCCGAGGAACGGCAGTGCGCGCAGCATGCCGCCGCCCGAATCCAGCGGCTGCGGCCCTTCGTACGAATAGCGGATGCGCACATTCCACGGTGAACCGTCGGCAAGTGCGTCACGGAATTTCGTGGCCAGATGCGAAGTGTTCACCACGATTTCGCTCACGCCCGCGCGCGCGAGTGCTTCGATATGCCGCACGATCATCGGCTTGCCGCGCACGGTAAGCAGCGGCTTGGGAACGGTGTCGGTCAGCGGGCGCATGCGCTCGCCGCGTCCGGCCGCGAATATCAGCGCGCGCTCGATCATGCGGCCGCGACCGTCAAATCGCGTGCGCCGATGCTGCGTTTTAGAAATGTGGAAAAGTCCACTAATTCCGGATAGAAGTCCGCCACCGTCAGCACGTAGTTAGCGACCAGCGGCAGATCGCGCAGATACGCTGGCTTGCCATCCCGGTAATTCAGTCGGCAGAACAGGCCGAGCACCTTGATGTGCCGCTGCAGGCCGGCGAGATCGAACCAGCGGCGAAAATGCGCGCCGTCGACATTCACGATTCCGGCACCGACCAAACGCTGCCGATAGTGCTCCACCCACGCATCGACAAGCTCGATCGGCCAGGCGATGTAGCAATCGCGCAGCAGAGAGGCGAGGTCGTAGGCGACCGGGCCGAGCATGGCGCCCTGGAAGTCGATGATCGCCGGACTATTGTGCTCGGCGACCAGCAAATTGCGGCTGTGGAAATCGCGATGCATGAAGCGGCGCGGCTGCTCGTCGACGGCATTGGCGATGAAACGCAGCGCCTGTTCGATGACATCCCACCCGTCGCAGCCTGGATCGATACCCAGATGCCGCCGCAGGAACCATTCGCTGAGCAATTCCATTTCCGGGATCGTCCTGGTCGCATCGAACACCGGCAGGTGGTCGGCCGGGACGCGCTCTTGCATGTGCAGCAACGCGTCGAGCGCGTCGCCATAAAGTTTGTCGACGCTGCCGTCATTCAACTCCGGCAGATACGTGCGATCGCCGAGGTCTTCCATCAGCACGAATCCGTGCGTCAGATCGACGGCGAATACCTCCGGCGCGTGCAACCCGGCCGCGCGCAGACGGGCGCCGATATCGAGCCATGGCCGCACGTCTTCGTGCGCGGGCGGCGCGTCCATCACGATCCAGGTCTTGTCGCGCGACGTCGCACGCCAATAGCTGCGGAAACTGGCGTCCGCCGAGGCAACGGAAAGTTCGAATTCATCGGCGAGTTGCGACGCCACGAATCGCCGCAGGTCGCGCTCGCGGTCGGAAACCACGGAGTCCATCGGCGCAGTTTACCGTCCCCGGCGGCGCACGTCCGCCGGCCTTGATTTTGACCGCTTCCCGCCAAAATAGTACAATTCCAGTACTGATTTGATTGGCCCGGCAACGATGCTTCGTGTCAGCAAACTCACGGATTACGCGACGGTCGTCATGACCGTGCTCGCTGCTGCCCCGGAATCCGTGCACAGCGCGCAGGAATTGGCGGACAAGTCGCGCCTGGAACTGCCGACCGTGAGCAAGCTGTTGAAGACGCTCGCGCATGCGGAACTGGTCGAATCGTTCCGCGGCGTGAACGGGGGCTACCGCCTCGCGCGCGCGCCGGAGCGCATCAGCATCGCCGACATCGTCGTCGCGATGGAGGGCCCGATCGGCATGACCGAATGCAGCGCGCATTCGGGTTCGTGCGGCCACGAACCGCATTGCGGTGTGCGCGTGAACTGGCGCCGCATCAACCAGGCGATCGCGCAGGCGCTGCGCAGCGTTTCGCTGGCCGACATGGTGAAACCGGCATCGCGCAAGTCGATTCCGATTGTCGCGCAGTTGGCGATGGTCGACTCATGAACAGCGAACTGATCGAAACCGTAGCGCCGGGCAACGAAGCATTTGCCGAAGCGATGAATCGCCGCTACGCGGCCGGCTTCGTCACCGACATCGAATCCGAAAGCCTGCCGCCGGGGCTGAGCGAGGACGTCGTGCGCGCCATCTCGGCACGCAAGAACGAGCCGGCGTGGATGACCGAGTGGCGCCTCAAGGCGTATCGCCATTGGCTCACGATGAAAGAGCCGCACTGGGCGAAGCTGCGCATCGCGCCGATCGATTTCCAGGCGATCAGTTATTTTTCGCAGCCGAAGAACAGGCCGAAGTCGCTCGCCGACGTCGATCCGAAACTGCTCGAAACCTACGACAAGCTCGGCGTGCCGCTGCACGAACGCGCGCGGCTCGCCGGTGTGGCCGTCGACGCGGTGTTCGACTCCGTTTCTGTCGGCACCACTTTCAGGAAAGAGCTGGCCGAAGCCGGCGTGATTTTCTGTTCGATGTCCGAAGCGGTGCGCGAGCATCCCGAACTGGTCAGACAGTATCTCGGCAGCGTCGTGCCGCCGGGTGACAATTACTTCGCCGCGCTCAACTCGGCGGTGTTCTCCGACGGCAGCTTCGTGTTCGTGCCGAAAGGCGTGCGCTGTCCGATGGAGCTGTCGACGTATTTCCGCATCAACGCGCGCGACACCGGACAGTTCGAACGCACGCTGCTCATCGCAGAAGAACGCGCGAGCGTGTCGTACCTGGAAGGCTGCACCGCGCCGATGCGCGACGAGAATCAGTTGCACGCGGCGGTGGTCGAGCTCGTCGCGCTCGACGACGCGACCATCAAATATTCGACGGTGCAGAACTGGTATCCGGGCGACGAAAACGGCGTCGGCGGAATCTTCAACTTCGTCACCAAGCGCGGCGACTGCCGCGGCGCGCGCGCCAAGATTTCTTGGACGCAGGTCGAGACCGGTTCGGCGATCACGTGGAAATACCCGAGTTGCGTGCTGCGCGGCGACGATTCGGTCGGCGAATTCAATTCCGTCGCGCTGACGCATCATCGCCAGCAGGCCGACACCGGCACCAAGATGATCCACATTGGCAAAAATACAAAAAGTAAAATCGTATCGAAAGGGATTTCCGCCGGCCGCGGGCAGAATACGTATCGCGGGCTGGTCAAAGTCGAGAAGGGCGCGGACGGCGCGCGCAACCACACCCAGTGCGATTCGTTGCTGATCGGCAAGAAATGCGGCGCGCACACGTTTCCGTACATCGAAGTGAAAAATCCGGGCGCGATCGTCGAACACGAAGCGACCACCTCGAAGATTTCCGACGACCAGCTCTTCTACTGCCGTTCCCGCGGCGTGAGCGAAGAAGATGCGGTGTCGATGATCGTCGATGGATTCTGCAAGCAGGTGTTCCGGGAATTGCCGATGGAGTTTGCGGTGGAGGCGAAGAAGCTGTTGGAAGTAAGTTTGGAAGGTGCGGTCGGATGAGAAACTCGTCATGACCGGAAGAGAACGATCTAGCACGGCTCGGAAACGGACAGACGAACTCGTGATTGCGCATATCGGGCTGGAGACGAGCCGGCGAAGTTGAGGCTGGCAAGATTTTACGGCACGAGGACTTGCCGCACTGACAGAAATGCGTAGCCGATCATTTTCGGCTGGCGAATGGAAATGCGCCGCGACTGGAGAGAATTGCTTGCGATTGCTACGTCGGCCGGAGCGAATTCTGGTCGTCGGTGCACACGCGATCGCTTCCATGCTTTTGCGCGCAATACGGATGATATCGATTTTTGGGTTCGCCGAACTCACGACAAACGCGGCGCGAATTCTTCGGTCGCTTGAAGAATTCGGCTTCGATTCGCTGCGCCTGACGATCGATGACTCATCGACGAACACGGTGATCCAATCGGACGGAACCGAACCGTGTCGACCTGCTGACGTTCGCTGACCGGCTGGAATTCGACGAATGCATGGCGGCGAAGCGTCTCGGCCACATCGAAGGTATCCAGTGCAAAGTCTGGATCGCGAATTGACGACCATTGGCAACAGCGAGAAGGCAATAGGCAGAGCAAAGATGCCCCTGGACGAAGACGAATTCGCAGAAGCGCTGGCTAGAGTGCGGAAATAGATGCTGAAGATCGATAACCTCCACGTCCGCGTCGCGGGCAAGGAAATCCTCAAGGGCCTTTCGCTCGACGTGAAAGCGGGCGAAGTGCACGCGATCATGGGTCCGAACGGCGCGGGCAAGTCGACGCTCGGCAACGTGCTGGCCGGTCGCGAGGGCTATGAGATCACGCAGGGTTCGGTCGTCTACGACGGCAGGAATCTGCTCGAACTCGAACCGGAACAGCGCGCCGCCGAAGGCGTGTTCCTTGCGTTCCAGTATCCGGTCGAGATCCCCGGCGTGAACAACACGTATTTCCTGCGCGCGGCGTTGAACGCGCAGCGCAAGTATCGCGGCGAGCCCGAGATGGACTCGATGCAGTTCCTGCAAGCTGGTCCGCGAAAAGTTGCGTGTGCTGCACATCTCCGACGAGCTGATGCATCGCGCCGTCAACGCCGGTTTTTCCGGCGGCGAGAAAAAGCGCAATGAGATCTTCCAGCTCGCCTTGCTCGAACCGAAACTGGCGATTCTCGACGAAACCGATTCCGGCCTCGACATCGACGCCATGAAGATGGTCGCCGACGGCGTGAACGCGATGCGCGATCCTCAGCGCGCGTTCGTCGTCATCACGCACTATCAGCGCTTGCTCGATTACATCGTGCCGGATGTCGTGCACGTGATGGTCGATGGCCGCATCGTCGAAAGCGGCGACAAGTCGCTGGCGCTGAAGCTCGAAGAACAGGGCTACGCCTGGGTGGCGGAACGGAAACTCGCAGGCGCGGCATGACCGAACTCCTCGACGAATTCGGCGTCGGCTCGGCGACCGAGCGCGCGGAGTCGTGGCGTTACAGCCTGAATGCGTTGCGCGCGCTGTCGCAGATGGCGTTCGAGCAAACGCGGCCGGTGCTGGCGCTAGGCGATACGTGGTCGTCACGCATTCGCAGCGTGCCGGAACAGCGCGTGGTGATCGTCAACGGCGAGTTTTCACGCGAACTGTCGCTATTCGACGACGCAGCGGTGACAGTTGCCGAATCGATCAACGTTTCAGCGGCGCTGACGGGCGAGTTGAATCTCGTTTTCGTCAATGTGCCGGGTGAACGACCGTTGCGCTGGAGCAAGGACATTTCGCTGCACGTCGCCGCCGATACGAAAATCGTCGAACACCATTTCGGCGAAGCCGGCGCGGACGTCCTCGGCGCCGTCACCTCACGCGCGACGGTCGCAGCCGGCGTGACATTGGATTGGGTCACCGTCACCGACACCGCCGACAGCGTCTCACTGATCCGTCGCCACACCGCCGACTGCTCGGGCACTTTGCGCACGACGCACGCACTGGCCGGCGGGCGACTCCTGCGTTTCGACATCGCCTGCGAACTGACTGGCGCGAAGGCGCGTTATGAAGGCCGCGGTGCGTTGATGCCGTCGGCGCGTCAGCACATCGACGTGCATCTGGACGTCCGCCATCGCGTGCGCGACACGACCAGCGATGTGCTCTGGCGTGGCATTGCCGACGGGCGTGGGCGCGGCATCCTGCGTGGTGCGATCACGGTCGCCGCGGGTGCCGATGGCGCCGATGCGCAACTGCAGACCAAGAATCTGCTGCTTTCGCCGCACGCGGAGATCGACGCGCAACCGGTCCTCGAAATTTATGCCGATGAAGTGAAAGCCGCCCACGGTGCGACGGTCGGGCAACTCGACGAACGCAGTCTGTTCTATTTGCGCTCGCGTGGCATTCCGCTCGCGCATGCACGCGATCTGCTCATCGCCGGTTTCGCGCGTGAAGCGTTCGATCGCGCCGAAGGCACCGTTCGCGAGCGGATAGAGGCATGGCTGATCGCGCGCACGAAAGCAACGTCTGCCGCATGAACGCCGTGCCGAAAAGCGGCGAGGCCGCCTTCGATCCCATGCGCTACCGCGCGGATTTTCCGATCCTCTCGCGGCAGGTGCACGGCAAGCCGCTGATCTATTTCGACAACGCCAACACGGCGCAGAAACCGCGCAGCGTGATCGAGACGGTGGATCGGTTTTATCGCGAGTCCAACGCCAACGTCGCGCGCGCCGTGCACCAGCTCGGCGAGGAAGCGACCACCGCGTACGAAGCCACGCGCGACCGGCTGGCGGAATTCATCCACGCGCCGTCGCGCGACGAGATCGTTCTGCTGAGCGGCACGACGCAGGCGATCAATCTCGTCGCCTACTGCTATGCGCTGCCGATCCTCAAGCCCGGCGATCAGATCCTGGTCACGGCGATGGAACATCACGCCAACATCGTACCGTGGCAGCTCGTCGCCGAGCGCACCGGCGCCACGGTGATCGCCGCGCCGATCACGCCGAATGGCGAACTGATCGTCGACGAGTTCGTGCGTCTGCTGACGCCGAACGTGAAGCTCGCCGGTGTCGCGCACGTGTCGAACGTGCTCGGCACGATCAATCCGGTGCGCGAGCTGGCGAAAGCGTGCCGCGCGCGGGGAATTCCGCTGCTCGTCGACGGATCGCAGGCCGCGCCGCATCTGCCGATCGACGTGCAATCCATTGGCTGCGATTTCTATGCGCTGACCGGCCATAAGCTGTTCGGGCCGACCGGCACCGGCATGTTGTGGGCGCGCCGCGAATTGCTGAAGTCGATGCCGCCGTTTTTCGGCGGTGGCGAGATGATCCGCACGGTCAGTTTCGACCGCACCGTGTTTGCCGATCCGCCGCATAAATTCGAGGCGGGAACGCCGAATATAGCCGGGTTCGTCGGCCTGGGCGCTGCGCTCGACTACGTGAACGACGTCGGCATCGAACGCATCGGCGCGTACGAGCGCGAGCTGGCGGCTTATGCGACCGCCGCGCTGAAAACCGTGCCGGGTCTGCGCCTGTTCGGCGACGTGCCGCACAAGGCGGCGGTGCTGTCGTTCCTGATCGAGAACGCTCACGCGCACGATGTAGCCACACTGCTCGATCAGGAAGGAATTGCCGTCCGCTCCGGTCATCATTGTGCGCATCCGCTGATGCAGTTCTTCGGCGTGGCTGCGACGCTGCGAGCTTCCCTGTCGTTCTACAACACGAAACAGGAGGTCGACCGCTTCGTCGAAGCGCTCGGCCGGGTGCGGAAACTTTTGGCTTGAAACTTTCGATGTGAACACGCGCTCGAAGGGGCGAGCGCGGGTTGGGGTAGCGAGATGACCGATGTGGATGCAAGTGTGGCCTGGACCGTCCGCCGCGCCGTCGCGGCCGACATTCCGGCGATCGTGGGTTTGGTGGAATCAGCGTACCGCGGCGACGTAAGCCGGCGCGGCTGGACCACCGAAGCGGATTTCCTCGATGGACAGCGCATCGACGCTCCGGGCGTTGCGGAGATCATCGCCAAACCCGGCAGCGTCGTCTTCCTCGGCGAGAACGCGCAAGGCGAACTGCTTGCCTGCTGCCACATCGAGCAGCAGGGCGAGGCGTGCTATTTCGGCATGTTCTCGGTGCGGCCCGGCCTGCAGGGCAGCGGCATCGGTCGTTTCATGCTCGCCGCCGCGGAGAACTACGCTCGCGCCGAGTGGAAATGTATAAAAATGGAAATGACGGTAATCTCGATCCGCGCCGAACTCATCGCCTGGTACGAACGTCGCGGCTACCGGCGCACCGGGCGCTTCAAGCCATTTCCCTACGGTGACGAGCGGTTCGGCATTCCCAAGCGCGACGACTTGCAGTTCGAGTTGCTGGAAAAAATCCTGTGAGCGAATGGGTTCGCGTCTGCGCGCAGTCCGAACTTCTGCCCGGCGAACGCAGGATCGCCTACGACGGCGACGTGCCGATCGCCGTGTTCAACATAGACGGCATGCTGTTCGCGGTCGAAGATGTCTGCACGCACGACGGGGGCGAGCTGGCCAGCGGTGAATTACGCGATTTCGCCATCGAGTGCCCACGTCACGGCGCCCGTTTCGACGTGCGCACCGGCGCGGTGCTCGCACCGCCGGCGTACGAACCGATCGCGCCATTCCCGGTGAAAGTGGAAAACGGCGCGGTGTTCACTCGCGACGATCGCTGGGACTAAACGGCGCGCGCCTCACACAGGCGTTGACAGAGGTCTATTTGTGAATGAGAATACTTCTCACTTAGATTATTCACTTCGCTACGCTCGCACTGATCGGCAACGCGTGGCTTCGTTGTGCTCGCCAGGGAGTTTGCATGCCGATCGGACCGAATTCGCTGAAGCCGTTGTGTGCGGCACTGCTTCTCGCACTGGCGAGCCAAGCGGCGCGCGCCGCTGATGCCGAGATCGCCGACGTCGATACCGGCCTGGCCGACGCCGGCAACAACGTGCTCGACAAAGTCGATGTGACGGCAACCACTTCGAGTTACGACGCGCAGTCCACCACCATCGGCAAGACGCCGCAGTCGGTCCACGACATTCCGCAGACGGTCAACGTGATCAACCGCGAACTGCTGCAGGCGCAAGGCGCGACGTCCTTCGCAGATGCGCTGCGCAACGTACCGGGCATCACCATCGGCGGCGCCGAGGGCGGGCAGATCGGCAACAACATCAACCTGCGCGGTTTCACCGCGCGTACCGACATCTACATCGATGGTTTCCGCGATCGCGGCCAGTACTATCGCGACACCTTCGACCTGGAACAGATCGAGGTGCTGAAAGGCCCGTCGTCGATGCTGTTCGGCCGCGGTTCGACGGGCGGTGTGATCAACCAGGTGACCAAGCAGCCGATCCTGCACGAAATCGACGAAGTGATCGCCACCGTCGGCAGCGACGATCGGTATCGCGTGTCGGCCGATCTCAACCAGCCGCTTTCCGACACCTCGGCCGGGCGCGTGAATGTGTTTGCGCAGGACAATCATTCCACGCGCGAGGTGATGAGCAACAAGGACGGCGGCCTCGCGCCGAGCCTGCGCTTCGGCATCGGCACGCCGACCGAGATCACGCTGTCCGCACTCCTGCAGCGCAACCACGACATGCCCGACTACGGCATTCCGCCGCTGAACGGCAAACCGGCGCCGATCAATTTCGACAATTTCTACGGTCTGACCGACGACCGCACCAACCAGGATGTTGCGATGCTCGGCGCGCGTATAGAGCACACCTTCAGCGACGACGTCGAACTGAAGAATCAGACGCAATACAACGGCTATCGCACCGACGCGCGGGAGACGGCGCCGAACAATCTGGTCGGCACGGATGGAACGGCGATCGATCGTACCAAGGGCAACTACACGAACCTGCTGCCCGACGACATTCTCGTGCAGCTCGCCAGCCACGACCGCGTCATCCACGATACGTCACTCGATAACCAGACCGATTTCACTGCGAAGTTCGCCACCGGCGCCATTTCGCACACGTTGCTGACCGGCGTTGAACTCAGCCACGATACGTATGAAAACCAGGCGTATTTGCGTAGCGGATTGCCGCTGCTGTCGTTGCTCGATCCGGCCAATCTGCCGCAATCCGACGGCGTCGTGCGAACGGCCGGCAACAATGCCTACGGCACCGCGAATACGGTCGGGATGTACGCAAACGACACGGTCAAGTTGAGCGAGCAATGGCAGGCCGTCGGCGGATTGCGGCGCGACCGCTTCGCCGCGACGCTCGACAACTCGATCTCCGCGCCCGCGCAGGCATCGCAGACGGTCTATTTCACCAGCAAGCGCGCCGGGCTGATTTTTCAGCCGACCTACGAGCAGTCGTACTATGTTTCATACGGCACATCGTTCGATCCGTCGCTCGAGACGTTATCGGTGACCAACAATACGCAGGCGTTGCCGCCGGAAAAGAACCGTTCGTACGAAGTCGGTGCGAAGTGGGATCTGTTCGGCGACAAGCTCGATCTCACCGCGGCGCTGTTCGATGTCGAAAAGACCAATGCGCGCACGCAAGTGTCGACGACCGAATACGAACTCAGCGGCGACATTCGTGTGCGCGGCGCTGAACTCGGCGCCGCCGGCCACGTCACCGACATCTGGCAGGTATTCGCCGGCTACACGCGTTTGAACGCGAACATCGTCAAGGCTGCCGACGGCACGCAGGGCAATACCCCGGCGAACACGCCGCGCAACAGCGCTTCGCTGTGGAACAGCGTGATGTTGAGCCCGCAGTGGGAAGTCGGCGGCGGCGCGACGTTTCTGTCGCAACGCTTCGCAGCGAACAACGATCTGGTCAGCGTGCCGGGATACACGCGCTGGGACGCGATGATCGCGTGGCATCAGCCGAAATACAGCGTGCAGTTCAACGTGCTCAACATCGGCGACAGGAAATATCTCGACGCGCTGATCCCGTCCGACGGCGGTCGATCGATCCCCGGTATCGGACGCACGTTCCTGGCGACAATCGATTACAAGTTCTGACGAATTGATGGGTTAGTCTGCGCGCATGCTCGTACAGATTCCAAAATTGTTGAGTGCGGACCAGGTCGCGGCGATGCGAACCAGGCTCGACGCCGACGATGCACCGTGGGTCGATGGCCGAGCCACCGCCGGCCATCAGGGCGCGCGCGTCAAGGACAATCGGCAGCTCGAGGAAGCCTCGCCGCTCGCGCGTGCGCTGGGCGATGTGATTCTCGGCGCGCTGGAACGCCATCCGCTGTTCATCAGCGCGGCGTTGCCGCAACGCGTATATCCGCCGATGTTCAACAGTTATGAAGGCGGCATGCAATTCGGTAATCACGTCGACGGCGCCGTGCGCCTTTTACCCGGCACCGGCGAAAAAATCCGCACCGACATTTCCGCCACGCTGTTCCTCGCCGAGCCCGATACTTACGAGGGTGGTGAACTGCTGGTTGAAGATACCTACGGCACGCACGCTGTGAAGCTCGCTGCGGGCGATCTCGTGCTGTATGCGGCATCGAGCCTGCATCGCGTCGCGCCGGTCGCGCGCGGACGACGCGTGGCCAGTTTCTTTTGGGTGCAGAGCATGGTCCGCGACGACACGCAGCGCGCCATCCTGTTCGATCTGGACCGATCGATCCAGCGCCTGCACCGCGTGACCGACGATCCTGCGATGGTTATGCTCACCGGTGTGTATCACAACCTGTTGCGGCAATGGACGGAAGTATAAAAGTGGAAAACGCGCAAACCCGCCAGGCGGCTTTCGAGAATGGCGGTGTTTTGCGTCGCGGTAGAACGTATCGTTTCATCCGCCGGCTGCACCTGTGGATCGGCGCGTGGGGCGCGATCGCGGCGATCCTGTTCGGCAGCACCGGTTTCATCCAGAACCACCGCAGCTTGATGAAACTGCCGCAAGGCGAATCGACCGACCTGTCGAAAGCGGAGATCGAAGTGCCTGAGGCTGCGCGTGCCACGCCGGAAGCGTTGCGCGACTGGCTGCGCGACGATCAGCACATCCCGATCGACAATTTCCGCGTACAGCCTGGCGGTCCGACCGAAATGGGTGGTCAACGCATGAAGCAGGCCGGCCGCTGGAATTTCAGCGGCGGCAACGCGCGCATCCAGTGGACGGCCGAGTACGTGCCCGGCAATGCGACGGTACGGCTGCGCAACACCGAACAAAGCGTGTTGGCCACGCTTCTGCGATTGCACAAAGGTGACGGCGGCGGAGCCGCGTGGATTTTGCTGACCGATACGTTCGCGCTGTCGATGGTCGCGCTCGGCATCACGGGTATCGTGATGTGGGCACGCGGCCGACGCATCAAACAGATGGTCTTCAGTATTTTTTCCGCCGCGCTGATCGTCGTCATCGTGATCGGCGCGAGCGCCGTCATCTGACGCGACACGCTGCGCGCATTCACTCGGCGGGCGTGATCTTTATCAAGACGACTTCGCCGCCGCCGTTCAGCACGGCGCGCTGCGCGTCCGTCGCCGGCGTGAGCAGCACGGACGCGCCCGCTTCCAGCGCATGCTGCTCGCCGCCGCATTTCAGGTCGGCGCGGCCGTCGGCGAGATAGACGAACCACGTCGCATCGCGGAAGAAAACCATCGGTCCCACCAATGGCCGATGCAGCACGTCCGCGCGCACCGCATCGCGCCGGAAGATGACATTGAAATCGCGCACTGCGCCTGAGACCAGTACGCCTTCTGTCGCCGCGTCGCCGGAAAACCGCACGAAGTGCAGCCGCCGTTCCAGCCGCGCGGCATCGCCGCCGTCGAAGCGCAGCTCCATGCCGACGCCTTCGAGCAGCGCAATCGCCCGGTCGTAGCCGGGGAATGTCGAAAACGGTCCGCTCGTCTCGATGTCGGCGATGCTGATGCGCCAGTCGTAGTTTTCCGATTCGGACGGATAGACGGCCAATTCGGTGGTCCAGCCGCCGCCGTTCTTCCAGCGCATGCGCCGGTAGTCGGCGGCGTGCAGCACGCGCAAAGTCATCGCGTCAGTGCATGCAGTTGCGCCGTCGAACTCGCCAGGCTTTCCTGCCACGTGTAGCCGACGATGGGACGGCCCGTTGCGGCGTCGTCGAAATCCTCGCGCTGGCCCGGTGCGAGCAGGTGGCGGTAGTCGACCGTGATCTCGCTTCCCGACGGCAGATCGGCGAGTGCGAAGACGAATCCCAGATGCCACAGCGCCGTCGGCTCGAACGAATGGTTGATGTAACACTCGTCGGGCCATTCCGGCGAGACGGTGTAACCGTCGTCGAACCAGCGCACCGTGGCGTACATCAGCTCCGCCGCGTTCGGCTGCGCCTGCAGTTCGGTCCATTTGTATACTTTGCGTATATCGTCGGGCGCCACGAGGATGTCGCCGGCGCGCACGGTCTGATCCAGGAACAAGCCTTTCCCCGCACCGGCGATCGAGGAATCGGCGACGCGATAACGCGGCAGAATCATGCAAAAAACCCGTGAAAACGTTTGCCCAGTCTATCAGGATGCGTCGTCTGCGCAGCGCGGGTACACTTGCCGGCCCGATTGCGTTCCCAAAAGAAGACACGATCATGGATTCGACGCAAACCCGCTCCGCCGTTTCGGAGCTGTGGGACAGCCAAATCGTTCCGCAGCTCATCGACTACATCAAGATCCCGAACAAGTCGCCGATGTTCGATGCCCAGTGGGCCGAACACGGTTACATGGACAAGGCCGTCGAGCTGTTCGTTTCGTGGGCGCGGTCGCAGCCGATAAAAGGAATGACCGTCGAGGTCGTCCAACTGCCCAAGCGCACCCCGCTCATCTTCATCGAAATCCCTTCCAACGATCCGGCGAAACAGGTCGACGATTGTGTCCTGTTGTACGGCCATCTCGACAAGCAGCCGGAGATGACCGGCTGGGCCGCACACCTGGGTCCGTGGAAACCCGTGATCGAAGGCGACCGGCTGTACGGCCGCGGTGGTGCGGACGACGGATACGCGCTGTTCGGTTCGCTCGCCGCGTTGCGATCGCTGCAGGAACAGAATGTTTCTCACGCGCGCTGCGTGGTGATGATCGAGGCGTGCGAGGAATCCGGAAGTTACGATCTGCCTTTCTACGTCGACCATCTGGCCCAGCGCATCGGCAAGCCATCGCTGGTCGTGTGTCTGGATTCGGGCTGCGGCAATTACGAGCAGCTCTGGCTCACCACCTCGCTGCGCGGCATGACCGGCGGCAATCTCACCGTGCGCGTGCTCGACGAGGGCGTGCATTCGGGCGATGCGTCGGGCGTTGTCGCGTCGAGCTTTCGCATCCTGCGGCAATTGCTGTCGCGCCTCGAGGACGAGGTCAGCGGCAAGATCCGGCCGAAGGAACTGTACGTGGAGATCCCGCCGCAGCGCATCGAGCAGGCGAAAAAGACCGCGCAGGTGCTCGGTGATGCGGTCTATTCCAAATTCCCGTTCGTCGACGGCATGGTTCCGATGAGCGACGATCTGACCGAGCTCGTGCTCAACCGCACGTGGCGTCCGGCGTTGTCGATCACCGGCATCGGCGGCATGCCGCCGCTGGACTCGGCGGGCAACGTGCTGCGTCCGTTCACCGCGGTGAAAGTTTCGTTGCGCCTGCCGCCGACGCTCGACGGCGACATGGCCGGCCAGACCGTGAAGCGCCTGCTCGAAAACGATCCGCCGTACGGTTCGAAAGTGACCTTCGAGCTGGAGAAGGCGTCGTCCGGCTGGAACGCACCGGCGCTCGCGCCGTGGCTGGAAACGGCCGTGGAAGAAGCCTCGAAGGAATTCTTCGGCGCGCCGGTCGCTTTCAATGGCGAGGGCGGCAGCATTCCGTTCATGGGCATGCTCGGCGAGAAATTTCCGGGCGCGCAATTCCTGATCACGGGTGTGCTCGGGCCGCAATCGAACGCGCATGGGCCGAATGAATTCCTGCACATTCCGACCGGCAAGCGCGTGAGCATGTGTGTGGCGCGCGTGATCGCGGATCACTACAAGGCGAGTCGGCAAGGGATGACGACGGGAGTGGCGGCCAGCGGCGTGAATTCGGAGCGGGGCGATCACGGCTGCTGTTGAGCGGTCGCGTCGGTCGCATGCGAAAAGGATTGCCGACCGCATCACGAAATCCTAGCGACCTCGCCGTTAGCATGCGGCCATGAAAATTCTGATCGCGCTGTCGATCCTGTCCGTCGCAGCGCACGCCAACGCCCAGGTGATTGCCGGCAGCCTCGAGCCCGCCCCGGTCGCCGACGTGTCGGATCTGGCCGTCGCCGAAGCGAACCGCCTGTCCGCAGCGCGGGCCGAGTCGACCGAAGCGGCGGCGGCCATTACCGTTGATCCGCAGAATCGCGCGCAGGTTGCCTCGTTATACTTTTCCACTTATGTACCCGAGGGCAGCGTCGGCAACGGCTGGACCGGCAGCATCATCGGATGCAACGACGGTACGTCCGCAGCCGCGTTTCAGGCCGCGACGATCCAGCGCATCAACGTCTATCGCGCGCTGGCCGGATTGCCAGGCACGGTGACCGCCTATTCCAGCGGCTCCAACCAGAGCGGCGACCAGCAGGCCGCGCTGATGATGGCGGCCAACGGCGCGCTCAGCCATTCGCCGCCCTCGACATGGAAGTGCTATACCGCCGCCGGCGCAAGCGCCGCGGGCAATTCCAACCTGACCCTCGGATTCAATTTCAATTACGACGGCCCGGCAGCGATCGACGGTTACATGGACGACGACGGCGGCGGCAACGAAGGCGCTGGCCATCGTCGCTGGCTGCTTTATCCGCCGGAAACCACCGTGGCGTCCGGCGACGTCGACGCGACGACGGGAAGTTCGGGCCGCTCGGCGAACGCCTTGTGGGTCATCGGCGGCTGGGGCAGCCGTCCGTCGACGCCCAATGGCATCGTCTGGCCGCCGCGCGGCTACATTCCGTATCAATTGCTGCCCAGCAGTTCAAACCGCTGGTCGCTGTCGATCCAGAATGCCGACTTCAGCCACGCCACCGTGAGCATGACGCGCAACGGCGTCGCGCTCGCCGCGCCCGTCATCGATCCGTTCGAATACAACGGTCAGCCGGGCGGCTCGTTCATCGGCGACAACACGATCGTGTGGGAACCGGTCGGCGTCACCTACACGCAGCCGGCGAGCGACGTCACCTATCACGTGACCGTGAGTGGCATCGCCGGCTCGCCGAGTAGCGTGAGCTACGACGTGACCGTGTTCGATCCGAGTACCGACGACAACGAAATCTTCGCCGACGGCTTCGACGGCTAGCGCTGGATCGCAATGCGCAACGCGCCCGCGCGGCACGTGTTGCGCACGCGCCCGCCGCAGGCGCGCGGTGCGAGCGACTCGCGGTCGAGGCAGATGCGCACTTCGGTCAGTTCGCCGCCGTCGCGGCATTGCACGGTCATCATGCGATCGTCGAGACCGGAATTGACCGCCGCGAACGCCGCGACGATTTCGTCCGCGCTCATCGCCGGCGCCGATGCCGGCGTCTTCAGCGCATCCGGCACGTTGACGGCCGCGAAAGCGCGATCGGCGAGTTCAAAATACGCGCGCGGATCCAGCCCGGTGCAACTGCCGTGCGTCTGCCATTCGTGTTCGATCAGCCGGCGGCTCGGCATGAAGGCGAGCGTGCGCTCGACGGTGGCCGCGTCGGGCTGCGCATCACCGGCGCAATGCTGCGGCCAGCTACCGTCGCGGTTCTGCGGCCACAAGCCGTGCAGCACGAAGCCGAATCCCTTGTGCGCGCATTGCTCCGCGTCGTCCGGATGCGTTTGGCAATAACTCGGCGACCATGACAGCGACATCAGGTAATAGTCGAAGCGGCCCTGTTCGCTTCGCTCGTGATGGCTGCGTGCGACGGCAACCGTGGCGATCGAAGCGAGAACGAGTGCGATCAGGCGTGCGCGCATGGCAATTCCGTCGAAGTCGATGTCGAAAGTGTGCCACGCGAGCGACGTCGATGCGCAACGCGCGCGTCCGGACGGCTATACTTGGCGTTCGTTTTCAGTCACTCGCCCATCATGACCCGCCGTATCGTTCAACACCGCTCGCCGATCCATGGAAACGGCGTCTTCGCCGCCACCGACATCCCCAAAGGCACCCGCGTCATCCGCTATCGCGGCAAGATCATCACGCACGATCAGGCGAATCGCCGTTACGGCAATGAGGTCGACAGCGGGCACACGTTCCTGTTCACGCTCAACGAGAAATACCTGATCGATGCCAACGAAGACGGCAACATCGCGCGCTGGATCAACCACAGTTGCCGGCCGAACTGCCAGGCGTGGGTGATCGAGCATGCGAGCAAGAATCCCAAACGCGACCAGATCGTGATCGAAACGCGCCGCGCCATCCGCAAGGGCGAGGAACTCACGTACGACTACGGCATCACGCTCGAGGAGCCGCACACCGCGCGCATCAAGAAAATCTGGCAGTGCCGTTGCGGCTCGCCGCGCTGCACGGGCACGATCCTCAAGCCCAAGACCAAACCGAAGCCCAAGCGCGCGGCGAAGAAAGCCGCCTGAGCGCTACTTGGCGCCGCCTTTTTCCGTGCGCAGGAACATCGCCGCGGCAAACGCAAGCAGTGCGCCCGCGACGATGAGGCCGATGTAAAACGCGACGCTGTCGGGCGCCGCACCGCTGCCGCCGGATGCGCCTGTGCCCGCCGTAACGTGTTCGGCGCCGGTTCGTGCAGCGGGGTCCGCGGCGGCAATCGGCACAGGCTTTTGTGCGACCGCGGCTTGGCGCTGGACGCCCGGTGCGGCGATGACGGATGGATCGGCATCCGCCGGTGCCGCAGTCTTCGTCGCCGCCTTGTCGGTGGCCGGTACGGCGACCGGAACTGCGGCAGTCGCCGTCGTCGCGCGATCGACCTTCTTGATGCTCGATACGTACTCCGGCGGCGGCGGTGGCGGAACCGCCGGCGCGGCGTTCGCGACAACTTTCGGATCGCCGGATGGATTGTTCGGATCGCCCGGCCTGCCGGGCGCATTCGGATCGTTGCTGCCCGGCTGACTGGTCCTCGACAGGCCGTTAACGCCTGTGCTGACCGTCGAACCGTTTGCCGCCGTGCCGGTGAGCGTCTGGTTCTGCTGCACGAAGTTCGACGACTGCGCCTGTACGTCGGACGAGGCCGCGGTCGGATCGGGGGTGCCGACCGTCGTGGTCACGCCGGCACTGGTTTGTCCCGCGCCCGCATGTGCCTGCGCGGCGGCGAGCAGCAAAAAATATAAGAATTTACTTGTGCGCATGATCGGATCGGCCGTAGTCGAGGCGGCTAGTTTACCCCTCGGCGCGTTAGGATTGCGGAACATCGCCGCGTTCGACGAAACGGCGGTAGTCCTCGCGCGTATCGATGTCGAAAGCGGCGGCGGGCAGATCGACCGGGTGGCATTCGTCGGCGTACCGCTCGATCACCGAACGCGCTCCGGCAGCGCCGTCGAGGCTTTCGAGTTCGCCGAAACGCGCCGCCGGGAACACGCACGGCGGACCGATGCGATCGCCGAAACGGCTGGCGACGATGCGCTCGGGCATATGCGCATGGCGTTGCAGCAGCATGCTCAGGTTCTCCGTGGAAATCGAAGGCTGATCGGCCAGCGCGATCAGCACGCCGCGCAGCGCCGCGTTTTGCGCGCGGGCCGCACGCACGCCGCAAGCGAGCGACGCGCCCATTCCCGACGTCCAGCCTGCATTGTGTACCAGGCAGACGTGCAGACCGCCGAGCGCGGTTTCCACTTCGGCGCGATGCGCGCCGGTCACGACCAGCACCGGCGCCTGCGTGCCGAGCGCGTTGATCGCGCAATGCCGCACCATCGCACGCTGGCCGATCGAGGCGATCTGCTTCGGCGAGCCGAAGCGCACCGCCTCGCCGGCGGCGAGCAGAACGATGGCTACCTGCGCACGCTCCTGCATGGCGCATTTAACGACGCATTGTCGCCGGACCGCAATATCGCGTTCATCGAAATGAAAGCCCGCGTTCACCGCGGTGCAAATGCGCGCGGTCACGCTGCACCGGATTTCCAGCCGGCGCTTTGCATGGCGACAGTGTCGCGGCGCAAGTTCATGGGTTTGTCAGCGGCAGCCGCCGGCACTGCGGCGATGCCGAATCTTCCGCTTCCGCTGCGTTCGGCAATGGCCGCCGCGCCGCATCGATCCTCGGCTTCGGCGATCCGGCACGTGGTCGTGCTGATGCAGGAAAACCGTTCCTTCGATCACTACTTCGGCACGCTGCGCGGCGTGCGCGGCTTCGACGATCGCACGGCATTGCGCGGCCAAGGCAAGGACGGCGTCTTTGCGCAAAGCGACGCGACCGCCGCCTGCGTGAAGCCGTACCTGCACGATCCCGCAGGCGCGATCGCCGATCTCGATCACTCCTGGCACGGCACGCACGCGGCCTGGAACGATGGTCGATGCGACGCGTGGGTCAAAGCCAAAGGTGCGGCGAGCATGGTCTATCTCGACCGCGCGGCGATCCCGTTGCACTTCGCGCTCGCCGACGCCTTCACGGTGTGCGATCACTATTTCTGCTCGGTGATGGGTCCGACCAATCCGAACCGGCTGTATTTGTGGAGCGGCACGTGCGATCCGAACGGCCTCGCCGGCGGACCCGCCATCGACAACGCGCGCAGCGGATTTCGCTGGACGACGTATCCCGAAAGGCTGCAGGCCGCCGGCGTCGACTGGAAGATCTATCAGAACGCCGCCGACAACTACGACGACAACGCGCTCGCCTGGTTCGCTCAATTCCGCGACGCGAAACCCGGATCGCCACTGCACCAGCGCGGCATGGCTTCGGTGCCGCGCGTGCACGGCGATACGTGTGCCGACATCGTCGCGGCGATCGAACACGACGTCACGCATCAGCGTCTGCCGTTCGCATCCTGGATCGTCGCACCGGAATCGTGCAGCGAGCATCCGAGCCACTCGCCGCAGCGCGGTGCGGATTTCATCGCGCGCGTGCTCGCCGCGCTGATGGCCGATCCGGATGTCTGGGCCTCGACCGTGCTGTTGATCAACTACGACGAGAACGACGGCTTCTTCGATCATCTGCCGCCGCCGGTTGCGCCGCCCGGCACGCGCGACGAATTCGTCGACGGCCTGCCGGTCGGTCTGGGTCCGCGCGTGCCGATGCTGGTCGTGTCGCCGTTCAGCCGCGGCGGTCACGTATGTTCGCAGGTGTTCGACCACACCTCCGTCATCCGTTTCATGGAGCAACTCACCGGCGTTGCCGAGCCGAACATCTCCGCGTGGCGCCGCCGCGTGTGTGGCGACCTGATGTCCGCGTTCGATTTTGCGGCGACGAGCGTCGCCATCTCCATGCCACCGACCGCGCCGCGCCGTGGTTTGCAGGAATCAGGCACGCGGCCTGCGCGCGCGTTGCCTTATCAGCCCAACGCGAACGCGGCGCTGGCCGACGATGCGCTGCTGCTTGCGCTTGGCAACGACGGCGCCGCGTCGGTTCACCTGACGGTTCATGCGCACGACGTCGACGTGCCGCGTCGCTACGACCTCGCGCAGATCGAGCGCGCGCACGAACGAATTGCCGCAGGCGATGCGTATGACGTGGCGATCCACGGTCCGAACGGTTTTCTTCGTCACTTCGTCGGAAGCAACGCTGCGTCGCTTGCCGTGCACTGCGACTACGAGACGTCGTCGCCCAGAGCATGCTTGCGCCTGACACTGACGAACAAAAGCGACATCGAACATGCCGTCACGATTCGGCCGAACGCTTACGACAACGGTTCCGATCGTACCGTCGCGCTCGCGGCCGGCAGGTCATCCACGCAGACGTGGGAATGCGCCGACGGATGGTATGACTTCACCGTCGCGCACGCCGACAATTTTCGCTGGCGTTTCGCCGGTCATATCGAAACGGGTCGCGCCACCGTCAGCGGTTGAGGCGGCATGCAAGACTGCGTCGCGCTTGGTCGCCTGCTCGCGTTCGGCCAGCCATTCGACGAGCAGCGCGCGCCACACCGTCATCAGATCGGCGTGGTCGGCATCGGCCGGATGCAGGCCGGCACGGACGATGGCCGATGACCGCGTTGCCCAGCGCGCCGCGCGCAGCCAGCGCTTGCTCATCGCGCGGCGCCACGCCGAACGCGGCGATGCGGTGATGCTCGGTGCGTCGAGGGCCATGCCGCGGCGCAGATCCACCAGCGCGGTGTGCGTGCTCGTGTAAAGCAGGTCGCTTGCGGCCAGCGCCTCGCGCGTGCCGCGACTGGCCAGCCATGCCGGCGGAACGAAACCTTCCACGTGCCAGCCGACGCGCGCGAGCATGTCGCGACCGGCGGCGATGCGTTGCGCGGCGTTCGCGCGGTCGAGCGCGGAGAACTCGCCTTCAGCCGCCGTCAGCACGCGGCGACGGAACCAGGCCGAAGGTGACCGCGGCGGCGCGGATTCGTCGATATGCGCATAGCCGTGCAGCGCGATTTCGTCGCCGCGCTCGCGGCGCGCATCGATTGCCGCGATGAATGCGCGGTCGCGTTCGACGGTGCCGCAGCGGTGGAAATCGGGCACGACCAGCAAGGTCACTGCGCGCGCGCCAATGTCGTCGAGCAACGCGAGAATCCGTGCGCATCGCGGCCACGTCGCGGGCGCGACGTCATGCAGCGCGATGCACAGCGTGCGTTTCATTGCGCGTTCGCCACGTCCGCGCTGGCGTAGTCGCCGGCCGGCTCGAGGCGCGTCAGGTGCGCGTAGCGCTCGAGCTGCAGCGCGAAGGTACTTTTCCACGTGTATACTTTTTCGACTTTGCCGCGCGCGCTTCGTCCCATGCCTTGCCAGTCGCGGGCATACAGGGTTTCGATGGCGGCGGCGAAAGTGCGCGGATCGCTCGATGCGGCGAGCACGCCGACATCGTCGCCGACGAGTTCGGCGAGCGCGCCCGAGCGCACCGCCACGACCGGCCGGCCGCACGCCATCGCCTCGATGACGATCAGCCCGAACGTCTCGTGCACACCCGCGTGCACCAGTGCGTCGGCGCTGGCCAGCAGGCGGGCGAGGCGGGCGCTGTCCTGTTCGTACGGCAGAACGGTGACGTTGTCGCTGGCGCGTTCGCGCACCTCCCCACCGACCAGGATCAGATGATACGCATCACCCAGGCGCGCGAGCGCTTCGATCAGCACGGGGATTTGTTTCTCACGCGCCATGCGCCCGGCGAACACGAGTAAGCGCGTATCCGCTGCGAGGCCGAGTTCAGTCCGCAACGCGGGATCGAAACGCGACGGATGGAACGTGTCGCCGTCCACGCCCAGAGGTTGCACCAGGACATTCGTGACGCCATTGCCGGCGAGGCGATCGGCGATCGCCTGGCTTGGCGCCAGCACCAGATCGAAGCGCGCATACAGATGCCGCAGGTACCAGTCCGTGATCCGTCCCGCCGTGCGCGCGACGTGATGCGCGAGCACGCGCGACAAATCCGAGTGCGCGAACGCGACCGCCGGAATGTCGAGGTCGCGCGCGGCGCGGAGCACGGTCCAGGCCAGATGATACGGATCGCCGGCTTCGATCACGTCGGGTGCGAGCCGGTTGAGCAATGCGCGCCAGCGCCACGCCCGCAACGGGATGCGATATCCGCCGGCCCACGGCGTGGGTGGACTGCGCATCTCGAAAACGCCGGGCGAGACTTCCGCGTCGCGCGCGCCGGGCACGATCAAGCTATGGCGGACGCCCTGCATGCGATTGAGATGACGATGCTTGGCCAGCAGGTAGCGCTTCACGCCGCCGCTGTGCGGCGCAAAGAACAGGGTGACGTCGGCGATGTGCATGCGGCGAACCGTTCGGAGCGCGGAATGCGCGGCGCCGCCACTAAGCGCGAGCCGTGTGACATGCGTATGACGCGGCCGCGCTTAGCGGCGGTGTCACGCGATTGTCAGTTGCCGCCTTTGTCGTCGCGCGGCGAAGGCGCCGGACGCACGGCCGGGCGCGGTACCGGACGTGTCGTCGCCGGCGGCGGCGTCGGCTTGGGTTGCGGCCGCAGCGGCGGCCTCGGGTTTGGCGGCGGGCGGTGATTGTCGGGCGGCCGCGGACGCAGCGGCGGGCGCGGCCTCGGCGGCGGCGGACGCACCGGCAACGGCCGATGCGACCAGCGGTCGCGGTCGCGATACCAGGAACGGTTGCGGTAGTAGTTGTCCCAGTACGCGCCGACCACGAACGACACCACCGGAATGCCGATACGCGCGCCGTAGTCGTTCACGTACACGCGGCGGTGATCGTAGAGGTATTGCAGGTATTCGCCCGCCACCCAGCCACGATCCGGCCCGGCGATCACGTCGCACCACGCGTAGCCGTTGAGGCAGCCTTGCACCGAGACGGTCGAACCGAGCGGCAATGTCGTGATGCGCGGATACGACGGATTGGGTCCTGCGCGCAGGTTGAGGTTGGCCGTGACGAATGCATCGGCGGCGTGAGCGGACAGCGGCGCGATGACGCACAGCGCGAGCAGGATCAAAAAGCGTTTCATGGCTCGTCTCCGAAGGCCCCAGGATTTTCTACTCCGTTCGCGTGCGGAAATCCACCGATCACTGCGTTCGCAGTTGCACCGTGTCGATCATCCACAGCGGATCCGGCGCATCGCGCGTGAACGTGAAACACAGCGGATGTACGCCGTCGATCCGTGCGAGCGGCGCATGCAGCAGCGCGATGCCGCGCGCGTCGGCGCTGTCTTGCAGCGGAATCGACGCGAGCAGCGCACCGGCGCAGGTGTCGGCGTGGATTTCCAGCTCGCCGCCGGCGTGGCGTGGTTTGCGCAGCACGACCTTGGCGGTGTCGTGCCACAATTGGAAATTGTACGGCCGCTCGGCGGCGATGACATCGACAGCACGCACCGAATCCATGTCGACGCCGGGATAGATCCAGCACGGATCGAAGATGTCGACGCGGTAGGCGATCTCGCCGCCGTCGACGAAAGGACCGGGCATGCGCAGCGGCAAACCTGCACCGGGATTGCACGACTGGAGTTCGTCGCTGTTCATGCGCAGATAGGAATCGCGTGTGATGTCGCGTGATCGAGCCGCGACGAGCGTATCCCCATGAAACGCGCCGACGTTCAGTTGCGTTCCGGCATGCACATCGAATGGCGCACGGTACGGCGTCGCGGCTGCGTTCGGCGGCGTGCCGTCGCTCGTATAGCGAAGCGTGCCGAGTGCCGCCTGGTTGGACAGCGTGATCCGCGCACCGCTCGTAGTGTCGTATGGCATCACGGCGATTTCCGGCGCGAAGGCGCTGTCGGCGAAATCGACGTCGAGTGCGCGGTAGCGCGCGAACTGCGCGGGCAGGCGATCGGCGAAATCGGCGAACCGCTTCAACGCGCGCGGCGACCATAGTGCTTCGGCCAGCGCCGCGGCGCGCGGGAAAGCGGCGTGTTCGACACGTTGCGGCGTGTCCATGTATTCGGTCCAGAGGTTCGCTTGCGCGCCGAGGATGTGACGTGCGTGTTCCGCATCGAGCTCGGCGGGAACGGGTTCGTAGCTGTACACGTCGGCGAGCGAGATCACGTCGGGTCGGCCCGGCGGTTCGTCGTGCAGCGTGCTTTGCACATGATCCAGATACATCGCGGGCGAGGGCGACATCACCACGTCGTGCTCCTGCTTCGCCGCGTCGATGCCGCCCTTGATGCCTTGCCATGACATCACCGTCGCGCGCGGCGCCAGGCCGCCTTCGAGGATTTCATCCCAGCCGACGAGCTTGCGGCCGTGCGCGTCGACGAATTTCTCGATGCGCGCGATGAACCAGCTCTGCAACGCGGCCTCGTCGGCGATATGCAGTTCTTTCATGCGTCGCTGCACACGCGCCGAGGCGTGCCATTGATCTTTCGCCGCCTCGTCGCCGCCGACGTGGATGTAGCGGCCGGGGAAAAGATCCATCACTTCGATGAGCACGTTCTGCAGGAACTCGAACGTGGCGTCGTCGACGTTGTACAGATACGTGTGCACGCCCCAGTCCGGCGACACGGGCGGCCGCTGTCCGGTCACGCCGAGTTCCGGATAGGCCGCGATCGCGGCCTGTGCGTGGCCCGGCATTTCGATTTCGGGGACGATCGTGACGTAGCGTTCCGCGGCGTAACGCACGATGTCGCGGATCTGGTCCTGCGTATAGAAACCACCGTAGCGCGCGGGCGAACCGACCACATGCGCCGGCGTTCGCCACGCACCGATCCCGGTGAGTTCCGGATACTGCTTGATTTCGATGCGCCAGCCTTGATCGTCGGTGAGATGCCAGTGCAGGACATTGAGCTTGTGGATCGCCATGTCGTCGACGAACTTCTTGACGAACTGCGGCGACTGGAAATGGCGCGCCGAATCGAGCATGAGGCCGCGCCAGGCGAAGCGCGGATAATCTTCGATATGCACGCAGCGCACGCGCGCCGGCTGCGCGTCACCCGGCGTGAGCAGTTGCCATAACGTGACGGCGCCGTTGAACAAGCCGTGCGGCGTACGTGCGACGACGACGATGCGGTCGCCTGACACGTTCAGTTCGTAGCCTTCTTCGGAGGAGTCGCCGCGCACGATGAAGTTCGGATCGAGACGGAACGAAATCGCATCCCGTGCTTCACCGCCGCCGAACGGACGCACGTCGAGATGGATGCCGCGCGTGCGCGCGAGCAGGCCGGCGAAATAGCGAGCGATGCCGGTAGCTTCTGCATTCGTGGCCTGCACGTTCAACGCCGCGCCTTCATGCAGCACGAAATAACCGGACGATGCTTCGACGTCGACGGGCATCGGAATCAGCGGCGGGCGCTCAGTCGTCTTTGCGGGCGACGTCGCCGGCGGCGTCTGGCACGCGGCGAGCGCACCTATGATTGCCGACATCAAAAGTATACGAATGCGCATTTTTCGGATTTCGTCGGATGGCTCAGTTGTCATTCCTGCTTTCGGGAATAACGGAAGCGGGAAGTATGTCGCAAAGTTTCGTAACGCATGTTCGGACATCGCATAAAAAAGGGCCGGCGTGTACCGCCGGCCCAATCGGTTGGAGAACCGTGAAACGCCTCAGAACTTGAAGTGCAGTGTCGCCATGTACTCGCGCCCGAACTTGTACTTGGCCACGAGTTCGTCCTTCGTGCCGAGATAGCCCAGATACGTCGAGTCGAGCAGGTTCAGGCCGTCGAAACTGACGGAGAAATGATCGCTGAACTTCCACGCCACGTTGGCGTCGAGTTCCTTGTAGCCGTCGATCGTTTCGGCCGGTGCGCCCGCAACGTAGCCGCCGGCGAGATAGCTCGAGCGGTAGCCGTAGGAAAGACTCGCCGTCCAGTCGCCCTTTTCGTAGTACGGGGTGATGTTGTACGAGTTCTTCGAGCTGTACGGCAGATCGCCGCCGCTTTGCGTCGATGCATCGGTGTACGTGTAGTTGGCGCGGAGGCCGAAACCCGTATCCCAAAACGGCTGCTGGTAATTGATCGTGAAGCCCTTGGCCTTGGCCCTGCCGCCGTTTTCTGGACGCGTGATGCTGTAGTCGCAGAATCCGTCGGCCGAGCAGTTGCCGCCGCTCAGACCCTGGAAGATGGTCGGATTGGTGATGACCAGCGAGTTGTACAGCCGCTCGGTGCCCACGCCCTGGATGATGTAGTTCTTGATGTCCTTGTAGAACACCGATGCGGCCAGCACCGATTCCGGCGCGAAATAGTACTCGGCCGACAGGTTGAAGTTGTCGGACTTGTACGGATCCAGATGCGTGTTGCCGCCCGTACCGGTCAGCACCGAATCGTTGGTGACGACGTACGGCGTTTCCTGGTTGTACGGCGCCCAGGCGATCACTTCGGAGGCCGCACCGCGCAGCACGACGTCCGTCGCCACGTTCCAGGCGATGTTGAACGCGGGCAGGAAGTTGCTGTGCGAGTTGCTGTTGGTGGTGAGCTGGCTCTGCGCGATGTTGACGTTGTTGATGATGAAGCCGGTCGCATCGACATCGGTCTTGACGTAACGGCCGCCGATGTTGCCCTTCCACTCGTCGTTGCCGAAGTTCAACTGCAGGTAACCCGCCTTGCTGTCCTGCTGGACCTGGAAACTGTCCTCATACAGGTACGGCGCATACAAATACTGCTTGTCGAACAGATGCGGACTGCCGAGCACCCAGCGCAGCACGGTACTGCCGTCCACCGGCTGCACGTGATGCACCGAACCCGGCAGGAAGTTGAGCGAATCCAGACCGGACAGATTGGTCAGGTCGCCCGCGCCCACCGCGGCGATGCTGCCGCCTTGCACGCCGCCGGACCACACGTCGAGTTCCTGGCTCTCGTTGTGCTTGGCGAAGCGCACGCCGGCCAGCAGCTGGTTGAAGAAGCTGTTGAAGTCGTACGTGAAATCCAGTTGCGAGAAGTTGTCCTTCGCCGCATAGGGTTCTTTCGCGTAGTTGCCGTTGAAGTAGTAGCCCGCCCAGTTGGCCGGATTCTGCGCGCGCGTCGGATCGTCGAAGTTGAATCCGTGCGTCGTCGTCCACGAGTAGCTGCCGAAATACACCGGCTCGATGAACGCTTGCGTCAGATCGTCGTGCGACGTGCTCACGCCGGTCTGGCCCGACAGCGACCAGCCGTCGCCCTGCCACTTCGCGCGCAGGTCGCCGCCCTTGGTCTTGATCACGGCGGTACGTGCGTTGTTGTCGAAGATCACCGCGCCCAGGCCGGGGCAGGTCGGATCGTCGTGCGGATCGCAACTGTGGCCGCCGGAGACCACGCCCCCGCTGCCAGGCGTGAAGCCGGTAACGCCCGCGACCGTGCCGCCCGTCCAATGCCAGAACGGATACATCGACTGGTTGTAGTTGTCGAGATTGTCGCGCATGTACATCAGACCGAGATCGACGTCGAGTTGGTCGGTCGGCTTCCACTGCACGTTGCTGAAGAAGCTGTTGCGTTTTTCCGTCTGCTGGAAATTCGCCGCGTTCACTTCCTCGGGCACCAGATCGGTGCCTTTGATCGTGCCGGCGGCAATCTGTGCGGCGACGGCCGGATTGCTGGCCGCGTAGGAAGAAGCCGGATCGTAGCCGAAGATTTCCAGACCCTGACGATCGGTGACTTGCTCGTAATGCTGCACGGACAAATCGATGCCGAAGGTCTTGTCGTCGTTCTTCCAGCTATAGAACAGCGTCGCGTCGGGCTTGCCCTTGTCGACCATGTCGTTGTAGTTGTAGCCGATCGATCCGCTGATCACGTTCGCCGCCACGTCGAGCGGTTGCACCGAGTGCATGATGATCGTGCCGCCGAGCGAACCTTCGGGCAGGCGCGCCTCGGGGCTCTTGTAGATTTCCAGCGAGCCCAGCACTTCCGGCGCGAGCAGCGAGAAGTTGAAACCGCGGTTCGGCGAATCGCCGTACTGCCAGATCGCCTGCGCGACCGGGTGGCCGTCGAGGAAACTCAGGTTGAGCGAAGGATCGGTGCCGTCGATGCTCACGCGCTGCGTGGCGCCAAGCGCGCGGTCGATGGTCACGCCCGGCACCTGCGCCAGTGCTTCGGCGACGTTGGTGGCGGGGAATTTGCCGATGTCCTCGGCCGTGATCGCTTCGATGATCGCGTCGGCGTCGCGCTTTTTCTCCAGCGATTTCTTCAAGCTTTCGCGGATGCCGATGACTTCGATCGTGCCCAGTTCCTCATCGCTCTGCGCGGTTCCGCCGCCACCGGTTTGCGCATCGGCCGCCGCCAGCAGTGGCGGTTGCGGCTGAGCGGACGCCGTGTCGGGCGTGGATGCTTGATACAACGCCTGTGCGTGCGCCGCCGCGCTCATGGCGAGACAGGCGACGATACTTGCCGTTAGTAGTTTCTTGCGATGTTTCATGGCTCTCCTCTCGGTTTTGTGTGGTCTGGCCGCCCGAGTTACCCCTTCAGATGGCTGCCGATCTTTCGTCGCACGGTTGAATCGGGAATTTCTGTTTCTTCTGCTTCGTCATCGTTGCTGTTGCTGTTCCAGGTACCATTGCGCCGCGCCGAGCACGCCGAGCTGGCCGTGTTCGATCAGATGCACCGGCACGCGTTCGAGTACTTCGCGCATCTGGCCCTTGTCGCGGAAGCGCGCGGCGAAATCGCTGCGCAACAAAAAGTCTTTGATCTGCGGCAGGATGCCGCCGGCCAGATGCACGCCGCCCTGGGCGCCGTACACCAGCACGAGATTGCCGACCACGCTGCCGAGCCAGCCGCAGAACACGCGCAGCGCCTCGACGGCCAGCGCATCGCTGGCGGCGATCGCGCCTTCGGCAATTTCAGGCGGCGTGCGCGAGGCGGTATGCGCACCGCGCACCGCGCCGAGCGCCGTATACAAATTCGCGAGCCCAGGTCCGGACAGGATCTGCTCGACCGGCACGTGCGTCGCCTCGCGCAGCAGGAAACGCAATACCTCGATTTCAATTTCAGTGGACGCGGTGAGCGCCGACTGCCCCGCTTCAGTAGAAAGAATCACCGTCGATCGCGCCGTGGGGATGCGAACGGCGGCGCCCAGGCCCGTGCCGGGTCCGACAACCAGAACAGGGCCTTGCAGCGGCGCCGCCGTCGCGGCGATGGTCGTGACGTCTCGCGCCGTCACGGAATTCGTCGCGTGCGCGATCGCGGTGAAATCGTTGACCACCTGCAGGTCGTCGAGACGCAGCGCGTGGCGGATCTGCGTCAGCGACACCGACCACGGCAGGTTGTTGTTGATGATGGCGTCGTCGAGCACGTAGCCCGCGATCGCGATGGCGCCGCGGCGCACGCGCGCGTGACCGCCAGGTACACATTTTTCTGCGATGAAGCGCTCGAAGATCGAAGAAAGATCGCTGAATTCCGCACAGCGGTAGCGCTCGAACGTGCTCACCTGCGGAGAGCCGGAGACGATGTCCACCAGGCCAACGCGCGCATACGTGCCGCCGACGTCGGCGGCCAGCAGCGGCATCGCGCCGGCGACGGGTTGACCCGAGAATTCCTGACGAGCAGCTTCGGCCACGCTGAAAACACTCCCCGATGCGCTCGCGGCGGCGCCCTGTGCCGTCGCGATTTGGCCGGAGTCTGGTCCGGTTATGACAACGTTGTCAACAAATTTGTCATCAATGGTGACTAATTGCGCATCGCAGCAAAATTAAGCAGGTCTCCAATCCCAATAAACCGAGAATTATCGCAGTACGTCGCTGGAAATTAGTGCACCGCAACACGGACATCGCGAAAACGTTTTCGCATTTCGGCGGCTCAGGATTGCGTGCAAAACGAGCCGATTGCAGGCAGGATATGACAACGTTGCACGGCGCCGGATGCGCATTGTGCATAAGTATACTTATAGGCAAAATCCACAATGGGGATCGAACCATGAGCACGCCCGCAGCCACGCGCAGCCACGTCGGACCGATCGCCATCGTCGGCGCCCTGTTCTTTATCTTCGGATTCGTGACCTGGCTCAACGGCCCGCTCATCACCTACGTCAAGCTCGCCTTCGACCTCGACGACATCAACGCCTTCCTCGTGCCCATGGCGTTCTATCTTTCGTACTTTTTCCTGGCGCTGCCCTCGTCGTGGATCCTGAAGCGCACCGGCATGAAAGGCGGCATGGCACTGGGTCTGTTCGTGATGGCCGTCGGCGCGCTCGCCTTCGGGCAGTTTGCGACGATGCGCATCTATCCCGGCGCGCTGACCGGCCTGTTCGTGATCGGCGCCGGACTGTCGCTGCTGCAGACGGCGGTGAATCCGTATGTAAGCATCCTCGGACCCATCGAAGGCGCCGCGCAGCGCATCGCCATCATGGGCATCTGCAACAAGCTCGCGGGCATCGCCGCGCCGCTGATCCTGGGTGCCGTGGTGCTCAACGGCATCGGCGAATTCGCCGAGCATGTGACACAGGCGCAGGGCGCGGCGCGCGATGCCCTGCTCGCCGACTTCGCCGGCAAGGTGCGCGTGCCGTACACCGTGATGGCGGTGGTGCTGGCGCTGCTCGCGGTGTGGATCATGCGCTCGTCGTTGCCGGAGATTCGCGCATCAGACGTGAACGCGTCGTCGGACACGCCGACGCGCGAGAAAACCATCTTCGGCTACCCGCACTTGTGGCTCGGCGTACTTTGCCTTTTTTTATACGTCGGCGTGGAAGTGATGGCCGGCGACGCCATCGGCACCTATGGACGCGGCTTCAACCTGCCGCTCGACGAAACCAAATTGTTCACGGCGTACACGCTTGGTGCGATGCTGGTCGGCTATGTCGCCGGGTTCATCCTGATTCCGAAATTCATCTCGCAGGAACGCTACCTCGCCATCTCGGCGGTGCTCGGCATCCTCTTCAGCATCGGCGCGCTGCTGACGAAAGGCTACGTCTCGGTCGGCTTCGTCGCCGCGCTCGGATTCGCCAATGCGATGATGTGGCCGGCGATTTTCCCCCTCGCGATCCGCGGTCTGGGCCGTCTCACGGAATTCGGTTCGGCATTCCTGATCATGGGCATCGCCGGCGGCGCGATCGTCCCGCAGATCTTCGCGCACCTGAAGGACCGCTACGACTTCCAGGTCGTCTTCTGCGCGCTGATGGTGCCGTCGTATCTGTACATTCTTTATTACGGCCTGAGCGGTTGTGCGGTCGGACTCAAGGCGCGTTCCGTTGCCGCCACGCAAGTCGGCTGAGTCCGCGCTGGCGCACGCCGGCGATTCCAAGCAGAATCCCCGCGACACCACGGGGGACAGCGGGCGTTCGATGCGCAACCCGACCATCAAAGACGTTGCCAAACGCGCACGCGTTTCGCTGAAGACGGTTTCGCGCGTGATCAACAACGAGCCGTCCGTGCAGGAACGCACGCGCGCGAAAGTGCAGCGCGCGGTGGATGAGCTGCACTATCAGCCGGATCTTTCCGCGCGCAGTCTGCGCAGTGCGAAGTCGTACGCGATCGGTCTGGTCTACGACAACCCGAACCCGTATTACGTGATCAGCATGCAGAGCGGCGTGCTCTCGGTGTGCCGCGAAACCGGTTATGGATTGCAGATTCATCCGTGCAATTCGTCGTCGCCGCATCTGGCGGAGGAATTGATCAGTCTCGTCCGGCATGCGCGGCTCGCCGGCCTCGTGCTGGCGCCGCCGATGTCGGAGCGGTCCGAACTCATCGCGCAGCTTTCGCAGAACGGCATCCGGTTCGTGCGCATCATTTCGGCGGCTGAAGATCCGAAGGACGGCATCCCGTGCGTCTTCGTCGACGACCGCGATGCCGCCTACGACATCACCGAACATCTGATCCAGCTCGGCCACGAACGCATCGGCTTCCTGTGGGGCGGCGAATCGCATCGCTCCAGCCCGGAGCGTTTCAAGGGCTACGAAAGCGCGCTGAAAGATTACGGCATTGCGGTCGACAAGAAGCTCATCATTCCCGGCGACTATTCATTCGACGACGGTTTCCGCGGCGCACGCCGGCTGTTTTCGTTGAAGGAACGGCCGACGGCGATCTTCGGCTCCAACGATGAAATAGCCGCCGGCGTGCTCGCCGCGGCGAAGGCGAACGGGATCGACGTGCCGTACGAACTTTCGATTGCCGGTTTCGAGGACAGCCCGTTCTCGAAGCAATCGTGGCCGGCCTTGACGACCGCGAAACAGGGCACGGAAGACATCGCACGCCACGCGACGCTGCTGCTGCTCGCCGAACTCGAGCAAGGCGTCAACGTCGAGAACAAAGGATTCAGTCCGCAACTGGTGATCCGCGATTCGACGGCGCGCGTGCGCACGCCCGCGTAATCGACGCCGATCAAATCGGCGCCGCTCTAATCAGAGTCGCTCCGATCAGCGCCCAGAAGCTGCGCGCGCGAGTGCGGTGATGCCTTTCCAATCCTTGTCGCGCAGCATCTGCGCCGGGCTCAGCCACGAGCCGCCGATGCAGATGACGTTCGACAGTTCCAGATAGTTCGCCGCCGTCTGAGCGCGAATGCCGCCGGTCGGACAGAATTTGATCTTCGGCAGTGGCGCCGCGAGCGACCGGAGGAAATCGACGCCGCCCGCCGGTTCCGCGGGAAAAAATTTCTGCAGACGATAGCCGCGCTCGAACAGACTCATCGCTTCGCTCGCCGACGCGGAACCCGGCAGCCACGGCAGATAGGAATGTTCCATCGCCTCGATCAGTTTCGCCGACGCACCCGGCGAGACGAAAAACTGCGAACCCGCGCGCTCTGCGGATTTCACGTCGTCCGGCGTCAGCACCGTGCCGGCAGCCACGCATGCTTCGGGCACTTTCGCGCGAATCGCTTCGATCGCGCCGAGCGCAGCCGGCGTGCGCAGCGTGACTTCGATCGAAAGAATGCCGCCGTCGATCAACGCCTGCGCCAGCGGCGCGGCATGGGCGACATCGTCGATCGTCACGATCGCAATGATCGGCGATGCGCGCAGCAGCGGTTCGAGTTTGTCCTGGCGTTCCCGCACCGTGCTCATGCGATCTCTCCGAAAATGCTCGCGCCGCGATCGGCGGCACCGACCACGTTGCGGAAATTGGCAAACAGTTCGCGGCCGAGGCCGACATGATGCGCCGCATTGTCGATGCTCGCGCAGTCGCGCGCGTTCAGCGTCGCGTCGTCGATATTCAAATGTAATGTGCCGGCGATGGCGTCAAGCCGCACGATGTCGCCGTCGCGGATTTTCCCGATGTTGCCGCCCGCGACGGCTTCCGGCGTCACGTGGATCGCCGCCGGAACCTTGCCGGACGCACCCGACATGCGTCCATCGGTGACCAGCGCGACGCGATGCCCGCGATTCTGCAGCACGCTCAACGGCGGCGTGAGTTTGTGCAACTCCGGCATGCCGTTCGCGCGCGGACCCTGGAAGCGCACGACCGCGACGAAATCGCGATTGAGTTCGCCGCGCTCGAACGCCGCCTGCACGTCGTTCTGATCGTCGAACACGATGGCCGGCGCTTCGATGATGAAGCGATCTTCGGGCACCGCGGAAATCTTGATCGTCGAGCGGCCGACATTGCCTTCGAGCACACGCAGACCGCCGTCCTTGCGGAACGGTTCGGCCGCGCTGCGCAACACCGGCGCACTGCGGCTTGCGGTGGGCGAGGGCGTGCGGCGGATCGCGCCGTCGTCGCCGAGATTCGCTTCGACGCGGTATGCGTTCAATCCTTTGCCGAACACCGTGTTTATGTCTTCGTGCAACAGTCCCGCATCGATCAGTTGCCCGATCAAAAAACCCATGCCGCCGGCGGCGTGGAAATGATTCACGTCGGCCGATCCGTTCGGATACACGCGTGCCAGCAGCGGCACCGCGGCGGACAGTTCGTCGAAATCTTCCCAGCGCAAATCGATGCCCGCGGCGCGCGCGATGGCGACCAGATGCAGCAGGTGATTGGTCGATCCGCCCGTCGCATGCAAGCCGATCACGCCGTTCACGATGGCGCGTTCGTCGACGATGCGGCCGAGCGGCGTGTACTCCGCGCCTTGCGCCGTCATCGCGACGATGCGATGCACGGCCTCCGCCGTGAGCGCATCGCGCAGCGGCGTATTCGGGTGCACGAAACTCGCGCCAGGCAGATGCAGACCCATGATCTCCATCAGCATCTGATTCGAATTCGCCGTGCCAAAAAATGTGCAGGTGCCGGCGGAGTGATACGACTTCGCTTCGGCTTCCAGCAACTCCTCGCGGCCGACTTTGCCTTCCGCGAACAACTGCCGCACTTTGGATTTCTCGTCGTTGCTGATGCCGCTCGGCATCGGCCCGCCCGGCACGAAGATGCCCGGCAGGTGTCCGAAACTCAGCGCGCCGATCAGCAGGCCCGGCACGATCTTGTCGCAGATGCCCAGGTACAGCGCCGCGTCGAACATGTCATGCGACAGCGCGATCGCCGTCGACAGCGCGATCACGTCGCGCGAGAACAGCGACAGTTCCATGCCGCCGCGGCCCTGCGTCACGCCATCGCACATCGCGGCGACGCCGCCGGCGACCTGCGCCGTCGCGCCGACCTCGCGCGCCGCCGCGCGGATCAGTTCCGGATAGCGTTCATACGGCTGATGCGCGGAGAGCATGTCGTTGTACGCAGTGACGATGCCGATGTTCGGCTTCTTGTTTCCGCGCAGTGCATCCTTGTCGGCCGGGTTGCACGCGGCGAAACCGTGCGCGAGATTGCCGCACGACAGACGGCGGCGATGCGGTCCGTCGCTCGTGGCCGCATCGATCTTGGCGAGATAGCGCGCGCGCGACGCGCGGCTGCGCTCGACGATGCGATTGGTCACTTTGGCGATGGTGGGATGCAGGCTCATACGATTTCTCCGTTCGTCACGGACACCAGTACACGATCGGTGTCACGCGCGAAGCTTTCAAAACGGTGCGGATCGGGGCGGAGGAGTCGTCGGATGTCATCGCGCGATCGAACACCGCCTTCTTGTCGGCATCTTCGATGTGCACATACAGTGCGCGCGTGTCGATCAGCGCAGGCAAGGTCAGTGTGACGCGTGGTTCGGGCGCATCCGGCGCGCGCATCGGCAGCACGCGTGCAGTCGCGTCAAGATCCGATGCCTCGGCGAGATGATCGCCGCCGGGAAACAGCGATGCCGTATGGCCGTCCGAACCCATGCCGAGCACGATGACATCGAAAGGCGACGCGAGCTTCGCCACATTCGCCTGGACTGTCGACAATGCGGATTCCGGATCGGGCGCATCGACGTACAACGGCACAAACGTGGCCTTTGCTGCGTGGTTGCGCAACAGGGTTTCGCGCAGCAGATGTTCGTTCGATCGATCGCTCGTCGGCGGCACCCAGCGGTCGTCACACAACGTGACCGTCACGCGGCTCCAATCCAATTCCTGGTTCGACAGATGCTTGAGGAATTCGCGCGGCGTCGATCCGCCGGACAATCCGATCAGCGCGCGGCCGCGCGCATCGATCGCCGCACGCAGGTTCGCCGCGACGGTTTGCGCGAACGATTCCGCCAGGGCCGCGTCGTTGGCGAAGGTGCAATCGATGGTCTGTACTCGCACCGTCATTCCTCGTGCCAGGTGCGGCCGTCGCGCTCGATCAGCGCAACCGCGGCGCTAGGCCCCCAACTGCCGGCCGTGTACGGCTTGGGTTCGTTGTCGTCCATGCGCCATGCCGCAAGAATCGGATCGATCCACTTCCACGCCGCTTCGACTTCGTCGCGGCGCATGAACAACGTCTGGTTGCCGCGCACGACATCCATCAGCAAACGCTCGTACGCGTCCGGATAACGCACGCCGAAGGCCTCGGCGAAACTCATGTCGAGCGGCACGCAGCGCAGGCGCAATCCGCCCGGGCCGGGATACTTGATCATCAGCCACAGCTTCACGCCTTCGTCGGGCTGCAGACGCAATACCAGTTTGTTCGGCGTGATCGGTCCGGCCGACGCGCCAAAAATCGAATGCGGAATCGCGCGGAACGAAATCACGATTTCCGAGACGCGCTCGGCCAGCCGCTTGCCGGTGCGCAGGTAAAACGGCACGCCGGCCCAGCGCCAGTTCTTGATCTCGGCCTTGAGCGCGACGAACGTGTCGGTGCCGGTGTCCTTGAGTTTCGATTCTTCGAGATAACCCGGCACGCGGCCGTTCGGCGTCGCGCCGGCGCGGTACTGGCCGCGCACGGTGAGATGGTCGGCGTTCTGTGCCGAATTGATCGGCGCAAGCGAGCGCAGCACTTTCAGTTTCTCGTCACGGATCGCGTCGGCTTCGAGCGAAGCGGGCGGTTCCATCGCCACCATGCACAGCAGTTGCAGCATGTGGTTCTGGATCATGTCGCGCAGCGCGCCGGCGTTGGCGTAATACGACGCGCGGCTTTCGACGCCGACGGTTTCGGCGACCGTGATCTGCACGTGATCGATGTGCTCGGCACTCCACAACGGCTCGAACAGCGCGTTGCCGAAGCGCAGCGCGAGCAGGTTCTGCACCGTTTCCTTGCCGAGATAATGATCGATGCGATAGGTCTGGCCTTCGTCGAACGACAGGCCGATGGCGTTGTTGATCGCCGCGGCGGTCGCCGAATCGCTGCCGATCGGTTTTTCGACGACGACGCGCACTTCGCCCTGCGTCAGGCCGAGCTGCTTCAGATGCTCGCAGATCGGCACGTAGATCGCCGCGCTCGTCGCGAGATAGAAAACACGCACGCGTTGTCCGCCGGCATGCAGGAACTTGCCGAATTCGTCCCAGCCGGAACTGCTGGTTGCGTCGGTGGGGCGATAGCTGACGATTTCCAGGAATTTCTTCGTCGTCTCGCCGTCTTTCGCCACGCCGGCGCGGCCGAGCGCATCGGCGACACGCTTGCGGTACTCGGCATCGTCGAAGGCATCGCGCGCGGTGCCGAGGATGCGGCTGCCGGGCTGGATTTGCTCGTCGGCGAAGCGCTGGTACAGCGCCGGCAGCAGTTTGCGGTAGGCCAGGTCGCCCGTGCCGCCGAAGATGACCATGTCGAACACGTCGACCGGTGGGGAAAGTCCTGTCACTGCGTCACCTCGCGCTCATCGGATCGCGTAAGACCACTTGGGTACCAGTCGGCATAAATTGACCGCAGGACGCGCCGACTTGCCAAAGTGGTATGGTACTGGTATTTTCCATCGCATGTACAGCGCCATCGTCGACGAATACAAGCGCACCGCGCGCGACGAGCGCGGCCGTTCGCTGGCGTACCTGCGCGTGCGCCATTCCTTGCAGCGCATGATCGAACAGGGACAGCTCGCGCCGGGCCAGGCATTGCCCAGCGAACGCGAACTGGCCGACATGCTGTCGCTGTCGCGCGTGACTGTGCGCAAGGCGATCGCCGGCCTTGCCAGCGACGGACTGCTCATGCAGCGCCAGGGCGCGGGAACGTTCGTGGCCGATCGCATCGTCAAGTCGTTCTCCAAGCTCACCGGATTTACCGACGACCTGCGCATCCGCGGGCTCAAGCCGCGCGTGCGCTTCCTCGAACGCAGCAGCGGCGAGGTGTCGCCGGAGGAAGCGCTCGCCCTGCATCTGTCGCCCGGCGCGCGCGTGATCCGCTTGCGGCGTTTGCGTTTCGCGGGCGACAAACCGCTCGCACTGGAAAATACCGCGGTTCCGCAATCGATCCTGCGCGATCCGAAGTCCGTCAAATTATCGCTCTACGACACGCTCGAACGCATCCATTGCCGGCCGACGCGCGCGCTGCAACGGCTGCGCGCGGTAGCGCTCGACGCCGAACAGGCCGCACTGCTCGATCTGCAAGCCGGCAGTCCGGCACTGGCCATCGAACGCCGCGCATTTCTCGACGACGGACGCGTGGTCGAATTCACGTCGCTCACTTTATCGCGGCGACGCTTACGATTTCGTTGCCGAACTGCACACGGACAAGTCCCCATGACGCGAGAAACGATCGCAGCCAATTCGACGCACATGTTCGCCGAGGCGCACGAAGCGAGCGTAGCCGTGGCGCGCCAACTCCTGGCCAACGAGGCGATCGTGCGCGATCTTGCGCAACGTCTGCGCAAGAATCCGCCGCGTTTCATCGTGACCTGCGCGCGCGGCAGCTCCGATCACGCAGCGACGTTCGCCAAATACGTGTTCGAGACGCAGGTGGGACTGTTCACCGCGTCGGCGTCGCCGTCGGTGATTTCGGTCTATGCCGCGAAGCAGAAACTCGACGGCGCGTTGTACATCGCGATTTCGCAATCCGGCAAAAGTCCCGACCTCGTGCAGCACGCTACGTACGCGAAAGAGGCCGGGGCGCATGTCGTCGCGCTGGTCAACGTCGAGGATTCGCCGCTGGCGAAACTCGCGCACGACGTGATCCCGCTGCACGCCGGTCCCGAACTCAGCGTGGCCGCGACCAAAAGTTATATTTGTGCACTTTCCGCCATTCTCCACATTGCCGCAACGTGGCGCGACGACGCGCCTCTGCGCGACGCACTGTCTGCGGTGCCGCAGGCGCTCGCCGACGGCTGGAACCTGGATTGGTCGCCGCTGGTCGATGGACTGGTCGAGGTGCGCGACATGTTCGTCATCGGCCGCGGTTTCGGGTTCGGTGCGGCGCTGGAGGCGGCGCTGAAATTCAAGGAAACCTGCAGCCTGCACGCCGAGGCGTTCAGCGCCGCGGAAGTGCGGCACGGACCGATGGCGATCGTGGGACGCGATTTCCCCGTGCTCGTTTTCGCGCAGCGCGACGATACGTGGGACGGCACGTTCGCCCTCGCGCGCGAGTTCCGCGAGCGCGGCGCGCGCGTATGGATGGCCGCGCCGGGCGCGGGCGATCTGCCGGTGCCGGCGTCACCGCATCCGGCGTGCACGCCGTTGCTGACGATCCAGAATTTCTATCGCGCGGCGAATGCCTTGTCGGTGCGGCGCGGATTCAATCCCGATGTGCCGCCGCACCTGCGCAAGGTGACGGAGACGGTGTGATGCGTACCGCGCTCGTCAACGGCCGCGTGCTGACCGATGCAGGTCTGCAGGAAGGAGTCACCGTCGTCATCGAGGAGGCGCGCATCGTCGAGGTGACGACCTCGCGCGCAAATGCGGAGCGCACGCACGACTTGCGCGGCTGCGTACTCGCGCCGGGTTTCATCGACTGCCAGGTCAATGGCGGCGGCGGCGTTCTTTTCAACGACGAACCGACCGTCGAAGGTATTCGCCGCATCGCGCAGGCGCATCGCCGCTTCGGCACGACCGGCCTGCTGCCGACGCTGATCAGCGATGATGCTTCGGTGATGCGCAAGGCCATCGATGCGACAGCGCAGGCTATCGCGCAAGGCATGCCGGGTGTGCTCGGCATCCATCTGGAAGGTCCGTTTCTTGCCGGGCCGAAGAAAGGAATTCACGACGCCGCCAAATTCCGCACGCCGGACGAATCCGACGTCGCCCTCATCGCCGGCGGCGTGGCGGGCCGCACTTTGTTGACCGTCGCACCGGAGCAGGTTTCGCCGGACATCGTGCGCGATCTCGTGCGGCGTGGCGTGGTCGTCGCCGCGGGACACACCAATGCGTCGTACCGACAGACGCGCGCCGCACTCGACGCCGGCATGCGCGGTTTTACACATCTATACAATGCCATGTCGCCGCTGACGGGCCGCGAACCGGGTGCCGTCGGTGCCGCGCTCGAGGATGGCGAAAGCTGGTGCGGCATCATCGCTGACGGTCATCACGTCCACGCCGCCGCGCTCCGCGTGGCGCTGCGCGCCAAGCCGCGCGGCAAGATTTTCCTCGTCACCGACGCGATGCCGCCGGTCGGCGGCGACCATCCCACCTTTCATTTGAACGGCGAAACGATCACCTGCCGCGACGGCATGTGCACCAACGCGGCGGGCACGCTGGCCGGCTCCGCGCTCGACATGGCCGCCGCCGTGCGCAATGCGGTAAGCATGCTCGGTGTGGATCTTGCCGAAGCACTGCGCATGGCCTCGCAGTATCCGGCCGCGTTCATCGGGCTCGAACGCACGCACGGACGGATCGCCGAAGGCTTCGCGGCCGATCTGGTCGCACTAGACGATGGTCGGGTCGTCGAAACGTGGTGCGCGGGACGGCACGAAGGCGCGCGCTGACACGACAAACGTGGTCTGGAGTTCAGCGCGCGTCCGGTTCTTTTCATGTATCGTCGCCTTTTTGCAGGGAACCGCCATGTCGCGGAACTTCAGCATCCTGCTCATCGAAGACGATCGCCTCATCCAGTGCGCGATGAGCGAAGGCCTGGCGGACGCGGGGCATCTCGTGACCATCGCCGGCAGCGCCGGCGCGGCGCTCGACGTGCTTGCGGGCCAACCCGATTTCGATGTGATCCTGCTCGACCTTGGGCTCGACACCGATCGCGGCGAGGATATTTTCATCGAGTTGCGTGAGAGTGGCATCGCGTTCGCGCCCGTGGTCATCGTCTCGGCGCAGCCGGAAGCGGAAATCCGCGATGCCGCAGCGCAGATTCCCGCGGCAAATTCGCTGCGCAAACCGGCATCGATTACAGAGATCTGCGACGCGATGGAGCGCGCGGTCGCCTGACGCGCGACGTCGCTTGCTGTATGTGCGCGCAATTGCGCATGGCCCGAAACGCGCCGTCGTATCGTGCAATGCGCAGCATCGGTCGCGCATGCGGCGTGAGTCCTTCCTTCGCGGCACGGGCATGACGCTTGCTCGCCTCGCTGCGGTAAAGCAAGGAAGCGGGCCGTGGCTTCATTCGTCAGCGACTTCATCATCGAGCGGCTCGGACAATGGAATATCCGCCGCCTGTTCGGCTATCCGGGCGACGGCATCGATCGATTGATGGGGCGGTCGACCGTGCCCATGCGACGCTGAGCTGCATCCGCGTTCGTCACGAAGAGATGTCGGCGTTCATGGCCTGCGCGCACGCGAAGTTCACCGGCGAGGCGGGCGTGTGCATCGCCACTTCAGGACCCGGTACGACTGATCGACGCGCGATGTACAGCTCAGGATGAGCCGTGCACGAGCCACGAGCCGATCATCGCGATCGCCGCCAGCGCCATGACGACCGTAGCGGTCCAGCCGCCCCAGCGCAGGCGCGTCGAGGCGACGAAGCGGCCCATCACCTTAGGCGTGGTGGACAACAGCATGATGATCACCATCAGCGGCACCGCGACCACACCGTTGATGACCGCGCTCCAGTACAGCGCCGTCATCGGATTGAAGTGCAGCGCGTTGAGCAACACGCCCAGTATCGTGCCGACCGTGATGATGGCGTAGAAGCCGCTGGCCTGAAACAGTTGTTTGTCCAGGCCGCGCGGCCATTTGAACGTTTCCGCGACCGCGTACGCCGTGGAACCGGCCAGCGTGGGGATGGCCAGCATGCCGGTGCCGATGATGCCGAGCACGAACAGCACGAACGAGCCGCGTCCGGCGAACGGCTCCAGCGCCTTGGCGGCTTGCGCGGCCGAATCGATGTCGCGAACGCCGTGCGTGTGCAACACCGCTGCTGCGGTGAGCATGATGCAGAACGCGACGACATTCGACACGGCCATGCCGATCGCCGTATCCAGGCGCATTCGGCGCAGCTGCACGGGTGCCTGTTGTGGCGCGCGCTTGAGCGGCTGCTCCAGCGGCGCGTGCCGTTGCGTTTCGACTTCGTGCGAGGCCTGCCAGAAAAACAGGTACGGACTGATCGTGGTGCCGAAGATCGCCACGATCGCGGTGAGATAGTCGCCGCTCCATTGCAGATGCGGCATGACCAGCGACCGCATTACGTCGAGCCAGTCGATGTGCGCGAAAAACAAAGTGATCGCATAAGCGAACAGCGACAGCGTGAGATATTTGAGCATTCGCGCGTAGGAGTGGAAGCTCAGTGCGACAACCAGCACCAGCGCCACGCACGCGATCACGATCGTCCACAAAATCGAAGGGCCGCCCGCTAGCAGCCGAACCGCTTCGCCCATCGCGCCGATATCGGCGCCGAGGTTGATGGTGTTGGCGATGAAGAGTGCCGCGACGATGGCGTAAAGCACGCCTGTCGGATAGCGTTTGCGGATATTGTCGGCGAGTCCCGCGCCGGTGACGCGCCCGATCAGCGCGCTCACGAACTGCATCGCCACCATCAGCGGATAGGTGAGCCAGAGCGTCCACAACGTTTCCAGCCCGAACTGCGCACCGGTCTGCGAGTAAGTGGCGATGCCGCTCGGATCGTCGTCGGCCGCGCCAGTGACAAGCCCCGGACCCAGACATTGCCATACCGACGGATTCTGCAGCCGCGCCGAAACGCGCCGATGCAAGCGGCCGTGGATTTTCTTCGCGCGGGTCTTGCGTGCTTTCGCCATCGCTGCGTCCTTGCGGGAGTGTGCGCAGTATCGCGATCGCGACTGAACCGCGGCTTTGCCGCCAACGGCGCCAGCGTCTCGACGATATTTTCACTCACTGGGTGGGTGCGCCGCGCCTGTTCCAGCAGGGCGGACTTGTCCGAACGCCAGTCGCCGAAATTGTCGTTGGCGAAGATGACCGGCACATTAGCCTAGCGCGCGATCGGCGAGCGAGGCCAGCTCGGGCAAGATCGCCGGGCCTGGCGCGTCAGACGCGTACCGTCCTTGAGACCTGCCGCGTGTTGATCCTATCTACGATCAGGAGCGCGGCTGCTTGCGAGAATGCCGTTCCGCACGTTCTGTCGCCATCGATCATCCATGGCGTTTCGACGTTTCCTTAACCCGCCAATATTAATGGCTGCCGGCTGAACAACGTCAAGCAGGGCCGTCCAGATCGCGGAAAACGCCCGATCTGTGGAAATTCATTTCGGCGTAGCATAGCCTTTCTTGTCAGGGCTATTCAGCGGCTTTTCCGGGAATACAAAAATGCGCAAAGGATCGAGCAAACTTACTGCCGTCGGTCGGCATGTCGACGAAAAAGTAGTAACCGAGAAGGACCAGTCGCGCGAGCTGCTGAAAGCGCTCCGCGCCGTACGCGACGGCGACTTTTCCGTACGCCTGCCTTCCGACTGGAGCGGCGTGAACGGCAAGATCGCCGACATCTTCAACGAGATCGTGTTTTCCAATCAGCGCGTCGCCGAGGAAATCGATCGCATCGGTCATGCCGTCGGCAAGGAAGGCAAGACGCGCCAGCGTGCCGGCTGGGGCATTCGCCGCGGCGCGTGGGGCACGATGGAAAGTTCCGTCAACAACCTGATCGACGATTTGCTGTGGCCGACCGAAGCGGTGATCCGCGCGATCGCCGCCGTGGCCAAGGGCGATCTGTCGCAGACGCTCGGCCTCGAGGTCGAAGGCCGACCGCTGCAGGGCGAATTCCTGCGTTCGGCGACGATCGTCAACAAGATGATCGAGCAGATGAGCGTGTTCAGTTCCGAAGTGACGCGCGTCGCGCTCGAAGTCGGCACGGGCGGCAAGCTCGGCGGACAGGCGAAAGTCAAAGGCGTGTCGGGCGTGTGGAAGGATCTGACCGAATCGGTCAACCAGATGGCGTCGAACCTCACCGCGCAGGTGCGCAATATTTCCGAAGTGACGATCGCGGTCGCGAACGGCGACTTGTCGCGCAAGATCACGGTGGACGTGCGCGGCGAAATCCTGCAGTTGAAGGAGGCGATCAACACGCTGGTAGACCAGCTTCGTTCGTTTACTTCCGAAGTGACGCGCGTGGCGCGCGAAGTCGGCACCGACGGCAAGCTCGGCGGCCAGGCCATCGTGCCGGGCGTGGCCGGTACGTGGAAGGATCTGACCGACTCGGTCAACGCGATGGCGACCAACCTTACCGTGCAGGTGCGCAACATCGCCGAAGTGACCACGGCCGTGGCGCGCGGCGACTTGTCGCGCAAGATCGCGGTGGATGTGAAGGGCGAAATCCTCGAGCTGAAAAACGCGATCAACACGATGGTCGATCAGCTCAACGGTTTCGCGGCGGAAGTGACGCGCGTGGCGCGCGAAGTCGGCACTGAAGGAAAACTCGGCGGTCAGGCGCAGGTCACCGGCGTATCCGGCGTGTGGAAGGATTTGACCGATAACGTCAACTCGATGGCCTCGAACCTGACCGCGCAGGTGCGCAACATCGCGCAGGTGGCGACGGCCATCGCGAACGGCGACTTGTCGCGCAAGATCACGGTGGACGTGCGCGGCGAAATCATGGAACTCAAGGAAACCTTGAACACCATGGTCGAGCAGCTGCGCTCGTTCGCATCCGAAGTGACCCGCGTGGCGCGCGAGGTCGGCACCGAAGGAAAACTCGGCGGCCAGGCGCACGTGCCGGGTGTCGCGGGAACGTGGAAGGATTTGACCGACAACGTCAACTCGATGGCATCGAACCTGACCGCGCAGGTGCGCAACATCGCCGAAGTGACGACGGCCGTGGCGCGCGGCGACTTGTCGCGCAAGATCGCGGTGGACGTGCAGGGCGAAATCCTGGAACTGAAAAACACCATCAACACGATGGTCGATCAGCTCAACGGTTTCGCCGCGGAAGTGACGCGCGTGGCGCGCGAAGTCGGCACGGAAGGCAAGCTCGGCGGACAGGCGACGGTGCCGGGTGTCGCGGGAACGTGGAAGGACTTGACCGACTCGGTCAACGCGATGGCGACCAATCTCACCGTGCAGGTGCGCAACATCGCCGAAGTGACCACGGCCGTTGCGCGCGGCGACTTGTCGCGCAAGATCGCGGTGGACGTGAAAGGCGAAATCCTCGCGCTCAAGGACACCATCAATACGATGGTCGATCAGCTCAACGGTTTCGCGGCGGAAGTGACGCGCGTGGCGCGCGAAGTGGGAACCGAAGGAAAACTCGGCGGTCAGGCGCAGGTGAAAGGCGTGTCGGGCGTGTGGAAGGATCTGACCGACAACGTCAACTCGATGGCGTCGAACCTGACGGCGCAGGTGCGCAATATCGCGGAAGTGACGACGGCCGTGGCGCAAGGCGACTTGTCGCGCAAGATCGCGGTAGACGTGCAGGGCGAAATCCTGGAGCTGAAAAACACCATCAACACGATGGTCGATCAGCTCAACAGCTTCGCGGCGGAAGTGACGCGCGTGGCGCGCGAAGTCGGCACGGAAGGCAAGCTCGGCGGACAGGCGACAGTGCCGGGTGTCGCGGGAACGTGGAAGGATTTGACCGACAACGTCAACTCGATGGCGTCGAACCTGACCGGTCAGGTGCGCAACATCGCGGAAGTCGCGACGGCCGTGGCGCGCGGCGACTTGTCGCGCAAGATCGCGGTGGACGTGCAGGGAGAAATCCTCGAGCTGAAAAACACCATCAACACGATGGTCGATCAGCTCAACGGTTTCGCGGCGGAAGTGACGCGCGTGGCGCGCGAAGTCGGCACCGAAGGCAAGCTCGGCGGTCAGGCCATCGTGCCGGGCGTGGCGGGCACGTGGAAGGACTTGACCGACAACGTCAACGTCATGGCCGCGAACCTCACCAACCAGGTGCGCGGTATCGTGAAGGTGGTGACCGCGGTCGCGAACGGCGACCTGCAGCAGAAGCTCACCGTGGAAGCGAAAGGCGAAATCGCCGCGCTCGCCGTGACCATCAACAGCATGACCGACACGCTCGCCATCTTCGCCGACCAGGTGACCACGGTCGCGCGCGAAGTCGGCGTGGAAGGCCGACTCGGCGGACAGGCCAACGTGCCGGGCACGGCGGGCACGTGGAAACATCTCACCGCCAACGTGAACCTGCTCGCGGAAAACCTGACCAACCAGGTGCGCGCGATCGCGACGGTGGCAACCGCGGTGACGCAGGGCGATCTCACGCGCTCGATCCAGGTCGACGTGCGAGGCGAGGTGGCCGATCTGAAAGACAACCTCAACGCGATGATCGACAACCTGCGCGCCACCACCGAAAGCAACATGGAGCAGGACTGGCTCAAGACCAATCTGGCAAAGTTCAGCGGCATGATGCAGGGCCAGCGCGATCTGATTACCGTCGGCCGCACACTGTTGTCGGAACTGGCGCCGCTGGTGAATGCGCATCAGGGCGTGATGTACGTGATGGAGCCCGACGAAAGCGCCGCACCGTCGCTGAACCAGCTCGCCGGCTACGCCGACGTCACCGACGACGGACTGCCGCGCCGCTATCGCGTCGGCGAAGGCCTGGTCGGCCAGTGCGCGCTGGAACGCGAACGCATTCTGATCGGCGATATCGGCCACGAAAGCATCCGCATCGCCTCGGGCCTTACCGAAGTGCGCCCGCGCCAGGTGCTGGTGATCCCGGTGCTGTTCGAAGGCCAGGTGAAGGCGGTCATCGAGCTGGCCTCGCTGCAGGAATTCACCGCATCGCATCTGGCGTTCCTCGATCAGCTCACAGGCTCCATCGGCATCGTGCTCAACACCATCGAGGCGACGATGCGTACCGAGAGCCTGCTCGATCAGTCGCAGCAGTTGGCCGCGGAGCTGCAGACGCAGCAGAAAGAATTGCAGCAGACCAACGAAGAACTGGCGCAGAAAGCCAAGCTCCTCGCCGAACAGAACGCCGAGGTCGAACGCAAGAATCAGGAAATCGAACAGGCTCGTCGCGCGGTGGAAGAGAAAGCGGCCGAACTCGCGCTCACCTCGCGCTACAAGTCGGAGTTCCTGGCCAACATGTCGCACGAATTGCGCACGCCGTTGAACAGCATCCTGATCCTCGGCCAGCAGTTGAGCGACAACCCGGAACACAACCTGACCAACAAGCAGATCGAGTACGCGAAAACCATCCACGGTGCCGGCACGGACCTGCTCAATCTCATCAGCGACATTCTCGATCTGTCGAAGATCGAATCGGGTACTGTCACCGTCGAAAACGAAGAGCTGCCGTTCGCGAAACTGCGCGACACCATCGAACGCAGCTTCCGGCACGAGGCGGAGAGCCGCAAGCTCGCCTTCTCGCTCGACTTCGATCCGAACCTCGGCCGCGCGCTCAATACCGATCCGAAGCGTTTGCTGCAGGTGTTGAAGAATCTGCTTTCAAACGCGTTCAAGTTCACCGCACAAGGCGGCGTGCGGCTGCGCGTGGCGATGGCCAAGCACGGCTGGACGCCCGATCATCCGGTTCTCGGCGCCGCGCCGGCGGTGGTGGAGATGTCGGTGAGCGACACCGGCATCGGCATTCCGATCGAAAAACAGAAGATCATCTTCGAGGCGTTCCAGCAGGCGGACGCGGGCACCGCACGTAAGTACGGAGGCACGGGCCTCGGCCTTGCGATCAGTCGCGAACTTGCCGGATCTGCTCGGCGGCGAAATCCGCTTGAACAGCGTGGCCGGACAGGGCAGCACGTTCACGCTGTTCCTGCCGCTCAATTATGTCGGCCAGGCGGCGACGCCGCAGAGCTTCCGCATGCTCAGCACTGCGCAGAGTTCGCACCACGCGGAAGTCGCACCGATCACGCTGGAACCGATCGCCGACGATCGCGACAGCGTGCAGCAGGGCGATACGGTCCTGCTGATCGTCGAAGACGACCCGCACTACGCGCGCATTCTGCTGGATCTGGCGCGACAGCACGGCTTCAAGGCGCTGGTCGCCTCGCGCGGCGCCGATGCGCTCACGCTCGCGCGCGAGTTTTTGCCGACCGCCATCTCGCTGGACATCGCGTTGCCCGACATGCTCGGCTGGACGGTGCTCAGCCGGCTCAAGCAGAATCCGGAGACGCGCCATATTCCGGTGCAGATCGTCACCGTGGAAGAAGAACATCACCAGGGGCTGGAGCGCGGCGCGTTCTCGTACGTCAACAAGCCTGCGACCACGGAGAGTCTCGAAGAGGCGCTGGAACGCATCAAACGATTCTCGATTCCGCGCACACGCCATCTGCTGGTGATCGAGGACAACGACGCCGAACGCATGAGCATCTGCGAACTGATCGCGCACGACGACGTGGCCATCACCACCACGCGCACTGGCGCCGAAGCGCTCGCCGCCCTGGAAGCCGAGGAGTTCGACTGCGCCGTGGTCGACCTGCGCCTGCCCGATACGTCTGGCCTGCAGCTTATGCAGGAAATGCAGAAACACCCCAAGATGCGTGATGTGCCGATCGTCGTCTACACCGGCAAGGAACTCTCGCCGGACGACGAAACCGAATTGCGCAAGATCGCCAAGAGCATCGTGCTCAAGGACGTGCGCTCGCCCGAGCGTCTTCTCGACGAGACCGCGCTGTTCCTGCACCGCGTGGTCAGCGCGCTGCCGCCGCACAAGCAGCAAATGCTGGAGCGGCTGCATCAGACCGACGAGGCGCTCATCGGCAAGAAGGTGCTGGTGATCGACGACGACGTGCGCAACATCTTCGCGCTGAGCAGCCTGCTCGAGCGGCACGGCATCAACGTGCTTACCGCCACCGGCGGCGCCGAGGCGATCGAGCTGATCGACAAGACGCCCGACGTCGCGCTGGTGCTGGTCGACATCATGATGCCGCAGATGGACGGCTATCAGACGATTCGCTTGATTCGCGAACGGCCGATATTCCGCCTGCTGCCGATGATCGCGCTCACCGCGAAGGCGATGAAGGGCGATCGCGAGAAATGCCTGGAAGCCGGCGCGTCGGACTACATCGCCAAGCCGGTCAATTCCGAGCAACTGCTGTCGCTGCTACGCATCTGGCTGCATCGTTGAGCCGATGGAAGGCAAAGCCAACATCCTGCTCGTCGACGATCAGCCTGCGCGGCTGTTGAGCTACGAGGTGATCCTCAGAGAGCTCGATTGCAACCTAGTGCAGGCGCGCTCGGGCATCGAAGCGCTGAAGCTTTTGATAAGCGGCGATTTCGCCGTCATCCTGCTTGATGTCAATATGCCCGACATGGATGGCTTCGAAACCGCGAGCCTTATCCATCAGCATCCGCGCCACGAGAACACGCCGATCATTTTCGTGACCGGCGTGCATGTGACGGACCTGGACCGGCTCAAGGGTTATCAGCTCGGCGCGTTCGACTACGTCTATGTTCCGGTCGTACCGGAAATCCTGCGCGCCAAGGTTTCCGTGCTGGTCGAGCTGTACGACAAACGCCGCGAACTGCAGACGCTCAACGCCGAACTCGAACGCACCAACGCTGCGCTCGCGGAGGCGAACGAAGCGTTGCTCAAGGAAAAAGACCGCGAACTGAACAAGCTCAACGTGTCGCTGCAGACCGCCAACGATGCGTTGCGCCAGGCCGACCAGCGCAAGGACGAATTCCTGGCCATGCTTGCGCACGAGTTGCGCAATCCGCTGGCGCCGTTGCGCATGGTCGCCGACATGATGGGTCCATCGGACAACCTCTCCAGCCGTCACGACGAGATGCTGCAGATCATGCGTCATCAGGTGCAGGTGATGGTCCGTCTGGTCGACGACCTGATGGAAGTCTCGCGCGTCACGCGCGGAAAGATCCTGCTGAAACGCAACGTTGCCGATCTGCGCGACATCATCCGCGACGCGGTGGAAATATCGCGGCCGCTGATCGAAGCCGGCAAGCATCGTCTTGAACTGGCCTTGCCGCAGCGGCCGCTGATGGTGGAAGTCGATACCGTGCGCATCGCGCAAGTATTCGCCAACCTGCTCAACAACGCGGCGAAATACACACCCGACGGCGGGCACATCTGGATCGAAGCCGTCGCCGATCGCGGCAGCGCGATTGTGCGGGTGCGCGATGACGGCATCGGCATGCGCTCGGAATCGATCCCCGACCTTTTCAATCTGTTCGTGCAAGGCGAAGTGCAGTCTTCGCGTGCGAAAGGCGGTCTGGGCATCGGCCTGTCGCTGGTGCGAGAATTGGTCAAGCTGCACGGCGGCGATACTTCGGCCAGCAGCGACGGCATCGGCAAAGGCAGCGTATTCGTGGTGCGATTGCCGCTGTCGGCCGGCGCGGCCGAGCCTGCCAGCGAAGCGCCGCCGCCATCGGCGTCGGGCGCGCTCATGCACAAACGCGTTTTGATCGTCGACGACAACGAGTCGGCGTGCGAGGCCGTGAAGTTCGCCGTGGAAATGCTGGGCGCCGAAGCGCTCGGCGTGTACGACGCACTCAGCGCGCTGCAGCAGATCGACCAGTTCCAGCCGAGCATCGTGTTCCTCGATCTCGGCCTGCCCGGGATGGACGGCCACGAACTGGCCCGCGAGATCCGCCGCAAGGAAAGCCTGGTCCAGCCGAGGCTCGTCGCAATCACCGGCTGGGGCCATGAGCGTGTGCGCACAGCGTCGCGCGAAGCCGGCATCGACGAGCATCTGGTCAAGCCGATCGGCTTCAAGGATGTCGAGCGGTTGCTGGTCGGTGCAACGGAGTGAGAAAGATCGCGTGAGACCTGGCTGACCCGTTCTGCGTTTCGGAAAGGCAACTACGAGCGGGTCGGCGGAACTATTCTTCGACGGGCAACTCGGTGGGTTCCGGTTGCAACGACTGTTTCAGGGCTTCGATCAGTTCGTCGGCCGTGTAAGGTTTACGAAGGCAAGCCGCGGCGCCGAGGTCGAGCATAGCGAAGGCACAGTCTTCGGCGGGCTCGCCCGACGTGATGACCATGGTCGGCGGCAGTACGCGCAATGCCTCGCATCGCTTGATGAGTGTTTCGCCGCGCTCGCCGGCGAGATTCAAATCCAGCACGATCGCGTCGATGTGATTTTCCTGATCGGCAATCAGCTCGTAGGCGTCCGCCGACGACTTCACCCAGACCACGTCGAAACCGGAGCGCTGCAGAATTTCGCGCGCGGCCGAACCGGTGCTTTCATCATCTTCGACCAGCGCAATGATGGACATGTCCGCTTCTCCTGAGCAATCCGCCGGCACCTGCAGCAAGCGAGCCAGTTGTTGCGTTGATGAGTCGGGCAAAGATGCCGAGTGCCCAGTGCATCACGCACGAAAGCGGACGGACCGGCGTGCATTCGGAACGTCATCGCGAAGCTGTTTGCAGATTCACGACACACTCAGTTGCGGCGTCTTATAACTGCGGCACCTTTTCAAATGGTGGAAAGGATCACTAGGAGCCTGTCATGGACGAGAATCGCAAGGAAGGACTAAAAAACGAAGTGAAGGGCGGCGCGAAAGAAGTGGCCGGTAAGGTCACGGGCAATCCGATGCGCGAGGCTGAAGGCAACATCCAGAAAAACATCGGCAAGGTTCAGAACCAGGTCGGCAAGGCCGCCGATGAGGCTCGCAAGGAAGCGAAGAAATCTCACTGACGAAATGATGGCGGCGTCGCCGTCAACGCCGCCGCTTCAAGAATCCACAGGGAGTGGTGCTATGAACGACGAACGGAAGCTTCCGCGGGAAGCCAGCGAAAACAGAGATCCTATTTCAGGCGCGACGGGCTCACATCCGGTTGGAACGGGTGTCGGCGCCGCAGCGGGTGGCGCTGCCGCCGGTGCTGCCGCGGGTACGATTGCGGCAGGCCCGGTGGGCACCGCGGTCGGTGCGGCTGTCGGTGCGGTGGTTGGCGGACTGGCCGGCAAGGGAATTGCCGAGAAGATCAATCCAACTGTCGAAGACGCACACTGGCGCGAGAACTACACCTCGCGCCCGTACGTCGATCGTACGCGCCCGTACGATCACTATCGACCTGCGTATCAATTCGGATGGGAATCCAGAGCGCGCCTGGCGCATCAATCCTGGGACGATGCGGAACCACTGTTGCGTCGCGATTGGGAACAACACAACCATTCGTGGACGTTGGACTGGAACGCGGCGTCGCCCGCCATTCGCGACGCCTGGGACCGACCGCTCGAACCGGGAAATACCCAATCGGGTGCGGCGCCTGCGGCGTAAGACGGGTCGCGGCTCCAGACCTGTGATGATCGCACTCGCCTAGCCGTGACGGCTGGCGAGTGGGTCAATACGCGCTAGCGGATTTCCGGCGACGGTTGCGTTGCACTTGCTTTGCGATTGGCGCGAGCGCCTTGCCGAGAACGTTCGCGTCGCGCCGATGCGATGCCGAGCCGCGCAGCCACCACGGCGTCCACAATACATGCGCTGTGGCTATGGCGATATTGGCAGCCGCCGAATTGAATGCCATCAATTTCTCGAACGTCCATGACGACCACAATTGCGATGCGACGATCGGCGACGCCGCCGACAAGGCGCTCAAGCGTCGCGAGGCAATGCCGGGCGCGGAGCGCTGGATGCGGGAAAGCTGCGTCATGTTTTTTCTCGTTGCGGTGGGCATAGATATCCTGTCTTAACTACTCTGCGTAAGTCGTGACATTAGCAGCACGTACCTGAACCCAATAATGAGCGCACGACTCGCGCAGATTGACGCGCTCAAAATTTTTTTTACCGCGCGAGTATCAAGAACGAAAGATTGTCGACCTCGAAATAGATAAGCTGCCTGCCATCATCCAATCGCTGCGAGACGAGCAATGAATCAATTCGATTGTGTTGTTGTCGGCGGCGGCCCAGCGGGACTTACCGCGGCGGTCTATCTCGCGCGCTTCAATCGACGCGTGCTCGTTGTCGATGCGCATTCGAGCCGAGCGCGATACATCCCGACGAGCCACAACTGCCCAGGATTTCCGGACGGGATCAGCGGTTCGGAACTGTTGAAAACCCTCGGTCGGCACGCCAGAAAATTCGGCGCGATCTTCAAGCGCGACAAAGTGCTTTCGTTGGTCGACAACCGCGGCGAATTCGTATTGAAGATGCGGAACGAGACGATCGGCGCTGCGACCGTGTTGCTGGCGACGGGTATCGTCGACGTACTGCCGAACATTCCCGGCATCCATGCGGCCATTCATCGCGGCGTAGTGCGGCTGTGCGCTATCTGCGACGGATTCGAGGCGTCGGGTCAACGCATTGCGGTCATGGGTCCGTCGGCAAGCGTGGTCGGTCACGCCAATTTTTTGCGAACCTATTCCGATCGGATAACCGTCGTACTTTCCGAGCCTGGGAAACTAAATCGCGGCGACCAGTCGCGCGCAAGAAAGTGCGGCATCGCGGTAATCGGCTATCCCAACAGTGTCCGCTTGACGCGACGCGGTTGCGCGGTCACTTATGATGGTACCTCGGCCGAATTCGACTGCTTGTACCCCGCGCTGGGTTTCGAACCCAAGTGCCGTCTCGCTGCGTCGGTGGGCGCGCGCGTCGATAGGCAGGGCGAAATCATCGTCAACGCGAGAATGGAAACTTCGGTGCCTGGACTTTTTGGTGCCGGCGATGCGGTGAGCGGACTGCACCAGATCAGCGTCGCGACCGGTCAAGCCGCCATTGCCGCGACCGCCATCCACAACCGGTTGAATGGACTCGGCAAGCGCGCAAGCGGACGAAGCGACTGACTACACGGCTTTGCTTTTTTGCACCGCGGGCGCGGCGCGTTGCTACGCATCGCCGTCGGACTCGAGCCAACTCCGAGCGGCCTCGACGTCGCGGAATGTGCGCACCGGAATGCCACGGCTGCGCGCCACATCCTCGGCAAGCAACATCGTGTCGACGCTATGGTCGGGGTTCTGGTCGACGTAGGCCACGCGCATGCCCAGTCCGACCGCAGCGTCGCTGCCCGCGCCGACCGCTTTGTATACATCCAGCATCGGCAGCTCCGGACCGGTCAGCGAAACGATCACGAGCACACGCCCTTTTCCAAGTCGTATGCAGGCTTGCGGGATTTCGGTCATGTACTGGAAGAGCGTCTCCAGCGTATTGTCTCCGGCCACGGTGGCCATCAAATACGATGCATGCTCGACAATGGAAACCGTACACGCCATAGCGTCGTCCTGGAAGAAACTCAGCGGTCGCCGTCACATTCCTTCGCCGCGCGTCGAATGTGGCGAATTGGAAATTGAGACGTGCAATTTATTGCGTGTCACCGCACATGGCAACGAGACTGGCAAGCCGAACTGACGGACGGTTAGTCAGAATGGATCGTTCGCTGTGCCGTGACGACGGAGAATATGTCGTTTGCTGTCAATCGACTCGAACCCGTCCGTGAAAATATCGTCCGACGCAGGATCGTTCGTCGCCAAGCGCACGTTAGCTGCCGAGGACCCGGCTGCCATAGGTTGCTGCTTGAGCGTGACACACGTGGCCGAAACTACGCCCCGCGCTTGACGATATAAGAGTCGCGAAGCGCTATCAGTTCGAGCCGGAGCGGCAGATGGTCGGCAGCCACTTAGGATTGATTGCCGACTTGCACGTCCACACGGTGCTGCCTTTCACATTCGAAAACACCGGCGAGAAACTAAGCGTCGAACCGGTGATCGCGGTGTTCGCCCTGCCGCCGTACGTGGCAGCGATCACGCCGTTCACGACGTTCAGTCCGGTCGTGAACTTGCCGGTAATCGATGCACTGCCAGCCAGGCCAGCAGAAGCGTTAGTCGAGGGAGCCGAGCCTTTGTTGCTGTAGTACTCGGCCACCGCCGTCTTCGCGCCGTCAGCCAAGACTGAGCCTTCCGAGACCTGCGAACGGATGGTGTAATCCTGATACGCCGGCAGCGCAATGGCCGCCAGGATGGCGATGATCGCAACCACGATCATCAGTTCGATAAGGGTAAAGCCGCGAGAAGAAGAAACTTTCATGACTGAATATTCCCCAGTAATGTCGCCACCGCAGCTCGTCGGCTGCCCTAGACTGCTAAAGCAGCATCTATGCCAATGATGCGGCGCTGCCGCAAGTTGAAATATCTACCGATACGGGGCATTGGAAGGCGCCCGCCGATGAAGCCGTGGAGAACTGTGACACAAAGGGTCACGAATAGGCGCTATAGAGTCTCAACTCGACCGATACGGTTCGCTGGGCGCGTGGACTTCAACCACATAGGCGCAAATGCACTTAGAGAAAACCCGGCGTGCGGCTGTGTGGTTGAAACTCTCTGATTTCGTGGTGGGCAGTACAGGGATCGAACCTGTGACCCCTACCATGTCAAGGTAGTGCTCTACCGCTGAGCTAACTGCCCACGAAGGGGCGGCAAGAGTACCCGACAGCCGTCATCGAGACAAGATTTTTCGCTAGTTGATCAGCCCCAGCGTCTTGACGCGCTGCAGTTCGTCGCGTGTGCGCGCGGCTTCCTCGAATTCCAGATTCTGCGCGTGCTTGTACATCTTCGCCTCGAGTTTTTTCAGTTCCTGCGCGAGCCGTTCCGGACTGAGCGATGCATAGTCCGTAGTCGGTTCCGCGATGCGTCCCGCCGCCGATTTCTTGCCCTTGCCGCCTTTGCGTTCGGCTTCGGCGTCGGCGCGCGCGCCTTCCATGATGTCGGTGATCTTCTTCACCACCGAGGTCGGCGTGATGCCGTGCTCCTGGTTGTACGTGACCTGCTTGGCGCGGCGGCGATCGGTTTCGTCGATGGCTTCCTTCATCGAGCGCGTGACGGAGTCGGCGTAAAGGATCGCCTTGCCGCGCAGGTTGCGCGCAGCGCGGCCGATGGTCTGGATCAGTGAGCCCGACGATCGCAGGAATCCTTCCTTGTCGGCGTCGAGGATCGCGACGAGCGACACCTCCGGCATGTCGAGACCTTCGCGCAACAGGTTGATGCCGACCAGCACATCGAATTTTCCAAGGCGCAGATCGCGGATGATTTCCACGCGCTCGACAGTCTCGATGTCCGAATGCAGATAGCGCACGCGCACGTCGTGTTCCTGCAGATAGTCGGTAAGATTTTCTGCCATGCGTTTGGTCAGCGTGGTGACCAGTACGCGATCGCCCATCGCCACGCGCAGATGGATCTCCGACAATAGATCGTCGACCTGCGTGCGCACCGGGCGGATCTCGACTTGCGGATCGACCAGCCCCGTCGGCCGCACCACAAGTTCCGTGATGCTGCCTTTGGAATGTTCGAGTTCGTAACGGCTCGGCGTGGCCGAAACGAAAATGCTGCGCGGTGCGCGCCGTTCCCATTCCTCGAATTTCAGCGGACGGTTGTCAAGTGCGGAGGGCAGGCGGAACCCGAATTCCACCAGCGTTTCCTTGCGCGAGCGATCGCCTTTGTACATGCCGCCGAGTTGCGGAACCGTCACGTGCGATTCGTCGACGACCAATAATGCATCGGCCGGCAGATAATCGAACAAGCACGGCGGCGGCTCACCGGGCGCATGTCCGGTGAGATGGCGCGAATAGTTTTCGATGCCCTGGCAATAACCGATCTCGGCCATCATCTCGATATCGAATTGCGTGCGTTGTTGCAGGCGTTGCGCTTCGACCAGTTTGTTGGCCTTGTAGAGTTCTTCGAGCCGCTCCTTCAATTCGATCTTGATGGTTTCCACGGCTTCGAGCACGGTGCGACGCGTCGTGACGTAATGCGAACCTGGATAAACGGTGTAGCGCGGAATGCGCCGAGTGACGACGCCCGTGAGCGGATCGAACAGCGAAAGATTTTCGACCGTGCCGTCGAACAATTCGATGCGCACCGCTTCCATTTCGTTTTCCGCGGGGAACACGTCGATGGTTTCGCCGCGCACGCGATAGCTGCCGCGCTTCAGTTCGTAGTCGCCGCGTTCGTACTGCAACTCGGTGAGACGGCGCAGCAGATCGCGCTGATCGATGCGGTCGCCGCGCACCATGTGCAGCACCATGCGATGGTATTCGCCGGGATCGCCAAGGCCGTAGATCGCCGACACCGTCGCCACGATCAGCGAATCGCGCCGCTCGATCAGCGCCTTCGTCGCCGACAGGCGCATCTGCTCGATGTGCTCGTTGAGCGCGGAGTCCTTGTCGATATACGTGTCGCTCGACGGGATGTACGCCTCGGGCTGGTAGTAGTCGTAATAGCTGACGAAATATTCCACAGCGTTGTGCGGGAAGAATTCCTTGAACTCGCCGTAGAGCTGCGCGGCGAGTGTCTTGTTCGGCGCGAGCACGAGCGTCGGCCGCTGCACGGCTTCCACGACATTGGCGATGGTGAACGTCTTGCCCGATCCGGTCACGCCGAGCAGCGTCTGGTGTGCGAGTCCCGCATTGAAACCGTCGATCAATTTCTTGATCGCCTGCGGTTGATCGCCGGCGGGCTTGTAAGGCGAAACGAGTTGGAAACGGTCGGACATCGAGAACTCCGCAGAACGAGAAAGTATAGCGCCGACCGGAAAAATTCAGCGGCGCGGAATCGAGGTTTTCCTACGTGGTTGTGCGCGCGCAGCCGATTCGGCGGCGCGCAGGCGATCGATACGATGGCCTCACTCAAATGGAGGCGATTTCATGAAAATTCAAACGCGCAAAATGCACGGATTCACGGTTGTCGAACTCATGTTTTGCGTCGCCGTTGCGGCGATCTTGTGCGCGATCAGCGCGCCCGCGCTGGGGAATTTCGTCCATGGCGAAAACGTACGCACATCCCGCAACGCGCTGGTGACATCGCTCAACATGGCGCGCAACACCGCCGTCACGAGGCAAGGCCATATCGTGGTTTGTCCGAGCACCGATCAGCGCACCTGCAGCGAGGACAACTGGTGGCAGCACGGCTGGATCGTGTTCGAGGACAAGAACGGCGACGGCACGCGCAGCGCCGACGAGCCATTGCTCGAAGGCGTGCAGGCACAAACCGGACTGGCGATCCTGACCAGCGAGGATCGCGAGCGCGTGATCTACCGGGGCGACGGCTCTGCACCCGGCACGAACCTGACCTTCACCTTCTGCGATCATTTCGGAGCGAAGAACGCCTCGACTGTCATCGTCGGCAACTCCGGCCGCCCGCGTCAAAGCAGTGCCACGACGGAGCAGGGCGCCGCCTGCGCCGCCGGACTCCCTGATCGCGCTTGACCTTGCCCGCCGCTATCGCGAAAATAGGCGGCTCCGCATTACATTCCCCGATAGCTCAGTCGGTAGAGCAAGTGACTGTTAATCACTGGGTCGGCGGTTCGAGTCCGTCTCGGGGAGCCAGAACACCATCCAAGCAAGTCCGATCAAGTCCGAAAAAACACAATAACCCCGCGTAACTGCGGGGTTTTTTGTGCGCCGCGTTCCAACGCAGTCCGAGCGAATCCGGTACTTCTTGACGGTATCTCTGCCGGTACATCGCCATAGCTTGACTGCTGATACCGTCACTACTAGGCTCTTTGTATGAGTCTGACCGATACTGCAATTCGACACGCCAAGGCGGCCCCGGGTGCGCAGCGAAAGCTGAGCGACGAGAAGGGGCTTTATGTGTTGGTGACCGCATCCGGCAAGTACTGGCGTTTTGATTATCGTTTCGCCGGTAAACGAAAGACGCTGGCGTTAGGCGTTTACCCAGAAGTGCCGATTGGGAGCACCAAACTGGCCAGTGGCGTTCGTCTAGTGGGTGCTCGTGAGCGTCGCGACGAAGCGCGACAGTTGATTGCGCAAGGCATCGACCCAAGCGTGGTGCGACGTGCGCACCGGGAGGCATCGCAGGAACGGGCGTCGAACAGCTTCGAGGGGGTCGCCCGTGAGTGGTTGGCGAAATCAAAAACCGAGTTGGAGTCCACGACGCACACAAAAGCTGTAGCGCTCCTCGAGAAGTGGGCGTTCCCATGGATTGGAAATCGGCCGATTGCCGAAATTTCTGCTCGCGAGCTTTTAGAGAACGTGTTGCGCCGCGTCGAGTCCGCGAAGAAGTTGGAGACGACGCATCGCGTGAAGCAACGGTGCAGCCAAATTTTCCGTTACGCCGTCGCCACCGGTCGAGCAGAGCGAGATCCCGTTCCGGATTTGCGAGGGGCACTACAAAATCCCAAGACGCGCAATCACGCAGCGATTGTCGAGCCGCATAAACTCGGTCGTCTGCTCAGGGCCATCGACGGCTTTGATGGGCAGATGACGACACGCTGTGCGTTAAAGCTTACGCCACTCCTGTTCGTTCGACCCGGTGAGCTGCGTCGCGCCGAGTGGAGTGAAATCAACTTCGACAACGCCTTGTGGAGCATCCCTGCAACGAAAATGAAGATGGATGCGCCCCATGTCGTACCGCTTGCCAACCAGGCTAGGGAGATTCTTTCGGAACTGCATGCCGTCACCGGCTCGGGACGGTTCGTATTTCCCGGCGTCAACAATCCCAAGCGACCAATGTCGGAGAACACGGTGAACGGCGCACTCCGAAGACTTGGCTACGACGGCAGTGAAGTGGTTGCGCATGGCTTTCGCAGTACTGCGTCCACGCTGTTGAACGAGAAGGGGTGGCCAGCGGATGTGATCGAACGCCAACTGGCCCACGCCGAAAGGAACGAAGTCCGGCGCGCCTACAACCGCGCCAAGCATTTGCCCGAACGTCGAAAAATGATGCAAGCGTGGGCTGACTATCTGGACGAACTGCGTGCGGCCGCCGCTACTGGATAGTCATTCGGGAATTCCTCGTTCACGGAAGGTGACAGTAGGAGCTTCCTTAATTGTCAGATCCCCACCCTTATCGATCGCTTTTGATAATTGACGGTTATCGAAAGGTTGCCGTTGTGGCGAAATGCGTGATTTGTGCTCATGATTGCGGATGCGAGGCTTCGGTGGGCGTAGAGCCTTTAGCAACGCACGCTGCGAGATCGTCTCGCCGATCGCGGCGTGAGATAGGATGGCGCAATGACTAAAGACTCGGCAACGCCTGTGTCCGCGCCACGTGAAATGTCTCTCGACTATCACCTTGAAGCGTCGTCGGAAACGCCAGTGCGTAGGATGACGACGCAGGAAAAGTTCTCGACATTTTGCGGCGTGATCTGCTTCCTTTCCGTTTGCGCTTGCTTTGGACCTTTATTTTTCCTCCACTCAGTACCGCTATTCCAACGTCGGCTGGATCGCATCTGTCGTGGGAGGTATTGGTGCGCTAAGCGCAGGGGTACTAGGAGCTTTGGCCGCAAGGACAGGTTCATCGCGAACAGTTTTTTTTGTTGCATGTCTATTCGGCGGACCGATCATCACGTGGTTTATGTTCGCCCTGACGGTGTCGCATTGAGCAGCCGGGACCTGTGACATGATCGCGCGCATCGCGGCGGCGATACCCGCTTTTTTGACTCAACCATGAAGAGTAATCAGCTAAATCGTGGTGGTCTGAAGCGGATGATGTACGTCGAGCTGAAGACAGGAATCATCGACGGTGCTGAGGCCCGAATCGGATGGTTGACTTTTTCTAAGACTGGAAAAAGTATCTACTATCGCGGAAGAACCTTGATTCGGGCGCGAGGCATCGCCGGAAACTACATCGACGCGGACTCTGGCGAAGAGTTCTGGGTGTCAGGCGTCAAGAAATCAGGCTCCAACGTTCACCCAGCAGGACGAATGGTTAAGGTCGTCATTGATGAGGATGCCTCTGAGGAGTATGACTTGCTCCGGTCCCACGTTGCGGGCAAGCAGCGGTAACCAATTCTTGTGGCATGATCGCGCGCATCGCGGC
>CAVPTJ010000009.1:0-113651 GCA_963708785.1 uncultured Gammaproteobacteria bacterium
GGAAGCGGTCGAGATAGAGATAGACCACCGGCGTGGTGTACAGCGTCAGCAACTGGCTCACCATCAGGCCACCGACGATGGCGATGCCGAGGGACGGCGCATTTCGGCCCTCGCCGACACCGATGGCGAGCGGCATGGCGCCGAGCATGGCGGCCATCGTAGTCATCATGATCGGGCGGAAGCGCAGCATGCAGGCCTCGAATATCGGCGTCGCGCTCATCGCGATTTCACGTTCCGCATCCAGCGCGAAGTCGATCATCATGATGGCGTTTTTCTTGACGATGCCGATGAGCAGGATGACGCCGATCAGGGCGATGACGGTGAATTCGGTGATTGAACAGCATCAGCGCCAGCAGCGCGCCGACGCCGGCCGACGGCAGCGTCGACAGAATCGTGATCGGATGCACGAAGCTTTCGTAGAGGATGCCGAGCACGATGTAGACGGCAATAAGCGCGGCGAGGATCAGCCACGGCTGGCTGCGAGTGACCTTTGGAACGCGCTGGCGTTGCCCGCGAAGCTGCCGCGAATGCTGTCCGGTACCCCGATGCGCGACATGGTTTCTGAGGGCGTCGGTGGCCTGCGACAGACAAACGCCCTCGGGGAGGTTGAACGAAATGGTCGACGCCACGAACTGCCCCTGATGATTGACGCCCAAGCGGTGTGGTCGGATCGTAATGGGCGATGGTCGACAGCGGCACCTGCGCGCCGCTGGACGTGCATGTAGATGTTCTTGAGCGACTCGGCGATTGCCGGTAATCCGGCGACGCTTCCATCACCACGTGATACTGATTCAACGGCGCGTAAATGGTCGACACCTGGCGTTGGCTGAAGGCGTCATTGAGCGTGTTGTCGATCAGTTGCGTGCTCATGCCGAGTCGCGACGCGGTATCTCGATCGATGCAGTGCGGTTTGAGTCCCTTTCGGCCTGGTCGGAATTGACGTCGGCGAGTTCCGGCAGCTCTCGAAGCGCTTCGCGGATCTTGTCGCCCCACGTGCGCAGATCGTCGAGACTGTCGCTGCGCAGCGTGTACTGATAGGTCGCGTTCGCCTGCCGCCCGCCGACGCGGATATCCTGCGCGGCCTGCAGGAACAACTGCGCGCCGGGCACTTCGCTCAGCTTCGGGCGCAGGCGGCTGATCACGGCGTCGGCGGAAATCTTGCGTTCCTTGAGCGGTTTCAGCGCGGCGAACATGAAACCGCCGTTGCGCTGCCCGCCGCCGGTGAACCCGCCACGTTTTGAACCGCCGGATCGCTTTTGACGATCTTCATGAAGTCGACCATCTTCTGCGACATGGCCTGGAACGAGATGCTCTGGTCGGCCTGCACGCCGCCGACCATGACGCCGGTGTCTTCGCTCGGGAAAAATCCCTTCGGCACGATGATATACAAGTATACATTGAGGCAAACGGTGACGAGCAGGATGAACATCATCAGCAACGGCCGCGCCAGCGCCCAGCCGAGCGTGAGTTCGTAGCCGCGCAGCATCTTTTTGAAGACGCGTTCGCTGTAGACGTAGAAACGGTTGCGCTGATCGGGCTCGTGGCGCAGCCAGCGCGAGCACATCATCGGCGTGGTGGTCAGCGAGACGATCAGCGAAACGAGGATCGCGACCGACAATGTGATCGCAAACTCGCGGAAATAGCGGCCGACCAGTCCGCCCATGAGCAGGATCGGAATGAATACCGCGATCAGCGACAGGCTCATCGAAAGCACGGTGAAGCCGACTTCGCGCGCACCGAGCAGCACGGCCTGCAGGCGCGGCATGCCGTCTTCGATGTGGCGCGAGATGTTTTCGAGCACGACCACCGCGTCGTCGACGACGAAACCGGTGGCGACGGTCAGCGCCATCAGGGACAGGATGTTCAGGCTGTAGCCGCACAGGTACATCGCGGCGAAGGTGCCGATCAGCGACACCGGCACGGCGACGGCGGGAATCAGCGTGGCGCGCCAGTTGCGCAGGAACACGAACACGACCAGCACCACCAGCAGCACCGAGATGATCAGCGTGCGTTCGACGTCGTGCAGCGAGGCGCGGATGGTCGTGGTGCGGTCGACGGCGACGTTGATCTCGATGTCCGCGGGGATCGCAGCGCGCAGTTGCGGCAACTGCGCCATCACCTCGTCGATGGTCTGGATGATGTTGGCGTTGGGCTGCTTGTTGATCAGGATCAGCACCGCCGGCTCGCCGTTGAACAGGCCGAGGTTGCGGATGTCCTGTACCGAATCGGTGACGGTGGCGACATCCGACATGCGCACCGCGGCGCCGTCCTTGTAAGTCACGATCAGGTTTTTGTACGGCGTCGAATCCAGTCCGGTCTGGTCGTTGGTATAGAGCTGCCAGCGTTTGTCGTCCTGCTCGATGTAGCCTTTCGGCAGATTCGCGTTCGCGTTCTGCAGCGCGATGCGCACCGTGTCGAGCGGAATGCCGTACTTGTTGAGCGCGGTCGGATTCACGTCGACGCGCACGGCCGGCAACGTCGCGCCGCTCACAGTCGCCTGGCCGACACCTTTCACCTGCGAAATCTTTTGCGCGACGACCGTGGACGCCGCGTCGTAGATCTGGCCCGGACTCAATGTCTTGGAGGTGAGCGCAAGGATCAGGATCGGCTGATCGGCCGGATTCACTTTGCGATACGTCGGATTCGTCGGTACCGTCGGCAATTGCGCGAGCGCGGCATTGAGTGCGGCCTGCACGTCGCGCGCGGCGCCGTCGATGTCGCGCGACAGGTCGAACTGCAACGTCACACGCGTGGAATTCTGCGACGACGAGGAGGTCATCTCGGTGACGCCGGCGATGCGGCCAAGCTGGCGTTCGAGTGGCGTGGCGACCGATGTCGCCATCGTTTCCGGACTCGCGCCCGGCAGCGATGCGCTCACCGAGATGGTCGGGAAGTCGACCTGCGGCAGCGGCGAAACGGGAAGCAGCGCAAACGAGACCAGTCCGGCGAGCGCAATGCCGATGGTCAGCAGCGTCGTCGCCACCGGACGGCGGACAAACGGTGCGGACATGCTCGCAAGACGCGGGTTCACGTCGGCGATACCTCACCGTGCGTTTCTTCGTCGCGATCGTCGCGGCCGAAACGGCGACGCGCGCGCAACGCCAGCCGATCGAAAGCGAGATAGATCACCGGCGTGGTGAACAGCGTCAGCACCTGACTGACGATCATGCCGCCGACGATGGTGATGCCGAGCGGATGCCGCAGTTCCGATCCGACGCCGGTGCCGAGCATCAGCGGCAACGCGCCGAACAGCGCGGCGAGCGTGGTCATGAGGATCGGCCGGAAACGCAGCAGGCACGCTTGGTAGATCGCCTCGCGCGGCGGCTTGCCTTCGTTGCGTTCGGCGTCGAGGGCGAAGTCGACCATCATGATCGCGTTCTTCTTGACGATGCCGATCAGCAGGATGATGCCGATGATCGCGACGATGCCCAGATCGTCGCGCGCGATCATCAGCGCGAGCAGCGCGCCGATGCCGGCCGACGGCAGCGTGGACAGAATCGTGATCGGATGGATGTAACTTTCGTACAGCACGCCGAGCACGATGTACATCGTGACGATGGCGGCGAGGATGAGCAGCACCGTGTTGGTCAGCGACGCCTGAAAGGCCAGCGCCGCGCCCTGGAAATTGGTGCTGACGCTGCCGGGGATCTGCATGCCCGCCTCGACCTGCTTGATCGCCTCGACCGCCTGCCCAAGCGAATAGCCGGGCGCGAGGTTGAACGAGATGGTCGTCGCCGGAAACTGCGCGAGATGATCGATCGACAGGGGTGCTGCGCGTTCGTGGAGCGTAGTCACTGTGTTGAGCGGCAATTGTCCGCTTGACACAGCCGCAGCGGTGAGACCCTGCGTCACCCCCGGTGTGGCGCCTTGCGGCGTGCCGCCGAACGATGACGCGTTGCTGTTGCCCGCCGATCCGGTCGAACCTTGCGAAGTTTGCGCGACCGCGTTGGCGTTGCTGAGTCCCGGAATGTAGATCTTCTCGAGACCTTTGGGTCCGTTCTGCAGTTCAGGCAGAACTTCGAGCACCACGCGATACTGGTTCGATTCGGTATAGATCGTCGAGATCAGGCGCTGGCCGAATGCATCGTAGAGAATCTGGTCGATCGCCGCCGGCGTAATGCCGAGACGGCCGGCGGTATCGCGATCGATCTCCAGATATGCCTGCAGACCTTGCGATTGCAGGTCGCTGGCGACATCGGCGAGTTCCTTGCGCTGGTTCAGCCGGTCGACGAGTTTCGGCACCCACGTGTTCAGATCGTCGAGATTCGGTGAGCCGAGCGTGAACTGGTATTGCGTGCGGCTGACGCGGTCCTCGATGGTCAGATCCTGCACCGGCTGCATGTACAGCGCGATGCCGGTGACATCGCGCGCGGATTTCTGCAGGCGCGCGATGACGGTCTCGACATCGTCGCGCGTGCCGTGCTTTTTCAGGTTGATCAGGAACTGGCCGCTGTTGAGCGTGGTGTTGGTGCCGTCCACGCCGATGAACGAGGACAACGATTCGACCGCCGGATCTTCGAGAATTTTCTTGCCAAGCGCCTCCTGGCGCTCCGACATCGCCGCGAACGAGATCGACTGCGACGCTTCGGAAATGCCCTGGATCAGGCCGGTGTCCTGCGTCGGGAAAAACCCCTTAGGGATCACGATGTACAGGATGATGGTCAGCACCAGCGTGGCGACGGCGACCAGCAGCGTCGCGAACTGGCGGTCGAGTACCCAGTTCAGCCAGCGCCCGTAGGCTGCGATGATGCGCTCGAACATCTCGCCGGTCTTGCGCTGGAATCTGTTCTCGTCTTCCTTGCGGTGATGCTTGAGGATTTTTGCGCACAGCATCGGCACGAGCGTCAGCGACACGATCGCGGAGATGACGATGGTGACCGCCAGCGTGATCGCGAACTGGCGGAACAGGCGGCCGACCACATCGCCCATGAACAGCAGCGGGATCAGCACGGCGATCAGCGAAATGGTCAGCGACACGATGGTGAAACCGATCTGTCCGGAACCCTTCAGCGCGGCTTCGAGCGGCTTGTCGCCTTCTTCGAGATAGCGCGAGATGTTCTCGATCATCACGATGGCGTCGTCGACGACAAAGCCGGTCGAGATGGTCAGCGCCATCATGGTGAGGTTGTTGAGGCTGAATCCGCACAGGTACATCACGCCGAACGTGCCGATCAGCGACAAGGGAACGGAGAAACTCGGGATGATCGTTGCCGGCAGGTTGCGCAGGAAGACGAAGATCACGGCGACGACCAGCACCACGGCGAGGAACAGTTCGAATTCCACGTCTTCGACCGATGCGCGCACGGTGATGGTTCGGTCGGTGAGCACGGCGACGTCGACCGACGCCGGCATCGACTGCGTGAGCTGCGGCAATTGCTGCTTGATCGAATCGACCACCGCGATCACGTTCGCGCCCGGCTGGCGCTGGATGTTCATGATGATGCCGGGCGTAGTGTTGGCCCATGCGCCGAGCTTGTTGTTCTCCGCGCCGTCGACGATGTTGGCGACGTCCGACAAGTGCACGGGACCGCCGTTCTTGTAGGCGATGACGATGTCCTTGTACGCGTCGGCGGACTTGAGCTGATCGTTCGCGTCGATCGTGTACGAGCGCGTCGGTCCGTCGAAGCTGCCCTTGGAGCTGTTGACGTTCGCGCTGGCGATGGCGTTGCGCAAATCCTCCAGGCTCATGCCATACGCGGCGAGGGCGGTCGGATTGGCCTGCACACGCACGGCTGGACGCTGCCCGCCCGACAACGTGACGAGACCGACGCCGTCGATCTGCGAAATCTTTTGCGCGAGGCGCGTGTCGGCCAAGTCTTCGAGCTGCGTCAACGGCAGCGTTTTCGAGGTGAGCGCGAGCGTAAGGATCGGCGCGTCGGCCGGATTCACCTTGCTGTAGATCGGCGGCGACGGCAGATTCGCTGTCGGCAAAAACGTGCCGGCCGCGTTGATCGCCGCCTGCACTTCCTGCTCGGCGACATCGAGGCTCAGATCGAGACTGAATTGCAGCGTCACCACCGACGCGCCCGCCGAACTTGTCGAGGACATCTGATTCAGACCCGGCATCTGTCCGAGTTTCTGTTCGAGCGGCGCCGTCACCGATGAAGTAACGACTTCCGGACTCGCGCCCGGATACAGCGTGGTGATCTGGATGGTCGGATAGTCGACTTCGGGCAACGCCGACAGCGGCAGATAACGGTACGCGAGAATGCCGACCAGCAGGATCGCCGCCATCAGCAACGACGTGGCGACCGGCCGCAGAATAAAGAGGCGTGACGGATTCATGCGTCAGCCGCCGGACGACGATCCCGAATTCTGATTCGATGGCGTCGACGGAGTCGGCGACGGACTACTCGGATTGCTGCCCGGCGCCTGCGGCGGCGCGTTCGGATCGTTCGCCGGCGCGTTGGCGCCGTTGGGATCGCGGCGGCGATGCTCGCCGTTGCCGCGGTTCTGTCCGGTTTGCGCGCCTGGATTGGCTTGTCCGCCTTGCTTCTTCTGGCCATCGGCAGGCGGCGGCTCCTCGCCGGGCAGTTCCACCTTGCTGCCTTCGCGCAGACGGTCCGCTCCGCTGGTCACGACGGTTTCGCCGACTTTGAGACCATCGGTCACGGCGACTTTCTCGCCTTCCGTCGGACCGGTCTTGATGTTGCGCACCTGCACGGTGTGATCCGGCTGCACGACGTAGACGAACAGGCCCGCCGAGCCGCGTTCGAGCGCGGAGGTCGGAATGACGATGGCGTTGCGCAGCACGTCGAGCAGCAGGCGGATGTTGACGAACTGGTTGGGGAACAGGCTTTCGTCATCGTTGACGAATTCTGCTTTCGCCTTGACCGTTCCGGTGGAGGTGTCGACCTGGTTGTCGAGACTGGCCAGCGCACCGGTGGCGAGCTTGGTGGTGCCGGCGCGGTCGTACGCATCGGCCTGCAGCTTGTCGCCGGCGTGCATCTTCTTCAGCACCGGCGGCAGATTGTCTTCCGGGATGGTGAACAGCACGTCGATCGGCTTCAATTGCGTGATGACCACGATCGCACTGCCGACGCTCACATTGTTGCCCGGATCGACCTGACGCAAGCCAACGCGTCCGGTCACCGGCGCGGTGATGTTGGTGTAGCCGATATTGACCTTCGCGTTGTCGATCTGTCCCTGATCGGATTTCACCGTGCCTTCGTACTGATGCACGAGCGACTTCTGCGAATCGAGTTGTTGCTTGGCGATCGAATCTTCCGCGAACAGCGTGGTATAGCGTTCGAGATCTATTTTTGAATTCGCCAGCAGCGCTTCGTCGCGCGCCAGCGCGCCTTCGTATTGCGTGAGCTGCGCCTGATACGGACGCGGATCGATCTGCGCCAGCGCGTCGCCCTCTTTCACCATCTGGCCTTCCTTGAAATTCACCTTGAGCAGGTTGCCGGCCACCTGCGCGGTGATGGTGACGCTACGCAGCGGCGTGATCGTGCCGAGCGCGTTGAGCGTGATGTTGATGTCGCCGTTGGCGACCTGCGCCACACCCACCGGCATCGGCGGACCCGCTGCTCCACCGCCGGGGCCGCCGCGCCCGCCACGCGCGCCGCCGCGCTGACCTTGCTGACCTTGACCGTTCTCCGATGCGTTGTGCGCCAGCCAGTAGCCGCCGGCCGCCAGCAGCACCGCCACGACGACGACGATGATCATGGCGCGCTTGGTACCGCGTGGGCGCGCGGATGTGCGCGCGCGATCGGGGGAATCGATGCTCATTGCGTGTCCCGTGGACGGCCCTATCCGGACCCGGATTTTAGGGTGCGCAAACTTAACGCGCGCCCGACTATATCGCAGTTGCGAGATCGTAAAACGCTGTAATCAGATGTAAGCGCCCCGCACGGCGGCGGGCATCGGCTCATCGCAACACATGTCGCTGCAACCGTTTTCCGGCCACTTTTTGCGAACGCACAATAAGCGCCGCGCGTCATTGGTCCTTGAACAGTGCAACGTGCGTGGTTCCGTCCTTGTCGACCCACGCGTGTCCCATGCCTTCGGTGTTGTATTGCGCGACGAGGTTGCCCTCGGCATCGAGGGCGATCACGCCACCGTCGCCGCCGAGTTTCGGGACGATGCCCATGACCACGTCATCGGTCGCCTGCTGCAGCGATTCGCCGCGATATTCCACGCGCGCGCAGATGTCGTGCGCGGCGACCGAACGGATGTAGAACTCGCCCCAGCCCGTGGCCGACACGGCGCACCTGGCATTCGCATAGGTGCCCGCGCCGATGATCGGCGAATCGCCGACACGGCCGAAGCGCTTGTTGGTGATGCCGCCGGTCGAGGTGCCCGCAGCGAGGTTGCGTTTCGCATCGAGCGCCACCGCGCCGACCGTGCCGTGCTTGGAGGCGGTGGATTTTTTCTGTTCCTGTTCTTCCTTCAGCGCTTTCTGCAGTTCCTGCCAGCGCCGCTCGGTGTAGAAATATTTCGGATCGACCAGCGACATGCCGATCGACTTCGCAAATTCCTCCGCGCCGTCGGCGACGAGCATCACGTGCGGCGATTTTTCCATCACGGCGCGCGCGAGCAGGATGGGATTTTTCACGCGGTGCACGTTCGCCACCGCGCCGGCGCGCAGCGTGGCGCCGTCCATGATCGAGGCATCCAGTTCGTTCCTGCCGTCGTGATTGAACACCGCGCCTTTGCCGGCGTTGAATTCCGGTTCGTCTTCGAGGATCACGATCGCCGCGCTCACCGCGTCGAGCGAGGAGCCCCCGGATTTCATGATGCCGTAGCCTTTTTCCACCGCCTGCTTCATCACCTCGCGCATGTGCGCTTCGCGTTCGGGCGTAAGGCCGGCGCGGACCAGTCCCGCACCGGTATGCAGGATGAAAACGGGCGTTGCGGCATGCGACATCGAAACTCCGGCGGCGAGCGCGGCGGCGAGCAGCATCGGTTTCATCGGACGATCTCTGGACGTATGCCCTGATTATAGGCTGCCAACAGGCGTCTCATGATCCGGCGGACGCGCCTGCGGGAAGCGTATCGTAGCCGTGGTGCCGCTGCCGAGCGCGCTGTCCATTTCCACCGGCCAGCCGAAGCGATCCGACAATCGCCGCACCAAACTCAGGCCCACGCCGTACCCGCCGCGCGTACTGTTGCCGCCACGAAAATACGGCTGGAACGCTTGACGCAGATCGTCTTCGCTCATGCCGATGCCGCTGTCCTGCACGCGCACGAAATCCGCACCGATCTCGACGACGACCTTGCCCGCCTCGGTATACACGCACGCGTTGCGGATCAGGTTGCCGACCATGGATGCGAACACTTTCGACGGTGCATGCAGCACGAACGCGGCGCGTTCGACCAACGCCAGCTCGACCGGCTTGCCCTCGAGCAGCGGCTGCGCACGTTCGACCTCTTCGCGCACCGCTTCGTTCGCGCTGAAATCCTCCTCCTGCAAACTGGTGTCGGATTCGCGTGCGAGGAGCAGGAACGCTTCGATCATCGCTTCCATATCGCGCACCGATCGACGAATGCGCTCGACCGCGCGTGTCGAGAACGGCGAGAGTTCCTCCTCGCGCAGCACGTCGCCGGCAACCTTGATGACGGTGAGCGGACTGCGCAATTCGTGACTCGCATCGCGCGTGAAGTTGCGTTCGCGATCGACGAATTGCTCGATGCGCGTGGCGAATCCGTGCAGCGCGCGCGCCAGCGTCTCGACATCGCCGTCGAAATCCGGCGGCAGGTTTTGCGGATCGAGCGCGGCGAGATCCGGATGTTTCGGATCCCAGCTGCGCACGGCTTTGGCCAGCGCGATCACCGGCGATAGCGCACGCCGCGATGCGCGGTACGTGAGCCACGTGGTGAGATAGATGATGACCAGCACCACGATCAGCGGCACGAAACCGAACATGAAAGCGAGCCGGCCGACCTGTTCCTGATTGAACACAAGATACAGCCGGCCCGGCGGTCCGTCGGAAACGAGCACGAGCATCGTTCCATCGTGCTGGACGCGGTGATAGCCGGGTTCCAGTCCGCGCAGCGGTTCCGGCAGATTCGCCGCGCTGCCACCGCTGGGCACGAGGTAGCCGGTCATGTTGTTGGTCACCGGCACCGGCGTCTGCGGATTGTTCTCCGCGCTGCGCCAGAAGAAATCCGCCTCGCCGATCAGCGCGTGCTTGATCAGCACGTCCTCGAGGACCGAGGCTGCCGCGTACACGCCGAGGATGGTCGCGAGACTGATCGCCGCGACCTGCAGGATGTAGACCGTCCAGATCTTGCGGCGGATTCCGCTGCGCGGCGACATTCGCGCTCAGGCGCTTATGTTCGCGGCGACTTCCGCGTCGAGATCGGCCAGGCGATAGCCCGCGCTGTGGATCGTGTGCAGCAGCGGTTTCTGGAACGGCTTGTCTATAATTTTGCGCAAATTATACAAATGGCTGCGCAGCGTGTCGGAGTCGGGCAGCAGATCGCCCCACACTTCGCGCTCGATGTCGCGGCGGCTGACCACGCTCGGCGACTCGCGCATCAAGATGCCGAGCAGCTTCAGGCTGATCGGCGACACCGTGAGTTCCTGACCGCCGCGCGTAAGGCGCAGTGTGGCCGTGTCGAGCACCAGATCGCCGACCTTCAGTACCTCGGCGCTCACCTGCCGGCGATCGCGGCGGATCAGCGCCCGCACGCGCGCTTCGAGCTCGCGGATCTCGAACGGTTTGACCAGGTAATCGTCGGCGCCGGCATCCAGGCCGGTGAGTTTGTCGTCGAGCGTGTCGCGCGCCGTGAGCATCAGCACGGGCGTGGACTTCTTCGCGTCGGCGCGCAGTTTGCGGCATAGCTCCAGGCCGTCCATGCCGGGCAGCATCAGGTCGAGGATGATTACGTCGTAGCTGTTCGAAACCGCCAGATGCAGACCGGTGACGCCGTCGCTCGCGTAGTCGAGTCCGTAGCCGCGGCGCTCGAGGAATTCGCCGACCATTTCCGAAATGCCGCGGTTGTCTTCCACCAGCAGGATCAGCCCGGCTTGTTCTTCGCGCTGCTTCATGCGTCGTCGGCCCGTCTTCACATTTGTGAAGGGTGCAGTGCGAGCGGTGAGCGGCGCGTGAAGGATCAGCGCCGCCTAGATCGAATCCGTCGGCGAAGATCAAATCCGGCGCGTACTCGAACGCACCGATATCGGCCGCCGTGCCGAACACGCGCGTGAGGCCGCGCTGGTCGAAGGCCAGGCTCGAACAGATTATTGCCGGCATCCAGAGCCGGACTCGTCGGCGGCAGTGCGTGCGTCTGCGTCGGACCTCCATTGTCGGCGAGCGGCAACAATTGCGGATCGGCGCTGAGCGTGTCGCCGGGCAGCGTGGCCATCGCCGACGACATGACGAGATTGTTCGCACCCGCGAACGTGACGCCGTATGTCGACGATACGTCGTCGCCGCTGACTGAGGCGTGATTGTTCGCGACGATCGTGCTCTGCAAGGTGCCGTCGGCTGCGCCGCGTGCGGCAACGTAGACGCCGCCGCCGTTGGCCGCCACGTTGCCCGTGATGGTCGATGAAACGATGACGACATCGCGGAAAACGCGCGCGAATATCCCGCCGCCGGCTTTCGATTTTGCCGCGTTGCCCGAAATCGTGCTGTCGCTGACAGTAATGGCCGCATGCGTGGCGACGCCGCCACCTGTGCCGTCGGTGTAGTTGGTCAAGATCGTCGTGCGGCCGATGATAACCGCCGTTGTCGGTGAACAGTCCCGCGCCGGTATCGTACATGCCGAACGTGTTCGCCGGATCGCCGACGGCACGGTTTCCGGATATCGTGCTGTCGTAAAGCGCCGCCGTGCCGCGATACGCGAATGCGCCGCCGCCGTAGGAAGCGGTGAGCGTAGTCAGCAACGAACCGCGCGCCTCATTGCCCGAAAGTGTACTTGTATACATTGTCAGTCCCGGCGAGAGAATGCCGCCGCCGTACGCGCCCTCGCCGATCGCCGTGCAGTCCGTCACTGTCAGCGTGATCGAGCGTGACATAGGCGTTGGACGAGAATGCACGCGCCGCCGGCGATCTTGTAGCCGGCGACCTGATTGAAACCGTTGCGCACAGTCAGATCGCGCAGGATCAGGTCGTTGTATCCGTATTGCAGGAACACGCGGTCGGCGGCGTTGCCGTCGATGACGGTCGCGCTCGCGCCATCGCCCTGCAGCGTCAATGTGTCGACGTAGACCGGAATCGCGCCTTGCGTCAGCGTGATCGCGCCGCAGGCCAGGCCGCGCAGGTCGATGGTGTCGCCATCGTTCGCGCCGCTGACCACCGAACGCAGCGTGCCCGCACTGCCGTCGTCGGCACACGATGTCACGGCCGTGATCGTGCTTATCGCCGCCGGTCGCTGCCAGTGCGGACTCGCACGCAATGAAGCGAAGATCGCGGCCACCGCGCGGCCATCACCCGGTTTCCAGTCGTGCGGCGTCGCCACATCCGGCGTCCGCGCCGACGCAGCCGTTGCCGCGCCAAATAGCGCCAGCGCCACCGCACCGGCCAGCGCGCGCGGCCCTTGCACGTGTTTCATCGTCCACCCAGTCATCCGCCCAGCCAACGCGAAATGTAACATCCCTCCGCCGGGCACGGACGCACGGAACCGGACGCTTGGCAGAAACTGTGAAGCGCACGCTTGCGCTGCCGACCGAGCGACGACTACCCTTGCGCCGAACCGGGGGTTTGCAGATGACACAGGAAAAACGCCGCCATCCGCGTCTGGCCATCTACTCTGCCGCGCTCGCCGTGAGCGGCACCGATGGGTTTCTTTCCGACGTGAAAGATCTTTCGCAAAGCGGCGCGTGCCTCGGCAAGCCGAAGAACTGGCCGGAAAACGCGCCGCTGGAATGCCGCGTGTTTTTCATCTTCGATCAGGAAACGGTGATCGGGCTCGATGCGCGCGTGGTGCGCTCCACGCCGGAGGAACTCGGCGTCGAATTCACGCCAGGGCAGAAGGAACGCATCGACAGTCTGCTGTACGAGTCGCGATTCCTCGATCGCGATGTCCTATAGCGCCTTCCGGCTGGAAGAGAATCAACCGGCGAGCAGCGCGCGCACGATACCGATGGCGGCGATGATCCAGAACACGAAGATCGGCAGGAAACTCAGCGCCGCCGACCACGTGCGCTTGCCCGGATCGCCGACGTAGACGGCGGCGTACCACGCGCGACCGATCAGGAACAGGACGCCGATCGCGGCGACGTAGGTCGGATAGAAGTAGCGCACCGCCAGCCACATCGACGGTATGAACAGCACGAGCAGCTCGAGCGTGTTCTGGTGCACACGAAAGTGGCGCTCGAACACCGCATGGCCGGTGATCGCCGGCGCATGCACGCCGTAGCGCACGCGGGCGCGCGACACCGATACGGCGAACAGGAAAAACTGCATCATCGCGAGCAGCGTGACGAGATCGACCCAGATCATTGCGACTCCCCGGTGTTTAGAATTTCATGCGGCCCGTGATCACCTGCCACCACATCACCCAGTCGCCGACGAGGCTGTACAACGGATAGGTGAAGGTGGCCGGACGATTGTGCTCGAAGAAGAAATGTCCGATCCAGGCGAAGCCGTAGCCGATCAGCGGCAGCGCGATCAGCCACAGCCAGTGCTGCGTGGCGATGCTCGCCGCGAGCACGATCACCACGAGCGTGGAGCCGACAACGTGCAGACGCCGGCACGTGCGATCGGTGTGCTCGGCGAGATAGAACGAATAGAAATCGCGGAAGGTCGCATAGCGTGTGGTCATGCGCCGATTCTGTGCCGGCCGCGCCGAGGGCGCAAGTCAACCGATATGCCGACGGCGCGTTGTGTCGGGCGGTAGACAGGGTGCCGTCGATCGTCATGCGGCGCCTGCCCCTAGGCCCCGGTTGCGAGTCGAGGCCTGTTCGCCGGCGGCGGGCGCAATCCCCTGCCCGCCGCCGCTTTTTCTTTTAGTCGTTGTCGCGCGGCACGGACACTTTGCCGTGCACCGTGCCGTGATGGATGTCGCCACTGCCGGCGGACTTGACGATGAAGTCGCCGTCCACATCGTTGGCGCTGACATCGCCGGAGCCGATCGAATCAATCTGCACGGTGCCGCCGGCGCGATGCACCGTCACGTCGCCCGAACCGATCGATTCGACGTGCACACCCTTGCCGATCTCGGTGAAATTGAGATCGCCCGATCCGACATGTCCGACGTGCACGTCATCGCGCACCTGCTGCGCCTGGATATCGCCGGAGCCCGAGCGCGCGACGTCCAGCCGTCCGATCTCATGCGCTTTCACATCACCGGAGTGGACTTCCGCGCGCAGCTCGCCCTGAACCTGGTCGGCGATCAGATCGCCCGAATGCGAGGAGAAATCCAGCGTCGCCAGATGCCGCGCATCGACGTCGCCGGAACTGCTGCGGATGCGTACGGCGACGCTTTGCGGCACGTGCACTTCGATGTCGAGATAGGCGTAACTGGAGCCGAACACGCTGAAGGTCTGGTTGCCGTTCTGGTGCGGAATGAGCGTGACCGTATCGCCGTCGCGGCGCTGTTCGAGCGTTACTTCGCCAAGCCTGTTCTGCGCCGAGGCGCAGGCACGTGCGCGCACTTCGATGCGCTTGAGCGCCGGATCGCCGACCACGCGCAGGTCGGTCGATTCGAGCTTGGCTTCGAGCGTGCGCACGCCGCCGGCATCGATATCGAGATTGTGCGGTTCCTGGAACGCGCACTCGGTGGCGCCGGCGTTCGCCGCGGCGAGGACGAAGCCCAGAAAAATCACGGATCGCATGGTCGTTCTCCGAAGGATATGCACATGGGATGCAGCCGCGCGGCTCAGGGTTTAAGGCGGCCGGCCTTGTCGTCGGCCTTGGCGCGGTCCCAGTAGGCATCCTGCTCGGCCAGCGTCTTGCCGTCGAGCTGCGTGCCTTCGGCCGCGGCCAGCTCCTCCATGCGGCGGAAGCGGCGCTCGAATTTGGCGTTGGCGTTGCGCAGCGCGGCGGAGTAATCCACGTTGGTGAGCCGCGCCAGGTTGATGGCGACGAACAGCACGTCGCCCACTTCGTCGGCGACGCGGTGCGGGTCGGCGCCGTCGGCGAGTTCGGCGCGCACTTCGTCGATTTCCTCGCGCAGCTTGTCGAGCACCGGCTCCGGCGTGGTCCAGTCGAAGCCGATCCGCGCGGCGCGTTTCTGCAGTTTCAGCGCGCGCTGCCATTCCGGCAGACCGCGCGAGATGCCGGCGAGCAGGCTTGTATCCGCATCACCGCCCGCTGCGCGCTCGCGGCGCTTGTGTTCTTCCCACGCCACGGTCTGCGCTTCGGCGTCGGCGAGCTTCTGCGCATCGCGGTCGAACACGTGCGGATGGCGGCGGATCATCTTGTCGCAGATCGACGCGACCACGTCGCTGAAATCGAAATCGCCGCGTTCTTCGGCCATGCGCGCATGGAAAACGACCTGCAGCAAAAGATCGCCGAGTTCGTCGCGCAGGGCGGGATAGTCCTCGCGGTCTATGGCGTCGGCGACTTCGTACGCCTCTTCGATCGTATACGGCGCGATCGTCTCGAATGTCTGCTGCACGTCCCACGGACAGCCGTGTTGCGGATCGCGCAACGCGGCCATGATGCGCAGCAGTTCGTCGATCGATCGCTTACCCACGCAGCAGGCCCGCCCAGTCGACATCCGGATCGCCGCACGCCAGGAAGTCCGGATTGAGCAGCGATTCCTTGGTGTTGTAGCGCAGGCGCTGGCCGTCCATGGTCAGCACCGCGCCGCCGGCCTGTTCGAGGATGCACTGGCCCGCGGCGGTGTCCCATTCGCTGGTCAGCCCGTAGCGAATATACAAATCCACATTTCCACGCGCCGCCTCGCAGAACTTCAGCGACGAGCCGAGCGCGCGCAGTTGGTGCGCGCCGATTTTCTCCAGCGCCGCGGTCAGCCGCGGATCGGCGTGCGAGCGGCTGCCGGCAACGGCCACCGTTTCGCCTCGGCGGCGCGTGTGCATGCGCATGTGGCGATGTTCCTTCCCGTCGTCGAAACAGGCGTGGCCGCCGCGCCAGGCCCAGTACATCTCGTTCATCACCGGCGCATAGACAACGCCCAGCGTCGGCACATGATCCTCGATCAGCGCGATATTGACGGTGAATTCGCCGTTGCGCTTGACGAACTCGCGCGTGCCGTCGAGCGGATCGACCAGCCAGTACCGCACCCATTGCCGGCGCAGCGGCCACGGCACCTGTTCGGCCGATTCCTCCGACAGCACCGGCACCTGCGGCGTCAGGACGTGCAGGCCGTCGACGATCGCGCGGTGCGCGGCGAGGTCGGCTTCGGTGAGCGGCGAATTGTCGCCTTTGCGTTCGACGTCGAAGTCGCTCGCGTACACGCGCAGGATCGCCGCGCCCGCGGTGCGCGCGATGCCGCAGATGCCGTGCGCGAGTTCGGCGAGGTCGCTGGTCGGATCGCTCACGGCTGCGGCTTGTAGCGGCCGGCGAGGTATTCGCGCGCGATGAACAACGCGGCGATCGAACGGCCTTCGGTGACGTCGGGTTGTTGCAGCAGCGCGTGCAGTTCCGACAGTTTCCATTCGACGACTTCGAGCTCCTCCGGCTCGTCGCCGACAAGGCGTTCCGGATAGAGCTCACGCGCGATCACGACGTGCGTCATCGACGTCATGTACGCCGGCGAAAGCGACAGCGTGTGCAGGATGTGCAGGTCGTGCGCGCCGAAGCCGATTTCTTCCTTCAGTTCGCGGTTGGCGCCCTGCTCGACGGTTTCGTCGCGATCGAGCCTTCCCTTCGGCAAACCCAGTTCGTAGCGCTCGATGCCGGCGGCGTATTCGCGCACGAGCAGGACCGTGTCGTCGTCCTTCATCGGCACGATGATCACGGCGCCGAGGCCTGCGCCCTTGAGGCGCTCGTACGTGCGCTTCTGGCCGTTGGAGAATTCCAGCTCGAGCAGTTCGACGCTTAGGAAATGGCTGCCTGTCTCGGTTTTCGTTGAGTGGATTATGGGGAGTTTGCGCATAGAGGGATTGTAACGCGTCTGATGTGTGAGCTTTTTTCTCTTGCGCACCCTTCCACCGGCGGGACAGGGCTCGGGTGAGGATGGGGCTTGCGGAACCCTTGGCGTGATCCCAGTGAAAGCTGGATCCAGCGTTTTCTTTTTGACTTCGACAAAAGCTTCCGCTGTCCTGCGGCCAGCGGGTAACTTTCTTTGCCGGTGCAAAGAAAGTCACCAAAGAAAGCACCTTTGTCGTTCACACAGGGAGTTGTCCGCAGAGAGCACGTCCCTGATGCTCGCTGCGGACCGCGCGCTTCCTGCGCGCGATCACCGCTTTCTCACACATCATTGGTGTCGCAGAGACACGTCGCAAGCTGCCAGTCGATCTCGTCGCGTAGCGACGACAGGTCGCTGTACACCCCATCGCACCGCACCCCGCACCGAGGACTCGGCTTTCGCAGGTGCTAGGCTCGTTTATCGCGGCTCGGCTCGTTCTCGTGTTTGAAAGCGGCTAGAGCTTGGCTGTGCAGTGAAGAAGTGCCCGCGAGCACGCTCGTGGTTTCCAGATCGGGTTCGTTGCCGTCGAGGTCGGTGAAGGTGCCGCCCGCTTCTCGAACGATCACGGCAAGTGCAGCGATGTCGAGGATGTTGACGTCCGATTCGATCACCAGATCGATGCAGCCGCGCGCGAGCAGATGGTAGTGCAGGAAATCGCCGTAGCCGCGGATGCGCCCGGTGCGGCGGATCAGGTCGCCAAGTACGTTCCAGCGCGCGTCGCGCGTGAGCGTTTTTACATTGCCGATGGAGATGGCCGTTTTTGCGTCCAATCGATCGGTGGCGGCGACACGAATGGGCTTTCCGTCGAGGAATGCGCCGCCGCCTTTTCGTGCCCATGCCGTCTCGCGATACTCCGGTGCGCTGGAAATCCCGAGCACGAGTTCGCCGCGGTGCATGAGCGCGATCTGCGTAGAGAACATCGGATAGTCGCGCACGAAGGCTTTCGTTCCGTCGATGGGATCGATGAGCCACAGATAGGAGCCATCGCCTTCGCGGCCGAATTCTTCGCCGTAATAGGCGTGATCCGGAAACACACCTCTTGAGTACGCGCTTGATCGCTGCTTCGGCTTCGCGGTCGGCGATGGTGACCGGTGTGTCGTCGGATTTCGTCTCGACGGCGACATTGCGGCGATAGTGATTGCGGATCACGGCGGCCGCCGCTTCGGCCGCCTCGCGCGCGACTTCGAGTGCGCGGTCCAGGTCCATCAGAACAGCTTGAACAGCTGGCCGCGAATGATCAGATGCGAACTGCCGTCAGCTTCCGGTTGGCCGATGTAGCGCAGCGCATCGGCCACTTGCGCGTTGCCGTCGCGGGCGGCCAGATGCGCGTCGACATCGAAATTGCCGCCGCCGACGTTGAAGGTGCCGTCGAGCTTGAGCGGACCGCCGAGATCGTGCGCCGTACCGTGGATGTTGCCGGTGGCATCACTGGAGAAATCCGCTTCGAGTTCGCCGAACTGCGCTTGCGCCGCGCCGGAGACGGCGGCGTTCTTCCAATGCAGCGTACCGCTGGCGTTGGTAAGCAACACGCCGTTGATTTGCGCGCGATCGAGTTTGCCTTCGATGTCGCCGAGCAGATTGAGTTGCGGGATGTCGAGCGCGGGTGCGGCAAGACTCGCCGGAAAGTGGAACGTGCCGTTGCTGACGCTGATCTCGCCGCGTTGCGAGCGCTGCGCGTCGGTCGTTGCGGCGATCGCGCCGCCGTCGAGGCTCAGATGCACGTCGACGACGGCGTCGGTCAGCAGCGGTTTGGGCCTAAGCTGCCAGGTCAGCGCGCCGAGTTCCTGCCCGAACACCTGCGCGCTGCTGGCGCGGCCGTCCCAGATCGTGCCGCTCAAGCCTGACAGTTTCAGCGCGCCAAGTTTGTCGCCGAAATATCTATACGCGGCAGATGCTGGCAGCGTAGCGGCGATCACGGCCGCGGCGACGAGCACGATGACGATCAGCAACAGCAACCCGCGCAGAATTCTCATGTGTCTTCCCGTGATGACTAACGCTGACTTTCTTCGAGCGTGACGCGCGCGTTGACCAGTCCGAGGCCTTCGACTTTGTCCGCGGAAAAATCGCTGACGCGCACGCCGTAGTCGCGGGCGAGCAGTGACAGCCAGTCGACGAGCATGTCGAAGCCGGCCACGTCGAAACTCACGCGCACGCTGTTGCCACCGGTGGGCTCGACGCGTTTGAGCGCGCCGGACAGCCCCGCCGCGCGCGCACTCGCATCGGCAAGCGCCAGCAATGATTTGCCCTGCCGCTCGACGTGCCCGCGCGCGCCTTGCGCATGCAGTTCGTTGGCCTGGCCGACCATCGAACGCATCCAGGCGACGTCGTCGCGCGCGCGCGTGAGGCGCGTGTGCGCGTCGGCGCGAGCGCGAGCGAGCGGATGCCAGACGAATGCCCAGGCCAGCAGCAGCGCGCAGAGCACGGCGCCGACGGCGAGCATGTTGCGTTCGCGCGGTTGCAACCCGTTCCACCAGGCGGCGATCACGACTTCGTCCCGCCGACGCGGATGCGTCCGTCGACGACGCCGTCGGCGCCGGTATTCGCGGAGGTCACCTGAACAGTGATGCCGGGCAGCGTGGCGAGCTGTTCGCGCATGCGGTCCAGCGTCTGCACGTCCGGCGCGCGCAGACCGAGTTCGAGCGTGGCGTTGTGGTATTCCACAGCGGTGAGCGTGGTGCGCGTGGTCGAGGCGAGCACCGGCGCGATCTGCGTGAGCGTGTGCAGGAAGCCGGCCGCGTCGGCGCCGCCGCGCAGGTTGTCCAGCGCGCTCTGCATGAGCTGGCGCGGATCGCCGGCGACGTTGTCCATTTGTGGAAAAGTATCGTGCAGTATCTGCCGCGCCGATGCGTCGAGCTGATCGGTCTGGTGCGAGGCACGGAGGTAATCGGCAACCAGGTACACGAACGCGAGCACGACGGCGGCGGCCGCGAGCAGCGCGGCATTGCGCCAGAGTTTCTGTGTCGGCGCCTGGCGATGCGCGGGCGCGTAGTCGCCCTGCAGCAGATTGATCGCAGGCTCGCTCGCGGTCTGTGCGCCAAGGAACGACAGCAAATCCGACCCGGCCGGGTGATAACGCAGTCCGCGATCGGCCAGCGGCAGCGCCGAGGCGGGACGACGGAAATCGTAAACATCGAGCGCGCGCAACGCAGGCTCGCCGGCGCGAATCACGCCGAGCCATTCGGCCAATGCATCGACGTCGCACGTGCCGCCCTGCGACGGCGCACTGCGCCACAGCGCGCGCGCGCCTTCGATGGCCACGCTGCCGGCTTCGTCGCTGACCGGCAGCAGTTGCGTTTCGGCGAACATCGCGTCGGCGCGGATGCCCGCTTCGGCGAGACGTGCGATCCACCCTTGTAGTGTCTTGTGCGCGACGACGGCGACCGGCACGCGTTCGGCCCCGAGGCGATCCGGGATCGCGAAGTGCAGATCCTCGACCGGCGTCACGAGTTGATCTTCCAGCGCGAACGGCACGGCTTTGGCGAACTGCGTGCGTTGCGCCGACACGCGCGGCGTATCGAGCAGCAGCACATGCTCGGCGGGCACGATTGCCACGACGCGCTGCGCCCGCGACACCGCCTGCGTCGGCGGTGCGCCGGCGTGCGACGCCGAAGCCGGGCAGCCGGCGTTCAGCGACAGCCACGACAGGACGCCGTCGGGATGGAGTCGGACCAGGAGACGTTCGGGCATTAGCGGCGCGGCGCAGTCATTCAACGCATTCTAGCGAGGTCACTCGCCGCCGCGCGAGCGTTGCAGTACGAGTACGCCGCCGTTGGGACCAGCACCGTTGCCAAGGCTGCGCTGGATCAGGCTGTAAAAGGTGAAGGGCAATCCGTCGAGCGTGATGTCGCCGCGAGCAAGGAAGAACTGGCTCTGCGTGCCGTACATGCTGAACGTCTGTGTATTTATGCCCGGGACGTCGTACGGCGATGTCGTCAACTGACTAATCGCCGTGAAATGCGCGTGCCCTTGCTGCCAGATGGCCGCGGCTTTTTGTTCGGTCACGGTCGAGTCCAGCGTCATGAGCACTGGCACGGTCGCGGTGTTGATGTTGATCGCTGTGCCAGCCGGCAGCGCGCTAACGTGCGGCAGGATGCGCGCATACGTATCGCCGTCGAATCCTTCGACCATGCGCAATTCCGATACGTGCGCGAATTGCCGGTGACCGGGCCGGTACGGCACCGCCTGGCCCAGATACCACGCCTCGCTCGCGTCCGGCGCGGTGCTCATCCAGTCGTGCACGTTTTTGCCGAGGTTCGGATCGAGCTTCAGCGCCTGTAGGAGCAGAGCGAACTTCGCCTGCCACGCCGCCGCTTGCGCGCTGTCGTCCGACAGGTTGTTGAGATTGAAACGTCCGTCGAGGTCGGTCATGGTCGCGGTGATGTCGCCGCCGGGCACCGGTGTCGGCGGCAGCGGCACGGCCCAGATGTCGTCGGAAGCATCGCTCCTGTCGGCGGCCTGGTTGTCCAGCCAGAGCACATGCGCCGCGTAGTCCTCAAGACCTTTCGCGTAATTCTCCGCCTGCAGTTCGCGCAATTCGTTGCGCGTCCGCGCGGCGGTGAGTCCGCCGCGATCGAGCAATGCCGCGATGAGGATCGTCGCCAGCGCCACAACCAGCAGCGCGACGAGCAGCGCGACGCCGCGCTGACGCCTCATGGCGAACTCGCCGGCGCGTTTGCGACGCTGGTCGGCCATCGCGAGACGAGTTCGACGACGTTCTCCAGTTCGCCATAATTCTTCGCGCGCAGATTCCATTGCACGGCGCGCGGCAGCCATGTCGGGTCCGTCTGCGGCGGAGGCCACACGTCGAACCACTGGCCGTTGCCGCTTAAGAAACGAAAACGCACGGATTCCGCGGCGACGTGCGTGTCGGCGATAGCCGGCTGCGATTCGGCGGCGCGATCGAGCACCGCGTAGCGTCCGCGCTTGAGCGATTGATCGTCGAGTTCGTACAGCACGCGTTCGAGATTCGAGCGCTGCTCGGCCTGCGGATTGGCGAATCCCAACCTCGTGAATTCGATATGGTCCGGCGTGCCGATGAAAGCCGGCAATTGCTGTCCGGCCGCGCCGCGCACCGGCCGCGAGACGGCTTCGGCGAGATCGCGATTGACGAGATCGACGGTGCGCACGAGATCGCGGAACGCATCTTCCTGCCGCGCCAGTTCGCCGCGCGTGCGCGCGACCGAGCGCAATCCGCCGTAGGCGAGCGCGGCCATGGTGGCGAACACGACCAGCGCGACGAGCAGTTCGATCAGCGTGAATCCGCGTGCGCGCGTCATGGCGAAATGTCGCTGCCGGCGAAACCGGTGAGCGCCGCGAGCGGCGTCGGATCGGCGGCGGTGAACACGCGCACGTCGATGCGGCGGATGGTCGCGACGTCAGTGCCCTGCACTTCCACTTCGTAGCGCCAGTCGCGGTTCGCGTAGCGGCGGCGTCCGTCGGATTTTCCGGTTGCCGGAAATTGCGCGGTCAAGCGCGTTTGCGTCAGCACGTCCTGCGCGAGCCAGCCCGCGAGCGTGCGTTCGCGCATGTCGGAAAACGCGTTGACCTGGCTCGCCGCCGTGCGCGACAACGCGACCAGCGCCAGCGCGAGCACGACCAGGCCGATCAGCGTCTCCAGCAAGGTGAAGCCGCGCGGACGCTCAGCGCGCATCGATCGACACCAGCTTGACGTCGCCGTCAGGTTGGCCGTCCAGACGGTATGTCACGCGCAAGTCTGACAGCGCCAGCTCGAGACGGAACGGCGTCATTTCGCCGGACGAAAAACACACGACCTGCGGTTTTTCCGGATAGTCGGAATTCACCTCGAGCAAGCGGCCGTCCCGGCTGAGTGCCGCGCGCGTCGTCTCGAGCCACTTGCGCGTGCGCAGTTCGCCCGGACCGAACGGCGTCCAGTTCTGATGATCGAGCTGCACGAAACGCATGCCCTGCGTGCTCACGTCGATACCGATGCTGTGCCCGGTGAGTTCGGCCTGCTCGCACGCGTAGCCGATCAGCGCCTGCGTCTGCTCGGCCTGCCGCGCGAGCTGGCGCTCACCACCGACGCCGCCGATCGAGAACGTCACCGCGCCCGCCACCACCGCGAGGATGACGACGACGACGAGAATCTCGATCAGCGTGAAGCCGCGAACGCGTGCATCGTTGCGGCGATTGGAAGTGCGCGCGGACACGGCGCCGACCGTGACGATCAGTCCCAGTTGCCGACGTCCGCGTCTTCGCCTTCGCCGCCCGGCTTGCCGTCGGCGCCATAGGAGAACACGTCGATGTCGCCGTGCGTGCCCGGCCGCAAGTAAAGATACGGACGCTGCCACGGATCCTTCGGAATCTTGTCGAGATAGCCGTGCCAGTTCGGCGCTTCCGGCGCGCCGCTGGGTTTGTGCACGAGCGCGTCAAGGCCTTGCTCGGTGGTCGGATACGTGTAGTTGTCGAGCTTGTAGGTGTTGAGCGCGGTCACGATCGCCTGGATATCCTGCTTGGCGCGAACCTGGCGCGCTTCGCCCGGATGCTCCATCACTTTCGGCACGACGATCGCGGCGAGGATGCCGAGGATGACGACCACGACGAGGATTTCGATCAGCGTGAAGCCTCGGACGGAGCGGCGCGCGACGGCGGGCGTTCGCACAGTGCGGTGCATGCGGATTGCCTTGTATTGCAGATAGCCTGCGCGGATCATAGCAAAGCATGAACGCTATGCCTGCCGACCGCTCACGCAAGGACCTCGTCGAGCGCGATCTCGCGGCGATCTGGCACCCGTGCACGCAGATGCGCGATCACGCCGGGCGCGATCCCACGCTGCCGATGATCGCCATCGCGCGCGGCGAAGGCGCGTGCCTGATCGATCAGGACGGCAACCGCTACGTCGATGCGGTGAGTTCGTGGTGGACGAATATTTTCGGCCATGCCAACCCGCGCATCGCCGCGGCAATCAAGCGCCAGCTCGATACGCTGGAACACGTCATATTCGCCGGATTCACGCACGAACCGGCGGTGCAACTCGCCGAGGAATTGATCCGCGTTACGCCGCGCTGCTTGTCGCGCGTGTTCTTCGCCGACAATGGATCGAGCGCGATCGAAGTCGCACTGAAGATGAGCTTCCACTACTGGCGCAACGTCGGCAAAACGAACAAGACGCGGTTCGTCGCGCTAACCGGAAGCTATCACGGCGAGACGCTCGGCGCGTTATCCGTAACGGACGTGCCGCTGTACCGCGCGACGTATGCGCCGTTGCTGCACGATCCGATTTTCGTGCAGTCGCCGGATTGCTACGGGCGTGACGACGGCGAATCCTGGGAATCGCACTCCACGCGCGCGCTTGCGCACATGCGCGAGGCGCTGGCGCGGGATGCCGGGAACATCAGCGCCGTGATCGTCGAGCCGCTCGTGCAGTGCGCCGGCGGCATGCGCATGTATCACCCGGCGTATCTCACCGGATTGCGCGAATTGTGCGACGAATTCGGCGTGCACCTGATCGCCGACGAGATCGCGGTGGGCTTCGGCCGCACCGGCACGCTGTTCGCGTGCGAGCAGGCTGGCATCACACCGGATTTCATGTGCCTGTCGAAGGGACTGACCGGAGGTTTTCTGCCGCTGTCGGCAGTGCTGACCAACGATGCGGTGTACGACGCGTTCTATGCCGAGTATACAAGTGGAAAAGCCTTCCTGCATTCGCACAGCTACACGGGCAATCCGCTCGCCTGCAGCGCGGCGCTGGAAACGCTGGCGATCTTCCGTGACGAGCCCGTCATCCAGCGCAACCGTACGACCGCCGAGCATATGGCGCGGCGTCTGCGTGAATTCGAAGGTCACACGCACGTTGGCGACGTACGCCAGACTGGCATGATCGGCGCTGTCGAAATGGTGCGCAACCGCGCATCTCGGACGCCGTTCGCCGCGTCGGACCGGCGTGGACTGCGCGTCTACCGCCACGCGCTGCGCCGCGGCGTGCTCTTGCGCCCGCTCGGTGATGTGATCTACTTCATGCCGCCGTACGTGACGACGCCGCAGGAGATCGACCGCATCTTCGACGTCGCGCACGAAGGCATCGAACTGGCCGTCGCATGACGACAAGGACACGCCCATGCGAATCCCGAGAATCTACACCGCGCAGGAGCTGGCGGTCGGCAACGAAGTGCTGCTGCCCGAACAGGCCGGCGAACACGCCGTGCGCGTACTGCGTCTGGAGCGCGGGCATCCGCTGATCCTGATCAACGGCGACGGCTGCGAATACGACGCCGAACTCGCCTCGCTCGCACGGCGCGCGGTCACTGCCGTGATCAAGAAGGCGCGCGAAGTGGATCGCGAAGCGGCGCTGTCGATCACGCTCGCGCAAAGCATCGCGCGCGGCGAGAAGATGGACTGGATCCTGCAGAAGGCGACCGAGCTGGGCGTCTCCCACATCGTGCCGCTGGTGACTGAACGCACCGAAGTGAAGCTTGACGAAGAACGCGCCGAACGCCGCATGGCGCATTGGAACAGCGTGATCGAAAGCGCGTGCGAACAGTGTGGACGCACGACCTTGCCCGCGCTCGCGCCGCCGCAGCGACTGGACCGCTGGCTCACAGCGCTCGACACGACTGATCTTCGCCTCGCGCTCGTTCCCGGCGGCGAGACCACGCTGCGCCAACTCCCGGCGGCAACCGCGGTAATCGTCGTGGTCGGTCCCGAAGGCGGGCTGTCGGAGCAGGATGTCGGCATGCTTCGGCAGGCCGAATTCACCGGACTCAAACTCGGACCGAGAATCCTGCGCACTGAAACGGCCGGCATAGCCGCAGTCGCCGCGCTGCAGGCGCTACACGGCGATTTCTAATGCACTTCTCCAAACATCGGACGCGATAACCGAGCACTGACTCCAAGGTGCTTTCTTTGGTGACTTTCTTTGCACCGGCAAACAAAGTTACCTGCTGGCCGCAGGACAGCGGAAGCTGTTGCTCGAAGTCAAAAAGAAAAAGCTGGATTCCCGCTTTCGCTGGAATGAAGAGCTACTGCTAACCCATCGCCTCGGCAACGAGCGCCTCGATCTGCCCAAGATTCGGAATCACGGCCTGATCATCGCGCACCAGCACATGCGCGTGCACGCCGGGCGGATGCTCGCTTTCGTCGCCGGTCGGTATCAGCAGATCCGGCGTCACCGTCGTCAGCCGCGGAAAGCCCTGCGCCAGCATCGCCAGGAACGGCATCTTGGCGTTGCCTCCGAGCGCCTTGAGCACGGCAACTTTCGCGTTGCTCAAACTCTCTTCCTTCACGCCGCCGGATAGCATCGAGAACGAGAACAGCGGCAAGCGCCATCCGCGCCACGACAGGCGCCCGAGCAGCCAGTGCGGCGCGTTCGGAATTTTTTCCGGTGTCGAGTAGGTAATGACCTCGGCCACGGTCGCGTTAGGCAACAGGATGCGCCCGCCGGTGACCGGGATCATGACGCCGCGGATTTCGCGCGTTGACAGTTCGGACATGACTTACCCCACGCTAAATTCGGCGATGATCTTCTGCGCGAGCTGCGCCGGCGAACCGACGTAACTCACCACACCTGCTTCGCGCGCGCCGTCGACCATCGAGCTGATAACGCACGTATCCGGATCCTGCACCCACACCGCGCCGCCTTTCTGCTTGAGCAGCTTGCTGCCTTCGACGGCATCGTGCGCCATGCCGGAGAAGATGATCGCGGTGGCATCCGCGCCGAACTGGTCGGCGACATCGCGCAGCACCATGTCGATCGACGGACTGTACGGCGGCTTTTCCGGCAGATGCGCAAGCGTGATCACGCCATCGCGCGCCACCTGCAGACGATGCGTGGTCGGCACGATCAGCACTTCGCCGTGGCCGACATGCTCACCGTGCGTCGGGTTGCGCACCGTCAGCGTGATCGCCTTGCGCAATTGCGCCGACATCAATTCGAGGAATTCCTCGCCCATGTGCTGCGCGAGGATGAACAGGACCGGGAATCCCGCCGGCAGCGCGCCGAGGAAATCGCGCACGGCTTCCGGACCGCCGATCGAGGCGCCGAGTACGAAAACTTTTTGCACCACTGCCGCGCCGGCGGCCGGGGTTGCGGGCTTGGCTTTCGCGGTCGCGCGCGAACCGTCCATCCACAATTCGGTGCTCTGCGCCGGCGCCTGCATCTGCGGCGCTACGGCTTCCTCCAGCGGCATCAGCTCGAGCGAGAGACTGTCGAAACTCGGTAGCGTGCTCTTCTGTTTGGCTGTCGCCTCTTCGACCGGCGGCGCCAGATAATCCTCGGCGGTCACTTTCTCGATGCCGAACGGCGCGGCGGGCCTGGCCGCATCGGTTCCGTCGCTGACTTCTTCCAGCGACCAGTCGGGCGGCAACACCGGACTGGCCGATGCCTGCTGTTCCTTCACGGTCGGGCGCGGCGCGGGCTTGAACTCGTCGGTCGTCGCTTCGGGCACGCCCGCGGCGGCGACATCGAGTTGATCGACATCGAGTTGATCGAAGATGGCGGGGAATTCGTCGTGCAGTTCGGCGACCTTGGCGTCGTCGCCGAGGCTGAGGTCACTGAGTTCGATCGTTTCCTCGTGTGCGGGCACGGATGTGTTCAGATCGCTGAGATCGAAATCGTCCGGCAGACCGATGTCGAGTTCGTTGCTCGGCGACGGCGAAGTTTTCGCGGTATCGGCGGCGGCGAACAGCGCGTCGAGTTCGGCGGCGAAGTCGGCATCCGCGCGCTGCTGTTCCGCGGGCGGCGGCGCGACCGGCGCAGGCGGCGGCACGGCCGAGGGAATATCGAGTGCGGCGCCTTCGGCGAATTCGCCGAGATCGGCGATGTCGAGGCCCGCACCTTCGGATCCCTCGATGCGGAATTCGTCCGGCACCGCGAGTTCCATCGTCGGCTTTTCGGTGACGGCGGGAACGCGGGTCGGTGTCGGCGGCTCGCTTGAAGCCGGCGCGGATGCTGGCGGCGCAACGGGTGCGTCGAAATTGTATGTGCTCGGTTTTTCGGCAACGGGCACCCCCGATGCGGATTTCTGCACCGGCGTCGGCACGGCTTCGGCGCCGGGCGGACGCGGCGGCGTGGCCACTTCCGGACGGCTCAGGATTTTCGAGGCGAGGTTGCGCGCCCAGCGTGCGTGGTCCCAACCCTGCAGCGCCTCGGTGACGTTGGCTTCGTTGAAGATGACGTTGTAGTCGCCGGCATCGAGTACGTCGTACAACTGATCGATGTAGTCGTCGCTGTCCGGGCCGAGGTTGACCACCACCGTGCGCGCGCCGGAATTCTCCAGCGCATCGCGATCGATGTTGGACGCGGCGGTTTCGTACACGACCGATGCGCCGAGTTCCTTCAGCGCATCGCGAAGCTGATTGCCGTGCTGCGTTGTGGGATACAACAGCGCGACGCGCATGTCGCCGCTGTCTGCGATTTTAGGCACGACTCAACCTCAACGTTTCCTGCACATTGCGCAGCAAGTCCGCTTCCTGGTAGGGCTTGCCGAGATAGCGTTCAACGCCGATTTCCAGTGCGCGTTGACGATGCTTCTCCCCGGTACGCGACGTTATCATGATGATCGGCACGAGTTTGAGACGCGGATCGTTCTTCATGTAGGTGGCCAGTTCGTAACCGTCCATGCGCGGCATTTCGACGTCGAGCAGGACGATATCGGGAACCTTGTCCTGCAGTTTCTCCACGGCATCCAAACCGTCCTTCGCGGTGACCACTTCCATGTCGTTGCGTTCGAGCACGCGCGTGGTGACCTTGCGCATCGTGATCGAATCGTCGACCACCATGATGAGCGGTTGCACGCGCGTTTCGATGACGGGCGCGGGCGGCGGCGCGACCGGTGCGGCCACTTCGCCGGATTCCACGCGATCGCGCAGCGCGGCGCTGCGGCGCACCAGCGGGGCCAGATCGAGAATCATCACGACCGAGCCATCGCCCATGATCGTCGCGCCGAAAATTCCCGGCACGGAACTGATCTGGGGGCCGACGGATTTGACGACGATTTCGCGCGAACCGATCACCCCGTCGATGCGCACCGCGGCACGCTGGTCGCCGGTGCGCGTCATCAGCAGCGGCAACTGCGTTTCGTCGATCATGCGCGCCGGCGGCAGGTTCAGCAGTTGCGACAATTCATAGATCAGGAATTCGTCGCCAGCGTAGGTGTAAAGCGGATTCGGCATGTTCATGCGGCGCGCGAGGTCTTCGCGCGCGATACGCACGACGCCTTGCACCGACGACATCGGCACGGCGTAGGTCGAATCGCCGAGGCGGACAAGAATCGCCTGCGTGACCGCCAGCGTGAACGGCAGGCGGATGGTAAATGTCGATCCTTTGCCGAGCTGCGAATCGATGGCGAGCGAGCCGCCGAGCTGCTTGATCTCGTTGTGCACGACGTCCATGCCGACGCCGCGGCCGGCAAGCTGCGTGACATGTTCGGCGGTGGAGAAACCGGTTTCGAGAATGAATCCGTACAGGTCGCGGTCGGACAGTTGCGCGTCGGGCTTGAGCAGGCCGCGCTCGATCGCCTTGCGGCGGATCGCGTCGCGGTCCATGCCCTTGCCGTCGTCGGATACGCGCAGCACGACTTCGGTCGCTTCGCGCGAAACCTGGATGGTGACCGAACCTTCCGGGGGCTTGTTCGCGGCAGTGCGTTCGTCCGGCGACTCGATGCCGTGCGCGAGCGCATTGCGCAGCATATGCTCGAACGGCGCCTTCATGCGCTCGAGCAGGTTGCGATCCATTTCGCCTTGCGCGCCTTCCACTTTGAGTTGCGCGCGTTTGCCGACTTCCTGCGCGGCCTGCCGCAGCGTGCGGCGCAGCGACGGCACCAGCGAATCGAACGGCACCATGCGCGTGCGCATGAGGCCTTCCTGCAAATCCGAACTGACGCGCGACTGCTGCAGCAGCAGCGTTTCGGATTGGCGTGTGAGATCGTCGAGCAAACCTTGAATCGAGACCAAGTCGGACACCGACTCGGCCAACGCGCGCGACAACTGCTGCAACTGGCTGAAACGGTCGAGTTCCAGCGGATCGAACGCGGCATCCGATTCGTGCTGTTCGCGCTGATAACGCGACAGGATCTGAGCTTCGGTCTCCAGTTCGAGTTTGCGCAACTGTTCGCGCAGGCGGCTGACGGTCTGTTCGAATTCGATCAGGTTGAAACGGAACGTCGAAATCTGCTGTTCGAGGCGCGAGCGATAAATCGAGACTTCGCCGGCGTAGTTGACGAGCGAGTCGAGCAGGTCCGAACGCACGCGGATCATTTCCTGCGGCGCGCGCGCGGCCGGATCCTCTTCCTCGACCAGAGGCTGACGAATCGGCCGCGGCGGTGTCGCCGATTTCGCGACGGGCGGCGCCGGCGTTTCGGTTTTTTGTTCTTCGGAGATCGCCGCGGCGGCGGGCGTGCTTTCGACGGTCGGCGCGGCGGGCGCGACATCGGGCATCGCCGGCATTTCGCCGGACACGAGACCTTCGAAACGCGCGATCGCATGCTCCGGCATCGCCAGCGCCTGACGGCGCGCGACGCGCTGCACGAGTCCGTGCAGGCGATCGAATCCGCGCTCCAGCGAATCGACGATGAGGCGATCCATCACGCGGCGGTTTTCGCTGATCGATTCGAGCAGCGATTCCATCGCATGCGACAAGTCGCCGATCGGTGCCAGGCCAGCCATGCGTGCGCCGCCCTTGAGCGTGTGCAGATCGCGCTGCAGGCCGGTAACCAGATCGCGATCCTGCGGCGATTCGCGCAGCTTGGCCATCAGCGAATCGGAATGATCGAGGATGTCGTCGCCTTCCTGCACGAAGATTTCGAGCAGGTCTTCGTCCAGGTCGGGCAGTTCCAGCTTGCCGTCGGGCTGCGGATCGTCGGCGAGCGGCGGCAGGTCGGCGACGGAGCGTGCGAACGCGGTTTCCGACGGCTCGTTCGCCGAGACAGCTACGTCAGCGAGCGATTCGAGTTCCGGCGTCGACGCGATCGCGACGATGGTTTCTTCGATCTGACCGCTCGACGGCACTTCGGCGGCCGGCTGCACCGCTTCGCGTTCTTCGGTGCGATCGGACATCACGATCTCTTCGGCGACCGGCGCGTCGTCTTGTGCCAGATCCTCGAACGAGAGCAATTCGGTTTCCTGCGGCATATGAGCCGGCATGGCTTCGGCGGCACGACGCGCGGCTTCGGCGGCGTTCTGCGCTTCGGCTTCGCGCGCCATGCGCTCCTCGATAGCGCGCACCTGCGCGACGGCGACGCTGTCGGCAGCGGCTTTGTCCTCGGCTTCCTTCGCTTCCAGTTCGCGGATGAAGGAGGCGGTGAGATCGTCGTCGTGCGTGCCGGTTTCGGCCAGTTGCGGCGCGTCGGCCAGCGGTTCGGCATCGGTGAGCTCGATCGCCTCTTCGTGCGGCGCTTCGTCGTCGTGCCGTTGTTCCGGCAGCGCGTCGATCGAGGTGGTATCGAAATCGATGAGTGCATCCGCGCCGGTCGATTCCTCGGCGGCGGCCGGTTCGCGCGCTTCGTCCTCGGCGAGCGAGAACAGCGTGTGCATCATTTCCGGTTCGGGCAGCGTGTCGCGCAGTTGCGTCACGCGCGCGGCCAGTTCGTCTGAACTCGGCAACTGCGGGTTGTCGTTCTCCAGTTCGGCGATCACGGCGGCGACGAGACTGGACGTCTCGGTCATCGCTTGCGCACCGGCGGTATCGGGTGCCTGCTGACCGGCACGCAGACGCTTCACGTAGCCTTCCAGCGGCGCCAGTACCTGGCTGATCACCGGGATGTCGACCATCGCGATCGCACCGTTCAACGTGTGCACGGCGCGCAGCAGCGGCTCGGTGGCGGGCGTGCCTGGCGCGGTCTTCAGTTCGGCAAGATAGCCGTCGATGCTTTCCAGATGCGCGGCAACCTCGCTCTTCAAGATGTCGAACAACACCGGATCGATGTTGGGCAACGGTCCGGCGACGATTTCGTCGTCGCTGAACGGATTGACGTCGGCCGACACTGCATCTGTGTTCATGCCGAAAGCGCGGTCGACGTCGAAGTCGCTGGCGATGTTCGAATTCGCCGAACCCCGCGGCTCAGCGAATTCGGCGACGGGCGCCGACGTTTCAACGCCGGGCCCGTCGTCGACAACGGCGACGAGCTTGCGCACGATGCGCTTGACCTTCTTCATGCGCTGCGTCGCACCCATGCGCACCCAGGCTTCTTCGCCGGCTGCGATCTTGTCGGACACGTCCATGATCTGGCCGATGTCGGACGTGGGCATGCCTTCGCCACGCAAGGCGCCGAGCAGTTCCGGCAGCACGCCGATGGCGTTGTCGACGAGCGCCTGCACGTGCGCGCTCGGCGGAATGGTCTTGTCGAGCACGCGATTGAGCATGTTCTCGACTTTCCAACTGAACTCGCCCAGCGCCAGCGCGCCGACGAGACGACCGGAACCCTTCAGCGTGTGGAACGAACGGCGGATGGGTTTGAGTTTTTCGAAATCGTTCGGATCGGCCTTCCAGCCGGGCAACGATCGATTGAGGTTGTCGATTTCGTCCTGCACTTCCTCCACGAACACTTCGCGGATTTCTTCATCGATGTCGTCGGACGGCGTTGCGCTGAAGCTCGCGTCGGCCATCGGCGACGAAGCGTCGACGTCGGGGACTTCTTCTTCGATTTCCTCTTCGACTTCGACGTAGCGCACGCTCGGCGCCGGCGTCGCTGTCGATTCGGTTTCGGCGAGACGCAGACCGCTCAGGTCGTGCGCGGCCGGTTCGGGCGTCTTGGCTTCGCCGACGATCAGATCTTCCAGGCCGCGGCCCGGCGCAATCTCGAGGTGCGGCGGATTGATGTCGGCGATCTGCGTTGCGGAAGAGTCCGTATCGTCCACTGTCGGTCCGGTCTGGTCGGCCGGCATGTGATCGGCGGCGCCGATGCGCGCGATGTAGGCGTCGATGCTTTCGCTGGACAGTTCGACGCTCGGCATTTCCAGCGTCGGATCCATGTGATCGGATGGGAGGTCGAATTTCAGTCCTTCTTCACCCGCGGTGGGCATGTTCTCCGTACCCCAGCGCGGGAAGTCGCCGTCCTGCGCGTCGGCGGTGGCGACGGTCGGCGCGGCGGCAAACGCCGGCGTGGAAAACGGTGCGCCGAAGGCCGGTGTCGACTCATTCTGGGTGCGCGAAGGTTCGCGCTTGTTGCCGGAAGGACCGTCGGTCGGCGAGGTCGGCGCGGGCGGCGAACCGCCGCCATCGTCCTGCGGTACTGGCCAATAGCCGAGCGCGACCAGCGACTGCCGCGTGACTTCCAGAATCTTGTCGCGGCCGCCGCGCTGTTCACGCGTGGCTTCCATGTAGTACTCGATGGAGGCGAGCGCGTCGGCCAGCTTGTCCATCTGCTCGACAGTCGGTACGCGGCGATGGCGCAGCAATTCCACTTCGACGAAACGGACGATGCCGTTCATCAGCTGCGCCGATTCGGCGAGATTCAGCATGCGCAGCGCGCCCGCGATTTCCTCGAGCAGGCGCGGAATCGGTTCGACGCGCGCGTGATCCCACGGCGACTCGATGAAAGCGACGATATCCTGCTTGGCTTGCGTGATGTTGACCGAGGCTTCCTTCATCAGCGCGTCGAGGATCTTGCGCACTTCGGCCTTCGGCAATTCAAGGTCGTGCGGGTTGACGCTGGTCAAATCGCTCGACGTGTCGGCGCCGAGGCGTTCGATGTGATCGTCGAGCGAAGCCTCGACGTAGAGCAAGGCGCCGGCGACATCGAGCAGCGCGCTCTCGTCGGCCGGACGCGTCTTGTTGCCGATTTCCTCGATGATCTTGCGCTGGTCGAGTACGACGCGGCGCGGCATCCCGAGGCCGAGCATGCCGAGCGTGTCGCCGACGCGGTCGAGCACATCGGCCTGGCCCATCAGTTCGGCCGGATCGCCGTTTTGCGCGCGCAGGAAGATGTCGAGCGCTTCCTTCACGCGCATCAGATCGTCTTTGATCGCCGCCGAAACGGTGTCGAGCAGCGTACGGTTGTGGCCGGAGATCGAGCCCTTGGCGTGTTCGAGTTCCTTTTCGCTCGGCAGCAGCGTGTCGAGTTTGTAGATCTCGCGGATTTCCGTCGCGCGCGGACCCGTCGCGGCGGCGTGCGCGATGTAATAAAGCAGATTCTTGGTCAGTTCGACCGGCGGTGAGGTGCGGAAACTGCCTTCGCCGCCATCGAGCAGGCGCTTGATCTCGCGATCGACTTTGCCGAACAGGAGTTTCAGCGCGACATTGGTTTCCTGCGCACCGGAGGCCACACTTTCGAGCACGCCCGACGATACCCACCATAGACGCTGGCAGTTTTCCTCGACGCAAATCGCGCGCAGCCGATCGAGCACGCCGATCAGGCGTTCGAGCTGCACTTGCGGCTGATCCTCGCGAATCCAGCGCAGCAGCGAAAGCTGATATGCCGTGCGCAGCCGCGCGGCTTCGGATTTAAGCTCCATCTCCGGCATCGCGGCGGGCGCGCTTGGCGCGCTCGGCATCTGCGCGGACAGGTCCGGCGAAAAGAGAACGGACTCGGTCAGAAGTTTTTCGCCGCGCGTGGCGCGCAGATCGTTCAACAGCGGCAGCAGGACGATCGGGATATCCTTGTGGCCGCTCTGCAGACGTTCCAGGTAATCGGGCAACTGCACGATGCCGCGCATCAGCACGGCGTAGGTTTCGTCTTGCGGCTTCACGTTGCCGTCGAGCAGCGCGAGCGCGACGCGCTCCATTTCTTCCACGACCATCGCCGCGCCGTACAGCTCGACCATGCGCAGCGTGCCCTGCACCTGGTGCAGATAGGTGGCGCAGAAGCGCATGAGGCTGGAGTCGGCCGGATCTTCGACGTATGCCTCAAGCGCCTGCCGCGCCTGTTTCAGCGTCTCGTCGAGTTCCTGTTTCACCCAGTTGAGGGTGGTGAAGTCGATGCCGTCTTGAAGTTTCATAACGTGTCTCAGCTATTGCGCGTGAACGCAAGCACGTGACGATGTTCCACGCGCTTGAGGCCCGCATGTGCGAAGTTCGTCACTTCGCCGGGACCCAGCAGCAACAGGCCGCCGGGTTTGAGCAAATTGGCCAGTGTGGCGAGCAGTTCGCGGCGTCGTTCGCGCGCGAAATAGATCAGCACGTTCTGGCAGAAAATCAGGTCCAGCCGTTTCAGCGGCGCGCGTGACGCATCGAGCAGGTTGAACTGCGCGAAACCCACGCGCTTGCGCAGCGAGTCGACGATGCGGAACGAATCGCCATCCACCGCTTCGCAGTAAATCTGGTACTCGTTGGGGATTTCTTCGAGCTTGATCGTCGGATACAAACCCGCACGACCGACCGCGAGTGCGGGCAGACTCACGTCCGTCGCCGTCACGCCGAAATACGATTTCGATCCCTTGCGCGCCGGCAAATGGCGATGCATAACCATCGCCAATGTGTAGGCTTCCTCGCCGCTCGAACAACCGACGCTCCACGCGTGCAATCCGTTGGCGACGCTCTTCAATACGCTCGGCAGCCACTGCTCCGCGATGAAATTCATCGATGGCGTGTGACGGAAGAAATGCGTCTCGTGCACGGTGAGGCGATCGACCAGCGTCGTCCATTCGATCACGCCTTCCGGCACGGTCTGCAGGTCCGCGAAGTATTCCTCGAAGTTTGATCTGCCCGTCTCGCGCATGCGCGCGCGGACGCTGGTCACCAGAAACGCTTTGCGCGACAGCGGCACGACCACGCCCGTGCGCTTTTCGAGCATCGTCGCCCAGCGCGCGAATTCCGTGTCGTCCATGCTCGGCATGGGCGTGTTCGGCGACCAGGGTTCTTTGGTGGTCGCTTCCTTGGTGCTCGCAGCAGTCATGCCCGCAGTGATCCGCTCCCAAACATCCGATCGAATCCGAGCTCGGTGAGATCGATGCCGTGTTCATGTGCGTCACCGGTCAACACCGAGCGCCGGCTTACGCCGGCAGCTTGAAGTCCGCGACCGACCGGCGCAAGTCCGCAGCGAGCTGCGCCAGGTTGCCGATCGATTCGGCCGTCTGGCTTGCGCCGACGGAGGTTTGCGTGGTGATTTCCTGAATCACGTTCATCGTCGCCGAAATGTTCGTCGCCGCAGCGGACTGCTGGCGCGCGGCTTCGGAGATGTTCTGAATCAGGTCCGCCAAATCGTTCGAGACCTTTTCGATTTCGCCCAGCGCCAGACCTGCGTCTTCGGCGAGTCGCGCACCGGCCACCACTTCGGCGGTGGTCTGTTCCATCGAGGTGACCGCTTCATTGGTGTCGGCCTGAATCGTCTGCACCAGCGTTTCGATTCGGCGTGTGGCGCCCGAGGCGCGTTCGGCCAGTCGCTGCACTTCGTCGGCGACGACCGCGAAGCCGCGGCCCGCTTCACCGGCGGAGGCCGCCTGGATCGCGGCGTTCAACGCGAGAATGTTCGTCTGTTCGGCGATGTCGTTGATCAGTTCGACGATCGATCCGATTTCCTGCGAGGACTCGCCGAGGCGTTTGATACGTTTCGAGGTTTCCTGGATCTGGTCGCGGATCGAGTCCATGCCTTGAATCGTCTGGCGCACGATGCCGGCGCCTTTCGAGGCGATCTGCACCGAGCGCTGCGCGACGTCCGCGGATTCGGCGGAGTTCTTCGACACTTCGTCGATCGAAACCGCGATCTCGTTGATCGCCGCCGATGCGGAGGTGATCTGTTGCGCCTGATGTTCGGCGGCTTCGGCGAGGTGCATGGCGGTGGCCTGCGTTTCCTGCGCGGAGGTCGACACGTGCATGGCGGTGTCGTTGATCGTCGTCACCAGTGAGCGCAGCGCTTCGACCGCGAAGTTCACCGAGTCGGCGATGGCACCGGTGATGTCCTCGGTAACCGTTGCGCGAACGGTGAGATCGCCTTCTGCGAGCGATCCCATTTCGTCGAGCAAACGCAGAATGGCTTCCTGGTTACGCTGGTTCAGTTCGGCTGTGACCTGGTAGCGTTGACGCTGACCGCGAATCTGGCTCGCCACCAACAGCACGACGAGGAAGATGGCGACCGCCGCGGCCACCGCACCGACCAGCAGGTTCGGGAACGGACGGCTGGTCTGCAACTGTCCGATGCGCGTGGCGACAGGTTCGGCTTTGAGCAGCATGCTCTGCGAATCGATAGACGCCTGGTCGGCGGCTTCTTTCACGACCTGCAGCGGCGTGGCGGCGTCGAGGAGTTTCTTCACCTGGTCGCCGACGATCGCAGTCCAGCTTTCGTTGATCTCGTTCAAGATGGTCTTGGCATTCGGGTTGTCCATCGCGCGGATGTTCAAGTCCGGATTGCCGTTGATCAGGCCGGAGAGCACGGCGCTGTAGAAGTTTGAATCGCGCTGCAGACCGTCGGCCGCGGATTGCGCTTCCTCACCACCCTGCAGGATCGACTGCACGCGGCGCTGCATGCGGTCGGCGAGCAGCATCTGGCGCGATGAGATCGAGACCTGCGTCGGCGAGCCGTTGCGGTCGGCGAGAATCTTCACTACCTCTTCCATGCGCGAGTTGAGCACGGGCACCTTGCCGTTGAAGTCGGCCGCGGTGGCCGCGGCGTTCAGGACCTGTTCGCGGCCGTCGAGGAGTTTGGTCGCATCGGTGTTGAGCGGCGCCCACGCCTTGTTGAGATCGTCGACCTGCGCTTTCGCGCCGGAGTCGGCGTAGCCCTGCATGCCGGTGGTCGGATCGCCCTTGTTGAGCCTGTTGACCAGATCGTCGATGGTATTGCGCGTCTGCTCCAGTCCTTTGAACGCGTCGATGTTGCCGCCGGCCGCGTCATTGGCCTGCTTGGACAACTGCTGCGACAGCACCTGGATCTTGGTGACCAGACTCGCCGCCTTCGCGTCCTGCGAGGCGTAGTAGGTCAGAGCTCCGAAGTCCGCCACCGCGAACAGGATCGCGATGATCAGCAGAACGACCAGGAGCGTGTTCGCGCCCGTTCGTTCCTTACCGCCTACCGCACCGGTTGTGACACTCATAACTCACCCCTTGACTGCATTTTTGCTGTGATCGGACTCAAGCTGCCGCCTGGACGAAATCGGGACTGCGCACCAGGGCCGCCATCGAGAACAGGCCCCAGTTGACGTCGCCGAGCGGATACTTCTCGCCGATATAACGGCTGTAGCGCGCATCGTCTTCGCCGATCGCTTCAGCCCGCTGTTCTTCCGAAAAATTGCGTTGGCCCAACACCTCGTCGATCAGCAAACCGACGCTGCCGCCAAGCTGGCGCACCAGCAGCACGCGGCTGGAATCGGTGACGAAGGAGCGTTCGCCTTCCAGATACTGTTTGAGATCGATCACCGGCACGAGGTTGCCGCGCACGTTGGCCACACCGAGCAGCCACGGCCGTGTGCCGGGCACGAGGGTCAGCGACGGCCAGGTCAGGATTTCATTGACCTCGTTGATGCTGCTCACCATGTAGCGCGCACCGATGCGGAAGCCGATGCCGCGCCACAGACCCGGCGCCTCGATCTGTTCGGGCAGGCCCGCGGTGTGCGCGAGGCTGCGCCTTTCGAACGTCGCCAGCGCCTCGAAAGGCGAAAGTTGCTGCAGGTCGAGGACGGAAGACATGCGCCGTCAGCTCAGCAGCTTGTTGATGCGGCCGAGCAGATCCTGCTCGGCGACGGGTTTGACCATGAAGTCCTTCGCGCCCTGGCGAAGTCCCCACACGCGATCGGTTTCCATCGACTTGGTGGTGACGATGAGAATCGGAATCTCGGAAGTTTCCTGCTCGCGACTCAACGTGCGTGTGGCCTGGAAGCCGTTCATGCCGGGCATGATCACGTCCATGATCACCAGGTCCGGCCGTTCGCGTTTGGCCAGCGCGATGCCGGCTTCGGCACTCGCGGCACTGCTGACGCGATGACCGTTCTTTTCCAACAGCGTGGTGAATACCCGCACGTCGGTGGGCGAATCGTCGATGATGAGAATGTGCGCCATTCGTTTCCCCTTGACTCTCCGGATGGCCTAATTACTTCGCCACATGCCGCCGGATCGCTCCGAGCAACTCTTCGCGCGTAAAAGGTTTGGTCAGATATTGTTCCGAGCCCACGATGCGGCCGCGCGCCTTGTCGAACAGGCCGTCCTTCGAGGACAGCATGATCACCGGCGTGGACTTGAACATCTGGTTGTTCTTGATCAGCGCGCAGGTCTGGTAGCCGTCCAGACGCGGCATCATGATGTCGACGAAAATGATGTTGGGCTGCTGATCGGAAATCTTGGCGAGCGCTTCGAAGCCGTCGGTGGCGGTGATGACGTCGCAACCTTCCTTTTTCAAAAGCGTCTCGGCGGTGCGCCGAATCGTTTTGGAGTCGTCGATGACCATGACCTTGAGTCCGGCCAAGCTGCCATCTTTCGCTGTCTGTTCCACGTACTACCCCCAAACCTTCGGAGAGCTGACTGTCATTTGAGGGCACGCGCGCGCTTCGAGCGCACCCGCGACCCCGTGTGTGTGAGTGACGCCGCGAATCCCTAAAAGCGGCGGCCGACCGTGCTGTTTAACCAATACTTAGCAAACCTGTCAAGTAAATCCGCTAACCACGCACCGTTACTCGAAAAAGTTCGCCGGGCAATCGCCCCTTTCCGACCCCGCCGGACGGCCCGGAAGCCGTCCGCGTCGATGGTAGTATAGACCCGATCCTCACCGCTTAGCCCAAGCCAAATGCTGAAGAATCGCAGCACGTCTCGTGCCAAGAAACGATGAGTCTGACCCTCGCCGTGCTGATGGACCCGATCGAGTCCATCCACATCGAAAAAGACTCGACGTTCGCGATGCTGCTGGAGGCGCAGCGCCGCGGACACGCGCTGCTTTACCTGACGCAATCGAGTCTCGCCGTACGCGATGCGGCACCTGTCGCGCATGCTGTGTCACTGCGCGTCACCGACGATCCGCATCGCTGGTTCGCATTCGGCGAATCGAAAGGGGTCGACCTGCGCACGCTCGACGTGATCCTCGCGCGCAAGGATCCGCCGGTGGATGCGCAGTTCATCTACGACACGATGGTGCTGGAACTGGCGCAGATGGGAGGCGCGCTGGTGGTCAACGATCCGGCCGCGCTGCGCGACGCCAACGAAAAACTTTTCTCGCTGCATTTTCCGCAATGCATCCCGCCGACGATCGTGGCGCGCGAGGCCAAGACCATCAAAGCCTTCGTGCAAGACCATGACGAGGTGATCCTGAAACCGCTCGACGGCATGGGCGGGCGCTCGATTTTCCGCAGCCATCGCGGCGATCCGAACCTCAACGTGATCCTCGAAACGCTGACGGAGAACGGCCGCGCCTTCACCGTCGCGCAGAAGTACTTGGCCGAGATCAAGAATGGCGACAACCGCATACTGTTGATCGACGGCGAACCGGTGCCCTACGTGCTCGCGCGAATGCCGCAGGGCGACGACTTCCGAGGCAATCTCGCGCGCGGCGGCAAAGGTGTCGGGCGGCCGATCAGCGAACGCGAGCGCTGGCTTGCGCAGCAGGTCGCTCCGGAATTGCGCAGGCGCGGCATGCTGTTCGTGGGACTCGACGTGATCGGCGACTACCTGACGGAAGTGAACGTCACCTCGCCCACCTGCATCCGTGAACTGGATGCGCAGTTCAATCTCAACATCGCCGGTATGCTGTTTGATGTGATCGAGAAACGCATTTCGGACAAAGGTAGGAAGTGACCACCGCAGCTCCGCCAGCGAATCCGGTGCCGCGCAAAATCGGCAGCGGCGACCGCCTCGGCGTCACCATATTGTTTTCGCTGATCGCGCACGGCGTGCTCGCGCTCGGCCTCACCTTCGAATACGAGAAGCCGAAACCGAGTTTGCCGTCACTCGATGTGATCCTCGTGCAATCGGCGTCCGGCGAAAAACCGAGCAAGGCCGATTTCCTCGCGCAGGCCAACAACAGCGGCGGCGGCGAACACGAAAAGTCGTTGCGGCCAAGCGAACTGATGTCGAGCCCGATCGCGAAGAACGATTCCGGCGTCGCGCCGAAACCCATGCAGGCCAGCGCGCCGAAACCGCAACCGCCGACGCAGCGCGAAATTCTGACTCAACAGAAATCGACCTTCAGCCTGCAGACCGACAAGGAATTGCCCGAGCAGCCGCCGATTCCGGAACCCACGACGCGCGACCTGCTCGAAAAGAAACTCGAGATGGCCAAGCTCGCCGCCGAAATCCAGAAGGAATCGCAGGAATACGCCAAGCGCCCGAAGAAAAAATACATCTCGGCGAGCACGAAAGAATATCAGTACGCCTCGTACATGGCGGCGTGGGTCGCGCGCGTGGAGCGCATCGGCAACCTCAATTATCCCGACGAAGCGCGTCGCGAACAGATGCATGGCGAACTCGTGCTTACCGTCGCGTTGCGCAAGGACGGCACGATCAAAAGTGTCGACGTCATCGAAAGCAGCGGCCACAAATTGCTCGACGATGCCGCGATCCGGATCGTCAACCAGTCCGCGCCATTTCCGCCGATCCCGACCGAGGATGGCGTGGACGAGCTCTACGTTACGCGCACCTGGCAATTCCTGCCCGGGGACATCCTGCGCAACCGCTGAACTGCACAGTTGATGAAGACCACAATTCCACGCGTCGCGGCTCGATGTCCAATCACGTAGAATGACGGCATGGAGTCGATCAGCAGCCTGACCAATCATCTTCTGATCGCAATGCCCAGCCTGCGCGATCCCACCTTTCGCCGCAGCGTGGCTTTCGTGTGCCAGCACAGCGACGAAGGCGCGATGGGATTGTTGGTCAATCGCCTTTCCGAGTATCGCCTCGGCGACGTGCTCGCACAGATGAATATTTCCGCCGAAACCAGCCAGATCGGCGATACGCCGGTGCTGATCGGTGGACCGGTGCAACCCGAACGCGGTTTCGTGCTGCATTCGCCGACCGGCAACTGGGAATCGTCGTTCAAGATTTCCGACCGCATCTGCGTGACCACCTCGCGCGACGTGCTGGTCGCGATGGCCGCGGGCAACGGGCCGGAAAATGCGATCGTCACGCTCGGCTATTCCGGCTGGAGCCAGGGCCAGATCGAAACTGAGTTGAAGGACAACGCCTGGCTCACCGTGGACTCCGACGAACGCATCCTGTTCAAGACGGCGCTGGAAAGCCGCTGGGAAGCGGCCGCGGCGCTGGTCGGCGTCGACATCGCCAGCCTCACGGACTACGCCGGCCATGCGTGACGACGTGACGACGACGCCGCACGCACTCCACACCTCGCCCAACCCTTACTGTTCTCGGCTTCGACTACGGCGCACGCCGCATCGGCGTAGCGGTCGGCAACACTTTCACCGGCGATGCGCGCGCGTTGAGCGTCGTCGGCAACGGCGACAACGGCGTGGACTGGCCGCGCGTCGAATCGGTGGTGCGTGACTGGCGACCGAATGCGTTGCTGGTCGGCCTGCCGCTGATGCTCGACGGTTCCGAACAATCCAACAGCCGCGCCGCGCGCACGTTCGCCAGCGCGCTCGGTCAGCGCTACCACTTGCCGGTGCATCTGGTCGACGAACGGTTGAGCTCGGTCGAAGCCTCGCAGCGCTTCGCCGATCGCCGCGCGCGCGGTCAGGCGCGCCGCAAGAACGCGAGCGAACTCGACGCCATCGCCGCGCAGGTGATCGTCGAGACGTGGCTCACGCAAGCGTTGAATTCTTCGCGCGAATGAGCGGCAACGCGCAACTCGATACTCACGGAAAACTGCGCCATCTATTGACGCTCGACGGTTTGTCGGCGCGCTGCATAACGGCATTGCTCGATCGCGCGGACGCCTTGCGCGAAAAAACACGAGACGGCGCGAACCCGCTTGATCTCCTGCACGGCCGCACCGTGATCAACCTGTTTTTCGAACCGTCCACGCGCACGCGCACATCGTTCGATCTCGCCGCCAAGCGGCTCGGCGCGAACGTGATCAATTTCGATATCGCCAGCTCGTCGACGACCAAGGGCGAGACGCTGCTCGATACCGTCCACACGATCGAGGCGATGCATTGCGACGCATTCGTCGTGCGTCACAAGGAATCCGGCACGCCGGAATTCATCGCCGCCAACCTGCACGGCGACGCACGCGTGCTCAATGCCGGCGACGGCAATCACGCCCATCCGACGCAAGGCTTGCTCGATGCGCTGACGTTACGCCGTCATCGTCCTGATTTCTCGAAGCTGACAGTCACCATTTGCGGCGACATTCGCCACTCGCGCGTCGCCCGCTCCGATGTACACGCATTCAGTGCGCTCGGCGTGAAGGAAATCCGGCTGTGCTCGCCGCCGGAACTGGCTCCGCAGCCGGCGGATTTTCCACATTGCCGCATTTTCCACAATTTCGACGAAGCCATCGTCGGCGCCGACGTCGTCATCATGCTTCGCCTGCAGAAGGAACGCATGCAGTCCACATCGATTCCGTCGGAGGCCGATTATTTCGCGCGCTTCGGACTTTCCGCCGACCGGCTGCGCCGCGCCGACCCCGATTGCCTTGTCATGCATCCGGGTCCGATGAACCGCGGCGTGGAGATCCAGTCGGAAGTCGCCGACGGGCCGCGCTCGCTGATTCTCGAGCAGGTCGCCAACGGCGTGCATGTGCGCATGGCGGTGCTTTTGGAGCTGCTCGACGGCGCGTAAAGGCGGCACGACTGGGGCATAATGGCGGCGAGTCGACACATCGCACCGCCAACTAGGGATTGTCCGTCATGCGCCTGATCAGCCGTCTCGCCCTGCCCGTCATGCTTGCCGGCCTCGTCGCCGCGTGCAGCAAGAACGCCACCACCGACGACAACGCGCCGTTGTCGTTCGTCCCCGCCGACACGCCGTACGCGATGGCCAATCTCGAACCGACGCCGAGCGCCGTGTACGACGCGTGGTCGCAGCGCATGAAAGCATACTGGCCGACGCTGATGCAGATGTATCAGGGCATGCTCGACCAGGCCGCCACCGCAAAAGTCTCCGATCCCCAAGCCGTGCGCGCCATCAAGATCACCAAGGCGCTGCTCGACGAATTCACCACCGACGACCCCATCGGCCGCATCCGCAGCATGGGTTTCAAACCCGATGCGCGTTACGCGTTCTACGGTGTCGGCATGGTGCCCGTGATCCGCACCGAACTCGGCGACGCCGCCGCGCTGCGGGCGGAAGTCGCCAAGATCGAAGCGAAGGTCGGCGAGAAAGTGCCGGTCGGCAAAGTCGGCGCGCAGGAGTTCTGGTACCTGGGCAACGACAAGGCCATGGGCGTGGCGGCCATCGAAGGCAATCAGCTCGTACTCTCGATCCTGCCCGTGAACGCCGACGACGCGCTCAAACAGACCATCCTCGGCCTGACCAAACCCGCGCAGAATCTCGGCGCCGCCGGCACGCTGCAGGCGCTGGCCAAGCTTTATGGCTATACGAACTACGGCATCGGTTTCGTCGATTTCGTGCGGCTGACCGAACGCCTGAGCAGCCCGCCGAGCGGCACCGATGCACAGTTCGCGGCCGCGCTCGGCATTCCGTTCGCCGGCGTCGACCCGGCGTGTCGCGCGGATTACCTGGAGATCGCGCACAAGTTTCCGCGCTTCGTCGGCGGCGTCGAAGAACTCGCCACGCAGCGCGTGCGCATCGGCGCGCAGATGGAGATCGACGGCTCGATCGCGCAGCCACTGGCCGCGGCACTCAACGCCGCTCCCGGCACCGGCGCGCCGGGCGAAGGCGTGTTCGACATGTCGCTGTCGCTGCCGGTGCTGAAGCTGAAGGATTTCTGGATCAAGCAGGCCGACGCCGTGGCGGCAAAGCCGTACACGTGTCCCCAGTTGACATCGCTCAACGAAGGCTTCGCCAGCTCGAAGACGAAAGTGGACACCACGGTGCCGCCGCCGTTCAGCGATTTCACCGGCCTGCGCTTCGTGCTCGACAAGCTCGACATGAAAGCCGGCTCGAGCATTCCCGATATCTACGCGAAGTTCGCCATGCGCACGCAAAACCCGGCCGCCGTACTGGCCATGGCGCAGATGGCCGTGCCGCAACTGGCCACGCTGAAAGTGCAGCCGGACGGAAAAGCAGTCGTGCTGCCGAGCGGGACCGTGCCGATGGCTACGCAACCGATTTCCGTGGCGATGACCAGCGATACGCTCGGCATGTCCAGCGGCACCGGTGAAGATGCAACGCTCGGCGCCTTCCTCGCCGCGCCCGCGGCGAAGGATCCGGTGTTCCTGCGTTTCCATTTCACTGGCCAGTTCTACAAGCTGATGGCCGACATGATGGAGAGAGCCGCCGCTGCGTTGCCGGCCGACAAGCAGGCGCAGCTCGCGGCGCAGAAACAAATGTTCGCCTCATACGAACAGATGTTCAAATCCGGCGACATGATTTTCGTTGCGACGCCAACCGGCATCGCGTTCCACGAAACAATCGAACAGAACTGATCGCGCTGTAGCCGGTCAGCCTACGAACAACAGCCGGCCGCGAAAGCCGCGGCCGGCGCTGTCGACGTCCAAGCCCAGGAGAATTCCACGTTGCGCGTGCCGCGCGATCGTGGCGACGTCGCGCTCGTCGAGCGTGTGCATTTCCGCTGCAGCATCGATCGCGTGCACCCGACGGCGCAACGGTGCGAGCCAGCGATTGGGCATCATCCGATAGGCCCAGCCCGCGACATCCCCGCTGAACCCACTGGCTATCTGGAACGCGGCGATGCCGCCCGGCGACAGGACGCGCATGAACTCGCCGATGTACGCCCGCTGCAAATCCGCCGGCATGTGGTGCAGCGTGATCGCCGAATAAACCAGGTCGACGCTGGCGTCGACGACGAAACGCAGGTCGCCGACGGCGTTCTCGACGAACCGGATGTTGCCGCGGTCCGCATTGAGTTCGCGCGCCCGCGCGATCATCGATGAGGCGATGTCGACGCCGACGACTTGCGCATAGCGCGCGGACAAGGCGCGCGTCAGGCGTCCGACGCCGCAGCCGAAGTCGAGCGCGACGTTGTGCTGGCGCGGCCGGCCGAGTTCGCGGCAATAACCATCGATCGCGCCGATCTCGCTCTCGCCCGCCGCGAAGAATTCATCGATATCCCAGCGCCCGCCGCGCTTGTCCGGACGCGACAGGATCGCCCACAGCGGATCTTCTTCGCCGAGCACGCGCCACGTTTCGCGCAGCCGTTCGATATCACGCGCCACGATGCGGGAATTCCATCGTCAGAAATGCGACGCCCGGCTTGCGGGCCGGGCGCCGGAGTTGCGTCGCGGCCATGCCGATCAGGTTTCCACGAGCTCCACGCCGTCCATGCCTTGCGACAGGGTATGCGCGTCGCCGCCCTGCGCGAGCTTGATCTTCAGGCGCACTTCGTTGGCCGAGTCGGCGTGGCGCAGCGCATCTTCGTACGAAATCTCGCCGGCCTGATACAGCTCGAACAGACTTTGATCGAACGTCTTCATGCCGAGGTTGGTGGATTCCTTCATCACATCCTTGAGCTTGTGGATGTCGCCCTTGCGGATGTAGTCCTGCACCAGCGGCGTGCCGAGCATCACTTCCACCGCGACGCGCCGCGCCTTGCCGTCCGGCGTCGGAATGAGCTGCTGCGCAACGACGCCTTTGAGGTTCAGCGACAGATCCATGAACAACTGCTCGCGACGGTCTTCCGCGAAGAAGTGGATGATGCGGTCCATCGCCTGGTTGGCGTTGTTCGCGTGCAGCGTGCACAGGCACAGGTGACCGGTTTCGGAGAAGTTGATCGCGTGTTCCATCGTCTCGCGCGTACGCACTTCGCCGATGAGGATGACGTCGGGCGCCTGGCGCAGCGTGTTCTTCAGCGCGTTTTCCCAGGAATCCGTATCGATGCCGACTTCGCGCTGCGTGACGATGCAGCCTTCGTGCTTGTGCACGTATTCGATCGGATCCTCGATCGTGATGATGTGACCGGTCGAATTCTGGTTGCGATAACCGACCATCGAAGCGAGCGATGTCGACTTACCGGTACCCGTCGCGCCGACGAAGATGATGATGCCGCGCTTGGTCATCGCCAGCGTCTTGATGATCGGCGGCAGGTTGAGTTCTTCCACCGTCGGGATGCGCGTTTCGATGCGACGCAGGACCATGCCGACGTTGTTGCGCTGATAGAAACAGCTCACGCGGAATCGACCAACGCCCGACACGCCGATGGCGAACTGGCATTCGTGCGTCTTCTCGAATTCTTCGCGCTGCGACGGCGTCATCACGTTCAGCACCATGTCGCGCGACTGCTGCGGCGTAAGCGGATTCTGCGTGATCGGCGCCACGCGCCCGTGCACCTTGATGGAAGGCGGCACGCCGGCCGTGATGAACAGGTCGGAGGCCTTCTTGTGCACCATCAGCTTGAGGAAGGAGGTGAAATCTACGGCACTCATGATCGGCTCCCGAGGCAGCGCCCCGACTCTCTGTCAAGCATCTTACACCTGCGCAACGGCAGGAAATCAAACGCGGTCAACGTTTCGGAACCGTTATGCCCGCGTCGGCCGCTCGACGCCTGCGCAGGTGCCGGCGCGCGGCCGAAACCAGCCGACTAACGTACGCTGCGCATTGTCGACCGCGGCGCGGATTACTTGAAGATTTCTTTGTTCTTCGCGTAGCCGATCGCCTGCTGGCGCGTGACCAGACCGCGCTTGACCAGATCCTGCAGACACTGATCCAGCGTCTGCATGCCGTACTGGTTGCCGGTCTGGATCGAGGAATACATCTGGGCGACCTTGTCTTCGCGGATCAGGTTGCGGATGGCGGGAATGCCGACCATGATCTCGTGCGCGGCGATGCGTCCGCCGCCGACTTTCTTCAGCAGCGATTGCGAAATCACCGCGCGCAGCGACTCCGACAGCATCGAACGCACCATCGGTTTTTCGCCGGCCGGGAACACGTCGATGATGCGGTCGATGGTCTTCGACGCCGAACTCGTATGCAACGTGGCAAACACGAGATGTCCCGTTTCCGCCGCGGTGAGCGCCAGGCGGATCGTCTCGATGTCGCGCATTTCGCCGACCAGGATGAAGTCCGGATCCTCGCGCAGCGCCGAACGCAACGCTTCGTTGAAGCCGTGCGTATCGCGATGCACTTCGCGCTGGTTGATCAGGCATTTCTGCGCGGTGTGCACAAATTCGATCGGGTCCTCGATCGACAGGATGTGCCCGTATTCGTTCTTATTGACGTGATCGAGCATCGCCGCGAGCGTGGTCGACTTGCCCGAACCGGTCGGGCCGGTGCAAAGAATCAAACCCTGCGGCTGATTGATCAGTTCCTTGAAGATTTTCGGACAACCGAGATCTTCGAGCGTGAGCACTTCCGACGGAATGGTTCGGAAGACCGCGCCCGCGCCGCGGTTCTGGTTGAATGCATTGACGCGGAAGCGCGCGAGACCGGGGATCTCGAAAGAAAAGTCGACTTCGAGGAATTCTTCATAGTCGCGGCGCTGCTTGTCCGACATGATGTCGTACACCAGCGAATGGACCTGCTTGTGGTCGAGCGACGGGATATTGATGCGGCGCACGTCGCCATCGACGCGGATCATCGGCGGCAGGCCGGCCGACAGATGCAGGTCGGAGGCCTTATTCTTGACCGAGAATGCCAGTAGTTCGGCAATATCCATGAAAATCCCCTTGGAAACCGTGCCGCGGCCGGACACGCCGCGCTTGCGATGCAGTATAACCCCATAAATTCAAGCCGGCGCAACCCCTTGGCGACACTTTCTTGACAACGGATTACCTCGATATTGTCGGCCGCATCCGCGCTGCGGGCGAGCGCGCGAACCACGCCGCGGCGCTGCTGGCCGTCTCCAAGACCAAGCCCGCGGCGGCCATTCGCGCGCTCGCGGGGCAAGGCCAGCGCGCCTTCGGCGAAAACTACGTGCAAGAAGCGCTGGTCAAGCAGCGCGAACTCGGCGACCTCGCACTCGAATGGCACATGATCGGTCCGCTGCAGTCGAACAAGGCGCGCGAAGTGGCCGGGCATTTCGACTGGCTGCAAAGCCTGGACCGCGAAAAACTCGTCGCGCCGCTCGATCGGCATCGGCCTGCTTCGCGCACCCCGTTGAATGTGCTGATCCAGGTCAACATCGACGACGAGGCAAGCAAGTCCGGCTGTGCGTCCGGCGACATTCCAACACTCGCCGCCGCCATCGCGGCTGCGCCGCGCCTTCGATTGCGCGGTCTCATGGCGATTCCGCAACCCAGCGATGATCGCGACGTTCGACGTCGCGCCTTCCGCCAGATGCGCGCGCTTTTCGATGCGCTGCGCGAGACGCATCCGTCCGCAGATACGCTGTCAATGGGAATGTCCGACGATTTCGAGCTGGCCATCGAGGAAGGCGCGACGATGGTGCGCATCGGGACGGCATTGTTCGGCGCGCGAAAATAAGGTCGCCGCCTCGACACCGCACCGGACTTTTTATAGACTTAATTTAGTCCGGCGGTTTTTTTTGGAGTTTTTCGCATGAACTTTTCTACACGTATCAAGCCGATCAGCTATCTGAAAGCAAACGCCGCAGAAGTTCTGGCACAGCTCGCCGACGAACACGAACCGGTCTTCATTACGCAAAACGGCGAGGCGCGCGCCGTCTTGCAGGACATAGCGTCCTACGAAAACACGCAGGAAACGCTGGCGCTCCTGAAAATTCTTGCGCTCGGCAATCGCGAGATCGAACGCGGCGATGTGGTACCACTCGAAAAAGCCATCGCGGGGTTGAAGGCCAAGCGCAGGGCCGCCTGATGCGGTTCGCGGTCGAACTCTCGCGCGGGGCGATTCGCGATCTGGAGGAAATTCACGAGTTTGTAGCCGGTGCGGACTCCGAAGCGAAAGCCAACCAATTGCTCGACCGATTAGCCAGCACTTTGCAAGCACTTGCCGTGCACCCCGAACGCGGCGCCTATCCCAGCGAACTTCGCGCCCTGGGCATCAAGGAATATCGTCAGGTGTTTTTCAAACCATACCGCATCATTTATCGCGTCATCGACCATCGAGTGGTCGTGTACCTGGTCGTCGACGGCCGGCGCGACATGCAATCTCTGCTAACCCGGCGACTTTTCGCGTCATGACGAAGCAGACTTCCAGCACGGCCCAAATCGCCTTCATCGGTGGCGGCAACATGGCGCGCAGCCTGATCGGTGGACTGCTCCGCAACGGCGCATCGGCCGGGCAGCTTGCGGCGTCAGAACCCAACGCTGAACTTCGCGATGCACTCGCCCGCGATTTCGCCATCGTCACGCGCGCCGACAACGAAGCCGCCGCTCGCGACGCCGATGTCCTCGTCCTCGCCGTCAAGCCGCAAGTGATGAAAACTGTCTGCGTAGGACTGCGCGACATCGTCCAGTCGCAGCACCCGCTCATCGTGTCCATCGCGGCGGGCATCACCATCGCCCAGCTCGAACGCTGGCTGGGCGGCGACGTCGCCGTCGTGCGCTGCATGCCGAACACGCCGGCGTTGATCGGGGCCGGCGCCACGGGCTTGTGCGCGAACGCGCGCGTCACCAATGAACAGCGCGATATCGCACAGGGCATTGTCGGTGCGACGGGGCTGTCGCGCTGGATCGACAACGAAGCAGCGATGGATACCGTCACGGCGATTTCGGGTTCCGGACCGGCCTATTTCTTCCTGCTGGTCGAGGCGCTCGAAGAGGCCGCCGTCGCGCAAGGTTTGCCGCGCGAAGCGGCCCGCGAACTGGCCGCGCAGACGTGTCTGGGCGCCGGACGCATGTTGCGCGAATCCGATGTCGCGCCGTCCGAACTGCGGCGCCGCGTGACCTCGCCCGGCGGCACCACGCAGGCGGCACTGGAAAGTTTCGCTGCCGACAGGTTTCCCGAAATCGTCGCGCGCGCCGTCGCCGCGGCGACCAAACGCGGCGCGGAAATGTCGCGGCAGATGGACGCGTCATGAGCTACCTGCAGAACGCCGGCGTTTTCCTGATCCAGACGATTTTCGGTTTCTTCATCGTCATGTTCCTGGCGCGCGCGTTGCTGATCGCGATCGCCGCACCGTTCAACGAGCCGATCTGCCGTTTCGTCTATCAGTTCACCAATCCGGCGGTGATGCCGTTGCGCAACCTGATCCCGCGCTGGCGGCGCGTGGATTTCGCTTCGCTGCTGGTGGCGTGGCTGCTTGCGGTTTTCGAACTGGTGTGCCTGTTCGGCGTTGTCGGCGCGCACTTGAGTGTGCCCGGCACCGTGCTGCGTGCGCTGGTCGACCTGCTCGACTGGCTGGTGCTGATCGAGATCGTGGTCATGCTCGGCGTTTGTGTGATGAGTTTCATTCCCTCGATGCGCTACGACGGCAACTATTCGCTGCTGCTGCGCATAACCGATCCGGTGGTGCGACCATTCCGCCGCGTGATTCCGCCGATGGCCGGAATGGATTTTTCGTTCTTCGCCGCCAGCATCGTGCTGATTCTGATCCGCATGCTCGTCATCGCACCGCTCACCGATCTCACCACGCGCATTCCATGAAAATCCTTTTCGCATTGTTGTTGATCGCGCCGACGCTCGCACGCGCCGAAGACCACAGTTTCGGTGACGTGACGATCCGCGCCAACGCCCTGTCGACGATGCAACTGCTGCCGGCCATGGCGAAACAGTACGGCATCGATCGAGCTCCGAAACGCGGATTGCTCAACGTATCGATCGAACAGGCCGGCCGCACGGTCAGCGCGAGCGTTACCGCGCAAGTCGGCGAACTTACCGGCCACCCGCGCCCGCTGCCTTTGCGCGAAACCGCGGAAAACGGCGACATCGATTATCTCGGCGAATTCGCGATCGATGGGTCGGGCACGTACGTTTTCACCGTCACCGCAACGGTTCCCGGCGAACCGCAACCGTTCGTGGCGAAGTTCACGCAAGACCTTGTCGTCGACTGAGCCGACATCGGGCCGCATCTGGCTGATCCGGCACGCGCAGGCTTCGTTCGGCGCGGCTAACTACGACGCGTTGTCGCCCCGCGGCCACGAACAGGCGCGCCGACTGGCCGACTGGCTGGTGTCGCATCCGGATCTGGCGTTTGCGCACATCTGCCGCGGCTCGCTGCAGCGGCATCGCGAAACGCTCGCAGCGATCGCCGACGCATTCGCAAATGCCGGTCGCGCGTTGCCGGCTATCCACGAAGACGCCGACTGGAACGAATTCGATCACGACGCCATCGTCCGCGCCTACGCCGCGACGCATGACGACGATCTCGTCCACGCCGCCGTCGCCGATCCGGGCAATCGGCGCGCGGTACACGCACTGCTCGCGGCGGCGCTGAGCGCGTGGTCGCGCCGCGAACTGGACAGCCAGCTGGCCGAACCGTGGGATGTGTTTTCCGCACGTGTCGCGCGCGCCCGCGAACGCATCGCCGCGCTGCGCGGCAAAGTGCTGGTGATCTCCTCGGCCGGGCCGATCGCCCGATGCGCGCAGGCCGCGCTGGGTTGCGACGACGAAAAAACCGTGGCCCTCAACATCGGCCTGCGCAACACGGCGGTGAGCGAATTCCGAACGCGCGAGGGCACCTGGAATCTGCAGATCTGGAACATGCTGCCGCACCTGTCGGCACCCGGCGACCGCGAAGTCGTGACATATTATTGATGTCCCGACTGCGAGCGCGCCGATGACCGATCTGTTCGCCTACTCCGAGCGCGCCCGCGACCATGCGCGCGCGCCTCGCCGCATTCCAGCACGAGCACGTCGAGCCCGCGGAAGCCGAGTACTTCGCGCACGTCGGGCGTGACGGCCAGCGCTGGACGATTCCGCCTGTCATCGAATCGCTGAAACGCAGAGCGCGCGATGCCGGCCTATGGAATCTTTTCCTGCCCGATGCGGAGCACGGCGCCGGCTTGAGCAACCTCGACTACGCCCTGATCGCCGAAATCACCGGCCGCTCGCCGATTGCGCCGGAAGTATACAATTGCAATGCACCGGACTCGGGCAACATGGAAGTGCTGCTGCATTACGGCTCCGAGGCGCAGAAATCGCGTTGGCTGCAACCGCTGCTCGCCGGCGAGATCCGCTCGGCGTTCGCCATGACCGAACCCGACGTCGCCAGTTCCGACGCCACCAACATCGCCACGCGCATCGCGCGCGACGGCGACGGGTACGTCATCGACGGCCGCAAGTGGTGGACCACCGGCGCGATGGATCCGCGTTGCGCCGTCTTCATCGTGATGGGCGTGACCAGCCCGGACGCCGAACCGCATCGTCGCCACGCGATGATCCTCGTTCCGCGCGACACACCGGGCGTGCGCATCGTGCGTCCGCTCAGCGTGTTCGGATTCGACGACGCGCCGCACGGCCACGCCGAGATCGCGTTTGAAAACGTGCGCGTGCCGAGCGAGAACCTGATCCTCGGCGAAGGCCGCGGCTTCGAGATCGCGCAAGGCCGCCTCGGTCCCGGGCGCATCCATCACTGCATGCGGCTGATCGGCCTGGCGCAGCGTGCGCTCGAAACGATGATCGCTCGCGCGAAAACACGCGTCGCCTTCGGCAAGCCACTCGCCGCGCAAGGCGTGGTGCAGGACGCGATCGCGCAATCGCGCTGCGAAATCGAACAGGCGCGTTTGCTCACGCTCGCCGCCGCCGCGTCGCTGGATCGTGACGGCATCAAAGGCACGAAGGATGCGATCGGCATGATCAAGATCGTCGCGCCGCGCATGGCCTGCGCGGTGACCGATCGTGCGATGCAGATTCACGGCGCCGCCGGGTTGTCCAGCGACAACTTCCTCGCGCACGCCTACGCCGGTGCGCGCGCGTTGCGCCTGGCCGACGGGCCGGACGAAGTACACATCGCGGCGCTCGCCAAGGCAATGCTGAAATGAGCGAAGCACTCGCGCTGCCCGACGATGCGCTCGCGCACTACCTCGAAAATCGCGTCGAGGGTTTTCGCGGTCCGCTCACATCGACGAAATTCAAAGGGCGGCCAATCCAACCCGACCTACCGGCTGGACGCGGCATCGGGCCGTTATGTGCTGCGCCGAAAACCGCCCGGCAAGCTGCTGGCCTCCGCGCACGCGGTCGATCGCGAATTCCGCGTCATCGCCGCGCTGCGCGGGCGCGGCGTGCCGGTCGCCAACGCGCTGCACTTGTGCATCGACGAGTCGGTGATCGGCAGCATGTTCTACGTCATGGAATTCGTCGATGGCCCGATCCATTGGGATCCATCGTTGCCCGACGTTCCCGCCGATCGGCGCCGCGCGCATTTCGAGGCGATGATCAATGCGCTGATCGCGCTCGCAAAAGTCGACGTTCACGCCGCTGGACTCAGCGACTATGGCAAACCCGGCAACTACTTCGCGCGGCAGGTCGCGCGCTGGACCGAACAGTACCGCGCCGCCGAAACGCAGCGCATCGAGGCGATGGAGAAACTCATCACCTGGTTGCCACAGCACGTTCCCGCCGACGACGCACCCGCCGCGCTCGTGCACGGCGATTTCCGCATCGACAACCTGATCTGGCATCGCGATGCGCCGCGCATCGCGGCGATCGTCGATTGGGAACTGTCGACGCTCGGCCATCCGTTCGCCGACATCGCCTACCTGTGCATGGCGCTGCGCCTGCCGCGCAACGGCGTGCTGCCCGGTCTGGCGGGACTGGATCGCGACGCGCTCGGCATACCCTCCGAGGACGTGCTGGTCGAACGCTTCGCCGCCGGCACCGGCCACGATCCGCGGCCGCACTGGGATTTCCTGCTCGCGTTCCAGTTCTTTCGTCTTGCCGCGATCGCGCAGGGCGTGCTCAAGCGCGCGATGCAAGGCAATGCGTCAAGCGAGCGCGCGATGCAAGCCGGCGCGATGACCGCTACCATCGCCGCACTCGGCGCCGCACTGGCCGCATAAAAGGGGCTCGTGATGAAAAAGTATATTTTTGCGCTTTCGATACTGGCCACGGCGGCAGCGCACGCCGACGGCGATGTCACCAAGACAGGTTCGGTCCGGATCGACACCGGTGCCGAGCGCACCGCCACCGTTCATATCGGCTGTTCGGCCGACAAGCACGGCGGCGCGCTCGTCGTCGAAATCACCGTGCCCGATGCCTACACGAAAAAGGATTTCGACTACGACGATTTCGAAGGCCCGGATTCTCCCGCCGGCGCGCTGAGCCGCGTCGAGTGGATCGCCGCCGCGAAAACCACCCGCGTGACCACGACGGCCTCGGGCTCCTACATCCCCGACCCGCCGGAAGCATTCCGCTTCGAGATCGCCGAACTGTCGCGCCGCAAGAGCGCACCGGCAACCCTGCTGACCGGCGTCGACGGCAGCGCGGCCAAACTCGTGTGGACGCAGGCGAGCTACGACAAATCCAGGCGCTCGCTGGTGGCCACGTTCGCGTTCGATGCGAACGAATCGGCGCGCGTGCGCGACGCCGTAAAGGCGTGCCTGCCGGCGTCAAAGTGATCGCTTGATGGCTTCGCTACGTGCTGCCCAGCCCGCCACGATGGCATGCAGCGCGTCGAGCCCATCGAAAAGTGCGGCGGGTCCCGGCTGCAGGATGATCGGCGATTTCACTTCGTGCAGTTCTCCGTCGCGCACGGCGGGAATTGCTTGCCAGCCGTCGCGTGCCGCGACTTTTTCCGGCCGGAATTTCTTGCCACACCATGAGCCGATGATGATGTCCGGCGCGCGGCGGATCACTTCGGTCGCATCGGCGAGGATGCGATCCTTGGCCAGCGATTTTTCCGCGCGTTCGGGAAACACGTCGTCGCCGCCGGCAATGCGGATCAGTTCGGCGACCCATTGGATGCCGGTGATCGGCGGATCGTCCCATTCCTCGAAATAGATTTTCGGACGGCGAGGCAGGCTCGCGGCCGCATCCCGCACGTCGTCGAGATGCCGCTGGGCGCGATCGGCGAGTTCGTTCGCTTTCTCCGCGGCGCCGACGATCGCGCCGAGGCGCCGGATATATTCGACGATCGCCTCGACCGATCGGTGATTGCTGATCCAAACCTCGATACCGGCCTTGATCAGTTCGCGCGCGATATCGGCCTGGATGTCGGAGAAGCCGATGACGAAGTCAGGCCGCAGCGCGAGGATTTCGTCGATCTTCGCGCTGGTGAATGCCGAGACTTTTGGTTTTTCCTTGCGTGCGCGCGGTGGCCGCACGGTGAAACCGGATATGCCGACGATGCGATCCTGTTCACCGATACTGTAGAGGACCTCCGTCGGTTCCTCGGTCAGACACACGATGCGGCGCGGGCCCATTGCTACGGATACAGCAGGCGTTTGGTCCAGGTGCCGTCGCGCAGCTCGTAGCGGTCGCGTTCGTGCAGGCGCGCACGCTGGCCGTACCACAGTTCGATCAGGTCGGGCACGACGCGGTATCCGCCCCAGTGCGGCGGACGGGGCACATCGCCGCCCTCGAATTTCTTTTCCATGGCGGCGATGCGCTCATGAAACGTCTCGCGATTCGGCAACGTTTTCGATTGCGTCGATGCCCATGCGCCGATGCGGCTGGCGCGATCGCGCGATGCGAAATAGGCGTCGGATTCCGCATCGCTGGTTTTTTCGATGCGGCCTTCCACGCGCACCTGCACGCCGGCGCCGCCGCGCAACGTTTTCCACAGGAAGCACAACGCCGCCTGCGCATGCGTGGCGAGCTGCGCGGCTTTGTCGCTGTCGTAATTGGTGTAGAAAACGAAGCCGCGTTCGTCGACCGCCTTGAGCAGCACCATGCGCGCCGACACACGGCCGTTCGCGTCGCAGGTGGCAAGCGTCATCGCCGTCGGCTCCGGCTCGCCGCCGCGCGTGGCGTCGTCGAGCAAGGCGCGGAAGGTGGTGATCGCTTCCTGATAAAGTGGTTGCGTTTCGTCCATGACGGATTCGGTTCGTGCCTCGAAAACCGCAGCATGCTAACACGCACGGGTATGCCGACGATGTCGTCGAAGCGCTGCTCGATCTGGCGCTGCGCAAGACGCGCCAACGGTATTCCGTGATCGGCCTGTCGGGATTGCAGGGCAGCGGCAAGAGCACGCTCGCGGGCCAAGTCGTCGCATTGGCGCAGTCGCGCGGCATCGATGCGCTGACGATATCGATCGATGATTTCTATCTCGGCCGGGCGGCGCGCAAGGAACTCGCGCGCGCCGTGCATCCGCTGCTGATCACGCGCGGCGTGCCCGGTACGCACGACGTGCCGCTCGCGCAATTCACGCTGGATGCATTGCGCGATGCGTCGGCGAAAAATCCGGCGCGCATTCCGCGCTTCGACAAAGGCTGCGATACGCGTCTGCCGCCGTCGCGGTGGCGGCATGTGAAACGCGCGCCGCGGTTCGTGATCCTCGAAGGCTGGTGCGTCGGCGTGCCCCCGCAGACGACAGCCGAACTCAAGCGGCCGATCAACGATCTCGAACGCACCGAAGACGCCGACGGCACGTGGCGTACGTGGGTCAACGAACAACTGAAGCGCATTTACGTGCCGTTGTGGAAACGGTTCGATGAACTGGCGGTGCTGCAGGCGCCCGGTTTCGACGTCGTGCTGCGCTGGCGCGACGAACAGGAACGCGCCTTGCGCGCGCGCGGCGCGGCACGCGCGCAGACGACCGCGCAACTCAAGCGCTTCCTGCAGCACTACGAACGACTGAGCCGTCAGGCGCTGCGAAGACTTCCCGCGCTCGCCGACCTGCGCCTCGTACTCGACGCAAACCGCGGCGTGCGCCGCATCGCCGCGCGCTGACTATTCGACGATCACCGCGGTGCCGTAGGCAAGCACCTCGGTGATGCCGTCGGTGACTTCGTTCGCGTCGTAGCGCATCGCGACGATCGCGTTGGCGCCGATGTTGCCGGCGTGTTCGAGCATCAGCGCGAAAGCATCGTTGCGCGCTTTCTCGCACAGCTCGGCGTACAGCGTGATGTTGCCGCCGACCAGACTCTGCAGGGCCGCGCCGATGTTGCCGATGACGCTGCGCGAACGCACCGTCAGCCCGCGCACCACGCCGACGTTGCGCACGATGCGGTGCCCGGGCAGTTCCATAGCCGTGGTCACCATCGATGGAGCGATGTTGGGCACGACTAATCCAGCAGGAAATTGACGCGCATGTTGACCCGCCACTCGAGCACGCTGCCGTCGTCGTCGGTCATGGCGCGGATTTCGTTGACCCATGCACTCTTGACGTTCTTCAGCGTCTTGCTCGCTTTCCTCAATCCGCCTTTGACGGCGTCTTCGATGCTTTTGTCCGACGAGGCGGAAATCTCGATGACCTTGGCGACCTTGTTCATGGCTGACCTCCCGATGGATGACGGGTGAGTCTACTCGCTCAGCGGCTAACCGCTTGTGTGCGGCGCGGCAGATAGCGCAGCCAGATCAGCCAGAACACCAGCGCATCGAGGATGATCAGCGCCTGCCACAGATAAAGATGAAACCAGTCGAACCACACCGCCGACCAGCGCTGCAGGTAATACAGGCTGATGATGCGCACCAGGTTGAGCGTCTGGATGGCGATGAAGCCCAAGCCCATGCCGATGAGCTTGTGTTTCCACGGCGCCGGGAACGCGAGGATCGCCGAGACCAGGATCAGCACCGCTTCCACGCCGTTGCAGCCGGCCACGATGCGGATGCCGCCACCGGTGTTGCCGTCGATGATGTCGTTGCCGGTGGCCACGACGTTGCGATCGAATGCCTGCATGATCCACGCGCTCACGTGCGCCACCGCGGCGGTGAACGGATCGATGACGGCTACTTTCACGGGGTCGAACAATTCGAGCGTGAACAGCGCGAGAAGACAGACGACGAAGATGGCGATGAAGCGATACACGGGCGATGGCGGCGACAGGAACGACGCGGCATTGTAGCGTTTCATTGCAGGGTTTTCGCGCGCCGCGTCTGCTAGCATTCTGGCCATGAATCCGGCACCGAATCTGTTCTTCGTCGGCCCGATGGGTGCGGGCAAGACCACCATCGGTCGCCGCGCCGCGGAACTGCTCGGCCTGCCTTTCTTCGACCTGGACCACGTCATCGAAGAACATTGCGGCGCGGACATTCCGCTGATCTTCGAGATGGAAAGCGAAGCGGGATTCCGCCGGCGCGAAAGCGCCGTGCTCGCGGAATTCGCCGCGCGCGACGGCATCGCGCTCGCGACCGGCGGTGGCGCGGTGCTCGCGGAGGAGAACCGGCGCGTGCTGCGCGAACGCGGCTTCGTCGTGTACCTGGAAACTACGGTGGACGAACAGATGAAACGTCTCGCGCGGGATCGCAAGCGGCCGCTGCTCGCGGCACCCGACCGTCGCGAACGGCTGCAGGAACTGGCGGTCACGCGCGGACCGCTGTATCGCGAAATCGCGGACTTCACCGTCGCGCCCGGCCACGGCAACAGCGTGGTGCAGGCCGCGCAACGGCTCGCGAATGCGTTGCGCGAACGCTGGCAGCGCGGCGCGAACAACAGGCACTTCGCCGCATGAGCGCACAGCGGATCGACGTCGAACTCGGCGCCCGCTCGTATCCGATCTGGATCGGCGACGGCCTGCTCGACGATGCGGCGCATTGGCGCGACACGATCCGCGGACGTCACGTGCTCGCGGTCAGCGACAGCCACATCGCGCCGCTGTATCTCGATAAAGCGCTTGCCGCGCTCGGCGAACGCACCACCTCGCGCATCGTTTTCCCGGCCGGCGAGATGTCGAAATCGTTCGACGCCTGCTCGGCGATCTTCGACGCGCTCGCCGAAATGGGCGCGAGCCGCGACGCCACCGTGCTCGCCGTCGGCGGCGGCGTGATCGGCGACCTGGCCGGCTTCGCCGCGGCATGCTGGATGCGCGGTATCGCCTTCGTGCAGATACCGACCACGCTGCTGGCGATGGTCGATTCCTCCGTTGGCGGCAAGACGGCGGTGAATCTGCCGCAGGGCAAGAATCTGGTCGGCGCGTTCCATCAGCCGCGCGCGGTGGTGATCGATACGGCCACGTTAACGACGCTGCCGGATCGCGAATTGCGTTCCGGACTTTCCGAAGTGGTGAAGTACGGCGCGATCGGCGACGCGGATTTTTTTGCGTGGCTCGAAGCCAACGCCGATGCGCTGCTCGCGCGCGATGCCTCCGCGCTGGCGCACGCGATCGCGGTGAGCTGCCGACAGAAAGCGGGCGTCGTCGCACGCGACGAAACCGAACAGGGCGAACGCGCGCTGCTCAACTTCGGCCACACCTTCGGCCACGCCTTCGAGGCGGTGGCCGGCTACGGCGAAATCCTGCACGGTGAGTCCATCGCCATCGGCATGCGGCTGGCGGCGGAGCTTTCGACGCGGCTTGGTCTCGCGCCTGCCGCCGATGCGCAGCGGCTGGACGCTCTGCTGCAACGCTTCGGCCTTTCCACTGCCGTGCCGCAACATCTGGACGTCGACGCGGTCCTCGCCGCCATGCGCCTGGACAAGAAAAACCTGAGTGGCCGCCTGCGTTTGATCCTGTGGCGCGGCATTGGCCACGCGGAAATCGCCGACAGCATCGAAGAGAGCGCGATCCGCGATCTACTCGGCACGCGCTAGGCATCCGCCTGCGACGTTCACGACCGCAGTCGCGTCTGGCGCTAAACTAGCCGGATGCGACTTTTCATGCAGACCAAGCCCGCCGCCGCCGAAGCGCCGCGTTACTACCAGATCATGCTGCAGCAGGATCTGCTCGGCGGCTGGACGCTGACCCGCGAATGGGGTCAGCAAGGCGGCCGTGCGAGCCTCAAGCGCGACGTGTTCCTGGAACGCGACGACGCGCTCACCGCGTTCGAGCATGCGCGCGACGTACAACTCAAGCGCGGCTTCCACGTCATGTTCAGCCAGGGCCTGGAATCAAGCTATGCGTCGGGTTGAGATCCTGCTGTTGTGCGCCGTCGCCGTCCCGGCGTTCGCGCAAACCTACGACAAAACCGATACGTTCGAGCCCGGCAAAAAGTATACATGTGTACCGACGGCCGATCATAAAAGCTGGAACTGCAACGAAGCGGGCAAGGCAGTCGAGGTCAAACCGAAGGAAATCGAACCGGCGCACGAGGCTTCGGCACCGCCTGCCGAATCGGCTCCGCCAACGCCGCCGCCGCCACCGTCGTCGCGTTCGACCCTGCCGAGCTACCTGACCAACGCCGCCGCGAGCAGTCCCACGCCGATCGCCGAGCCGCCAAGCACCGTTTCGGCCGCAGCCGCGCATGCGAATGCGCCGTCTCCCCCGCCGCCGCCGCCGCCAGCGCGTGCACCGCAAATCACGCCGCCGCCCACGAAAACCGTTCCGCTCAAACCCGCGACGCCGAAACCGAGTGCAGCCGTGGTGGCGCCGCCGCCGCGTCCGCCGGTAAAGCCGCCCCTGTCGCCGCGGGTCACACATCCGCCGGTCTCCGAGGCCGCGTCCTCGGGCGGTGAATTCATGGCGCTGCCGGGCGATCACTTCGTCGTCGAGATGGGCCATGCAGCAAGCAGGGGCGAACTCGACGCCGCGCGATCCGCCACGCACGTTCCGAACGGCGATCTCTACGAGGTCCATTTGCGGCAAAATGGCGCCGACGCGTGGCTGCTGCTGTGGGGAAGCTTCGATACGCTCGAGGCCGCCCGCGCTGCGCGCAATAAGCTGTCGAGCGCGGCAGGCACACCGGGTTGGCCGCGCCGCATCGCGCCGTTGCAAGCCGAGGCGCGCCGCGTTTCGCCTTAGGGATTTCGAATGACCGATCACCGTTTTCTGCGCGCGCTCAAACGCGAGCCCGTCGATTGCACGCCAGTCTGGATCATGCGCCAGGCCGGACGCTATCTGCCCGAATACCGCGCCACGCGCGCGCGCGCCGGCAGCTTCGTCACGCTGTGCAAGACGCCGGAACTCGCCTGCGAAGTGACCCTGCAACCGCTCGCCCGCTATCCGCTGGACGCGGCGATTCTGTTTTCCGACATCCTCACCATTCCCGACGCGATGGGGCTGAATCTTTCGGTCCACGAAGGCGAAGGACCCAAACTCGCGCATCCAGTACGCACGCGTGCAGACATCGACAGACTCGGCGTTCCCGATCCGGAAGACGCGCTCGGTTACGTGATGGACGCGGTGCGCCTGATCCGCCGCGAACTGCATGAGCGCGTGCCGCTGATCGGCTTCGCCGGCAGTCCGTGGACGCTCGCGTGCTACATGATCGAAGGCGAAGGCTCCTCGAGCTTCGCGCGCGCCAAGGCCCTCGCGTGGAACGATCCAGCGACGATGCATCGACTGCTCGACGTCGTGGCGCGGTCAGTGGCGGCGTATCTGATCGCGCAGGCCAAAGCCGGCGCGCAGGCACTGATGGTATTCGACACCTGGGGCGGCCTTCTCGCACCGGACATGTTCCGCGAATTCAGCCTGCGCTATCTCGCGCAGATTGCACAAAGTATAAAAAGCGACATCGCCACCCGCGACGTCCCGCTGATCCTATTCAGCAAAGGCGCCAATTCGCACCTCGAATCGCTCGCCGACACCGGCTGCGCCGCACTTGGTCTGGACTGGACGATCACGCTCGATGAGGCGCGCCGCCGCGTCGGCGCACGCGTGGCCTTGCAGGGCAACGTCGACCCTGCCGTCCTGCATGCCGATCCGGAAACGATCCGCGCGGAAGTCAAAAAGGCGCTCGACAGCTTCGGCGCACATCCCGGCCACGTATTCAACTTGGGACACGGCATCACACCCGACGTACAGCCCGAACATCTAGGCGTACTGATCGAAGCCGTGCACGAATTGAGCAAGCGCGTTCCCTAAGCACTGTGCCGAGAGTCGGGTGCGCGGGACAAAGGTGTTTTTTGGTGACTTTTGTCACCGGAAAAAAAGTTACCCGCTGGCCGCAGGACAGCGGAAGCGGTCCCGCAGAACAGAAAAACAAAAGGCCCGGACAGAAACGTCCGGGCCCCTCGTCACTTCAACAACCCTGATCAGTGGTTATTGTCGTCGTACGGCCGCGTCTTGTAATGCGCGATCACGTAATCATTGCGCTCGTACGGCTTGTCCGTATCAAGCTGGATCGTGACGCCGCCGCGGCGCACGTATTCGGCACGATCGGACGGCAACACCGAACCCGACGCCCACGAACCATCCGCCGTCTTCCAGTAGTACACCTTCGTATCCGGCGCAAAGTAGATGTCGTGACCGCCGTAGTACACATAATTGTGCGTCGTGGTGGTCGTCGTGGTGGTCGTGGTCGAGCCATCCGAGTTCATGCGCATGGACGACTCGCGCGTCGTGGTCGGCACATCCCTGTATTTCGCCATTACGTAGTCGTTGCGCTCGTAAGGCGTGGATGTGTCGAGCGAGATATCGACGCCACCGGAACTGACGTAACGCTGCTGCTCGGCCGGCAGCACATTGGCCGAACGCCACTGACCATTTTCGTTCCAGTAATAAACCTTGGTATCCGGAGCGAAATAGATGTCGTGGTCCTTGTAGAAAACATAGTGGTGCGTGCCATTACCGTTGGCGACAACCACCTCGTCGGCCTGCGCAAGCACCGGCAGCGCGGCGCCGAGCGCAAGCGCAAGGGCCGTTGTCTTGGCGATATTTTGATACTTCGTCATTTCATTCTCCTTTGGTTGTGTCGGGCGGAGACGGCATTTGCGTGTTGCCGCGGAGATTCGAACTCATCCAAGTTCGTAATCTCCATCGTTATGCCGATACGCGGCGACGACTCCGAGGTGCAGGCTAAGAGCCGGCGCATGAACGTGGTTTAAAATGCACTATCAATATTCGAGCGCGTTCAGGAAATTCGTGTGCAGAGGCGCTAGGTACGCTTCGCGAGGTCTGAACATGAATGGCAGTGTCAATGCATCCGGTGATCGCCGACCCAACTGCGGGACGTACCCAGCGCCGAAGGAACCTTCATGCCTACGTTGATCCGCGCCGCGCGTGGCGACGATGCCGCTGCAATCGCGGCGATCTACAACAGCTATGTGCTTGACGACATCGCCACGTTCGAAGAACAGACCGTCGCCGCGCAGGAAATGGCCGGCCGCATCGCCGACGTGCAGCGCCGCACATTACCGTGGCTCGTCGCGACGGACGCCGACGTCGTGCTCGGCTACGCCTACGCCGGACCGTGGAAAATGCGCAGCGCCTACCGCCACACGGTCGAGACGTCGGTTTACGTCGATCGCGCAGCGAAAGGGCGCGGCGTCGGCGCGGAACTCTACGGTGCGCTGATCGCCGAACTGCGCGCGCACGACATCCATGCCGTGATCGGAGGCGTGTCGCTGCCCAACGAGGCTAGCGTGCGTCTGCACGAGAGACTCGGCTTCAGCAAGATCGGACAGTTCGCGCAGGTCGGTTTCAAATTCGGCCGCTGGATCGACGTGGGCTATTGGCAACTGCTGCTCACGCCGGTTGCGCCACCGGCTGCACGAACGGGCTGATGTTCTCGGCGATGTAGTTGCGATCCACGCCGCGCAGGATGTTTTCCACGATGTCGATCGCCGGCGCCGAATCGAACACCGCGGAATGGATAGAGGCGTCGTTGCGGTTGATGTACGCCGTGATGTCGAAATCGAAGACGTTGTCGAAAACCTTGTTGCGATCGGCCAGGCCGCTGCGGCCGAGCCGGCGCGTGCCGAAGTGCTTCAGCCCGGCCGACATGCCGAGCACGGAGTCCAGACCGGTATACAACGCCGCAATGCGATAACACAGGTTCGCCATCAGCGAGCCGTCGCCGTCGGACGGCTTGTCGAGCTGGAACAGATCGTTGTCGATATCCGCTGCGATCAGCACGAGCTGGTTGATCAGGCTGACGAGCTGCGGGTTGTTGAGCCGCTTCGACGCCGCCGCCAGCGCACACTGGATCACGTAACCACCCATGCTGTGGGCGATGACGGAGATTTTCGCCTTGCACAGCTTTTCCGGATCGTCGGTGCTCGCCGCGATGCGCTGCTTCTTGACCAGGTAATCGTTGAGATCGACGAACAGCTGCGCCAGGTCCGGGGCGGATTCGCGCGCGTCTTCACGATCCGGCAGATAGCCCGCGACGCTGCCTTTCGACGGCCACGAATAGAGCACGGTCAGGCCGAGATTGGCCGGTTCGATCAGGCCGTTCTTCACTTCGAGATAGTCGTCGACGGCGTCGGTCCAGCTCGTGTTGAAACCGTGCACGAACAAGCAGATGTGACTCTGCTTCTCGTTTTGCGAATCCGGCAAGAGCGGGAAGCTGTCGGCGATCTCCTTGAGCTGCGCGATGAACGCCGCGCGTGTGACTTTGGTCCACGCCGACATTTTGTCGAGCGACTTCGCATCGACGCTCGCCTCGGCGGTGTAGAACGCGAGCGTCCCCAGATCCGCGCCGAGTGCGTCGCCATCGCGGTTGCGGTTGCTGATCATCATGTACGGTTGCATGGATTATCTCCTCGGCGGCGGACGGTCGGATTCTAGCCGCGACGAAAACAGCGCGGCGAGACATGCGTCAAGCATCGCACCGGTGACCGGTTTGCGCAGGAACGCGTCCATGCCCGCCGCGAGGCAAACCGCCTCCTCGTCGCCGAGCGAACGCGCGCTGATACCGACGAGCGGCATGCGCAAGCCGCTTTCCCGCGTGCGCAACAGGCGCGCGAGCGCGAGGCCATCGACACCGGGCAGATCCAGGTCGATGAAGGCGACATCGAAGCGCTGCGTTGCGCTTTCGGCGAGCGCCGCAAGACCGTTGGCGACGTGCGCGACCTCGTGTCCGCTCGCACGCAGCAGGCCGGCGATCACCGCGGCGACGGTCGCGTCATCCTCGACCAGGAGCACGCGGAGCGCGGCTTGCGTCTCGGCGATCGAAATGTCCGCCGACGGCGGCGCGCATGTCGCGAGCGGCAATATCACGCGAAATGTGCTGCCGACGCCGGGCTCGCTGTCGAGGTCGATGGATCCGCCCATGCGCGTCACCAGCTCGCGACAGATCGCCAGACCCAAGCCGCTGCCGCTGCGACGCTGCGGTCCATCGGCTTGCTCGAATCGCTGGAACAGCCGTGCGCGCAGAGCCGGCGGAATCCCGGGTCCGTTATCGCGCACGACGAACTGCACGGTGGTGTCGACCGATTCGATCACGATCGCGACGTCGCCACGGTCACTGAACTTGATCGCATTGCCGACCAGATTCAGCACGATCTGCTCGATGCGCACCGCATCGCCGCGCACGTAGCGCGGTGCATCCGCCGCGATGGAAATCGACAGCGACAATCCTCTTGCCTCGGCGAGCGGACGCTGCAGCGCTTCGACGTGACGCAGCAGTGCATGCAGGTCGACTGGCTTTTCTTCGAGTTCGAGCCGGCCGGCTTCGATGCGCGCCAGGTCGAGCGAATCGTTGACCAGCCGCAACAGCACGCGGCCGGAATGCTGGATCGCCTCGGCGAAATCGCGCTGCGCGGCATCGAGCGGCGTGCGCAACAGCAGTTCGGCCATGCCGAGCACACCTGTCATCGGCGTGCGGATCTCGTGGCCCATCGTGGCGAGGAATTCGGATTTCGCGGCGTTCGAGCGCTCGGCGAACATGCGCTGCTGCTGCGCCAGGGCTAACGCATGCCGACGTTCCAGTCGCGTCCGGTAAATGCGCGTGATCAGCCACGCGAGCACCAGCGCTAGCACCGCATAGATAAAAAATGCGGCCCGGCTCAGCCACGGCGGCGGCGATTGCATGATCGTGATGCGCGAGCCCGCCTCGGTCCAGACGCCGCTTGCGTTCGCGGCACGCACGCGCAACGAGTAGGCCCCGCCCGGCAGTTGCGAGAAGCCACGCTGGCCGCGGTTGCCGGTGTCGATCCAGTCGGCGTCGTAGCCTTCGAGTTTCCACTGGTAGCGGTTGCCGGCCGGGTTCGCGTACGACAACGCGCGCGCTTCGACGCTGAGATCGCGGTCGGCCCAGCCGAGCACGGCGGGTCGCGCAACATCCAGCGCCATCGCGTGGCCGTCGCGCGCGACGGTTGCGCCGTCGAGAACCAGGCGAGGCGCATGCGCGTTCTCGGCGAGATGCTCCGGCGCGAAGCCGACGATGCCGGCGAGCGTTGCGCCGAACAGGGTTCCATCGGCGCGCTGCACGAGCGGCGCGTCGTTGAATTCGACGCTGATCAATCCGTCCTGCGTGCCGAACAGGCGGATCCGTTTGTTCGTCGGATCGTAGCGCCACAGGCCGCGCGGACCCGCCGCCCAGACGATGCCGTTCGCATCGAGCTGCATGCCGGTGAAGGTCGCGCTCGGCCAGCCGTCAGCATTGGTGTAGCGCGCGATGCTCTTGTATACACCGCAGCGCGACGGCGGGCAGAAATGTTCGAGCGCGCCGTCTTCGAGCAGCCACAGCGAGCCGTCGTGCGCGAAGGCGAATTCGATCACGGCGCCGTCGGGAATGCCGTTGACAGGTTCGAATCGATCATGCGCCGCGTCGTAACGATCCAGCCCCGCGGCGCTGCCGACGAGCAACACGCCGTCGCCATCCACGCCGATGCGGTTGATGTCGTCGCTGCGCAGGTCGTTCGCATCGGCGAGATATTTGCGCACGCGCAGCGAATCCGGATCGATACGGTGCAGCCCGCGCTGGTTCGACGCGGCCCACATCGCGCCACCGGCTTCGGCGAAGGCGGCGATGCCGCCGCCGAGTGCGTCGGCGTGCTCCGCATCGACGGCGATGTCGCGAAAAGTTGCGCGCGCCAGATCGTAAATGCGAACGCCGGCAGCGTGGCCGAGCCACAAACGGCCGCGCGCATCGGCCACGGCGGCGAACAATCCCTTCGACGGCGGCGAGGCGAGGCGTTCGGCGTAACGCTCGACGAATCCACTGACCGGATCGAGCCGATCGATGCCGCCGTCGAGATTCACCGCCCACACGCCGCCGCTCGCGTCGACGCTCAGGCCCTGCGCGCGATTCGCGCTGAGACTGTGGCCGTCGCTCGCATCGTGTCGGAACACACTGAAGTTGCGCCACAACAGCGGCAGTTGCACGAGTCCGCCGTCGTCGCTGCCCACCCAAAGATTGCCTTCGTGATCGAGCAGCACGTCGGGAATCAGATTACCGGTGATGCTGCCCGGCAAGGTGTCGCTGGCGATGAAGCCGGTGAGATTGCCCGCCTCGTCGCGATGATTGAGGCCGCGCTGCGTGCCGATCCACAAACCGCCCTCGCCGTCGGGCGCGAAACCGAATACCGCCTTGTGCGTGAGCTCATCGCCGGCGATCAGTTTCGCTTTCAGTTGTGCATCGACGGCGACCAGCCCGCGATTGGTCGCCGCGAGCATCGTGCCGTCGTCGCGCTGCAGCAGCTTGCGGACGTTGAGGCGTCCCTTGTCGCTGCGGATCGCGCTGAAATCGACGTGTGCGTAGCCGTCGCCGCGACGGACGTCCAGACCGAAGTCGTTGCCGATCCACACCTCGCCGTTTTTCGCGGTGTAGATCGAGACGATCTTGTCCGAGCCGAGGCTGCGCGGATCGCGATCGTCATGCGCTACATGCTCGAACTCGGCGCGCGCGCCGATGAAACGCAAGCGGTCCAGTCCGCCGCCACCGGTGCCGAGCAGGAGCACGCCATCCGCGTCCTGGCCGATGCTCCACACGTCTTCCGCGACCAGGCTGCTCGGATTTTCCGGATCGCTGCCGAAGTGCGTGAACGTGCGTCGCGATGCATCGAGCATGTCGAGCCCGTGCGATTCGAGACCGCACCAGATGCGGTCGTCGCGGTCGATGAAGATCGTGGTGACGTCGTTGCCGGCGATCGAGGCGGCATCGTTGGGATCGCGCCGATAGACGCGAAAACCCACGCCGTCGTAGCGCGCCAGGCCGTCGACCGTGGCGATCCACAGAAAACCGGCGCGGTCTTGCGCGATCTGATGCACCGAACTCGACGGCAAACCTTCGGCTACGCCGAATTTGCGGAACAGCGGCGTCGCGTGCAGCACGGGCGCCGCATGGGCGACAGACGCGGCAGCACACACCAGCCATCCGCATATCGTGGCGAAGCGCTGCGTCGGCATCGAAACTCCTCCCGCGACGATGATGCCAGAACGGTCGCGCAGTCACGGTAGAATCGGTCGATGCCGTCCGCTTCGCGTCCGTTGCGTCTGATCCTCATCGCCGTGCTGGCGCTTGCGCTGGCGGGTTTGCTGTGGGTTTTGTTTGGCGCATTGCGCAGCGGCATCGCGCTGTGGCACGACGTGCGCGATCTGCCGGTGTTCTTGCAATGGCTCGTCGCGCTTGCGTTGACCGCGGCCGCCATCGGCGTGATCGCGATCCTTTGGTATTTCTTCGGGCCACGCAAACGCAAGCCCACGCCGAAAGCGCCGCCGTCACGCGCCGAGATCGATCTGCGCCTCATCGAACTGCGCGAAAAACACGCCGACACCGCGGCGCTGCAGAACGAACTGGAGGAACTCGACCGCCGTGCGCGCAGCGAGGAAATGTATGTCGCCGTGTTTGGCGAAATCAGCGCGGGCAAATCGAGCCTGATCCGCGCGCTCGCGCCGCTGGCGGCGCCCGAAGTGGATGTGATCGGTGGCACCACCCGCGCCATCACGCATTTCCGCAACGAGGCCATGACATTTGCGGACGTGCCCGGTTCGCACGAGGTTTCCGGCGCGGCGCGCGAACAGCTCGCGCGCGATGAAGCGCTGCGCGCGCATATCGTGCTGTACGTCTGCGCGGGCGATCTCACCCGCGATCAGGATGCGGAGCTGCGCTGGCTGCACGGTTTCGGCAAGCCCGTCGTGCTCGTGCTGAACAAAGCCGATCAGTTCGACGCAAGCGAGCGCGATGCACTGCTGCGTGCGCTGCGCGAGCGCTACGGCGATGTCACCGATGCACAAATCGTGGTCAGCGCGGGCGGTGTCGAGCGCTTCGAGCGCCGATTGCCGGATGGCCGACGCGAGCAGGTCGAACGTGAACGTTTGGCCGATGTCGCGCCGCTGCAGAATTTGCTCGCGTCGTTCGTGAAGATCGGCGTGGCGGCGCTCGAATCCTCGCGCGCCGCCGCCGTACTGACATCGGTCGCCGGCAAAGCCGACGCGCTGCAGAGCGATGCGCGCGATCGCGAAGCCGATGCGATCATCACCAAATACACCAAGCGCGCGGTAGTCGGCGCGCTGGCTGCGGTGTTGCCAGGCAGCGATCTCGTGATCCAAGGCGTGCTCGCGACCGCGCTGATCCGCGAACTGGCGAAACTGTACGGCGTGTCGGTACGCGATGTGGACATCGATGCCTTCATGAGTCACGTCAAACTCACGGTGCGTACCAGCACGTCGATCGTGCTCGCGATCGCCGGCAACGCGCTCAAGGCGTTTCCCGGACTCGGCACGCTCGGCGGCGGCGCGCTGCACGCGATCGCGTATGGCCTGCTCGTCGACAGCCTCGGCCGCGCGGTGGCGATCACGCTGCGCGATCAGCATGCGCTCGACAGCACGGCGGCCGGCACTGTTTTGTCGACGCTGTTGTCGCAGGCAGGTGGCGAACGTATGCGTGCCATCGCCAAGGTCGCGCTCGACCGGGAAATATCGGAGTGAGTGCGCGGGTCTGGTGCAACACAGCGTTCCATCCGCGCGGCTGGTCCGTCATGGTGGGACGTGGCAGATTTCGTACCCGGAGATTCGCATGCGCTGCATTTTCACCGCGTTGATTGCACTTGGCTTGTCCATGTCCGCGACGGCGAGCGATTTCCGTTTCGATCCTGTGCACAGCCAGGTGTTTTTCTCGGTCAGTCATCAAGGCTATTCGCAATCCACCGGCCGCTTCGCGATCAAGGGCGGTTTCTTCGCATTCGACAACGGCGACTGGAGCAAATCCAAGGTCGATGTCACCGTCGACGTCGCTTCGCTCGACTTGGGCGACCCCGGCTGGAGCGACAAGGTGAAATCCGCGTACCTGGACGCCGCCACCTATCCGACGGCGCATTTCGTCAGCGCATCGGTCGAGAAAACGGGCGACAAAACCGGGGTTGCTCACGGCAAACTGACGCTGTTCGGCCACACGCTGCCGCTGGATTTGCGGATCACGTTCAACCGCGCGGGCGCCGATGGTTATACGATGCGCTACATCGCGGGATTTTCGGCCGATGCGAAACTCAAGCGCTCCGCTTTCGGACTCACGCGTAGCGCGGAAAGCATCGGCGATGAGATAACCGTGCACGTCGAAGCGGAAGGCATCCGCGACGGCGATGCCGAGAAGAAGACCGACACAGCGGAGTCGCAGTGATGCTCAGAGGCGATCGCGAACACTGGGGCAGTCTCGCCAAGTTCTTCCATTGGACGGTCGTGCTGCTGATCCTCGTGCAGGGCACGCTCGGGCTGGTGATGGTGAACCTGCCGAAGCGGCCGAATGTGATTCCGTATTTCACGTTCCACAAATCGCTCGGCCTGACTATTTTTCTATTCGCCGTATTGCGGCTTGCGTGGAAATTTTTCGACAAACGTCCGGATGAACCGGCGACGATGGCGCGCTCGCACGTGATCGGCGCCAAGCTCGGCCACGCGCTGCTATACGCCTTGCTTTTCATCGTGCCGTTGTCCGGCTGGTGGTACGACTCGGTGGCCGCGCTGCGCCCGCTGTATTTCTGGGGCCTGTTCGAAGTGCCGCATCTCGGCGGGCCCGATCCGAACAATCCGGATCTGAAAGAGATCGCCGCGGCTCGCCACGCATTCCTGTTCTGGACGCTCGTCGCCGTCGCCGCCGGCCACGCCCTCGTCGCTCTTTACCATCAATTCGTTGCGAAAGATGGCGTGCTGGCTCGCATGTGGCCGGCGTCGTTGCAACGGCGCGCGCCGCCCCCACCGTCCCTACCGCCCGAACCGACGCTACCGGAGCTCACCGATGAACCTACGCCTACCAACCCTGTCGCTGCTGTGCGCCCTGCTGCCGATGACGGCCCTCGCGCGTGACTGGCAAGTCGATTACGCCAAGAGTTCGCTGACCTTCAAGGACACGTACCAGAACGGTCCGTTCGAAGGGAAGTTCAAGAAATTCGAGGCCGCGATCAAGCTCGACGATACCGACGTGTCGAAGGACAGCTTCGACGTGAAGGTCGACGTCGCGAGTGTGGACAGCGGCAGTTCGGAACGCGACGACACGTTGCGCACCCCGGACTTCTTCGATCCGGCGAAATATCCGCAGGCGCATTTCGTGACGCAATCCTTCGGCAAGGGTGCCGACGGAGGACTCGAAGCGAAAGGACAACTGACCATTCGCGACCAGACCAAACCGGTCACGCTCAAAGTGAAATTCGTCGCCAACGGCGACAGCGGCACGCTCGATGTCGACACCACGCTCAATCGACTCGACTTCGCCCTCGGCAGCGGCAGCGACTGGACCGACATCGGCAAGGACGTCGCCGTGCACGGACACCTCGTCCTCACCGGCAAATAATCCGTGACCGACTGGTGGACGCGCCTGCGCGCGCGGCTGGATGGCGACGCGTCGCGCGCCGCCGCGCCGGATTCGCACGTTGCCCAGACCAGCGAAGCGCTGCAATCGCTGCTGGACGACAAGAGCATTCCCGACGCGGTACGCCACGAACTCGGCGAGGATTTCGCGCAGGTTGAATCGCTGCTCGGAAAGCTCGCCGCCGGTGAATTGCACATCGCGGTGTTCGGACGCGTGAGCGTTGGCAAATCCGCGCTCGGCAACGCGCTGCTCGGCCGCGAGGCCTTCGTAACCGGCGTACTGCACGGCACGACGAAGTCGCGCGACGCGCAGCGCTGGCAGCATGTCGCCGGACAAGGTCTGCACCTGATCGATACGCCCGGCGTCAACGAGTTGTCCGGCGAAGAACGCGAGAAGCTCGCCTTCGATGTCGCGGCGATCAGCGATCTGGTGGTCTTCGTCGTCGACGGCGACATGACGCAGAGCGAACTCGACGCGTTGTCGACGCTGGCGAAAACGCAGCGTCCGCTGCTGCTCGTGCTGAACAAGGCCGATCGGTATACCGAGGACGAACGCGACCGTCTGCTCGCGCGCCTGCGCGAGCACGTGCGCGGACGCGTGCGCGCGGAAGATGTCGTGGCCTGCGCGGCGAAACCGGCGGACAAGCACGTGGTTGTCGTCGCCACCAACGGCAAGGAGACCGAGAAACGCATCGAGCAGAAACCCGACGTCGCCGACCTCGACCGCAGAATCCGCACTATCGCCGAACGCGAAGGCAAAACGCTCGCCGCGCTCAACGCCGGGTTATTCGCCGGCGAATTGTCGGATCGTGTCGCACTGCGCGTCGCCGCCGCACGCCGCGAACTGGCCGATCGCATCATCCGCAATTACTGTCTCGCCAAAGGCGTCGCCGTCGCGCTGAACCCGATTCCGGTCGCGGACCTGCTTGCCGCCGCATCGCTCGATGTCGCGCTCGTGCTGCATTTGGCAAAAGTATACGGACAGCCGTTGACGCGTGCCGAAGCCGGCACGCTGATCGGCACCATCTGCGCGCAGCTCGCCGCGCTGATGGGTGCGATCTGGGGCATCCATCTCGTGTCGAGCGCGCTGAAAGGCATGAGCGCGGGCTTGACCACCGTCGTTACCGCCGGCGCGCAAGGCGCGCTGGCTTGGTACGCGACCGAAATCGTCGGCCGCGCCGCGGAACACTATCTGCTGCACGGAAAATCCTGGGGCGAGAGCGGCGCCAAACGCGCGGTGGCCGATATCGTAGCGAGTCTGGATCGTGATTCGATCCTGCGCGAGGCGCGCAGCACGATCATGGCGCGCTTGCGCGGCTAGGCGACTCAATCCGCGTCGGGGACTTCGCCGTCTTCGTCGCCTTCCTTGGGGCTGCCGGCCTTGTCGGCCTTCTGCAGTTTGGCGAGGATCTGCACGTACTGCGAATCCGCGCGCAATCCGTTCCAGTCCTCGTCTTCGGCGAGAAGTTTCGGATACTGCATGCCGTGTTCCATAGCGGCATCGAGCATCTTGAACGCTTCGTCGTTGCGGCCCTGCCGCGCGAGCAGGCAGGCAAGATTGTAGTGCGTGATCCAGGAGCCCGGCTTCTGCGCAATGGCCTGGCGCAGCAACTGTTCGGCGAGCGCGGCGTCGCCGGCGCGACGCGCACTGGCGCCGGCCTGCAACAGACTGCGCACGTCCTTCGGCTGCCGCGCGTACGCCTCGCGATATTCCTTGAGCGCGGCCGCGAAATCGCCGCGTTCGTAATAGACGTCCGCCAGGCGGCGGTGCACGGTCGGAAACGACGGGTCGATCTTGAGCGCCTGGTCGTACCAGTGCTGCGCCGTCGTCGCATCGCCGCGCATCATCGCGATCAGGCCGAGCTGGCCCATCGCCTCCACGAATTGCGGGGCGACCTTCAGCGCCTCGTTGTCGTAGCGCTCCGCGTCGTCGAGATGGCCCTGCAGCATGGCGATTTGGCCAAGCATGCCGTACAGGCGGAATTGTTTCGGATCCTGTTGCAGGAGTTCCAGGTACTCGTGCGCGGCTTCGTCGTATTTGCCGCGTTTGAACTCGACCAGCGCCAGCACGCTGCGCGCGGAAAAATGCCGCGGCATCTCGGCCAATATCGCCTTCAGTTGCTTCTCCGCGGCAGGCCATTTGCGCTGCTGCGCAAGATGGCGCGCGTCCTCGAGCTTGCTGTAGATCGCGATGCCGTCCTTGGGATCGATGCCGCCCGCCGATGCGCGATCGCTGTCGCCTTGCAGGTAACCCAGCGACTGCAGCGCCTGCATCGTTTCCTTGGACATCGGGCTCGATTGCGCGGCGATCTGGTGCGCGGCGCTGTCCTTGAGCAGCTTTTCAAGTTCCACGTCGAGCGCGTCCGCCTTCGTCTGCCAGGCCGGATCGCCGAACAAGTTGTGTGTTTCGCCGGGATCGTGAGCCAGGTCGTACAGTTCCGGCCGCGGCGCACGGATGAACGTGTACCCGCCTTTGCGCACGGCGAACAGCGGCGCCATGCCGAAGCCGAGTTCGGCCAGTTTCGATTCGGAGTATTGCGGCAGATCCGGCGCCGGCACGTCACCGCGCGCCAGCGGTGTCAGGTCCGTTCCTTGTGTGCTTTTCGCGCCGGGCACGTGCGCCAGTTCAAGCACGGTCGGCGCGATGTCCACGTTGCGCACCGGGCCGGAATAAGGTTTGCCGGCCGGAAATTCCGGCGGATAGCGCACGATCAGCGGCACGCGCGTGGTGGCGCGATAGACGAAAATCGCGTGTGTCTTCTCGCCATGTTCGCCCAGGCTCTCGCCGTGGTCGGCGGTGAACACGAACACCGTGTCGTCCAGCTCGCCGCGTTGGCGCAGCGCTTCCACCAGCCGTCCCAGTTCGCGATCGGCATAAGCGATCGCGCCGTCGTAGGAACTCGACGTGACGCCGTGCGTCCACGCCGGCGGCCGGTGCGGCTCGTGCGGATCGAACAGATGCACCCAGAGGAAGAACGGCTGCGCTTTCGTCGCATCGCGCTTGCCGTACCAGTCGAGCACGTGGTCGATGGTCTCTGCGGCCGGGCGCTCGCGGATCATGAACAGCTTCGGCTCTTCCTCGCCCCACAGGTCGTCGTCGTAAACGTCGAAGCCCTGGTCGAGACGATAGCGGCGATTGAGCACGATCGCCGAGACGTAAGCGCGCGTTTCGTACCCGGCCGCCTTGAAGCGCTCGGCGAGTGTTTCGGCGGCATCGCCGAGCGCGAACGAACCGTTGTCGCGCACGCCGTGCGCGGGCGGCAACAGGCCGGTCATGATGGTCGCGTGCGACACGGCCGTGATGGGCGCGGCACTCACCGCGTTGTCGAAGCGAACGCCTTCGGCGGCGAGCCGGTCGATGGTCGGCGTATGGCCGAGCGCAAAGCCGTACGTGCCCAGATGATCGGCACGCGTCGTGTCGAACGTGACGATGACCACATTCGGATGCTTTGGCGCGCGATCGCAGGCGGCGAGCGCGAGCAGCATCAAAAAAGCGAGCGCAGCGCGCGGGAAACGAAAAATCGAGAAATTCACATTGCTACTTTCGGGCGGCTGTTGCGGCCGCGGCAATCCTGCGGAAAAACGCGGCGGACACGGCATCCGTGTCCGCCGCTTCGAATCAACGGAACTTTACGCGCAGCGCAATCAGACCCAGCGCGGCGAGCAGTGCCGTCAGCAGCGCGAGCATCGGCGCGCTCGGGCCTGGCGCCTGGACGGGCGGGGCCGCTGGAGCCGCGACGAAGTTGGCGACCGAGGTGAGTTCCGTCGGCGTAATGCAGTCGGTGGCATCTGCCGGCAGGCCAGCGAGCCTCGCAGCCTGCGCTGCCGCGCCGGCCTTGCTCGGTTGCGCCGTGACGAAGTTCATGATGATGCGCGTCTGTCCCGGCTGCACGGTGAAGGTGTAGCCCCAATACGGATTGTCATCGCCGTTGGAGAAGTTGAGCCCCGCCAGCGGCACCGTGGCGCCCGCACCCTGGAGCACGTGGCCCAGGCGCGGATCCGACGAGGTCGTGCCACTGTAGTTCTGGAACGTGGCGACCCATTTCTCGCTGGTATCGTTGATCGGCGAGGTGGTCGAACCGGTCGAGCTGGCGGTGATTATCGTATTGCTGTCCGAACCCAGGTTATTGGCGATCACGGCCGTGACCGTTTGTGCCGAAGAACCGGTATTGGTGAACACGTTCAACCAGCGCGCGTACGAATCGTTGGTCGGCACGTAGACGCGACGCGACATGCTGATGTTGCCGGAAACCTGCGCCGGGAAAATCACCTGGCGGTCATTGCACGTGCCATCGAGGGCGGCCGCGCCGTTCTTGTTGTAGATGACGAAATTGGCATTGCCCGTTTCGCACGTCGCCACGGTGTTGTTGAGGCTCAAACACAGGGTGTTGTAGCCGTCGAACGCGTCGTTCAGCGTGGACATCGTCGTGCCGCCGTTCAGCGTGGTAGCCGCCACGGCGTGCGTGTAGCTCGCTTCGGACATCGCACCGGACGCCGAGCTGCTGGTGCTGAAGGTAATGTCGGTGTTGATGAAATACTTCACGCCGGCCTGGTCGATCAGGCTGATGCTGCCCGTCGCGTGCGGGCTCACGCCGCTCAGCGGAACGCCGCGATGCAGCTTTTCACCCGTCTTCAGGACGTGGCCGGAGGCCGTGTCGGCGGCATGCGACCCCTGTCGGGCGCCGGCGGCGATGGTATCGGAATCGGACACAAACACATCGGCGTGCGCGACCATCGCGGCTGCCGCCAGTACGCAACCTGCAATTACCCTTTTCATGCATCCCCCAGATCGCAAAAAGTCCGCGCCGACTTTACTCTTGTTTAACCAATGAATGCCACACTTTTTGTGTAAAGCCGCGAATCGTCGAGAGTTCCGACTGCTCGAAGTCAGGCGCATAGTAATCCGGCGCGGCGATGCGGCCGGCCTGTCTGCGTAAAATTGCCTGCGCAGTGGCGGTGTCCACGCCGACATGCGCGTAGACGGTGCTCATCGTCTGGATCGGATCGGAACACAGACGACCATAGTCGACAAGGATGCATTGCCGGGCAAGGGCGGCATCGTTCGCCAGCCGTGCGGCGAACCAGCCATACGCCGCCGCCCATTGCCGGGCGTAGCCTTCGACCGTCCGGCCGGCATCGAAGCTGGCGCGTATCGCCTCTGCCGCGGCCGTGTCGCCGTAATTTATCGCGCGCTTGTCCGGGCCGAATTCGAAATGGCCGGTGCGCGCGAGCTGCCGCGCGATGTCGGGCCTCTGCACGCTCCACTGCGTGAACAAGCGGTCCTGTTTGATCAGCGACGCGATATGCGACTGCGGCTCGCGGATCGCGACGACGAACCGCGCTTCCGGAAACAGCGTCAAGAGATAATCGATGCGGCTCAGGTTGTAGTTTGCCTTGGCGAGGTAACGCGTCGCGCCGCGGATGGCAAGGAGCTTGCGCAGGTGATCGCGGTAAAACTCCGCGAATGCCGAATCGACGCGGTCCGCACCCAGCACCTGATCGACTGTCGGATCGTGTCGACCGGAAAAGAAATGCATCCACAGCACTTCCTCGAACGCTTCCGGACTCTCGCGCGTCACTGCGATGCGATCGCGATGCGCACGCTCGACCGGCGCGGATCGAGGCAGCGGCAGCCGCGAACGCAACCAGTTCCACCAATACGGCGTCCACAGGCCGGGATAGTCCGCGTAGCGGTGCGTGGTCACGCCGGGCACTTCGGCGAGCAGTTCCAGCAGCAACGTGCTGCCAGCGCGCGCGACACCACAAACGTAGATCGGCCGTTCGATGCGTACGTCGACGATGTCTGCGCGCACGGCTCGGGTTTCGATGTCGGCCAACCGACGCCCGAGGCCGGGCCAGCGCGTTGCGACGGCGCCGGCAAAACGGTCGATCGAGGAAATGCGCGGTGCGTCCGGTGCGTCGGGCATGCGCGGATTATCGCCGGGACGCGTCGCTTTCGGGGATCGGCTTGCTACACTCGCGCGCCATGAGCCCGAAACTTTTTCACCGCCTTGCATTCTTCGTTGTGCTTCTGCTCGTCAGCGCCGACGCGGCCGCCTACATCGGTCCGGGTGCCGGCCTGAGCGTGCTGGGCTCGTTGTGGACGGTGATCGTCGGCGTCGTGCTCGCGCTGTTCGCGATCCTGACCTGGCCGCTGCGCTTGCTCTGGCGCCGGCTCCGCGCGCGCCGCGCGGCTCCCGCGGCAACCGATCCGGAACGCGACCGCGAGTCGGCGTAACCGCATGCGCGCAGTCTGCGCCGCATTCGGCGTCGTGCTCGTTCTCTGCGGCTGCGCGAAAGCGCCAGGACCGCCCGCGCAGCAGCGCGTCGTGGTCATCGGTTTCGACGGGATGGATCCTAATCTGACCGAACGCTGGATGGCCGACGGTTCCTTGCCGCATTTCGCCGCGCTCGCAAAAGCGGGACATTATCAACGTCTGGGCACGACCAATCCCCCGCAGTCGCCGGTGGCATGGGCGAGCTTCGCCACCGGCGCCAATCCGGGCGCGCATGGCATCTTCGATTTTCTGCGGCGCGACCCCGCCGACTACGCGCCCGCTTTTTCGATCGCGCAAACCACACCGCCGCAACATGCGATGCGCCTGTTCGGATGGGAACTGCCGTTGGATTCCGGCAGCGTGAAGAACCGCCGCGACGGCACGCCGTTCTGGTCGACCGCCGAGGCCAAGGGCGATCGGGCGACCGTGCTGCGCGTACCGGTCACGTATCCGCCGGATGGAATCACGCACATGCTGTCGGGCATGGGCGTTCCGGATCTACTCGGTACGCAGGGCACCTACACGATCTATGCGACACGTCCCATTGCCGGCGCCGACAACGGCGGCCGCGTGGAACTCGTCGAAATCGGCGACGACGGCGCGTTCCACACGCAACTCGCCGGTCCGGCGCATCCGCTCAAGCCCGATGCCGCGGCGCTTGCGGTTCCGCTCAGCCTCGCACCCGACGGCAACGGTGCGCGTCTGACACTCGACGGGCATGCGATTTTCCTGGCGACGGGCCAATGGTCGCCGTGGATACATGTGCGTTTCCACTTCGCCGGTCTCGGCCGTGTCGCTGGAATGGTGCGTGCGTATCTGCTCGAGGGATTTCCGCGTCCACTTTTATACATTTCGCCGGTCAACATCGATCCGAGCGATCCGGCGGCGGTGATCACCGCGCCGCCCGCGTATGCGGCGGAGCTCGCGCGCGGCATCGGCGATTTTCACACCCTCGGCATGCCGGAAGAAACCTGGGCGCTCAACCAGGGCCACATGAGCGAGCAGGGCTGGCTCGACATGGTCAAGACAACATTGGCCGAGGGCGAGGCGATGCTCTACGACGCGCTCACGCACGACGACAGCGAACTGGTCATCGAGGTCTTCGTGCAGACCGACCGCGTCAGCCACATGTTCTGGCGCGGCTTCGATCCGACGCATCCGCTGTATCCGAAAACGAGCGAGCTGGCACGCGGCGCGATTCCGTGGATCTACCGCGAAGCCGATCGGGTCCTCGGCGAGATCCAGACACGGCTCAAGCCGGACGATCAACTTATCGTGCTGTCCGATCACGGCTTCGCGTCGTTTCGCCGCGCCGTGCACCTCAACCGCTGGCTCGCCGAACAGGGTTATCTGGTTTTCAAGCCGGGCACCGACGGCACGGCGTCGTTGTTCGCGCAGGTCGACTGGTCGCGCACGCGCGCGTACGCGCTCGGACTCAACGGCATCTTCCTCAATCTCAAGGGCCGTGAAGCACAAGGCATCGTCGCGACCGAAGCGGTGCCTGTCCTGAAGACCGAGATCGCGGCGAAGCTGCGCGAACTGCACGATGGCGACACGCGCGTCATCGACGATGTATTCGATGCGGCCGCCATCTACGCAGGTCCGCACGCTGGGGAATCGCCGGACTTGGTGGTCGGCTACGCGCCGGGATATCGCGCTTCGTGGCAGACGACACTCGGCGGCGCGCCGGCGACGCTCGTCGAAGACAACTTGCAACCATGGAGCGGCGACCACTGCATCGACCCCGCTGCCGTGCCCGGCGTGCTGTTCACTTCGTTCCCGCTTTCGGCGCCGATAACGGGCATCGCCGATCTTGCGCCGCTGATCCTGCATCGCCTGCCTGCTCCGGCGAAATCGCCGCAGTGAGCTTCGGACTGCTCGATCTGCCGGCGCCGGCGCTGGATGCGTTGGATAGCCTGCTCCAAGCGTTGCACCTGCCGGCGTTGGTGCGCGTCGTCGGCTACGCGGCAGCATGCGCTTGGATCGGCATGCGCCTGTATGGACGTTTGTCCGACCAGCCACGCATGACGGAGTTGCGTGAGCAGATCGCACAGACGCAGCGCGCGCTCACGGCGCACGACGGGACGTTCGCCGATCTCAACGTTCTGATCCGGCGCAACCTTCGCCTGTCGCTGGGTCAGCTTGGCCTGACGTTGCGTCCAGCCCTGATCGCCAGCATGCCGTTGCTGTTCGTGCTGCCGTGGCTGTCGAACCGATTCGGCGTCGAGCCGCCGCGGGCGAATACGCACGTGACCGTCTGCGTGGAGCCCGTTGCCGCCGCCGGCGCGTTGCATCCGGCAGATGTCCTCGCACCGCCGGTCGATGGGTGTTGGCAGACCGTCTGGCCCGCCGGCGGTAGCGGCTTGGTTTTCCTCGATACGCGCGGCGCGGTGGAATACACATTGCCGCCTGCACCGCGAAGCGACATTGTCCACAAATTCACTTTTTATAACTGGCTGATCGGCAATCAGGACGGCTATCTTCCCGATTCGTTGCCGGTGGACCAGATCCGCCTGGCGTTGGATGCACGGGCGCTGGTCCCGATCGGTCCGGCGTGGGTGCACGGCTGGGAATTCTGCTTCTTTCTCGTTCTGATCGTCGTCTCCGTCGTCTTCAAGTTGCGCTGGAAGTTGCACTGATCCGCACCAACGGCCTCGGCGACACCTGACACATCTGCCAATTCCTGCGACCATGACGGCCCTGTTGGCCGCCGGGTATCGCAATGTCCGAACATGCTTCGATCCGCCGCGACGTCGGCCCCTTCGCGCTCATGCTTACCGGCTTGGGCTCGATCATCGGCTCCGGCTGGCTGTTCGGCGCGTGGCGCGCGGCGGGTTTGGCCGGCCCCGATGCGATCTGGGCCTGGGTGATTGGCGCCATCGTCACCACGACCATCGCGCTGACCTACGCGGAACTCGGCGCGATGTTTCCCGAATCCGGCGGCATGGTGCGTTACAGCCACTACTCACACGGTTCGCTGGTCGGCTTCATCGGCGCGTGGGCGAACTGGATCGCGATCGTGTCGGTGATTCCGGTGGAAGCGGAAGCCTCCGTGCAATACATGGCGTCGTGGCCGTGGCAGTGGGCACACGACCTGTACGTGCACATGCCCGATGGACACGGCGAACTCACCCATCCCGGCCTCGCCATCGCGGCGGTGCTCGTCATCATCTACTTCCTGCTCAACTTCTGGAGCGTGAAGTTGTTCGCGCATTCCAACACCGCGATCACGGTCTTCAAGCTCATCGTGCCGGCGCTCACCGCCGTCGCGCTGATCGCGAGCGGATTCCACACGGAGAATTTCAGCGTCGGCATCAACGGCGGACCGCACACGCTCGATGTCGCCGCGGTGCTTACCGCCGTCGCGACGGCCGGCATCGTCTTCAGTTACAACGGGTTCCAGAGTCCGGTGAATCTCGCCGGCGAAGCGCGCAATCCGGGACGCAGCATTCCGCTGGCGATCTTCGGTGCGATCGGGCTGGCGACGATCGTGTATCTTCTGCTGCAGACGGCCTATATCGGTTCGGTGCCGCCGGAGATGCTCGCCAAGGGCGGCTGGCACGGCATCGATTTCCGCTCGCCGTTCGCCGAACTCGCGCTGATCGTCAACCTGCAATGGTTGGCGACGCTGTTGTATGCGGATGCGTTCATCAGCCCGAGCGGCACCGGCATCACCTACACCGCGACCACGGCGCGCATGCTGTTCGGCATGCAGCGCAACGGCACGATGCCGAAGATCTTCGGCACCGTGCATCCGGTTTACGGCGTGCCGCGCGCGGCGATGTGGTTCAACCTCGGCGTCGGTTTCCTGTTCCTGTTTTTCTTCCGCGGCTGGGGCACGCTGGCGGCCGTGATTTCAGTGGCGACGATCATCTCGTACATCACCGGTCCGGTAAGCGCGATGACGCTGCGCAAGACCGCGCCGACGCTGTTCCGTCCGTTGCGCATGCCCGGCTTGCCGCTGTTCGCGTGCCTGGCCTTCATCTTCTCGACCGAATTGCTGTACTGGGCGAAGTGGCCGCTGACGGGTGAGATCATCTTGCTGATCGTGTTCGCGTTGCCGATCTACTTTTATTTCCAGGCGACCAATCGGTGGAACGATTTCGCCCGGCAACTGCGCGGCGCGGTTTGGCTCGTTGCCTACTTGCCGAGCATCGCGCTCGTTTCATACATCGGCAGCGCCAAGTTCGGCGGACTCGACTACATTCCCTACGGCATCGATCTGGTCGTAGTGGCGATATTGGCAATGGCGTTCTATTTCTGGGGACTGTACTGCGGCTGGCGCACGCCGGACATCGAGGCGATCGGCGCTCAGGTCTGAACAAAGCCGCGGACCCGCGCGGCATCGAACGGCCAGTCCAGTTCACGCCCGGATTCTTCCTCGCGCAGCACGGGCACCCGCTCGCCGTATTTCGCTTCGAGCGCGTTGTCGTTGTCGATGAAGACGCTGGAGAAATCCGGCGCGCGCGCCTGCGCGAGCACATCGATGGCCAGATCGCACAGATGGCATTCGTCGCGCTGGTAGAGAACGAGAATCATAGGGTCGGGGCCGTGGGAAGCGTAGAATATCGCGATCGCATCCCCATCTGTAGCTCATGGCTGTCAGCGTTTTCGACCTGTTCAAGATCGGCATCGGGCCGTCGTCGTCGCACACGGTGGGGCCGATGCGCGCGGCGGCGCGCTTCGTCAACAAGTGGCTGGACGAGCGCGGCATTTTATACAATGTCGCACGCATCCGCGGCGAGCTGTTCGGGTCGCTCGCACACACCGGCCGCGGCCACGGCACCGACAAGGCCGTGCTGTGCGGCTTCGAGGGCGAATGGCCGGACAAGATCGATCCGGATTCGATCCCTTCGCGTCTGGCGCGCATCCGCAGCGAAAAGAAAATCCGGCTGCTCGGCAAGCATGACATCGCGTTCGACGAAAAAACCGATCTCGTCTTCAACAAACGCCAGAAACTTCCGTACCACAGCAACGGCATGCGCTTCAGCGCGTACGACGCGGCCGGCGAAACGCTGGCGACGCGTGATTACTATTCCGTCGGCGGCGGCTTCGTGGTGAATCACGACGAAGCGGCTGTCGACAAGATCGTACCCGACACAACGCCACTGCCGTTCCCGTTTCATTCCGGCGACGAACTGCTGGCGTTGTGCGCGGGATCGGGCAAGACCATTGCGCAGGTGATGCTGGAAAACGAAAAAGTGTGGCGCAGCGAATCCGAAATCCGTTCCGGACTTCTGACACTCTGGAAGGCGATGCAGGATTGCGTGGCGCGCGGCATCCGCGAGAAAGGCGTGCTGCCCGGTGGACTGAAAGTGCAGCGCCGCGCGCCGACGATGTGCCGCGAGCTTCGCGACCGGCCGGAAGCGGCGCTGAAAGATCCGCTGACCATTCTCGACTGGGTGAATCTGTACGCGCTTGCGGTGAACGAGGAGAACGCCGCCGGTGGACGCGTCGTCACCGCGCCTACCAACGGCGCGGCGGGCATCATCCCGGCAGTGTTGCATTACTACGACCGCTTCGTGCCCGGCGCGACCGAGCAAGGCATCCTTGATTTCCTGCTCACCGCCGGCGCGATCGGCATCCTGTACAAGGAGAACGCGTCGATATCCGGCGCGGAAGTCGGCTGCCAGGGCGAAGTCGGCGTCGCCTGTTCGATGGCCGCAGGCGGACTCACCGCCGCGCTTGGCGGATCGATCTATCAGGTCGAGAACGCGGCCGAGATCGGCATGGAACACAATTTGGGATTGACCTGCGACCCCATCGGCGGCCTGGTGCAGATCCCGTGCATCGAACGCAACGCGATGGGTTCGGTCAAGGCGATCAACGCGCAACGCATGGCCCTGCGCGGCGACGGCAAGCATCGCGTGAGTCTGGACAAAGTGATCAAGACCATGCGCGACACCGGCCGCGACATGCAGGACAAATACAAGGAAACATCGCGCGGTGGATTGGCTGTCAACGTGATCGAGTGTTGAGCCGCAGAGGCACATAACGCGCGCGGGTTATCATCGAGCCATGTCGCGCTTTTTGCTTTTCGCCCTGCTCTCGCTCGTGTGCGCGCACGCGCTCGCGAAGCACATGTATCAGTACACCGATGCCAACGGCATCGTGCACTTCACCGACGTGAAGCCCGATGAAAATGTCGGCGAGGTGAAGTCGACGCTGGTGCGCACTGATCGCCAGCCCTTGTTGCGGCTCGACGAATCGGGACCGGACGCGGATCGGACAGTGAGCTTCGTCAACGCGTCGGGCGGTCCGGTGTCGGTGCAGATTTCGTTCGAGCAAGCGGTGAATGTGGCCTCGGATCCGGCGCTGCCGGCGATGGTCGTCGTTGCGCCGCTCGGCGAAACGCCGGCGCTGCGCATCCATCCCGTCGACGTGCGCGCCGGCTATCGTTACCGCTACGTGTTCAAGTACATGCCGGGCGATTTCCGCGCGATGCAGGATGCCAATGCGCTATATCGCGTGCCGTTCGATGCCGCGACCGAAACGTTTCGCGTCGCACAGGCGTTTCACGGACGCTTCAGTCATCACGACGCGCAGAACGAATATGCCGTCGACATCGAGATGCCCGAAGGCACGCCCGTGCTCGCCGCGCGCGACGGCGTGGTGATGACGGTGGACAACGATTTCTTCGGCAATGGCCTGGACATGGCGCAATACGGCGATCGCGCCAACAACATCCGTATCGTGCACGCCGATGGCGCGATGTCGGTGTACGCACACCTGCAACTGGAAAGTGCGCGCGTGCACGTCGGACAGCACGTGAAGGCGGGCCAGCCGATCGCGCTATCGGGCGAAACGGGTTACGCGACGGGCCCGCATCTGCATTTCTGCGTGCAGATGAACAGGGGAATGCAACTGGTTGCGGTGCCGTTCCAGTTCAACGACGGGCGCACCGCGTTCACGCCGCAACAGGGCCAGATGCTCGGCGGCAGCGGCGGTCAACCCTGACCGGCAGACCGCGTCGCGCACCGCGCTCGGCGATGCGCGACGATGAACCGATCAGCGCCGTTTCAGTCGCGTCGCGAGGCTGCCGAACAAGCCAAACAATCCGGCGAGCAGTGCAATGGCCCAGCCGGACAGCGCCGGCGCGGCGGCCGGTTCGCTCGGTGCCGCCCCCTGCACTTCGAACGCGCCGATATCGACTGCCGCACCGACGATTCGCGCGAAGCCATCGCCGCGCTGATCGGTACTAAAACCGAATGTACTGCTGCTGTCGCCGGCGTCGATGGCCGGGCTTCCTGGCAGCAACGCGTGCGTGAGGGTGGGGCCGCCATTGTTGGCGAGCGGTCCGAGTTTCGGATTGGCGGCGAAGACGTTGCCGTTGCCTGAGAACGTCGCCTGCAGTTCCGGACCGAGCAAACTGCTTTGGACGTCGGCTCCCCCCGCGCCGATCACGTCCAGATTGGGCGTGGTCCCGGTCGTTGCGGTGTTGCCGTCCAGAATGGCGTTGATGAGTTCAGCTTCGCCAGCGTCGAGCAGCACGCCGCCGGTGAGGTTCGTACCGGTGCTGGCTGCGTTGTTGCCCGTGATCGTCGCATCGAATGCCGCAAAACCGTATTTCCCGCCGCCTGTCTTTGTGGATTGCGAGACGCCGCCGGCGACGTAGTCCGAACCCGTGGCGGAATTTCCGGACAACGTGGAATTGGCGAGAATCACGAATGCGTCGTAGGAATAGATTCCGCCGGTCACGTGATCGCTGCCGATGGTGATGCTGTTGCCGGAAATGGTGGAGTCTTCCAGCAGGACGGCCGATGCATAGGCCACGATGCCGCCGCCCGTTTGCGGCACGGCACCGTATGCCGTGTTGTTGGAAACCGTGCACTGGTATAGCGTCGCGTACGTGCCGCCGATGAACAGACCACCGGCATATTTGGATACATTGCCGGTGACGGTGACGCGACTCAACGTCACCCCGCTGCCCGCTTGCGGCGCGTGTGCGATCGGTGTCGCGCGCCGGTGCGATAGTTTCGCACTGAACACGCCTCCGGATTTCGGCGGCGGTGGCGCGATGGCGATTCCACCGGCAAGTTGGCCGCTGCTTGCTTTGCCACCGGTGATGGTGAGGTTCGACACGTACGTCGTCGTGCTCGGATCGATGTATAGCACCGGAGATGCGTTGTTCGCGTCGATCGTCTGGCCACTGCCGTTCAAGGTCACGTTCGAACCGATCGACAGCGGCTGGCCGGCGAGCGTGATCGTCGAGTTCCTGAGATTGGCGGCGAAGGCGATCGTGTCGTCGCCGGAGCCCGCCACGCAACTGCTCGTGCCGGCCGCGTCGCTGTTAGCCGAATCGAGCGCCTGGCGCAACGTGCAGGTACTGGCCGTGCCGGCGTCCCCGGCGGTCGTCACGGTGATGGTCGCGGCGTGCGCCGCAGGTACGCCCAAAGCGATGGCGATCGCCAGCGGCAGAAGCCGACGCGAACGCGTGACACATGAATTCATGGATTCCCCCGAACATGATGAGCAACGAAAAATTGCTCGCGGAGTATAGAGAGCCTTATCGAGAACGAAAAGATAGCCGCGCCGTGCGAGATGCAAGGTGATGAGGTTCGATCGTGCAGTCCCGCAAAACGTATAATGCGCGGCCCAATCTTTGACTGACCATGTCGGACCGTCTCGAACAAACCCATCGCCGCCGCACGTTCGCGATCATCTCGCACCCCGACGCCGGCAAGACCACGCTCACGGAAAAGCTGCTGCTGTTCGGCGGCGCGATCCAGATGGCGGGCAGTGTGAAGTCGCGCAAGGCAACCAAACATGCGACGTCGGACTGGATGGCGCTCGAGAAAGAGCGCGGCATTTCCGTGACGAGTTCGGTGATGCAGTTTCCGTACGAAGGGCGCATCGTCAACCTGCTCGATACGCCGGGCCACGCCGACTTCTCCGAAGATACGTACCGCGTGCTCACCGCCGTCGACTCGGCGCTGATGGTGATCGACTGCGCGAAGGGCGTCGAAGAACGGACCATCAAGCTGATGGATGTGTGCCGTCTGCGCGACACGCCGATCATGACGTTCATCAACAAGCTCGATCGCGAAGGACGCTCGCCGATCGAACTGCTCGATGAAGTGGAGTCGGTGCTGAAGATCCAGTGCGCGCCGATCACCTGGCCGATCGGCATGGGCTCGCGGCTGAAAGGCGTGTATCACTTGCGCAGCGGTGAAGTGCACATCTACGAACCCGGCAAGAATTTCACGCGCCAGGATTCGACGATCTACACCTCGCTCGACGATCCGCAGCTCGCCGGACGCATCGGTGCGGACATGTTGCGCGAACTGCGCGACGAACTGGAACTGGTGCAGGGCGCGTCGCATCCGTTCGATCACGCCGCGTACCTTGCCGGCAAGCAGACACCGGTGTTCTTCGGATCGGCGGTGAACAATTTCGGCGTGCAGTTGCTGCTGGATTTTTTCGTCGAGCACGCGCCGCAACCGAAGCCGCGCGCGACGACTACGCGCCAGGTGGAAGCCGAGGAGGAAAAACTCACCGGCTTCGTGTTCAAGATTCAGGCGAACATGGATCCGCAGCATCGCGACCGCGTCGCGTTCATGCGCATCTGTTCCGGCGAATTCGACGGCGGCATGAAAGCCTTCCACGTGCGCACGGCCAAGGAAATGAAACTGGCCAACGCGCTGACGTTCATGGCGAGCGAGCGCGACATCGTCGAGAAGGCGTATCCGGGCGACGTGATCGGCATCCACAACCACGGCACAATTTCCATCGGCGACACGTTCAGCGAAGGCGAAGCGTTGTCGTTCACCGGCATTCCGAATTTCGCGCCGGAACTGTTTCGCCGCGCGCGGTTGAAAGATCCGCTGAAGATGAAGCAGCTACAGAAGGGACTGGCGCAGTTGTCGGAGGAAGGCGCGACGCAGTTCTTCCGGCCGCTGATGAGCAACGATCTGATCCTCGGCGCGGTCGGCGTGCTGCAGTTCGACGTGGTCGCTTATCGCTTGAAGGACGAATACGGCGTGGACTGCGCGTTCGAAACCATCGGCATAACGACGGCGCGCTGGATCCGCTGCAACGACGAAAAGAAGCTCGCCGATTTTCGCGAAAAGGCGGCGCCGAATCTGTCGCTCGATGCGGCGGGGGAACTGGTGTATCTCGCCCCATCGCGGGTGAATCTGCAGTTGACCGAGGAACGCTGGCCCGGCGTCACGTTTGCGGCGACGCGAGAGCACGCGAGTTCGGTCGAGGTATAGAAAAACGCCCGGACATGCCGGGCGTTTGCTCGATGACGTCGATGTCGCTCAGCCGCCGCTGCGCGAGTTGAAGATTTCGTCGCTGCGGAAATCGCCACTGAAGATGCGATCGGACTGCATCGGTTGCTGCGCTAGATTGCGATCGTTCAACGAACTGAAAATGTGGTCAGATGTCGCAGTCGTCGCATTCACCGGCGCGGATCGATGCGCCTGATTGGCGCTCCAGAGCACCACGGCCGCAACGAAACTGGCGGCAATGGCCGACGCGATGCGCCAACCGTGACGCCCATTCGCGGTGCGACGCGTCGGTGCAGCGCGACGATGCGCGGCGCCATCGGCACGCAGCAGACCCGTGACGCTTTCGCTCAGCGCTGCCGAGTCGGGTTCCAGATCGCGCGCGAAATGGATCAAGTCGGAATTCAAGGCGGAAGCGGCGACGCTATCGAGCTGGTCGTCGGACGAGGTACCGGCGGCGAGCGACGCGATCGCGTCGGCATCCAGCGCGTCGGCTTGGGTGCGGCGTGTGCCATTTCGGTAGATGTGGCTCAGGTTGGGCTTACTCATCGAACTCTCCGAATCCCATCGTCTTCAATCGGTCGCGTAACGTATCCATTCCGCGATCGAGCAGTTTTCTTGCCGCTTCCTCCGAGACGCCGAAAAATCCGCCGATCTCGCGAAAGCTGAAACCTTGAAGATGCAGCGCCACCGCCTGACGCCGGCGTTCCGGCAACTCGGCCATGCACGCGGCGACCGCGCCGAAATCCTGCGCCGAGCCGGTGCTCCGTTCCGGACCCGCCGCGGGTTCCACCAGCTCGATCGCGCCTTCGGAATTCTCCTCCGGCAGCGGTTCGGCGTGGCGGGAACTGGCCGCTCGAATGGCATCCACCACCGTCGACAGCACCGTTCTCTGTATATAAGACGTATGGAAGGCCGCATTCCGGTCACGTTCCAGAGCACGCCACAGCCGGATGCGCACTTCCTGCTCGATGTCGGCCGGATCGATGCCGTACTGACCCAGACCGTGCCGGTCGATGAGCAGGCGCACCTTGCGCCCGTAGTCGCGCAGAAGCTGCTGCAGGCGGGCGCGCAGCGCGGGGTCCAAGCTCATGATTGGAATACGCTTTTCATTGCCGCGCCCGATAGGCGGGCAACGGTTCAGCCCGCGATGTACTTCTGCAGATGCTCCAGTTGTTCGGCCTGATCGTCGATGACCGCCTTGACCAGATCCCCGATCGACAGCATCCCGATCACCTTCCCTTCCTCCACCACCGGCAAATGCCGGATGCGGTGGGCAGTGACCTGCTTCATACAGTGATTGATGCTGTCGCCGGGCGCAACCGTCAGCACCGGCGCCGACATGATGTCGCTGACCGGCGTATCCTTCGACGACTTGCCGTTGAGGATAACTTTGCGCGCGTAATCTCTTTCGGACACGATGCCGACAAGATTCGCCCCATCCATCACCACCAGCGCGCCGACACTGCGTTCGGCCATCGCTCGCACCGCGTCGATCACCGGCGCGGCGGGCGCGATCGAAAAAATCGCAGTTCCCTTGCCTTCCAGCAGATGTTTGACCAGTCGCATATCGCCTCCTGCGTTGGGAACGGCCCCGTGATTTTAGCGCGTCTGCGGTCTGGCGCACGCCGCACCGCATCTTGCACGGACATGTTAATCCCACCTCGCAACTTGCATAAATTTTTACGCCGCTAAACGCGAATTAAATCAAGCTTTTGTTGCTTGGCTCGGCCTTGCGCGGGCCGCGCCTTTCGCACGGCCGAGGGCACGCCAATTGCTGCCCGACCGATGGGATTTATCTCACGGATAGGAGATCACCATGAAAAGAACACTGTTCGCGGTCGCGCTGGTCCTGGCGCTGCCGTTCACCGCAAACGCCATGGATCGCAAGGACGCGGAACTCGCCCTCGCCGAGGCAGGCGCCTCCATTGAAGCCGCCGAACACGCCGATGCCGCGCAATACGCGCCGACCGAATTGAACACGGCGCACGACATGTACGCGAGCGCGCAGTCCGCCTTCGATCATCGCGACTGGACCGAAAGCGCCTTCGCCGCAGATAACTCCAAGGCCGACGCCAACCTCGCCGCAGCACGCAGCCGCGAGCATCGCGCCGAAGCCACCACCAACGAACTTGAAACGACCGTGCGCAGTCTGCGCGAACAGGTCGGCATGTCAGGAGGACAGCCATGAACCGCCTTTCCAAACTGGCTCTGAGCGTCGCTCTCACATCACTGCTGGGCGCGTGCGCGACCACGCCGCCCGGTCCGCCGCCGGAAGTCGTGCGCCTGCAGAACGAGCTGGATCGTCTGCACAACGATCCGCGCGTGGCGCCGAATGCTCCGAATGAGTTGCGCGACGCCGACACCGTGGTGTCCGATCTCGCCGTCAACGGGCGTCACATGGAGCCGCGCGACTATCAGCATCGGATTTATATCGCCGATCGCATGATCATGACGGCGGAAGCGGAAGGCCTCGCGCGCAACGCGGAAGTACGCGCGCGCGATCTCGGCGCGCAGCGCGATCGCCTGATGGTCGATGCGCGCACGCATCAGTTGCGCGATGCGCAAGTCGCCGCCGCGGATGCGCAGGCCGCCGCCGCGCAGGCGCAGCAGAACGCCGCCATCGCGCAGCAGGATGCAGCGGCGTCGCGTTCGGAAGCGGCGCAGTTGCGCGAGGATCTTTCGCAGTTGCAGGCGCAGCAGACGCAGACTGGTTACGTCGTCACGCTGGGTGACGTGCTGTTCGAAGTCGATCGTGCCGAACTGAAACCCGGCGCGGCACGCACGCTCGATCAACTGGCCGCCGCGTTGAACGACGATCCGCGCTCGACGATCTCGATCGAAGGCCACACCGATTCGACCGGTTCGGCCCAGCACAATGCGAATCTGTCGCTACAGCGAGCCGAGTCGGTGAAGTCGTACCTGGTCGGCCGCGGCGTGAATCCGGGGCGTGTCACGACGCGGGGTCTGGGCCAGGATTATCCGGTGGCGTCGAACGCGACCGAAGCGGGACGTCAACAGAACCGTCGCGTCGAGGTCGTGGTTCAGACCAATGTCGCTTCGCTCAGTTCGGTCCGCTGATTTAGCGCCGGTGCGTCAGGAGCGGCCCGCTTCGGCGGGCCGTTTCGTTTCGGCGGCCACGATTTCGTCGACAAGATACAACGGCCGCTGTTTCGCTTCGAGGTACAGCCTGCCGAGATATTCTCCGATCATGCCCAGCGCAATGAGCTGCACGCCGCCGAGGAACAGGATAACCAGCATCAGCGTCGGATAGCCGCGCACCGGATCGCCGAAAAACAGCGCCTTGAACAGCACGAACAGACCGAACAGGAACGCAAGAACCGCGGTCGCCACGCCGACGTATGTGGCCACCTTGAGGGGTGCTCCAGAGAACGACGTAATGCCCTCGATAGCGAAGTTCCACAAACGCCAGTAGTTGAATTTGCTTGTGCCAGCGAATCGCGGATCGCGATCGTAGACGATCGACGTCTGCTTGTAGCCGACCCACGCGAACAAGCCCTTCATGAAGCGTTGCCGTTCGCGCAACTGGCCGAGTGCCTGCACAGCGCGCCGGCTCATCAGGCGAAAATCGCCCGTGTCGCGCGGCACTGGCGTCGAGCTCAACCGCGCCATCACGCGATAAAACGCCGACGCCGTGAATTTCTTCGCAACGCTTTCGCCGGCGCGGTTGGAACGCGTGCCATAGACGACATCGAAGCCTTCGCGCCAGCGCTTGACGAATTCGGGAATCAACTCCGGCGGATCCTGCAGATCCGCGTCGATGACCACGACGGCGTCGGCATCGGTGTGGTCGAGCCCCGCCGTCATCGCATGTTCTTTGCCGAAGTTGCGGCTGAGTTTCAACCCGGTGACGCGCGGGTCGGACGCGTGCAGCGAGCGGATCACGTCCCAGGTATCGTCGCCGCTGCCGTCGTCTACGTAGAGCACGTCACCGGCGAGATCGGGACCGAGATTGTCGAGCACCGCCGCCAGCCGCGCGTGGAATTGGCGCAGACCCGAACTTTCGTTGTACGCGGGAACGACGACAGTGAGTTTCTGCATGAACGTGCACGCCGATGCGAGCCTGCATCGTAGCGGATCAGCATCGCGGATTCAGCAGCGCATCGGAATTCAGCGCGGCAAATAACCGACGCCGCCGAGTTGGCGCACTTGCCGCTCGACCCAGTCGGCGTGGCGCGCGACGTAAGGCGACGGCCGCTCGGCGTGCAGTTTCTTCGGGTTCGGCAACACGGATGCGAGCAGCGCCGCCTCGCGCGCGCTGAGTTGCGAGGGCGCCTTGTGGAAAAACGTGCGCGCCGCCGCATCCGCACCGTAGATGCCGTCGCCGAACTCGGCGATGTTCATGTATACCTCGAGGATGCGGCGCTTTGGCCACGTCGCCTCGATGAGTACGGTGAAATACGCTTCCAGTCCTTTGCGCACGAAGCTGCGGCCGCCCCACAAGAAAAGATTCTTGGCGGTCTGCTGCGAGATCGTGCTGGCACCGCGCAGGCGATCGCCCTCGTCGGCTTCGTCCATTGCTTCCTCGATTGCCTGGACGTCGAAGCCGTGGTGAAACGGAAACTTCTGATCTTCCGACGCGACGATTGCGATCGGCAGTTCAGGAGAAATGCCGGGCCAGGCGGTCCACCGGTACGTCAACGAAAAATTTTTCTCGCCGTGCAACGACGCGGCGATGCGGCGCTCGACCATGAATGCCGATGTCGGCGGCGGCAAGAAACGGAACACGATGACCAGCAGCCACGTCGACGCCAGCCACACGATCGCCGCGATCAGCAGCATTTTGCCGAGACGACGCAGCACGCTACGCCGCTTCGGCGGCTTCTTTTTTGTGTCGTCGGGCAGAAAAGCCATCGGCGCGGTCTGCGCCGTCAGACGGTCGCCGAATGCTCGATCCAGACGCTCGCCGGTTGCGGGCGCGCATAGAAAAAGCCTTGCCCGAATTCGCAACCCAGTTGCACGAGCGCCTCGTGCTGTTCGATGGTTTCGATACCCTCGGCGATCACTTGCATGCCGAGTGCGCCGGCGAGTGCCAGGATCGCGCGCACGACGGCCGCGCTGCCGCCGGTGGTGTCCTGAGCGAGATCGGCGATGAAGGAGCGATCGATCTTCAGTGCCTGCACCGGGAACTGATGCAGATAGCTCAACGAGGAATAACCGGTGCCGAAGTCGTCGAGCGAAACCGCGAGTCCTTGCGCGCGCAGCGATTCGAGCGTGCGCTTCGCCGCAGGCGGGTTCTCGATCAGCATGCGCTCGGTGACTTCAAGGCGCAGGCTTTCCGGGCGAATGTCGTGTTGCCGCAGCAGTGCGAGCAGTTTTTCGTCCAGCGTCTCCGAGCGGAAGTGTCGGCCCGACAGGTTCAACCCGATGAACTTGCCGCCTTCCAGCAGGGGCGGCGCGATTTCGAGCACGCGCTCGAACATCAGCCAGTCGATGAGTTCCGCCGCGCCGCTTTCTTCGGCGACGGAAAGGAAATCGGCCGGCGCCAGCAATCCGCGCTGCGGATGCATCCAGCGCAACAGCGCCTCATGCCCGATGATCACGCGATCGGCCAGGCGCACGATCGGCTGGAAATACGGTGTGAACTCGTTGCGCGCAATCGCGTGACGCAGGTCGCTTTCGAGTTCCAAAAGCTGCATCGCGCGTTTGTGCAGATGTTCGTCGAAAACGGCGAAGCGATGACGGCCGTCGTCCTTCGCGCGGTACATGGCGACGTCGGCGTCACGCAACAACTCCTCGGCCTTGCGATAGCGCGACGACGAAATCGCGATTCCGATGCTCGTGGACGTAAAAACTTCTTTACCGCCAAGTCGGATCGGCGCGTTGAGTGCGTCGATGATGCGTTGCGCCTGTTCGCAGGCGTCCTCGATGTCTTCGATGTCGTGCAGCAGGATCGCGAATTCGTCGCCGCCCAAACGCGCTACGAGATCGCGCGGTTCCAGGCACGCGGCGATGCGTCCGCCGACTTCGTTGAGCAGTTCGTCGCCGACCAGATGACCGACCGAATCGTTGATGATCTTGAAACGATCCAGATCGAGGAACAGCACGGCGAAGCTACGGCGCGGATCGCGCGTGAACTGCGCAAGCGCCTGACCCAGCCGGTCGAGCAGGAAGTTGCGGTTCGGCAGGCCGGTCAGCGCGTCGTGCAGCGTTTCATGCTTGAGCTGCCGCTCCATGCGTTCGCGCACGCCAATGTGCTCGCGCAATTCGCGATTGGCCGCGGCCAGTTCGCTGGTGCGTTCGATGACGCGCAGTTCCAGTTCGCCGTATGCCTGCTTGAGTGATTCGGCGTTGCGTTTGCGTTCCAGTGCATTGGCGATGTGATACGAGACGAACGTCAGCAGTTCCTGATCGCGCGGCGTATAGCGGTGCTCGTCGGAATGACTCTGCACGACCAGCACGCCGACGGTGCGATCCGCGCAGATAAGCGGCACGCCGAGCCAGCTTCGCGAGCGCGTACCGATCGGCTGCGCGGCACCGCTCAAATACAGGCGCTCGAGACCCGCGCGGTCGGCCAGCAGTGCGCTGCCCGTGCGCAGCACGTATTCGGTCAGGCCGGTACCGAGTTTGCGCGGGGCGCGTTTCTCGTCGCGTTCGTCGACCGAATACGGAAATGTGAGATGTTCGCGATCTTCGGTCAGCAGCGCGATGTAGAAATTGCGCGCGTAGAGGAGACCGCCGACTGCGCGATGCACCGCCGCATAGAATTCCTCGAGACTCTCGGTACTGTTGGCAAGTTCGGCGATGCGGAACAGCGCTGCCTGCAGCCGTTCGCCGCGCTGGCGCTCGAGCACCTGCTGCTGCAAAAGACGGTTGGCTTCGCGCAGCGCATCGGTGCGCTCGGCGACGCGGCGTTCGAGTTCCTCATGCACCGAGCGCCGTTCCAGTGCGGTCTGGATGTGCTGCGCCACGTAGGTGAGCAGCGCCTGATCGCGGTCGGTGTAGCGCGCCGCTTCGGTATAACTTTGCACAACTATACCGCCGACCACCTTGCCGCCGCGCAACAGCGGCACGCCGAGCCAGTCGACGCAGTCCGGGCCGAAATTGGCGATCTTGCCGACTTCCGCCTCGATCTGATCTAGCGTGCCGCGCATCGCGGTGCCGCGCTTGAGCAGATGCCAGGTCAGGCTGCCGACACGATCGCGCATCGGCAAGTCTTCCGACGTATCCGGCGGTTCGGTGTCGGCGACGTCGACGAAATAGGCGAAACGCAATGTCTCGCGCACCGGATCGAACAGCACGATATAGAAATTTTCCGCGTACATCAGGCTGCCGACGATTTCATGCAGGCTGCGGAAGACTTCCGGCATGTCGCGATCCGCGCTGGCCTGCTCGGCGATCGCGAACAACGCGCGCTGCAGACGCTCGGCTTCTTCCAGATGCGTCACCGACTGTTGCATGTCCTTCAGCGTGCGCAACTGATCGAGCCTGAGTTCAAGCAACTGCAACAGATGCGTCCAGCGTGTGCGGCCTTCTTCGCGATCCCACACCACCAGCGGCAACGTGACGATGAGCACGCCGGTCAACAGACCCTGCACGTGCAATGGCGCGGCGACGTGGACCGCATGACTGGCCATGCCGGTCGTCTCGACGACACGCGCATTCGTCTCGTAGACACGGCGCATTAGCCGTTGCGAATCGGAATCCGGATCGCGCGAACGCTCGTCGGAACCGAGCAGATAGATTTCCGCGGCGCTCGCGCCGACCCATTCGCCGGCGATCCGGCGCACGGCGGCCGCGAGTGACGGCGCATGCGTCGCCTTGAGGATGTCGAGCAGCATCGGAGTGGGCAGCGGCATCGTGCCGTCGGGCACGACGGTGAGACCTGCGGCAGGCTTCACCACGGCAACGGGCGGACGGGCGGGCATCGAGCTCTAGCGCGCCGGCGGCTGCCGATGGAATCGGCTAAGCCGTTGATCGGAAAAATATCCTGTACCGCCTAGAGAATACCGCGAACGCATACGACCCCTTGTTTACGGCGCTAGTGTAGCGAGTTTTAGGAAATCCGGACGGCAGCCGATAAGAAGCCTAGACTGAACACCATGCAGAGAACGGGCCGGCGCGTAAGGATTGTTAGTTTTTCATAAGTTTGGTATAGTCGAACCGACCCTCGTGCCGTGCATTTTTTGGGACGTACGGCACGGAACTCACCGTTCTCTCACATAGTCTTAAGGACAAACTTACCGTCAGGCCTATGCGTTCGATTACTGCCACTTTGTCGCTGCTGCTGTGGACCGGCTTGATGCTGGCACAGCCGCTTGCGCGCGCGCAGACGCCGAACGTCACCCTGCTTCAGGCGGATAATTCGCCGCGCATCTTCGATGAGCTGTTCTATTCGCCGGCGACCATCGGCAACCCCGCGCCGAACCAGGCGCAAGGTGTGATGCCGCTGTGGAGCACGCCGGACGGCCGCATTCTCGCTATCGTCGCGATGGGTTCCAACACCAGCGGGGGCGCGCCGACGCTGTCGCCGGCTCCGCGCCTCGATCCGGTTTCTGATCTGAAGTTCATCGACGTCACCGATTTCGTCAGTTCCGGCGTCGGCGTGCATTTGCGCGACAACGTCGGCGCCTATGCGAATTTCGAGCGCGGCGTAGTACTAGCGCCGACCTATTCCACCGCCAACGCGCTGGAATGCAATCCGGCTTTTTCGTTCGGACTCGATAGCCGCTGCCTCGCCGCTTCCACGCGCGTCACGAATGGCGCGCTGCGTCTGGGTACCGGCGTCACGGCAGGCAATCTCGACGTCGATCTGAGCTATGGTTTGTCGTGGCTGCACGCCGGTGATACGCAGCGCTTCGGCGGTGTTCCGCAGCCGACTTTCTGGGACGTGTTCAGCGGCACGAATGGCAATGCTCCAACGCTGGTCATTCCAGGCATCGAGTTGGCCAGCCTGCAAAGTTCCACCGTGAACGCGGGCGGGCGCTGGCATTTCGACGAAAACCAGAGCCTCGACCTGAGCGCCGCGTTCGGACGCATCCAACTCGAAATACCCGGCAATGCGACGGCGTTGCCAAACCTCAATCAGGCGGCGCTGAGCGTGGGTGTACGCCGTGGCGATTTCAGCGGCGTCGTGGTCGGCCATGTGCTGGGACCGGCGGATCTACTCAACAGCGGACAGCGCTGGAGCAGTCTGGATCTGGGTATTTCCTGGCGGGCGCCGTGGCGCGGCGTGTTCAGTATCGGCGCGCAGAACCTGTGGTCTTCGGGAAATCTTCCGGCGATGGTCGAACCGACAGCGCACGAGCCGGATATGACGCAATCGCGCGTTCCTTACGTCCAATATCATCAGGACTTGTGATCGTTTCGTGTTGGCAGAACACGATTCGCGTCGTACCACTCGCTGATTCTGCCCTTCCGCAGCCTCTGCTCTGAGGCAAAAGACTTAGCAGGTTCAATCGCTTGCGTGTTTCAGGACGCAGGGATTCCCATGTTAAGCAAATGTTGCTAGTATCGTCCGCTGCCGAAACTTTTGGTTTGCCATTTTTGGCTCTGTGGCGTGCCGTTTTGGCGGTTCCAGGAAGGAACTTGTCCCGAATCTGTTTAAACAACCCTGACGTTGGAGAGTGTGTAATGAGACTCGACGTGAATAAGCTTTCGTCGGCGGTTCGTCTGGCTTTGTCGCTAGGCGCCGTCGCATCGGCCGGAACCGTTACTGCCTATGCGCAGGACGCGAGTACGACCAATACCAAAGGCCAGTCCCTCGAAACCATCGTGGTGACCGGTTCGAATATCCGCCGCGTCGACATCGAGACGGCCAACCCGGTGCAGACGATCGACCGTCAGGTCATCCAGCAGTCGGGCAAGCTGACGGTGGGCGACCTGGTGCAGGATCTGCCGGCGATTGCCGGTGCGGCCCTGAACCCGAACGTGAACAACGGCGGCGGTACCGGTGCGTCGACGATCTCGTTGCGCGGCCTGGGCTCGGCCCGTTCGCTGCTGCTGATCAACGGCCATCGCATTCCGTTGCAGTTGCAAGACTTGAACATGATTCCGATCAACGCGGTCGAGCGCATCGAAGTGCTGACCGAAGGCGCCTCCACCGTGTACGGTTCGGATGCGGTCGCGGGCGTGGTCAACATCATCACGCGCAGCAACTACCAGGGTGCCGAGTTCGGTCTGGACTACGGTATCTCCGACCGCGACGACGGTCAGCGCAAGGCGGTGCACGGCATGTTCGGTCAGTCGACCGACAAGGGCAGCATCATCCTGGGCTTCAACTACAACAAGCAGGATTCGGTTTCTGCTGCCAACCGCTCCTACTCGCATGACGCGCTGTACCGCTACAACACCGGTTACGTCGCGCATTCGGGTTCGAGCCGCACTCCGACGGGCGCCATCTCGCTGCCGTCGAGCCTGATCAGCTCACAGTATGGGTGTACGAGCAGCAGCGGCAACCGCGTTACACTGCAGAGTGGTAGCGGTACGGCGCTTTCCGACTATCGGTGCTACAACCCGTCGAAAGACGCGTTCAACTACCAAGCGGTCGGCAATTATGACCTGACCCCGAGCGAGCGCACCGGCCTGTTCGCATTGGGCAACTACAAGCTCACCGACAACATCGAAGCGTACGGCGAGTTCTATCACAACAAGACCGTGTCTCGGTTGCAGATCGCGCCGGTTCCGCTGGATGCGCAGGCCGACGGCATCTACATCCCGGCCGATGGTTTCTACAACCCGTTCGGCGTCGCCTTCGGTATCAATCCGACCACCGGCGCTTCGGAAAGCGAGTTCAAGTCGCGTCTGTCGAGCATCGGCAATCGCGCCACCGATTTCGCCACCGAGCATGACCTGGCGACGTTCGGCTTCAAGGGCAACTTCGGCGACTCGAGCTGGAACTGGAACGTCGATTACAGCTACGGCCACCTGAGCCAGCAAGGTCAGGACATCGACTACATCAACTACGGCGCCATCGCCGCGGGCATCAGCTGCTCGGCGTCCGGTGCGGCGTCCGGTGCATGCAGCCCGATCAACCTGTTCAACATCAACGATCCGAACACGATCGCCGCGTTGAACAGCGCCAAGATCTCGCCGTTCACGCACTTCACCTACCAGATGCGCCAGTACGAAGCCGGCGTCAACGGCAACCTGTTCGACCTGCCGGCCGGCCCGATGCAGCTCGCAGCCGGCGGCTCGTACCGCAAGGAATACGTGCATAGCGCGGTCGATCCGCTGATCCAGACCAACGCGACCAACACCGACGGCAACCTCAACTTCACCTGCGCCGGCCCGGGCTCGATCTGCTCCTCGCCGCAGCAGGGTGGCTTCAACGTCAAGGAAGGCTACGCCGAGTTGCTGATCCCGGTGCTCAAGGATCTGCCGTTCGTGCATTCGCTGAACATCGATCTGGGTGATCGTTACTCGAAGTACTCGGATTTCGGCAGCACCAACAACTGGAAGGCCGCGATCGAGTTCCGTCCGATCGAAGACCTGCTGTTGCGTGGCACGGTGTCGAAGGTGTTCCGCGCGCCGACCGCGACCGATCTGTTCCGCGGCCCGGCCGGCGACTCGCCGACCGCCGTCGACCCGTGCGGCTCGGCCGCCGTTGCGTCGAACCCGGCGTGCCAGGGCTATACGTTCCAGAACACCGGCACCAGCCAGACCAACGGCATCGTCTCGGGTACGCAGTACGCCAACTCGAACCTCGGCACCAACGTCCACGTGCAGCCCGAACACGGCAAGTCGTACGACTACGGCTTCGTGTACGACCCGCAGTGGATCAACGGTCTGTCGTTGAATGCGGACTACTACCGCATCATCCTCGACAACCTGATCATCTCCGGCCCGGGCATCGCGCAGACCATCCTGACCCAGTGCTTCGTCAGCGGCGGCCAGGCGTGCAACCTGATCCTGCGCAACAACTCCGGTTCGAGCATCGGTCAGCTCAAGTACGTGTTCGAGTCGCCGTTCAACTCCGGCACGTTGACCACCAAGGGTGTGGACGCAGGCTTCACGTACCGTCTACCTGAGACGTCCTTCGGCAACTTCCGCGTCGGCCTGAATGGCACGTACATCGAAGAATACGACATCGCGCAGCCGGGCTTCACGCAGGGTCTGGCCGGTCACTTCGACAAGACCTTCGGCAACTTCTCGCGCTGGCGTGGCCTGGGCAACGTCGACTGGACCATGGGACCGTTCAACATCGGTTACCGCGCCAAGTACATCGGCCGCATCACGGTCGGCTACGCCGAACCGGATCTGGGCCCGTCGGCTTCCGCGGACGGCGCCTACACGCCGGCCGGCGCCTCGGTCTATCACTACGGTGCGCAGACGTATCACTACCTCAACGCCGGCTACAACATCGAGCCGATCAACACGTTGGTGGAAGTGGGCGTGGACAACCTGACCGACAAGCAGCCGCCGATCCTGTATCAGCAGAACGTGCTGAACGCGAACACCGACGTGAACACGTACGACACCATCGGCCGCTTCTACTGGGCCAAGGTGACGATGAAGTTCTGATCGGACTTTTGCGGAACCTTCAAAGCCGCGCGGGAGACCGCGCGGCTTTTTTATGTCTGTGCGTTACGAAGCAGACCGCACATCCCACGGCCGGAACTGACGCTTCGCGCCGAACGCGACCAGGCCCTGAGCGAGAAAATCCGAATACGGAACGGCCAGACGCGCATCGAGCGCATCCAGCATTTCCGCGGCCGCCTTCGGCGGTTCCAGGTTGAACGTGTGCCCGATCGGCGTGACGCACAGGATCGGATCGGTCAGGCTGTGATACATCCGGCACGGCACGGGCCGCTGCGCGTAAGCCGAACACTTGTTGTCGACGAGCAACGCGCACCAATTGCCGCTTGCCGCGTATCGGCGCAGCACGTTATGGAATTTTTCCCCGTCCGCCGGCGTGACGCCGTCGCGCATCGACTCGAACAGCATCGCCTCTTTCAGAAAGATCGTGTGGATGCGCTCGTAATCTGGACGCGATCGCAGCGCGCGATACAGATTCACGATCTCGAATCCATAAACGCCATGCACCATCTGCCGGCAGCAGCGGCTGCAGCCGGCCGCGCACTGGATGCGCAAGCGGCTGGCGCCGATGTTGTGCGAAATGTAGGCATCGTACGCCGCATAGAAGCGATTCAGCGCATCGAAAAAATCGTCGCGCAGCCAGCCCGTCGCGGCGAACGCGGCGATATCGGGGCAAGCCGCCATCTCATGCGCGGCGCCGATCATCTCAGCAGTCAGACGTGCCGATTCGGTGTCGGCCAGTGAAGGAATCGGAATGATCGGTCGCATCGCAGTGATGATAACGGCCGCGCGTTGCCTTGACGAACGCCGACGCCATTTCAATCGTGTGAGTCGCCCGATTCTGCGTCACAATACGCGTCGGCCAGCATCTTTTACGTGTACGGATTTCATGCAAACCGCGGTCAAACTGCCCATCGAGGCGATCAATCAGGCATTGATGAGCGGTCAGGCGCAGGAGGCTGAGCGCCTGACGCGCGGCTTCCTCCAGCTCAAGCCGTCCGACGAGGACGCGATGATCATCCTCGGCGTGTGCCTGCAAACACAGGGTCGTTCGAGCGAGGCCGCGGACGTCTACCGTAACCTGACGCGCCTTCTGCCGCAGTCGGCCATGCACTGGAACAACCTGGGCACCGTTTTGCGCAGCGCCGGACAGGTGCGCGAAGCCGAAGACGCGTATCGCCGCGCCATCGAACTGGAGCCGGGCTATTACACAGCGCTGATGAATCTCGGCTACCTGCTGCTCCAGCGCGGCATCTACCCGCCGGCGCGCGAATGTTTCCTCAAGGCGCACGCGCTCGATCCGTCCTCGCCCGAGGCGCGCATCTACGCTGCGCAGATGTGCTTCGCGCTCGACAGCCGCGACATGGCCGAACAACTCATCGAGCCGTGGCGCACGTGGAACGACCTCGGCGAAGACCTCGCGCTGGAACTCGCGATCCTGATGACGCACTTCGGCAAAGCCGAAGACGGCACGCGCATCTTCGAGAATCTGCTGCGCGCCAATCCGAACAACCTGCGCGCGATCGCGCATCTGGCGGTGATGTTCGAGCGCGTCAACCGGCTCGATGAGGCGCGCGCGATGCTCGCCCGCCTGCCGCCGATGGAGAGCATCGACAATCCGACATTGGTCGCCGAAATAAACACGGCGCGTGCAGCGATTGCGATGCGCGAGAAAGATCCCGCCCGAGCGCGCGAACTGCTGGAGTCGATGATCGCCCAGCAGGAAGCCACGCGCAGCGACAAAAGCGACATCAATCCCTGGCGCGACGACAATCTGTTTTTCCCGCTCGCCAAGGCCTGCGACAAACAAGGCGACGTCGACGCCACGATGGATGCGCTGGCCAAAGCGCACGCGCTGCAGATCGAACTTGCGCGGCAATCGCTGCCGGAACTGCTCGAACCCGGCGCGCAACCGCTGCGCACCGCGACGCGATGGGTCGATGCGGAACAGTTCGCTTCCTGGCCTGATCTGCCCGCGCCCAGCCGCGCCGAGTCGCCGGTCTTCATCGTCGGCTTTCCGCGTTCGGGCACGACCATGCTCGAACAGATGCTCGACGCGCATCCGAGTCTGCAGGCCATGGACGAGCGCGCGTTCCTGCAGGATCTGGTCGAAGGCATGAGCCGTTACGGCTACGCCTATCCGTTCGATCTCGGCAAGCTCGATGCGCAGCAGTGCGACGAGCTGCGAGCGATTTACTGGAAGCTCACATCGAAAGTCGCCGCGCGTACGCAGGGCCAGCGCCTGGTCGACAAGAATCCGCTCAACATGCTGCGCTTGCCGCTGATCTATCGCCTGTTCCCGAACGCGCCGATCATCCTTGCGCTGCGCCATCCGTGCGACGTGCTGCTCAGCAACTACATGCAGCACTTCCGCTCCAATTCGTTCGCCGTGCTGTGTTCGAGCCTGGAGCGTCTCGCGAGCGGCTACGTGACGGCGATGCAGTTCTGGATTCATCACGCGGAGTTGTTCAAGCCGCACCTCATCCGTTCGCGCTACGAGGATCTGCTCGACGATTTCACGACAAACACGCAACGTATCGGCGATTTTCTCGAACTCGACAATGCCGCTCCGATGCTGCGCTACGACCAGCACGCGCGCGACAAGGGCTTCATCAGCACGCCGAGCTACACGCAGGTGATCGAACCGCCGAACAAGAAAGCCGTCGATCGCTGGCGGCGTTACCAGCGTTACTTCGAGCCGGTGCTGCCGGTGCTCGAACCGGTCATGCGGCACTGGGGCTACCATGCCTGACGCACCCACCATCGCCGTGGAAAACCTGCGCAGCTACGTGCAATGGTTCGATGGCGCGCTGAAACCGGAATTCTGCCGGCAGATGATCGATTCCTTCGAGCAGATGAACATCGTCGTTCCCAACGGTCGCGGCCATCGCGCCGGACTCGAACAAAGTTCGTGGATGGAACTGAATCTCACGCCGATCGCCGACAAGGCATTCCTCGGATTTTTCCTCGCCGAACTCGAAAAATACCTCGCCATCTACAACGAACGATTGAAACTTACCTTGCCGATCCCCGCGCGTCCGACGACCGATCCGCTGGTGATGAAGCGCTACCGCGCCGGCACCGACGACAACTTCCAGCCGCACTACGACTCGCACTCGGAAAAGAGCAACCGCTATCTCGTGTTCCTGTGGTACCTCAACGATGTCACCCAGGGCGGCGAAACCGAATTCTGCGATCTCGGCATCCGCGTCGATGCGCGTGTCGGACGCCTGCTCATGTTTCCGCCCTACTGGATGTTCCAACACGCCGGCCTGCCGCCGGTTTCCAACGACAAGTACATCGTCTCCACCTACTTGACGTTCGGATGAACACGCAGTCGTTCGCCGCAGCGCGTCGCCCGTCATGAACACCACGTCGCCGCCCGCCGATTCGCGCCTGGCCGGGCTTCCGCCGCCAGCGATCGATCAAGTGCTCAAAGCGGCGCGCGCCCTCGAACTCGGTCGCGCCAACGACGCGGACGCCGCGCTGCAGATTCTCCTCAAGACCCATAGCGCGCATCCGGAAGTGCTGCGCCTGTTGTCCGGCCTGCACTCGCTGCAAGGCCATCCGCACGAAGCGGTGGCGATCATGCAACGCGCCGTCGCGTTGCGTCCGCGCGATGCGCTGTATCGCAATACCCTCGGCGCGGCGTTCATCGGCGCGCAACGCTACGACGACGCCATCGACACACTGCGCGATGCGACTGCACGAGATCCGAATCTCTCCGTGGCCTGGTTCAATCTCGGCCTCGCGCTGATGCGCAGCATGCGCGTGCGCGAGGCCAGCGATGCGTTGCGACGTGCAGTGGCATTGTCGCCCGACCAGTTCAACGCGCGCGTCATCCTCGCCGACACGCTGCGAGCGCAAGGCGACGTGCAAGCCGCGATGACCGAATACCGCCGCGTGCTCGCACAGGAACCGCGCGCCGGCATGGCCTGGTGGGGAATCGCCGAACTGCGCAACGTGGCCTTCGATGCAGGCGATGTCGCGCGCATGCGCAGCGCCGTCGCTTCGAACGCAGGTGTCGCCGATCGCGTCGCCACCGGCATGGCGCTGGCAAAAGCGCTCGACGACGCGGGCGATTACGCCGGTGCTTTCGACGCACTCGCCGCCGCGCACCGACTGATGCGTGAGCGCGCGCACTGGGACGCGGCCGCGCATCGGCAGGCGGTCGACCGCGTACTCGACGCGTTCACGCCGCCGCCGACGGGCGCGGACGATTCCGCCCTTGGCGGCGAAGCGATTTTCGTCGTCAGCCTGCCGCGTTCCGGATCGACATTGATCGAACAGATGCTCGCCGCGCATTCGCAGGTCGAAGGCGCCGGCGAACTGCCGGACGTGCCCGCAGCGCTGACCGAAGAATCGACACAGCGGCGCCAATATTTTCCACAGTGGATCGCCGCGATGTCGCCGCAGGACTGGACGCGTCTGGGCCGCCGCTATCTGCAGCGCACCGCACGCTGGCGCGAACGGCGGCCGCGTTTCACCGACAAACTGCCGTACAACTGGTTCTACAGCGGCGCGATCCACGCCATGCTGCCGTCGGCGCGCATCGTCATCGTGCGCCGCGATCCGCTGGAAACCTGTTTCTCGTGCTATCGCCAACATCTGGCCGACAACGAATACGCGCGCGACTTCAACGATCTCGCCGCGTTCTGGCGCGACTTCGATCGCGCGGCCGCACACTGGGCACGGCTTTATCCGGCACGCGTGACGCAAGTCCAATACGAACACCTGATCGCCCAGCCCGAGCAGACCGTCCGCGACCTGCTCGCCTTCTGCGACCTGCCGTTCGAGGACGCCTGCCTCTCGTTCCAAACCGCTGCGCGCGAAGTGCACACGCCGAGCGCCACGCAAGTGCGCGAACCGTTGCGCCGCGACACCGCGCGCACCGACCGCTACGGCGCGCTGCTCGATCCGTTGCGCGCCGCGCTCGGCGTGCCGCTGTCCGGCGCAAAACGCTGAGCGCGCGCATGGGCAACATCGTCTGGCTCGCCTCGTATCCGAAATCCGGTAATACCTGGATTCGCGCGTTCCTCGCCAATCTCGTCGCCAACCGCGCAACGCCGGTGCCGCTCGCCGAACTGCCGAACTACGGCGCGCTGGAGGCAGATCCGGAACGCTACGCGCAACTTGCCGGCAAGCCGAACACCGCGATGACGCTCGACGAACTGCTCGCGCTGCGTCCGCGCGTGCACACCGCGATTGCCGCCGCCGCGCCGCGCACGGTGTTTGTGAAGACGCACAGCATGACCGGCGCGCTCGACGGCGTGCCGCTGCACGAGCCGCTCGTCACGGCCGGCGCGGTATACGTCGTGCGCAATCCGCTGGATGTGGTGATCAGCATGTCGCACCACTTCGGCATCGGCCTCGATGCCGCGATCGATTTCCTCAACGACGAACGCGCCGCCACCGAGAACAGCGAGCTGTTCGTGACCGAACTGCTCGGCTCGTGGTCGCTGAACGTGCGGAGCTGGGCGGCGCTCGAAGGCCCGCGCGTGGTCGTCGTCCGCTACGAAGATTTGCTGGAGAAGCCGCTCAAGACGTTCGGCAAGGTCGCCGCGCTGATCGGCGCGGGCAACGATCGCGCACGCATCGAACGCGCCGTGAAGCACGCGAGCTTTGCCGCCTTGTCCGGCATGGAAAAGCGCGACGGCTTCGTCGAAGTGCCGATCAAGGGCAAACATTTTTTCCGCGCCGGACGCGCCAACCAATGGCGCGAAGCGCTGTCGCACGAGCAGGTGCAACGCATCGTCGCCGCGCATCGCGAAACGATGACGGAATTCCGCTACGTGCCGGCGGGTTACTGATGGACGCCATCGCGTGGCTCGCCGCATTCGATCGGCACACCACCGGCGAAGGTATGGTCGCGGCGTTGAATCGTCTCATCGCAGAAATGACCGCGGCGCGCCCCGACGCCGTCGTGTGGTGCGATGTCGCCGACGGCCTGTTCGCACGCGGCGCATTCGACGGCGAACTCGCCCTGCTCGATCAGGCACTGCGTACGGTCGGCGAGCACGCCGCGCTGCGTTACCGGCGCGGCAACGCATTGCGCGTGCTGGGACGCATCGACGAAGCCGAAGCCGCATTCCGCGAAGCGCTCGCGCGAGCACCAGCACTTCGCGACGCCGCCTATTCGCTCGCTTACATGCTGCGCGAACGCGGGCGGACGAACGCAGCCGCGCACGTGATCGTGGATCTTTGGCGAACCGATCCGGCGCGACGCGAGATCGCCATCGGCGCGCTCGAATTCCTTCGCGAATGCGGCGCGTTCGAGGCCGCTGTTCCCATCGCGACCGACGTCGCGCAACGCTGGCCCGACGACGCTGCCTCGAACGCGCTGGCCGGCGAAACGCTGCTCGCCGTCGGCGATTTCACCGCCGCGACACCGGCTTTGCGGCGCGCCGCCGCCGCACGTCCGGCAAGTTGGCTGCGCATCGTGCAGTGCCGTCGCTATACCGATGAACGCGACGCCGACATCGGCGCATTGCGTGGGCTGACGCAGTCGCGCGACGACAACACGCGCATCTGCACCCGCTTCGCGCTCGGCAAAATTTTTGACGACCTCGGCCGCTTCGCCGACGCGGCGTCGGTGCTCGTTGTCGCAAACGCCACCGCCGCCGCGCGGCAACCGTGGAACTCCGCAGCGTGGACCCAGGAAGTAGAATCGGTGCGTCGCGCTCGCGCGTTGCCGCCTGTTCGCGTCGCTACGGATTTCACACCGGTGTTCATCGTCGGCCTGCCGCGTTCGGGCACGACGCTGCTCGCCTTGCGTCTGGCGCAACATGCGCAGGTGCGCGATCGCGGCGAACTGCACTGGATCGGTGCCCTGCACTCGCACCTGCGGGAGCGTGGTCAGTTGCAGGATCCCGCGGCGCTGGCCTCTGTCGGCACGATCATCGCCGCACAGATGCGCCGCGATGACGCGCCAGCGCAATTCGTCATCGACAAGAATCCGCTCAACTTCCGCCACCTCGCGTTCATCGAAGCGCTGTTTCCCGATGCACGCATCCTGCATTGCCGGCGTGGCTTGCGCGACTGCTCGCTGTCGATCTGGCAGCAATATTTCGCGCATCCGGACCTCGCCTTCTCGTACCGGTTCGAATCGATCGCGGCATTTGCGAACGGTTACCGCCAGATCATCGGCGACGCGCGCGCGAGGTCACGGCTTCGCTGGCTCGACGTCGATTACGAACAACTCGTCGGCGACGAGCACGCCGCCCTGCAACGCATCTCGGAATTTCTCGATCTGTCGGGCGAGAGCACAATTGCTGCGACCACCGCCATCACGACCGCCAGCGTGTGGCAGGCGCGACAGCCGGTGTATACGCGCTCGATCGGCCGTTGGCGCCGCTATGCGCCATTCGTTGCGCAGATCGAATCGCTGTTTCCAGCCGACGTACAATCCGGCGCATGAGCGCGCCGTCACCGCTGACCCTGCAGACGATGCACCAGGCGTCGTCGCTGCTGCAGGCGGGCCAGTTCTCGCAGGCGCGCAGCGTGCTCGAACCGCTGGTGCGCCGCGAACCGAATTTGGTCGAGGCGCGCCGCCTGCTCGCCGGTGCGCTGCAGGCCATCGGCGATCGCGCCGGTGCGGAACGCGAATTGCGCGCGGCCGCCGCGGTGAATCCGCGCTGGTCGCCGGTGTTGACCGCGCTCGGCGACTTGTTCGCCGAGGACGGTCGACTCGATGAAGCCGAAGCGACATTGCGTGCCGCGATTGCGAATGCCGCGGGCTATACGCGCCCCTTGCTCAGCCTGACACGGCTGCTGCTGCGGCGCGGACGTGCGGACGAAGCGCGCACGCTGATTGCGCCGCGCGCCTCGTCGCCGAGCGCGGATGCCGATACGCTCACCGAATTCGCCAACGCCGCGAATGCATCGGAACATTTCGACGATGCCGCGCGTACGTTTGAGCGGCTGATTGCGCTGCAACCGGCCGACGCGTCCGTGCAGGCGCGTCACGCCGGCGCGCTCGCCAGCGCGAACCATTTTTCATCCGCCGCGCAATCGGCTCAGCGTGCGCTCGACAAAGGTGCCGATTCGGCCGAACTGTGGTTCATCGTCGCCACCGCGGCTGTGGGCGAAGATCGTTTCGACGATGCCGAGCGTGCGTTGCGTGAAGCGTGTTTACGCAAACCCGACTACGTCGACGCACAGCGCGAACTCGCACAGTTGCTGTGGATGCGTACGGGTGACGCGGCGGCGGCCACGCGTGAACTGGACGAGGCGTTGCGTCAGCGTCCGACCGATCAGGCGCTGCTCACCGTCAAGGCAGCCGTGCTGCAGAGCGCCGGCGATGCGCAAGCGTGCTTCGCGCTGCTCGATGACATAGCGCGACGCGCGGATGCGTCGCCGCCGTTGCTGCTCACGGCGAGCGAAGCCGCCCTGAAAATCGGTTCGCCGCGCGCGCTCGACTACGCGCGGCGCGCGGCGCACGCGATGCCCGACAACGCGAATGCGCTCGGCCAACTCTGCGGCGCATTGCTTCACGGGGGCCGCGCCGAGGAGGTCGAGCAGCTAACGCGCGACGCGTTGCAGCGCCGGCCCGACGATCAAGGCATCATCGCGTTGCTCACGACATCGCTTCGGTTGCGCGGCGACGTGCGCTATCGCGCGATCGCCGATTACGCGGGTCTGGTCCACGCGTGGACCATCGACACGCCGGACGGTTGGCCCGATCTTGCGAGCTATCTCGCCGATCTGGCCGCCAGCCTGCGCCGCTTGCACACGTTGACGACGCATCCGGTGTATCAGTCGCTTCGTCATGGAACGCAGACGACGCGCAATCTCGCCGAAGTCGACGACGCCGCGGTACGCGCGTTCTTCAAGGCCATCGACGGACCGATCCACCGGCACATCGCGGCGATCGGTCACGGCGCCGATCCGACGCGGCGCCGCAACACCGGACGCTACGCCATCGCCGGCATCTGGTCGGTGCAATTGCAGCCCGGTGGATTCCATACCGACCATGTGCATCCGGAGGGCTGGCTGTCCTCGGCATGCTACATCGACCTGCCGCCGGCCATTGCCAGCGACCAGCAGGGCTGGCTCAAATTCGGCGAACCGGGAATGCCGACGCAGCCGGCACTCGGCGCCGAGCATTTCATTCGCCCTGAGCCGGGCCTCCTGGCACTGTTTCCCTCGCACCTGTGGCACGGTACGGTGCCGTTTTCCGGCACGGGAACGCGCCTGACGATTGCTTTCGACCTCGTGCCCGCGTAACGGTGGAAAAGTGGGCTACGCAATGTACGAAAAACTTCGTTGACTCGACGCGTTGCTTCTGTGTACGATTGTTTACGTAGCAAATGCGTTCGCGGTTCACGGGCGACACCCGACGACATTCCCAGGCGACGTGCGAGCGCGGCGAAAGCTTCCGTCATTCACTACCAGAGAGTTCACGTTGATGAAATTGCAATCCATTGCCCTCATTGCCTTCCTCGCGCTGCCGCTCGCGGCGGGCGCCGCCGATGACAAAGAGACGAAGAAGTTCGTCAAGGCTGACACGACGCAGACATTCAAGGAGCTCGCCGCCAACATCCGTCTGGAGATGGAAGCGGGCGGCCGCTTCGAGTACATCAAGCCCGCCGACAAGGTCCAGGTGAACAAGGATCTGGACGACATGGCGCAGCTGCTGGAAAAAGGCGGCGGCTCGGTGGGGACGATGAACGAGCGCGACCGCGTAACGCTGTTCAACGATCAGGAAAACGCCAACATGCTGCTGACCCACAACGACAGCCAGCGCCTGGTCTGCGAGCACTCCGCCCCGATGGGTTCGCACATCCAGACCACCACCTGCCGCACCTACGGCGAGATCGAGCATTCGCGCCAGTCGTCACAGAAATTCCTCGACCAGCAGCAGAACGGCTACCGCAACACGCCGTTTCACTGATCGTCGTTGCACCCAAGCCGCACGATCCGCGCGTTTCGCGCGGGTCAGTTCTTGCGCAGTTCGATATCGCCGCTGAACGATTGCGCGTTGATGCGCGCGTCGCCCGAGCCGGTCTGTGTGTCGAGGCTGCTGCCCGGACCCATTTCCTTGGTCTGCACCTTGCCGAAATCACTGTCGATGCCGCCGCTGAACGTGGTGGCTTCGATGTGCGCCGACACGGACGCCGGCAGATGCACGCGCAAGTCGCCGCTCATCGATTCGAGCTTGACACTGGCGTGCGCGGCCGGTGCGAACGTGAGATTCGCATCGCCCGACACGGTACCCGCTTCCAGATCCTGCACGTCGCCGGCGTCGACGACGATGTCGCCGGACACCGTTTCCACCTTGACGCGGCCGCCCATGCCTTTCGCGTTGATGTTGCCGCTGACCGTCTGCAGGTGCGCGCGCGTCATCGCCGCGCCGGCGTGATCGAAGGCCACGTCGCCGCTGACGCTGTTCACGTCGACATCCGGTGCACCGCTGCTCACCGTCACGCCGCCGCTGACGCTCGCCACTTCCAGCGTCTTGCCGGCCGCGCCGCTGACGTTCGCATCGGCACTGACCACGCTCACGTCGAGCGCGGCGGTACGCGGCACGCGCAGCACGATGTCGCTGTCGGTGCTCGGTCCGTTGCCGTGCATCCAGCTATCTTTCGCGCCGGTGATCTTGAGCGTGAGGTGAGCGGCGTCGCCGCCGATGTCGAGTTTGGAATCGCCGCCGAGCGATCCGCTCAGTTCCGCCTCGGGTTTGTCCCACGCGGTGACGGTGACCGTGCCGCGCACGTTGGAGATGTCCACGCGCGCGTCGGCAGCGATGGTCCACGATTCGCGCAGGTCCTTGTCGCCGCTGTCGGCGACGATGGAGTGCGGCTCGATCTTGTCCGCGGCGATCGCCACAACGGATATCGCCAGGAGCGCGATCGAGATCGAAGCGGCGAGCAATGTATACTTTTTCATGATTCCACCCTGTCGGTTTAGCCTGCGTAGGATTTGCTCATCACACGCAGGCGCTGGCTGTTGGTCTTGTTCAGCAGATTGACGAGAAACACCGCATCCGGCCGCTGTTCGAGCGCCTGCTGGATGCTGGTGCTGGCGTCGTCGAGATCGTCGGCGGCATTCGCGAGTACCTTGCGCGGCGCGCGGTCGTCCCTGTCGAGGACATTGATCACCGGCTTCACCGCCTTCGTCACCGCCACGGTGGGCTGCGACGCGACCCGAGGCGTTTGCGATTGCCACGCGAACAACGCTGCGCCGCAGGCGACCAGCAACGTCGCCGCGATGGCGAACGCGGGAAAGCGCGAGCGGCGCTGCTGCGGCAACGTTGCGATTTTCGCTTCGATGTCGGGCCACAAGTCACGCGCCAGCTCGACCGGGCCGCCGATCTTGCGCATACCGTTACGCCATTCGAATTCGCTCATGCCGCTTCTCCGAGGGCGCGACGCAACAGTCCGCGCGCCCGATGCAATTGTGCCTTCGAGGAGCCGATCGCCATGCCGAGCTCGTTCGATATCTCCTCGTGTTTCCAGCCTTCCACATCGTGCAACACCAGCACGGCGCGTGCACGCGGCGGCAATTTGGACACCGCGCGTTCCAGGTCGCCGCGCTCGGCCGCGCAGAACGGCACTTCACCACCGGCGGCCAGCTCCAGAGCCTGCTCGTCGGCCGATTCGGTGTCGCGCTTGCTGCGCAACGCCATCAACGCGGTGTTGACGCTGAGACGATGCAACCACGTCGAGAACGCGCTTTCGTGGCGGAAGCTGCCGAGTTTCTGCCACGCACGCACGAACGCTTCCTGCGTGAGTTCCTCGGCGCGGGCGCGGTCCATGCCGACCAGTCGGAGGATCGTGCCGAAGATGCGGCCGACGTGGTCGCGGTACAGCGACTCGAAGGCTCGCGTGTCGCCGGCTACCGCGCGGCGCACCAGGGCGGAAACCGTGTCCTCACGAAGGGGTTCGGCTGTCGGTATGTTCACGCGGAGTACGGACCCGTCCATTTGTGGTGTTAGACGCCGAGGGGCGGTGGAAGGTTTAAGGTCAGGATAGCGTGGAAGAGAGTTCCTGCGTTCTCCCTGCGGCTCGTAGGTTGGTAATGTTGGCATTCGGGCCTCCCTTTCCCCGCCAGCGGGGAAAGGGTTGGTGGGATGGGCAGCACGTCAGATTCTCGCAACATAGGTGCAGCGCCATCTCATCTCACCCGTCGTTCCAGCGGAAGCTAGATTCCAGCTTTCCTTTTAGAGTCGGAGCAACAGCTTCCGCTGTCCTGCGGCCAGCGGGTAACTTTCTTTGCCGGTGCAAAGAAAGTCACCAAAGAAAGCACCTTGTCGTTCGCTCAGGGAGTCGTCCGCAGAGAGCACGTCCCTGATGCTCGCTGCGGACCGCGCGCTTCCTGCGCGCGATCACCGCTTTCTCAAACCTTCACGCTGTCGCAGAGACACGTCGCAAGCTGCCAATCGTTCTCGTCGCGTAGCGACGACACGGTGCTGTACATCCCGTCGCCCCGCACCCCGCACCGAGGACTCGGATTTCGCAGGTGCAGTGCACGTTTATCGCGCCGTATGCTCGGCGCGGAGCGGGTGTCATGGGGTTCC